>CBIFUL010000029.1:0-52139 GCA_966185695.1 uncultured Pantoea sp. | reverse complement strand
GTGGTGGCGCATTATAGGGAGTTATTCGGGGCTGACAAGGGTTTATTGCAAAAAAATTATCGTTCGTCCTAAATTTCGCCATAACGCTGTATTTCACAACGATTTGCCTGGTAACTGTGCAAAATCCTGGGCAAAAATCGCGACTTTATTCCAATCCGTGTATTCCACTTCTTTAGAAGTATCGGTTTCGCCGCCAGTCATACGCATAATGAATCGAATCATCACGCGGTCAAACCAGCGATAACGCGGATAACGCAGTGCACCGGCGAATACCGCACAGCAATCAGGCTGCCAGGGTGACTGTTCAAGGAACTTGCGCGTATAGGCATTCGTTTCCGGTGAACACTTATCAGCTTTACGCGCCGTGAGGTTCACGCTAAAGAAACCGCTGACGCGCTGATGCAGCTGCGCTTTGAATTGGGTAACAAATTTCATTAAGGCTGGATGAAAACGCCCATAACGAATTGATGCGCCAATCAGCACGCGATCGTACTGCGCCCAATCAATATTATCTGCCTCTAACAAATCCAGCACATCGCACAGTTGCTGCGGCACCAATGTCTGCGCAATGCGCGCTGCAATTTCGCGAGTTTGGCCATCGCGGCTGGAATAGAGAATTAACGCTTTCATCACATCATCCTGTTTTAATCATTCCCGCCAGAAGGTCGGCGTGAACAGCACCAGCAGCGTGAATACCTCAAGGCGTCCAAACAGCATAGTCAAAATCAAAATCCACTTAGCTACATCGTTCATTGAAGTGAAGTTGTCAGCTACCACGCCCAAACCGGGGCCTAGATTATTCAGCGTTGCGGCTACCGCAGCAAACGCCGAGAAATCATCCACGCCGGTTGCAATGATCGCCAACATGCTAAGCAAGAACACCAGTGCATAAGCAGAGAAAAATCCCCATACCGCTTCGAGGATACGCTCCGGCAAGGCGCGGTTACCCAATTTAATGGTGTAAACCGCATTCGGGTGCACCAAACGCTTCAATTCACGCGAGCCCTGTTTAAACAGCAGCAGGATGCGGATCACCTTCAAGCCGCCGCCTGTTGAACCCGCCATGCCACCAATGAAAGCTGAGCACAGCAGCAGCACCGGTAAAAACAGCGGCCAACGCGCAATACTATCGGTAGTGAAACCGGCGGTGGTCGCCATCGAAACCACCTGGAAGAACGCTTGATTGAGCGTTTGCCAGCCGCTGGCGTACACATCATGGAAATAGAGCACCAGGGTACAGATCAGCACTAATGTCAGCTGCACGCCAATAAACATGCGGAATTCGGGATCGCGCCAATACACTTTTAGGTTGCGCCCACTCAATAGCGCAAAGTGCAAGCCGTAGTTACAGCCGGAAATCAGCAGGAACACCGCGACGATGGTGTTAATGGTTGGACTATTAAAGAAGCCGATGCTGGCATCGTGCGTTGAGAAGCCGCCAATGGCGATGGTGGAAAAGCTGTGGCCGATTGCATCAAACATCGGCATGCCCGCCAACCATAATGCCACCGCACAAGCCACGGTAAGCAGCACGTAGATCAGCCACAGCGTTTTAGCCGTTTCGGCAATACGCGGACGCATCTTGTTGTCCTTCAGCGGGCCTGGCATTTCAGCGCGATACAGCTGCATGCCGCCAACGCCCAAAATCGGCAGAATCGCCACCGCCAATACGATGATGCCCATGCCGCCGAGCCATTGCAGCATCTGACGATAGAAAAGAATCGCCTTTGGCAGCGTATCCAATCCCACCAGCGTCGTTGCGCCCGTGGTGGTCAAACCAGAAAAGGATTCAAAGAACGCGTCAGTAACGGAAAGATGCGGCTGCTCAGCAAAAATAAATGGCATTGCACCAACGCTGCCCAGCACCGTCCAGAACAGCACCACAATCAAAAAGCCTTCGCGCGGCTTCAGCTCGGTTTTCTCTTTACGGTTCGGCCACCACAGCAGCGAGCCGATAACGATCGCCATCATAAAAGTCTGGCTGAACGCGCGCCCGGCACCGTCACGATAAATCAGTGCAACAAGGCCCGGTAAAATCATGGTCACCGAGAACAAAATCACCAGCAGGCCCACGATGCGGGTTATGGCGCGAAAATGCATTCAGCCGTTTCCTTTAAACAGATGCTTTTTAGTTGTCCAGCGGGATGAGCGTCAGCGCGCCCCGGCTGTAATCGGAGAGGTTTTGTCGAAAGCCAGCAATCTGCGGATGCGGCAACGCCAAACGCAGCGCGATACGATCCTGATAATGGCTCTCTTCTATCATGCCGTCAAAACGTTGCAGCAGACGTTCGATATCGCTCAACTGCGCATACTCGCAGTGCAAGGTGAATGATTGCATCGGCACTTTACGCTGGCGCGCTAAGTGTTTCAGCCCGTGCTGTACGCCGCCACCGTAAGCTTTTACTAATCCACCCGTGCCAAGCATGATGCCGCCATAATAACGCACCACCACGGCGGTGATTTGACCTACACCGCTGCCCATCAGCTGCGCCAGCATCGGCTTGCCAGCGGTGCCCGAAGGCTCGCCATCATCGGAGAAGCCGAGCTGCTGTGAATCGTTCGGCGCGCCCGCCACCCACGCCCAGCAGTGATGCCGCGCGGTAGGATGCTCCTGCTTAACCTGCTGGACAAACGCCCGCGCCGCTTCCACGCCCGCGGTGTGCGCCAGCAAAGTAATGAAGCGGCTTTTCTTAATGGTTTCCTCGCTGAGGCTCACCGCTTCAGCGGGAATATCGTAAGCATCCATCAGGCAAGATGCAGATCGCGCGTCATATTTTCGATGCGATTGGCGTGGATCACCACATTGTCTTCAATACGAATACCACCGTAAGGTTTCAACGCGTCAATCGCCTGCCAGTCGAAATGCTGACTGAACTTACCGCCGCGCAGCTTCGCCAGCAGCGAATCGATAATGTAAAAGCCCGGTTCGATAGTCAGCACCATGCCCGGCTCCAGCACGCGCGTGCAGCGCAGATACGGATATTGCGACGGCGCGGCCATGTGCGTGCCATTGTCATCCTGCATAAAGCCTGCGACATCATGCACCTGCAAGCCCAGCGGATGGCCCAACCCGTGCGGCATAAACGGGCCGGTCAAATCTTCCGCCACCAGCGTCTCTTCGCTCAGCCCTTTTACCAGCTCAAACTTCAGCAGCATGCGCGCGATGCGCTGATGCATCTGCACGTGATAATCGGTATAGCGCACGCCGGCTTTAAGGGTAGCAATCAACGCCAACTCTTCTTTATTCATCGCCTCCACCATTTCGGCATAGCGCGTTTTACTCTGGGCAGCGTAGCTGCGCGTCAGGTCGGCGGCGTACCCCAGATATTCTGCACCGGCATCAATCAGGAAACTATGCCGTTTCGCCGGGGGCTGATGCTCCAGCTTGGTGTAATGCAATACGGCCGCGTGCTCATTCAGGGCGACAATATTGCCGTAAGGCACATCGGTATCACGGTGGCCGGTCGCGGTCAGATACGCAAGATTGATATCGAACTCGCTCATGCCCGAGAAAAAGGCTTCTTTGGCTGCACGATGACCGGCAACGGCCAGCTTCTGCGCTGCACGCATACACGCCAGCTCATACTCGGTTTTAATGCTGCGATAATAATGCAGGAAATCGATCACTCCTTTTGGGTTAACGCGCTCGCTATTAATACCCAGCTGGGCAGCGCGCGTCGGCACCGGCCCGATATACGCCACGTTATCGCGTTGCGCAGGCAGCAGTTGCGCAATCTCATCGGCATTTTTTAGGCCGATGACGTCAATTTCATGCGTCCAAAAACTGGACGGCAGCGGCTCAACGTTATGCCAGTAATCTACCGGCGAGTAGAACCATAATTTGGGCTTATTCACGCCATCGATCCACAGCCAGCAGTTCGGCACCTGCGTCACCGGCACCCACGCTTTGAACTGCGGATTCACCTTAAACGGATAGGTATGATCGTCGAGGAAAACCGTTAGCAGCTCACCGGAATGAATCAACATTGCATCCAATTTATGACGCGCCAGCACCTGCTGCGCCCGCTGTTGCAGCGTCTTGATGTGCGCGTGATACAGGGTTTTCAGTGAATCCATGTGCTTGTCTCCGATGTCGCGAAAGTGGCGGCAGTGTAGCACAGCAACTCATGCGATGCCGTGCTGCACACGCTGTGATCGCCGTACCAAATAAGCAAACTCTCGTTTGCAAAAAATTAACATGGAATCCACACTCCAACTCATCTGGTATGACCAGATCACCTTTCGCGGTTTCAGGAGACGGACATGCTCTACCAAGGCGATACCCTTTCAGTTCACTGGCTTGACGACGGCATCGCCGAGTTGATTTTCGATGCGCCAGGCTCAGTGAACAAACTCGATACCAAAACAGTGGCTTCGCTAGGCGAAGCGCTGAGCGTGTTGGAACAGCAATCATCGCTGCGCGGCCTGCTGCTTACCTCAGCCAAACCGGCGTTTATTGTCGGCGCCGATATCACCGAATTCCTGTCGTTGTTTGATGCACCTGAAGCGAAGTTGAGCCAATGGCTGACATTTGCCAACAGCATCTTTAATCGACTGGAAGATTTGCCGGTGCCAACTCTTGCCGCTATCGACGGTTACGCGCTGGGCGGCGGCTGCGAATGCGTACTGGCGACCGATTTTCGCGTTGCAACGTCAACCGCGCGTATTGGCTTGCCCGAAACCAAACTCGGCATTATGCCAGGCTTTGGTGGCAGCGTGCGTTTGCCGCGTCTGCTCGGCGCCGACAGCGCATTAGAGATCATTGCCGCCGGTAAAGATCTCGATGGCAACAGCGCGCTCAAGCTCGGCTTGGTCGATGCAGTCGTAAGCAGCGAAAAACTGCGCGCGTCGGCCTTAAGCATGTTGCAGGACGCCATAGTGCAAGGCAGCTGGCAGGCACGCCGCGCGCCAAAACTGGCCCCGCTAAAACTCAGCCCGATTGAAGCCGCGATGAGCTTCACCATCGCCAAAAGCATGGTGCAGCAAACCGCAGGCAAACATTACCCTGCACCGATCGCCGCCGTGAAAACCATCGAAGCCGCGGCCAGCTTAGGCCGCGATGACGCGCTGAAATTAGAAACCGCCGCTTTTGTACCGCTGGCGCAAAGCGATGTCGCCCGCGCACTGGTTGGAATCTTCCTCAACGATCAATACGTCAAAGGGTTGGCGAAAAAACACAGCAGCGCGGCCGGTGCGCCTCAACACGCCGCCGTACTGGGCGCGGGAATTATGGGCGGCGGCATCGCTTATCAATCCGCATGGAAAGGCGTGCCGGTACAGCTGAAAGACATCAATCCGCACGCGCTGGAACTCGGCATGAGCGAAGCCAGCAAGCTGCTGAATAAACAACTTGAGCGCGGAAAAATCAACGGCGCCAAGCTGGCAAGCGTGCTGACAACCATTCAGCCAACGCTGGATTACGCCGGATTTGAACGCAGCGATGTGGTGGTTGAAGCCGTGGTGGAGAATCCGCAGATCAAAGCCAAAGTGCTGGCCGAAACCGAACAACACTTACGTGAAGACGCGATTCTCGCCTCCAACACCTCCACTATTCCGATCAGCCAACTGGCGCAGGCGCTGCAGCGCCCGCAAAACTTCTGCGGTATGCACTTCTTCAATCCGGTGCCGCGCATGCCGCTGGTTGAGGTGATTCGCGGCGCGCAGACCTCGGAAACCACCATCAGCAAAGTTGTGGCGTGGGCGAGCAAAATGGGGAAAACGCCTATCGTGGTCAATGATTGCCCAGGCTTCTTTGTGAATCGCGTGCTGTTCCCCTATTTCGCCGCGTTTAGCCTGCTGCTGCGTGACGGCGCAGATTTCCGTCAGGTCGATAAAGTGATGGAGAAACAGTTCGGCTGGCCGATGGGCCCCGCCTGGCTGCTAGACGTGGTGGGCATTGATACTGCGCATCACGCGCAGCAAGTGATGGCGCACGGCTTCCCCTCGCGCATGCAGAAGGATTATCGCGACGCAATTGACGTCCTGTTTGACGCTAAACGCTACGGCCAGAAAAACGGCCAGGGCTTCTACTTATGGGAGCTGGATAAAAAAGGCAAAGCGCAGAAACGCGCCGATGCGGCGGTTGATGCCCTGCTGCAGCCAATCTGTGCACCGAAACGCGTGTTCAGCGATGACGAGATCGCCAACCGCATGATGCTGCCGATGCTCAACGAAGTGGTGCGCTGCCTCGAAGAGAACATCATCGCCTCACCGGCCGAAGCCGACATGGCGCTGGTGTACGGCTTAGGCTTCCCACCGTTCCGTGGCGGCGCATTCCGGTATATGGATACGCTCGGCAACAGCAATGTAGTTGATCAAGCCAAACGCTACATCGCGCTCGGCCCGCTGTATGCGCTGCCTGAACTGCTGGTGCAAAAAGCCCATCAGCATCAGAGCTGGTATCCCGCGGTGCAACCCATTGATGAAGCGGCGCTGCAAAGCGCCTGAGGTAATGAAAATGGAAAAAGTAGTCATTGTTGATGCGGTACGCACACCGATGGGCCGCTCTAAAGGCGGCGCCTTTCGCCAGGTTCGGGCAGAAGATCTGTCGGCGCATTTGATGCGTGAACTGCTGAGCCGCAATCCCGCCGTGGATGCAGCCTCGCTGGATGACATCATTTGGGGCTGCGTACAGCAAACGCTGGAGCAGGGCTTCAACATTGCGCGTAACGCCGCGCTACTGGCGGAAATTCCTCATCGCGTGCCGGCCAGCACCGTGAATCGCCTGTGCGGCTCGTCAATGCAGGCGCTGCACGATGCGGCGCGCGCCATTATGGTTGGCGACGCGCACAGCTGCCTGATTGGTGGTGTCGAACATATGGGCCATGTGCCGATGAGCCACGGTGTAGATTTCCATCCCGGCTTAGGCCGCACGGTAGCAAAGGCGGCGGGCATGATGGGCTTAACGGCTGAAATGCTGGCGCGCATGCACCACATCACGCGGGAACAACAAGATGCGTTCGCATTGCGTTCGCACCAGCGCGCGTGGGCAGCCACACAACGCGGCGACTTCAAACGCGAAATCGTCCCGACATACGGCCACGATGCCGACGGCGTGCTGAAACGCTATGACATCGATGAAGTGATTCGCGAAGACACCAGCCTTGCAGGTCTGGCGTCGCTGCGCCCGGCCTTTGATCCGGTCAATGGCACCGTTACCGCTGGCACTTCCTCCGCGCTTTCTGACGGCGCAGCGGCGATGCTGATCATGAGCGAAAGCCGCGCCCGCGAACTCGGCCTGACGCCACGCGCGCGCATTCGCAGCATGGCGGTGGTGGGTTGCGATCCCTCAATCATGGGTTACGGCCCGGTTCCCGCCAGCAAACTGGCGCTAAAACGGGCCGGATTGAGCGTACAGGATATCGACCTGTTCGAGTTCAATGAAGCCTTCGCCGCGCAGGCGCTGCCGTGTATCAAAGATATGGGCTTGCTGGAACAGCTTGATGAGAAAGTAAACCTGAACGGCGGCGCGATTGCGCTCGGTCATCCGCTGGGATGTTCCGGTGCACGTATCAGCACCACGCTGCTTAATCTGTTGGAACGTCGCGATGCGCAGTTTGGTCTGGCGACCATGTGCATTGGCTTAGGTCAGGGCATTGCGACGGTATTCGAACGCGTTTAATACGTTGAATGTTGCACGTGTTCCCGCCCTCTCGGGCGGGCTTTTTTATTTAGATAAAGGCAAATGCATCACCAAACATCTGCGCTTCCAGCGCACCGCGCTCGGCACAGAAGCGTTCGCGCGCGATCTTTGCCATCTCAAAACGGCCCGCGATATAAATGTCGTGCTCGCTAAGCGTCGCATAATCCTGCATGACCGCCGTTAACACCGTACCGCTGCGGCCTTGCCAATCCTCGGCCGGTTGCTCAACCACAGGAATCACCTTCAAATTCGGGTGCTTCACCGCTAACGCATGCAGTTCATCCAGATCGTACAGGTGCATCAGCTCGCGGCCGCCCCAATAAATGGCGATATCGCGATCCGGCTGCTGCGCCAGCGCCGTCAGCAAAATGGAGCGTGCGTATGAAAAACCGGTGCCGCCCGCAATCAAAATAATCGGCCGATCGCTCTCTTCCCGCAGCCACGCATCGCCGTGCGGCATATCGACCTTAATCTGCCGATCGTTCTTGATGCGATCCATCACCGCCATCGCGTAGAGATTTAAATCCGAGGCACCAATGTGCAGCTCGATAATGTCCTTTTCCATTGGCGTTGAGGCCAACGAAAACGGACGTTTATCGCGCTCGTCCATTACTACCATCAAATATTGTCCGGCGCGGAAGCTAAAATCCGCCGCCGGAATCAAACGAACGCGGAAAACCGTATCCGTAATGGCTTCAACCGAAGTCACTTTGCAGCTTAAGGTCGTCATACGTGCCCTTTCTTATGGTTGTCTGCTGCCGTTAGCGCTGCGGCGGTTCGGCAAAAATAGCTAAATCATCCCAAATCGCGTCGATGCGTGCCGTCACCAAGGGATCTTTCACAATTGGCGTGCCCCATTCGCGCGTGGTTTCGCCCGGCCACTTGTTGGTGGCGTCGAGTCCCATCTTCGAACCCAAACCGGAAACCGGCGAGGCGAAATCGAGATAATCGATTGGCGTATTCTCCACTAACACCGTATCGCGTGCCGGATCCATACGCGTGGTAATTGCCCAAATCACATCGTTCCAGTCACGTGCGTTCACGTCGTCGTCGCAGACGATCACGAACTTGGTATACATAAACTGCCGCAGGAATGACCAGACGCCAAACATCACCCGTTTGGCGTGCCCGGCGTATTGTTTTTTCATCGTCACCACCGCGAGGCGATAGGAACACCCTTCCGGTGGCAAATAGAAGTCCACGATCTCCGGGAACTGCTTGATCAGAATAGGCACCAGCACTTCGTTCAACGCCACGCCGAGTACCGCAGGTTCATCAGGCGGACGTCCGGTGTAAGTTGAATGATAAATCGGGTTACGCCGTTGCGTTATATGCGTCACGGTAAACACCGGGAAGCTATCAACTTCATTGTAGTAGCCTGTGTGATCGCCGTAAGGTCCCTCGGGCGCCATATCGCCTGGCTCGATGTAACCTTCCAGCACGATCTCCGCGCTGGCGGGCACCTCAAGATCGTTTGACACGCACTTCACCACTTCCGATTTATTGCCGCGCAGCAGCCCGGCAAACGCGTATTCGGAGAGCGAATCGGGCACCGGCGTGACCGCGCCGAGAATGGTTGCAGGATCGGCACCCAGCGCCACAGCAACCGGAAAACGTTCACCCGGATGCGCTTTGCACCACTCCTGAAAATCCAACGCGCCGCCGCGATGCGACAACCAACGCATAATCACGCGATTTTTGCCAATGACCTGCTGGCGATAAATGCCCAGATTCTGACGCTCTTTGTGCGGCCCGCGCGACACGGTCAAACCCCAGGTGATCAGCGGCGCAGCATCGCCCGGCCAGCATTTCATCACCGGGATACGCGACAAATCGACGTCGTCGCCGCTGAAAATCTCCTCCTGGCACGGCGCATTACGCAGGCGCTTGGTGGGCATATTCAGCACTTGTTTGAACTGTGGCATCTTATCGAACAGATCGCGGAAACCTTTTGGCGGCTCAGGCTCCTTCAGGAAGGCCAGCAGTTCGCCGACTTCACGCAGCGCGCTTACCTCTTCGCGCCCCATGCCCATCGCCACGCGCTTCGGCGTGCCAAACAGATTACACAGCACCGGCATATCGTACCCTTTCGGGTTCTCGAACAGCAGCGCCGGGCCGCCGGCTCGCAGGGTGCGGTCGGCAATTTCGGTCATCTCAAGCTCAGGGTCGATCTCCTGAGTGATGCGTTTTAACTCGCCACGCTGTTCCAGCAACGCGAGGAACTCTCGTAAATCCTGATATTTCATGCGGCTTTAGCTTTCCGGCCAGAGTGAAGCGCCATTATATACCGCTCATACTTCAAGGTGCAGGTGCGTTGACTGCTCTCATTCATCCCAATCACTTACCTGGGATTCACTCCTTTGCCGCCTTCTGCGCCTTAAAATAGGAAGGTTAAAGGTTTATCAGCTCCAGCTTGTTGAGGTTTCTGGGTCAGATTGGCTGACAGGAAAACGGCACCAGCGACTGAATCGCTAACACATCGTGATACGCCGCAATCGGCTCGCCGTGGCGGAACACTTTGAAGTCTTCGCCGCGCGCGCTGTAGTAACGCAGGCGATTCTCGCTAACGTGCAAAAAACTGGCTTCGCGCAGCGCAATCACTGATTCGTGCGGATTGACGGCACAGAATTCCGCCAAACGCTCGTCGCGCGTCTCACCCATGTGACCGCTAACGTGCGCATCCAGATAATGCGGGTTGATTTGTACCGGGAACAAGCCGAGCGCGGGTAACACCACGCTGCTGCGTACCGGCATATCGTTGGTGGTACGAATCGATGGCGTAGCGACGTTGCAACCGGCGCTCCAGCCAATATAAGGCACATCGCGTTCACGCACCGCGCGTTGAATCGCCACGATCAAACCTTGCTCATGCAGCATTTGATTAAGGAACCACGTGTTGCCGCCGCTCACCAAGATCAGTTCGGCCTGCTCAATCGCGGCAACCGGAGAAGAGAATTCGTGCAGGGTACGCACGGCAATGCCCAGCGACTCGGACAATTCCTGCGCGCGCTGGGCGTGGTCGCCACGAACGATGGCGTAGGGCACCAACACCGCAGAAGTAATGCCACGCTGAGCGATCATCGCGTGCAGTTGAGGGTGCGCGTAGCTCAGCAGCGGCGCATCTTCAGCCACCTTGCCATTGCTCAACAAGAACAGTTCCATCAGCCAGTCCTTTTCATTTCATGCGAAAGATGGAGAAGGAGTCTGATACAGATGGTTGTCAGCCGTCAATTTTCTTGCAAGAAAGCGTTAATAAGTCGCACCATTCAGAAAATTCGTAGTGAAATTGTTTTTTGCATCCAGCTTCAACTCACCGATGCGCTATAACTCTGACAGCAGGTTTGGTATTCTTAGCGTCCATTATTTGGGAGCGGTTATGGAATCCTGGTACTTACTCTATTGCAAACGTGGACAACTGTTGCGCGCGAAAGAGCATCTTGAGCGACAAGAGGTGAATTGCCTCAGCCCAATGATCGCGTTGGAGAAGATGGTGCGCGGCAAACGTACCACCGTGAGTGAGCCGCTGTTTCCCAACTATCTGTTTATTGAATTCGATCCCGAAGCGATTCACACCACCACCATCAGCAGCACGCGCGGCGTCAGCCATTTTGTGCGTTTCGGCGCCATGCCAGCCACGGTTTCCAGCGAAGTGATCGAAGCGCTACAAACCGATGTGCCACAGATCTGGCTCGATCCTGAAATGCCGCAAAGCGGTGATGAAGTGATCATCACCGATGGTACGTTTGAAGGATTGCGCGCGATTTTCGCTGAGCCGGATGGAGAAACGCGTTCGGTGCTGCTGCTCAATCTGCTGAATAAGCAAGTGATGCGCAGCGTCGATAACAAACAGTTCCGTAAGCTCTAGGCCAGTTTAAACAGCTGGCGCGCATTGTGATCCACCTGCGCGCCCAGCGCGTCCGCCTCTTCCCCACGCCAATTCGCCACCTGCTGCACGATGTGCGGCAGGAAACAGGGTTCATTACGTCTTGAGGTTGGACGCGGATGCATATCGCGCGGCAGCAAATAAGGCGCGTCAGTTTCCAGTAGCAAACGTTCAGCCGGAATCAGCGGCAGCAGTTTACGCAGTTCCATGCCACGCCGCTCATCGCATACCCAACCGGTAATGCCCACCGATAATCCCAACGCCAGGCATGACTCCAGCTCATCACGCGTGCCGGTAAAGCAGTGCGCCACCGCGCCAACCAGCTTCGGCAGCCACGGCTCAAGCACTGCTACAAAACGGTCGTGGGCTTCACGACAGTGCAAAAACACCGGCAGCTGCAACTCCGCAGCCAGCGCCAGCTGCGCATCAAAGGCATACTCCTGCTGATCGTGCGCGGAAAGATTGCGATTGAAATCGAGACCGCATTCGCCAATTGCCACCACTTGCTCGCTTTCGGCAAGGCGACGCAGCGTGTTTGCGGTTTCCGTTGACCATTCGCTGGCGTGATGCGGATGAACGCCCGCCGTGGACCAGCAGTATCCCGCATGCTGCGCTGCCAGCTGGCGCGCTTGTTGGCTTTCCAGCGCATTGGTGCCGGTAATGAGCAGGCCGGTGACGCCTGCTTCGCGCGCGCGTTTTACCACCTGTTCACGATCTTTCGCGAATTGCGTGCTGGTCAGGTTTACACCGATATCAAACATAGTTCTTCCCAAATAAAAACCGCCCAATCAAAGGGCGGTTTAGATGTATGTCTTTCACCCTGCTCGCTTGCGGGGTGCCCTGCTCTAAGGACATCAGGATTCGGTATTCTGTTCCTCATCGTCCACAGCTTTGCGACCTTTGCCCACATAGTAGCGGGAGAAGAATACGCCGACTTCAAACAGGCAGTACATCGGAATAGCGAGCAAAGTTTGCGAAAAAACATCCGGCGGTGTGAGCAACATCCCAACCACAAAGGCGCCGACCAAAATATAAGGACGTTTCTTTTTCAGATCTTCCGGCGTGGTAATGCCGGTCCAGCAGATCAGCACAATCGCAATCGGCACCTCAAAGGCTACGCCGAACGCCATGAAAATCGTCATGACAAAATCGAGGTAGTTTGTAATATCGGTGGCGATGGTGACGCCCTGCGGTGCGGTTTTGGCAAAGAAGCCAAAGGCCAGCGGAAAGACGATGAAATAAGCAAAAGCAACGCCAACGTAAAACAGCAGGGTGCTGGAGAACATCAGTGGCATCACCAGTTTGCGTTCATGGCGATACAGCGCTGGCGCAACAAACGCCCATACCTGATACAAAATCACCGGCACGGACAGGAACACCGAGACAATGATGGTGAGTTTGATCGGCGTAAAGAACGGCGATGCGACGTCGGTAGCGATCATGCTGGCACCGGCGGGCATTTGGCTGATCAACGGCGACGCTACCAGGTGGTAAATGTCGTTGGCAAAATAAACCAGGCACAGAAAGATCGCGAACACTGCAATGATGCAGTTTAACAAACGCTTGCGCAGCTCAATCAGATGGCTGATGAGCGGTTGGGTATCTTCAACGGCCATGTTTATCGATCATCTTTTACGAGGGAAATCGGTGCGGCGCTGGATGGCGCACTAGCGGTGTCTGTTTTTGCCGCGGCGTCGGCAGCGGGTTCGGCAGGCTGCGGCGCTTGCGCTGGCGCGCTGGTTTGATGTTCCGCCGCTGCCGGCGTTACCGGCGCTGAATTCGCCGGCTGAGCAGGTGCGGTAGGCGGCGTTGGATGAATGGTGTTGGCTTCATCCTCCGCTTTTTCCAGGTCGATACTCTGCTGCACAGAACGCTTCATGGAATCAGCGGTTTTACGCAGCTCTTCCATGGACTCTTTCAATTCTGGCGACAGCGTACCGCGTCCCGCCTCTTCCACTTTTTTCAGGCTGTCCTGCAATTCTTGCAGTTTCAGCTCCTGCGCCAGTTCGTTTTGTACATTTGCGGCCAGCGAGCGAATCGCTCGGATCCAGCCTACAACGGTTTTCACCGCAACCGGTAAACGCTGCGGACCAAGTACAATCAGCCCGATCACGAACACCAATACCAGTTCACTAAAACCAATGTCGAACACAGTTACACCTGCTTGTCGTTCCGGGCGTCGTCTTTAGTCGCCGAGGTTGGCTGTTTGTCTGCCAGAGTTTTCGCGTTGAAGTCAGCGTCCTGCTCTTTCGGTTGATCCTTTTTATCGTCTTCATCGCCCATGGCTTTTTTGAAGCCGCGAATGGAAGAACCCAAATCCGAACCCAGGTTACGAAGTTTGTTGGTACCGAACAGAAGTACAACAATGACGGCAATGATTAATAATTGCCAAATACTGATACCGCCCATGAGATATGCCTCTAATATTCTGTGAAAAACTGTTGATTGTAACGCACAGAAAGCCCGTATGAATTCGGGCTTAAGCCTGCGACATTACGCGATTTGTATCAGGCAAACAATCAGTTTGTCTTGCGCCAGCCGATCAGCCAAGTGACGATGCCAGCGGCCATTAATAGTGCCGGGAAGAAATCCCAATCCGGTCGGCTTAACAGCACGGCGGTGCCACATAATAACAGTGTAGCGCCTATGCCAAAGAGATAGCGTGCTTGATGATGGCGAGTGCGTTGCGCATTCAAATCGGTGACGAGTTTATCGACACTGTGCCGCAATAACTTGTGCTGGCGCATGCTGTCGTAAAAAAGCTCTGGCAGCTCTGGCAATTTCTCTGCCCAGAACGGAGCCTTCTCTTTCACCGCACGCAAAATGGCCGGAATGCCAACCTGATCTTTAATCCAGTCTTCCAGGAAAGGTTTGGCGGTTTTCCACAAATCAAGCTGCGGATAGAGTTGACGACCAATGCCTTCGATGTACAACAGCGTCTTCTGCAGCAGCACCAGCTGCGGCTGTACTTCCATATTGAAGCGTCGCGCGGTGTTGAACAGGTTCAGCAGCACATGGCCAAACGAGATCTCTGCCAGCGGCTTCTCAAATATCGGCTCGCAGACGGTACGAATCGCGAACTCGAAATCTTCCACATTGGTATCAGGCGGAACCCAGCCTGAATCAACGTGCAACTCCGCCACTTTGCGGTAATCCCGGTTGAAGAAGGCGATGAAGTTTTCCGCCAGATAGCGCTTATCTTCTTTATTCAGTGAGCCAACGATGCCGCAGTCGATGCCGATATATTGCGGATCTTCCGGGTGGTCGTAGCTCACGAAAATATTGCCGGGATGCATATCAGCGTGGAAGAAGCTGTCGCGGAACACTTGGGTAAAGAACACCTGTACACCGCGCTCTGCCAGCAACTTCATGTTCACACCATGCTGCTCCAGCGTCGCAATATCGGAAATCGGGATGCCGTAAATGCGCTCCATGACCATCATTGATTCGGTGCAGTAGTCAGAAAACACTTCCGGCACGTACAGCATGCGGCTGCTATCAAAGTTGCGGCGAAGCTGGATCGCATTGGCCGCTTCACGCAGCAAATTCAGCTCATCAATCAGTGTTTTTTCATAATCGCGCACCACTTCAACCGGACGCAGACGACGCCCATCCGGCAGTAAACGCGGTACCCAACGCGCCAGACGGTAAATCAACCGCATGTCCGCTCTGATCACCGGCAGGATGTCTGGACGAATCACTTTGATCACCACTTCCCGCCCGTTGGATTTCAATGTGGCGGTGTGCACCTGCGCAATGGATGCCGAGGCCAGCGGTTTGATGTCAAAGTCGTCGAACCAAGTTTCAATCGGCCCGCCGATCGATTTTTCGATCTGCTCTTTGGCTCGAATGCCATCAAACGGCGCAACGCGGTCTTGCAGCACTGCCAACTCATCGGCAATGGCCGGCGGGAACAGATCGCGACGCGTCGATAACATCTGGCCAAATTTGATCCATACCGGACCCAATTGCTCCATCGCCAGACGGATGCGCACGCCCATGGCGGCTTCTTTGTGCTTGTTGGGGATCCAGAAAACGCAGCGCCGCCATAATCGCAGCGGCAACGTGATGCGCATGTGGGGAATCAGTTCATCAAGCCCGTAGGTCAGGAAGATCTTGATGATGAAGTATAAGCGCCGAATTTCTCCCAGCGTCATTTCGCCTCCCGCTGTGCTAAACGCGCTTCAACGGCATGAAGCGAACGTTCCATTGCTTCTACTTCCTCACAGAACCATGCCAGCTCCAGCGCGCCCGGTGCCAAGCGCCACTCTTCGGTTATTACCTGGCCGAGATTATCTTGCCGACGCACTACCTGCTGCTGCACAAATTTCAGCGCCTGCTGCGCCGCCTGGCTCACGCCCTGCGCAGCGATGTCGCCAATCCACGGCGCAAGGTACTCCGCCGGATCGAGTTCGGCGAGATCCATCAACGCGGAAAATTGCTGCACCACCTGCAAATCACCTTCGACTTCCAGTTCACCGCTGCGAATCAAGTGGGTGAGCTGCTGGCGATCGCGCAGTTTTGGCAAGGTGCTTAAGCGCAGGCTAACGCTGCAATCGCTGCTGTCTTGCCAGGCGCTCAGCACGTCAAGCTGCGATTCGCTGAATACCAGCACCAGCGGGAAATCCAGCTCTTGCAGACGCAGCGTGAGCACCTTGCCCGCCAAACGCTGGCGTGCGGTTTTCAGGCTGCGATCGCGGTAGAGCACACGGTTCAGGGCGGTCTCAAGACCGCCGGTGATGAGAGGAGTAAAAGTCATGATCAATCAGAACTTAAAGCCGCGATGCAGCGCGACAATGCCGCCAGTCATGTTGGAATAAGTGGTATTTTCAAAGCCGACATCATTCATCATCGCTTTCAGGGTTTCCTGATCGGGATGCATACGAATAGATTCCGCCAGATAGCGGTAGCTTTCCGCATCTTGCGCAACCAGCTGCCCGATACGCGGCAAAATGTGGAATGAATAGGTATCGTAGGCTTTGCTGAGCGGTTCCAGCACCGGCTTGGAGAACTCCAGCACCAGCAAACGGCCGCCTGGCTTGAGCACGCGGAACATGGAGGCTAAGGCTTTCTCTTTCTCAGTCACGTTACGCAGACCGAAAGAGATGGTGATGCAATCGAAGTAGTTATCCGGGAACGGCAGCGCTTCGGCGTTGGCTTGCACATAGCTAACGTTGCCAGAAATACCGAGATTACGCAGCTTTTCGCGGCCCATCTTCAGCATCGAGCTGTTGATATCGGCCAGCACAACCTGGCCGGTGTCGCCTACTAAACGTGAGAATTTGGCCGTGAGATCGCCGGTTCCGCCCGCCAAATCCAATACGCGCTGGCCACGGCGCACGCCGCTGCTATCAATGGTAAAACGCTTCCAGACGCGATGGATGCCGAACGACATCAGGTCGTTCATCAGGTCATATTTTGCCGCTACGGAATGAAACACGTCCGCGACTTTATCGGCCTTCTCGCTTTTCGCGACGGTTTTAAAGCCAAAATGGGTAGTATCCTGCTGTGATTCATCTGCCATCGGGTTTACCTGCTCCACAAACAATTCTTGCCGAAGTGTATCAGAGTCACGCTACACGAGCACGTAACCACCTTGCTATTCGTTGATGCGGCGCAGCGAGTCCGAAGTTGAATTTGCAACGTTTTCATCATCCACGCGATCGTCCGCCCAATCTTCATGTGCTTCATCCGGCTGCGCCTGCTCCACCAGTTGGGGATTGATGGGCCGTTTGATCTCTACGCCTAGCGTGCGAAACGCTTCGCTTTGCGCGATAAGATTGCCGCGCCCCTCTGCCAGCTTCTTCATCGCCAGCTGATAACTTTGCTGCGCTTTATCGAGATGATTACCAATGCCGCTCATGTCATCCACGAACAGCCGCATTTTGTCGTACAACCGCGCGGCGCGATCGGCGATGCGCTGCGCATTGCGGCTTTGGTGTTCATAACGCCACAGATTATTGATGGTGCGCAGCGCCACCAGCAGCGTGGTTGGGCTAACCAACATAATATTTTGCTGCAACGCTTCGCTGATCAGCTCTGGTTGACGATCAATCGCCAGCAAAAACGCCGGTTCTACCGGAATGAACATCAACACATAATCCAGCGAGCGTAAACCGGGCAATTGTTGGTAATCTTTACGCCCTAACAGGCGGATGTGACCACGCATCGCGCTGACGTGTTCCTGAATCGCCTGCTCGCGCATCGCTTCATCTTCAGCGTTGAAATAGCGTTCATAGGCCACCAGCGTCATCTTGGCGTCGATCACCACATCTTTGCCCTGCGGTAAGCGCACAATCACATCCGGCTGCATTCTGCCTTGCTGCTCAAGCTGCACGCTGACCTGCGTTTGATATTCGTGACCTTCACGCAAACCGGAAGCTTCCAGCACGCGGCTCAGCACTACTTCGCCCCAGTTACCCTGAATTTTATTGTCGCCCTTTAAGGCTTTAGTAAGGTTAACTGCTTCCTGTGCCATTTGCGCATTCAGCTGCTGCAGCTGGCGAATCTCATGCGCCAGCGTGTGACGTTCACGCGCTTCCTGGCCAAAACTGTCATTCACCTGGCGGCGGAAACCATCCAGCTGTTCGCGTAGCGGACCAATAAGAGTATTGAGGCTTTGGCGATTTTGTTCATCTACCCGACGTCCACTGTTTTCAAAGATGCGGTTGGCGAGATTTTCGAACTGCGCGCTCAGGCGCTGTTCGCTGTTGGTGAGTAGACGCTGCTTCTCTTCGGCGGCGAAGCGCGTCTCTTCAAGACGAATGGTGACTTCGCGCAGCTCGGCTTCTTGCGCGCTGTTTACTTCAAGCTGATTACGCAGCTCGCGGCCCAGCTGTTCGCTTTCACCACGCCAGTAATCCAGCTGCTGCAAACGCTCCTGCGCACCGCTCAACGCACCGTGCAGTTGGCGTAACTCTTGTTCGCGTTGTTGAAGTTGCTGCTGGTGAAGCGCAATCTGCTGCTGCTGGCGCTGCTGCGTCTCTTCCAGCAAACGGCGTTCAGTCGTGAAGCTGGCGTATTGTTGACCGGCGCGCAGCTGGGCAATGATCCACCCGATGCCCAAACCGGCCAGCGCCAACGCGCCGCTGATGATAAGTTGCTGATCCATAATTCCCCCGCGGATCGTTTCGCCAGGGGAAAAGGTAGAGGCCTACTGTATGAATGTCCAGACTGTTCTGCGTTGCGCGTGATTTACCGCGCTTTAACCGTCAGATCGCCTGCTTTCCATGCATCGATCAGGAAGAAGGGCATCGGCAGCACCCATTCGTGGTCTTTTACCTTGGCAGGATAACTCCAACTTTGGCCGTTATAGGTCAGCTCGACCTGCTGCACACCGTTTTCCACCTGCGCGGTTTTACCGGCCATGCTGGCAAAACCGGCGTTACTGCCAACGTGGAAACTGTCAGTTTGCCAACGGATCGGCTGATGTGCTGGCCACGGCTGCGCATCATGGAAGTTGAAAATATCATCGTGATTTAACAGGCTTTCGCGCGCCGTTGGCCATAGCGCCACCTTGAGAAAATATTGATCGGTGTAACGCTCGCTGCCTTCATACTGCGCAATGAAATCACGCATTTGCTGTTCCGTATTATGGAACACACCATGACAACCGCCCCACATGCCTGCTAACAACAATTCGGTATGGGAAAAGTAATCGCGCATATGGTGGAACCATTTGTCTGAGTGGAGCCAAGCTTCTACCGCCGCCACTTCACGCTCGGAAAGCAGTGAATCGGCGTCTCGCACGATATAGCGCTTCACGCCTGGGTCATCCATTACCAGGAAACGCCACAGCGTTGGGAAAATGGTTTTTTCATGCGACATGTCCACCAGCTCACTGTTCGACTGCTTTAAACGCTGCCAAACGTGCTGCGGTACGCTGTCATCCAGATAGATGCGGCAAATCCAATCCGGGTACAGCTCGCGCGCCACTTCCACATTTTTGAGCAGCGTTTCGCAATAGCGCGGTTGGCCACCGTACAAGCTAAAAGAGATGATGTTTTCTGCTGGGTTGCTGCGATTGATCGGCGGCGGCGCGGCGGATGGATAGGCAACTTTTGCCCCTTTACTGAAAATGGCATCAGAATGAGTGAGCGATTCAAGCCCGTAGCGCGCCACTTCGTCGTGCTTTTCCAGCCATCCACACACTTCCGTTAAGCCATCCAGCCAGGTTTCTGATGCTTGCGCCCGCGCAGGTGCCGGCGCCTGATAGATTTTTTGGTAGGTTTTATATGACTTCTTGTAGTCGCCAACACGCATTAATGTCAGCGCATAGTCGCTGAGCACTTGCATGTTGCTGGGCATAACGCGCAGCACGTCTTCGCAGCATTGGCGCGCCAGAGGAAAATTCCCGGCGGCCATTGCTTCACGAAAGCGTGCAGCTGCGCTTTCAACGCGCGATTGCGCCGCAGCGGGATTGTTCATGAAAGGATTACGTGGAGCAGAAACCATTTTGCGCATAAGAAATTTCTCAGAAGCTGCTGAAATTGCGCGCATTCTAATCAGGCAGCTGCTGAGCGACCTATAAGCCAGGTCTCAATTTCTTCCGCTGAATGGCGCACTAAAGTAAGCGGCGGGCGGCTTCAACCACAATTTTCACCGCGTCGCTTTCTGTCTGCTTCATGGTCGCCGCGTCGGGAATTTCTTTTTGCGTACGGTTCACAATGACGCCAGCCACCATGCCGGCACGCAGTCCCTGACTGGCGCACATGGTTAACAGTGTAGCGGATTCCATCTCATAGTTGAGGACGCCCATCTCCTGCCACTCTTTCATCGATCCCTGGAAGCGATTCACTACGCGACCAGAGAAGGTGTCATAGCGTTCCTGTCCCGGATAAAAGGTGTCAGACGACGCAGTAATGCCAATGTGCGTTTTCGCGCCGCACGCGTCCGCTGCAGCGACCAGCGCCGTGGTGCAGGTGAAATCCGCTACCGCCGGGAACTCCATTGGCGCAAAGTGCAAGCTGGCGCCGTCCAGACGTACAGAAGCGGTCGTGACCAGCACATCGCCGACATTAATGTGCGGCTGTATTGCGCCGGTGGTGCCCACGCGCAAGAAGGTGCGCACGCCAAGTTGCGCCAGTTCTTCAACCGCGATGGACGTTGAAGGGCCGCCAATGCCGGTGGAGCACACCACAACCGGCTTGCCGTCGACCTCCGCCAGATAAGTGGTGAATTCGCGGTGTGACGCCAAATGCTGTGGATTATCCATCAGCGCCGCGATTTTCTTCACGCGTTCTGGATCGCCCGGCACGATAGCCAATGTAGCGCCTTTCAAATCGGCTTTAGTGATACCAAGGTGGAAAACGTCAGACTGGGCCATAACAGACTCCTGATAGATAAGGGGATGTGCGCGCCACTCTACGTGAGCAAGCAGCATAATTATGTGATTCATTTCACTAACAATAATGAAACTTACATTATCAGAAAATTTATATGTGACCTGCATCACACATTAGTGCTCGGCAATTCTGAATTGCTACATACGGTGCTGTGTTCATTCCGGTGGCAATGCTAATAGAGAAGCAGAACGCGAAAAAGATCCCCTGCCCCTACGCCAGCCTTGCTTGACCGCCAGGCTATAGTTACGAGATTGCGCATTTGCTTGCACGGAGAGAATCATGAAAACCAGTGATAATATGGCACAGAAAACCGCAACCGACGGCTTTGCTCCGGCGGTGCAACCCATCGCCAGCAGTACGATCCACACCACCAGCGAGGCCATTCATGCTGGCGAAACCTCGGTGCCAAGCCAGGGTGAAAATCTGCCCGCTTACTATGCACGCCCGAAAAATTACACCGGCACGCTGCCGGTGATTCTGGTGGTGCAGGAGATTTTTGGCGTGCACGAACATATCCGTGATGTGTGCCGCCGCCTGGCGCTGGAAGGTTATTTAGCCGTCGCGCCTGAGCTGTATTTCCGTGAAGGCGATCCCAGCGATTTCAGCGATATTCCTACGCTGTTTAAAGAATTAGTCAGCAAAGTACCCGATTCGCAGGTGCTGTCCGATCTCGATCACGTCGCCAACTGGGCGGCACGCCACGATGGTGATATTCGTCGTCTGGCGATTACCGGGTTCTGCTGGGGCGGTCGCATTAGCTGGCTGTTCGCTGCGCACAATCCGCAGGTGCGCGCGGCAGTGGCGTGGTATGGCCGCTTAGACGGTGAGAAAACGCTGAAGCAGCAGAAGCATCCAATTGATGTTGCAATAGATTTGAATGCGCCGGTATTAGGCTTGTACGGCGGTCAGGATGAGAGTATTCCGTTAGAAAGCATCGATAAGATGCGCCAGGCGCTGCATGCCGCCAATGCCAAAGCGGAGATTGTGGTCTATCCCGATGCTGGCCATGCCTTTAACGCCGACTATCGTCCCAGCTATCACGCCGATTCCGCTAAAGACGGCTGGACGCGCATGCTGGCGTGGTTCCAGCAGCACGGCGTAGCGCCTGACGCCTGATAAAAAGGGGCGCTGCTGCGCCCCGACTTCTCCATCCCTGCAATCAAACCGTTTCGCCGCGCAGGTTTTGCGCCGCCTGCACCATGTTGGCCAGCGCCTGGCGCGTTTCCGGCCAGCCCCGCGTTTTCAGGCCACAATCGGGGTTCACCCACAAACGCGCTGGCGGGATGCTCAGCGCCGCTTTGCGCAGTAGCTGCTCCATCCAGGCCACGCTCGGGACGTTCGGCGAGTGAATGTCATACACGCCCGGCCCCATTTCGTTCGGGTAAGCAAAGGCTTTGAACGCATCCAGCAGATCCATATCGGATCGCGAGGTTTCGATGGTGATGACATCCGCATCCAGCGCGGCAATCGCCGCCATGATGTCGTTAAATTCGCAGTAACACATGTGGGTATGAATTTGCGTGTCATCCTGCGCCACGGCGGCATTCAAGCGGAATGCATCCACCGCCCACGCAAGATACGCCGCCCAATCGGATTGATGCAGCGGCAAGCCTTCACGCAGCGCGGGTTCATCAATCTGGATGATGCCGATGCCGGCTTGTTCTAAATCCGCCACTTCATCACGCAGCGCCAGCGCGATTTGTTTGGCGATGGTTTCACGCGTCACATCTTCCCGTGGGAATGACCAGCACAGAATGGTCACCGGGCCGGTCAACATCCCTTTGACCGGTTTGTCGGTCAACGATTGCGCATATTTCGCCCACTCAACGGTGATCGCATGTGGACGGCTGACGTCACCAATGATCACCGGCGGTTTTACGCAGCGCGAACCGTAGCTTTGTACCCAACCATTTTGCGTGAACACAAAACCATCAAGGTTCTCGCCGAAATACTCCACCATGTCGTTGCGTTCCGCTTCGCCGTGTACCAGCACGTCGAGGCCCAAACGTTCCTGTTCAGCTATCGCCTGTTTAATGTGTTGCGCGATACCAGTGCGATAGTTGATGCCGTCGATGTTGCCCTTTTTGAAGTCGAGGCGCAGGCCACGAATTTCCGTGGTTTGCGGGAAGGATCCAATGGTGGTGGTTGGCCACGCAGGCAGGTTGAAGCGTTCGCGCTGAACTTTGGCACGCGCCGGGTAAGCGCTGTGGCGCTCCACATCTTTGCGCTGAATTTCTGCCAAACGCTCCGCCACCGCGGCATTGTGAACGCGCGAGGAGTTGGCGCGTGCGCGAATCGGTGCGCTCCATGCATCCAGCGCAGCCGCATCGTTGTGATTAAGCGCGTTGCTTAAGAGCGCCAGTTCCGTACATTTTTGCAGGGCGAAAGCGAACCAGCTTTTGACTTCCTCATCTAAACGCGTTTCCACGCTCAGATCGATGGGGCTGTGCAGCAGCGAACAGGATGAGCCGATCCACACTGATTGACGTTCTGCCACCAGCGGTTGCAGGCGCTCAAACCAGCGGCTGAGATCCGCACGCCATACGTTGCGGCCATTAATGACGCCCAGCGACAGCAGCCAATCCGCTGGGATCTGCTGGTTAAGGTGTTGGAGGTCATCTTTGCCGTGCACCACGTCCACGTGCAGTCCCTGCACCGGCAGCGTTTTGATCACGTCGAGATTCTGGCCGATGCTGTCGAAATAGGTGGTGAGCAGCAGCTTGGTATGGCCTTGCAGCGCGTGGTACGCGTGCTGGAAAGCTTCGCGCCACGCCTGTGGCAGTTCCAGCACCAGCGCCGGTTCATCGATTTGTACCCATTCGATGCCGCGCTTTTGCAGCTCGGCCAGTACCTGCTGATAAACAGGCAAAATGTCGGGCAACAGCGATAAACGATCAAAGGCTGCGCCTTTGACTTTGCCCAGCCACAGATAGGTCACCGGGCCGAGCAGCACCGGTTTGATGCGGTGTCCAAGCGCCAGCGCTTCATCCACTTCGTCCAACAGCTGCGTCCAGCTGAGAGTGAACTGTTGGCCCTGGGTGAATTCCGGCACCATGTAGTGGTAGTTGGTATTGAACCATTTTGTCATTTCGGCGGCAGCGGCCGGTTCGCCGCTGGGCGCAAGACCACGACCAATACGGAACAACGTATCCAGATCCACCGAACCATCTGTATTTTGGTGGCGCGCCGGAACGTTTCCCAGCAGCAAACTGGTGGTGAGCACGTGATCGTACCAGGCGAAATCGCCCACTGGCAGCAGATCCACGCCCGCCTCTTTTTGCTGTTGCCAGTGACGGGCCCGCAGTTCACGGCCGACCGCCAGCAGCGCTTGCTGTGAACTTTTACCTGCCCAATAACTTTCCTGAGCTTTCTTCAGTTCACGCCGCAGGCCGACGCGCGGGAAACCCAGTGTGTGGTTGAGAATGGTCATAAGCTGTGCTCCAGATAGATTTAACAGGGCGATTTACCTGGACGAAACTGCGGGGGCCACGACATAAGCTAGAGATGTTTAGCCGTCCAGATGTTTACACCGCTATATTCTGCGGGTACTGTATGTTCCTCAAGCGCAAAATGTTCAATCTCGCTGTGAAGGACTCTCATGATCGAACTCAAACATCTGCGGACGCTGCAGGCATTACGGAATACTGGCTCGTTGGCCGCCGCCGCCGCGCTGCTGCATCAAACGCAATCGGCGTTATCTCATCAGTTCAGCGATTTGGAACAGCGGCTGGGCTTTCGCCTGTTTGTGCGCAAAAGCCAGCCGCTGCGTTTTACGCCACAGGGCGAGATTTTGTTGCAGCTGGCCGAGCAGGTGTTGCCGCAGATTCAGCAGGCGTTGCAGGCGTGTCACGAACCGCATCAGGCCACGCTGCGCATTGCGATTGAGTGTCACAGCTGTATTCAGTGGTTGACGCCCGCGCTGAATAACTTCCGTCAGAGCTGGCCCCAAGTGGTGATGGATTTTAAATCCGGCGTGACTTTTGATCCGCAGCCTGCCTTACAGCAGGGCGAATTGGACGTGGTGTTAACCTCAGATATTTTGCCGCGCAGCGGATTGTTCTACTCGCCGATGTTCGATTTTGAAGTGCGCCTGGTGTTAGCGCCGGATCATCCGCTGGCGAAGCTGGAGCATATTTCCCCGCAGGATATGGCCGATGAAGTGCTGATGATTTATCCGGTGCAGCGCCAGCGTCTAGATGTTTGGCGACACTTTTTGCAGCCGGCGGGCGTAAGTCCGGCGCTGAAAAACGTGGATAACACGTTATTGCTGATTCAGATGGTGTCGGCGGGCATGGGTATCGCTGCCCTACCGCACTGGGTGGTGGAGAGTGTTGAGCGGCAAGGGTTGGTGGTCACCAAGACCTTGGGCGAGGGTTTGTGGAGCCGCTTATATGCGGCGGTGCGCGAAGGCGAGCAGCGTCAGCCGGTGCTGGAAGCTTTTGTGCGTTTCGCTCGCCAACACGCCTGTGAGCATTTGCCGTTTGTACGCGATGCTGCACGTCCCAGCGCGTTGCCGCTGGCCCGGTAAGCGACTCGGGTGAACGAGAGCGGTCAACGCACCTGTAACTTGAAGTGTGGCGGGTATATAATGCGCCGCCTCAATCCGCGACCAAGAGAGTTTCCCCCATGATGAGTAACGATGTTCTGCGCAGCGTGCGCTATATGCTTGATTTGAGCGATAGCAAAGTGGTGGAGATTTTTGCCTTAGCCGGCAGCGAAGTGCCGCTGGAAGATGTCCAGGCGTGGATGAAGAAGGATGACGACGCGGCATTCCGTAAGTTGCCGGATGTGTTGATGGGTTATTTCCTCAACGGTTTGATTTTTTATCGTCGCGGCAAAAGTGACGATGCGCCCGCGCCGTCGATCGAGCGCCGCATGAATAACAATATTTTCATGAAAAAGCTGCGCATCGCCTTCGAGCTGAAAACCAGCGATATTCCTGATGTGTTGCAGAAGGCGAACTTCAAGATTTCTCAAGCTGAGGTTGGCGCGATTTTCCGCAATCCCGATCACAAGAATTTCCGCGAATGCGGCGATCAGATTTTGCGTAACTTTTTGAAAGGGTTGACGCTAATTCATCGTCCGGGGCCGGCGAAGAAAGCGTAATTGCTGCTCTGTTTAAGCGGTGGATAGCGCGTCCGATCGCAAAGGGAGACCACGTCCCTGCGGTTCAGCCTCGCCATTCATGGCTCGGATGCTTTGCGCCTCAGCCGCGCTATCCCGTCCTTTAAACTTTTACGCTGCTTTTTGAATTTCCTACCACCCAGCGTTTGTGCACATACAACGACGCGAAGATCACGATGGCACCGGCGATAAAGCTCGGCCAATGCGGTTTTTCCTGCCAGATCGCCAGGTTAACCAGCAATCCTGCGGGCACGTGCATGTTGTTCATGATGCCCAGCGTGCCCGCATCAACCTGCGTCGCGCCGTAATTCCACATGAAATATCCCAGTGCCGAAGCCGCCACGCCCAGCCACACCAAAATGCCCCATTGCAGCGAAGTGGTCGGCAGCTTGTGCGGATTACCCCACAAACTCCAGGCAACGATGGCGATGATCACTGCACCAAGATAGAACCATGAAAACGCGGTGTGCTGCGGCATCGGACGCGTCTCCTGTAGGCGTTTATAACCTACCATGCCGATAGCGAAGCAGATGTTGGCACTCTGCACCAGCAGCAGGCCGAACCAGAAGTGATCGCTGACTTTGTCATAGCGAATGATCGCCGCACCCGCCACCGCCAACAGCGCGCTAAACGCATAGCCGATGCGCAACCGGCGCTTGCTCATAATGTCGTAAATCAGGGTGATATACAGCGGCGTCAGCACGGTAAACAGCAGGAACTCCGAGACGCTGAGGTAGGTATACGCCTCAAAGCTCAGCAGATACATGATGCCAAGTTGCAGCGCTCCCACCAGCATATACAGCAGCAGGGTTGAAACGCGATGCCCGCGCCAGCGCAGGAACGGTAGGAATACCAAAGCGGCGAGCGATAAACGCATCAGCACCGAGAACCAGGAATCCACCTGTCCCGCAAGGTATTCCCCGATCAAACTAAAGGAAAAAGCCCACAAAATGGTGGTAACGATCAGTAACAGCACGGTAATGATCCCAAAATAAACAGTGGCGCTAGTGTAAACAAACTGCGGTTTATCCGGTGAACTATCTGGTTGACGAGTGAACAAATAGCAGCCAAATGAGCTATTTAGAAGTTGCATACGGGCGTACAGGCAACCTATTGCGCTGAGGTCACTTTGAGCGCGCCGTTAGTATGTAGACGCTGATTGGCGCTGAATGCGCATTTTTACGCATGCGGGCCACGCAAAGCGCCATAAAATGCGCGAAATGCAACACTTCGTGGATTTTTTCGCTCTGCGTTGTCATATAACTGCAACATATGTGTCACATATCACAGCAGGTTAGATCCTCTCACACTATCCTATGCGCGAAATGGAAAACGCCTTTCCACTCTTTAATGCTTGATAACACTTGCTCCACACTGCTGGGAAACCATAACAATTATTGCGCCCCGGAGGGCCACACTCATGTTGAGTATTTTTAAACCTGCACCGCATCAGCCGCAGGTGGCTGATGACCGCGTTGATCCGCTGTATCGTCGGCTGCGCTGGCAAATCTTCCTGGGTATTTTCTTTGGCTACGCCGCCTACTATTTGGTGCGTAAGAACTTTGCCCTGGCGATGCCCTATCTAATTGAGCAAGGCTTCTCGCGCGGCGATCTCGGGTTTGCGCTATCCGGGATTTCCATTGCTTACGGTTTTTCGAAATTCATTATGGGCTCGGTGTCGGATCGCTCCAATCCGCGCGTGTTTTTACCGGCGGGCTTGATCCTCGCCGCCGCCGTGATGTTGGTGATGGGCTTTGTCCCCTGGGCTACCTCCAGCATCATGGTGATGTTCGTGCTGCTGTTCCTGTGCGGGTGGTTCCAGGGCATGGGATGGCCACCCTGTGGACGCACGATGGTGCACTGGTGGTCGCAGAAAGAGCGCGGTGGCATTGTTTCGGTATGGAACTGTGCGCACAACGTGGGCGGCGGCCTGCCGCCGCTGCTGTTCCTGCTCGGCATGGCATGGTTTAACGACTGGAAGGCCGCGCTGTATATGCCGGCGTTTGGCGCGATTATCGTGGCGCTGATTGCGTTTGCTTTGATGCGCGATACGCCGCAATCCTGTGGTTTGCCGCCAATCGAAGCGTGGAAAAATGATTATCCGCCGGATTACAGCGAAGCGCATGAGCAAGAGTTAACGGCCAGGCAGATCTTCATGCAGTACGTGCTGCCGAATAAGCTGTTGTGGTACATCGCATTGGCGAACGTGTTCGTTTATCTGCTGCGTTACGGCATTCTTGATTGGTCACCCACCTATTTAAAAGAGGTGAAGCATTTCACGCTGGATAAATCGTCGTGGGTTTACTTCTTCTATGAATACGCGGGCATTCCCG
This sequence comes from uncultured Pantoea sp., assembly GCA_966185695.1. Taxonomy (GTDB): domain Bacteria; phylum Pseudomonadota; class Gammaproteobacteria; order Enterobacterales; family Enterobacteriaceae; genus Pantoea. Next base: position 23,813 of record CBIFUL010000029.1, on the reverse strand, counting down.
GCACGCTGCTGTGCGGTTGGATGTCGGATAAAGTGTTCCGCGGTAATCGCGGCGCGACCGGCGTGTTCTTTATGACCTTGGTCACCATCGCCACCGTGGTGTATTGGCTCAACCCGCCCGGCAATCCAGGCATTGATATGCTGTGCATGATTGTGATCGGCTTCCTGATTTATGGCCCGGTAATGTTGATTGGTCTGCATGCGCTGGAGCTGGCACCGAAAAAGGCGGCAGGCACTGCGGCCGGATTCACCGGATTATTTGGTTACCTCGGCGGCTCCGTCGCGGCCAGCGCGATTGTCGGTTACACCGTGGATTTCTTCGGTTGGGATGGCGGATTTATGGTGATGATCGGCGGATCGGTGTTGGCGGTGATTTTGCTGCTGTTAACCATGGTCAACGAGCATAAACACAAGAAACAGATGGCATAATTAAAAGGGCCGGTGATATCCGGCCCTTTTTTTAGGCGAGGAACAGCTTGCGTAACGTGTTGGGTACCGCATCTTCCGCGTTGCTGCCAATCACTTCCAGCGTAGGCAAGGTGTCTTTTAAACGCTGTTGCCCATTGCGCATAATGCAGCCTTTGCCTGACATGCTGAGCATTTCCACGTCATTCATGCCGTCGCCAAAAGCGATGCACTCTTTCAGCGAATGGCCAAGCTGCTTAGATACCGCTTCCAGCGCATGACCTTTCGATACGCCCCCCGCCATCACTTCTAAACAGGTTGGCAGCGAGAAGCTGACGTTTACGCGATCGCCCCAACGCGCTTCTATCGCCTGCTCCATCGGGATCAAACGTTCTGGATCGTCGCAGGTGAAGAAGACTTTGCTGATGCCATCGGTTGGCAGCATGCCCGGTTGGTAAACCTGGTAAGTGAATACCGATTCGCGGAAATAGTCCTGCTCGTCCGGGCGATGGCGGCTCATAAACCAGTCGTCGTCGCGATAAACGTGCGTCAGGATATGCTCATCATGGTATTTCAGGCCGTACAGATCGCTGGCGATGTCGGCATCAAGATTGTGGCTGAACACCAGTTCACCCTCGGCGTTGTGCACGCGCGCACCGTTAGAGGTAATCATGTAAGCCGGAATGCTGAGCTTGTCGCGCATTTGACCCACATCAATATGGTGGCGGCCCGTGGCAAAGACAAAGTGGATATCACGCGCCACCAGCTCTTGCAGCGTGGTACGCGCGAAAGGCGTCAGGCGGTGTTCCGGTGAAAGCAGCGTGCCATCCAGGTCGGATGCGACGATGTGATACATGTAAACCTCTGGTATTGATAGCGGTAAGTAAACGTAATCAGCCATGCTGGTCGAAGAAATCGACCACCGCGCCTAGCGCTTCGGCGCGCATTGCGTCTGTTTCAAATAAGATCTCATGACGCGCGCCGGCAATAACATACGGCGCGTTGCCTGCGCAGGGATGTCCTGCGGCATCCATCGCCGTACAAAACAGGTTTTGGGCGCGGTTATCCACTACGTCATCTTCGCTGGCCTGCAGCAGCAGCGTCGGCGTGGTGATGTTCGCCACCTGGCTGAAGATGTTGCGCCCGGCCTGCACCCCTTCGCGCACCCAATGATAGGTTGGCCCGCCCACGCGAATCGCCGGATCGTCGGCATAAAAGCGCAGATTGCGCCGATAGCGTTCGCGGCTGTGCGTGAGCCGATTGATGCCAAACGGATTGGCGCGCCAGCGTCCGGTGCCCAGGGCATAACGCTCACGCAGCGACGGCACTTTTTCCGCCCAATCGAGTATCGGATGCGCCATCCAATCCGGCAGCGGCAAAACAATGCCAAACATCGGCGCGGAGAATACCGCTGCGTGAAACGCCTGCGGCTGGCGCGCCAGGAACAGCGCCACAATCGCGCCGCCCATCGAATGCGCCAGCACATAGCGCTGCTGATAATGATTGCTGACGATCTCTTGCAAATACAGCGTTTCCAGATCGTCCACATAATCGCTGAACGCCACCACGTGCCCGCGGTGTGAATCGGCCAGCAGGCGATCGGAGCGGCCTTGTCCACGGTGATCAATAATCACCACATCGTAGCCGCAGTTGAACAAATCGTAAGCCAGCTCGGGATATTTGATATAGCTTTCGATGCGACCAGGCACCAGCAGGATGACACGATGATGTTGCGGTGAGGTGAAACGAACATAGCTAATCTTCAGGTTGCCGACGCCGGTAAATTCGCGCTCTTCGCGCCGACGCCAGAAGTCGAGCAGCGGACCGGTGGCAAAGGCCGAAAAGCCCTGCTCGCGCCCGAGCCAACGCTGTTTATGCTGCTGCATCCATCCCCCTGAAAAAAACGTCATTGGCGCGCTTGCACTGCGTAGCAGTGCGCCATTTTCTGGCGTATTGTGTCACACTTCGCTAACTTCAGGGAATGTCACACATGACCATTGAATGGTGGTTAACCTACCTGCTAACCACAACCATCCTCAGCCTTTCACCCGGTTCCGGCGCGATTAATACCATGAGCACCGGCATCAGCCACGGTTATCGCGGCGCAGCGGCATCTATCACCGGTTTGCAGTTGGGTCTGGCGATTCACATCGTGCTGGTAGGCGCCGGTTTGGGCGCGCTGTTCTCGCAGTCGATCCTGGCATTCGAAGTGCTGAAGTGGGCAGGCGCCGCTTATCTGGTGTGGCTCGGTATTCAGCAGTGGCGCGCTGCGGGCGGAATCGATCTTGATGCGGTGGCGCAAGCCATGCCGCGTCGTCGCCTGTTTAAGCGCGCGGTGTTGGTCAATCTTACCAACCCCAAAAGCATTGTGTTTCTGGCCGCGCTGTTCCCGCAATTTATTCAGCCGCACCAGCCTCAGCTGATGCAATATCTGGTGCTCGGCGTCACCACCATTGTGGTCGATATCATCGTGATGATTGGTTACGCCACGCTGGCGACCCGCATCGCCGGTTGGATCAAAGGCCCAAAGCAGATGAAGATGCTGAACCGCATCTTCGGGGGATTGTTTATGGCGGTTGGCGCGCTGTTAGCGAGTGCGCGTCGTATCGCGTAATTGGCAACCCGATGCGCATCAATGCGCACCTTACCAAAACTGCGCATAGACATCGTAGGGTCGCCATTTATGGCGACCCGATATTAGCGGGAAATGATTAAATGGATACCAAAGCCTGCGAATAGGGCACCGGCGACACCATCAACCCACTTCGCCATGCGCTGATACTTATCACGCATCCACGGCAGCGCAAAAATCGCTGCCACAACGGTAAACCACGCAAAGGTCTCACCCACGATCAGCAGGAACAATCCCCAGCGCTCCATCGCGCCGACGTCGTTACCGACAAACAGCGAGAACACGCTACCAAAGTAGATGATGGCTTTCGGGTTTGACAGATTGGTCAGGAAACCTTTCAGGAAGCTCATGCCGCGTTTCGGCAGCTCCACCACCGGCGCTTCCGCCTGCGGCTGTTTATGACGTTGACGCGCCGAGCGCATCAGCTGCCAACCCATCCACAACAGGTACAAGCCGCCGCCGACCATAATGATCTGGTGCAGCCACGCCATTTTCTCCAGGATCAGGTGCAGGCCCATCAGCGCCACGCCTGCCCAAATCACAATGCCGAGCGTGATACCAAACACGCCCATCATCGCCTCCTTGCGCGATCGGCTGGCCGCCGTTTGCGACACAAAGAAGAAGTCCGGGCCGGGACTCATCAGCGCAACCAAATGCACCAGCGCGACGGTAGCAAATAACATCAGCATGATTTTTTTCCTTTAACCTTCATCGACATGTTCTTTGATCATCACCAGGAACGGCTTACCAAAACGTTCCAGTTTACGCTGACCGACGCCGTTCACGCTCAACATTTCTGACGCGCTAATCGGCATTTGCTCTGCCATTTCAATCAGCGTGGCATCGTTAAACACCACGTACGGCGGGATGTTCTCTTCATCGGCAATCGCTTTGCGCAGCTTACGCAGCTTGGCGAACAGCTGGCGATCGTAATTGCCGCTGTGCACCTTGGGCGAGCTGCTGCGGCTTTTCACCGTGACAAGACGCGGCACCGCCAGCATCAGCGGCACTTCGGCGCGCAGAACCGGACGAGCCGCCTCAGTGAGTTGCAGCGCCGAGTGCAGGGCAATATTCTGCGTCACCATGCCAAGGTGAATCAGCTGACGCAGCACGCTGACCCAATGTTCGTGACTGTGTTCGCGGCCTAAACCGTAAACCGGCAATTTATCGTGACCGTTGTCGCGGATGCGCTGATTGCTGGCGCCGCGCAGCACTTCCACAATGTAGCCCATGCCAAAACGCTGGCCGGTGCGATAGATGCTCGACAACGCTTTTTGCGCTTCGAGCAAACCGTCGTAACGACGCGGCGGATCGAGGCAGATATCGCAGTTGTCGCACGGCTGCTGGCGGCCTTCGCCGAAGTAGTTCAGCAGCACTAAACGGCGGCAGGTTTGCGCTTCGGCAAACGCGCCCATGGCGTTGAGCTTGTGGCGTTCGATGTCCTGCAACGGGCCGGGCACTTTCTCTTCCAGGCATTTACGCAGCCACGCCATGTCGGCCGGATCGTACAGCATCATCGCTTCTGCTGGCAGGCCATCGCGTCCAGCGCGACCGGTTTCCTGATAGTAGGATTCGATATTACGTGGAATATCAAAGTGCACCACAAAGCGCACGTTAGGCTTGTTGATGCCCATGCCGAACGCCACGGTGGCGACCACAATTTGCAGATCGTCGCGCTGAAACGCTTCCTGCACGCTGGCGCGCTGCGCGCTATCGATGCCCGCATGATACGCGCCGACGCTCAGGCCTCGGCTTTGCAGACGTGCCGCAGTGTCTTCCACTTTGGCGCGGCTGTTGCAGTAAATAATGCCGCTTTTACCGCGCTGATCCTGCACGTAACGCAGCAGCTGTTCGGTGGGTTTAAACTTCTCCACCAGCGTGTAGCGGATATTGGGCCGGTCAAAGCTGCTGATCTGAATCAGCGGGTCGTCCATCTGCAGCAGATGCGCGATGTCGTTACGCGTGGTTTCGTCAGCGGTGGCGGTCAGCGCCATCACCGGTAAATCCGGGAAACGCTGACGCAGCTGACCAATCGAACCGTATTCCGGGCGGAAATCGTGGCCCCACTGCGAGATGCAGTGCGCTTCATCCACCGCCAGCATCACCGGATTCCACTGATGCAGGCTGTCGAGGAAGTTATCCATCATCAGGCGTTCAGGCGCAATATACAGCAGCTTGAGCTTGCCGCTGCGGCAATCGGCAAACACCTGCTGCTGCTGCTCACGCGTTTGCGTCGAGTTAAGGCACGCCGCCGCTACGCCGTTGGCCAGCAGCTGATCGACCTGATCTTTCATCAGTGAAATCAGCGGCGAAACCACCAGCGTCAACCCTTCGCGCACCAGCGCCGGGATTTGATAGCACAGCGATTTACCGCCGCCGGTTGGCATCACCACCAAACAATCACGCCCGCCTAAAGCGGTTTCGATGATGTTCTGCTGACCGGGACGAAAGTGCTGGTAGCCGAAGGTTTCTTGTAAAACCTGCTGCGCCAGCATTTCCTGATTAAGCACTGCCGATGTTGCCACGGTAATCCTGTATTTTTTACGAGTTAGAACAGATCGTTAAGCGTTACGCCGACGCCAAAACGCGTCTGACGATGGTTATAGTCAATCAAAGATTCACCATAGCCGCTGAACACCTGCGTATAAAAACGCACATGCTCGGTAATCGGATAGCTCCATGCCAGCGTCGCGCCGCCAAAGCCGGTATTCCAGTTGTAGTTTCCTTCCACGCTGTAAATGCTGTCGCCCACCATGTAGCCGAGCTTGGCGCGGTAGTAACCCATGTACTTAGTGATGTCGGGATTATCGTCATCGTTCTCATTTTCTGGGAGACGATAATAAGGTTTGATCTCCGCGAGGAGATTGCCGTTCTGCGCCATAAAGCGCGCGTAGACGCGGTTCCAGCTGCGGGACGTTGGCTCGCTGCGGCCGTTTGACTGATGATTCAAACCCAACTCAACATCGCGCAACGTCCAGCCCGCAAAGGAGTAATCCGTTGCCCAGCCGAGGAAAATCTGCGGTTCATAGTCGGTTTCACGGAACGGCGACGAGGCGCCACGGTTCGATAACTGCCACCACGAGCGCTGAGTATAGGATGCCGCCAATACGGAATTATCGCCTAAAATGCCGCGCCACAGCGGAAACGCCAGGCTGAGCTGGAATTTTACTTCATCGTTTTTCGCTTTGTTAGCCCAGTTGTACGAAGAGATCGCCTCTTTGTTCATATCGGTGCTGTAGGTGTAAAGCAGGTAATTGTTTTCGTAGGGATAAAGCACGAACGGGTTATCGTGTTTTTCCAGCAGGTTGGCGATAATACTGCCCTTCACCGCTGGTGCATCATGAACCTCTTTTATCGTGGCTTCTTCAGCCTGCGCCAGCAAGGGAACAGTCAGGGCTGCGGCCAGCAAGGCGTAATGCTTACGCATAGAATTCTCCGGGGAATTGCGTGTGATCTTCGTCAAAGGACGGTTCAAAAAGCAGGCCATTCTACACGCAAACCTGGCGATTGATCAGTGCCGATTTCCGAAACTGGAAAGCCGCGCGCACGCGGCATAATATACCCAATTCTTTAACATTTTAAGGCAGGAACTATGTCATCCCCGTTGCTGACACCGCAGGAAGCACGCCGTTTGATTGGCGAAATCTTTGTTTATCACATGCCCTTCAATCAGGCGCTCGGGTTAGAGCTGGATCGACTGGAAGCCGATTATGCTGAACTCGGCTTCGCCAATAAAACTATGCTGGTCGGCAATGCGGCGCAGCAGATTTTGCACGGCGGTGTGATTGCCTCGGTGCTGGATGTGGCGGCCGGTTTAGTGTGCGTCAGTCACGCGCTGACGCGCGAGGACAGCATCACCGAAGAGACGCTGCGTCAGCGTCTGTCGCGCATGGGCACCATTGATATGCGCGTTGATTATCTGCGTCCGGGACGCGGCGAGCGCTTTGTGGCCACCAGCAGCCTGCTACGCGGCGGCAACAAAGTCGCGGTGGCGCGTGTCGAGTTACACAATCAGCAAGGCGATTACATCGCCACCGCAACTGCCACTTATATGATTGGTTAATCAATCTTTTTGGATGGAATGATGGATTCGCAACAAACCCGCCAGGGCATCGGCTACGCGCTTGGCGCTTATTTTATTTGGGGCATCGCGCCGGCCTACTTCAAGCTGGTAAAGGAAGTGCCCGCACCCGAAATTATGACGCATCGCGTGATTTGGTCGGCGCTGTTTATGCTGCTGTTGATCACCCTAAGCCGCAGCTGGACGCAGGTGCATAGCGTCATCGTGCAGCCGAAAAAAGTGCTGCTGCTGGCGCTGACTGCCGTGACCATTGGCGGTAACTGGCTGCTGTTTATCTGGGCGGTGAACAATCAACATATGCTGGAAGCCAGCCTGGGCTACTTTATTAACCCGCTGATTAACGTGGTGTTTGGCATGGTGTTTCTGCGCGAACGCTTTCGCCGTTTGCAGTGGGTCGCGGTAGGTTTGGCGACCACCGGTGTGCTGGTGCAGCTGTGGCAATTTGGTTCGCTGCCGATTATCGGCTTGGGTTTGGCGCTGAGCTTTTCGCTGTACGGTTTAGTGCGGAAAAAGATTCAGGTCGATGCACAAAGCGGCATGCTGATTGAAACCCTATGGCTGTTCCCGCTGGCGGCGATCTACCTGTTTGGCTTCGCCGACAGCGCCACCAGCCATCTCAGCGCCAATCCGCTTAGCCTCAATCTGAAACTGGTGGCGGCGGGCATTGTTACCACCATTCCGCTTATGTTGTTCGCTGCCGCCTGTACGCGTTTGCGTTTCTCCACCGTCGGCTTTTTCCAGTATCTCGGCCCCACGCTAATGTTCCTGCTGGCGGTGCTGTTCTACGGTGAAAACCTGACGCCAGATAAAATGGTGACCTTTGGCTTTATCTGGCTGGCACTGGCGGTATTCATCATTGATGCCGTGGCGTTTTCAGTTCGTACGCGGGTGCGCGTAGCGTGAAATAAAACGCGCCAGCGCCGGGCCGGTTAGCAAGATGGTAAACAGACGCAGGGTTTGTAACGCCATGACAAAAGCGATATCGACCCGGCTGCCCGCCGCGATAATCGCAACGGTATCCAGCCCGCCGGGGCTGGTTGCCAGATACGCCGTCATCAGATCGACATGCAGCACGCGCGTCAACATCCACGCCAACCCGCCACACAACAGCATCAAGCCCAGAATCGACAGCACCATTTGCGGCAGCGTGCGCAGCGCCAGCTTGAAAATGGGACGCGTAAAGCGCAGCCCAACGCTCCAGCCAATCAACGCATAAGCTAACGCCAGCAGCCATTCCGGCACCTGCAATGTTGCGGTATCGGTGCCGTGCAGGGTTGCGCCAATCAGCGCCGGTAGCAGTAAGGCACCGGAAGGAATGCGCAGCTTCAGCCCCAGCCAGGCACCCGCCACCATCACCGCTAAGGTTAAAGCAAAGCTGCCGGTTAACGCCGGGAACCACAGCAAATCCACCGCGCCGCCGCTGGCACCTAAACCGACACGCGCCACGACGGCGGCTGCAGTGGCGACAAACAGCACGCGCAGATATTGCATAAATGCCACCAGCCGCACGTCCGCGCCGAAATCACCCGCCATCGCCACCATCGCTGATGCGCCGCCCGGTGACGATCCCCATGCGCCGGTTGCGCCCGGCAAGTTGCTGAAACGCACCAATAAGAAGCCGGATAAGCCGCTGGCCGCCAGCGTCAGCAGCAGCACCGCCAGCACCACCGGCCAATCCTGAATCAGCGGCGTGAGAATCGCCGGCGATAAGGTTTGGCCAATCATGCAGCCCAGCACCGCTTGCGCGAGGATGAACAGGTATTTATGAATGCGCACTGTGGCGCCTGATAAGCCCATCGCCGTGCCGACAATCATTGGCCCCAGCAACAGCGCCGCAGGCAAATGCAGCAGTTGGAGAAACATCCCCAACATTAACGAAGCGATCAGCAGCAGTGTCCACTGCGCTCGCAGAGAGAAACGCGCCATAAATAGGGAAGTTCAGAGAGTGATAAGAAGCAACAGGTTACGCAGAAGTGTGAAGCAGCGCCAGTTTTAAGGGCCGCGGGCGCGGCCCAAAACGCGTTACAGCCAGTTTTTACGCTTAAAGTAGAGGTAGGGCGCGAGTCCGGCGAGAATCATCAAACTGATCGCCCCCGGATAACCAAAGCTCCATTTCAGCTCCGGCATAAACTCGAAGTTCATGCCATAGCTGGATGCCACCAGCGTTGGTGGCAGGAACACCACCGACACCACCGAGAAGATTTTGATGATACGGTTCTGCTCGATATTGATGAAGCCCATCGCCGCCTGCATCAGGAAGTTCACTTTCTGGAACAGCGATTCGTTATGCGGCAACAGTGATTCGATATCGCGCAGGATTTCACGCGCCTGCTCCAGCTGGTTGCCCGGCAACCGCGCTTTGCGCACCAGGAAGTTGAGCGCGCGCTGCGTATCCATCAAGCACAAACGCACTTTCCAGCCGATATCTTCCAGCTCCGCCAACCGCGACAGCGCCTGGTCGTACTCTTCGCCCTGCTGGCCTTCCATGATCACGCGGCTGAGCTTCTCCAGCGCGCTATAGATGTTTTCAATCTCGTCGGCCAGCTGTTCGATTTTCGTTTCAAACAGATCCAGCAGCAGTTCATAAGCGTTGCCGTCGGTCAGCGTTTGATTACGCGCGCGCATGCGGTACAAACGGAATGCCGGCAGCTCGCGTTCACGCAGCGTGTAGAGGCGATCTTCGCGGATGGTGAATGCCACGGTGGAGTTGCCCGCGTGGTCTTCCGCATCTTCAAAGAAGAAGAAGGAGTGAATATGCAGGCCGTCTTCGTCTTCAAAGAAACGTGCCGAGGCCTCGATATCTTCCAGCTCTGGACGGGTTGCCAGGCTTTGGCCCAGTTCCGACTGCACGCGATCGCGTTCGCTGTCATCCGGTTCAATTAAATCGACCCATACCGAAGTGTTAAGTTTGTCGTTGTCTTCTTCCAGCTCGATACGCGTCAGGCGATTACGATCGAGTTTAAAGGCGCTCAGCATAGCAATAACTCCCCATTGCAGACTTAATGGGACAAGGCAGTGAACCATTCTAAGTGGGACAAAATGGGCACGGCAAAGCCTGAACACGGAAAGGGTAAATCAGTGCTAACTCACGCGACGAGAGTAAAGAAGGGAGGTCGCAGATAACCGCTAAGGCTACCCGCGTAAAGAGGCAACCTTAGAAGTTATTCCTGTTAAACAGGCGGTTGAGCCAGCATCGACTGGGCGCGTCCAAGGCATTGTCCTCTCATGATAATAGTGCGCGCATGTTACGCTGAGACGAAAAAGTCGTCAAGGTAGCGCAACCGCGCTACACGCTTTCCAGCCGCGCGTAGGCCGCCACCAACCATTTGATGCCCTGGCCCTGAAACGCCACTTGCAGGCGGCTGTGTTCACCGCTGCCTTCGAGATTGATGATGGTGCCTTCGCCAAATTTAGCGTGGCGCACGCGCTGACCGAGCGTGAAGCCGCTGTCGTTCTGCGCCACCGGCGTCCCCATACGTTGATGGCTGACCGGACGACTAACGCTGGCGCGTAAACGCACTTCCTCCACACACTCTTCAGGCAGTTCGCCGATGAAACGCGACGGGCGATGATACACTTCCTTACCATAAAGGCGGCGGGTTTCGGCGTAGGTTAAGGTGAGCTTTTGCATCGCGCGCGTCACGCCAACGTAGGCTAAACGACGCTCCTCTTCGAGGCGGCCCCCCTCATCCAGCGACATTTGGCTGGGGAACATGCCCTCTTCCATCCCGACGATAAACACTTGCGTAAATTCCAGGCCTTTCGCCGAGTGCATGGTCATCAGCTGCACCGCATCCTGCCATTTATCGGCTTGCCCTTCGCCCGCTTCCAACGCCGCGTGCGACAAGAAAGCCTGCAGCGGCATTAAATCTTCATCTTCATCCTGATAGCTGAACTGGCGCGTGGCCGTCACCAACTCCTCAAGGTTCTCAATGCGCGCCTGGCCTTTCTCGCCCTTCTCCTGCTCATACATGATCCACAAGCCAGAATCTTTGATGACGCGGTCGGTTTGCACATGCAGCGGCATGTCGGCGGTTTCGCTCGCCAGCGAATCCACCAGCTCGCAGAAGCGTTGCAGCGCGGAGGCGGCGCGGCCCGCCAGCACTTTGTTTTGCAGCAGTTCACGCGTTGCTTGCCACAAGGTGAGCTGCCGATCGCGTGCGGTTTGGCGCACCACGTCCAACGTGCGGTCGCCGACGCCGCGCACTGGCGTATTCACCACGCGCTCGAAGGCCGCATCGTCATTGCGGTTGGCCATCAAGCGCAGATAAGCCAGCGCATCTTTGATCTCCTGACGCTCGAAGAAGCGCATGCCGCCATAAATGCGATACGGCATGCTGGCCTGCAATAACGCCTCTTCCAGCACGCGCGATTGGGCGTTACTGCGATAAAGAATGGCGCAATCCTGCAGGGCGTTGCCGTTCTCATGCCAGGTTTTGATGCGGTTTACCACAAAGCGTGATTCATCTAACTCGTTGAAAGCGCAATAGATAGAAATCTTTTCACCGTCGCTGCCATCGGTCCACAGCTCTTTACCCAAGCGGCCATTGTTATTGGCGATCAGGGTGTTAGCGGCTTTCAAAATATTGCTGGTGGAGCGATAGTTTTGCTCCAGGCGAATGGTTTCGGCGCCGGGGAAATCCTGCAGGAAGCGCTGGATGTTCTCGACCTGCGCACCGCGCCAGCCGTAAATCGACTGATCGTCATCGCCCACGATGATTACGCGGCCGGTGTCGCCCGCCAGCATGCGAATCCACGCGTACTGAATGTTGTTGGTGTCCTGAAACTCATCCACCAGCACGTTGCTAAAACGTTCGCGATAGTGATTAAGGATGTGCGGCTTGTTCAGCCACAGTTCGTGAGCACGCAGCAGCAGCTCGGCGAAGTCCACTAATCCGGCACGATCGCACGACTCCTGATAAGCCTGATAGATACGTAGCCAGGTTTGTTCCACCGGATTGCCGTAGCTTTCGATGTGCTTCGGCCGCAAGCCTTCGTCTTTTTTGCCGTTGATGTACCACATGCCTTGACGCGCAGGCCACTGTTTCTCATCCAGATTCATGGCTTTGATCAGGCGCTTCAGCAGGCGCAGCTGATCGTCACTGTCAAGGATTTGGAAATCCTGCGGCAGGCCCGCATCCAGGTGATGCGCCCGCAGTAAACGGTGCGCCAAACCGTGGAACGTGCCGATCCACATGCCGCCCTGGCTGGTACCGATGAGCTGATCGATACGATGGCGCATCTCTGCCGCCGCTTTATTGGTAAACGTCACCGCCATGATTGAATACGGCGAGCAGTTTTCTACCGATAACAGCCACGCAATGCGATGCACCAGCACGCGCGTTTTGCCACTGCCTGCTCCGGCCAGCACCAAGAGGTTGCTACGCGGAGCGGCAACCGCCTCGCGCTGTTTGTCATTCAAGCCGTCGAGCAGATCAGAAACGTCCATAAGCACCGTTTAAAAAGAGACATGACGCTATCCAACATCGCATTGGATAGCTGTATATATTTACATGGATTATAGCAGCGAGGTCAGCGATGCCAACTGATGAATTTCGAGGTGCGGCAGCAGACGCGCATCGCTGACTTTCATCAGGTTGGCATCACGCAGGTTGATCCAGCAGGCTTGCAGGCCCGCGCGCAGCGAACCTGCCACATCGGTGGTGAGATCGTCGCCAACGTGTAAGATGTGTTGCGGCGCAATGCCTAAACGTTCAGACGCCAGCTGATACATGTCCTGCCACGGCTTGGCGCGGCCATGCGGCCCAGCGCGCAGCGCAAACTGGAAATGGTGCTGAATGCCAAGCTTCTCCGGGCAGGCATTGCCGTTGGTGATCGCCACTAGCGGCACGCGCTCGCCCAGCCACGCCAGCGTGTGATGCGTCTCTTCTGGCATCTCGACTTCGCTGCGCCATTGATGGAACACCTGCATCACATCGTTGGCACCCGCAGAGGCTTCCTCAGCGCTCAGCCCAACATTCAGCAGCGCCAGCTCAACTGAGCGACGACGCCATTCAGACACGTCATGATAGATTTCCGGCTCGCGCAGCAGCAGCTCATCGCGCAGCGCCTGATAATCGGCTGGCGTGAAATCGCGCAGCGCCGGATGATACGCCTGCAAAGCGGCGTGGGATTCCAGCGTGGTTTTGCGGATCACCGGATAGTTGTCATACAGAGTATCGTCGAGATCGAAAGTGATCGCTTTGATCGGGCCGAGCGGGCGGTAAAACTTCATTAAGACTTTCCTCGTTTAGCACGCGGATGCGCCGCATCGTAGACCGATGCCAGATGCTGGAAATCCAGATGGGTATAGATTTGCGTGGTCGCCAGGTTGGCGTGACCAAGCAGTTCCTGCACCGCGCGCAGATCGCCGCTCGATTCCAGCAAATGCGTGGCAAACGAGTGACGCAATTTATGTGGATGAATATGGCTGTTAACACCCTGCTTGATGCCCCATTCGGCAAAGCGTTTTTGTACGTTGCGCGTCGAGATGCGGCTGCCTCGGCTGGAGACGAACACCGCATCATCCTGTAGCGCAAAGCTGGCGCGCAGCGGCAGCCAATGCTGCAACCAGGTCACGGCGGTGCCGCCAATCGGCACGCGGCGCTCTTTGCTGCCTTTGCCTAACACCCACACTTCGCCCGCTTCCAGATCAATATGACGACAATCCAGACCAACCAGCTCCGACAGGCGTAAACCGCCGCCGTACATGGTTTCAAGCATGGCGCGATCGCGCACCGCTAACGGATCGGTGAGGTCAATTTCCAGCAGTTGGTTAACTTCATCGACATCCATATTTTTCGGCAGATGTCGCGCGTTGCGCGGCGTGGAAATCCCTTTGGCCGGATTGGCACTCAACATGCCTTGCTGCACCTGCCAGTCGAGGAAACTGCGCAGCGCCGACATGCGTAACGCCAGGCTGCTGGGGCCTAACCCTTCGCGGCGACAGCGCGCCGCCAACGAGCGCACCTGCGCCGGTTCCAGCTGCGACCAGCTGCTGAGCTTCATCTCAGCGGCCATCGCGCTGAGCGCCAGTAGCTGTCGCTGGTAATTCTGTTGCGTTAGCGGGCTGAGCTGGCGTTCCACTTTGATGTAACGCAGAAACCCCTCAATCGCGGGCAGCAGCGGGCTGTCGCTGTTCATGCACGCTCAACCCAACGTGACAGCAGTTCCGGCAGCATTTGCGCCAGATGCTGCAACAGCAGCGTGCCCATGCCAGCCTGATAATGCTGATTGTCACGGCTGGTGAACATCAACACGCCCAGCTCGCCACGTTCGCCCATCAGCGACATCGCCACCGAACCCACGGCTTTCGCCTGCGGCAACAGCAGCAATAATTCCGGGCCGTTCAGGCTGCCTAGATAGTGATGTTCATTGCCAAATCGCTGAATACGCAAGGATTCAAACGCCTGGCGTGATAAGCTCAGCTGCGTGAAATCCGATGGTGCGCCGATATGCCATTTGTCGCTAAAGATGCGCACATGTGCGCCGGCTAAGCCGAGATCGCGCGCCCAGCGATGCAGTCGTGTCAACATCTCCTGCAAGCTGTCGGCGGCGGCAAGATGACCTTGCAGCGCCAGCAGGCGATCAAACAGCTGATGGTTGGCGGTCGCCTGCTCCATCAGCAGCGTGATCTCCTCTTCCAGCTGCTGGATATGGTTGCGCTGCCGCGCCATATGCCACTCCACCAGCGACACGCTGCCGCGCACCGGATGCGGCACCATCATCTGTTCGACCTGACGCGCATTGCGAATAAAGAAGTCGGGATTTTCGCGCAGAAAAGCGCTAACCGATTGATCGTCCAGCAAAACCGCGCTGTCGGTTTGCTCTTCGATATTTTTCATAGATGAATAAACCCATCGTAGACGTGTGTGGCTGGACCGGTCATAAACAGCGGCTGGCCGTCCCCTTTCCAGGCAATTTGCAGCGTGCCGCCCGGCAAATCAACGCGCACGTTTTCAGCCAGGATACCTTGCTGAATGCCGCACGCCACCGCAGCGCACGCGCCGCTGCCGCAAGCCTGAGTTTCGCCTGCGCCGCGTTCATAGACGCGCAGACGAATGTGTTCGCGATTGACCACTTCCATAAAGCCGACGTTAACGCGCTCTGGAAAACGTTCATGGCTTTCCAACTCTGGCCCCAACGTTTCGACTGGTGCGGTTTTCACGCTTTCCACCTGAATTACGCAGTGCGGATTGCCCATCGACACCGCGCCAAACAATACGGTTTGCTCGGCGACACGTTGCAGATAGAGGTTTTCGGCTTTGTTTGCGCGCAGTGGAATGTGCTGTGGTTCGAAGTTGGGCTGGCCCATGTTAACGCGCACCAGCTCATCATTAGTGACGCTGAGCACCATGCGGCCCGTTTGCGTGCTAACGCGAATGTCGCTTTTGTTGGTCAAACCTTTCAGGCGGACAAAGCGGGCGAAACAGCGGGCGCCGTTGCCGCATTGCGCGACTTCGCTGCCATCGGCGTTGAAAATGCGGTAGTGAAAATCGAGATCCGGATCGTAAGGCGGTTCAACGATCAGCAGCTGATCAAATCCGATCCCCAGATGTCTGTCCGCCAGGCGGCGAATCAGTTCTGGCGAAAAAAAGACGTTTTGCGTGACGGCATCCACAACCATGAAATCGTTGCCGAGGCCGTGCATTTTTGAGAACTGCATTTTCTGCTCCGCCGGATGACTCATCGAAATTAGTTCGCCTGCATACCAGGTTTGCTGGTGACCAAACCATTAACGTCAGCCTCTTCAGACGCTTTCTGCTGTTGATCGCTAACCTGTTGATTACTGTTCTTTGGCTGATCTTTTGGCGGGAAGTACAACGGTCCTTTCAGGCCACACCCGACCAGGCTGACCAATGCCAGCGCCATACCCAGCTGGCTCATCATTCGTCTCATTCTGTCTGCTCTTTCTGTCCATAAGCCTAAGCTGCTTATCATCGCAGTTGACGTTGTAAAAGCAACAGGAAATACCCGCAAATCCGGAGCCGTATCGGAGGAAAAACCTGGCCCGCCGCGCGAACGCGGGCGGGATCAATGCATTTGGTAGCGCGGCTGGAAATCGCCGCTATCGTTATCAGGCTGCGTGGCGCACAGCTGTGCTAGCGTTTGGCTGCGGAACGGGATCACCTGGAAGCGATCGCCGACATGCACAATCTGATAGAACTGCGGCAGGTTGAAATTGATGAAGCTGGAGCCGTAGGTAAAGCGATCGTGCGAGGACGAATAGAAACGGCTGACATCGCGCACCAGCTCTTCTTTGCTGCCTTCACAATGGTGATACACCTCAACGCGGTTGGTTTCGTCGAGGATATAGATGTTGAAACCGCGATCGTCCTTGGTGTCTTCAAAGAAGAACTGAATGATGCCTTCGCTGGCGTAGCCGTTTACTACCGGCGGCAACGGCGTTTGGTTCGATTCCACTTTAATCGACAAGCCGTGCAGCTTGTTGTTGGAAATCGCGCCGTAAAACTCCACCGCATTTTCCAGCTTCTGCACCGACACGCTCATGCGCTCAAAGAACAAGCCCCAGGTTTGGCCCGCCATGCGCAACGCTTTAAAGCGGCCCGGCTCCTGCCGCGTGCTCGATAAGCGTAATTCAATGCATTCGGAAACCAGCTGCTGCACGCGCGTACGAATCAAGCCGCGCAAATGCTGGCTATAGCAGAACACTTCCACCGTATCCGGCGGAGCGGCATCCTGATGCATTTTGCCGAGGATGGTTTTCAGCGCTTCGATCATCGCCTGCTCACCGCTAAAGTGCAGCGTGCGCACTTCGTTCCATGAGTTGCGATACAGCAAATCGATGCTGCTAATCAAACACTGCTGCTGCTGGCCGAAGCTGAACACATCCAGCTTGCGGAAATCAAAATGCACCACCTGATTGCGGAAAGCGGAAGTGGGATCGTGCTCGAGATTGACGATAATCGCCAAATGGCGGATTTCACATGGGCTGTACAAGGCTTTCGGCGTTGGCGCCGGAACGCGCAGCGGGAAATGACTCGCCACATCATTGACCAGCTCTTGCAGGCGCGGCAGATCGCACAGATCGTTGCCTTTCATGTGCAGCCGCGTTTTGCTGGTCAACAACCCGTTAAACCACGCCCACGCCACCAGCTTGTTGAGATAGCGGTTATATTCCAACGGCTGATGGCTGATGATGGAACTCATGTCCGGCGCTTGGTTATACAAATACCAACCCGCGCGATTCGCACGCCCTTCCGGTACATGAATAAAGGTGAGATTTTCTTCCGACAGATCGGGAGAAATTTGCGGGTTCACCAAGGTGACTTTGCCCGGCAGCGCTTCAAACGCAGCATACAGTTTACGCGTCAGCACGCCGATATCCTGCGGGCTGGCGCTGACGCTTAAATTGTTACGGCGCGCAAAGCGGATCAGGTTGCGGTAGCTTTGCATCATCGCATCCAGCAACTCGTTATGCGCTTCGCGTACGCGTTCGATTTTCCACTCTGCGCGGTTATCCAGTACCGCTAATTTCTCTTCATCCCAGCCCCACTCTTTCACCAGCTGCGACAAGATCTCGCGACGCCAGCCTGAGCGTTGATGGTGAATCTCTTCGCTCGACAGTTTTTCGCACACTTTTAAGTAAAAACATCGACGCACTAAGTCGAGCCGCGCCATGTCATCGACGCTGGTGAGGTAACGCGTTACGCGCTCCAGCATCATGCAGTAAGGATCGAGGCCAAAGCAGACAATTTCACCGTCGTGCAGACGCTGTTTGATGTCCATCGCCAACAGCTGCGTATTGGGATATTCCCAGCTGTACGCTTCGAGCAGCAGCGTCTTCAGCACCGCTTTGTAGGGCGAATCGATACTTTTATACAGCTGCCATAAGCTGGCGCCGAAATACTCTTCCGCCGACAGCGTGCCGAGGCCGCCAAGATCCAGCCATTCATTTGGCGTTAATACACCTTGGGAGTAGAGCGACATCACGTAATCGTCGTAATGATGCTCCTCCTCACCCGGCACCATATTCCACAGAATGCGTTTACCAGCCATGCGTACGGCGGTGCGGTAAAACTCATCCAGCAGCAAAATGTGTTGCGTCGAGCCGCAATCTTCACCGCCCAGACTGCCGCTTTCGTTATGGCGGAAACGGTTCTCGTCAATCAGGAAGAAGCTCACTTCCACGCCCATTGATACGCACCACTTCTGCAACTGCGTACATTTACGCTGCAGATTGAGGCGCTCATCATTATCGAGCCAGGATTGATGGCAGACCCAAATATCAAGGTCCGAGATGCTGTTTTGCCCAACGGACGAGGTGCTGCCCATTGAATAAATGCCGGTGATCGGACGTTCGCCTTTGACGGCGCAGCTCAGGTCGAGCGGCTGCCCGCCCGCTAAATCTTGCAGCAGCTGCTGCTGATTTTCATCAGGCGTGAAGACGCTGACGCCATGAGGAACGCTACCTTCGAGGTAGCCTGGCATCAACGGATGATGATAATGCAGTAATGTTGGCAGCAGACTGTAGACTTGCTGGAAAGCAGGCCCCATTGCAGCCAGTGCGCGATCAACGCGCAGCTGGTTGATAGCATCCAGTCTCTGTTTCAGTGTCTCAATGTAGAGGTACAAGACGTTTCGCCTGATTGTCCCAGTGTTAAGCACCCTATTTCCAAAATCTGCCGCTTTATAATAAAGATATTGGGCAAATTATTGCTGGAAACGTGATCAATCTAACACCTGGAGGATTGACCGTAAAGAAAGTTGCGCTACTTAACAGTTTAGCACGTTCCGAACGTGGCCCTGCTTTTTCGGACGTTGATCTCAGAGTGTCGCGCTGATAATCCAGGCGCAGTCTGACATCACAGCCTAATCAATCCGTTGAAACTGACAGCATTCCCCCATCAATGATAGGATATTCGATGAACGATCAAAATGGTTAACAGCATGTTAAACAAAATTTTCAGAATTGCTACCAGACAAAGTCCTCTGGCGTTGTGGCAGGCACAATATGTCCAGCAGCGCCTGATGGCAGCGCATCCCGGTTTGCAGGTTGAGCTGCTACCGATGGTGACCAAGGGCGATATCATTCTTGATACGCCGCTGGCAAAAGTGGGCGGTAAAGGCTTATTTGTCAAAGAGCTTGAGTTGGCGATGTTGGAAAATCGTGCCGATCTCGCCGTGCACTCAATGAAAGATGTGCCGGTCGATTTTCCCGCCAGGCTTGGTCTGGTGACTATTTGCGAACGCGAAGATCCGCGCGATGCTTTTGTCTCCAATCATTATCACTCGATTGATGAACTGCCGCTGGGCGCGATTGTGGGCACCTCAAGCCTGCGTCGCCAGTGCCAGATTAGTGCGCGTCGTCCCGATTTAGTCATTCGCTCGCTGCGTGGCAATGTTGGCACGCGTCTCGGTAAACTCGATGCGGGCGAATACGACGCCATTATCCTGGCCGCAGCAGGGTTAAAGCGCTTGGGGTTGGAAGATCGTATCCGCCAGCCCATGCCAGCAGAAGTTTCGCTGCCTGCGGTGGGCCAAGGTGCAGTCGGCATTGAATGTCGTCTCGACGATGCAGAACTGATCGCGCTGTTGCAGGCGTTGAATCATGACGATACGGCGGTATGCGTGCGCGCTGAACGTGCCATGAATACGCGGCTTGAAGGGGGTTGTCAGGTTCCCATCGGCAGTTTCGCCGTATTAGAAGACAATCAGCTGTGGCTGCGTGGCTTGGTGGGTTCACCGGACGGTGAACAGATGGTGGTCGGCGAACGCCGTGGCCCGCGCGAACAAGCCGAGCAGATGGGCATCTCTCTCGCCGAAGAGTTACTTGATGGCGGCGCGCGTGACATCCTGCGTGAAGTCTATCAAGGGCAGCCGCCAGCATGACGATTCTCGTGACCCGCCCGGAGCCTGCCGCCACTGAACTGGCTTCGCGTTTGCGAACGCTGGGCAAATTGGCATGGAGCCTGCCGCTGATTGAGTTCACACCGGGTCGCGATCTTGAATCTCTGCCACAACAGCTTGCTGCACTGAAATCCGGCGATCTGGTTTTTTTGCTGTCACAACAGGTGGTGCCGTTTGCCCATCCGGTTTTGCAGCGCCATCAGCAAGTCTGGCCAGATAACCTTGATTACTATGCCATCGGCCGCAATACCGCGTTGACGCTACACAGCGTCAGCAATCTGAAAGTAGACTATCCTCATGCGCGTGAAACCAGTGAAGAACTCGTTCGCCTTAATCGCCTGCAGCAAGTTAGCGGCAAGCGCGCGCTGATTCTGCGTGGCAGTCCGGGCCGTGAGTTGCTGGCAGAAACGCTCATCGCGCGCGGCGCCGAAGTGCAGTATTGCGAATGCTATCAGCGCTGCGAAAAGCATTATGAAGGCGCAATTGAAGGCCGCCGCTGGCGCGATCGCGGCATCACCACGCTGGTAGTGACCAGCGGGGAAATGTTACAACAACTGTTTGCGCTGTTTCCGCCAATTGATCGCCGGGAATGGTTATTACACTGCCGATTAGTGGTCGTCAGTGAGCGTTTGGCTACGCAAGCCGCCGAATTGGGCTGGCAGGATATTGATGTAGCCGATGGTGCCGATAACGATGCGCTGCTGCGCGCGTTACGCTGAACTTAACAATGGGATGAGCCAGAATGACGGAACAAAAAGCCTCCTCCGCCCCGGTTGAAGAAACCTCCCCAGCGGACAACTCCTCTGCCTCAAAACCACCTCGCGCGAAAAAAAGCGACGGCAAGGTGCTGAGTGCAGTTGCGATTGTCATTGCGCTGGCGATAGGTGCGGGACTTTACCTGAATGGGAAACACCAGGCCGATTTACAGGCTCAAACTAACCAATCTCTGAGCGAGCAGCTTAGCGCCTTGCAGCAGCAACTGGGCAGCGATAAACAGCAACTGACGCAACAGCTGGATAGCGCCAACAGCACTTTGCAAGAAGCACGCACCCAGCAGGACAACAGCGCGCGCGAGCTGGAAACCTTGCGCGATAAAGTCGCCCAGATTTCCGGCAACGACACGCGCACCTGGCTACTGGCGCAGGCGGATTACCTGGTAAAACTGGCGGGCCGCAAACTGTGGAGCGATCAGGATGTCACCACCGCGGCGGCCCTGCTGAAAAGCGCTGACGCCAGCCTGGCCGACATGAACGACCCCAGCGTTATGAACGTGCGCCGCGCGTTAACCCAGGATATTAGCGCCCTTGCCGCCGTTAGCCAGATTGACTATGACGGCACCATTCTCAAGCTTAACCAGCTTTCCAATGGAGTAGATAATCTACGCCTTGCGGATAACGACAGCGATGACTCCCCGATGGACGCCGACGGCGGCGAGCTCTCCAGCTCCCTGACCGAATGGCGTCAGAATCTGGTGAAAAGCTGGCACAATTTTATGGATGATTTCATTACTATACGCCGCCGCGATAACACCGCGCAGCCGCTGCTGGCGCCGAATCAGGACGTTTATCTACGTGAAAACATCCGTTCGCGTCTGCTGATTGCCGCGCAGGCGGTGCCGCGTCATCAGGATGAAATTTATAAGCAATCCATTGATGCCGTTTCAACCTGGGTGCGGGCGTGGTACGACACCAACGATGCCGCCACCAAAGCCTTCCTTGCGCAGTTGGATGAGTTGAGCCAGCAGAGCATCTCCATGGATGTGCCGGATACGCTGGAAAGCCAGCTGCTGCTGGAAAAACTGATGCAAACGCGCGTGCGCAATCTGCTGGCGCAGCCATCGGCGCCGGCTGATCAACAAGGAGGCTAAGCATGCTAAAAGTATTAGTGCTTTTCCTGCTGTTGATTGCAGGCGTAGTGATTGGCCCGATGGTGGCCGGTCATCAAGGTTATGTGTTGATTCAAACCGACAACTGGAACATCGAAACCAGCGTCACCGGTTTGGCGATTATACTGATCCTCAGCCTGCTGGTGATTCTGTTGGTGGAGTGGATCCTGCGTCGCCTGTTCCGCACCGGCAAACGCACGCGCGGCTGGTTCACCGGACGTAAACGTCGCAGCGCCCAGCGCCACACGCAAAGCGCGTTGATGAAGCTGGCAGAAGGCGACTATCAGCAGGCGGAAAAACTGCTGTCGAAGAATGCCGATCACGCCGATCAGCCGGTTGCCAATTACCTGCTGGCGGCCGAAGCTGCACAACAGCGTGGGGACGAGATTCGCGCTAATCAACATCTGGAACGCGCGTCTGAATTGTCTGAGAACAACACCCTGCCCGTTGAGATCACCCGTGCTCGCCTGCAATTGGCGCGTAATGAAGATCATGCAGCACGCCACAGCATTGATCGTCTGTTGGAAGTCGCGCCGCGCCATCCAGAAGTGCTGCGTCTGGCTGAGCAAGCTTATGTGCGAACCGGTGCCTGGGGCGCATTGATCGATATTCTGCCTTCGATGCAAAAAGCCCAGATTAATGATGAAGCGCAGCGCGATGCCTTGCAGCAGCAAGCATGGCTTGGCCTGATGAATCAAGCGATGGCCGATCAGGGCAGCGACGGTTTGAAAAAATGGTGGCAACACCAGAGCCGCAAAACGCGTCAGGAAACGGCGTTGCAGGTGGCAATGGCAGAACATCTGATTGAGTGTGATGATCCGGATACCGCGCAGAGCATCGTGCTGGAAGGGTTAAAACGTCAATATGACGATCGCCTGGTCCTGCTGATGCCGCGCATTAAAAGTGGCGATCCGCAATCGCTGGAGAAAGCGCTGCGTCAGCAAATTAAACAGCACGGCGCTACGCCACTGCTGCATAGCACGCTCGGCCAGTTGCTGATGCGGCATGGCGAATGGCAGCAAGCTGCAGAAGCCTTCCAACAAGCGCTGGCGCAGCGTCCTGACGCGTTCGATTACGCCTGGCTGGCGGATGTTTATGATCGCCTGCATCGTCCGGAAGAGGCCGCCACCATGCGTCGCGAAGGCTTACTCCTGACGTTGAAGACCAATCCCAACGCCTGATTTTACGATTGTTACTTTTGTGCACGCCGGGCTTGTCCCGGCTTTTTTTTGCCTGCCATTCAGCGCACCGCAGATAAAAAAACACCTGCCATAAGCAGGTGTAAGATCAGGTCGTTCAGACAACTGATGGTATCCGACTCAACGTAATGTCCTTCTTACTGCAGTAAAGCGTGCGCAAGTACTGCCAGGCGGACAACGGATACCGTAAGGGGCTCTGCATCATTCCCAGGTTTATGTAGCCTAAGCAGACATAAGAGGTGGAATGAGCATCTACACGTTAATTATTGCACAAGCCGTGCCAAAATTGCAGATCGACAAACAAATTCTTTTATATCATGGAGATAAATTTTAAAAGCGTGGGAATGATAGCGGGATGTTGGTTTTTTGCGACAAACAGGTTGGAAACTGTCTCCACTGAGCGACAAGCATCGCAAGGTCTTGTAAGCCTGTTATAAATCAACGCGATAGATGTCTCATAACAGCGACAACTGCCCTTCGCAGCGCAAAGCTTAACGACTGCAGCGTACAGGCTCTCACCTGACGATAGACGTAAAAAAGCCCGCTTTTTGCAAAGCGGGCTTCTTCAAATATGGTCGGCGAGAGAGGATTCGAACCTCCGACCCACTGGTCCCAAACCAGTTGCGCTACCAAGCTGCGCTACTCGCCGATTTTTTCTAACGCTTACTGCTACTGCATAATTTTGCCTGGTGCGAAGGGAGGGACTTGAACCCTCACGTCCGTAAGAACACTAACACCTGAA
>CBIFUL010000028.1:0-54131 GCA_966185695.1 uncultured Pantoea sp. | reverse complement strand
TCGCTGCCAACAAACGTTCGGTAATGACGCTGTTTTCTGGTCCGACTGACATTTTTAGCCATCAAGTACGCATCGTACTGGCTGAAAAGGGCGTCAGCGTGGAGATCGAGCAGGTTGAAATGGATAACCTGCCGCAGGATCTGATTGACCTCAACCCGTATCGTACTGTTCCTACGCTGGTCGACCGTGAACTGACGCTGTATGAATCACGCATCATCATGGAATACCTTGATGAGCGTTTTCCTCATCCGCCGCTGATGCCGGTTTATCCGGTTGCACGTGGTGAAAGCCGTCTGATGATGCATCGTATCGAGCAAGACTGGTACAGCCTGATGCGCATCATTGAGACCAAAAACGGCGCTGAAGCGGATGCTGCACGTAAGCAGCTGCGTGAAGAGCTGCTGGCGATTGCGCCACTGTTCGCACGTACTCCGTTCTTCATGAGCGAAGAGTTTAGTCTGGTGGATTGCTACCTGGCTCCGCTGCTGTGGCGTTTGCCGCAAATGAATGTGGATCTGTCTGGCGCGGGTTCGAAAGAGCTGAAAGGCTATATGACACGCGTATTTGAACGTGACTCTTTCCTCGCTTCGTTGACTGAACCAGAACGTGAAATGCGCTTGCAAGCCCGGGGCTAATGTATGGAAATGTCGCAACTAACGGCTCGTCGTCCGTATCTGCTGCGCGCGTTTTATGACTGGTTGCTCGATAACCAGTTAACGCCGCATCTGGTGGTCGATATCAATCTGCCTGGTGTGCAGGTGCCGCTGGAGTATGCGCGTGATGGGCAGATCGTTTTGAACATTGCGCCGCGTGCGGTGGGCAATCTGGATTTGGCTAATGACGAAGTGAGTTTCAACGCGCGCTTTGGTGGAGTACCACGTCAGGTTTCTGTGCCGATGTATGCTGTATTAGCCATTTACGCCCGTGAAAACGGTGCTGGCACCATGTTTGAACCAGAACCGGCTTACGAGCTGGCAACGGAAGAGCAGGAAGGTCAGGAAGAGACGATGATGTCGGTCATTGATGGCGATCGTCCTGATGATGCCACTGATGACGATCACTCGCCAGATGATGAGCCGCCACCGCGCGGTGGACGTCCTTCATTGCGCGTTGTGAAGTAAATCGTAGCGAATAAAAAACGGGCCAGCGGCCCGTTTTTTTATGTCTGCATCTCTTAGTAAACGTCGCGCAGATAACGCTTATCTTTCTTCAGCTGATCGACATAAGCCGCTGCACGCTCGCTGGACAAGCCTCCAAACTGGCGCACCACTTCATACAGCGCTGAATCAACATCCTTCGCCATGCGAGAGGCGTCGCCGCACACGTAGAAATATGCGCCGTCTTGCAGCCAGGCATACAGCTCAGCGCCTTTCTCCAGCATGCGGTTTTGCACATAAATCTTCTCTTCCTGATCGCGTGAGAACGCCAGGTCGAGGTTGGTCAGCAAACCACTTTGCTGCCAGGCGGTCAGCTCATCTTCATAGATATAATCGTGCGCCTGATGCTGATCGCCGAAGAACAGCCAGTTTTTCCCTTCTGCACCCGTTGCCTGACGTTCCTGCAGGAAGGCGCGGAACGGTGCGATGCCGGTGCCTGGGCCAACCATGATCAGCGGTGCATTGTTATTTGCAGGGACGCGGAACGCCTTGTTCGGCGAGATGAAGATCGCCGGTTTTTCACCACGACGCACGCGCTCAGCCAAATAGCTGGAGCACACGCCTTTACGCTCGCGGCCAGCGCTGTGATAGCGCACGGAAGCGATGGTCAAATGCACTTGGTTAGGATGCGCTTTAGAACTGGACGAAATCGAGTACGCACGGTGCTGCAATGGACGCAGCATCGCCACGAATTCCGGCACTGACAGGGTACGCGTCAATTCCAGCTGCAGCAGATCCAAGGTGTCTTTGCCCCACAGCCACACGGCGAGCGTATCTTTGTCATCGTGTTGCAGTACGTGGCGCAGTTCCTGGTTAGTGGTGTGTTGACCTACCCACTCAATCAGTTTGCGAGACGGCTCTGAGATTTCGAACTGATACGTCAGCAAATCGCC
This sequence comes from uncultured Pantoea sp., assembly GCA_966185695.1. Taxonomy (GTDB): domain Bacteria; phylum Pseudomonadota; class Gammaproteobacteria; order Enterobacterales; family Enterobacteriaceae; genus Pantoea. Next base: position 52,081 of record CBIFUL010000028.1, on the reverse strand, counting down.
AAGATTACGATCAAAGCTCGGCACCGGTGTTTCGTAGTCGGCTTTCAATTCCGCTAACAGCAGTGAAACCAGCGCCGCATCGTTAACAGGGATCACACCCAGCGCATCACCGGCTTCGTATTTCAGGCCGCTGTCGGTGAGATCAAACTCGAAGTGACGAATGTCTTTCGCCGACGACTCAGCCGACAAGCGCTTGTTGGTCGCCAACGCTGCTGCGTAAGGGTTCTGTTTATTGCTGCCTGGGATGACCGGCGCTTCGGGCGCGCTTTCAAGCGCGTTCCCGCTGCTACCCGCGCTAGCGGCAAACTGCGGCATCGCGCTACCAATCCACTCGCTGGATGGCTCTTCGTAGTCAATATCGCAGTCGATACGATCGGCGACGCGTTTCGCACCCAACTGCTCCAGGCGCATATCAATGAATTTACCGGCCTGGCAAAAACCGTCGTAGCCGGTATCACCAATCGCCAATACCGCGAAGTGCATCTGCTCCATACGCGGCGCGGTGCTGGCAGAAATGGCCTGCCAGAACAGCTGGGCGTTGTCCGGCATTTCGCCTTCGCCGTAGGTTGAGGTGACGATCAGTACATGACGCATGGTGGCGAACACATCGATATCCACTTCATCCAGCGCCTGAACCACCGGCACCAAGCCTTTGGCGCGCGCGGCTTTAGCTGCCGTTTGCGACAGCGCTTCTGCGTTACCGGTTTGCGAGCCAAACAGAATATGCAGCTGCGTATTGGTGCTGGCACCGGCAGCTGGCGCGCTCTGCTTGTCTTCTAATACCAACAGGCGCGAGTGGAGACCGGCGAGAAAACCCGCCAGCCAGTATTTTTGTTCGCCGTTAAACGGCGCATCTTCAGGAATGTAAGGAATCTTCATGGATATCTGTACTCAAACCCGTTTCGTGATGTTCGTCGATAATACACACATTCATTGGTACTGCGATCAGGAGAGTTTCCCTACCGCAGCGGCGATTTCAGGCAGTGCGGCGCGCGCAAACAGCTCTTCAAAATCAGGCAGATGTCCAAGCACCTCGCGGTTACTGGCGTCCTGATAAATAATCCAGCCGTAGGTGGCCAGGCTGTCCATTGAGCGAATGTTACGTTGCGTCAGTGCCGCTTTATAATCGGCCATACGTTTAGCCGCAATTAAGCTCGCCAATTCGTCATCGCTGTAGCTCTCAATGGCTGAGCGCGCGTGACGTTGCAGTTTGCTGACCAGCGTGAAGTCTTCGGTCATCAGCAGGTTGCGTACCGCTTTCTCCACCGCCGGATCTTCAACCGCCGTACCTTTTGGCAGTTTGCCCAGCGCCAGCTGCTGCGCGAAGCTCAACACGGTGTAGTTGTTGAGCAGCACGAACATTTCCAGCGTATCGGTGGCACCGTAAGCAGGCACTGCACCATTGGCGATAGTTTTACCGGTACGCCATGCGGATTTGAACTTAGCCACTTGATGCGCTGCCAGCGATGTGGATAACTCTTCCAGCAAATCTTTACGCGATTTGGCTTTCAGAATCTCACCGCCATCCTGGTACAGCAGCAGGGAACGCGGCATCACATAGACGAAGTGGTGGCACTCGGTTTCCCAGTTATCCAGCAGCCAGGCCGCACGTGGCGAGTTGGTGGCTTCCAGGTGCCAGTTCAGCATGGTCAGCACCGCTTGCTTATGTACCTGCGCCATTTCGTCTTCATCAGCGATGGAGCCGAACAGCACCGAATCGCCTGCGGCATGCGCTGCCAGCGCGCCATACGGATCGTACTGGTAAGCAAAGCCGCCGCTCATGCCGTTGCCGAAACCTTTACCGAAGGTGCCGAGGTTGAGGATGGCACCGTTGGTCATGTATTCGCAGCAGAAATCACCGACGCCTTCTACCACCGCAGTCGCGCCTGAGTTACGCACCGCGAAACGGTCGCCGGCTTGACCTTGCACGAATAAGCGGCCGCCAGTGGCGCCGAACAGCGCGAAGTTACCAATCAGCACGTTGCCGTCGCTGTCTTGTGCGCCGCCGCCCGGTGACATCACTACCAGTTCGCCGCCGCATTGGCCTTTACCCACGCCATCGTTACAGGTGCCGTAATGCTTCATCAGCATACCGTCGTTGCAGAAGGCGCCAAAGGACTGACCGGCCGAGCCACTGGTGTGCAGATTAACGGTGCGCGGAGCCAAATAATGACGGCCGCGATCGTCTTTCAGTACCGCCGGTAGCGCCGCGCGCTGTGCTGCGGGCAGCTCATGGTTAAGCAGGCGTTCAATATCAATCGCCAGCTGTCCACCCACGCTCTTGTTACGGTTGTTCAGAGTGATGCCTGCGCCCAGTGCGATGTCGCGGCTGGCCGCGCCAATCAGCTGGGTTTTCAGCTCAGCCACCCAGGCATCATCTAACTCAAAATCTTTTTCCAGATAGACCGGCTTAGCGATTTTCTGCTCCGGCACCACCGTCAACATGGCACGCAGATCCAGTTTGCCCACCTCCAGCGGATGATCCATCAAGTGCAGCAGATCGGAACGTCCGCGCGCTTCGCGCAGTGAACGCAGGCCAAGACGTGCCAGGAACTCACGTACTTCCTGCGCCACGTTGATGAAGTACTGCGCCAGCTGACGCGGATCGCCATCAAAGGCTTCGGCGTTGGTGGTTAAACCGGCTGGGCATTTAACGTTACAGTTTTTCGCCATCACGCATTTCAGCATCATCAGCGCGGTGGTGCCGAACTCAAAGCTGTCGCCGCCGAGCAGGGCAGATTTGATGACATCGCTGCCGGTCTGCTGCGCGCCAGAGCAACGCAGCTGCACTTTATCGCGTAAACCGTTGGCGCACAGCGCCTGATGCACTTCCGCGATGCCGATTTCCGCAACGCGACCGGTGTATTTCAGGCTGGTGACCGATGCTGCGCCGGTGCCGCCGGTGTTACCTGCGACGTTAATCACGTCCGCGCCGGCTTTCGCCACGCCAACCGCGATGGTGCCGATACCTTCAGAAGACACCAGCTTCACGATGACGCGTACGCGCGCGGCTTTACAGTCGTGGATCAGCTGCGCCAAATCTTCGATTGAATAGGTGTCATGATGCGGCGGCGGTGAAACCAGCTCAACGCCCGGTGTACCGCCACGCGCTGCTGCGATCTCTACGGTCACTTTTGGTGCTGGCAGCTGACCACCTTCACCGGGCTTCGCGCCCTGACCAATTTTGATCTCCAACTCTTCCAGCATCGGATCGGCCAGATAGGCCGCCCACACGCCAAAACGTCCAGAAGCCAACTGCTTGATGCGTGAAGCACGGATGGTGCCGTGACGCGAATAGTGCTCGCCGCCTTCGCCACAGTTACTCATACCACCCACCATGTTGGTGCCATGCGCGACGGCTTCGTGCGCTGGTGCAACGAGCGCACCGTGGCTCATGGCGCCAGAGGCAAAGGTACGGGTGATTTCATGTGCCGGTTGAATCTCTTCCAGCGGCAGCGATGGCAGCGCGGTGAAGATCAATGACAAATACTCGGCCGCCTTACCGTAGGCGGTGATGCGCAGAACGCCATCCGCTACGCTGCTGCTTTCGATGTCCTCGCTGAAGCGCGTTTTCAGGGCGCGCGACAGCGCTTCCAGACGCTCATTCTCTGGCTTTAACCCGGCAATCGCATCGATCAAACGCAGCTCAAACTGGTTCAGGTTGCCGTTCACCGCTTCGCACTTCAGGCCGCGCGTGGCAAAACCGTTGTTGACCAGCGAGTAACGCCCCAGTTTGCGACCAAACTCCGCTTCACTATCAACGTGTGTCAAATCGCACGGCAGCGCGAGGATGTCACGCAGCGCCGCTGGACGACGTTTACGCTCGGCATACATCAGGCCCGAGAACTGACGGTAATCTGGCGTGATGGCAAACGTATCAATTACCTCATTCGGGATGCGCTCGAAGCTGCTGTCCTTAAAGGCGTCCGCTTTGATGTTGAAGGCATTGTCGAGTTTTGCCAGCGTCATCAAACGAATGAAGTTGTCCTCTTCGCGGGCTTTATCCGCAAAACGAATGGGCTGTTCTGTCATATCAATAAAGGTACGCACCGCGATGGTGCCATACGAGTGACCCGCGCCTTCTGCACGCTCTTTGAACAAGCCAAGCAGCGGCACTTCGGCCTCGCCCTGGATTTTCAAGGCGCTCTGGTGCCAATCCACGGCCATCTGCGCGATGGCCGGGAATCCTGCACCGCCCACCGGGGTTTTGATATTCGGGAAGTATTTCTTTAAAACCGGATCTTCGGTATCAAGGAAGTTCGGTTCGAAGAACTCACCGCAGCTGTAGCTTTCAACGGTACACAGGCCAACTTTGCCCATGGTTTTCATCAGCGCTTTTTCAGCGGCTTTGGCATAGCGTTTAAAGGCTTTGTTACCTTCCACGCCTTCACCGAATTTCTCTTCAGCTCGCATTTGCACGCCCAGCGGATAAACCGCGGAGGCACCAAAGCCCAGCGTCGCTGCGATATGGTGTGAAGAGATGCTTTGCCCACTTTCCACCACCAGTGACACATCCAGACGCAAGCCTTCCTGCACCAAGCGTTGGTTGATGGCTGAAACCATCAACAGCATCGGGATAGCCGCGTGAGTGGAAGAGATGTGACGATCGGTGATCACCGCGATGCCGCCTTGCTGGCGAGCAAAATCCACTACCTGCTGCGCTAAGTCATCAATGGCTTTTTCCAGCGCGTTGGCGTTAGCGGCGCGGCTGACGATGTCTTTACCGACCACCGGCTCATACAGCATCTCGAAGCGCGCATAAGGCGCCACGGTTTGCTCGCGCAGGCGCAGCATGTCGAGGTGCGTCAGAATCGGCGTTGGCACAATAATTTGCTGACCTTTGCTGCGGCCAAGGTGCGGTTTTGCACCCAGCGCAACACGCAACGTCATGCCATCGGCTTCACGAATGGAGTCGAGCGGCGGGTTGGTAACCTGTGCAAAACGCTGCGAGAAGTAGTGCGCCATGCCGCCTTCATGATCGGACAAGCCGTTGATGGCATTGCCGTAACCCATCGCTGAGATCTTCTCCGCGCCGGTTTGCAGCATCGGATCCATCATGAATTTGAAGCTTTCCTGGTTATAGTAGTAGCCGACAAAACGCTGGTAGGTTTTGAGGTCACCACGATAACGCAGCGGCGAGCCAAGCTGCTCCGCCTGAATTTCGGGCAGATCGCCCAAGTCGATACGCGCTGCATTCAGCAGCGACAGATAATCTTTCTCGGCCGCCAGCTTTTCCAACGCTTCCACGGTGGTGTAAGAGCGTTTTTCTTTGTGATCGTAATACAGCATACCGCCCGCTTCGATACGGCCGCGACGTAGCACACTTTCCGGTGGGAAGGCGATCTGGCCAGCTTCGGACATTGCACCGATATACTCGGCGGTTTCAACGGAACGCAACGGACGCAGGCCGAGGCGGTCAAGGCGCGCTCCGATCACTTCGCCATTACCAAAGATCAACGCGGCTGGGCCATCGTTTTTCTCTTCATACAGCGAGAAGTATTCCAGCATGGCGCGCACTTCTGCCGAGAGTGAAGTGTCGTTTTCCCACGCGGGCGGCATCATCGACACCACGGCGTTGATCAGGTCGAGATTATCTTCCATCAAACGGCTATGGATGCTTTGATCCAGGCGTGAACTGTCAGATTGGCCTTTTGGACGCACGATTTTCTTACCGCGTGCCAGCATTAATGCGGCTTCAGCAATGCGGTTTTTACGATCGGTGTTCAGCTCGCCGTTGTGCGCCATCAGGCGGAAAGGTTGCGCCATGGTGGTATGCGGATCGGTATTGGTGGAGAAGCGGGTATGGAAGAACAGCCCGCGCACCTGGTGATCGACATCGGTTAAATCTTTGAAGTACGGAATCACTTCGTTGGAGTTCAGGCGGGCCTTAAACACCTGCGTGCGCGAAGAGAGCGAAAGCGGATACAAACCGCCAAATTCGCTTTCCGTAAAGGCGCGTGCTTCGATATCTAATAACGCACGATAGATCAGGCGCTCAAACTCAAGTTGCTCGCTAACGTCCTGCGGTGCGGCAAAGATCCATTGCACAATTGGCAGCTGGAATGGCTGCGCGGCAGGGCGCGTGACGCTGCCGTCTAACGGCATGTCACGTTTCATTAATACCGGGAAATTATGGGCTGCCAGCGTTTCTGCTACTAAACGTTCGGCGTTAGCACGCAGTTCTGCATCTTTCGGTACAAAGAAGTTGCCGACGCCAAAGCGGCCCGCTTCCAGCGCCAGCCCGGTGACCTTGCGGAAGAAGTTCAGGGAGAGATCGACGTTTACGCCTGCGCCATCGCCCACGCCTTCAGCAGACATGCCGCCACGATGTGGCACCGTGCACAGCGCGCTATGCGCCATCTGCAGAATCTCATGGGTCTGCTCGCCGTCCTTACGGGTGATAAAACCGACACCACAGCTGTCACTGCCAGCAGTTGGATCATACAAACCATAGGGTTTTTGAGTGGACATTGAGGGTCTCCTTAAACTTCTTTGACATTACCTGCATTATTTCGCGTACATCGCATCGAGGCATTGCTCACGCGCTGTATCAATTCTTGTGCCGCTCAGCGAAGAGCGGGCGTCGCAACACCGAGCAAAGGCTCTTAAGACTTAATTGTCACGTCCTTATGAGCTGCTCTTTATTCCGGTCTCTATCGGGAGATAACTTGCATCGAGAGGGAGTCTTCTTGCTGCATAGATATGCCGAGACACAGGCCCACCAGGAAAGCTCCGAGTGGAAATCCAACTTATCGGGAAAGCGAACTCAGGTCAAATAGCCAGCTTTACTGAGGTTAATCGGCTTTTTGTATGGTTAACCTTATGATTATGAAAAGATTGTTACGTAAAAATATGTCAATCTGCCTCTTTCGATTCCCCTAAGAAGTGTGAGCCGTCTCACTGTGAGCCAAGCCGATAATATCCAAACAATGCTGGAAGGTGCAGTTTGTACAGCATTAAATTCTGTTGCGGGCAGATCATACACAGCATGTATCTGTTTTTCTTATGGCGTCATATTTGAATCAAAACAGGTCTGCCATTAGTAAAATTAATCAAGGATAGCGTGACTAAAACATCATTTAAGATGAATGGATATGCAATAAAAAGGGGCTGCCATCTTAAGTAATGGCGAAGAAAAGGCTGATAAGTGCAGGATGTAGGGAGAAGCGCCGTAAAAGCACGGCCCTCCAGATTATTCAGTTGGCAGAATTAGTCAAGCGCTTTGCGCATATAGCCGGGAACGTCGGCGAAATCAGGGATTGATGCACCATTGTAGGGCGTAACAACGCCGATATGGCGGGGGAAGCGGCGCAGCACGACAATAATTACGCTATCATGAGCCAGATTTCGTTCAGGGAGCTCGTAATGAAACAGATTCGTCTTTTAGCGCAGTATTACGTTGATCTTATGGTCAAACTCGGCCTTGTGCGCTTTTCACTGCTGCTGGCATCGGCGCTGGTAGTATTAGCGATGGTAGTGCAGATGGCGGTAACGATGGTGCTGCGCGGCCATGTTGAAAGCATTGACGTGGTGCGTTCGATCTTCTTCGGGCTGTTAATTACGCCTTGGGCGGTCTATTTCCTGTCGGTGGTCGTCGATCAGTTAGAGGAGTCGCGTCAGCGCCTGACTAAGCTGGTGGATAAGCTGGAAGAGATGCGCACGCGTGATCTTGAGCTTAATCAGCAAATGAAAGAGACCATCACCCAGCTTAATCAGGAAATCAGCGACCGTATCAAAGCTGAACAGGCACGCGAGCAGGTGATGGACAAGCTGCGCGAAGAGATGGCGCGCCGCGAGCAGGCGCAAATCGAGCTTGAGCAGCAATCGACCTTTCTACGCTCCTTCCTTGATGCCTCACCGGATCTGGTGTTCTACCGCAATATTGATAAACAGTTCTCTGGCTGTAACCGCGCCATGGAACTGCTCACCGGCATGAGCGAAAAGCAGCTGATTGGCCTGACGCCGCGCGATATTTATGACGAAGATGCTGCGACTAAAGTGCTGGAAACCGATGAAAAAGTGTTCCGTCATAATGTGTCGCTGACCTATGAGCAGTGGCTGCAATATCCTGATGGGCGTAAAGCCTGTTTTGAGATCCGTAAAGTGCCGTATTACGACCGCGTGGGTAAACGCAGTGGTTTGATGGGCTTTGGTCGCGATATTACCGAGCGTAAGCGCTATCAGGACGCGCTGGAGAACGCCAGCCGTGAGAAAACCACCTTCATCTCTACCATTAGCCATGAGCTGCGCACGCCGCTTAATGGCATTGTCGGGTTGAGTCGCATTTTGCTGGATACCGACCTGAATCAGGAGCAGCTGAAGTACCTGAAAACCATTCATGTCTCGGCGATCACGCTGGGCAATATCTTCAATGACGTGATTGAAGTGGACAAGATTGAACGCCGTAAAGTGCAGCTCGATAATCAACCGCTGGATTTCACAGGTTTCCTGGCCGATCTGGAGAACCTTTCTGGATTGCTGGCGCAGCCAAAAGGACTGAAGTTTGTGATGGCACCGGAATTACCGTTGCCGCATAAAATCTCGGCGGATGGGACACGCCTGCGACAGATTCTATGGAACCTGATTGGCAATGCGGTGAAGTTTACCCAACAGGGCGAAATCGTGGTGCGCGTGGCTTATCGTCAGGATGAAACGCTGCGTTTTGAAGTACAGGATTCCGGCATGGGGATTCCGCAAGAAGAGCAGGACAAAATCTTCGCAATGTATTACCAGGTGAAAGATCAGCACGGCGGAAAACCGGCGACCGGAACCGGTATCGGCCTTGCAGTTTCGCGTCGGCTGGCACAGGCGATGGGCGGCGATATCAGCGTCACCAGCGCTGCCGGGCAGGGTTCGTGCTTCACGGTAGAAATTCACGCGCCACGCGTGGCTGAAGAAGTGGAGGACGATAATCTTGACGACGCCATGCCGTTACCTGCGCTGCATGTGCTGCTGGTAGAAGATATTGAGCTCAATGTCATTGTCGCGCGTTCGGTGCTGGAGAAGCTTGGATGCAGCGTGGAAGTGGCGATGACCGGCACCGATGCCCTGGCCATGTTTGATCCGCACGAGTTTGATTTGGTGCTGCTGGATATTCAGCTGCCGGATATGACTGGGCTTGATGTGTCGCGCGCCATTCATCAACGTCATGCGGGTGTCGCGTTGCCGCCGCTGGTGGCGCTGACCGCCAACGTGCTGAAAGATAAAAAAGAGTATCTCGATGCGGGCATGGATGATGTGCTGAGCAAACCACTTGCGGTACCTGCACTGACGGCGATGATTAAAAAATTCTGGGATTATCAGCCCGAGCAGGAAGCGGTGACGAGCGTCGCTTCAGCAGAGCAATCACGTATGCTTTTAGATGTAGAGATGCTGGAACAGTACATCGAGCTGGTCGGCCCAGGATTAATTACGCAAAGCCTGACGATGTTTGAGCAGATGATGCCTGGCTACCTTGATGTGTTGGATTCCAACATGATGGCGCGCGATCAAAAGGGCATTGCAGAGGAAGGGCACAAGATTAAAGGTGCGGCGGGTTCGGTCGGTTTACTGCATCTGCAAAAGCTGGCAAAACAAATTCAGTCACCGGAGCTGCCTGCATGGTGGGATAACGTGCAAGAGTGGATTGATGAACTTAAACAGGAATGGCAACAGGATGTAAATGTATTGCGCGCTTGGGTTATCGAACGGGAAAAATCATTGAACGCCAGAAAAAAATGACCCCAGCCGAGGCCGGGGTGCGCGAATACTGCGCCAACACCAGGGAAAGAGGTACTGCTGCTATTCTTAGAGTTCGAATGAAAAAGCAACAGTTGAGGTATTGGTTAACGCTTCAAAATCACCTTAACAAAATCATTAACGCTTGTGACAAGATTCATTAAATTGTGTGATGTTGAGCAGCGATTAAATACAGAAAACATTAATTTGCTGACACAGTCAAGCAAGGAATTAATTTCTTTGCACTATTGCACTTTTTTTGACCAAATATTCTGTTTTTTGCCTGGTTTTCCCTCACTGGCGAGCAGGAAATGCGGGCAAGCGTGATTAAGAAACGAAATCTGCAACAAAATCGCAGTTAAGTGAGTTTAACTTGCTGATATAGAGGGTTTTAAAGGGGCTTTCAATGCACTTATCCAAAACGTTTTGGAAACCCTAAGTTGAAAGTTCCAGTTTCCGGTTTGCTTGATAAATGTAAACTAAACCTGAGGTAAATCGCTTGACCATATAAGGCGATGATGACGCGCCAGTTGACGCAGAATTTGCTGCTTTTTTCAGAATGGTCTCGCTCATCAATGAGCATCATCGAATACTATTGAAGTTCATTGATAAACATTATGAAAGCTTTAACGTGAGCGACATCACATTCAGTTAAGTGTTGGCAACAGTGCCCTTTGCGCTATTTTTCATCATGGAACCGATTCCTTTTTTATGGAAGTGCTTGATGTGACTGGCTCTAATAGAGGAACGTTGATTACGCTAGTAATGACTTTGGTAAACTAAGCGAAGCGGCAAGAGATGATTTTGTACGTTTAATCGCTGGCGACGGCTATCGTGACTTGAGTGATTAATTAATGCAGGGAACAGGTAAGAGAAAATTGCATGAGCAAGAGTAAAGGGAAGCTGGGACAACGTATTAGAAGAGTGATAGCAAAAGTTCTGCTGGCAGGATTAGGCGCCTGGGTTGCCGGCATTTTGTTGTTTGCATTTTTGCCGGTACCGTTTTCCGCAGTCATGGTCGAACGGCAAATTGGCGCATGGTTTAGTGGACACTTCGAGTATGTGGCGCATTCAGATTGGGTGGGAATGGATGACATCTCGCCGTGGATGGCGTTAGCGGTAATTGCGGCTGAGGATCAAAAGTTTCCCGAGCATTGGGGCTTCGACGTCGATGCGATCCAATCGGTACTGGAAAATGACGGCAGCGAAAGGATGCGCGGTGCATCAACGTTGTCGCAGCAAACGGCTAAAAATCTGTTTTTGTGGGATGGTCGCAGCTGGATGCGGAAAGGACTTGAAGCGGGACTCACGGTCGGGCTGGAAACTGTATGGACCAAACGCCGCATTTTGACGGTTTATCTCAACATTGCTGAGTTTGGCCAAGGGGTGTTTGGGGTGGAAGAGGCGGCGCAACGCTATTTCCATAAACCGGCCAGCCGTTTAACGATGTCAGAAGCGGCGCTATTGGCCGCCGTGTTGCCAAATCCGATTCGTTTTCGTGCTGATGCGCCATCCGGTTATACGCGGCAGCGCCAGCAGTGGATTATGCGTCAAATGCGTCAGCTAGGCGGTGAAGGCTTCCTGAATCGCTACAAGCTGCATTAAGGGATCAATCCTCGTCAAAGCCCGCTTCAAATAATTCGATCACTGCCGCCAGCGCCTGCGCTTCTTGCGGGCCGCTGGCTTCAATTTCAATATGGCCGCCTTTCGCTGAATCCAGCATCAGCAGCGCAATAACGCTGCTGGCTTCGGCTTCTGTGCCTGATTCGTTACGCAGCAGCACTTCGGCATCAAAGCTTTGCACCAGCTCGAATAATTTCATTGCCGGGCGCGCGTGCATGCCCAACTTATTGCGAATCTCAACGGTTTGCTTCACGGTCATGATTTGCGTTTTTCCAGAGTGCGATGACGAGACTGCACGTTTTTGCCGCGTGAGCGGAAGTAATCGGCTAGCTGTTCCGCGATGTAAACCGAACGGTGTTTCCCGCCGGTACAGCCAATCGCCACCGTGAGATAGCTGCGATTATTGGTTTCCAGCATCGGCAGCCACAGTTCCAGATAGCTGCGCGTTTGGTAGATAAAGTTATGTACTTCCGTATGGCGATCCAGGAAGGCGGCGACGGGACGATCGAGGCCGGTCATTGGCCGTAACTTAGGATCCCAATGTGGATTGGGCAAAAAGCGCACGTCGAACACGTAATCAGCATCAATCGGAATCCCGTGTTTGAAGCCAAACGACTCAAACACCATTGTCAGTTCACGCTCACGTTTACCCAGCAGGCGGGTGCGCAGCATTTCTGCCAACTCGTGCACCGACATCTCAGACGTATCAATGATCAAATCGGCACGCGATCGCAGCGGTTCCAGCAGGTCGCTCTCTTCATCAATGGCGCTTTCCAGCGACAGATTTTTGCTGGAAAGAGGATGCAGGCGACGGGTGTCGCTGTAGCGGCGGATCAATGTGTTGCGATCGGCATCAAGAAACAGCAGCTGCGGCGAAAACGAATCGGGCAAATTATTGAGCGCGTGTTCGAAAATCTCGGGCGATTCCGGCATGTTGCGCACGTCAATGCTGACGGCGGCTGAAATATTGCGCTCGGTAAGCGTCTTCGCCAATTCGGGTAGCAGCACCACCGGCAGGTTATCGACACAGTAAAAGCCCATATCTTCAAGCGCGCGCAGCGCGACTGATTTTCCTGAGCCTGAACGACCGCTGACGATCATCAGCACCATCACATTTCTCCCGTTTTAAACCGGCGGAAAAGCCGGTAAAAGTGTCTGCTGCTTAAGAGTGTTCTTCCTGAGCTTCTGTGATAATGGCGTAGAGCTCTTGGTCGCTCTGGGCGGCGCGTAAACGACGGCAGACCGTTTTGTCGGCCAGACGCTTTGCCACCAGCGATAGCGTGTGCAAATGGGTTTTACACTGGTCTGCGGGCACCAGCAGGGCAAACAGCAGATCAACTGGCTGATTGTCGACGGCATCAAAGGCAATCGGCTGGTCAAGGCTGATAAACACGCCTACCGCGCGCAACGTATCCTCTTCCAGCTTGCCATGTGGAATGGCAATGCCGTTACCAATGCCGGTACTGCCCATGCGTTCACGGGTCAGAATCGCTTCGAAAAGCGTCTGATGCGGCAGATTGAGCTGCTTCGCTGCCAACTCGCTGATAATCTCCAGCGCGCGTTTTTTACTCTGGCAGTGTACGCCGCTACGGGTACAGTCCAGTGAAAGGACCGCGCTCAATTCCAGTGTCAGATCGTTGTTCATCATCGTTTCACTTGCGAGTTCACTAAGCCGCGAGGTTCTGGCCATTAACGGCATGGTCAAGCCTGTTGGCGCTTGCGTAGATGACAAAACGGGGCGGTCAATCCGCCCCATTTTTGCTCTGAGTGCCGAATCAGTCAGCACTCTGCAAGCGTGAAGGTTAGTGTTTTTTCAGTTTGTCTTTGTGTTTGGTCAGCTGACGGGAAAGCTTATCAATTAACCCGTCGATGGCCGCGTACATGTCTTCCGCTTCCGATGTGGCATGCAGCTCGCCGCCGTTAACGTGCAGGGTTGCATCCGCAATCTGCGTCACCTTCTCTACTTTTAGAACAATATAAACCTGATTGATACGATCAAAATAGTGTTCCAGTTTGGCAAATTTTGTATTTACAAATTCGCGCAGAGGTTCGGTAATTTCAACATTAAGTCCGGTTATGTTTAGCTGCATAGGTCTTCCTTCTCTGTTCGGTCAAACCAGCTGCTTGCGCTGATTTGATGGCGGTATAGATAAAGACTCGCGATATTTAGCAACCGTACGGCGTGCCACCATGATGCCCTGTTCAGATAACATGGAGGTCAGTTTGCTGTCGCTCAAGGGTTTTGCGGGATTTTCCGCAGAGATCAATTTTTTCACCAGCGCACGAATCGCCGTAGAGGAAGCTTCGCCACCGCCTTCGGTGCTGACGTGACTGGAGAAAAAATATTTCAGCTCAAAAATGCCACGCGGACTGTGTAAATACTTCTGCGTGGTCACACGGGAAATAGTGGATTCATGCATCTCGACGGCTTGGGCGATATCCGCCAGCACCATTGGACGCATATACTCCTCGCCCTGTTCAAAAAACGCCTGCTGTTGCTCGACGATACAGCGCGTCACTTTCAGCAGCGTATCGTTGCGGCTCTCCAGGCTCTTAATCAGCCACTTGGCTTCCTGTAAATTACTGCGGATGAACTGGCTGTCGCTGTCACTACGCGCCGAACCGCCCATCGCGGCGTAATGCTGGTTGATCTTCAGGCGCGGCATGCTGTCGGTATTGAGTTCAACTGTCCAGCGTTTGCTTACTTTGCGTACCAGCACATCGGGAATCACATATTCCGGTTCGCTGGTGTTGATGGATTGACCGGGACGCGGATCGAGCGACTGAATCAGCAGCATCGCCTCTTTCAGCACCTCTTCTTTCAAACGCGTCACGCGCATCAGGCTGCGGAAATCGTGATTAGCGAGTAAGTCGAGATGTTCACTGACGATCAACCGTGCTTCGGTCAGCATTGGCGTTTCAATCGCATATTGTGACAGCTGGACCAACAGGCAATCGCGCAAATCGCGCGCGCCAACGCCAATGGGGTCAAAACGCTGCACGCGCTTTAACACTGCCTCAACTTCTTCCAGCGTCAGCTCTTCATCGCCAATACTGTCATAAATGTCTTGTAAGCTGACGGTGAGATAACCGGTGTCATCGATGGCATCGACAATGGAAGTGGCAATGGCGCGATCGGTGTCGGTGAACGGCGTCAGCTCAACCTGCCACATCAGATAATCTTGCAGTGATTGCGTGGTTTCTCCCTGATAAACCGGCAGCTCATCATCTTGATAATCGGTGCCGGTTCCGGAAGGCGTACCTGCGGTGTAGATTTCGTCCCAGGTTGCGTCGAGCGGGAGTTCGTCGGGCATCTCTTTCTGCTCGAGCGCTTCACGCGTATCTAATGAGTCGCTTTCCTGCGTTTCGCGTGAGTCGATCTCTTCATGCAGGTCTGTTTGTTCAAGCAGCGGATTGCTTTCCAGCGCGAGTTGGAGCTCCTGCTGGAGTTCAAGCGTAGAGAGTTGCAGCAAGCGGATGGCCTGCTGCAACTGTGGGGTCATCGCCAGTTGTTGGCTGAGCCTGAGTTGCAAACCTTGCTTCATAATCCGGCCAGAGCTTCCTAAGCAAACGTAGGGTGTCGAGACACCTTATCAGAGTCTGAACTCTTCGCCCAAATAAACACGCTTAACCTGCTCATCTGCAAGAATTTCATCTGGCGTACCGTGAGCGATCAGGTGACCTTGGCTGACGATATAAGCACGCTCACACACCGCCAGCGTTTCACGCACGTTGTGGTCGGTGATCAGTACGCCAAGCCCGCTGTCACGCAAATGTTCGATGATCTTTTTAATGTCGATAACGGAGATAGGGTCAACACCGGCGAAGGGTTCATCCAGCAGGATAAATTTCGGGTTAGCGGCCAAAGCACGCGCAATCTCGACGCGACGACGTTCCCCGCCCGACAGCGCCTGGCCCATGCTGTCGCGCAGATGGCTAATGTGAAACTCCTCCATCAACTCGTTAGCGCGATCCTGACGCTGCTCTTCGGTGAGATCATCACGAATCTGCAATACCGCCATTAAGTTGTCATACACGCTCAGGCGACGGAAAATTGACGCTTCCTGCGGCAGATAACCAATACCGCGACGCGCACGCGCATGCAGCGGCAGGATGCTGATGTCTTCTTCATCAATGATAATACGACCGGCATCGCGCGGCACAATCCCAACCACCATGTAAAACGTCGTGGTTTTACCCGCGCCGTTGGGGCCGAGCAGGCCGACAATCTCGCCTGACTTTACCTGCAGGCTAACATCTTCCACCACGCGGCGGCCTTTGTAGGCTTTCGCCAGGTTTTCAGCGACTAATGTGGCCATAGCTATCAGTTACTCTTTTTAGGGCTCGCGGCGGAACCGTTTTTGTCTTGCAACTGCGACGGAACCAGAACGGTGGTCACGCGCTTGCTCTCGCCCTGGCTATACGCCTGCATTTTCTGCTCTTTCACCAAATAGGTGATGCGATCGCCTTTGATGTTGCTGTCCAACTGCTGAATGTAGGCATTGCCCGTCAGCTCCACAAAATCATTCGCCAGCTCATAATGCAGCTTGGATGCGTGACCTTGTACCGGCTTCCCGCTGTCCTGCATTTGGTAGAAGGTGGCTGGATTGCCGTAGGCATCAACGATGGTCTTTTTGCTGTCGCCGCCCGGACGGGTAACCACCACTTTATCGGCAGTGATTTTGATGGACCCTTGCGTCACGATCACGTTGCCGGTAAAGGTCGCCACGTTACCCTGCAGGTCCAGCGCCTGATTTACGGAGTCAATGTTTACCGGTTTATCGGAATCGCCGGTTAACGCCAGTGCAGGCAGACTGGAAGCCAGCAGCGCACTTGCCAGCAACAACTTAAGGCTGTTTTTGTTCATTTTGAATTTCATAAGAAGTTTTGACCTTTTCGAGCAACTCGGCATTTTTCGTCCGTAAGTTGCCGCGCATCTTCATGCCAGTGGAATTAAAACTGCGGCCAATAAGGGTGACCTGATCGTCAGATGTCACATCCTGGGTGACCAAATTGACCTGAGCATTATCGGTAAGGATGCGCTCAAGCTGTGAATCCTGAGTTAACGTATTGACGACAACATGACCATAAAGATAAAGCATACGATCTTTGGTCAGCTTTGCTTTATCAGCCCGAATCGTCCAGGTGGGCACTTTGTTTTCGTCATAAGTGGTCGCCACCGGATTATCGAACCAGCTCACTTCATCAGCTGAAAAATAGGTGACTTTATCGGAAACCAATTTATATGCCAGCGCGCCCGTAGGGTTATACACCACGGTATTGGAGTTAGCGCTGGTATACGTTGGCTCTTGATCGTTCGTCGCCACCGGCGTTTTGCTGTCATCCTGGTTGGTGAGATTCCAGCCAATCAGCACCAAAGCGATCAAGGCCAGAATCAGCGTCATCCAACGCCTGCTCTTACTCATACTGATTGCCCTTTGGCATCCTCAAATTTGTTTTGCGCGATCAAAATCAGGTCGCACAACTCACGAACTGCACCACGACCGCCGGCAATGCGCGTAACGTAATGCGCGCGCGGCAGTAAAATCGGGTGAGCATCGGCAACGGCAACGCTTAAACCCACCTGCGCCATCACCGGCCAATCAATGAGGTCATCTCCAATGTAGGCGACTTCATCAGTTGACAGCGACAGTTTATCCAGGAGTTCACGCCAGGCCAAAAGCTTATCCGATTGTCCCTGGTAAAGATGCGTAATGCCGAGCGTCGTGCAGCGATCTTCCAACAGCTTGGCTTTGCGGCCGGTAATGATAGCCACTTCGATGCCGGAGGTCAGCAAGCAACGCACGCCATAACCATCGCGCACGTTAAAGGCTTTCAGCTCTTCGCCGCTATTACCCATGTAAATCACGCCATCCGACATCACGCCATCGACATCACAAATTAGCAGGCGAATTTTGGCCGCTCGCGCCATGACTTCAGCCTTTACCGGGCCGTAACAGGTCTCCACCATAGTGGTTTCAGCACTCATCTTCTGTTCCTGTTTAAACCACGCCAGCGCGCAGCATGTCATGCATATGTATCACACCGAGCAAGCGATCGTCATCGGCGACCAGCAGCGCAGTGATGTTTTTGTTTTGCATCAGATTCAATGCGTCTACGGCCAGCATATTCGGGCGAACGCGAATGCCGCCGCGCGTCATCACCTCCTGAATGCTGGCTTTTTGGAAGTCGATGCCCATATCGAATACGCGGCGCAAGTCACCATCAGTAAAGATACCTTCGATTTTCATCAGGTCATCCACGATTACCGTTAAGCCGAGATTTTTACGCGTGATTTCTAACAGCGCATCGCGCATTGAAGCATCGCGGCTAACGTGCGGAATCTCATCGCCGCTGTGCATGACATCGCTCACGCGCAGCAACAATTTGCGGCCCAACGCGCCACCCGGATGTGACAGAGCAAAATCTTCCTGTGTAAAGCCACGTGCTTCCAGCAAGGCTACCGCCAGCGCGTCGCCCATGACTAAGGTTGCGGTAGTACTGGAGGTCGGTGCAAGGCCCAGCGGGCAGGCTTCCTGCGGCACTTTGACACACAGGTGCACATCGGAAGCGCGCGCCATGGTGCTTTCCGGACGACCGGTGATGCAGATTAACTGGATGTGCTGACGTTTTAGCACCGGAATCAGCGCGAGGATTTCACTCGACTCGCCGCTGTTTGAAATGGCGATGACCACATCGTTGGTGCTTACCATACCGAGATCGCCGTGGCTGGCTTCACCGGGATGCACGAAGAAAGCTGGCGTGCCGGTGCTGGCAAAGGTTGCCGCCATTTTAGCGCCAATATGGCCGGATTTTCCCATGCCCATAACCACCACTTTGCCGCGGCAAGCGATGATTAGCGCGCAGGCGCGGCTAAAATCGTCATTGATATATTGATCAAGCTGTTCCAGCCCTTCGCGTTCAATTCGCAGTACGTTTTTGCCTGCTTGCTGATAGTCGAAATCCGGTTGTGACATGGTCAATCCGTCCTTAATAGCTGGCAATGTAAGCGGGGCTGAGCCACAGCCACAGCACCCACGCAATAAATCCGCCGAGGAGTAGCGTGCCCGCGAGGCGGCCAATTCGGCGCTTACGTAACAGGCAAAGCAGGGCAAACAACACGCTTACACCCAGCATCACCCAGTAATCTCGCGCAAAGGCTTGCACGTCGATAGCGCCAGGATGAATCAGCGCCGGCAGGCCAAGTACGATGGCGAGGTTGAAAATATTGGCACCGATCAAGTTGCCGATGGCAATGTCATCTTCCCCTTTCAGCGCACCAGCAACCACGGTTGCCAATTCCGGTAGGCTGGTACCCACGGCGATCAGCGTTAAAC
Source organism: uncultured Pantoea sp. (assembly GCA_966185695.1). Classification (GTDB taxonomy): domain Bacteria; phylum Pseudomonadota; class Gammaproteobacteria; order Enterobacterales; family Enterobacteriaceae; genus Pantoea. Next base: position 33,404 of record CBIFUL010000028.1, on the reverse strand, counting down.
CCATCACCAATTCGCTGACGCCAAAATAATCCGCAAACACAGTGGCATTATCGATCACCATGCGCGTCGACATGGGCAAAATAATCAGCGCAACTGCTAGCCATAAAAATGCCACGGTGTTACCGGCTTCGTCGCGCGGCAGTTCGGCCAGCTGCTCGCGCGTGAGCGTATCGTTGTTATCGCGTTCGGCACGGCGCGCGATGCGAATCACCACCAGCAAATAAACTAAGGCGATGAGCAACAGCGCAATGCCATCAAGTCGACTAAGGTAATTATCAAATAACATGATGCCGGTGAGTAATGAGACCAGCAGCATCAGGGGCAGTTCACGGCGAATCAGGTTGGAGTGCACGGTTAAGGGATGCAGCAACGCAGCACCGCCGAGAATCAGAAGAATATTGGTGATGTTGGAACCGAGCGCGGTACCGACAGCCAGATCCATTTGTCCATGCTGCGCAGCGGAAAACGACACAATCAGTTCCGGCAACGAAGTGCCAATGCTCACTACCGTCATCCCAATGATCAGCGGCGGGATGCCAAAGGATCGCGAGAGGATCGCGGCACTGAAGACTAAACGGTCAGCGCCGTAAACCAGTAACAGCAATCCAATAAACAGCAGGGCAGTGGCTACGAACATGAAAAATCCTTGATGGATGATGTGTCGGCAAACCTTGTCCGACAGGTAATAACAGCCTGAGCGCGTAAGCAGGCGCTGATTTTGACTGTCTGAGCGGCAAAAGTAAATTTTAAGGCCGTTTTCGCCACATCAAGTGGGTAAGTTTCTGTAAAACTATCGTGCATGATGGGCTAACAGGCTACCATCCACGGTTTTGATAACGCCCGATCCGCTTAAAAGAGGTAAAGATGATCCAGCAGCAAACGAATCTGGTTGAGGTTCGTGGCGTCAGCTTCACGCGCGGAGATCGTACCATCTTCGACGACATTTCGTTAACGGTGCCGGCCGGCAAAGTGACCGCCATTATGGGGCCATCCGGCATTGGCAAAACCACCTTACTGCGTTTGATTGGCGGTCAATTACCGCCGGATAAAGGCGAGATTTGGTTCCGTGGGCAAAATATTCCGACGCTCTCGCGGACGAAATTATACGAAGCGCGTAAAAAGATGAGCATGCTGTTTCAGTCGGGCGCGCTGTTCACCGATCTCAACGTTTTCGATAACGTTGCGTGGCCGCTGCGAGAACATACGCAGCTGCCGCCAGAATTGCTGCACAGCACGGTGATGATGAAACTGGAAGCGGTTGGTTTGCGTGGCGCAGCGAAATTAATGCCTGCCGAGCTGTCGGGCGGCATGGCGCGTCGTGCCGCGCTGGCGCGAGCAATTGCGCTGGAGCCAGAGCTGATCATGTTTGACGAGCCGTTCGTTGGCCAGGATCCCATTACCATGGGGGTGCTGGTGAAATTGATCGACGAACTCAATCATGCGTTAGGCTTAACCTGCATCGTGGTTTCACACGATGTGCCTGAGGTATTGAGCATTGCCGATCATGCCTATATTGTTGCCGGGCAAAAGATTATTGCTCAGGGAAGTGCGCCGGAACTGCGAGAAAACCCCGACCCGCGCGTGCGCCAGTTTATTGAGGGTCATGCGGATGGCCCGGTGCCGTTCCGCTTCGCTGCCGGGGATTACCTCAGCGATCTGACCCGCTCAGGGAGAACCTAAGCTGATGTTGTTACAGGCGCTGGCGTCACTTGGACGTCAGGGAATTAACACTTGCGCCTCTTTTGGTCGCGCAGGACTCATGCTATTTCACGCGCTGGTTGGCAAACCGGCGTTTCGTCGTCATGCGCCGCTGTTGGTGAAACAGCTCTATAGCGTTGGCGTGCTGTCGCTGCTGATTATTGTGGTTTCCGGGTTGTTTATTGGCATGGTGCTGGGACTTCAGGGTTATCTGGTGCTCACCACCTATAGTGCGGAAACCAGCCTTGGCATGTTAGTGGCGCTGTCGCTGCTGCGTGAACTAGGTCCGGTGGTGACGGCGCTGCTGTTCGCCGGCCGGGCAGGTTCGGCGCTAACGGCGGAAATCGGCCTGATGAAAGCCACGGAACAGCTCTCCAGCATGGAAATGATGGCGGTGGATCCGCTGCGTCGCGTGGTATCGCCGCGCTTTTGGGCAGGCTTTATTAGCATGCCGCTGTTAACGCTGATTTTCACCGCGGTAGGTATTGCAGGTGGTGCATTGGTCGGTGTGGGTTGGAAAGGAATCGATCCGGGCTTCTTCTGGTCAGCGATGCAAAACGCAGTCGATTTCCGCAGTGACGTGATCAACTGCATTATCAAAAGCGCGGTCTTTGCCGTTACGGTAACCTGGATTGCGCTGTTCAATGGCTACGATGCTATTCCGACCTCTGAAGGGATCAGCCGGGCGACGACGCGTACCGTAGTGCATGCCTCGCTGGCTGTACTTGGTTTGGATTTTGTGCTGACAGCACTGATGTTTGGGAATTGATGCAATGCAAAGCAAAAAAAACGAAGTTTGGGTTGGCGTGTTTATGCTGGCTGCGCTGTTGGCGCTGCTGTTTCTCAGCCTGCGCGTCGCCGATCTTAAGTCGTTAGGCACCGAACCCACGTGGAAGCTGTACGCCACTTTCGAAAATATCGGTGGTTTAAAAATCAGTTCGCCTGTGAAAGTCGGCGGCGTGGTGATTGGTCGCGTGACGGATATCGCTTTGGATGATAAAACCCTGTCGCCGCGCGTGACGATGGATATCAGCGATCAATACGCTGATAAAATTCCGGATACCAGCTCGCTGGCAATCCGTACGCAAGGCTTGCTGGGTGAGCAGTTTCTTTCACTCAACCTTGGTTTTGACGATCCGGAACTGGGCTCGGCGATGCTAAAAGATGGTGGCACGCTGCGTGATACTAAATCGGCGCTGGTGTTGGAAGATCTGATCGGCCAATTCCTCTATAAGAGCGGCGATAACAAAAATGCTGAGCCATCGCAAAATGCCGGAAGCGCACCGGCAGCAACGGAATAACTGAAGAGGTAAAAACATGATGTTTAAACGTTTACTCATGATCGCCGTGCTGGCGATTGCACCGCTGGCCGCCAATGCCGCGGATCAAACTAATCCTTATAAGCTAATGGATGAAGCGGCAGCGAAAACCTTCACCCGCTTGAAAAACGAACAGCCAAAGATCAAGCAGGATCCTAACTACCTGCGTGACATTGTGCGTCAGGAACTGATGCCCTATGTGCAGGTTAAATATGCTGGCGCGCTGGTGCTGGGGCGTTACTATCGCGATGCAACGCCCGCACAGCGTGAAGCTTACTTCAACGCGTTCGGGGATTATCTGGCGCAGGCTTATGGCCAGGCGTTAGCGCTGTATCATGGTCAAACCTATCAGATCCAGCCTGAGCAGCCGATTGGTGATGCGAAGATTGTAGCGATTCGCGTGACAATTATTGACGTGAATGGCCGCCCACCCGTGCGTCTCGATTTCCAATGGCGTAAAAATAGCCAGTCCGGCAATTGGCAAGCCTACGACATGGTGGCCGAAGGCATTAGCATGATCACCACCAAGCAGAATGAGTGGGGCGACCTGCTGCGTACCAAAGGTATCGATGGCTTGACCGCACAGCTGAAAACCTACGCAGCCCAACCGATTACTCTGGATAAACAGCAATAATGAGTGAACCGTTAAGCTGGCAGCGCACTGCCAGCACGCTGGTTTTAAGCGGCATGTTGGATCGCGATACCTTACTGACATTATGGCAGCAACGTGAAACCGCGATGGCGGATATCATCACCATCGATGTCGCTGGGTTGGAAAGGGTTGATTCAGCTGGCCTGGCGCTGCTGGTGCATCTGCGTGAAATCGTTCGTGCCCAAGGCAGCACGCCACTTTTCACCGGCATTACCGATAAGCTCCAGTCATTAATTACGCTGTATAACCTGCAGCAGATTATTGTTTCTGCGGAAAAAATCGCCTGATTGAACCTTGACCTCGCTAAGCCCCTGTTTTTTTCAGGGGCTTTTGCGTATTTAAGAGTCAGGCGCTTTCCTCTAAGATACCCGCCTTATTATTATTAAAGTGAAGCAACGAGCGATGGAAAATAGTGAAGTTAAAGCCGTGCTGATGCAGGCATTGGCATTAGAAGAAGTACATGTTCTCAGCAACGACGGCAGCCATTTTCAGGTGATTGCCGTTGGCGAGATGTTTGGCGAGCTGAGCCGCGTTAAAAAGCAGCAGGCTGTGTACGCGCCGCTGATGGAATACATTGCGGATAACCGTATTCATGCGGTTTCCATCAAGACTTATACCCCAGCTGAGTGGGCGCGCGACCGTAAACTCAACGGTTTCTAAGCGTTACACCGGCTGTTTTGTTGATAGATAATTGAGAGCCGTTAATGGACAAATTTCGTGTGCAAGGTCCCACTCGTTTAAGTGGTGAAGTGACCATTTCCGGGGCGAAAAATGCTGCGCTGCCTATTCTGTTTGCTGCGCTGCTCGCCGAAGAACCGGTTGAGATTCAGAACGTGCCGAAGCTGCGTGATATCGACACTACCATGAAGCTGCTGAATCTGCTGGGTGCGCGCGTTGAGCGTAATGGTTCGGTTCACGTTGATGCTCGCGAAGTTAATGTCTTCAGTGCGCCATACGATTTGGTGAAAACCATGCGTGCTTCTATTTGGGCGTTAGGCCCGCTGGTGGCGCGTTTTGGTCAAGGTCAGGTCTCTTTGCCGGGCGGTTGCGCCATTGGCGCGCGTCCCGTTGATCTCCATATCACGGGCCTGGAACAGTTGGGCGCAGAGATCAAACTGGAAGAAGGCTACGTTAAAGCCTCAGTAAACGGCCGCCTGAAAGGTGCGCATATCGTAATGGATAAGGTGAGCGTAGGCGCTACCGTCACCATTATGAGCGCCGCGACCCTGGCGACCGGCACCACCATTATTGAAAACGCCGCGCGTGAGCCGGAGATTGTCGATACGGCAAACTTCCTTAACACGTTAGGCGCGAAGATCAGCGGTGCAGGTACCGATAAGATCACTATCGAAGGCGTCGAGCGCTTAGGCGGCGGTGTCTATCGCGTACTGCCGGATCGTATCGAAACCGGTACTTTCCTGGTGGCTGCGGCAATTTCACGCGGCAAAGTGGTGTGCCGCAATGCGCAGCCGGATACGCTGGATGCGGTATTAGCCAAGCTGCGTGATGCGGGTGCAGAAATTGAAGTGGGCGAAGATTGGATCAGCCTCGATATGAAGGACCAGCGTCCGAAAGCGGTTAATATCCGCACGGCACCACATCCTGGCTTCCCAACGGATATGCAAGCGCAGTTCACATTGCTGAACATGGTGGCGGAAGGAACGGGTGTCATCACTGAAACCATCTTCGAAAACCGCTTTATGCACATTCCTGAATTGATTCGTATGGGCGGCCACGCGGAAATCGAGAGTAACACGGCAATTTGCCACGGCGTGGAAACGTTATCTGGCGCGCAGGTGATGGCGACAGATTTACGTGCTTCTGCCAGCCTGGTTCTGGCTGGCTGCATCGCCGAAGGAACAACGCTGGTCGATCGTATCTACCATATCGATCGCGGCTATGAGCACATCGAAGACAAGCTAAAAGCCATGGGTGCAAATATCGAGCGCGTCAGCGGCGAATAATTCCGACCCTTGTGAAGAGAAAACCAGTCACGGTAACGCGGCTGGTTTTTTTTGTCCTTTCGATCCTAAAATTTGCGGCGATCTTTTGGCGATCGGATCCGTTTTTTGCGATCGAGCAACGTGTGGGTGACAGGATCAAAATAGCGACTGGGCCAGATCTCTGAAGGATGCACCTTGATGGCATTCGCAATCAGCCATTCACCCTTTGGCCAAGGGCGCGTTAATGCATTGGCCAAGGTTGAAGAACTTAAACCTGAATCGCGCGACAGCGCCGCCAGCGAAGTGCCTTTCTTACGTAATGCGGCAATGATATCTGCTGGATGCCAATCCTTTTTCCTTGCGTACATAACTCTCTTCTCCGTGTCCGTGTAGTGCTGCATCTCTGCCAGCGCAGGCATTTCCATGGCAGAGATAACTGGAAAAAACAGAGTCCTTATAGCAAATAGTTTCCATAAGCTTCCAGTAATTGTTGAAGCGCAGCATAAAAGTGCGCATTCTTTCGCAAAAGCGCTGCAAACTATGTAAACGAAAAGAAAAAAAAGAGAAGGCAAGAAAAAGAAGGGAAAAGAAAGGGGCCGTTTGGCCCCTTCTAAAACATTAGAAATCGCGTTGCACGGACATATGTGCCAGCGCTTCAAGCGCGCTGCGCCAAGGGGATTCTGGCAATACCTGAAGCGCGGCAATCGCTTTATCCGCCTCTTCTTCAGCACGTTTGCGCGTCCACTCCAGCGAGCCGGTTTGCTGCATCGCAGCCAGCACCGGCTCCAGTAAATGACGTCCGTTGCCTTCTTCAATGGCTTGCCGAATCATCTGTGCCTGCTCCGGCGTACCATTGTGCATGGCGTGTAGCAGCGGCAGCGTCGGCTTGCCTTCACTCAGATCATCGCCGGTATTTTTGCCTAAGGTTTCGCCATCCGCGCTGTAATCCAGCAAATCATCAATAAGCTGGAAGGCAGTGCCAAGGTAACGACCGTAATCCTGTAGCGCCTGTTCCTGAGCCGGCGTGGCTTCAGCCAGGATCGCCGAGGCTTGTGACGCGGCTTCAAACAAGCGGGCGGTTTTACTGTAAATCACCCGCATGTAGCTCTCTTCAGTGATGTCAGGATCGTTGCAGTTCATTAACTGCAACACTTCACCTTCGGCGATCACGTTAACGGCTTCGGACATCAGCGCGAGGATCTTTAAGGATCCCATGCTGGTCATCATCTGGAAGGCACGCGTATAGATAAAGTCGCCGACCAGTACGCTAGCCGCATTGCCAAAGGCCGCATTGGCGGTGGCTTTGCCACGGCGCATATCGGATTCATCCACAACGTCGTCGTGCAACAGCGTTGCTGTGTGGATAAATTCGATCAGCGCCGCATTGGTGATATGCAACGATCCCTGGTAATTCAGTGCGCGTGCTGACAGCACCGCAATCATCGGGCGGATACGTTTGCCGCCGCCGCTGATGATGTAATAGCCTAACTGGTTGATCAGTGAGACTTCTGAATTCAGCTGGTCGAGGATGGTCTGGTTGACGGCCGCCATGTCCTGCGCGGTTAGTTCGTTAATTTGTTCTAGGTTCATTCGTCTGTTCAGCTTTGACTCGTTTTTTGCATGGTAGGCGCTTTTACCCAGCGTGAGTTCAGGTAATCTGTTACTGATTGTACTTGAAAATTCAGGATGAGAAACGGTTGCATTCACTCTGCGCTTTTTTTCTGCAGGAGAGTGCAAAGTGCGCTTGTTTTCTGCTGGATATTTGCGTAGAATTCGCGCCCTATTGTGAATATTATCGCGCCGCCTGATTACACAGAAAGGCAAGCGCAGAAGCGGAGTTTTATATGTACGCGGTTTTCCAAAGTGGTGGTAAACAACACCGAGTAAGCGAAGGTCAGACCGTTCGCTTGGAAAAGCTGGACATCGCAACTGGTGAAGCGGTTGAGTTTGACCAGATTCTGATGATCGCTAATGGCGAAGATATCAAAATCGGCGTTCCTTTCGTCGATGGCGGCAAGATCAAAGCTGAAGTTGTTGCTCACGGTCGTGGCGAGAAAATTAAAATCGTTAAGTTTCGTCGTCGTAAACACTACCGTAAGCAAGCTGGTCACCGTCAGTGGTTCACTGATGTGAAAATCACTGCGATCAGCGCGTAAGAGGAGATCTGACAAATGGCACATAAAAAGGCTGGTGGCTCGACTCGTAACGGTCGCGACTCCAATGCAAAACGTCTGGGTGTTAAGCGTTTCGGTGGTGAATCTGTTCTGGCAGGTAGCATCATCGTTCGTCAGCGTGGCACCAAGTTCCACGCAGGTACCAATGTAGGTTGTGGTCGTGACCACACTCTGTTTGCTACCACAGACGGCAAAGTTAAATTCGAAGTTAAAGGTCCGAACAACCGTAAATACATCAGCATCGTTGCTGAGTAAGGTTGTCGTGCCGCAGACGGTTAACGTCTGAACACACGAATGGAAGGCCCCGCAGCTTTGCGGGGCTTTTTACATTCTGCTCCAGGTTGCTGGAGCGATGCAGCACAGTTGTTGTACAATTTATGTACACTTGGCTTTGCCAATCTTGTATTATCCGCCGCCGGTCAGCGCAGAAGACCCTGGCGGACCCGTTTGCCGCCTGCAGCCTGGCGCAAACGACAGCGTGACGGAGAAATAAAATGAAGTTTGTAGATGAAGCGACGATCCTTGCGGTCGCGGGTGATGGTGGCAACGGTTGCGTCAGCTTCCGCCGCGAGAAATATATCCCACGCGGCGGCCCTGATGGCGGGGACGGCGGCGATGGCGGCGACGTGTATCTGTTAGCCGATGAAAACCTCAATACCTTGATCGATTATCGCTTTGAGAAGTCTTTCCGCGCCGAACGTGGTCAGAATGGCCAAAGCCGTGATTGCACCGGCAAACGCGGTAAAGACATCATCGTAAAAGTGCCGGTTGGCACCCGCGTTATTGACCAAGGCACCGGCGAAACGCTGGGCGACATGACTCGCCACGAGCAGCAGTTGATGGTCGCTAAAGGCGGCTGGCACGGTTTGGGCAACACCCGCTTCAAATCATCGGTCAACCGTTCACCGCGCCAGAAAACCATGGGTACACCGGGTGAGAAGCGCGACCTGCAGCTGGAGCTCATGCTGCTGGCTGATGTCGGCATGCTTGGTCTACCAAATGCCGGTAAATCGACCTTTATTCGCTCGGTGTCAGCGGCCAAGCCAAAAGTAGCGGATTATCCGTTTACTACGTTGGTGCCAAGCCTTGGCGTCGTGCGTATGGACAACGAAAAAAGCTTCGTGGTCGCAGATATTCCAGGCCTGATTGAAGGCGCAGCGGATGGCGCAGGCCTTGGCATTCGCTTCCTGAAACACCTTGAGCGCTGCCGCGTTTTACTGCACCTCATTGACCTCGCGCCAATCGATGAATCTGATCCGGTGGAAAACGCCCGCATCATTCTCGGCGAGCTGGAAAAATACAGCGAAAAGTTGTTTAAGAAGCCACGTTGGTTGGTATTCAACAAATGTGATCTGCTGAGCCGTGAAGAGGCCGAAACCCGCGCGAAAGCGGTGGTGGAAGCATTAGGCTGGGAAGATAAATATTATCTGATCTCTGCGGCGAGCCACGATGGCGTGAAAGATCTGTGCTGGGATGTCATGAGCTTCATCATCGAGAACCCGAAAGAGGCCGAAGAAGAAGCCAAGCAGCCAGAGAAAGTGGCCTTCATGTGGGATGATTATCACCGTGAAGCCATGGAAAATGCGCAGGAAGTGGAAGAAGACGATGACTGGGATGACGACTGGGACGAAGAAGACGACGAAGGCGTCGAAATCATTTACCAGCGTTAATCGCACCAGAGAAAGCGGCCAAATGGCCGCTTTTTTTATGCCCTTAGCCCAGCACCGCAACCGTCAAACGTGAGGTGCAGCAGAGCTGATCGCGTCGATTGCGAATCTCAATCTGCCAGCTTTGATTGCGTGCGCCAAGATGCAGTGGTCGGCAAATGCCGCGCACTTCACCGCTGCTGACCGCGCGATGATGGCTGGCGCTGACCTCAATGCCAACCACGCTTTTGCCCTCTTCGATGCTGAGATACCCGGCAATCGAGCCCATCGATTCCGCCAGCACCACCGATGCGCCGCCGTGCAGCAGGCCAAAAGGCTGGTGCGTGCGCGCATCCACCGGCATCGTTGCTTCGAGGTAATCATCGCCGATAACGGTGAATACAATGCCGAGATGCGCCACCAGCGAGTTCTCGCCCAGCTGGTTCAGCGTATCCAGATCAACCGATCGTTTCCAAATTGCCATGCGTTACGATCCCAACGTTGCGCCACCATCGACCACAATATCCTGCAGCACCACGTGGCTGGCAAGATCCGAGGCGAGGAACATCACGTTGGCGACGATCTCATGCGGTTTGGCGATTTTACGCAGTGGAATGCCGAGTTTGTATTGATCCGGGAAGCCGTTGATCATCTCCTGCTCTGCTTCCGGGGTGTGCCACAAGCTGCGCTGCATGTCGGTATCCGTCGATCCCGGCGATACAATGTTGCAGCGCACGCCGTATGGCGCCATCTCCAGACCCACGGTTAAGCACAGGCTGCGCAGCGCGGCTTTGGATGCGCCGTACGCCGACATTCCCAGACGCGGCGCATGCGCGGCGTTTGAAGCGATGGTGACGATAGCGCCAGCGCGCTGCTGACGAAATACCGGCAGCGTTTGCTGAAACAGATTGAACGCGCCGCCGGCGTTGACCGCGAGGCATGCTTGCCAGTCAGCAAACGATAAGGCTTCGGTGCTGCCGATACGCAAAATGCCTGCGCCATTCACCAACACATCCAGCCGTGGCTGCTCGGCGAGTAAAGGCTGGCAGACCGCTTTCACCTCGTCCGCATTGGCAACGTCCAGCACCTGCGTGGTAAACGGATAATCGGCCTGATCGAAACGCAGATCGAAGCCGATCACCCTGGCACCTGCTTGATGGAAGCCCAGCGCGGTGTGATAACCAATCCCTTTGCCCGCGCCGGTTACCCAAACAATTTTTCCGGTGAAATCAAAGGTGGCACTCATTTGGCGGGTACCCGCGACAGCAATGCCCACCAGCCATCAATGCTGGGATTTTTCGCCAGGCTGACAAAATCAATGTCGTTATGCACCTGACGCCAGCGTGCCGCTAGCGCCATAACGCGTACTGAATCGAGGCCGTAATCAATCAGGTTTTCATCATCTTCCGGCACATCATCATCTTCCAGCAGCGGCAGAATCAGCGCGCGCAGGTCATCTTTGCTCAACGGCAGCGGCATCAAGTCGTTAGTCATCACCACTTTGCCGCTGCGGCCCGCCGTATACGTCAGCGCCATCATATGCTCTTCGCGCGTGAAGTCGGCCAGCGCATCCGCCACCATAAAGGGCTGGATATTGCGCATAAAGGCGTCGGTGGCGGTGGTCAAGCAGCCAATGTGCGCGTACACGCCGGTAATGATCAGCTGGTCGCGTCCCATCTCCTGCAGGATCGACTCCAGCGGAGAACGCACAAAGGCGCTGTAACGCCATTTGGTCAGCACCTGGTCATCCTGATCCGGTGCCAAGGCATCCACGATCTTCTGCTGATCGGGATGTTTATTCAGGCCCGGTCCCCACATATCGTTGAGCAGCGCACGGTCGGCGTCACTTTGCTCGTTTGGCTGCGCGGTGTAGAACACCGGAATCCCTTGCGCTTTGCAGTAAGCGCGCAGGCGGGCAATATTTTCCACCACCTGATCAATCAGCGGGCTGTTCTCGCCCCAAAAATTGAGGAAATACGCCTGCATATCATGGATTAACAGGGCAGCACGCTGCGGCTCCAGCGCCCATTTCACTTTATTGGCTGGCAGCTCCGTTGCCGTCGGCAACGCGTAAGAATTCAGTTTTGGAATGGCCATTACACTCTCCAGAAATAGATCAGGCTTGCGCTTGTTGATCGGCAAGCTGTTGGCGTAAACGTTTTTTATCCACCTTGCCGACAGGCGTCAGCGGCAGGGCATCTACGCAGGTAATACGATCGGGCAATTTGAACTCGGCAACGCCGAGATCGCGCAAATGACGACGCAGCGCTACCGCTTTAACCGGCTGGCTGGCGACAATAAAGGCGCAGCTCTTTTCACCCATCAGCTCATCATTCATCGACACCAGCGCGGCGTGGATCACGTCCGGATGGCGTTGCAGCAGATTCTCGATCTCTTCGGCGGCAATCTTCTCGCCGCCGCGATTGATCTGATCTTTTTCACGCCCTTGTACGGTGATGTAGCCTTGCGCGTTGATCTCAATCAGATCGCCCGAGCAGTAAAAACCGTTGGCATCGAAGCTGGCCGCATTGTGTTCCGGGCTTTTATAGTAACCGCGGAAGGTGTACGGCCCGCGCGTCATCAGGCGACCAATCGAACCAGTTGGCAATGCATTGCCGTGTTCATCCGCCACCCACACTTCGTCATCGTCTGAAATCGGGCGGCCTTGCGTGGTCAGTACGGTTTTCTCATCGTCGCCAAAGCGGGTGTAATTCACCAGGCCTTCCGCCATGCCGAAAACTTGCTGCAGCTGGCAGCCGATTTCTGTTTGAATGCGCGCCGCCAGCGTTTCACCCAGTTTTGCCCCGCCGACCTGAATGCGCTGCAGCGAAGCCAGCTGCTGGTTGCTGCCCCATTCCTGAATCGCCTGCAGCCACAGGCTCACCGCAGGTGGCACCAGGCCGGTGTCGGTAACCTGATGCTTTTCAATCAGCGGGAAGCACAGCGTGGCGCTGGGATCGGCGGCCAGAATCACTTGTCCGCCCGCGTAAAATACGCCGAGCGAACCCGGTGAACTCATAGCGAAGTTGTGCGGGGCGGGCAGGGCGATCAGATAGCGCGTTTCCGCCGTAACGTGGCAAATTTCGTCGCTGGCGCGGATGCTGTAGTAATAATCGTTGTGGGTACGCGGGATCAGCTTCGGCGTGCCGGTGCTGCCGCCCGAAAGCTGGAAAAATGCCACTTCATCGGCAGCCGTTGCCGTCGGTTGGAAATCGCCTGCGGCTTCAGCCAGCAGGGCATCCAGCGAATTTTCCTGCTGACGATCGTTACGCAAGATCACCTGCTGCAGCGTCGGTTGCACGGCGCACAGCGTGCTGATAAAGCTGTCGTCGGCGAACAGCGCATGGGTGCGATCGGCGATCAGCAGCTTCGGTTCAATCTGCGCCGCGTAGGCCATCAATTCCGTACGTTGATGGCTGAACAGCGCGAACACCGAGGCCACGCCCAGCTTGAACAGCGCAAACACCGTAACGTAAAACTCCGCCACGTTGCCCAGCTGTACCAGCGCGGTATCGCCACGTTGCAGGCCACGACGCTGCAAGGCGGCGGCCAGGTTGCTGCTCAATGTATCCATTTCGCGGTAGCTGACCTGGCGATCGCCATCGATCACCGCAATCGCGTCGCTGTGCTGATGACGGGCCAAAATGTCGGTCATCGCCACATCCAGCCAGTAGCCTTTTTCGCGGTAGCGCGCGGCCAGATCGTCCGGCCAGCGCGTGTAGGGAATGCTCATGCTCTTTCCTTTATTGCAGTCCAAAAGCGCGCAACATGGTATCCAGCTTCACGCCGGTTTCGCGCCATTCTGATTCGGGTTGCGAGTCTGCTACGATGCCCGCGCCAGCGAACAAGCGCACGCGCGTGCCGTTTACCGTGCCGCAGCGAATGGTGACAACCCATTCACCGTTGCCTTCGCTGTCGCACCAGCCCACGATGCCGCCAAACAGTTGGCGATCGAAAGGTTCCAGCTGCTGAATCAGCTGCTGGGCGCGCTGGTGCGGGAAACCGCTCAGCGCAGGCGTAGGGTGCAGCAAGCACGCCAGCGACAGCGCATTTTCGCGTTCATCCTGCACTTCGCCGTCAATTTGCGTCGCCAAATGCCACAGGGTTGCGGTGGTGAGCAGCGACGGCGTGGTGGGCACCGACAGCAAGCGGCTGCGCGGTTGCAGCGTCTGGCGCATGGCATCGGTTACCAATTGGTGTTCGTGGCGATCTTTGCTGGAAGCCATCAGCGTTTCGCCTGCGACGCGATCCTGCTGCGCGTTGTGATGATCGCGCCGCGCCGAACCGGCCAGCGGACACGAGCTGAAATCGCGCCCGTGTTTACGCAGCATCAATTCCGGGCTGGCACCGATCAGCGATCCGCCCTGAGGCAGCGGCAAGTGGAAATGGTAGCTGTTCGGGTTCTGCGCAATTACACGCTGCATCAGCGCCGCGCTATCCACCGGCTGTTCCGTCACGATATCCATTAACCGTGACAACACGACTTTATCGAGGTCGCCACGTTGGGTGGCCGTCACCGCATCGGCCACCATTTGCGTGAAAATGTCATGTTCCGGCAGCGCGGTACGGCGGCGCACCTGCGGCAAATCGCTCAGGGTTTGCGGCAGTGAATCCTGCAAATCGGCGCGGTTAAAGCTTTGATAGGATTCAGGAATGAACAACGCAGCGGGCTGGCTAACGTCAAACGGGATCGCGCCGACCAAAATCGGATTCGCGATTCCCTGCTTTTTCGCTGCGGCAAAATGCTGGCGCAGCTGTTGTTGAAAATCCCCCTGCAACGACGCGGCATCCAGCAGCGGCGTATTGATGGTGGTATAGCATCCTTGCGTTGCCAAACTACGCCACGGCGAAGTAAACAAGAAGCCGCGACTCAGCGCGGAAAAATCCTTCAGCCAGGCATTTTCAAACGTGGAAGATTCCACCATAATTTTCACCTATAAATGATAAGATTATTAAGAATGATTATCATTTTTATTATGGGCTGGTAACCTACGTCGAATGGGCAAAAGAGTCAATCCATTCGCGGGCTTTCACGCGTGTTTTTGCTGCTATTTCGCGCTGAGGCAGCACCGGGCAATATGCTAAAAACTGGACCAAAACTTATGAATAAATGCGGTTTTTGGGGCATTGCGGCCCTGCTAATGTTTTTCCAGAGTTTCACCAGCGTTGCACAGGCCGAATCCGGCTGGCCACGCACCGTTCAAGGCGCAAATGGCGCGATCACCTTAGAGAAAGCGCCGCAGCGCATTGTCTCCACCAGTGTAACGTTAACCGGTTCGCTGCTGGCGATTGATGCGCCCGTCATTGCATCCGGTGCTACCGCGCCCAATAGCCGCTTAGCCGACGATCAGGGCTTCTTCCGCCAATGGGGCGATGTGGCAAAACAGCGTCACCTCAAACGTCTCTACATTGGCGAACCCAGCGCTGAAGCCGTCGCGGCAGAAGCGCCGGATCTGATTATTGTCAGCGCCGCTGGCAATGATTCCGCCATCAAACTGGCCAGCCAGTTTTCCGCCATCGCGCCGACTTTAGTGATCAACTATGACGACAAAAGCTGGCAGGACGTCGTAACAATTTTAGGCGAAGCCACCGGCCACGACGCGCAGGCCGCACAGCGCGTTAAAGCTTTCGACGAGCGTGAAGCCGCCCTCAAGCACGCCATCACGTTGCCGCCGCAGCCGGTTTCCGCGCTGGTGTGGAATGGCGATGGCCGCGCGGTCAACCTGTGGACCGCTGAATCCGCGCAGGGCAAATTGCTGCAACAGCTGGGTTTCACCCTCGCCGCTTTGCCCGCCAGCATTCAGCAAGGTCACAGCATGGGCCAGCGCAAAGACATCATTCAGCTGGCGGGTGAAAACGTCGCCAGCGGCTTAACCGGCCACACGTTTTTGCTGTTCGCGGGGGATGAGAAAACCCAACAGTCAGTGCTGAACAATCCATTCCTTGCCCAGAATGCCGCGGTCACGGGCAAACAGGTTTACGCGCTTGGCGTTGATTCCTTCCGCCTCGATTACTACAGCGCCAGCAACTTGCTGGCGCGGCTGGAAAAACTGTTCGTTAAATCATGATGTCTGTTCCGCCAGCGCGGGGGCTGGCGGATGATAACGACGCAAGCGTCCCATCATCAACCACATCACCACGCCCAGCAGCGCCGCCGCGAAACCAAACAGCGCGGCGGCCTGCGGTGGCAGCAACCATGAACCCATCGCGCCAATCATCGCTGCACCGATTGCATCGCCGGTGACGTTTTGCGCTGTCCATAAGCTGTTAATACGACCCAGCAGACGATCGGGCGTCAGCACCTGAATCATGGCGTACTGCACCAAACTGTTGATGGCGCTGAAATAGCCGAAGGCAACCAGGCACAACAGCGCCAGCGGCAAGTTTGGCATCAGGCTGAACAGCCCCAGCGCGACGAAGGCGGCGATGGCGCTACCCAGCACCAATTGACCCGGCCGCGCGGCGTGTTTCAGCTTACCGCTGGTTAATGCGCCGATTGCCGCACCCAGCGGCACCGCTGCATACATGAAACCCAGCTTCCCGGCGTCAACCGACCAATGCGGTGCCAGCGATGGATAGAGCACGCGCACCGCGCTCGCCATCGTCACCAGCGCACCAATCAGTGCCACCATGCCAACAATCGGGCTGGCAAACAAAAACTGCACGCCAGCCGCGAGTGATTTCAGCGGATGTTCGCGCGGCTGCGGCGGCGGCGGCAGTGATGGCAGCTGCAGCAGCGTCAAAACCGTGAGCAGCGTGCCAAACGCAGCCAGGCCGTAGTTCCACGTTACGCTGCCGTGAGCAATCACTAACCCTGCAATCGCGGGCGATAAAATCGAGCCGAAACGTACGGTTAACATGGTAATCGCCCCGGCCTGCATGATGTTCTCGCGTCCCACTAGCGCAGGCGTCGCCGCCAGCAGCGCGGTAACGCCAATCGCACCGAAGAAGCCATCCCAAAAACCCAACAGATACACGGCAATTAGTGAAGGTTCCGGCAGCGCGGCGTTAATGGCCAGGCCGATAAAGCCCAGGCCGCAGGTGGAGCGCGCAAACAGAATCAGCTTTTTGCGCTCATAACGATCCGCTAATACGCCGCCGGTCAGCAGGCCAATAAACATGCCGGAAGCGGCCAGGGTGACGGCTAATCCCACCAGCAGCGGGGAATGGGTCATCTGCTGAATTTGTACCGGCACCGCGACGGCGAGCATGCCGAGCGCAACAATCGAGATAAAACGCGCAATAAATACCGCGCGAAATGCCGGATGGGTTTTGAGCAGCGAGAGATCGATAAAGTGGGAGGATTTGTTCATGTGTTCGCCTTGTTGCACCAATTTTCCTCATCGTCCGCGAGGCGAGTCATGGTAACATAGCCAAACGCAAGTAATAACGATTAGCATTATCAAATTACGTCGTTGAACAGTGAAGGTTTAGATCGCTATGCGCCAGATCCGTGCATTAGCAGGCTCAGGGATTCTGCTCTTGCTCCTCATGGCACTCAGCTTGATGCTGGGCGCCAAGTCAATACCTCTTCCCGATGTTTATCATTCGCTTACCTCGAGCTGCACCCGCGTCGAGTGCGTTATCGTGCGCGATGCGCGCCTGCCGCGCACGCTGGCTGGATTGCTGGCGGGCGTCGCGCTGGGCCTGGCGGGTGCGCTCATGCAGAGCCTGACGCGAAACCCGCTCGCCGATCCCGGCATTCTCGGCGTGAATGCGGGCGCGGGGTTTGCGGTGGTGATTGGCATCGCGCTGTTCGGTGCCAATTCACCCGCGGAGTGGCTCGGTTTTGCCTTTGCCGGCGCGCTGTTGGCGTCGTTGCTGGTGGCGTTGACCGGCGCGATTGGCGGCGGGCGCGTGAATCCGGTGCGTTTAACCTTAGCGGGCGTGGCGCTCGGCGCGGTGCTGGAAGGGTTGACGTCCGGTTTATCGCTGCTCAATCCCGACATCTACGATCACCTGCGTTTCTGGCACAGCGGCTCGCTGGATATTCGCAACTTCACCGTGCTGCGCACGCTGTTCCCGGCCGTGCTGGTGGGCAGCGTGGTGGCGCTCTGCCTGTCGCAGGCGCTCAATAGCTTAAGCATGGGCGGCGATATGGCGACGGCGCTCGGCACGCGCGTGGCGCGTACGCAGCTGCTGGGATTATTGGCGATTGCGCTGCTGTGCGGCGCAGCCACTGCCGCAGTTGGCCCGATAGCTTTTGTTGGCTTGATGACACCCCATTTTGCCCGCTGGCTGGTGGGCAACGATCACCGCTGGCTGCTGCCCGCCACCGCGCTGGTAACGCCAATCCTGCTGCTGGCGGCGGATATTCTGGGCCGCTTGCTGGTAGCGGGCGAGCTGCGGGTTTCCATCGTCACCGCGATGCTCGGCGCGCCGATGCTGATTGTGCTGGTGCGGCGTAAACTTGGGCGAGGTGCCGTATGACGCGGCGTGCCTGGTTACACGCAGTTTGGCTGCTGCTCGGCTGCAGCGTGCTGGCCTATTTGGCGATGACGCGCGGCGCGCTGGCGATCGGTGGCGAACAGGTTTGGCAGGTGTTGCTGGGGCACGGTGCCAGCAACGTCAAACTGATCGTGCTGGAGTGGCGCTTGCCGCGCGTGTTGATGGCGCTGCTGATTGGCGCGGCGCTCGGCATTAGCGGGGCGATTTTCCAGTCGCTGCTGCGCAATCCGCTCGGCAGCCCGGACATTCTGGGCTTTAACACCGGCGCGTACAGCGGCGTGCTGGTGGCGCTGGTGCT
The DNA here is from genome assembly GCA_966185695.1 of uncultured Pantoea sp. GTDB lineage: Bacteria > Pseudomonadota > Gammaproteobacteria > Enterobacterales > Enterobacteriaceae > Pantoea. The sequence continues at coordinate 15,226 of CBIFUL010000028.1, read as the reverse complement.
GTTCAATCAAAGCATTACGGCCATGACCGGCGCGGCGTTAATCGGTGGCATCGCCACGGCGGCGTTGGTGTACCTGTTTGCGTGGCGCAACGGCGTGGAAACCTTCCGCCTGATTATTGTCGGCATCAGCGTGCGCGCGCTGCTGATGGCGCTGAATTCCTGGCTGATAATCAGCGCCTCGCTGGAATCGGCGTTGAGCGCCGGATTGTGGAGCGCCGGATCGCTCAACGGCATTACCTGGGCGAAAACGCCGCCGGTGATTGCGGTGTTGCTGCTGGCGCTGCTGCTGATGGCGCTGTTGGCGCGGCGCATGCGCCTGCTGGAAATGGGCGATGACACGGCGTGCGCGCTTGGCGTGCCGGTGGAGCGCAGCCGCATGGCATTGATGCTGATTGGCGTGGTGCTGACGGCAGCCTCAACCGCGCTGGTGGGGCCAATTTCATTCGTGGCGCTGCTGGCACCGCAGATTGCGCGGCGCCTGGGCGGCGGCATCAAAGGCGCGTTGCCGCTGGCGGCGCTGTGTGGCGCGCTGCTGCTGATCGCCGCCGATTTCGCCGCCCAGCATCTGTTCCTGCCTTATCAACTGCCGGTTGGCGTGATTACCGTTAGCCTCGGTGGCATTTATTTGATTGCTTTACTGGTACGGGAGGCACGAGGCCAATGACCGAACTCTCTTCACGTCTGCACGGCGACGGCTTGACGCTCGGCTACGACAAAAAAGTGGTGGCAGAAAATCTGTCGGTAGCGATCCCGGAAGGCGAACTGACGGTGATTATCGGCCCGAACGCCTGCGGCAAATCGACCTTGCTGCGTACGCTGAGCCGCCTGCACACGCCGCTCAAAGGCGACGTGTTTCTTGATGGCGAAGCGATTGCGCGTTATCCCACCAAAGAGGTGGCGCGCCGTTTGGGATTGCTGCCGCAAAGTTCGAATGCCCCGGCGGGCATCAGCGTGTCGGAGTTGGTGGCGCGCGGCCGTTATCCGCATCAGGCGCTGTTTGGACGCTGGCGCAAAGAGGATGAAGCCGCGGTGCAGGAGGCGATGCAGGCCACCGGCGTAGCGGAACTGGCCGAACAAGCGGTGGATACCTTGTCGGGCGGCCAGCGCCAACGCGTATGGATTGCGATGGTGTTGGCGCAGCAAACGCCGTTGTTACTGCTGGATGAGCCGACGACCTGGTTGGACATCACCCACCAAATCGAGCTGCTGGAGCTGATGCAGGAGCTGAATCAGCAGCATCGCCGCACCCTGGTGGTAGTGCTGCACGATCTCAACCACGCGTGTCGATACGCCACCCATTTGATCGCCATGCGCCACGGCAAAATCATCGCCGAAGGCAAGCCCAAAGAGATCGTCACGCCCGCATTGATCGAACAGGTTTACGGTTTGCGCTGCGTGATTGTGGAGGATCCGGTGGCGCATACGCCGATGATTGTGCCGCTCGGGCGCGGGCGCTAATTAAGATTGCGCGATAAATCGCGCCGCTACCAAGGCGTGCCGGATTTACCGCTACCTATGCATGCATCATTCGGTAGCGGCGCAATTCATTGCGCTTATTGCAATATCTCTCTAAGCAGCGGCCCAATCTGCTCAAACATCTGCGGAGAGATGATCTCCACGTGCGCGCAATCCAGCGGCCAAACCGCTAGCTCACCGACATACGGCGACCAGGCGCGGCGCGCATCCTGTCCCGGCTGCTGCGTCTGTTCGGCGAGGAACAATGTAGCGCGCCCGTTGAAACGCGCGCTGCGCGCCGTCGCCAGCAGACGCACCGAGCTGGCGTAGTTGGCTTCAATGGTATCGAACATCGCGCGCATCTCTTCACCCGCTTGATGACGCTGCGCGGCGATGAACTGCTCGCGCTCGCGATTCACCTCTGCCAGCACCGCCGGATCCAACACGTTTTCGCCGCGCTTCTCGTCCCAATTCTGCGTCTCGGGCGGCCAGGTATCGAGCAAGCCAAGGAACGCCACCTCTTCACCGGCCGCTTCCAGCCGTGCCGCGATGCCTTGCGCCAGCGTGCCGCCCAGCGAATAGCCGAGGAAAAAGTAAGGTCCGTGCGGCTGCACTTCGCGCAGAGTTTGCAGATGGGCGTCACACACCTCATCCAGATGAAGACTTTGATTCAGCGGACTGCGGGTATCCGGCGACTGAATGCCCACCAGCGACCAGCGCGCATCGAGATAACGTTGCAGAATGCTGAACTGCCAGGCAAAACCCGACGCCGGATGGAAGCAGAACAGCGTGGGCCCGCTTCCCTGGCGCAGCGGCAGCACCGCTTCGAATCCGGCCTGCTGATGCGATTGCGCATCGCTCAGCAGCGTCGCCAGTTTTTCCACCGTTGACGCCACCATAATTTGCCCGACGGAAACCGGCTGTTGCAGCTCACGGCGCAGCTGTGCCGCCAGACGCATCGCCAACAGCGAATGGCCGCCGAGGGCGAAAAAGTCATCCTGCGCGCTGAGGGTTTCCCGCGCCAGCAGCCGACAAAATGCGTTAGCCAGCGTGGTTTCCAGACCGGCATGCGGTGCGCGTCCAGCGCTGCCGTTGGCCGTTTGCGGTAACGGCAGCGCTTTGCGATCCAGCTTGCCGTTGCTGCTTAACGGCAACGCGTCCAGCTGAACAATCGCCACTGGCACCATGTGAGCCGGCAAACGCTGCGCCAGCGCCGCACGCAGCGCCGCGCCATCCACTGGCGTATCGGCGGTGACATAGCCGACCAGCTGACGCGCATCGCCTTGCGCCGTTGCGCCGCCGAGTACCACCGCGTGCGTCACCGCGTGCTCAATGCCGGGCTGGGCGCTGAGCACGTGATCGATTTCATTCAGTTCAATACGCTGGCCGCGGATTTTGAGCTGATCGTCGCTGCGGCCGAGATATTCCACCGCGCCGTTATCCAACCAGCGCGCCACGTCGCCGGTTAAATACATGCGTTCGCCCGCGCTAAACGGATCGGCGATAAAGCGGCTGGCGGTGAGATCGGCGCGACCCAAATAGCCGTGCGCCAGCTGCACGCCGGTTAAGTAGAGATCGCCTGCCACGCCCGGGGGAACCGGCTGCATGCGTGCATCGAGAATGCGTAAACCGGTATTCCACACCGGGAAACCAATCGGCACGCTGGCACCGTCGACGGCAGCCAAAGCCGCACCAAACGCCGGATACCAGGTGACATCTACCGCCGCTTCGGTTGGGCCGTACAAATTGTGCAGCGGCACCTGGGTGAGTTTTTCCCACTCACGCGACAGATCGGTTGGCAGCGCTTCGCCGCTACAGAACACGTTGCGCAGGCTGTTACAGCAGGCAACCGCCGCCGGATGATCGAGCGCCGCAACAAACGCCGCCAGCATCGAGGGGACGAAATGCGTGGTGGTGACTTTATGGCGGGCAAACAGTTGCTGCAAAGCTTCGGGATCGCGGTGCGCCTCAGGCGGCGCCATCACCAACTGTGCGCCCACCAGCAGCGGCCAGAAGAATTCCCATACCGAAACGTCGAAGCTGCTCGGCGTTTTCTGCAACACCACGTCATCGGCGTGCAGCGGATAGCGATCCTGCATCCACAACAGGCGATTGACGATGGCTTCATGGCCGACCAGCACGCCTTTTGGTCGCCCGGTCGAACCGGAGGTGTAAATAATGTAGGCGGCATCCTGCGGCGTCGGTGCGCTGGCGGGCGGCGGCGCGTCCGCGCGCGTAGAGAGCGCATCAAAATGCAGCTGCGTAACCGAGCTAATGGTGCGGAAACGCGCGCTTAGCGCGGCTGAGGTGATCAGCGTTTTCGGCGCGGCATCATCCAGCATCAGCTGCAAGCGCTCGTCGGGATAACCGGTATCGAGCGGCAGGTACGCCGCGCCCAGCGTGACGATCGCCTGCAACGCCAACGACAGCTGCACCGAACGCGGCAGCGCGACGGCGACGATATCGCCGCGCGTGACGCCTGCGGCGCTGAGATCGGCGGCCAGCGCATACACCTGCAGCTGCATGTCACCGTAGCTCAGCTGGTGCTGCGCGTCGGCCAGCGCGGGGGCATCCGGCGTGCGTTGCGCCTGCTGCGCCAGCAGCGAAGCCAGCGTTTCGGCGGGAACGGGATGCGCCGTGTGGTTGATGTTGGCGATTTGCGCGTGCTCGGCGGGGGTGAGCAGATCCCACTCGCCGCACGGGCGCTGCGGCTGTACGACGAGCTGATCGAGCAGCAGCGCGAAGCGGCTGGCGTGACGCTGCAAGGTTTGCTCGCTGTAGCGCGCGGCATTTGCCAGCAGCTCCAGCGTCAGTTCGCCCTGTTCGCTGAGATAAATGGCGATTTCCAGATCGCGCACCGGCCCGGAGGCCAGCTGATGCGTGATGCCTGCGACACCGGCAAAATCGAGCTGGTAGTCAAACATCTTCAGGTTAATCACCGGTCCGTACAGCGGATCGCCGTCGCCCAGGCGGCCGAGGTCACGCTGCACCTGCTCGGCGTCATAACGCTGATGGCGACGCATCTTTTTCACTTCGCCCGCCAGCTGCGTAGCCAGCGCGCTGAGCGGTTGGGTAGGATCGTAGTGCACCGCTATTGGCAGCACGTTGATCACCGGGCCGGTGGCGCATAAAGCGGCGGAACCGATGCGGCGCATAAAGATAAATCCGGCAGCGAAGTCGTTCTGTCCGCTAAGGCGTGCCAACCACAAGGCGACTAACGCCAGGGCGAGATCGGCGGCGCTGACCTGCGGATGCTGGCCGACCAGCTGGTGGAATTGGCTGCGATCGAGCGTTACGCTGTGGCGCAGCAAATCGGTGCTGGCGCTTTGCCCGGCGAGCGGCAGCGGCGAGATCGACGCGGGTGAGGGCAGCGCCGCGCCTTTTTCGCGCCAGAACTGGCGATCGCGCGTGAAGGACGAGGATTCGCGATAGCGCTGATACTCCTCCACCACCTCGCTGAACGGGGTAAACGGCGTGGGTTCCGCCGGTTGCTGGCGCCGCGCGGCACTGTAAAGCTGCGCAATGCGGCGCGTTAAAGCGGTGAAGCTGAAACCGTCGACCACCAAATGGTGATAGCGCTGATACCAGAACCAATGCTGGTCGCCCAAGCGGAACAAACGGTGATGCCATAGCGGCGCACCGCTCAGCACGCGCAGATCGCCATTCATGTCATCACGCATCAGCGCGCGCGCCGTGGCGGGCGCATCAACCTCACCCCGCAGATCAACCACCGGCGGAGCACTGAAGGTGCTGGGTTGTCGCCACTGTATGGCTTCGCCTTCTACCTCGCCATACGCCATATTCAGCGTGTCCGCTTCCTGCATGCCCACGATGATGGCCTGCGCTAACAGGGCTGCATCTATCTCGCCGTGCAATTCAATAAAGTGCGCCACCGCGTAAGCGTTCGGGTGCGGCGTGAGCTGATCGGCAACCCAAATACCGGGCTGCGCCGCAACCAGCGGCAGAGTTTGTTGGTCGTTCATGGTTTTATTCATCAGAGATTCGGACTGGGTTGTTCTGGTTGATGCCACAATGCTTGCAAACCGTTGAGCAGGCCGCCGCGCCAACAGAGCGCGTCGTGACCGCCTTCCACTGGCAGATAATCTACCTGATAACCGGCAGCGCTAAGTTTTTGTTGTAACTGCTGATTGGCTTGCAGAATCAAGCCTTCGCGCTGACCCGCTTCCAGCCAGAAACGCAGCGGCTGGGGCGGGGCCAGGCCGTGATCGAGCTGCTGCGGTAGCCAACCGTGCGGATTGCCGCGCTCTGGCCACCAGAACGATCCCGACAGGCTAAGCGCGTTGCCGAACGTCTCCGGCCAATGCAGCGCGGCGAACACCGCCGCGAGGCCGCCGAAGCTTTGCCCGGCAACGAGGGTGCTGCTGGCATCCTGGCGATAGGGCACCGATTGCGCGATAAGCGGCAGCAGCTCTTGCTGCACCGCTTGCCAAAACTGCGGGTTGCACGGCAGTTCACGCGTGCGATGCTCGCGATCGATGATGTCGATAAACAGATACACGGCGGGCGGCAGCTTTTGCTGCGCGGTGAGCTGTTGCAGCGGCCCGGCAATCGGCATGCTGTGCACCCAGAACTGGCCATCAAGCAGGATCGCCAGCGGGCGCGGTTCAGCCTGCGCTGCGCCGGTGGTGAGCGTCCAGACGCGACGGCGGTTGCCGAGAATGGTGCTATCCCACTGATGTTGCTGGAGCGCAATCTCCGGGGCGCGATGGTTATCGACGTCATGCCAGACGTGCTGATCGGGCGCCTGCGGCAGATGCAGCGGCGAAACGCCCATGCCGCGCCCGCCGGACCAGCCGCGCAGCGCGTTGAGCGCATCGGCTTGCGCACTGGGGAATTTGTCGCGCCACCAGTTGCGTAGCGAAGACATGTCAGCATCACCAGAGAAATCCGTGGCCTGTTCGTCGGGCATCAGGCAGTAGCTGCCGCGCCAGTTGGCGGGCAAGGTAGTTTGCCAATACCACACGTTGGTGCCTGCGACGCGCATCAGCGATTGCGGCGGACGGCGCTGGTGGTGATCGGTGACGCCAGTAATGTTGATCCAGACTCGCTGCGTGCGCGACTGCGTTTCATCGCCTTGCGGATCGCGCCAGAAGAAGGTGACGTGGCATTGGCCACTGTCTGCTAATTCAATACGGGGAATGCCTTGGGATTGTTGCTCCTGCCACCAGGCTTCACTGCCGGTTACATCATTTCGCCAGGTCATAGGGCTGCCATCAGTACGCGGGGGGCTTTACATAAGCTTGTTGAATAATACTATTGATAATTATTTTCATTTGCAATAGGGTGGCTGCGCTCAAAATGAGCACGCTCGTTCCGCCTGACACCTTGCTGTTGGTGAGGTTGCGCAACGGATGGTCTGAAGGGTCTGGAACTGGGCGCGAAAGGGACAGGGATTTTCTTACCGGCTCGCCAGCAACGCTTCCCGCCGCTTGCTGTCATCCAGGAACGCAGATAATGAAGAATTACTCACGGTTAGCATGCGCTATATTGCTTGAATTAGGACTCAGCGCCTCGTTGCTGAGCAGCAACGCATCGGCAGCAGACGCCGCCAGCAGCACGTCAACTTCCAGCCCAGACGCCGCAGCCATGAACGGCGGTACCCTGATGGTGACTGCGCAGCAGCAAAACCTGCAGGCGCCAGGCGTATCCACCATCACCGCCGATGAAATCAAAAAGCATCCTCCCGCGCGTGACGTATCGGAAATCATTCGCACCATGCCGGGCGTGAATTTGACCGGCAACTCCACCAGCGGCCAGCGCGGCAACAATCGTCAGATCGATATTCGCGGCATGGGCCCGGAAAACACGCTGATCATGGTGGATGGTATGCCGATTACCAGCCGTAACTCGGTGCGCCTTGGCTGGCGCGGCGAGCGTGATACGCGCGGCGATACTAACTGGGTGCCGCCGGAAATGATCGAACGCATCGACGTGATTCGCGGCCCGGCCGCGGTGCGCTACGGCAACGGGGCAGCGGGCGGCGTGGTGAATATCATCACCAAAAAGCAGACCGATCGGCAGTGGCACGGTTCATGGAACACCTACTACAACGTGCCTGAGCACAAAGCGGAAGGCGCGACTAAGCGCACCAATTTCAGCCTCGAAGGGCCGCTGGGCGATGATTTCAACTTCCGTTTATACGGTGGTTTAGCCAAAACGCAGGCCGATGCCTACGACATCAACCAGGGGCACGCGGCGGCTCGCAGCGGCTCGTACGCAGGCAGCTACCCTTCGGGTCGTGAAGGCTCGGTGAACAAAGACATTAACGCATTGCTGAGCTGGGCGTTTGCGCCGATGCAGACGCTGGAGCTGCAAGCGGGCTACAGTCGCCAGGGCAACTTGTATGCCGGCGATACGCAGAACACCAATACCAGCGCGCTGGTAAAAAGCCTGTACGGAGATGAAACAAACCGCCTGTACCGGCAGAACATTTCCCTGAAGTGGACCGGCGCATGGGATAACGGCATCAGTACGAATACCTACGCGCGCTACGAGAAAACCCGCAACTCACGTATCAACGAAGGGTTGGCGGGCGGTACCGAAGGCATCTTTTCTGACAGCGGTTTCAACACCATTCAGCTGGATGATGTGCTGCTGCACAGCGAAGTCAGCATTCCGTTCGAACTGTGGGTCAACCAAACCGCGACGTTGGGCACCGAATGGAACCAGCAGAGCATGAAAGATCCCTCTTCGACCACGCAAGCAGCAAACTACGGTTCGGTGCCGGGCATCTCGAACACCGGCCGCAGCCCCTATTCGCAGGCGGAGATCTTCTCGCTGTTTGCCGAAGACAATATCGAGCTGACTGACAGCACCATGCTGACGCCCAGCCTGCGCTTCGATCATCACTCGATTGTCGGCAACAACTGGAGCCCGTCGCTCAATCTCTCGCAAGGTTTAGGCGATGACTTCACGCTGAAGATGGGCATTGGCCGCGCCTATAAAGCGCCAAGCCTGTATCAAACCAACCCGAACTATTTGCTCTACAGCAACGGCCAGGGCTGCGCCGCCAGCACCGGCGCGTGTTACCTGCAAGGGAATAGCGACCTGAAAGCGGAAAACAGCATCAACAAAGAGATCGGGCTGGAGTGGAAACATGAAGGTTATCAAGCCGGATTGACCTGGTTCCGCAACGATTATCGCAACAAGATCGAAGCGGGCTATTCGCCAGTGAGCAAAGCCTCTAACGGCACCACCGATATTTACCGGTGGGAAAATGTGCCGAAAGCGGTGGTGGAAGGGCTGGAAGGTACCGTAAACGTGCCGTTCTCTGACAGCGTGACGTGGAACAACAACTTCACCTACATGCTGCAGAGTAAAAACAAAGAAACCGGCGATCGTCTGTCGGTGATCCCGGAATACACGCTGAACTCCACGCTGAGCTGGCAGGCAACGCAGGATCTGTCGCTGCAAACCACCTTGACCTGGTACGGCACGCAAACGCCGAAGAAGTATGATTACAAAGGCAATCTTTCAACCGGCAGCGCGACGGATAAAGTCAGCCCTTATTCGATTCTTGGTATGAGCGCGACTTACGAGGTGAACAAGTATGTGAGCGTGACGGCGGGTATCGATAATCTGTTCGATAAGCGTCACTATCGCGAAGGCAATGCGCAAACCACCGGTAACGACAGAACCAACTCGTATTTGTACGGTGCGGGTGCGAATACCTATAACGAATCAGGCCGTACTTACTTTATGAGTTTGAACACGCACTTCTAAGCACGTTCAGCCGTTCAGTTGCCGCGGTAAACGGCAGCGGGCAATCAGTCCGCTGCCGTCTTGACGGTTCACCAGCTCCAGCTTGCCGCGATGCATCTGCACGATGCGCAGCACGATATTCAACCCCAACCCACTGCCGCCGTAGCGCTGGTCGCGCCGCCGAAACGCCTGGGTTAACTCTTCTGCGGCTTCGGCTTCAATGCCTGGCCCCTGATCCCACACTTCGATAATCGCGTGCTGATCGTCTTGCTGCATTTTCACTACTACCTCGCTGCCTTCCGGGCTGTAGCGTGAGGCGTTTTCCAGCAGATTACGCAACATCAGGCGCAGCAGTACGGCTTCGCCTTGCTGCGGCACGTCGTTGCCGAGCGGCCACGTGAGCCTTTGCTGGCGCTGGGCGAATTGTTCGGCCATTTCCGGCTCCAGCGGCTGCATGATGTCTTGTTGCCAGTGCAACTGCTGATAGTGACCGCCCGCTAAGGCTTGTCCGGCGCGCGACAGCATCAACAGTTGTTCCACGGTATGCATCAGCTGATCGATGCGCTCAATCAGCATGGCGCGTTGCGGCACCTGCTGCGGGGACAGCAACTCTAAGTGCAGGCGCAATCCCGCCAGCGGGGTACGCAGCTCGTGCGCGGCATCGGCGGTAAATAAGCGTTCCTGTTGTAGCGTGTGATCGAGTCGCGAAAAGAGCTGGTTGATCGATGAGGTGACCGCGACGATTTCATCCATTTCGGCAAAAATCGGCAGCGGTGTGAGGTTGTCGGCAGAGCGATGCGCGAGACTATCCTGTAGCGAACGCAGCGGGCGGATAATCCAGTTTATCGCCCAGAACGACAGTAGCAGTGTCAGACAGATCATCACTAGCGAAGGCAGCAGCAGCGAGGCGATAGCTTCGCGGATTTCATTTTCGACGCGCGCGTTACGCGCCTGGGCAGAGAGGGTTTCGTTGACTAAAAAACTGATTTGTTCGCGACTTTCATGCCATAGCCACACGGCGCTCATCACCTGACAGGTGAGAAGAATCAGCGCCAGCATAATCAGTAAGCGCTGACGCATGCTGTTCATTCACGAGTTTCCAAACGGTAGCCGACGCCGCGCACGGTTTTGATGCGATCTTTCCCCAGCTTACGGCGCAAATTGTGGATGTGCACTTCTAAGGTGTTCGAACCGGGATCGTCATTCCAGCTGTAGAGATCTTGTTGCAGCGTTTCACGATGAACATTCTGCCCCACGCGCATTAACAGCCGCGTAAGCAGCGCAAACTCTTTTGGCGTGATCTCCAGCGAAAGATTTTCCAGTAACACCTGCTGCGAAGTGAGATTAACCGTGAGATCGCCCTGTTGCAGCAGGTTATCGCTGTGACCTTGATAGCGGCGGATCAGCGCCCGCACGCGCGCTTGCAGCTCAACCAGCGCGAAGGGTTTAACTAAGTAATCGTCCGCGCCGGCGTCTAAACCATCAACGCGATCGTCTAATGCGTCACGCGCGGTGAGGATCAACACCGGCACGGCGATACCGTCGCGGCGCCATTGACGCAGCAGCGATGCGCCATCGCGATCCGGTAATCCCAGATCCAGTACGATCAAGCTGTACTGCGCACTCTGCAATAACGAATTGCTCTGGGCGGCATTGCTGGCGCAGTCGATGGCGTAACCCTGCGCGCTGAGTGCTTGCGCTAAGCCCGACTGCAACAGTGCATCATCTTCAACAATCAGCAATTTCATCAGTTGTTTTTGTTGATATCCGTGTAGAGGCGGCTCTCAAAACGTACCAGCGGAATACGGCGCGACTTCTGATTTTCCGGCGGAACGGCATAACCGGAAAGGAACTGCACGAAGGCAACGCGCGCGCCGCTGGAGGTGGTGATAAATCCAGCCAAATTATAGACGCCTTGCAGCGAGCCGGTTTTCGCCGATACTTTGCCATCCAGCCCGGCTTCATGTAGACCACCACGATATTGTAAGGTCCCGTCATAACCGGCCAACGGCAACATCGCAATGTAGTTCAGCGTGGCGTCGTTTTTCGCAATGTATTGCAGCACTTGCATCATGGTATCAGGCGCGATCAAGTCGTGGCGCGACAGGCCAGAACCATCAACCTGAATGCTGTTGCCGAGATCCACGCCGGCTTTTTCGCGCAGAATACGCCGCACCGCGTCTGAACCGGCGCGGAAGGTGCCCGGCACGTTGAAGTAATGATGGCCAATGGTGCGGAACACGGTATCCGCGATCATGTTGTCCGATTTCTTCAACATGGTACGCAGCAGCGAGCTAAGCGGCGCAGATTGAGTGGAAGCGAGCACCGTGCCGGGGGACGTCACTTGCGATTGGCGCACTAAATGGCCGCTGTAATCGATATCGGCGGCGCGCAGTTCCGCTTTCAGGATTTCTCCCGCCCACGCTGCGCCATCCTGCACCGCAAAAGCCAGCGGCAGCGGTTCGGCACGCTGACGCATGCAGCCGGTTAGCGTGTAGCGATTGAGTTCGCCCGGTACCACATCTAATTCGCAATATTGTCCGTCACCGCTGTTGCGACCAATGGTGCGCACCTGGCTGAACATGTGCGCCGGATAATAGGACGCGATGCGCACAAAAGCGTTTTCGCCCGGCGTATTGGCGCTGTACAGCGAGACAGAGAAACAGTTTTTATCGACAATGGCGGCACCCGGCGGCGCACTGAAACATTGCGTCAGATCGTTCCACGGCCAACCCGGCGCCATGTCGTGGCTGGCAAAAACCGAGGTGTCGATCACCAGGTTGCCTTTAATGTGCGTGATGCCCTGCTTTTTCAGTGCGGCAACCATGTTGCGCAGATCTTGACGGCTCAACGTTGGATCGCCGCCGAATCGCGCCACCAGATCGCCGTTTAATGTGCCATCATTGATCGCACCTTTGGTTTCTAACGCTGTCTGGAAGCGGAAGTCTGGCCCTAACTCCAGCAGCGCCGCCAGCGCGGTGATCACTTTCATGGTGCTGGCCGGCAAAGCCATTTGTTTGCCGTGATAATCAATAATGGGGGTTGATGCGCCTATTTTTTGTACCATCAGCGCCAGGTTCGCGCCGTCTGGCAAATACTGCATGTATTCATCAACGGGAGCTGCTTGAGCCTGCAGCATAAACGCACAGGTTATTCCGGTAACAAGTCGTGAAAATCGCATAATCTCGCGTTAACTGGCAGGTGAGGGCGTCAATACTACGTCCCCGGACGGTGCAAAGTAAACGATGACCCACAGGGAACTCTGGGGTAAAATACGTATCAAAATGCAAAACCGAACCTGACCCGGAAAGCTTTCCGGTCAGGTTTCTTTTGCTTGTGAAAAGAGGTAACGCGCCGCAGAAGCTGTTTTCTGCTGTCACCGGTCAGGATGACGCCGTTAACCAGGATAGATGACGAGGAGCCAAAATGAATCAGATTCCGATGACGTTGAAAGGCGCTGAGAAACTGCGCGAAGAGCTGAACGAGCTGAAAACCGTTAAGCGCCCGCGCATTATCGCCTCCATCGCCGACGCCCGTGAGCACGGCGATTTGAAAGAGAACGCCGAATACCACGCGGCTCGCGAAGAACAAGGTTTCTGCGAGGGGCGCATTCAGGAGATTGAAGCCAAACTCTCTAACGCGCAGGTGATTGATATCACTACCATGCCAAAAACGGGCCGCGTTATTTTTGGTGCAACTGTGACCATTTTGAACGTGGACACGGACGAAGAGTTTACATATCGCATCGTTGGCGACGATGAAGCTGACTTCAAACAGAATCTGATTTCAGTGAATTCGCCAATGGCGCGCGGTTTGGTAGGAAAATCTGCCGACGATGTTGCCATCGTGAAAACGCCGGGCGGCGACGTGGAATATGAAGTTCTGAAGGTGGAATACCTTTAAGATATTGCTACGCTTTGAAATACTCGGCTGCATATTGTAAAGAAAGGAAAAAGGCCGCATTGCGGCCTTTTATCCCATGCAGGAGCATGGCACTTTCTCTGCCCGTCGCAGCCTTTAACAGCTAAGTTAACGTGGCAGAGTAATTTTGCGCTCTTTTGCAGGGCGATACAGCACCAGCGTGTTGCCGATGACTTGTACGTTGGCCGCCTTAGTTTCACGGGTGATAGCGTCAACGATCAGCAGCTTGGTTTCACGATCTTCCGAGGCAATTTTTACCTTGATTAATTCGTGATGCTCGAGCGCCAGTTCGATCTCGGCGAGCACGCCTTCGGTCAAGCCATTTCCGCCCAGCATAACAACCGGCTTAAGTGGATGGGCAAGGCCTTTCAGGTGCTGTTTTTGTTTGGTACTCAGATTCATCGTATTTTTTACTTACTCAGGGATTGAAAACGGTTCATTCTACCGCCATCTCGGGTATATCGCCAAATCAACGCAACCCATTGCGTACTGATTTATCGCTACGATGACGATTTATTTGGAAAAATTATGACGGGTAAAAAGCGTTCGGCCAGTTCCAGTCGCTGGCTTCAGGAACACTTTAGCGATAAATATGTGCTGCAAGCACAGAAAAAAGGGTTGCGTTCGCGCGCCTGGTTTAAACTTGAAGAAATTCAGCAGGGTGACAAGATCTTCAAACCCGGCATGACCGTGGTAGATCTGGGCGCCGCGCCCGGCGGTTGGTCACAATATGTGGTACAACTGATTGGTTCAAGTGGCCGTATTATTGCCTGCGATTTGTTGCCGATGGACCCAATTGTTGGCGTCGATTTTTTACAAGGCGATTTTCGTGACGAAGCGGTGCTGAATGCTCTATTGGAACGTGTCGGCGATCAAAAGGTGCAGGTTGTGATGTCCGACATGGCACCGAATATGAGCGGTACGCCTGCGGTTGATATCCCACGTTCGATGTATTTAGTTGAATTGGCGCTGGAGATGTGCCGTGACATTTTGGCACCAGGCGGCAGTTTTGTAGTGAAAGTGTTTCAGGGAGATGGCTTCGATGAATACCTGCGGGAAATTCGCTCCCTGTTTACGAAAGTGAAAATTCGTAAGCCGGATGCTTCGCGATTACGTTCGCGCGAAGTGTACATTGTGGCGACGGGACGCAAAATATAGTCCGAATTGCCAGGTTCACAGCTCGACGACCAATGCGTTTAATCTGATGTCAAATTCTGAGTTTCAGGGTAAACAAGTAAAATCATCCGCGCTGCGATTCCAGGCACCAAGGAACTATAGTACCCTACGCTGTCTGTTAACATCGTTGTAATATGAGGTTAATCCCTTGAGTGACATGGCGAAAAACCTGATTCTCTGGTTAGTCATCGCGGTCGTGCTGATGTCAGTATTCCAGAGCTTTGGGCCCAGCGAGTCGAATGGCCGTAGGGTTGATTATTCAACCTTCCTGTCGGAAGTGAACCAGGATCAGGTCCGCGAGGCACGTATTAACGGGCGTGAAATTAACGTAACCAAAAAAGATAGTAATCGCTACACGACCTACATTCCCGTCAACGATCCCAAGTTACTCGATAACCTGTTGACTAAAAATGTGAAAGTAGTCGGTGAACCACCGGAAGAGCCGAGCCTGTTGGCTTCGATCTTTATCTCATGGTTCCCAATGCTGTTACTGATTGGTGTCTGGATCTTCTTTATGCGGCAGATGCAGGGCGGCGGCGGCAAGGGCGCGATGTCCTTCGGCAAAAGTAAAGCCCGCATGTTGACTGAAGATCAGATCAAAACCACATTTGCTGATGTCGCCGGTTGTGATGAGGCGAAGGAAGAAGTGGGTGAATTGGTTGAGTACCTGCGTGAGCCAAGCCGTTTCCAGAAACTGGGCGGTAAGATTCCGAAAGGCGTCTTGATGGTAGGTCCTCCGGGAACCGGTAAGACCTTGCTGGCTAAAGCCATTGCTGGCGAAGCAAAAGTACCGTTCTTCACCATCTCAGGTTCTGACTTCGTGGAAATGTTTGTGGGTGTCGGCGCATCACGTGTGCGCGACATGTTCGAACAGGCCAAGAAAGCGGCACCTTGCATCATCTTCATCGATGAAATAGATGCGGGTGGGCGCCAACGTGGTGCCGGGTTAGGC
>CBIFUL010000027.1:0-55398 GCA_966185695.1 uncultured Pantoea sp. | reverse complement strand
AAAGTAGAATGTCTGAATTACTAATGTGGGGTAAAAAGACAATCCCGTCGCTTGTATTGATTCCCAAAAAGCCACGCGGTTCATACCCAAAAGCACCGGACCTGAATATACGATTAAAATGAACAAACCAAGAATCAATATCAGTGATAATACCATGCAAAGTGCCATGCTAACTACTTTGGCTGGAATACGCGGTATTTTTAATACAGAATACTTATTAGCTGCAAAGCTGAAGGATAGTTTAGATATACCTACGGAATAGGAAAAGATAGCCAACATGAAAAGGGTTGCCCCATTAGCCGTTCCATATTCATCGATTTCAATCATGAGTGTTCCGCTGTTGACGAAAAGCAAACTCACACACATACCGATGTAATAGTAAAAAGTCATACCGCTAGTAAATAAAAACGAGGGACTCGTTTTATATAAATATAAAACTATGCCAACAACATAGGTGATAACAACTCCGTATTCTAAATATTCTGCGTTAGCGATGTACCCTAAGTACTCAGCATAACCGGTTATAAAGAGCATCACCGGCATTAAGAAAGTAATAAACAAGTCTACTGGTTTTATAGCCATAGCGTAGTATTTTCATTTGCATTGATTTTTGAGAAGATTATTTCTTTTAACACCGTATAGTAAATATCTTCTGCTTTTTTTGCTGCAGCCTCATCTGTCAACATCAAATTCATTATGCCTGGATAAGTTGCTAAGTAACAAGAAGCAACAAATTTGATAGCATAAGTCTTATCAAATTTAACTTCGTCAAGATTACTTTGCAAAATATCAAATAAATTAGCCGGTGAAGTTATCTTAACTACGTCTTTGTGATTTTCATAAAAAACCCGACCAAAAAGGAAAACTTTCTTACCCAGAAGAAGAGCTTCGTAACCAACAGTGCTGGTAAGGGTTATAATAGCTGAAGATTTTTTAATTAGTGCCTTAGTGTTTTCAGTCGGTGCCAATACTCTAACATTAGGAAGAGATTTTAATTTTGTATAGAAATCTAGTGATGGATAACCCCATGCACTGATATGATCTTTCACATATAATATCATCCCTTGCGGAAGGTTGAATGCAATATTTCGGATAACTTCATATTCATTCAAATACGTTCCTGACAAGATTGATGTTGAAGATTCAGGATGAAAATGCATTGGATAAAGGAGAAAGTTGTCAATATCAGGATTCGCAGCATCATAGTAATGAGTCAATCTTTTGGTTTTTAATTTTCTATACACATTTCTTTTAAAGAGATTGAAATATGTTAGCAATGGATTTCCAGACTGAAAACTATGGTATGCATCATCACGTGCATGCTTTAAAACCCGTTTAACAACAGAAAACTTATCTTTATTGAAATAGCGCTTGGTTATTTCTATTTTATCCAGGCCATTGATTTTCATATAGTCAGGTACGACATTATCAATGTTTTCAATGTAAGATTCTGACCATTTCATAACTTCTTCTGGCACATCCAAATCACCATTGTCTATAAGATTAAAAAACATATTTTGTCTTGAATCTTCTAACGGGTTTGATGAAATAGAAAATCGCCCAGGAATGCGTGATCCACCAATTCCAAGATATTGTTTCCCGTGTTCTGTAGCAACAGCCCAAGCAACATGAGAAAAGGTGTTAGAAACATTTTCATAAAGGACATAATCTATATTATTACTATCAAAAATATCCTCGTAAAAACAAATCAACGCACTCAACAACCTTGTTAAATAGTCTGCCTTTTTATCACCCCAAATACCATATACTTCAGCACGCTCGAAATCAGATAAAAGCATCGCATTAAGATTGTATTTATTATAGCGTTCTAATAAATCATGCCGAATTTCATGCTGCCTAAAATAAGAAGAGAACTCGTAAACTTGGAATCCCAAAAAATCTAAATCATTAGCATCCCTTGATAATTCACTATCTACGGCAATACATATCTTTGCACCATCATTTTTTAATAGTACGCCAAGTTGATTAAAAAAGTGATGATAATTGGGTGCGCCATTGGATAAAATTAATACATTCATTACATTTCAAATCCAACAATAGATTCTTTTTTTACGGGAGTATTTATTTCAATATTATGCTTAACTGGCTTACCGATAATAACATCATGATATTTAGGGGGTAGACCGAAACCAGGTCTAACACTGCGGATTGAATCTTCAGTTATTAAATCCCCTTTAGAGAGAGATTTAACAAAATACAATGAGCGGCGAAATTGGACGTTACCGTTTTCACTAGATTTTCGACCATAATTAATGGATCCTAAAGCAGACCACGCAGTTTTAGCTCCACTGCACAATTGTTTCATCTCTTCAGGTTCGAGTGAGAAACTATCATCTGGACCACCACCTGAGCGATCAAGCGTAAAATGCTTTTCAATTATAGATGCACCTAAAGCAATGCTGGTTATAGCAGTTGTATTATCAAGCGTGTGGTCAGATAAACCCGTGACTAAGCCATGCCGTTCAATCATATCGGGGATTGTACGTAAATTATAATCTTCCGCTGGTGCGGGGTAGCCACTAACACAATGTAGGATAGCTAATTCTTTACAACCGGCTGATTTAGCTGCGTCAATGGCTTCTTTAATTTCTTCTGCATCAGCCATCCCGGTTGAAATGATCATTGGCTTACCCGTTTTAGCTACGTATTGTATTAAAGGTAAGTCAATAGCTTCAAATGATGCAATTTTATAAGCAGGAGCATTTAAATCTTCTAACAAATCTACAGCTGTTCTATCAAAAGGAGAGCTGAATATGGTAATTCCTAAATTGCGTGCATGCTCAAAAAGCGTTTTATGCCATTCCCAAGGCATAGCTGCTTGTTGATACAGCTTAAAAAGCGTTGTGCCATCCCACAAGCCACCTTTAATCTGAAAGTCCTCTTTATCAGAGTTTAAAGTAATGGTATCAGCAGTGTACGTTTGTAATTTAAGGGCATCAGCACCTGCTTTTTTTGCTTCTTCAATAAGTTTTATTGCATTTTCAATTCGACCATTATGGTTAGCCGAAAGCTCTGCAATTACATACGGAGAATAGTTTAAGCCAATGCGACGCCCGGAAATGGTAATAAATTGATCATTATTCATTAGATTAACCTTTAATTAACCAATCACTCTTTAACAAACCAAAACAGATGACATCATGATAGTTTTCTCCATCAAAAAAATCATCACGAAGATGCCCTTCTGCAATAAAGTTCATTTTTTTATGTAACGCTAAAGAGCGATCATTAAATAATATGACTCTGGCACAAACCTTATGGAGGTTCAGTTTAGTAAAAGCATATTGTAAAACATTTACGGCTAGTAATGTCCCAGTACCACGTTCCGCTTCAGGGTCGACATAAAATCCCCATTCGGCAATTCCACCTTTGGTTACTGAAAATTGTGCGAAACCTTTTACCTTGCTTTCTAATTCAAAGACTAATAGGTGTCTACTAAGATCATTTTTAGATCTTTCAAACCATTTAATATGTTCTTCTTTGTTGATTTTTTGAGTATTAAACATAAATTTTCGAACGGAATCGCTATTTCGCCAGCTAAGAACAACATCCAACTCATTAACACTAAGTGGTTTTATTGAATTAGATAGCAGAGAGCTTTTATCAATCATAATAGTTTCTCCACAATCGCTACTACTTTTTTAATCCCGCTGCCGTCCGTCAGCAAAGCACAGCGCGAAGACATCTCATCTAACAGCGCTGGATGTTCATTAATATAATCAAATTGATTTATTAACTCAGACTGGATGGCATCTATTGACCATAAAACTATTGCAGCACCGCGTTGATGGAGATTTTCAGCAATCACATTCTGGTTTTCAGCAACAACTACCATAATAGTTGGAATACCTAACGCACATCTTTCCCAAGCGGACGACCCTGCTGCACCAATAGCTAAATCATGTTGAGAAAGTAATTTGGCCATCTCAGACGTGTCGATTATAATTCTTGATTTCCATGGGATTTCAAGTGAAAGTTTCTCAACCTCTGCCAACCACGGAGATTTGCCACCCATAATGATCGTAATTTCACAGTTATTCGGTATTTTACATTTTTTAAGACTGTGTAAAACTTTAGCTGTGGCGTTAGCTTGATCAATCCCACCCATGGAAATAATAATTGAACGCATTTTGCTACGGCTTTTATTCAATAAACTATCATATCTAAATAAATTGAATTCATTTCTGAGCAATGAAAATTCTGGCCCGAGAAGTAGTTCACATTCACTAGGTACCAGTGGAGAATAATCTGTAGCAACACGACCTACATTCTGGTCAATTAACAAATCGCAATTATGATTCCGGTTTGCCAAGTCATCGATAACACATACTTTTTTTATTTTCTTTCGGAGCAGATTTTCCCATCTCACATCCAATGCATAATGATCAACAATACAAATATCTGCATTTAAATGTTTGATACAATTAATAACCTCTTTTGCGTCTTGCTCCGGTGTACATCCTAACCATTTTTCATATCCCTTGAGCAAATCAGAGGCGCTAGATACAATATTAGATAACACAATGCATTGATGCCCTCTCTGTTTAATGACATCAATGATGTTTCCACGATGTGGGCGAGTTATAAAATAGCTAGCTATATCGCGAGTTTGCAATTCGTCCGCTAGAGTCAGACAACGCATAACATGCCCTGTACCAATATCTAGTGATGCATCTGCTCTTATAATTGCCACTCGTGGTAGAGACATATGTCACCTGTTTAGCAAAAAGTATAGCTGTTCTGCTCTATCCCAATCGACTTGGGTATCGATATCCTGTACACGAGTTCGCGGTAGAAATACGGGAACCGAAAAACTATTGAAAATTGGCATTTGCTTTATCCATGCTTCTGAAGTCCCCCAATAAAACTGACCTGCATCATGAAATGTTTCTTCAAGATCTTGTGAGCGCGTTCTGTAATGTTCTGGAAAGAACATTTCAACCGTTTTTTGTTGACTGATTTTAAGTGCTCTTTGAATTGGAAAAGCATAATCAGTAACAGAGAATGCGTAGTCAGCATTAGTACTTTTCAATATTTTCAAGCCATCAATTAAGTCTTCAGGCTGGATAAAAGGCGCTGTCGCATAAATACAGCACACATTCTTAATAGCAAAAGAGCTTTTCATTAAAGCATCGACAGCATGCGCTATAACAGGAACTGTTCCTGTAATGTCGTCAGAAAGTGATTCTGGTCTTATAAAAGGGATTTCAGCGCCATAATGTTTAGCAACATCTGCAATCTCTGCATCGTCGGTAGATACAACAACCTTATCAAATATCCCCGTTTTTTTTGCCGCAAGAATTGAATGTGCAATCATTGGCATTCCTGCGAATTCAAGAATATTTTTTCTTGGTATTCTCTTACTGCCGCCTCTTGCAGGGATAATTGCTATATTCATGATTGAAGTGCTTCTTTAATGAGGTTAACGACTTCATCTTGCTCAGCATTTGTTAATGTTGGGAACATCGGAATACTTATGGCTTCCTGGTAATATTTTTCTGCTTCAGGATAATCACCTTGCTTGAAGCCCATATTTTCATAATAAGGCTGAGTATGAACGGGAATATAGTGGAGGTTAACAATAATATCTTTGCTGCGTAAATACTTGAAAACATCCAAATGCGATTGATTGATCTTATCAAGTTGTAAGCGAATCACATAGAGATGCAGCCCAGAATAGCTATCAGGGTGTTGCCACGGTAATGTAATAGGAAGATCTGCTAAAAGTTTATTATAGCGCTCCGCAATATCATGACGTTTAGCAACATACTCGTCAAGACGGGTTATTTGACTTGAACCTAACGCAGCCTGAATATCCGTCATTCTATAGTTATATCCGAGCGAAACTTGTTGGTAATACCAAGGTCCATCCATCTCTTTAGTCATTAATTCAGGTTCACGAGTGATGCCATGACTTCTGAATAATGCCATTTGTGTAGCCAAATTATCGTTATTGGTTACAGCCATTCCGCCTTCAGCGGTTGTGATTATTTTTACTGGGTGGAAACTGAACACCGTAATATCACTATATTCGCAATTTCCGATAGGTTGATTCTTATATTTTCCACCAATCGCATGTGATGCATCTTCAATTATAGAAAAACCGTATTTTTTTGATAATTTATGTATAGCTTCCATATCACAAGGCTGTCCACATAAGTGAACTGGGACAACAATTTTAGGTAAGCGATTTTCTTTCTCTGCTATAACTAATTTTTTTTCTAATGCATTAGGGCACAAGTTATATGTCTTGGCATCAATATCAACAAAATCTACTTTGGCACCACAATATAGAGCACAGTTAGCTGAGGCAACAAAGGTATTTGGTGTCGTCCACAAGTAGTCTCCTTCACCCAAACCTAAAGCCATACATGCAATATGCAACGCAGACGTAGCACTATTTACAGCAACTGCATGTTTAATATTACAGTGTGTGGCTACGGCTTCTTCAAAACGCGTTATCGCTGGACCTTGGGTAAGATTGACTGACTTCAAAACTTCGACGACTGCATCTATATCAGATTGAGTGATATCTTGTTGACCGTATCTGATCATATTAAACCTAATGTGTCCTAATGTGAATTTTCATCGGCTTATGGGATTTTCATAAGCTCACGACTGTCTTCAATAAAATGACGATTATTGTCTAGTTTTCAATATCAGCCACAAGGCAGAGGTTTTGAAAACTAAGATATACAAGAATGACGCCGTAAGGCCGATAGGTACAGCCAGAACAGTCGTCCATTTAGATAAAAGATATGTTATTACAATAAAAATAAGGATTGATGATAAATGACTATATATAATTGGTTTATCTTTACCTTGTGCATACAACGCATAATGCGAAATCATTCCGAATGCATTGAATAGAGTTGCTACAATCAACCAATAAAAAACATTTAAATACTGAAAATAAATAACCTTGCCCGTCCAAGCAAGCAAGTATGGCATGATTAATATGCTTGCAATAATAAATGCAAATGTAAAACCGATGGTCATTATTATCATTTTGTATAATGTTTTATTGTATTCTTTTTTTTCACCCTTATTATGTAAACTAATTAGTGTGGGGTAGCTAAATGAAAAAACACCTGCATCGAGGAATGTCATCAAGGTGCTTGCCATGCCAATAAAAAGCACATAAGCACCAACAACATCTAATCCGTTTAAATATTGAATCCAATACCGATCAACGGTTTGTATTCCTCTTAAAGCCAGCGTTGCTATTAGAAATAATCCACTAACTTTTATGCCGGATTTAATCCATCCATAGTTTGTTTTACTGCGCCATCCTCCCATCCCAATATTTCGTAAGCACACGTTGCCTATAATAAAAGCAGTAATGCCTGAAATAAGCCATAGGATGAAAACATTGTCTAAATTCCTTGCCGAAGGATAGAGCATCATAATGATAACAATAGCTATTGCCCAAATCCCTTGCCTGATAAAAAGAAGTACACTTGCTACTGTTTGGCGATGTAAGGCAACTAAAAGTCGTGATATTTCTTGATTTAAATGCTCAAAAATCAATATAAAGAAGAACCAAACTGATTGTTCAATGGTGATATTTTGAGTAAAAACTAAAAAAAGAAGGGCGAATATAAGGACTAAATATAGCCAAGAAGATAGTATTGCCTGATCCTTTAGAAAACCGCCCCACTTCTCTTTGCTACTTTTGAGAATTTCACGCGTTGTAAACACATAAAAATCCAAACCAACAAAATATAATGCGTAGCCAACGGTAGCTGTAAATATTCCGTATGCACCAAGAACTGCAGGCTCCAGATATTTAGCTAAAAAGAAAATAAAGAAAAATCGACTTATTAATGTTAGACCGCGCAATGAGATGTTAAAAATTCTTTTATTCACTGTCTATGGCCTAATAATTATGATCAATTAAATTTAAAATAAATTTGTATAATGCAATCCGTTTTTCAAATCGCACAACTGATTTTAATCTAAAAAATAATGCGATTAAATTGAAAGGATAACAAGATAAGATATGTATGAAATTACAACGCTACCGCCCCTGGCTTACGGCAACCACAGGCACAAAATCGTAAATTGTTAAGCGCATCCACACACTTATCACTGCTATTCTTCAGGTTTCATACCCTTAACGGTGCTCATCCCGACATGATGTTAGTTGACACTGAGGTTCAACTTAAACAGCAACATCATTTGGTTATCCTTAGCAAACACTCAATCGTATAAATATTACTCACAACGTGCATATTTCAATCACACAGCTAAGAAACACGCTTCCTACTTCTTTGGATTGAATGTCTTTTATCAAAAGATGTTCTTATTAAGTTTAACGTAATTTTTAAATAAAAAAAGGCCTCTGTTTCCAGAAGCCCTCTATTTGTACTAATCACTTAGTTGAACGCAATGCTTTCAATCATCCTACCTAAATGAGCACTCACTCAAACCCGTTCGGATTCTTCGACTGCCAGTTCCAGGTATCGCGCATCATCGCATCAATGCCGCGCGTCACGCGCCAGTCCAGCTCGTTGTTCGCAAGTGAGGCATCCGCCCAGAACGCAGGCAAATCGCCGTCGCGACGAGGTTTGAATTCGAATGGAATCGGCTTGCCAGAGGCTTTCTCAAACGCCTTGATCATCTCCAGCACGGAGAAACCTACCCCGCCGCCAAGGTTATAGGCCTTATAGCCTTCTACGTTCGCCAGATGATCCAGCGCCTTCAAGTGCCCTTCCGCCAAATCAACGACGTGGATGTAATCGCGCTGGGCGGTGCCGTCTGGTGTGTCGTAATCATCACCGAATACGCCCAGCTTCTCCAGGCGACCAATCGCCACCTGCGCAATGTATGGCAGCAGGTTGTTAGGAATACCGGTTGGGTCTTCGCCGATTTCGCCAGATTCATGGGCGCCAACTGGGTTGAAGTAGCGCAACGCGATGGCTTTGAAATTCGGATCGGCTTTGGCGAAGTCGCGCATCACCAGTTCGATCATCAGCTTCGAGGTGCCGTACGGGCTGGTCGTTCCGCCAATCGGCGTAGTTTCCACATACGGCACCGGCGCATCGGCGCCGTAAACGGTCGCTGAGGAGCTGAAAATGAAATTCCACACGCCCGCAGCGCGCATCTCTTCCAGCAGCACCACGGTGCCCGCCACGTTATTCTCGTAGTACTCGAGCGGCATGCGCGTCGATTCGCCCACGGCTTTCAGCGCGGCGAAGTGAATCACGGCGCTGATGTCGTTGGTGGCGAACAGATCCCGCAAGCAGGCGCGATCGCGGATGTCGCCTTCCACGAACACCGCTTTCTTGCCAGCAAGCTTCTCAACGCGATTGACCGCTTCGCGTGAGGCATTGCAAAGGTTATCCAGGACCACAACGTCGTCACCGCGCTCTAACAGCGCCAGCACCGTGTGGGAGCCGATATAGCCTGCTCCGCCCGTTACCAAAATAGCCATGTGTACTCCTTTAAGCCGCGCGCGCGGCGCGGCAGACAATGAGCGAGCTTATTTCGCCAGGATTTTCTGAATCGATTCGCGGAAGTCGCGGCCTTGAGCGTTGTTACGCAAGCCGTAGGAAACGAACGCCTGCATGTAACCCAGTTTACGGCCGCAGTCGAAGCTGGTGCCGGTCAACAGTTGCACATCCACCGGCTTTTTCTGGCTGAGTGATGCAATGGCATCCGTCAGCTGGATACGGCCCCACGCGCCAGGTTCAGTACGCTCCAGCTCTTCCCAAATGTCCGCAGACAGCACATAACGGCCGACCGCAGTTAAATCGGAATCCAGCTGCCCTGCTTCTGGTTTCTCAACGAAAGAGGTGATGGTGCTGATGTCGCCAGGGTTATTGATCGGCTCTTCAGTGGTCAGCACGCCGTACTCGGTAAGATCTTCGCCCGGCAGGTGTTTCGCCAACACCTGGCTGCGGCCGGTTTCTTCGAAACGCGCCACCATGGAGGCGAGATTGTAACGCAGGTGATCGGCAGTGGAATCGTCCAGCAGCACGTCTGGCAGCACCACAACAAAAGGATTATCGCCAATCATCGGACGTGCGCACAATACCGAGTGGCCGAGGCCCAGCGGATTCGCCTGACGCACGTTCATAATGGTCACGCCCGGCGGACAAATTGACTGCACTTCGCTCAGCAGCTGGCGCTTAACGCGTGCTTCAAGCAGCGCTTCCAGCTCGTAAGTGGTATCGAAGTGGTTTTCCACTGCATTTTTGGAAGCATGGGTGACCAGCACAATTTCCTTGATGCCCGCCGCGACGCATTCGTCAACAATGTATTGAATCATTGGTTTATCGACGATTGGCAGCATCTCTTTCGGAATTGCTTTCGTCGCAGGGAGCATATGCATACCGAGACCCGCAACTGGGATTACTGCTTTAAGCTTGGTCATATTTATTCCATTTCATGAAGTGAATACGTGGGGTCGATTATGCAGGATCGGCCGGTCGAGCAAGTATAATCTTTATCTGAAAAACCGGCACTAACTCTCTGTCACACCATCAAAAATCATCTTTTTCCCCATCGACAACGGCGTTTTCTTACGCCCAAATTTAGGCGCTAAAGTGCTGAAATAACGCGGAAGGAGGACGAAGAAATTCGCGACGATAAGACCAGCTATTTTCAGAACCGGCCTTAGGATGAGAGCGAGCAGCGAAGTGCTCATTTTACAGTTGCGCGAAGTGTCGCGCCGCTAGCGAAGGTGCAGAGTGGGATGACTTCCCCACTCCGCTTTTTTATCGTGTGATTGGCGATAACGCCTCTACAACCAGCCCGTAAACCATTCCGGCATCACAAACAGGTTGAAGTGGTTTACCAGCATCATCAGGCCGACAAACACCACCGACACCGAAACCCATTGCCGCGCATACGGCATAAAGCGAATGCCGATTACCGGTTTGATGAAGAACGGATGCGCGAAGGCTGAAATCAGCACCTGTGAAATAGACAGCGTCAACGCCACGTACAACACGTTCGGCCAGATATAGGTGGTTGCCAATACCGCAAGCACCACCAGGCTGGCAACGATGTTCCAGTAGAACTCAACGTTGGTACGTCCATTCGCCTGCGAAATGGCGCCGGTCAAACCGCCCATCGGACGCAGCATGCCAAATAGCAGCATCAGCGGGATCAGGTGATAGACCTGCTCATGCGCCGGTCCGTACAGCACGCGCACAATCACCGGCGACATGATGCCAATCGCCAGATACATCGCGCTGCTGAACAGCATGATGACGAAGGTGCCCTTCAGGAACAGTTTTTTCAGCTGCTCGGGATCGTGCTGCTTCTCGGCGAAACGCGGGAGTGCCAGGCGGTTAATCACCGGCGATACCAGCTTCAGCGGTTGCAGAATCAGCTCTTTCGCCAGCGAGTAAATGCCCAGCATCTCCGCGCCCATCACCTTGCCGACAATCAGCGCATCCGCTTGGGTACGCAGCTGGTTGATGGTTTGCGATCCCAGCTGATAAATCCCATATCGCACCGCGGCGACAAAGGTTTTCCCCTCAAACTCCCACGTTGGACGCCACGCTTTCTCACCAAAGTAGATCATGCAGAGAATGCGCGTGAAGGCATTGATGAACAGCCCGAGAATCGCCGCCGCCACCGTCAGCGAGGTGAAGTAGAGCATCAACACGGTGCAGATAAAGGCAAACAGCTTGGTGGCCATCTCAATCTTCGCCAGCGTCACCATGCGTTTGGTTTTCACATAGTGCGCCTGATATTGCGACAGATGTCCCAACACCAGGAAGTTGAGGCTGGTCAGCATAATCAGGCCGACCAGTTCCGGCAGGTGATAGAACCACGCCACCGGATAGGCAATCGCCAGCATAATCAAACCGGTGCATAAGCTCAGCGAAACGTTGACCCAATAGATGGTGCTCTGCTCGCGGCGGTTGATCTCCTGGCGATGCACGATGTAGCTGCTCATGCCCATATCTTGCAGCACAGTTGCTACCGCCAAAATCGCGTTGATGATCGCCAGCAAACCCAGCTCGTGGGTTTCCAATTTGCGCGCTAACACCGCGAGCTGTAACACCTGAAGCAGAGCGGCAAAACAGGTACTCCCAAACAGCCAAACCGCCTGTTTTTTTAATCCACTCACACCATGCGCTCCAGAATTTTCGCCAGCTCACCGTAAGCAATGTGCTGATTGAATTCGGTTTCCACTTTTTGCCGCGCAGCAGCCACCACCGGCGCAACATCCACATCACCGCGCGACAGGCGCAGCAAGGTTTCGGCCAAGGCTTCCGCATTGTTCTCCGCCACAAGCCAGCCGCTGACGTCGTTCTCAATCAGCTCAGGAATGCCGCTGTGATAGGTTGAAACCACCGGCAAGCCCACCGCCATCGCTTCCATCAGCGCCACCGGGATCCCTTCCATATCGCCATCAGACGCGGTTTTCGACGGCAGCAGGAAGATGTCAGCTTCATTCAGCGCCTCACGAATTTCATTCTGCGGCTTGAAGCCCGGCATGGTGACGCAATCTTCCAGGCCGGCACGCGCGATGTGCTCGCGCATAATGCCATCCTGCTCGCCGTTGCCGATGATGGTGAACTGGAATTGACCGCCTTTATCGCGCAGGATTTCGCTGGCTTTCACCGCCACATCCAGTCCCTTCTTCTCGGTTAAACGCGCCACCGAAACGATGCGCAGCGGCTGATGGAAGGCGGCTCGCGGAGTGAAACTAAACTTTTCCGGCTCAATGCCCATGCGCGTGACATGCACCTTCTCGCGCGGGCAACCCATCTCAATCAGCTTGTTCTCCCACAAATGGCTGATCGGCAGCATCAGTTCGCTCTGTTTGAACAAATTGACGTAATCGAGTTTGTGCTCGTCGAGAATGTGGCGACGCGAAATATCCGCGCCGTGGAACACGGTTGCCTGCTTGCCCTTCAGCACGCCCAGCTCGCGTAATTTATTTGCCAGCGCCCCCGCATAACCGAAGTGCACCAGAAACACATCGGCAGTGAAGGTTTGCTTTGCATTGGCCACAATCGCCGGCAGCAGCAGCTTTTTCGCCTGCTGGCCGTAACGTGCAATGTTGAGCGACTTCAGCAGCGAAAGTTTGGTGATCTTCGGCAACATCAGCCCAATGCGCTGGGTGAGTTTATCGAGATTGGATACTTTCTCTTCCGGCAGTAAATAATGGGTTTTCGCTGCCAGATTGTATTCATCGAACGCGGCATGGCGATTGATCAAATCGCCGGGAAACACGGAGATAATCTCCACGTCATACCCTGCGTCAATGAAATGCGTTACCTGATTGAGGACAAACGTCTCAGAGGCAACCGGAAAACGCATGGTGAAAAAGGTCAGCTTCATCACTTCACCCCAGGACGTTGAGAATTTCTGCTGTAATGCGGTTGCCAATCTCACGCTCCTGCGCCACCGCGGTATCAACTTTATGTTTGACGTTGTCGTAGTCAGCCAGCACCGTTTGCACCTTATCAATGAGCGATCCATCCATCAGGCTCTGCACATCGGTTGCCATCTGCGGCAGGCCAAGCTGCTTCATCACGCCGAGCGATTTGTGCTCGTAGTTGATGGCAACCGCTGGCGTACCAAAGTTCATGGAGATAATGGCGGAGTGCAGGCGGGTGCCAATCGTCAGGTGACAATGGCTCAGCAGGATGCCGAGTTCCAGGTCGTTGAACTCGTCCATGATGACGTGATAATGCTCGGGCCGATCAACGTGATCGCGCAGCGTCAGCGCCACCATGCGGTCATCTTTGGCATAGCTGTCGATGCCGGTGCAGGTTGAGAATGCCACCACCTGATAGCCTTCGGCGATCATCGCGTTAATCACGCGCCCGAACGCCGCTTCGTACTCTTTCTGCGTCACGCCCAAACGCTTATCAAACGGCGCCAGTTCGCGCACGGTGATCGCAATGGTTTTGCGCGCCGAGATGACCGATTGCCAGTGCAGCAGGTTGTGGCTTGGATTCTCCACTTCGCGCGCCTGCACCAGAAACGCGGTATCCACGCCCTTCTTTACTTTGCTGGTTGTCACGCCATCTTGCTTGAGACGATCGTGGCTGACGTCTTCACGCAGCACCAGGCTGTCCACGCGGTCAAAGACAAAGTTCGCCAACGCATTCACGCGCGGATTTTCGAACGGCCCCACCGAGTGACCAATCATGTGCAGCGGCTTTTTCGCCATCAGCGCGCAGAGCGCGTGATCGAACTGGGTGACGCCGTACAGATCGACAAAGAACGAGCCGCCAACCTGAATAATCGCATCATATTGCTCCAGGCTTTTGGTGAACGCCGCCAGATGCGGTGGCACCGAAAAGGATTTATACAGGCCACCTTTGCCAAGGTGCGCCATCATGATGTCCGGCATCAGGCGGTTCGCCACTTTACGTTTGACGCTGCCGACTAAACCTTTGCCCGATTTGCTGTTGTGCAGAAACAGGGAATCCTGCTGAATCTCCTGCTGCAATAAGTAGCCGGAGCTGGTTGGATAACGACTAATCACATCAACGTCTAAATCTTTACGCGCGGCATGAAGTGAATCAATCAAGCCACGTAAAATCGCGCCATCACCACGATTTCCACAGGTATGGTTTCCCACCAATAAAATTTTCATAACAACTCCAGACAAAATTTTTGTAATTTTACAAGCCGCCATGTGATGCCATGGCTAAGTGAACTCTGGTAAAAAATACTGCAACTGGGGAAACCCCAAAAAGTACTGCTCTATTTATTCCGTCATACTCATCGCCTAACGAGCAAAATGCATGCATTCCCCGGTAGCGGCGCAATTCATTGCGCTTCTTCCCGCTACGCAATGGCTTCAAATTGGCGCGATAAATCGCGCCGCTACCGAGTGTGCGCTGGCGCGAAATTGAGCCGACTTAAGACTTCACGGCAAAATACGGCATGGCAACTTGCTCACCGTTAATTACCACCGAAATAAACCCTTTCGGCTCACGCGTATCCACCTGTTCCGGCTTCAGCGCGCGCGAGGCCAGCAACACATCGCCCTGCTCGTTGGCACCAATGCCGGCTTTGCCGTTATGCAGGCTAAAGCGCTGCGGCGCGGTTTGGCTGCCGCTGGTGGGTTTACCTGCCGCCATCTTCGCGTCCACGCGCGCGCAGCGGCCGGAGAGGAAGCGGTCTTTGGCGGTACTTTTGATCAGCACCGCAGTGGTTGGCGTCCAGCCCGCCAGCTTAACGAACACTTTGGTATCGGTGTCGCTACGCGGCTCAACGCGAACTTCTACCACTGGCGAATTGCCTTCCGCCGACCAGCTGGCCTCCGCCCCCTTGGTTTTGCGCTGCAGATGGATTACCGCGCGTCCGCCGGTGCCTTTGCCATCAACCACATCCATCAGCGGCTGATTGGTGGTGCCGTTGTTGAACTGCGACTGGCCAAACACCTCGATTTCCCAGCTGTCACCCACGGTGGGCGAGAAGAAGTTGCCCAGCTCGAACCAGGTTTGCTGATTGGTGTTGTTGCTCAGGCGGAAGCGCGAGGTGATGTAGTTGTATTTCAGGCTGCCGTCGATGGCGACGCCGTAGGATTCCACGCGGGTCGAACCCATTTCCCAGATGTTCAGCCAGCGGTCGCCTTGCAATGAGTTGTCGATCCAGCTGCCCGATTGCAGATTGGTCTGACGCATATTAAGGCGCGAGTTCCGCGCGTTAAGCGGGTTCTTGCAGTCCTCCAGGCTGAGCGCATCGATGATCCATTGGCCGTTAGAGATGTCGCCAGGGAAATCACTGTGCTCAATCCAGCCGTTATGAATTATCGATTGGCTACAGCGCGGCAGATTCAGCACCATGCCGCCTTTGCAGTGCTGGGCGTTGAAGTTCGACAGCTCAATGGCGGTGCTGTGATCCCACGCGCCCGCTTTCTGACCCGACCAGCTGGCTTTGATCACATCGCCGGTACAGGCGTTGGCATACCACTGGTCGATTTTGCAATCTAGGGTGTCGAGCAAGCTGAGCGACACGCCGCCGACGCGGTTAAAGCGCAAGCACGCGCCGCGGAAGAACTGACCGCCAGGACAGGTATTGCGGAACAATCCCTGTTTATTCGGACGTTTGTCGGTTTGGCCATTGAAGTTGAGGTTGGAGATTTCCGTCCAACGCGCATTAACCTGGAAGACAAATTCGGCGCGGCCATCTGATACCAACGTAGTGGCCGGGAAGTAACCGAAGTTAACCATCGCGCCGGAAATGCGGAAGAAGCGACGCTCTTCATCGCCGAAGTCGCATTCAGAAACAAAGAAGGTGCCCGCCGGGAACTGCACGCAAATTTGCTGGCTGGCATCAATCGACCACTGATACATCGCTTTGATCGCTGGCGCGGCGTCGGTTTTACCGTCGGCAATCGCGCCGAAATCAAACAGCGTCAGGCGGTTGAAATCTTCCACCACGCGGCGCCAGTGAAAACCCTGGCCGGAGAAGATCACGCCGTTGTCATCTTTGCCGTCGTCGAAGGTACCGACGAACTCCCCGCCGCCCACTTCTAACCCTTCATGCCAGCTCTTCAGCTTGATTTTGGCCCCGGCAAACAGCGGACGGGTTTTACGTAACTCTTCGACCGACGGGATTTCGCCGATCAACTGATAACCGTTCGGCTGTGCCAGGCGTTGACTGAAGTTGCTGGCGTTGGGACGCGACACATCGCTGATGGAGAACAGCGTGTTGCCCGCCGCATCTTCCACCGTCATGGAGTGCGCCGGATCGGCGATCAGCGCGGCGTTATCGTGAATAAACTGCGCAAAGTTACCTTTGTTCAAGGCAATCGGCTGCGCCACCTGCGACACCTTGCCGCTGGCATCACGCAGAAATACCGGAATCTGATTGCCGGATTGGCTGGCGTCGCTGCCCGCTTTACCAATCCATAATTTCCCTTCGAAGTTCTGCCAGAACTGCGGGGGCATGGTATAGACATTTTCCGGCGTTAAAATCGGCACATCGCCCGGCGGTACGCTGGCAGGATCAACCGATTTCAGCGTAGGCTGACCACTTTTTGCGGCGTAGCTGGAAAACGCGCTCACCGAGAGCGCGGCAACAATGGAGGAGGCTGCGGTCTGCAAGACTTCTCTTCTTTTCATGCGTTAAATCCCGTGGTCATTGGGCTGCAAACAGCCATAAGGTTGCCCCGGAGGCACGAGAACAGGCGCTTATACCAGCGCCAGCCAGCTTTGTTTGATCTGGTTACCGTCAAACTTCAGCGCCGTTTCTTTGGTTTTCTCGCTCATGGCGTAGAACAGGCCATCATCGCTGGCCAGCTGTTCCATGCGCGCCAGGAAGGTCGATTTGTCATTCATCGGGACAAGGAAGCCATCTTCACCGTGATTGATGATCTCCTGCGGCCCGGTTGGGCAGTCGTACGCCACCACCGGCAGCGACCAGGATTTAGCTTCCAGCAGCACTAGCGGCAAGCCTTCATAGCGCGAGGTCATCAGCGCCATGTCGCTTTCGCGGTAGTAGTCATTGATGTTGCTGACTTTGCCGACAAAATTCACGCTATTGGTGATGCCCAACGCCGCCGCCTGATCGTGCAGCTGCTGGCGCAATTCACCGTCGCCCGCCAGCACCAACGTCCATTCCGGGTGTTTTTTACTGAAATCTGCCCAGATATCGAGCAGCAGGTCGAACCCTTTCTGATTATCTAAACGTCCGACCGCCAATGCCTGACGGCTGCGCGTTTGACGTTGATACGACTTGTACACCACCGGATTGGGGATCTGCTTGCTGGGAATGTTCCAGCGGCTGAACACCTGATGATCTTTGTCGGTCAGCACAATCACCTGATCGTAATAGCGCAGCAGCAGCCATTTCAGCAGCTTGATCGGCTTGCTGAAGGAGTTGATGGCAATGTGCTCGCAGGCATAGGCCTTGAAGCGTTTTTTCTTCAGCGCCATCAGGTTCCAGAAGGCAAACATCACGCTAAGGCGACCCATGCTAATCAGGAATACGCTATCGAAGCCCTCCTGATGGATGGCGGCAACGGCGCTTTTAATTGGGTTGCTGTGGCCTTCAAAGCTGACAATTTTCTTTACCCGCTCAAACGGGTAGAAGGTTTTGCCGTGGCCTTCCAGCGAGTAAATGGTGACGTCGTGCTGCTCGCCGAGGCACTCCGACATAAAGTTGCAGATGTTCTCTGTGCCCGCGTACGAATAGGCATCTTTAATCACCAGGACAATCTTTTTCATGAAACGCTTTCCACCTCTAAATTCTTAATGGGAGACCCAAATCATTCGTGTTGCAGCAAGGCGGCAAGTACGTTCATCCCCGCGAGCTTACGCAGGTAAGTGACCGGGATGGACGTGCGCGCCTGACGCGGCTGCGGCGCGAAGGATGCAGGGTCTAGCGATGCTTAAGAGTGAAAAGGACGCCATTAACCATGTACCAGCCGTAATAGTAATAGATTTTTAACGGATTGTTTTTATAGATAATTCTTAATAATTCGAGATGCCACTTGGCCGCTTTATTCTTGTTGCGCGACAGGGAATCACCCAGCTCGTAATAGTTAACCAGCGTCTTCTGGATCACACGGGCTTGTTTGTAGCGCAGGAATAACTCATAGAGGAACATGAAATCTTCGTGGCCTTTACGCTGGAAGAAGATTCCTTGTGGTGGACGGCGGAAGCACACCGATGAGAAGCAGACGCGATACTGCTTCTTCACGAAGTTTTCCTGTTGCAGGTAGGGTTTGGTGTAATTGATATCGTGATCGGCAGTTTTGGTTTTGTAGTGATAATGGGTGATCACGAAATCATCACCGGCGGCGATGGCTGCCGCCTGCTCTGCCAGTTTATCAGCATGCCACTCGTCATCGCTGTCGAGGAACGCGATGATCTCCTCTTTCGCCGCGCGCAATCCGACATTGCGCGTTTCTGCGGCCCCCTGATTGATATCATTATCCAGAATCGTGATGCGCGCATCCTGGCAATGTTCGCGCACCAGCGCCAACGAATCATCGGTGGATTTATCGTTGATCAGGTAAAGATGCCAGTCGCTGTAACTCTGTTTGATGATCGAATCGACCGCGCGTAATACCGTTTTACGCGCGTTATACATCGGCATCACGATACCGACGGTGCCAATATGCTTTGTCATGTGTATACCCGAAGTTCAGGAACCAAAAAATTGCCCCCGTGTTGGGAGCAAGTAACGGTCAAAAATGTTAAGAAACTGCGCGACGGCTCGAAAAGCGTGATTTCAGCTTGTCGAGTGCGCGGTTGATAAAGTACGCGCGATTGTCGCGATTGGTCAGGAAGAAGTAGCGCGCAAAACTCAAGCTGGCCTGCAGCGATTTCCCGTCCATTTTGTAGCGCAGCGGCAGCTTAAACGCTTTATAGGTGTGGATATCGCGCGCGGTCAGATGCGGCTTCATGGTATCCAGCCAGAAGAAGGAGTACTTCACCGACTCGCCTTTGTGCTTGGAACCAAATTTGGTTACCAGATGGTAAGTTGCCAAAGGTTTATCGATCATCACGAAGTCATAACCGGCGCGATCGGCGCGGATGCAGAAATCGTAATCTTGATGGCGGATGTAACGCACATCGAACTGAATCTGTTCGGCATCAGCGCGCTTCAGCACAATGGTGCTGGTTTGAATGAAGCCGTAGCAGCCAAACAGGTATTCGGCGACGGTTTCATTTTTGCCAGGCGGCTGCATCGGCATCACTTTCAGGAAATGACCATCCTCGTGGATGTTCACCTGGCTGAAAATGACGTAGCGCGATTTGCCCTGCGCTTCCAGCTTAGCGATGGTATCGCGCACGGTCAGCAATTTGTCCGGATGCCATTCATCGTCGGCGTCGAGGAAGCTGATGAAATCCCCACTCGCCAGCGCAATGCCTTTATTGCGCGCGCCTGCGCCGTTGAGTTTGACCTCAGACAGCTCCAGTTTGATATCCAGATCCTGATAACGCTCACCGCGTACCACCTGCGCCAGCTCGGCCGCATCGGCTGATTTGTCATCCACAATGATGACTTCGAAATTGCGATAGGTCTGCGCTCTGACGCAATCAAGCGTCGTGACAATTGATTTCGACGCGTTGTACGCCGGAATAACAATTGAGAAGCGGATGTCCTGCATTGTCAGCACCTCTTAAACTGTTCCAGATTTAACGGTAACGCGTCCAGCCCTGGGAAAGGAATCGGCTTTGCTCTGAAAAATCAGGCCGTTATTTCACTTTCGTCGGATTCTGAAGCGAGCCATTACGGAAATACCCATAGAAGGTTGTGCTGTGTGTGTTGGGAATGGTGCAAAACGCACCATAAAAAAGGGCGGTTAAACCGCCCTTAAAAGGTGTTATGAACTTTTTGGCTCTTTGCCGTACTCGTAGTTGTAGTAGTCGTAACCATAACCGTAAGCATTGGCCGCTTTGCGCACCACGGCGTTGAGGATCACGCCTTTGATTTCGATGCCGTTCTGCGCGAAGCGCTTGTAGCTGACATCCAACTCTTTGGTGGTGTTGGTTTCGAAACGCGCCACCATCAGCGAAGTGCCGGCCAGCTTACCGATAATAGAAGCATCGGTTACCGCCAGAATTGGTGGCGTATCAATCAGCACCAGGTCGTAGTTCTTGCTTGCCCAATCCAGCAGCTCGCTCATGCGGCGATGCATCAGCAGCTCAGAAGGGTTCGGCGGTACCTGACCACGTGGCAGGAAGTCGAAACCGTAGATGCCTTTTTGAATCATCGCTGGCGAGAACTCACTCTTGCCCGACAAGACATTCGACAAACCTGATTTGTTGTCTGCACCCAGCAGTTCATGCGTATAACCACGGCGCATATCACCATCGATGAACAGCACGCGCTGACCCGCTTTCGACACCAGCGTGGCAAGGTTGGCACAGATAAAGGTTTTACCAATGCCTGGGCTTGCGCCAGTGATCATCAGGATGTTGTTTTTCGCTTCCATCATCGCGAAGTGCAGGCTGGTACGCAGGCTACGAATCGCTTCGATTGACAGGTCAGTTGGATTACCCAACGCCAGCAGCGTATTATGCGGGTCACTTTTCTCTTTATGACCGCGACGCGCCAGGGCTTCGGTATCTTTCTTACGTTGCCATTCAGAGAGCGGAACCGACGCATACACGTTCATGCCCAGCTCTTCCAGCTGTTCTGGATTTTCGATGCCGTGATGGAACAGCGCTTTCAACAGCACCAGACCAACTGACAACACGAAGCCCAAAATCAAGCCCGCAGCAATAATCAGCATCTTCTTCGGCGCAACCGGGTTACCCGCAGTTTCAGCGTTGTCGATGATACGCACATCGCCCACGGTGCTGGCTTTGCTGATGCCCAGCTCTTGCTGACGGTTCAACAGCTGCATGTAGATTTCTTGACCGGCCTGCACGTCACGCGTTAAACGCAGAATCTCTTGCTGAGTTTGCGGCATCGCAGAGATTTTCTTGTTCAGCGTCGCCTGCTCACCTTCCAGCGTTTTGCGTTTTTCCAGCAAGGCGCGATAGGTTGGGTGATCTTTGGTGAACAGCTGTGACACTTCTGCTTCACGGAACGTCAGTTCGTTCAGCTGGCTCTGCACGCTCACCGAGGAATCCAGCGCTGACTTCGCTTCCAGCGACATATCAACCGATTCATTCTGGCGACGGAAGGTGTTCAGCTTGTCTTCCGCTTCATCCAGCCCGCTACGTACCTGTGGCAACTGGGTGCGCAGGAACTGCAAGCTACGTTCTGCCTGCTCAGACTTGCGCTCAACGTTCTGCAACAGATAGTTGTTCACGATCTGGTTCAGCACGCGGCTGGCTTCAACCGGATCTTCGTTCTGGAATTCCAGACCTAACACGCCGGTTGATTTGCCTTTATCCGCTACGGTCAGCGCGCCCAGCACGTTTTTGATCGCTTGCAGCTCAGTCAGCTTAGTCACGTCAAACGTCGTGCCCTCATCTGCCTGAATCCCGCTGACCAACATGGTCACATCACCATGCTGCTCCAGCTGACCCACGCGGCCTTTGAACAGCTCGTCGCCGTCTTTGGTCACGGTGTAGGTGTCTGCGCCGGTGACTTCCAGCTCAACGGTGCGTTTATCAATCGTGCGTGGAATTTCCAGGCGCGAAATCGCGATATCCGCCGGTTTGTTGCCCATCAGGCGCGACAAACCTTTACCAATGACCGGGAAGTAGTTCTGCGTAACCACGGTATCCAGACCCAAGTCGTTTACCGTTTTGCCAATCACCATACGTGATTCAAGAATCTGAATTTCCGTATCGGACGCTGGCATAGCAGGCAGCACGTCCTGCAGTTCGTTCATCACCGAAGCCGTGTTCTTCTGCTCGACCTGAACCATGGCGTCAGCGCTGTAAATCGGTGTTGCAAACAGTGTGTAGAGTGTTGCCATCAACATGAAGAATGCGGTGACGGCCACAATGATCCAGCGATGATCAATCAGCTGTCCCACAAGATGCGCCAAATCCCATCCGCTCGACTCTTCTTTTGGCGCGGTCATTACCTTGTTTTTTATATTCATGGAGAATCCCAACTATCGGCTTAATACGTTGACCCATTTCTGGGTAGCGTTTTCCAGTAACCCGTAGACCTCTTCAAAGGCCTCGCGACTTTTTTTGTACGGATCCGCAATCTCTTGCTGATTGAGCCAGTGCCCAAGCAGCATGGTTTTTCCGCGTGCAGCGGGATCGATGCGATTCACCTGCTCAACATGCCGCTTCTCCATAACCAGAATCAGGTCATAGTCACGGCACATACTGGCCGTTAGCTGTTGAGCTTGATGCCCCTCCAGCGAGACGCCGTGTTTAGCGGCGACGTCGCTGGCGGTCTGGTCCGCCGGATAACCTTGCAGAGCACCCAGCCCTGCGGAGGCGATTCGGGTTTTAGGCAGTGCGCGCTGAAACAGACGCTCTCCGGTGGGAGAGCGGCAGATATTGCCAACGCAAACCACTAATACGGACTTGATCATGGTGAAACCTTAATTCGACCAGTTGCGGAAACGCAGCGCTGCGGAGCTTGCATCGTCAACACCTACGATGGTTGGCAGCAAGCTGGAAATAACGCGGTTCCAACGGGTGATTGGTGTGGCGGTGACGTAGACGATGTCGTACGGCTCCAGTTGGAATTCGGTGCCCATCACCATGGATGCCGCATCTTTGGTATTCAACTGATAGATGTTGGCAATCTTGGTGCGGTTGCTGCCGCGAATCGAACGGATAACGAACACGCCGGTGGCGTCAGACGTGGTCTGATCCATACCCTGTGCATTGCCCAAGGCTTCGGCCAGCGTCATGCCGCTGCGATCCATTTTTAAGGTGGATTGCTGGCGCACTTCGCCCATCACGAACACTTTGAGATCGTCGTTACGCGGCACGTACAGAATGTCGCCCGGATAGAGCAGGTGGTTCTGGCTCAGATCGCCATTTTGCATCAGCGCCTGCAGCGACAAACGCTGCTCTTTACCGTTATGCGTCAGCACCACGTTGCGCCAATCGGCATCCGCTGCCAGGCCGCCTGCGGCGTTCACCGCATCCAGTACGGTCAGCGGCACGTTGGTGATCGGCTGCTGGCCAGAAGTGGTTACCGAACCGGTGATGTAGGCTTTCTGCGAACGGAACGAGGCAACGTTGACGTCAACCTGCGGACTTTCAATGAACTGCGCCAAACGACGCGCCACTTCGCTACGGATTTCCGTTACGGTACGACCGGCAACGCGGACTTTACCGATGTACGGATAGAAGATGCTGCCGTCAGCCTGCACCCAGTTACCGGTGTCGCTGGCGCTACGGTATTGACCCGCTGGGGTGGTCAGCTCGGGGTGATCCCAAACGGTGACGTTCAGCACATCGCCCACGCCAACGCGGTATTCGTAGCTCTGAATTTCGTTTTGCAGCATCGGGTTAGCCTGCGCCACCAACGGCTTCGCACGCATTTGCTCAACCAGACGCGGCGTCAGCGGGAAGACGTTTACATATTTGTCGATGTCGTAGTTGCTATCCTGTTGCTCTACAACATCTTTTCCACTGGTAGAAAGATGTGAACCCGGCTCAATGGTGCATCCGGAGAGAAATGCTGCGGATACCAGTAAAGGTATCAATTTAATTTTCATTATCATCTGATTCTTCGCTATCAGTTAATGATTGATAGAGGCAAACTCGCCTGCTGTGTAATCGTCTTGCAAAAATTTACTGTGACGGGTTAACCATTGAAACTGTGGGTCATAAAGCTGCGCTCCCTTGGTTTTATGCTGTCACCGTGCCTTGAGACGACATCGAGGTCAGGGTTCTGGCTCGATAAAGGCCGTTTTCCGTTAACGACACGCTCGCAGTTTCAGGTGAGAACGACAGTGTCGTTCCCTGCCCTGCTGTCTATCAATAAGCGCCGTCGCGTTTGAGCACTACGCCAACCGTCTTAAACAGAATCGCGATGTCGTTCCACAACGACCAGTTTTTGACATACCACGAGTCGAAATAGACGCGCGTTTCGTAGTCAACGTCGTTACGACCGCTAACCTGCCACAATCCCGTCATGCCTGGCTTTGCCATCAGATAATAATCAACATCACCGGCATAACGACAGAGTTCATCTTCAATCACTGGACGCGGGCCAACGAGGCTCATGTCGCCGCGCACGACGTTCCACAGCTGCGGCAGCTCATCCAGACTGGTTTTGCGAATGAAGTGGCCCACTTTAGTGATGCGTGGATCATTCTTCAGTTTGAAATCTTTATCCCACTCGGCGCGTGCAATCGGGTCGGTGCGCAGCACCTCTTCCAGCACCTCTTTGGAGTTGATCACCATTGAGCGGAATTTCAGGCATTTGAATTTGCGACCATTCATGCCCACACGTTCATGACCGTAAATCGGTGGACCACCGTCGCGGCCGACCATAAATCCGAGCACCAGCAGCGCCGGCGACAGCGCAATAATGATGCCGAGTGCGCCCACGATATCAAAAGCACGTTTCAGGAAGCGCGAGGTGCGTTTCGCCAGATTGTTGTTAACGCGCAGAATCATCACTTCGTGGCTAAAGATGTAAGCCATGTCGGTGCCGTACAGCGGCACGCCGCGAAGCGTAGGAATCACGGAAACCGAGCGGCAGTTGTGCATCGCCAGCATTTTTAACCAGTTATCGCGATGCTGGCTCTGTTCGAACTCCACCGCCACGATAAATTGCGTTTCGCTGTTGGTCAGCGCCCACAACTCTTGCTCGTTATGCAGCACCGGTACGCCAGAGATGCTGGCCTGCGGGCAGCTGCCATCGACATCAAAGAAGGCGATCACATCAAAGCCCATCACTTCTTCACTTTGCAGTGCCTGCCAGGCTTCCTGGGCATTACGGCTGCTGCCAATGATGATGGTTTGCTTTTTCCACATGCCGAAATGATTCAGTACGCGCTTGGTTGTGGCACGCGCCAGCGGCAGCAAAATCATCGCCAGCAGCCACGTCATAATCCACGCTGAACGCGACATCTGCCATTGTGACAATGCTGAAATTGACAAATCGATGACAGAGAAAATAAGAATGGTACGAAAGATCTCTTTAAGCTCGAACCAGAATGGCTTGCGATAAGTATAATGACGCAGGCGAACCCAGAACCAGCCTACACAAATAACCGACAAACCAATGTGCGTAGCAATTTTTAAATTCAGATAACTTTCGGATATATCTGCCAGCGGTGAATCGGCGAAGGAGTTAATCAACGCGAGGGCAATAAACAATGCCGCGTTGAAACAAATTAAATCCGAGCACGCCAGTAAGATTTTTGTGAGTAGACTTTTATATGTAATTTCGTTATCGCGCATATTTAACTCTTTTATTTTATTTTCCTAATCTCTAACGCCTCGAAACTGCATAATTAATGAGCGATTAGGTCGCTGCATTCATTGAGGCAATCTGCGGTAAACTCTTTCGGTGCCTGAGCCAATTCTCACTAAAGTAAGCAAGTTAATTGTGAGAAATACCAACAGATTAGTCTGACTTCCCTTACTACAACTCTGTCCGATATAGAGACATTTCCCA
This sequence comes from uncultured Pantoea sp., assembly GCA_966185695.1. Classification (GTDB taxonomy): domain Bacteria; phylum Pseudomonadota; class Gammaproteobacteria; order Enterobacterales; family Enterobacteriaceae; genus Pantoea. The sequence continues at coordinate 29,430 of CBIFUL010000027.1, read as the reverse complement.
GAGGGAAAAAGCATTTCAGTCACGCTACCGCCCCTGGCTGTCGCTGCCAATCCCGCTCCTTAATCCCTATTTTTAAACCTGTATGACGCAGCGGGTTGGAACCCATATTACTGCCTGGTCCGCGTCCGATCACAATTCACAACATTAAGAAGCTAAACAGCGCGCTATTAACAACAATGGCGCAGACATTTACTAACACGTTGCTATACTAGTTATTACTGGCTTGTTTACAAGTAGCCCCCGTGATCCCTACTCTATTTTAGGAAAAAGACTACCAGCCATTAGTATTGATGCCATTCTGCTTAGGCTTTTCCCGCACAGATTCAGATTAATTCGATACTCATCTTAGGATTTTTCGCATTAAGAATGAACACTTCTGCCCAACGAAATGAATTAATAGTGACAATATCCCGTGTCAACCATTTATCCATACATTCAACTTATCGTTATAAATGGGCGATAAGAAAGTATTCCCGAGCGACCTAAATTCACGGCCAATGCCAGCCGGGCACAGTTGTACCCTTTTTCCGGGTTAACTATCATCAGACTAAGCTCATAATGAAGACATTAAGGTAATTAACGCATGATGGAGTTGTTGGTAGATCCGTCGCTTTGGGCAGGGTTAGTCACGCTAATCGTTCTGGAGTTGGTATTAGGGATTGATAACCTGGTTTTTATTGCCATTTTGGTGGAAAAGCTACCGCAAGCGCAACGCGACCGGGCGCGCGTTATCGGTTTACTGCTCGCGCTGTTCTCGCGTTTGGCGCTGCTGGCTTCACTTTCGTGGCTGGTGACGCTAACGCAACCGCTGTTCACACTGTGGCAGCACAACTTCAGCGCCCGCGATCTGCTGCTGCTGGGCGGCGGACTCTTTCTTCTCTATAAAGCCACCACCGAACTGAACGAGCGTTTAGAAGGGGGCGATGGCGAAAGCGGTCAAAATACTAACGGTGCTAAATTCTGGCCGGTGGTGGCGCAAATCGTGGTGCTGGATGCCATCTTTTCGCTGGATGCGGTGATTACCGCCGTCGGCATGGTGAATGAGTTGCCGGTAATGATGGTGGCGGTCACCGTGGCGATTCTGTTGATGCTGCTGGCAAGCAAGCCGCTTACGCGCTTTGTTAACGGCCATCCCACTATCGTTATTCTCTGCCTGAGCTTCCTGTTGATGATTGGCTTCAGTTTGGTGGCTGAAGGCTTGGGCTTCATTATTCCAAAAGGCTATCTTTACGCGGCGATTGGTTTCTCTATCGTCATCGAAATATTGAACCAGCTGGCGATCTTTAACCGCCGCCGCTTTCTCACTGCCGGTCGCCCGCTGCGTCAGCGGACGTCAGAGGCGGTGCTGCGCATTTTACGCGGTGAAGCACAACACGCGGAACTGGATGGCGATACCGCAACGCTGGTGAGCGACAGCGAAGGCGGTGCGCTGTTTAATCGTCAAGAACGGCGCATGATTGCGCGCGTGCTGGGATTAGGACAGCGTCAAATCAACAGCATCATGACGTCCCGCCACGATATTGAACATATCGATCTCAGCGAAGATGCCGACGCCATTATGACGAAGCTGGATAACAATCAGCACACGCGTATTGTCGTCACCGAACAGGGCCGCGATCCGCTCGGCGTGGTGCATGTGATCGATCTGCTGCATCAATCGCTGCACAGCCACTCGCTGGATTTACGCTCGCTGGTTCGCCAACCGCTGATTTTCCCCGAGCGCGTTACGCTGCTGCAGGCGCTGGAGCAATTCCGCAACGCCCGCACCCATTTTGCATTTGTGGTGGATGAGTTTGGTTCCGTGGAAGGCGTGGTGACGTTGAGCGATTTAATGGAAACCATCGCCGGTAATTTACCTAATCAGGCTGAAGAGTTAGATGCGCGTTATGACATTCAGCCGCTTGCTGACGGCGGTTGGCTGGCAAATGGACACATGCCGCTGGAGGATTTAGCGGTGTACGTACAGCTGCCGTTGGATGAGAAACGTAATTACCATACGCTGGCAGGCTTGCTGATGGATAGCCTGCAACATGTGCCACAGGAAGGTGAGGAGTTGCAGATTGGTGATTATCTGCTGCGCACCGTGCAGGTGGAAAATCATCGCGTGCAGAAGGTGGAGATTGTGCCGACGCAGGTTATAGCCAGTCATTAAGCATTGGCTACCCTCTTGGGTGTAAACGGCCTAAGCAAGAGTGCGCGCCCGACGAAAACTGCGCACAACACCGTTGGGTCGCCATTTTGGGCGACCGGGTAGCGGCGCGATTTATCGCACGATAAACCCCGCCGTACCGCAATAAAACGTTCGCGCGAATAGAGTAATTACGGCTGTTTAGGCGGCTGCTGACGATCTAACCACTCGTTCAGCCGCGACTTCGCTTCGTTCTGCAACTGCTGGCGCACCACATCATCTATCGGCAATGAATATTGTAAATTATCCCATTTGCCGAACATCCGCAGTGGAATGGTTTGCTGATTCAGCAAATCAGCCAAGCGTTCATCCCCTTGCCATCCACGCAACATCATATTGATGGTGACATCCAGCTGCTGCCGCACCATATCCACATGGCCCTGGGTTTGCATCGCTAAACGGCTGTTGCCGCCCTGCAGATCGGGTAACGCAATCACCCCTTTATTCAGGCTAATGCGCCCGCTGAGCTGCTGAATACCCTGATCGTCAGGCTGATCGTTGCTCACGCGATTACTGACTCGCGCAACTGCCCGCCGCACCATTTGTTGCAGGTTAAGCTGCGCCAGTTGCAGATTTGCCGCTTCCAGCGCGGCGCTGCCCTGCCAATTGCGTTTGGCTTCTTCGACGCTCAAACCCGCACCGCGCACCTCCCCTTTCAACGACACCGTGCCTTGCAGCGTTTCCGGCAAGGCCAGCGCTTTGAGAAGTGGCGCAATCGCGATATTGCTCAGCTCTGGCTGCAATGCCACCTGCGTTACCGGCTGGCGAATATCCACCGAGCCGGGAATCGAGAAGTGTCCCGCGCCGAATGCCCCCTGCAATTTGCTTAACGTCATTAATCCTTGTTGATTGCTGGCGTCAATTTGCAGGTTGTTCAGCGTTAACCCGCGCCATACGCCGCTGTCGGCGTTGAGGCTCAGGGTTAAATCCATCAGGTTGAGCGGTGAATCGCTGTTGTCGCGCGAACGCGGCTCGGCGATTACCGGCGTACGCATTACGCTGGCGTGCTGCGTGACGTCGCCATCGCTATTAGTAGGCGCGCTGGCCATGAGGTTATCGAGATTGAGCGCGCTGGCATGCAGCGCCAGATTGAGCTGCTGCGGCAGCGCCACGCGTCCGCTGGCGCTGCCGTCCAAAGTGCTGTCATTGGCGGTGAGCTGCATTTTTTGCAGTGAGAACTGCTGACGGTCGCCGTTCCACTCGCCCTGCGCGCTTAACGTGCCTTTAATGCCCTGCGCCGGCAGGTTCGCGCCGTCCAGCTGGTAATTCAACTCGTCCACTTGACCGGTCAGACGATGGGGATACTGCGCCACATTCATCTGGCCTTTGAGATTCACGCTGAAGTTGCGCTGATTACGCGAGACGCGCGTGGCGAGCTCAATGCTGGCTTGCTTATTAGCATCTTGATCGAGATTGAGATTGAGGTTGCGGAAGTTGTACTCGTCGCCGTCCTGCTGCTGCCAAATCAGCAAGCTATCGGCAAGGCGCAATTTACTGATGTCAAATGACCAGCCTTTATTACTGCCGCTCACCGGCTCGGCATCGCGTGGCCCCACTGGCGCACCGCTTGGCCGTTGCGCTGCGCTTTCCGGCGTGACGCGCAGAATGGCGTTTTTCAACATCACCTGACTGACGCTCAGCTGATGCGACAGCAGCGGCCAGAGGTTGACGTCCAGCCGCATGTTCTCAGCGGTCACCATCGGTTGCGTGGCCCCCGGCGCGGTTAAACTCATGCGCCCCGCCAGAATGCTTAGCTGCGGCCAGACATGCCAGCGCAGGTCGCCGCTTACCTGAAGCTGATAACCACTGCGCTGTTCTACTTGCTGTACCATGTAGGCACGAAAGTCGTTGGGATTGACCAGCAGCACCAGTGCCGTCATGCCCGCCACGACCACCACAATCAGGATGGCCAGCGTGGTTATCACTCTTCTCATAATGCTCCATTCTTCCCGTACTGTTTCATGCGCCAGCGCGAACGATAAGGGGGAAATTAATCGCTAGTCTTTATCAATGCGGCTGGCATCGGCACCTTGTTGACCCCGGTATTTGGCATCTTCGCGGCGGTTGTAGGGACGCGCCGCCGGGCCAGATAACGGCTCAAAGCTTAGCGCACCAATCAACATGCCCGGACGCAGCGCCAGCGGCAGTTTCCCGGAGTTGTAAAACTCCAGCACAATGCGGCCTTGCCAGCCGGGATCGATGCGGTGCGCCGTAACGTGTACCATTAAACCTAAACGCGCCAGCGAAGAACGTCCATCTAACCAGCCGACCAAATCATCCGGAATGGTCACCGATTCCAACGTAACCGCCAGCGCCAGTTCGCCGGGATGCAGGAAAAAGGCTTCGCCTTCCGGCAGCACAATCTCGTCGCTCATCACGCGATCCAACGCCGCACTGACTTCGTGCTTGGGACCACTCAAATCGATAAAGGGTGCCGTGTGGCCGCTAAAGGTGCGGAACTGGTTGCCGAGGCGCACATCAACGGTAGCGCCATTAATCCGCTCAACCGGCGGACGCGGTTCAATCGCCAACTTTCCGTTGTCGAGCCAGGCTTCAATATCGCGATCGCATAATCTCATCGCTAAAACTCCATGATTTACGTGTAGCGAAAGGCGGCCACGGCTGTGACAGCCTCAGCCGTCACAAACGGGACGGCTTCAAAGGTACTGATTAATTTTGGCCTTGAGAATATCAATCGCGATACGGTTTTTCCCGCCGCGCGGCACAATGATGTCAGCGTATTGCTTCGAAGGTTCGATAAATTGCAGGAACATAGGCCGCACGGTTTTTTGATACTGGCTCATCACCGAATCCATTGAGCGGCCGCGCTCGTTAACATCGCGCTTCATACGGCGCATCAGGCAGATATCCAGCGGCGTATCGACAAAAATTGAGAAGTTCATCTCCTGGCGCAGGCGCGCATCGGTGAGTAACAGGATGCCCTCCAAGATAATCACTTTCTTCGGCTTGAGGTGAATACAGTCCGCGGTGCGCGTGTGTTCCACGTAGCTATAAACCGGCAGTTCAATATCCTCACCGGCCTTCAGCGCACGTAAATGCTGCAACAGCAAATCGTGATCCATCGCGCTCGGGTGGTCATAATTGGTTTTCACCCTCTCTTCCATGGTGAGGTGGCTCTGATCTTTATAGTAGGCATCTTCGGGGATCACGCCGATATGCTCGTCACCGACCTGGTCACGGATTTCACGATAGAGCGTGCTGGCAATAAGACTTTTTCCGGATGCAGAAGCACCTGCGATGCCAACGATCACGCACTGATGAGACTTGTCAGTCATACTTTTTTAAGACCTGATAACTGGAGCCTGCCGCCGCCGAAGCGTTAACGGGCCGAATGAGAGGGTTTGTTGGCGGCAATTATAGGTATTTCACCGGTTTGATGCCAGAGAAATGGGCCCGCGCCTTTTCAGAAAATCCCCTTTTGCAGCCCGCTGCTTAATCGATACACTGTTCCACTGCCCATCTCGCGCAAGCCGTGGGTTAACAAATAAGATCCACAAGGAAATGTATGAGCTGGAAAACCCTGACCTATTTTGGCGACAGCATGTTGCTGATTCCCACAGCAGTGATCATCGCGTTGGTTTTGCCATGGAAAAGCGATAACCGCCAAACCGTATGGTATTGGCTGCTGGCGTTTGGCCTGGCCGGTTTGCTGGTCAGCGTATCGAAAATTATGTTCCTCGGCTTTGGCATTGGCAGCGCCAGATTTAACTTCACCGGCTTTAGCGGTCACAGCGCCATGTCCGCAACATTATGGCCCGTGATGATGTGGTTGATTTCAGGCCGTTGGCCCACGATGTGGCGCGCCGTGATGATTGGCGTTGGCTATTTCATTCCGCTGATGGTCGGTTTCTCGCGGCTGGTGATTCACGCCCATTCGGTGAGCGAAGTGCTCACCGGTTTGCTGCTCGGCTTCTCGCTCAGCAGCGCATTCCTGCTGAGCCAGCGCCGCACCGCGCTCAAAGGCTTTAGCCTGGCGCAGGTGAGCGTGGCCTTGTTAGTGCCGCTGCTGTTAATGGGACATGGCCGCCCGGCAACCACCCAACAGTTCCTGGAACGCTTCTCCGCCAATCTGGCCGGATTAGAAAAACCCTTTAAGCGCGCTGACCTTTTTCGCCCGTGATCGCGGCGGCTCGAAGCGTTCATGAGCCGTCCAATCCGTTGAATATAGGCATAAATCGATTTCTGGGCAGACAACAGAAATAGATGTGCTAGCATGCAAATGAGAGATTGATTGGCGCATTTTTAGTCGCGTATGCCCAAATAATTCAAGATGCAGCGAGGCGGCAATGGCCGGCATCCCGAAGCGCTTACACAACTAAGCCATTCAGGTGCGCCACCACAGCCCGCGCACCTGCAACTTGAAGCATTGGGCGGTATTGTGGATGCGCACTGCTGGATTCATGCATGACCCTTGAGATTTTCACCTCGCACGCAAGACCACAGAGAAAATGGCTTCACGCCCTGCTGCTTGGCGGCCTGGCCTTTTTGCTGACGCTATTTTGTCTGGAACTGATTGTGGTCAGCGGACGCATTTCTCCCCTGTGGTATTCCACCGCATTAATGACCGTGGTGGTGTTTCGCGCGCCATCGAAACGCGTGCCGCTGCTGTTGCTGTGCTGCGTGATCGGTACCACGCTGGCAAATCTGATCGTTATTGGCCCTGCGCTCAGTAACATAAAATTCTCTATTCTCAACTCCGTGCAGGCCATTGTCGGTGGCTTGATGCTGCGCGCCCTGCTCGATCGCCGCGCGCCGCTCAACTCCCTGTTAGATTGGGTGCGCTTCGCGATCTGCGCGGGTTTACTGGCACCGCTGATTGGCGGCGTGGTCGCGCTGTGGATGCTGCACGTCGGCCATCGCGCGTCGCTGCCGTTTTTCTCGACCTGGGTTATCTCTGAAGTGATTGGCGTGCTGGCGTTTGGTCCGGTGCTGCTGCTGTGGCCGAACAAGCCGCTGCGCCAGCTGATCACGCCAGGCCGCCAGCTGGAAACGCTGCTGACGCTGGTTGGCACGCTGCTCGCCAGCTATTTGTCGCTGCGCTTTTTACCCTGGCCGTTCACTTTCATTGTGGTGATTCTGTTTTGGTGCGCAGTGCGCCTGCCGAAATTCGAAGCCTTTCTGCTGTTCTTCCTCAACGCCAGTTTCATCTCGGTGCTGCTGGCATTTGATTGGGTCAACTTGGCGCAAAACGGCTTGCTGCTCGGACAAGTCAGCACCTGGCTGCCGTTCCTGCTGGTGCTGCTGCCAAGCCACGTGATGTCGTTGATCATGGATGCTTTCCAGCGTGAAAAGCATCACATCAGCGAAAGCGAAACGCGCTTCCGTAATGCCATGGAGTATTCCGCTATCGGCATGGCACTGGTGGCACCGAACGGCGGCTGGCAGCAGGTCAATCAATCCTTGTGCCAGACGCTGGGCTTTCCCGCCGAGGAGTTGAAAAAACTTACTTTCCAGCAAATTACGCATCCCGACGATCTCAACAGCGATTTACAGCAGTTAGATCGCCTGATCGCTGGAAAAATCATGAGTTACACCATGGAGAAGCGCTATTTCCGTAAGGATGGGGAAATCGTCTGGGCGCGTTTAACCGTTTCGATGGTGCGCGGCAGCGATCGCCAGCCGCTCTACTACATTGCGCAGATTGTCGATATCTCGGAACTCAAGCAGAGCGAGCAGGTAAACCGCCGTCTGATGGAGCGCATTACGCTGGCGAACGAAGCGGGCGGCATCGGCGTGTGGGAATGGAACCTGGTCACCGGTGAAATGCTGTGGGATAAACGCATGTACGCGCTGTTTGAGCTTGGCCCGCATCAAACCCCAACCTACGATGTGTGGCTGCATTTGCTGGACGCTCCCGAGCGCGAGAACGCGGCGCTGGTGATTCAGCAGGCAATTGAGCGGCGGAGCGCCTTCCATCTCGAATACCGCATCAATCTGCCCAGCGGCCCGCGCTTTGTGCGCACCGAAGCCAACCGCATTCTCAGTCAGGATGGACAAATTGAGCGCATGCTCGGCATCTGTCAGGACATCACCCCGCTGCGCGCCCTGAACGAAGCGCTGTTCCAGGAAAAAGAGCGCATGGCGATCACCCTGGATTCCATCGGCGAAGCGGTGATCAGCATCGATGATGAAATGCGCGTCACCTTTATGAATCCGGTGGCAGAGACGCTCAGCGGCTGGTCGCAACAGAAAGCGGCGGGCGTGCCCATTACCGAATTGCTGAATATGACGCGCGGCGTAAACGGCCCGCGCGTGGAAAATATGTTGCTGTGCCAGCTGCCGGGCGAAAAAATCTCGCCAGATTTAGAAGAGGAGCTGGTACTGCACACGCCAGACGGCGCGTTGGTTGAGATTCACTACAGCATCACGCCGCTAAAAACCCTGACCGGCGCCAGCATCGGCGCGGTAATGGTTATTCAGGATGTCAGCGAATCGCGCAAAATGATGAAGCGCCTGAGCTACAGCGCCTCGCACGATATGCTGACGCGCCTGCCCAATCGCCACAGCTTTGAGCTGCAGCTGAAACGGCTGGTGAACGACGCCGCCAGCAACCAAAGCCAGCACGTGCTGGTGTTTATCGATCTCGACAAATTTAAAGCCGTCAATGACACCGCAGGCCACGCGGCGGGCGACGCGTTGCTGCGCGCGCTGGCGGAGTTGATGCCGCATTATCTGCGCAGCAGCGACCTGTTGGCGCGACTGGGCGGCGATGAGTTTGGCCTGCTGCTGCCGAACTGCGAAGTCGACCAGGTGCGTGACGTGGTGCAGAACATCGTCACCGCCGTGAACGACTACACCTTTATGTGGCACGAGCAGCCGTATCACGTGGGTGCCAGCGCGGGTATTACGCAAATTGATGAGCACAACTGCATCAGCAACGTGGTGATGTCGCAGGCGGATGTCGCTTGCTACAGCGCAAAACACGCCGGGCGCGGACAGTATCGCGTTTATCAGGAAGTGCAGATGTGATCTGCTGCGCCTGCCCATTGCCAGCCCGCGCTGGCTGCGCTAAAGTCGCCCCCTTTTTTCCTGGCATGGGGGATAATAATGTTTATCGGATTCGATTACGGCACGGCTAACTGCTCAATTGCAGTGAGCGACCACGGCACGCCGCGCTTGCTGACGCTGGAGAATGGCCAGCGTCTGCTTCCCTCCATGATTTGCGCGCCAACGCGCGAAGCGATCAGCGAATGGCTGCATCGTCATCATCACGTGCCCACGCCTGACAGCGAAGGCACCGCGCTGTTGCAGCGCGCGCTGCGTTATAACCGCGAAGAGGACATTGAAGTCACGCCGGGCAGCGTGCAGTTTGGCTTGACCGCGCTGCAACAGTATATGGTCGATCCAGAAGATGTGTGGTTTGTGAAATCACCGAAATCTTTCCTCGGCGCTAACGGTTTAAAAGCGCAGCAAATCGCCTTCTTTGAAGATTTGGTGTGCGCCATGATGCTGCACATCCGTCAGCAAGGTGAAACCCAGCTGGATCGCCCAATTGAACAAGCGGTAATCGGTCGCCCGATCAACTTCCAGGGTTTGGGCGGTGAAGACGCCAACCAGCAGGCGCAAGGCATCTTGCTGCGGGCCGCGCAGCGTGCCGGTTTCCGCGACGTTGAGTTCCAATTTGAACCGGTGGCGGCAGGTTTAGATTTTGAAGCCACGCTGGAGCGCGAAACGCGCGTGCTGGTGGTGGATATCGGCGGCGGTACCACCGACTGCTCAATGCTGTTGATGGGGCCGGAGTGGCGCAAGCAAACCGATCGCCGTGCAAGCCTGCTGGGACACAGCGGCTGCCGCGTTGGCGGTAACGATCTCGATATTATGTTGGCGTTCAAAACGCTGATGCCGCTGCTGGGTTTGGGCGGCAACACGCAGAAAGGCACCGCGCTGCCTGCCCTGCCGTGGTGGAACGCGGTCGCGATCAACGACGTGCCGGCGCAAAGTGATTTCTACTCGGCGGCCAGCGGCAAGCTGCTGCGTGATTTGATCCGCGATGCCGAGCAAGGCGAGAAAGTGGCGCATCTGCTGAAAGTGTGGCAACAGAAGCTGAGCTATCGCGTGGTACGCGCAGCGGAAGAGAGCAAGATTGCCTTATCGGACAGCAGCGACACCGACGCATCGCTGGCATTTATTGCCCAATCGCTGCAGGCGCAAATCAGCGCCGCGCAGTTGGAAGAGGCGATTAATCAGCCGCTGGAACGCATTCTGGAGCAGGTGCATTTGGCGCTGGCGACCTGTGAAACCAAACCCGAAGTGATTTATCTCACCGGCGGCAGCGCGCGCTCTCCGGTGCTGCGCGCGGCACTGCAGCAGGCGCTGCCCGACACGCCAATTGCCAGTGGTGATGATTTCGGTTCAGTCACCGCCGGATTAGCACGCTGGGCGGAAGTGATGTTTGGTTAACCGCTGCGGGAATTGAGCCTGGTCCAGAAATGCCCCGCCCGATCGCAAAGAAACCCGGTATCTCTGCCGGTCGGCCTCGCCATCCTGGCTGGGACGCTTTGCTTTTCGAGCGGGGCGTTTCTGGACCGGGTACCGCGTCCACAACAACAGGGTCTAAACCGGTGCGCAAAAATGCGCACCCTACGAAAACCCTATGCTTAAACGCCTACGTCAGAAATTGATGTTCGCTGCAATCCCGCCGACAAACGCATCTTTCACTTCGCTCACCGCACCCGGCGCGACCACGTATTGCAGGTTCGGACGCAGCTGCAGCCATTTGGTCAGCTGCGCGTTGTAATACACCTCGTAGTTATATTCCGAGCCATCCTGAATCGGCAGATAGGTGGGGCTAGTAAAATCGGTTTCGCCATTGGCGGTGTTCTGCTCACGCAGCGAACGCGAGTAAGCGCTGTTTACGTGGATACGGGCTGCACCAATGCCAATCTCATCCTGCGGACGCGCATCAAACGGCCCTTTCCAGGTGAAACTGATCGACTGATAATTATCGGTTTTCGAGGTTTTATGGTCATTCATTACGGCTTGCACCGTAACGCCGAGGCCACGATTCACATCGCCATCCTGCGCCGTCAGCTGCTGCTGCAGCAGCACGTAGCCGCCATACGCGTGATCTTTGCTTTGATACGCGCCGTCGCGCCAGCTGCCGTAGTTATCGCCGTTGGCCGACGAATAGTAATAGCCGATGCGATAATTACCCGGCAGCTTGTCCGCACCCAACGTCGGTTTCCAGCCCAACTCCACCGGCACCATGTTGCCTTCTGAGTTGCTGGTATCCAGACGGAAGCCATCGCCGCGATCGTAGTTGGCGCGATTCTGGTTGTAGAAGCCTACCTGCAAGAACACCTCTGGCGTGAAGTTCACCTTCACACGGCCGCCCCATTGCGAAACCGGCCAGTTAAACCAGCGGTCGCCACGCCAGTTACCGGCCTGGCCGCTGCCGAAGGCGAGGTTCTGGAATTTACTGTCAAAGTTATCGAAATCTTCACCAACGGTCACGCGACCGGCTTTCACGTTGACCGTGTTATCGAACAATCCTTTGCTTAACCAGAACTGCGTTAAGCGCCAGGTTTGGCCGCGTCCGTACACTTCCTGCGTGGATGACAACATGCCTGTGCGGCGGTCGGCCACCTGATCGGAAATATTGCGACCGTTACGATCGGTGATGGTCATCTGGAATTGCGTATCCTGCCAGCCCAGCAGCTTTTGCAGATCGAAGTTAGCGCCAAATGCCCACTGATCGCTGTAGCGCATCGAGGTATTGGTATCCGCGCCGCCCGCCAGGTTTGAAGCGCTTTCCATGGTGTAGTTGACGTCGAATTTAATGCCGTCATTTTCCAGCTGCGTTCGGGAACCGCCCCAATCGCCAAACAGGTAAGGTGAATCGGCGCTGAAGGCATCGGCGGCAAACGCCGACGAGCTCAGCATGGCAAACATCAGGGTTCCCGCGGCCAGGCGCGGTAAGTGCGGCACAGCTACTTTTCTGTTCATGATGATTATTCTTAGAGTGGTTATAGGAAACAACTGAACAGAGGATAGTGTTGCGGTTATGTCAACTTTTGCAAAACTGTGCGCTGTTTATGTCAAGTTGACAGTGATTTGCCGCAACTGTGATGCCGATCGATGAATGAATATTTTTCTACGCAATAGGCACTTTTTGCGAGGTAATAACGAAAAAGGTTACAGGGACGCCTTCGCGCCCCACCAAGAGTTACTGACTGGCGCGCGAAAGCTCTTCAATTTCTTGCTTGCTCAGCTCCAGCTGCGTGGCCTGCACCAGCTCTTCCACCTGTTGCAGCGATGTGGCGCTGACAATTGGCGCGGTAATGCTGGGACGCGCAATCTGCCACGCCAGCGCCACCTGCGTGGCGGAGACATCGTGCGACGCCGCCACATCCTCTAACGCTTCGATAATGCGTTTGCCGCGTTCGTTGAGGTATTTTTCCACAATACTTGGCCCGCGTTGGCTCTTGCTGGCATCGGCAGGTTTTTTGTATTTGCCGCTCAGGAAGCCGCTGGCGAGAGAATAGTAGTTGATAACGCCAAGACCCTGTTTCAGCGCAACGCTCTCTAATTCGCCTTCGTAACCCGCGCGATCGTACAGGTTATATTCGGGCTGCAAGGTTTCATAACGCGCCAGCCCGTTGTTCTTGCTGATGTCCAACGCTTCCTGCAAACGGCTGGCGCTGTAGTTTGAGGCACCGATCGCCCGCACCTTGCCCTCTTTGATCAACGAATCAAAGGCGCGCAGCGAATCCAGCAGCGGCGTATCACTATCGTCACGATGCGCCTGATACAGATCGATGACATCGGTTTGCAAGCGGCGCAGCGAATCCTCCACCGCCTGGCGAATATAGGCCGGTTTCAGCCCGGTTTTTTCCGGCGACAGCTCCATGCCCACTTTGGTCGCCAGCACAATACGATCGCGCTTGCCGCTTTTCTTCAGCCATTTACCGATGATGGTTTCCGATTCGCCGCCCTGATTGCCCGGCACCCAGCGTGAATACACGTCGGCGGTATCAATAAAGAACAAACCCCGTTCCACCAGCGCATCCAGCAGTGAAAACGAGGTCTTCTCATCGACGGTCCAGCCGAACACGTTGCCGCCGAAAGTCAAACGTGGCACCTCAATTCCGCTGTCGCCCAGCGGACGGATTTTCTGTTGACTCATTTTGTTCTCCTTATTGAAACGAGACAGTTCTGCCTTTGAGCTTAGCAAAGGAAAACGCCGCGCTTATGCGGATTCCTGCCAGAATAATTACAGAATATGAATACTTAGCCTGCCTGCGACGATATTCTTATTTCCTTCAATTTTCGTTCGGTCCGGACGACTACAATTATTCGTTTGCGAAACGGTCGCTTTGCTTTCGCATTTGGGGAAAACGAAACTGCTGGAGAGCACACACAGATGAATTCTCGTATAAAAACAAGCCTGATAATCGTTGCCGTACTGGCTGCTGTGGCAGGCGGATATTACTGGTGGCAGCACCCTGCAGCTCCCTCGCAACAGCCGCAGGCGGAAGGCCAGCAGCCGCGCGGACGCAGCCCCGGCGCGGCAGGACGTCGTCCCCTCGCTCCGGTGCAAGCCGCCAGCGCCACCAGCGAAAGTGTGCCCTGGTATCTCAGCGGTCTTGGCACCGTTACCGCCGCTAACACCGTCACCGTGCGCAGCCGCGTCGACGGACAATTAATGGCGCTGCATTTCCAGGAAGGCCAGCAGGTTGCGGCTGGCGCGCTGTTAGCCGAAATCGATCCGCGCCCGTATCAAGTCGCCCTCACGCAGGCGCAAGGCCAGCTGGCAAAAGATCAGGCCACGCTCGCCAACGCGCGCCGCGATCTTAGCCGTTACGAAAAACTGGCGAAAACCTCGCTGGTTTCGCAACAGGAACTGGATACTCAGCGTTCGCTGGTAAGCGAAACGCTCGGCACCCTCAAAGCCGATGAGGGCAACGTCGCCAGCGCGCAGCTCAATTTAACCTACAGCCGCATTACCGCTCCTATTAGCGGACGCGTGGGTTTGAAGCAGGTGGATGTGGGCAACTACATCTCTTCGGGAGATACCACCGGTTTAGTGGTGATCACTGAAACGCATCCGATTGATGTGGTCTTCAGCGTGGCCGAGAACAACATCAGCCAAATCCTCAACGCGCAAAAAAACGGTCAGCCGCTGACGGTCGAAGCCTGGGATCGCAGCAACCAAACGCTGCTGACCCGCGGCACCTTGCTGAGCATTGATAACCAGATTGATGTCACCACCGGCACCATCAAGCTTAAGGCGCGTTTCAACAACAGTGACGATGCGCTGTTCCCCAATCAGTTCGTCAACGCGCGCCTGAAAGTCGATACCTTGCAGGACGCGGTGGTGATCCCGAGCGCCGCACTGCAAATGAGCAATGACGGCCACTTTGTCTGGGTGGTAAACAGTGAAGACAAAGTCAGTAAAAAACGCGTCACGGTAGGATTGCAGGACAGCCAAAAAGTGGTGATCAACGCGGGATTAGACGCGGGCGATCGCGTGGTAACAGACGGTCTGGATCGTCTGACGGAAGGTGCCACGGTTGAAATCGTCGCCCCGCAAAGCACCGCCACGCACAGCACGCGCGCTGCGCAGCCCGCACGTGGAGAGCGTCAATAATGCAGGTGATGCCTCCCGACGCCAGCGGCGGACCGTCGCGCCTGTTTATTCTGCGCCCGGTTGCCACCACGCTGTTGATGATTGCGATTTTGCTGGCCGGCGTGCTCGGCTACCGCTTTCTGCCGGTTTCCGCCCTGCCGGAAGTGGATTATCCGACAATTCAGGTGGTGACGCTGTATCCCGGTGCCAGCCCGGATGTGGTGACCTCATCGATTACCGCCCCGCTCGAACGTCAGTTTGGTCAGATGTCCGGCCTGAAACAGATGGCGTCACAAAGCGCTGGCGGCGCATCGGTGGTGACGCTGCAGTTCCAGCTAACGCTGCCGCTGGACGTCGCCGAGCAGGAAGTGCAGGCGGCAATTAACTCGGCCACCAATCTGCTGCCGAACGATCTGCCTAACCCGCCGGTGTACAGCAAAGTGAATCCCGCCGATCCGCCGATCATGACGCTGGCCGTGACCACCAGCAGCATGCCGCTGACGCAAGTGCAGGACATGGTGGAAACGCGCGTGGCGCAGAAGATTTCGCAGGTAAGCGGTGTTGGCCTGGTCACGCTGTCGGGCGGGCAACGTCCGGCTGTGCGCGTGAAGATGAATGCGCAGGCGCTGGCCGCGCTGGGTTTGACCAGCGAAACGGTGCGCAGCGCCATCACCAATGCCAACGTCAACTCGGCCAAAGGTAGCCTTGATGGCCCCACCCGCTCGATTACGCTGTCGGCCAACGATCAAATGACCTCCGCTGAAGATTATCGCCAGCTGATCATCAGCTATGCCAACGGTGCGCCGGTGCGCCTCGGTGATGTCGCCACTATCGAACAGGGTGCCGAAAACAGCTGGCTCGGCGCGTGGGCCAATCGTCAGGCGGCGATTGTCCTGAACGTGCAGCGTCAGCCGGGTGCCAACATCATCGCCACCGCCGATAGCATCCGCGCCATGCTGCCAGCGCTCACCGCTACCTTACCTAAATCGGTGGATGTGAAGCTGCTCACCGACCGCACCACCAACATCCGCGCTTCAGTCAGCGATACGCAGCACGAGCTGATATTAGCAATGGGTTTGGTGGTGATGATCATCTACCTGTTCCTGCGCAACGTGCCCGCCACCATTATCCCCGCGGTGGCGGTGCCGCTGTCGCTGGTCGGCACCTTTGCGGCAATGTATTTCCTCGATTTTTCCATCAATAACCTGACGTTGATGGCGCTGACCATCGCCACCGGTTTTGTGGTTGATGACGCCATCGTGGTGATTGAGAACATTTCGCGCTACATCGAGAAAGGCGAAAAGCCGATGACCGCGGCGCTAAAAGGGGCAGGCGAAATCGGCTTTACCATTATCTCGCTGACCTTCTCACTGATTGCGGTGTTGATCCCGCTGCTGTTTATGGGCGATGTGATTGGTCGTCTGTTCCGCGAATTTGCCGTGACGCTGGCGGTGGCGATTTTGATCTCCGCCGTGGTGTCGCTGACGCTGACGCCGATGATGTGTGCGCGCATGCTGAGCGCGGAATCGCTGCGCAAGCAGAACCGTTTCTCCCGCGCCAGCGAGGCGATGTTCGACCGCATCATCGCCGGTTACGGCCGCTGGCTGACGCGCGTGTTACGCCATCCGTGGATCACATTGTCGGTGGCGCTGGGCACGCTGCTGCTGACGATTCTGCTGTGGATAGCCATCCCCAAAGGCTTCTTCCCGCAGCAGGATAACGGCATTATTCAGGGCACCCTGCAGGCGCCGCAGTCGGTTTCTTATGCCAACATGGCCGAGCGAACCCGCGATGTGGCGTCGATCATCATGAAAGATCCGGCGGTGCAGAGCATGACGTCGTTTGTCGGCGTTGACGGCACGAATGCCGCGCTCAACAGCGCGCGCCTGCAAATCAACCTCAAGCCGTTAAGCGCGCGTGATGATCGCATTCCCGTGGTGCAGCAGCGGTTGCAACAGGCGCTAGAAAAGGTGCCGGGCGTGGCGTTATGGCTGCAACCGGTGCAGGATCTCACCATTGATACCCAAGCCAGCCGCACGCCGTACCAGTTCACGCTGCAATCCGGCTTGCTGGATGCGCTGAGCCTGTGGGTGCCGAAACTGCTGGCGCAACTCAACCGTGCGCCGCAGCTGCGTGATGTCAGCAGCGACTGGCAAGACCAAGGTTTGGAGGCCTTTGTGCGCGTCGATCGTGACAGCGCCAGCCGTCTCGGCATCAGCATGGCCGACGTCGATAACGCGCTGTATAACGCTTTTGGTCAGCGCCTGATCTCCACCATTTACACCCAGGCTAATCAGTATCGCGTGGTGCTGGAGCAGAACAACGAGGCTGCGCCCGGCTTAGCCAGCCTCGACGGCATTCGCCTCACCAGCAGCGACGGCGGCAGCGTGCCGCTGAGCGCCATCGCGCAGATTGAACAACGCCACGCGGCCTTAACCGTGAATCACCTGGATCAATTCCCTTCCGCGACGTTCTCGTTTGACGTCGCGCAAGGCTATTCGCTCGGCGATGCGGTTGCCGCCGTGAACGCGGCGGAAGATCAGGTGGGCATGCCAGCGGAGATGATGACGCAGTTCCAGGGCAGCACGCTGGCGTTTGAAGCCGCGCTGTCGAGCACCGTGTGGCTGATCGTCGCGGCGGTAGTCGCCATGTATATTGTGCTCGGCGTGCTGTATGAGAGCTTTATCCATCCGATCACCATTCTCTCCACGCTGCCGACCGCTGGCGTCGGCGCGCTGCTGGCGCTGATGCTGAGCGGCAACGAACTGGATATTATCGCCATCATTGGCATTATTTTGCTGATCGGCATCGTGAAGAAAAACGCCATCATGATGATCGACTTCGCGCTGGCCGCCGAACGTGAACAAGGCCTGCCGCCGCGCGAAGCGATTTATCAGGCGTGCCTGCTGCGCTTCCGACCGATATTAATGACCACGCTGGCGGCGCTGCTCGGCGCGCTGCCGCTGATGCTCAGCACCGGCGTCGGCGCGGAGCTGCGGCGTCCGCTCGGCATTGCGATGGTGGGCGGTTTGATTCTCAGCCAGGTGCTGACGCTGTTTACCACGCCGGTGATTTATCTGCTGTTTGACCGTCTCGCACACGCCACGCGCCGTCGCTTCAAGCGTTCGGAGGCGCAGCCGTGAAGTTCTTTGCGCTGTTCATTCATCGCCCGGTCGCCACCACGCTGTTAACGCTGGCGATTGCGCTGGCGGGGATTCTCGGCTTTCGCTTGCTGCCGGTGGCGCCGCTGCCGCAGCTCGATTATCCGGTGATATTGATTTCGGCCTCGTTGCCGGGCGCGTCGCCTGAAACCATGGCGTCGTCGGTGGCGACGCCGCTGGAGCGCGCGCTGGGTCGCATTGCGGGTGTCAGCGAAATGACCTCCACCAGCTCGTTGGGCAGCACGCGGGTTATTCTGGTGTTTGATTTCGACCGCGATATCAACGGTGCCGCGCGCGATGTGCAGGCGGCAATCAACGCGGCGCAAAGCCTGCTGCCCACCGGCATGCCGAGCCGTCCCAGCTATCGCAAAGCCAACCCGTCCGATGCGCCAATCATGATCCTCACCATGACCTCGGATATTTATAATCCCGGTCAGCTGTATGATTACGCTTCAACCCAGCTGGCGCAAAAGCTGTCGCAAATTGAGGGCGTTGGCGATGTCACCGTGGGCGGCAGCTCGCTTCCGGCGGTGCGCGTGGCGCTGAACCCGCAAGCGCTGTTTAATCAAGGCGTGTCGCTGGATGCGGTGCGCACCGCCATCAGCAACGCCAACCAGCGGCGTCCGCAAGGCGCGATTGACGATGTTAAGCAGCGCTGGCAAGTGCGCACCAACGACGAACTGCAAACCGCCAGCGAATATCAGCCGCTGGTGGTGCATTACCACAACGGCGCGGCGGTGCGGCTTAGCGATGTCGCCAAGGTTGAAGATTCGGTGCAGGACGTGCGCAACGCCGGGATGACCAACGGCAAACCGGCGGTATTGCTGGTGGTGCGCAAATCACCCGAAGCCAACATCATCGACACCGTGGACCGCATCCGCAGCGAATTGCCCGAGCTGCATAACGTGATTCCGGCCGCCATTGATTTGCAGATTGCCCAGGATCGCTCGCCAACCATTCGCGCCTCGCTGCACGAAGTTGAGCAGTCGCTGATTATCGCCGTGGCACTGGTGATTTTGGTGGTGTTCGTCTTCCTGCGCGATTGGCGCGCCACGCTGATTCCGGCGGCGGCGGTGCCGGTTTCGTTAATCGGCACCTTCGCCGCCATGTATCTGTGCGGCTTCAGCTTGAATAACCTGTCGCTGATGGCGCTGACCATCGCCACCGGCTTTGTGGTGGATGACGCGATCGTGGTGCTGGAGAACATTGCGCGCCACGTCGAAGCCGGCATGAAACCGCTGCAAGCAGCGCTGACCGGCGTGCGCGAAGTCGGTTTTACCGTGCTGTCGATGAGCCTGTCGCTGATTGCGGTGTTCCTGCCGCTGCTGATGATCGGCGGCATTATTGGCCGCTTCTTCTCTGAGTTTGCTATCACCCTCTCGGTGGCCATTCTGATTTCGCTGTTTATCTCCATTACCTTGACGCCGATGATGTGCGCTTACCTGCTCAAGCCGCAGCCGCAGCAGTCGCCGCACAGCCCGCCGCGCAGGCGCGGTTTTGGCCAGCTGCTGCTGCGCGTGCAGAACGGCTACGCGCGTTCGCTCGGTTGGGTGTTGAATCACGCCATGTGGGTGCTGCTGCTGCTGATCGCCACGGTGGGCTTAACCGTTTGGCTGTTTATTTCGATGCCGAAAACCTTTCTGCCAGAGCAAGACACCGGCCGCCTGCAAGGCTTTATCTCGGCGGATCAAAGTATCTCCTTCCAGGCGATGCGCGGAAAGTTGCAGGACTTCATGAACATCATCAAAGCCGATCCGGCGGTGGATAACGTCACCGGCTTTACCGGCGGTTCGCGCACCAACAGCGGTTCGATGTTTGTGTCGCTAAAACCGCTGTCCGAGCGCAGCGAAAGCGCCCAGGAGGTGATTGCGCGGCTGCGGGTTAAGCTGGCGAAAGAGCCGGGTGCGAACTTGTACCTCAACGCGGTGCAGGACATTCGCGTCGGTGGACGCGAATCCAACGCCAGCTATCAATACAGTTTGCTGTCCGACAATCTCGCCGACCTGCGTGAGTGGGAACCGAAAATTCGCCAGGCGTTCGCCGCCCTGCCGGAACTGGCCGACGTCAACTCCGATCAGCAAGATCACGGCAGCGAGATGAATCTGACCTACGACCGCGAAAGCATGGCGCGGCTTGGCATCGACGTCTCGGCGGCCAACGCGCTGTTGAATAACGCCTTTGGCCAGCGCCAGATCTCCACCATTTATCAGCCTCTCAATCAGTACAAAGTGGTGATGGAAGTGGATCCGCGCTATACCCAAGACATCAGCGCGCTGGATCAGATGTTTGTCGTTAACAGCGACGGCAAAGCGATTCCTCTGAGCTGGTTTGCCAAGTGGCAACCGGCCAACGCGCCGCTGTCGGTGAACCATGAAGGTTTGTCGGCAGCATCAACCATTTCGTTTAACCTGCCGGAAGGCGTATCGCTGTCGCAGGCCTCGGCCGCCATTGATCGCAGCGTCACGGCAATTGGCGTGCCTGCCAGCGTGCGCGGCAGCTTTGCCGGCACCGCGCAAGTGTTTGAGCAGTCGCAATCCAGCCAGCTCTACCTGATGCTGGCGGCGATTGCGGCGGTGTATATCGTGCTGGGGATTTTGTACGAAAGCTATGTGCATCCGCTGACCATTCTTTCCACGCTGCCCTCGGCGGGCGTCGGCGCGCTGCTGGCGCTGCAACTGTTTAACACGCCGTTTAGCCTGATTGCGCTGATCGGCATCCTGCTGCTGATTGGCATCGTGAAAAAGAACGCCATCATGATGGTGGATTTCGCGCTGGACGCCGAACGCAACGGCAATATGTCGGCGCGTGATGCGATTTTCCAGGCCTGCCAGCTGCGTTTCCGCCCGATTCTGATGACCACGCTGGCCGCGCTGTTTGGCGCGTTGCCGTTGGTGCTCACCAGCGGCGACGGCGCGGAGCTGCGCCAGCCGCTCGGCATCACCATCGCGGGCGGTTTGGTGATGAGCCAGCTGCTGACGCTGTACACCACGCCGGTGGTCTATTTGATGATGGATAAATTGCGGCGGAAGAAGAATAAACCGGTGTTAATCACAGAATAGTAGCAACTTTTGAGTCGCCATGAATGGCGACCCTACGTTGTAGGTGCAGGGTTTACGTAGGGTGCGCATTCATGCGCACCTCAATGTGAACAGGAGATAACGTGAAAACACCCAATGCCACCGTGCGCTGGCAGCTGTGGATTGTCGCCTTCGGCTTTTTTATGCAGGCGCTGGATACCACCATCGTCAACACCGCGCTGCCTGCCATGGCGCGCGACCTCAATGTCAGCCCGCTGCACATGCATTCGGTGATCGTCTCCTATGTGCTGACCGTGGCGGTGACGCTGCCGATCAGCGGCTGGCTGGCGGACCGCTGTGGCGTGCGCAACATCTTCTTCTGTGCCATCGTGCTGTTCAGCATCGGTTCGCTGTTCTGCGCCCTCTCCTCTTCGCTCGATGAGCTGATCGTGGCGCGCGTGGTGCAGGGCATCGGCGGCGCGATGATGGTGCCGGTTGGGCGCTTAACGGTGATGAAAATTGTCCCGCGCGAGCAATACATGTCGGCGATGACCTTCGTCACCACGCCGGGACAAATCGGCCCGCTGCTCGGCCCGGCGCTGGGCGGCATCCTGGTGCAATATGCCAGCTGGCACTGGATTTTCTTGATCAACATTCCGGTTGGCATCCTCGGCGCAATCGCCACGCTAAAACTGATGCCGAATTACCGCGGGCAAACGCGCCGCTTCGACGTCTACGGCTTCATCCTGGTGGCGGTGGGCATGGCGACGTTAACGCTGGCACTGGACGGGCCGCGCAGCGGGGGCGGATCGCCGTTGCTGCCTGGGGCACTGATTTTGCTCGGCGTATTTTCGCTACTGTTTTACCTGATGCACGGGCGCAACAACGATAACGCGCTGTTCAGCCTCAAGCTGTTCGATAACCGCATTTACTCGATTGGCCTGCTCGGCAGCTTTACCGGCCGCATCGGCAGCGGCATGTTGCCGTTTATCACGCCAATATTTTTGCAGATTGGCCTCGGCTACAGCCCATTCCACGCCGGTTTGATGATGATTCCCATGGTGCTCGGCAATATGGGCACCAAACGCGTGGTGGTGCGCATCGTCAACCTGTTTGGCTATCGTAATGCGCTGGTCGGGGCGACGATTGCACTGGCGCTGGTGGTGCTGCTGTTCCCGCTGGTGGCAATGCAGGGTTGGTTCTGGCTGTTGCCGCTGGTGTTGCTGCTGCAAGGCATGGTGAACGCGGTGCGTTTCTCCTCCATGAATACGCTGACGCTGAAAGAGCTGCCGGACGATTTGGCTTCGAGCGGCAACAGTTTGCTGTCGATGATTATGCAGCTGTCGATGAGTATCGGCGTCACCGTCGCCGGACTGCTGCTGGGCGCGTTTGGTCATGGCGCAATAGCCGACAGCGCCGACGTGCATCAAACCTTTATTTATACCTATTTGTGCATGGCGCTGGTGATCGCCTTGCCCGCGCTGGTGTTCTGGCGCGTTCCCGCAGATGTCAGTAAAAACGTGGATCTCAGAGGCAGGAGCAAACAATGAAGCAGCCGGTCAAACTCGGCATTGGCGCCAAGCTGTTTATGGCGATTTTTTCCACCTGCATGCTGGTGATCATCACCATGCATTGGGGCGTGCGCCTGAGTTTTGAGCACGGCTTTGTCGATTACATTAAAAAAGGCAATGAGCAGCGCCTCACCCTGCTAAGCGATGCGCTGGCCGATCAATACGAGCAGCACGGTAACTGGGATTTTCTGCGCAACAACGATCGGCTGATCTTCTCGATTTTGCGCTCGCTGGAGCAGAATCCCAGTAGCAGCAATCAGCTGCCGCCGCACGGCTGGCGCACGCAGTTCTGGATTATCGATCAGCAATACAAAGTGTTGTCCGGGCCGCGTCAGCCGGTGCCGCAGGAGGGCACGCGGCGCAATATCACGGTGAGCAACGGCAAGATTGTCGGCTGGGTGGTGGCATCGCCGGCGGAACGCCTGACGCGCAGCACCGATATCAGCTTTGATCAACAGCAACGCCGCACCAGCTGGCTGATCGTCGGCTTAACCGGCCTGCTCGCCGCGCTGGTCACCTGGCTGCTGGCGCGCGGGTTGCTCGCGCCGGTAAAGCGGCTGGTGGATGGCACACACGATCTCGCCGCCGGAAATTTCGCCACCCGGGTGGAAGTGGGCAGCAGTGATGAGCTCGGCCAGCTGGGGCGCGACTTCAACCTGCTCGCCAGTTCGCTGGAGAAAAATGAAAGTAATCGCCGCGCCTTTATGGCCGACATCTCCCACGAGCTGCGCACCCCGCTGGCGATCCTGCGCGGCGAGCTGGAAGCGATGCAGGATGGCGTGCGCAAGCTGACGCCGGAAGCAGTTGTCTCCTTGCAGAGCGAAGTGGTGGTGCTGACCAAGCTGGTTGACGATCTGCATCAGCTGTCGCTCTCCGATGCCGGTGCCCTCGCCTATCGCAAACAGCCGGTGGATTTAGTCACGCTGCTGGAAGTGGTGGCGGGCAGCTTTGGCGAACGCTATCGCAGCCGCGATTTGCAGCTCAGTTTGGCGCTGCCCGCGCACGCTGCGAGCTTTGGCGATCCCGACCGCCTGATGCAGCTGTTCACCAATTTGCTGGAGAATAGCCTGCGCTACACCGATGCGGGCGGCAAGGTGCAACTCAGCATGCAGCTGCTCGACGATCGCTGGCAGCTATGCTTTGCCGACAGCGCGCCCGGCGTCGATCCGGCGCATCAGGCGCAGCTGTTTGAGCGTTTTTTCCGCGCGGAGAGCTCGCGCAATCGCGCCAGCGGTGGCTCCGGGCTGGGGCTGGCGATTTGCAAAAATATCGTCGAAGCGCACAGCGGCACTATTTCTGCGCATCACTCTGATTTAGGTGGACTGCAAATCACGCTAAACTTGCCCTATGTTCCCCAGTAGACACCCCTTATGAACCCGGAAAATAGCGATCCGCTGATCCTTGTTGTAGAAGATGAACCGAAACTGGCGCAGCTGATGATTGATTATCTGCAAGCGTCCAACTACCGCACGCACCACATCGCTGACGGCAATGACGTGTTGGCCTACGTGCAGCACACGCCGCCGGACTTAATGCTGCTGGATTTGATGCTGCCGGGCCGCGACGGCTTAACGCTGTGCCGCGAAATTCGGCGCTTTTCTGAGTTGCCGATCGTTATGGTGACGGCGCGCACCGAAGAGATCGATCGCCTGTTGGGACTGGAAATCGGCGCGGATGATTACATCTGCAAGCCCTTCAGCCCGCGTGAAGTGGTGGCGCGCGTCAAAACCATTTTGCGCCGCGTGAAGCGCACGCCGGAAGAGGTGCAGCAGGCGTCACTTTTGCACATCGATGAGAGCCGTTTTCAGGCTAGCTGGCGCGAGCAGCAGCTTGAGCTGACGCCCGCCGAATTCCGCCTGCTAAAAACGCTGGCGCTGGAGCCGGGCAAAGTGTTCTCCCGCGAGCAGTTGCTGAATCATCTGTATGACGACTACCGCGTTGTCACCGATCGCACCATCGATAGCCACATCAAAAATTTGCGTCGCAAGCTGGAAAGCCTCGATGCAGAACAACCCTTTATTCGTGCGGTGTACGGCATGGGTTATCGCTGGGAAGCGGATGTGTGCCGCTTGCTGTAACGCACCGCGCTTAGGTTGATCTGCGTCAATTTCATTGGCGATCGCCCTGCCTACAATTCCCCTCCTTTTGCAAGGCCGCCAGACGCGGCCGCTGCACCTGCCCTGCTCAAGGGCATGCTGACCTGACATCAGTGAGAAAATCCATGTTAAAACCTGAACTGCTCTCCCCCGCGGGATCGCTGAAGAACATGCGTTACGCCTTTGCCTATGGCGCTGACGCGGTATACGCCGGACAGCCGCGCTACAGCCTGCGCGTGCGCAATAATGAATTCACCCACGATATCCTGGCGCAGGGCATCAAGGAAGCTCACGCGCGCGGCAAGAAGTTCTACGTGGTGGTCAACATTGCGCCCCATAACGCCAAGCTGAAAACCTTTATCCGCGATCTCACCCCGGTAGTGGCGATGCAGCCTGATGCGCTGATCATGTCCGACCCCGGCTTGATCATGCTGGTGCGCGAAGCCTTCCCCGCGATGCCGATTCACCTGTCGGTGCAAGCCAACGCGGTGAACTGGGCGACGGTGAAATTCTGGCAGCAAATGGGATTGACGCGCGTGATTCTGTCACGCGAATTGTCGCTGGATGAGATCGCTGAAATTCGCCAGCAGGTGCCGGAGATGGAGATTGAGATCTTTGTCCACGGCGCGCTGTGCATGGCCTATTCCGGCCGCTGCCTGCTGTCGGGTTACCTCAACAAGCGCGATCCCAATCAGGGCACCTGCACCAACGCCTGCCGCTGGGAATATAACGTGGCAGAAGGCAAACAGGATGAGGTGGGCAATATCGTCGGCTTGCATGAACCGGTGCAGGTGCAAGCGCCGACGCTCGGCAGCGGCGATAGCACCAAGCGCCTATTCCTGCTGGAAGAAAAAATGAAGCCGGGTGACGTGATGAGCGCGTTTGAAGATGAACACGGCACCTACATCATGAATTCGAAAGATCTGCGCGCCGTGGCGCACGTTGAGCGCCTGAGCCAGATGGGTGTGCATTCGTTGAAGATCGAAGGCCGCACCAAATCCTTCTACTATTGCGCGCGCACTGCGCAGGTTTATCGCCGCGCCATTGATGATGCCGCCGCGGGCAAACCTTTCGATCCGGCGTTGCTGGAGACGCTGGAAGGCCTGGCGCATCGCGGCTACACCGAAGGTTTTCTGCGCCGTCATACCCACGATAGCTACCAGAACTACGAACAGGGTTTCTCGATTTCCGAACGCCAGCAGTTTGTCGGCGAGTTCACGGGCGAACGTCGCGGCGCATGGGCGCAAATTGCCGTGAAGAACAAGTTCGTGCTCGGAGATGCGGTGGAGATCATGACGCCAAACGGCAACCTCAACTGCCGGCTTGAAAGCATGCAGAACGATAAAGGGGCTGCGGTTACGGTCGCACCCGGTGATGGACACCGCGTGTGGATTCCGGTGCCGGAAGCGGTGGATGTGGCGTTTGCGCTGTTGCTGCGCAATTTTGCCCACGGCAACAGCACCGCCGATCCGCACGGTAAAAATCGCACTTTATGAGAAAATAACGGCGAAGTTAGAACAGGATCACAGACCTTCACCTCGCCTCGCTTTAGAATCGCGCCTGCTGCTAACGAGTAACAATAAAAGCAGGTAATACCAGGAACCACCTCATTCACCCGCCCGGCTCCCCCGTGCGGGTTTTCTTTTTTCATCCCTCGCCGATAAAGTTCCCGCCGCAGCTATGCTATAAACAGAGCAATTAAACACGCATCAAGGAACTGATTATGCAAACAAACCTGACGTTGTTGATCCTCAATGGCAAAGGCGCAGGCAATGAAGATTTGCGTGCTGCAGTGAATACGCTGCGCGATGAAGGTTTTAATCTGGCGGTGCGCGTGACCTGGGAAAAAGGCGATGGCGACCGCTATGTGCAGGAAGCGGTCGCTTTGCAGGCCGACACCGTGGTCGCAGGCGGCGGCGATGGCACCATCAATGAGATTGCTACCGCGCTGGCCGCATTGCCCGCCGAGCAGCGTCCTGCCCTCGGCATTCTGCCGCTTGGCACCGCCAATGATTTCGCCACCAGCGTGGGAATTCCGGAAGGGATGGAAGCGGCGCTGCGCTTAGCGGTGCTGGGTAAAGCCACCGCTATCGATCTGGCGCGCGTCAATGGCGACCGCTACTTCATCAACATGGCGACCGGCGGATTCGGTACGCGGATTACCACCGAAACGCCGGAGAAGCTGAAATCGGCGCTCGGCGGCGTGTCGTACTTTATTCACGGTTTAATGCGCGTCGATGCCTTAAAAGCAGATAGCTGCGAAATCAGCGGCCCCGGGTTTAACTGGCAAGGGGATGCGCTGGTGATTGGCATTGGCAACGGACGTCAGGCGGGCGGTGGACAGAACCTGTGCCCGGACGCGCTGATTAATGACGGACAGCTGAATCTCAGCATCGTGACCTCGCAAGAACTGCTGCCCACGCTGCTGCATTCGCTCACGCGCAATGATGAAAATCCCAACATCATCAAGGCAAAGCTGCAATCGCTGACGATCCGTTCGGCGCAGGAGATGACCTTTAATCTGGATGGCGAGCCGCTGACCGGCAGCGAATTTGAGATTGAAGTGATGCCGGGCGCGTTGAGCTGTCGCCTGCCGCCGCAGTGTGAACTGCTGATGTGAAAAGAGCGGCGCGACCCGCGCGCCGCTTGGCGATTACACTTTCATCCAGCGGCGTTCCAGCGCCGAGACGGCCACCGCTTCCAGGACTTTTTGTACCTGCAACCCTTCGGCAAAATCGGGCCACATGCGATCGCCTGCCGCGATGCCGTTGATCAAATCGCGGATTTCCACGGTTTTCTGATCGTTAAACCCGATGCCGTGCCCGGCGGACACACAGAAATTGGCGTAATCAGGATGGGCGGGACCGGTCAGGAGAGTTTTAAAACCCTGACGTCCGGCCGGTTCATCGTGGATATAGAGTTCCAGCTCCGCCATGCGCTCCTGGGTATAACGCAGCGTGCCCTTGGTGCCGGTGACCACATAGGTCAGCCCCATTTTGCTGCCGCAGGCGATACGCGACGTTTCGAATACGCCGTGCGCACCATTTTTGAAACGCAGCAGCGCACTGGCCTGATCTTCGTTTTCTACCGGCAGCAGGCGGGTACTGTCTTTAGGATCGGGACGATGTTGAATCACCGTCATCATGTCGCCGCTGACTTCCTCAATATCGCCGACCAGATAATGCGCCATGTTGACGATGTGCGCCGCCAAATCGCCCAGCGCGCCTAATCCGGCTAAGGCTTTCTGGCAATGCCAATCGAGCGGCGTTTCCGGGCGCGCCAGATAATCTTCATTGTGCGTACCGTAAAAATGCACCACCTCGCCGATTTCTCCACGCGCAATAATTTCACGCGCCAGCTGGCTGGTGGGATTTTTCATATAGTTGAAGCCCACCAGCGTTTTAACGCCTGCCTGCTGTGCGGCTTGCACCATCTCTTCGGCGTCGGCCACCGATAGCGACAGCGGCTTCTCGGAGTAAACATGTTTGCCGTGGCGAATGGCTTCCAGTGCCATCTCTTTATGCAGGAAGTTGGGCGCGCAGATATCGACCACGTCAATGTTGGGATCGCTTACCAGTTCACGCCAGTCGCCGGTTGAACGGCTGAAACCAAAGGTGGCGGCCTGACGAGCGGCCAGTTCTGGATTCACCTCCGCCAACATTTCACGCACGATTTCGCCTTTCAGCGCGAATACCGTGGGTGCCTGTGCATAGGCAATCGCGTGACAACGACCAATGTAACCACTGCCAATCATACCGATTCTAACTTTGTTCATGAGATAGCCTGCATTCGCGGGAAGATGTGTTACGGAATATATGTTTCGTTTTTTTACCCGACAACGGCGAAATGAAATATCTGTGATCATGCATGCGAGGTATCTGACAAAATCGACAAATCAGAATGTAATTTTGCATAAGATGAGTGATGCGCATCACAAATGTATAGGTAAATGAGCCGCCTGAACGCGGGCATGTCCGTACCCAGCGGCTGATTGCTGCTTTATTCAGCAGTCAGTCAGAAATATGCAAAAGAGTTTTTGACATGGTGCGGGCTGCTCGTTAATATGCGCCCCGTTCCAAACGATTCCTCTGTAGTTCAGTCGGTAGAACGGCGGACTGTTAATCCGTATGTCACTGGTTCGAGTCCAGTCAGAGGAGCCAAATTCTTGAAAAGAGCAGCCTGTAAGGCTGCTTTTTTTATGCCTGCGATTTGGTGAATAATCTTGAGTTCACTTCTCCTTTCCCTTGTAACGCCCTTTTCTCACTGTGCTGGGCCTGGCATGTTATCTGCGTTTCGCATCGCGCAATGCATTGCGCCGCTACTAGGTCGCCATGAATGGCGACCCTACGGGATTGATACTCGGTTTCGTAGGGGTGCGCATTCTTGCGCGCCTGGCACTCAATCCGCGGTTAACGTCGCACAATACATTGCGCTGTTCGCACTGTGCTCGGTCTGGCATGTTATCTGCGTTTCGCATTGCGCAATGAATTGCGCCGCTACCAGGTCGCCATGAATGGCGACCCTACGGGATTAATGCTCGGTTTCGTAGGGTGCGCATTCTTGCGCACCTGGCACTCTATCCGCGCTAACATCGCGCAATGCATTGCGCCGCTACCAGACGGTGCAGGGTTCAATGATCGAAGCGACAAGCGCGGCCCAATCCAACCATCAAATCAAAAACCGCACACTCGGTAGCGGCGCGATTTATCGCGCTGTTCGCATTGTGCTCGGTCTGGCATGTGATTCGCTTTTAGCATTGCGCAATGAATTGCGCCGCTACCAGGTCGCCATGAATGGCGACCCTACGG
>CBIFUL010000026.1:0-55692 GCA_966185695.1 uncultured Pantoea sp. | reverse complement strand
GGTAGTGTGGGGTCTCCCCATGCGAGAGTAGGGAACTGCCAGGCATCAAATAAGTAGAGAAGCCCTGAACGACAGTTCAGGGCTTTTTTACGTGCGTAAAACGATAAAAATCCTCATCCAAACCGCAGAAGTAGCAATTGTTAATACCTCACAAATCACCTCGCTATCACATTTTATAAATCCCAAAGCAGAGCATATCCCCCGTTTATCGTCAGCAGGTGCTTTACTCAATCCTTGGCACTAATCATTCGCAAGGAAACAGAAAGCATGAATGAATCACTACAACAAAAAGCTGCAGAACCTGAATCGGCGGCTGTCAGTAAGCAACGCATTTGGGCGATCGTTGGCGCATCGTCCGGCAACCTGGTCGAGTGGTTCGACTTTTATGTTTACTCCTTCTTTTCCCTCTATTTTGCGCACGTATTCTTCCCGACGGGCGATACCACTACACAGTTACTGCAAACGGCAGGGGTATTTGCCGCAGGATTCTTGATGCGCCCTATTGGGGGTTGGTTATTTGGCTATATTGCCGATCGCCAGGGCCGCAAGCGTTCCATGCTTATTTCGGTATGTATGATGTGCGTGGGGTCGCTGGTTATCGCTTGCTTGCCCGGCTATAGCGAGATTGGCGTAGCCGCGCCGATCATTTTGTTACTGGCGCGCATGTTTCAGGGATTATCAGTTGGTGGTGAATATGGCACCAGCGCAACTTACATGAGTGAAGTTGCATTAGAAGGGCGCAAAGGTTTCTACGCGTCGTTTCAATATGTCACTTTAATTGGCGGGCAGCTGTTAGCCGTGTTTACCGTCGTAATCCTGCAACACGTTCTCAGCGATGAAGATCTACGCAGCTGGGGATGGCGTATTCCCTTCTTTTTAGGGGCGATACTTGCCGTCGTGGCATTGTGGTTGCGCCGCTCGCTCAATGAAACCTCTGAAAGAAGGAGCCGAGAACACCGTGATGCTGGCAGCATTACAGGGTTACTGCGTAATCATTCCCGCGCCTTTTTGATGGTACTTGGCTTTACCGCTGGAGGTTCACTCAGTTTTTATACTTTCACCACCTACATGCAAAAGTATTTAGTGAATACGGCTGGCATGGATGCGCGCAGCGCCAGCGGATTGATGACCGGCGCGCTGCTGCTCTTCATGCTGATCCAACCAATTGTTGGCGCGTTATCGGATAAGATCGGCCGTCGCAGTTCCATGATGATCTTTGGCGCTGGCGCAGCCATTTGCACCGTTCCCATCTTAATGTTGCTACAAAATGTGCAAAGCAGTTGGATGGCATTTGCCTTGGTGATGGTGGCGCTGATCATTACCAGCTTCTACACCGCCATCAGCGGTATTTTAAAAGCCGAAATGTTCCCACCAGAAGTGCGTGCGTTGGGCGTTGGATTATCTTATGCGGTAGCGAATGCCATTTTTGGTGGCTCCGCGGAATACGTGGCGCTGCTGCTTAAGAAGGAGGGAATTGAAACCAGCTTCTTCTGGTATGTATCGGCAATGGGCGCGCTGGCATTTTTAGTATCTTTAATGCTGCATCGTAAAGGGAAAGGCATTTCGTTGTAGTCAGTGGCTAAGATTCCAAAGCGCAATGCCACTGGCCGCACCCGCAACATCCCAGCTCAGATCTTTCCAACTCCAGCCGCTCCCTGCCGAGCGGCTGTCATACAGCTCTTTCCCAGCACCGAAACTGAGCGAAAAGAGCAAACCGAAGCGCAAGTTTTGCCCGCGATTTTGCTGCTGATGTTGAGGAATTTCGCTGCCAGCAGCAGCCAAAACGGCGGAGGAAAAGAAGTGTTGTGTTTTATCTTTACCTGTCCAACTGTCTTGAGCGACATGCGCACATCCACTACACAGCAACGCGGCACAGAGGATGAGCGCACGCATGGGCTAAAGCAAACGGCTGATCAAGCGGTCAATACGAATGCGGCGCAGGCGGCGAATCAACTTACGCACTTTGAGCGGATAATCGGAGATGCTCTCTAACTCGCGGAAGTGTTGCACCACCGTGGTGTGCTCGCGAATCAGCGCCAACTCTTTTTCACGCTGATCGGCTAGCTGATTCAACGGATCGTGAATTAACACCGCATTTTCCAGATCGAGTCGCCAGGCGCGAGGGTTCAGGTTATTACCGGTAATCATCATCCATTCGTCATCAACCCAAATGCCTTTCAGGTGATAGCTATTTTCGCCATCTTTCCACAAACGCACCGTGAGCTGACCGTTATTCACGTAATACTGCAAACGACTCAAGAAGCGACGCAGGTTGATCTCATACAAATACGGCAGTGCGCCGATGATCTTAAACGGCTGCTCTGGCGGAATATAGAAATCATTTGCGGTTTTATCGCCAATGATGATTTCAACTTCTTTACCCTGACGCAGCAGATGAATCAGGTTCCGCACCAGAATAGCGGGCAGATTAAAATAGGGAGTACACAACGTCAGCTTGCGCTCGGCGCAGGGCATGAGATGGAAGATGGTTTTATTGAGCAGGCTGCGTTTGCCCAGGCCAACCAACGGCGTTACTGACAGCGCATCATTGCCTGCGTCTCCGCTGAACTGATAATTGAAGCCCCGCAGATCCTGGCGAAACTGGCGCGTTTCATTTTTGATTTCCGGACTGGAAGGGCGCTCGGATTGGTCAAGGCGGTTGACGGCATCAGACTGCTTCAGATTGTCGCAAATCCAGTTATACATGGTGTCGGTTAACTGCGGATTACGTATCAACTGATAGCGATCATAACGATATTTATCATGTTGATGCAGATAAACGTCGTTCAGGCTGGCGCCGCTATACAGCAGCGTATCATCAATGATGAAGCCTTTAAGATGCAGTACGCCAAGCGCTTCACGGGTATTCACCGGAATGCCAAATACCGGAATCGCGATATCAGGGTGCTGAGCCGCCATTTCGCAATACCAGTCTGCGTTGGTCAAGCCACGCGCGGCACCAATACGGCCACGCTGCGCACGATGCCAATCAACCAGAATACAAATGTCCAGTTCTGGACGAATCTGGCGTGCGGCATACAGCGCCTCCATGATCCCTCGACCGCCATCATCATTTTCCAGATACAGCGCCGTAATACAGATACGCTTTTTCGCCGCTGCGATTTTCATCAGCAGGGTTTCACGGAACTCGGCAGGCGAGTAAAGCGTGGTCATATCCGACACGGATTGTGACAGTTTAGGCAGCTGTGCGAGGTGTTGTTGGTGTTTATTGCGTTTGAATTTAGACAACATCACAGTGCACTTCTTCTCTGTTCATTGCATGGCCTTTTGCCATCAAATCATGATCCTAACTGTAAATAATAACATCAACAGGCCTGATGAGCAGGATTTTTACCTTTCTGTACAGGTCAATCAGTTACGTCAGTTAAGGGTAAATTCAGGCTAACGATGCCATCATCCAATTGAATATCAACGCGAAAGTTGAGTTTGCGCGCCAGCGTAATCATGCCGGTATTATGCGGCATGGTGATACCGTTCAATTGTTGCAGGCCGTGATCGCGGGTGTATCGGATCATCTTTTCCAGCAGGCGTCTGCCCATACCTAAACCTTTAAGATCTGAGCGCACCAGCACCGAAAATTCCGCATCGATGTTATCAGCGTCGGATATTGCGCGCGCCACACCAATAATTTCATCTTCACCGTTGCGCTGCCGAACGGCCACAATGGCCATTTCGCGATCGTAATCAATCTGCGTCATATTGGCCAAATCTTCATGGGTAAACTCGTTGATTTCACTGAAGTAACGGTAGTAAAGATCTTCTTTGGTTACCTGAGCAATAAAGGCACGCAGCTGCGGTTCATCTTCCGGCAAAATGGGGCGGAACAGGCAATGTTGGCCATCTTTCAATTCAACCTGCTCTTCCAGATGGTGAGGATACGGGCGAATGGCCAGCCGCGTTTCGCTATCACCGTTGAAAGGCGCGAGTTGCAGCGTGACGTCGAGCAACGTGAATTCATCGCCGGAAGCTAAAAGAGGATGAATATCCAGCCGCTGAATTTCTGGACAATCCACCACCAGGTTGGAAACCTGCACCAGCAGCTGGCTCAGCCCGGCGATGTCCAGCGGACGCAACGCACTGCGACTGCGCACTTTGCCGCTTTTCAACGCCTGAATCACCAGATAGCGTGCCAGCGTCATGTTCAATGGCGGCAGCGCGACGGCCGCTTGTTTATCCGGCTGCCATTCAACGCCACCTTCACCGAGCATAATGATGGGGCCGAATAGCGGATCGTGGTCTACCACCACGCGTAGCTCTTGCGCACCGGCGCGATTCGCCATGCTCTGCACCAGCAACCCATCAATGCGGGCTTGCGGATGTGTCTCGCGGACGCGATCGAAAATCGCCTCGGCGGCTTGAGCAACTTCGGCGGCGCTGCGCAGATACAGCATCACGCCTTGCACATCAGATTTGTGCGGAATATCAGGCGAGCGTAATTTCAGCGCTACGGGATAGCCAATTTGGTCGGCGATGCTGGCCGCGGCTGCACTGTCGCTGGCAATCCAGGTGGGTAAGCTTGTCATACCGTACGCCTGCAAAATCGGCTGCACTTCATGGGTATCCAGGGTACTGATCCCCTGATCCAGCGCCTGCTGAATCAGCTGGTGTGCTTGTGCGCTATTCTGCGTAAGGCCAAGCGGCAACGCCGGCGTTTCGCGTAGCTGCTTTTGATTACGGCGATATTCTACCTGATGCATAAACGCCGTCACCGTCCCTTCCGGCGTGCGCCAGGTAGGTATACCGGCTTGAGTAAACGCCCGCCGCGCAGCCTGCGACGAATATTCTCCGCACCAGTTGGTGAGCAGCGTGACTTGCTTGCCGCGCGGATGTTTTGCCACCGCCGCAATAATCTGTTCGGCGGTTTCGCTGGCCGGTGAAACCGCGCTCGGTGCATGAATGATCATCAGCGCGTCCAGTTCATGGCTATCCAGTAGGGTTTCGATACAGGCAACATAGCGCGCTGGCGTGGCATCATCTTTCAAGTCGAGCGGATTACCGCGCCCAACACCTTCCGGCAGCTGCGCCGACAGAGTCTGCAAGCTCTCTTCACTGAGCGTTGCCAGCTTGCCGTTACGCGCATACAGCTCATCCAGCGCTAACGCTGCGGGTGCCGCGCCGTTACTGATGATCATCAAACGCTCGCCGCGCAGCGGCCGCATATGGCTGAGCGATTCCACGGCAGAAAAAAGCTCGTGGGTATCCTGCACGCGCAGTAAACCGGCGCGTTGAATCGCCGCATCCCAAGCGGCATCGAGCCCGCTGGGGGTACCAATCATGGCTTGTGCCTGATGGCTACGACCGCTTTTGATCACCAGAATGGGTTTATTGCGTGAAGCACTGCGCGACGCCGAAACAAAACGTCGGGCATCACTGAGATGTTCCAGATAGAGCAAAATGGCGCTGGTTTTGCCGTCGCGAGCGAGGAAGTCCAGCAGATCATCGACATCGATATCCAAACTGTCGCCAAGCGCAATGAACCACGAAAAGCCGAGATTGCGCTGTTGCGCCCAATCGAGAATGGTGTTTGAAACCGCCGCCGACTGAGAAATAAAGGCGATGCGGCCTTTAGCGATCGGCACCGGCGAAAAGCTGGCGTTTAATCCTTGCCACGGCGCCAGCAAGCCCAAACTGTTAGGGCCAAGCAGCCGAATTTGCCATTGGCTGGCGCAGGCTTTGAGTTCATCGAGTTGGCCGGGCGGAGCGGAGAGAATAATACAGGCTTTACAGCCTTTTTCGCCCAGCTGCTGCAGCAGTTCGAGATTGCGTTTAGCATGGGTACAGATAATGGCGAGATCGGGCGCGAAGGGTAAACTGGCAATGTTTGGCCAGGCCAACACGCCGCTTACCGCCTTGTACTTTGGCGTCACCGGCAAAACCGGTCCGCTAAATCCACCGGCCAGCAGATTGCGCATCATAAAGTAGCCGGCGCGTCCCGGCGTCACTGACGCGCCGATCACTGCAATAGATTTAGGTCGTAACAGCGCTTCCAGTCCGCGTTGGCTCATCATCCGCTCCCAAAATCAAGATTGGCATGATTGTAAACGCTTTTTAGCGGCCTTGCCGGTTCACCGATCGCAGGCTGAGAATCTCTTTCAGGCTCCAGCGTTTGAGATGTCCAACATAGTGCAGATGCTGCTGAGCCTGCCATGCAGACACATCACCTTCGCGCAGATGCAGTAAATCAGCGGGACTCACCCAATTTGCCTGACCTTGAAGCAGTTCGATGCCGGCATGACGATAGCTTGCCAAAACAAACTCGGAGCAGAAAAAACGTTCCGCCTGCGGATTATCGAAGTCAGCTAACTGCACGCTAGCCAGCGCGGTCAGACATTTAGCGCGCACGGCCTCCTGCATCAGCGGCAATTCGCACAGGCGACGCGACACCATAAAGGGCATAAACATCACAATGCCTTTGAAGTTATATTTCTTTCCCAGCTGCCAATCGGCGAACTCGCGTAAGCGCAGCATCTGTTCGCTGCGCATTCCGGGCACACGCAACACCAGCAGATTATTGCTCTCTTCAATAGCATGATTGAGCGGAATGATTTTCACCCCGCTGCCCACCGCTTCTGCCACTTGCCAATCGCCGAGGTAAATGGCCGCGTGGCTCACGCCAGTTAGCGTAAACAGGCGAATTCCCCATGACTGCGGCGACGTGGCAGATGACAGTAACAAGTCGCCCGGCAGCAGGTCGCTTGCGGAAATGGTGATGGCGGGCCGCGTGCTCGCGGATTGTATTTGCGGGGGAAAAGCGTGGTCAGGTTTTGGGGTCGTGCTACATCCGGTAAGCAGCAGCACAAGCAGCCAGAAAACTTTCATAGCGCATCATCCTTATGTTGAGAGCCAACTCCATGGCGATGCGCGACAATAAAATAAGCGATTGGGTGAGAAAAGCCGAAACGGCTTAATCGATCTTTTCCAACTGATGTACAGGATGGTGCGGTTTGCCTGCCAAATAGGCATGGCGGAAGCGGGTAAAATGCTGCTGCAATGCGGCCGCCGCCGCGAGGTCGCCCGCTTGTTCCAATAAAGCCGCGGCGACTTCAGCAGTACAGTGTTGACCCACGCCGTGTGCTTCGCGCAGCGTGTAGCGCGATGGGGTGGTCACGTCGAGCGACATCACTGGAAATGCATCCAGCCACGGGCTTTTACGAAACATCTTGCGCGCTTCGGTCCATGTGCCGTCGAGCATGATAAACAGCGGCGGTTTGCCTGTGGTGGGTGGCACGGTGAGTATTTCACGGCCGGCATCGGCATACGAACCGGGGAAAACCACCAAGGGCTGATAATTTTGCGTCTGCACCGCTGCAAGTAAATCCGCATCCGTTTCAGTACGCGACCAGCCAAAAGCCAAGGTCTCTGGCAAAATATCGGCGATCAGGCGGCCCGTGTTACTTGGCTTCATCGGTTCAGTATCGAACATCACCAGACAAAAACGGCTGCGCGCCTGCTGTGCTTCAACAGTGGCGCACAGGCAATTTTTTTGGGGCAGCAAGCAGCGTTGGCAGCGGATGACGCGATTACCGCGCGCCAGAAAGGGACGCGTCGCTCGCGCTAATCGTTGCGCTCGTAAGCGCAGGACGGCATTTTCAGACATAAATTCGCAGGCAGGAAAAAAACGCCAGTGTAAAGGAAGGCGATTGGCAAGGCCAGCACGCGGCTGGCCAGAAGGGCTTACAGTGACTCGTCGAGCCACTCGTTGAATGGGGCTTTTGGCATTGCGCCGTTCAGCATGTCCACCATTTCGCCATTTTTAAACAGCATAATGGTGGGAATACTGCGAATGCGGAAACGCGAGCTCAGCGCCGGCTCGGCTTCGGTATTAACCTTGATAAAGCGCACTTTGCCACGGCGCTCCTCAGCCACATCTTTAAACACCGGCGCAAAATTCACGCACGGGCCACACCACGGCGCCCAAAAGTCGATTACCACTGGCAGATCGTCTTGCAGATATTTATCCAACGTGGCGGCCGTTGCATTGGCCACTTCGCCATCAAACAGCTGTTCGCCGCAGCGTCCACATTTGGCGCCATCGGCCATGCGTGCTTCTGGCACGCGGTTAGTTGCCTGGCAGGAGGCACATACCGTATTCATCGTTACCTCAATCTGAGCTGTAAAAAGAGTGATTGCCGGACATTATGAAAAGGTTGAGTGCTATGCTCAATCTGGATTGCCCAATAGGTTCAATAGTTGATAGCTAAGCACCTACACATCAGGTAATCTTCGCGCTCTCAATGCAGGAGGAACAAATGAACGACGAATTTAAAGGCAAAAGCGGCAAGGTAAAAGTGATGTACGTACGTGATGAGGAGGGCGGTCAGAAGCCCAATCCTCGTACCGGTAAAGGCGGCCGTCCTGCTGCGCGCCAGGAAGATAATCGTCGTTCTGGGCCCCGTACTGCACGCAATAATGAAGAGGGCGGTCGCGGTGGCGCACGCAGTGAAGGCGGGCGCGGATCGGCTCCGCGTGACGCGCGCAACAGCGAACGTGGTCGCAGCTTTGGCCGCCGCGACGATCGTGATGACAGCCGCAGTTTCGGTGATTCGCCGTGGCGCACCGTTTCACGCCCACCGGTTGCCGACGACAGTCAAAGTGATGAAATCAGCAACAAGCCGGTTATCGATCCCGAACAGATTCGCCGTCAGCGCCAGGAAGAGACGCGCGTTTACGGTGAGAACGCCTGCCAGGCGCTGTACGCCAGCCGTCCAGAAAGCATCGTACGCGCCTGGTTTATTCAGAGCGTCACGCCGCGTTTCCGCGAAACCCTGCGTTGGTTAGCCGCCAACCGCAAAGCGTATCACGTGGTTGATGATGCCGAGCTGACCAAGGCGTCCGGCACTGAACACCACGGCGGCGTGTGCTTCATCATCAAAAAGCGCATGGGCATGGAAGTGTCCGAGTGGCTGAACAAAGCCGAAGCCAAAGATTGTGTGTTGGCGCTGGAGGATGTTAGCAATCCGCACAACCTCGGCGGCATCATGCGTAGCTGCGCGCACTTTGGTGTGAAAGGTTTGCTGGTGAATGATGCCTCGCTGCTGGAATCAGGCGCAGCGGTGCGTACCGCTGAAGGTGGCGCGGAGCACGTACAGGCGATCAGCGGCGAAAGTTTTGCCAGCGGCCTTGAAGCGTTCCGTAAAGCCGGTTACACCATCGTCACCACGTCTAGCCACGAAGGCACGCCGCTGGCGCAAGCCGAGTTGCCAGCCAAAATGGTGTTGGTGTTGGGGCAGGAGCGTGAAGGGTTGTCTGATAGCGCCTTCCAGCAGGGCGATATCAGCTTGTCGATTGGCGGCACCGGGAATGTTGAAAGCCTCAACGTTTCGGTGGCAACCGGCATTCTGCTCGCCGAATGGTGGCGTCAGAACGCATAAATGAAAACGGGCCGCACGGCCCGTTTTTTTTACGTTAGTGAGCCCCGCCACCGCCGCTGCCCGCACCAAATGGCGGACGCGCAAACCACACCAGCACCAGCAAGATCAAGAACACGCCCGCCGATGCCCAGAAGATCTCATTCGCTGAAATAA
Source organism: uncultured Pantoea sp. (assembly GCA_966185695.1). Classification (GTDB taxonomy): domain Bacteria; phylum Pseudomonadota; class Gammaproteobacteria; order Enterobacterales; family Enterobacteriaceae; genus Pantoea. The sequence goes on along the minus strand of CBIFUL010000026.1, from coordinate 46,147 downwards.
TCAGACCCTGATTGGTAATTTGCTGCGCGATGTAGGCTGAAGCCTGTTGCTGCGTCATGCCCATGCTTTGCAGTTGATCATACATCTGCTGCGAATTGACGTTATACGGATTCACCGACTCCGACAAATAGCTGTGATGCATCGCTTCACGATCGGTCCACAGGGTGGTGGTGATCGACGTACCGATCGAACCGGCCAGGGTGCGCACGAAGTTCGACAGGCTCGACGCCGCCGCCATGCGCTCCGGTGGCAAGCCTGACAGCGTGATGGTCGTCAGTGGCATAAAGAAGCACGCAACCGCGAAGCCCTGAATAAACTGCGGCCACGCCGAGGCGCCAAAATCCATGCCCGGTTCAAAGGTGTAAGCACGCCAATAGAAGCAGACGGCGTACATGATGAAGCTGAAGGTCACCAGTTTGCGCATGTCCAGCTTGTGGGCAAAGCGGCCAATAATGGGCGACAGGATCACCGGCAAAATGCCAACCGGGGCCGATGCCAAACCAGCCCAGGTCGCGGTGTAGCCGTACACTTCCTGTAACAGCTGCGGCAGCAGCACAATCGAGCCAAAGTAGAGCATGTAGGCGAGGCTTATCGATAAACAACCAATGGTGAAGTTGCGCATCTTAAATAGCGACAAATCGACGATAGGGTGATCGTCAGTAAGCTCCCACACCAACAGCACCACCAGTGCGACGACCGCCACCACGGCTAACACAATGATTTCGGTAGAACTAAACCAATCCAACTCTTTGCCGCGGTCGAGCATCACCTGCAACGCGCCAATGCCCACCACCAGCAGCACCAATCCGACCATATCGATCGGGCGTATTTCGGTTTTGGTTTCGCGTCCGCGCAACGTTTGCAGCGTCAGCGCAACCACCACCACGCCAATCGGTACGTTGATGAAGAAGATCCAGCCCCAATGATAGTTGTCACTGATCCAACCGCCGAGAATCGGCCCGCAGATCGGTGCGACGATCACCGTCATCGCCCACAGTGACAGCGCAACGCTGCGTTTCGCCGGGGGATAGTTATTAAGCAGTAAACTCTGCGACAGCGGAATCAGCGGCCCGGCCACCACACCCTGAATGATACGGAAGAAGATCAGCATCTCGAGGCTTTCGGACATGCCGCACGCCCACGAGGCCAGCACGAACAGAATGGTCGCCCAGGTAAACAGCTTCACCTCGCCGATGCGCTTCGCTAACCAACCGGTGATCGGAATCGAGATGGCGTTCGCCACCCCGAAGGAGGTGATCACCCATGTGCCTTGTGAGTTCGAAGCCCCCAGATTACCGGCGATCGTCGGGATCGCCACGTTAGCGATGGTGGAGTCGAGAACCTGCATGAACGTCGCCAGGGACAAGGCGATGGTCATCAGGACTAACGGGGCACCTTCAAGCGGTTTTTGTGCCATCACAGCCTCCCGCGAAATCAGTTGGCGTTGGCACGAACGATGTCAGTGATTAACTGATTAACCGGCGCGAGATCGATAGCCAGCGCATTACTTTCATACGCAGCCTGCGAGCGCACCACGCTGGCTAAGGTGGCGCCATCTTTGTTCTGCGTATCCACTTTCACCAGCGTGGAGAGGCCAATACGCAGCGGATGCTCCGCCACTTGTTGCGGGTCCAGTTCGATACGCACCGGCAAGCGCTGCACTACTTTGATCCAGTTGCCGGTGGCATTTTGCGCAGGCAGCAGCGAGAAGGCGCTGCCGGTGCCCATATCTAAACCGGCCACTTTGCCGTGATATTCCACGTCATCGCCGTAGATATCCGCCACCACCGTTGCCGACTGGCCGATACGCACACCTGCCAACTGGGTTTCTTTGAAGTTGGCATCAATCCACAAATTATTTGCAGGAACTACCGCCAGCAGCGGCGTGCTGGTGGCGATTTGCGAGCCAACTTGCACGCTGCGCCGTGACACAAAGCCATCAATCGGACTGCGCACGTCGGTACGCTGCAGCGCCAACCAGGCATCACGCAGCTCGGCCGCGCTCTGTTTCACCGCGGGCTGATTTTCCAGATTGGTGTTGAGAATCATCGCCTGATTAGCATTGTATTGCTGTACCGCAACATCCAACTGCGCCTTAGCGGTGGCAACCGCATCACGCGAGTGCTGCAGCTCTTCACGACCAATCAAATTCGATGCGCCAAGCGGCACGCGACGTTGCAGGTCAGCTTCTGCCTGATCCAGCGCGGTTTGTTGCAGCTTGATGCTGGCTTGATATTGCTTGCCATTGATCATCAATTGATGGGTTTGACGTACGCTGGTGGCCAACGCCGTTTGCGCTTTTTCAAACGCTTGCTCCGCATCGGTTTTATCCAACGAAACCAGCACATCGCCCTTTTTCACGAGGTCGGTGTTATCGAACCAGACTTTATTCACGCTGCCGGAAACCTGTGCCATCACCTGCACCTGGTTACCCGCGACATACGCGTCATCGGTTTCCTGGAAGTGGCGCAATACCAAATACCAGTAAGACAGGTACGCCAGCCCCAGCAATACAAACACGATAGCCAGCAGGATCAGCACACCTTTGCGCTTCTTCTTTTTATTCGCTGGCTGTTGCGGGCTTTGAGCCTCCGCGGTCGCACTCATGTTGTTCTCCACGTTTTCCATTTAGTCGGGATGTGCCGTTCCATCAACACGATTGCCCGAGTCGAAAAAGCCAGCGCTTGAGGCGCTGGCCGGATAAAAGGGGATTAAAATAGCGATTTCGGAAGGTGATTGTGTCGCACTTCTTGCTATACCCGTCATATTTCAAGATGCCGCTGCGTTAGCTGCGCTGAATCACCAAGTCACCTAATTGGGTAAGCTGCGGGAATTCACTCCGTTGCTGCATCTTGAATTATTGAGGGAGTTAGCGCGACAGCGAAGCGATTACCTGCTCTTCATCCATTTTGTCGAGACGGTTCAGCAACTTGCGGGTAATCGCTTCTAACTGATCCTGTTCGGATGTTGACAGCGATGACCATAAATATTGCAGGCTTTGATGCTGAGGAGGCAGCAGCTGACGTAAGAAATCGTTACCTTTTTCAGTCAAATGCAGGTGCAGGCAGCGACGATCGTTCTCGCTTTCACGGCGCTCAATCCAGCCGCGTTTCTCCAGTTCATCGGCAATGCGGGTAGCATTGGTACGTGAAGAACCCAGTGCGGAACTCAATTCGGATGGCTGAATGCTCTGGTTTTCTTGCGCGTCTAACGTAATCAGCGCCATGAATAAAGTTTCGTTAATTCCCTGTGCTTTCAACATTTTGTTGCGATTATCCAGCAGTTTTCCCTGCATGTGCATGCACAAGCGCGTCAGGATAATTTCCTGCAACGGGAAATCTTTATGGCGATTAGCACGGATGTTCAGCATCTGTTCTATGGGAGTAAACGAACTTTCCATTTTTGAAAAAACCTCTTAGTTGCAACTGGTATAGTAATAATGGTGACAGATTAAGCGTAGTCATGTTTTCCGCTGGTGATTGTTTGCACGATCACATTGTCAACATCTGACGTTCCAGGTCGTTCCTTAACCCTGGGCTGACTGCCCTGACACGTTGCCATGGCAAGATGGCAATCAGTCTCATCAATTCACCGGACGAACTATTTTTAGCGATGAATAATTTCGCGAGAAAAAATAACTCAGGTGAATAACTGCGCGGCTAACCATAACAAACCCAATCATCAATGAATAGTCTCACTCACCCATTTGGCCGCGCCTTTACGCTTTCTAAACACTTAGCAATAAGTTTATGTTTATAAAAATCAAGGTTTTGTCTGGCGTATTCGCCATGCATTTTGGTTAAGCGTCGTACCACGCTAAACGAAGAATATCGATTGCTATTTGTCATGCAGCCGAACGGGAAGGGACAAACTTGCAGCGCATCCTCGCTGAGCGTTACCACCACAGAGCAGGTAAGGGTGTGAGACTTCAGTGCGGAATTCATTGAGAATCGAGCAGGTAAATAATCATATGCGGGTAATAGTAACCCAAAAAATTATTACATTGATGTGTTAATTAACAGGACGTACCAGTGCGTTATAGCGCACAACTCTCATCGCCACATAGCATGACGATGAGAGTTGGCAGTTACTTGACGTCGATATTGCCTATGGGCAGCAAACCGCTTCCGCCCGCTTAACGCGAGCGGCGAGCTTATTTCGCTGCCTGAGCGTCGCTTACCCACTTATCAAACTCGGCCTGATGGCCTTTGATCCAGCCATCAACGTGACGGTTGATATCGGCTTCAGAAGCCTGACCCGCATGCATGGCGGCGTTTTCGGCGTTGATGTCGCTAATCGGCAGTTTCATCTCAGCAAATAGCTTCGCGGCGGCCGGGTTCTTCGCTGCCCACTCTTTGTTGGCCACGATGTGCATGGTATTCACCGGGAAGCCGTAGTTCGCGCCGTTAGCCAGCTTGGTATCAACTTTGCTCTGTTCGCCTGGTAGTGACGAGAACGGCACTTGGAGCCACACCACATCTTTACCTGGTTTCAGCACGTCGCTCAGCCAGTATGGCGTCCAGGTGTAATACAGAACAGGTTTGCCCTGCTTATAGCGTGCCAGCGTATCGGCCACCATTGCGGAGTAGTTACCCATATTGGCGGTCACGGTGTCCGCTAAGCCATAGGCGCTGTTTTGATGGTTTATCACCGCTTCACAACCCCAGCCCGGCGTACAGCCGGTCATATCTGCTTTACCGTCGCCGTTGCTATCAAACAATTTGGCGATTTTGGGATCCTTTAACTGCTCGATATTGGTGATCTTGTACTTTTCCGCGGTTTTCTTATCGATCAAGTAACCTTGCGCTGCGCCGCCCACGTAGGTGCCTTCGCGGTAGAATTTGTTATCGCCGCCTGCGGCTTTATACATATCGTCGTGCAGCGGTTTCCAGTTGGTGGCGATAAAGGTGGCATCCCCGGCGGCGATGGTGGTGTATGCCACGTTGTAATCCACTTCGCCGGGTTTTTCGACGGTGTAACCCAGTTTTTCCAGAGCACGGCTTACAATCAGAGTCTGGAAGGTTTCTTCCGCAATGGTACTTTGCAGCGGTTTAACGGTAATGCCTTTACCCGGAAGGTCGGCGGCGGACACGTGCGTCGCGGCGAACGTCGTCAGGACGGCGGCGAATAGTGCAGTCTTACGCATAGTCATTCCTTATTTTACGTGTTGCGTCGGAGACGAGCGGCCGCGGCGGGCCGCTCAAAGAGATCAGGATTTTTTACTGAAAGGGCGCATTAGCAGGCCAATCGGACCGCTGGCGTACCAGTGACGACTGCCGCGGCTGCGACTGTCGCGACCCATCGATTGGGTTAGGCGGTCAAGAATAATCGCGAGGATCACGATACCGACGCCGCCAACCGTGGCGAGGCCCATATCGAGGCGGCCAATACCGCGCAGCACCATTTGACCGAGCCCGCCCACGGCAATCATGGATGCGATCACCACCATCGACAGCGCCAGCATCAGCGTTTGGTTCACACCGGCCATGATGGTCGGCATCGCTAAAGGCAGCTGCACTTTGAACAGCATCTGGCGCGGGCTGGCACCGAAAGATTCACTCGCTTCGATCAGATCGGCAGGCACCTGTTTGATCCCCAGGATCGTCAAACGCACAATCGGCGGCAGGGCGAAGATAATCGTCACCACTACACCCGGCACGTTACCGATACCAAATAGCATCACAATCGGCACCAGATACACGAAGGCGGGCGTGGTTTGCATCGCATCCAGCAGCGGACGCACAATGCGCGCAGCACGCTCGCTGCGCGCCAGCCAAATGCCGAGCGGCAGGCCGATGACAATACAGAACAGCAGGGCAGTGAGCACCAGCGCCAGCGTGACCATGGCTTGCGACCAGGCACCGATCGCGCCAATCGCAATCAGCGAAACCAGCGTAGCAATGCCCATCGCCGGGCTGGCGATCTGCCAGGCGATGAGTGCAAACAGCACAATCGCGACGGGTGCGGGCATGCCGAGCAGCAGCTGTTGGAAGGCGCTAAGAATGTAATCTACCGGCACACGAATGCCCTGGAACACCGGGCGGAAATGGCTGACCACCCAGTCAATGCCTTCGGTTACCCAGCTGTCGAGCGGGATCCAGGTTTTATGGAACGGATCCATGATATTGAAATGCTCGGGCGCCAGGGCGGGTGCGGCACTTAGCCAATCGCTGCTGCTACTCGCGGCGCTGCTGGCAGCCTCGTGTCCACCGCTGCTGGCTGCTGCCGGATCGCCCCACGCATCGGCGGAACCGCTACTGGAAGCGCTATCCGCTGGCGCAGATGTGCTGCCGCTTGACCACGGATCGCTGCTGCTGGCTGCCGCATTGGCATCGGACGTTGTGGCTGGTGTTGCAGTCTGGCTCGCGCCTTCCCACGGATTCGCAGATTGTTCACTCATGAGTGGGCTCCTTCACGATCTAAAGCACGCAACAACATGCTTTTGGAAATGATACCGATGTACTGATTCTCTTCGCCGACCACCGGCACGGCGCAGGGCGCTTGTGCCACATAAGACAGCAGATCGTTCAGCGAGGTATCCGCAGGAACCGCGAGCGGAGTTTCCAGCAGCGCGCTGTCCAAACCTTCACCGGCGGCCAAAGCCGTTTTCAGTGAATCGGTGGAAACCACGCCAACAAACTTTTGTTTTTCTAAGACATAGCCGAATTCACGGTCCTCATCCTGCAGCAGCTTGATGGCAGAACGTGGGCCAAAACCGGCAGCTTTACGAATCAACGCGCCCGCGCTACGACGCGCAATATCTTTGGCGCTAAACACGTGGCTAATATCCACGCCACGGAAGAAGGTGCGCACATAATCGTTGGCGGGATTATTCAGGATCTCATCCGGTGTACCCACCTGCACCACTTCGCCGCCCTGCATAATGGCAATACGATCGCCAATACGCATGGCTTCATCGAGATCGTGCGAAATAAACACGATGGTGCGTTGATGTTTCGCCTGTAATTTAACAAGCTCATCCTGCATTTCCGTTCGAATCAGCGGATCGAGTGCGGAGAAGGCTTCATCCATCAATAAAATATCGGGGTTAATTGCTAACGCGCGCGCTAATCCAACGCGTTGACGCATACCACCAGAAAGTTCATCAGGATAAGAGTGGGCATAATTATCCAGGCCAACCTGGCGCAAGGCATCCAGCGCTTTATCCTGGCGCTCTTGCAGCGGTACGCCTGCTAATTCCATGCCGAAGGCGGTATTATTTAGCACCGTCATATGCGGCATTAGCGCGAAGGATTGGAATACCATGCTGATCTTATTTCTGCGTACTTCACGCAGTTCCGCATCGGATATTTTGGCAATATCGACACCGTCAATGATCACCTGGCCGCGAGTCGGCTCGATCAGACGATTGAGAAGGCGAACCATGGTGGATTTGCCAGAACCTGACAGCCCCATGATGACAAAAATCTCGCCTTCTTCAATGGCCAGACTGGCATCCTTTACGCCGACGGAGAGACCGGTTTTCGCCAGAATAGCCTCTTTGCTTTCGCCTTTCTCAATCAGCTTAAATGCCTTTTCGGGGTGATCCCCAAATACTTTATATAAATTCTTTACTTCGAGTTTAATTGCCATGCAGTAATTAATTTCCCGGTTAAATGTTTAGCTATTTCTTGTAGTGATCTCGATTAAATTTAAGCGCCCTATACCCTAGCATAGTGAGATTATCTGACAACCCTACATGGCGATATTCGGCGGGCTGGCGCGCTGTTAGTGGCGGAAATTTCCAGTGCTCACAAGGGATGCGGTGCTATTAATTTTTTGCGCCACCGATGATAAGTTATCGCTATTTCGGCAGGGAAATGCTTTCAGTGCCGAGAAAAGAGGGTTTTAGAGGCAGGGATTATTACAATATAAAAACTAGAGTTATGAATAAATAACGGCCCTGATTAATCATGCGTTGACCGGAAATTCGGCGCTCTATGGGCATTCATAATGGGAGAAATATTTTCCACAGTGACGACGTAAATAATTGCCTCGATGCGGCGACGTTAAGGCAAATTAAACAGCACGAATGTGCGAGCAGGCACAATGATGAGTGCCCGCAGCACAAGAATATGCACCTTATGAAAACTGCACGCTGTTCTCGGGCTCGTCATTCATGGCGACCGGGTAAGTGATTAGCGCAAAACGCTAGCGATTCTCATTAACTCTGAATGAAATGCTGGGAAATATCACAACCTCAGACATTACGTTGGCTTCCTGCTGGTTTTTTGCTCTTTGTCAATTCCCCAAAAGCGTTGTTCCCTTACCGTAGCGCCCTGTTAAAAATCAGGGATGCCACGATGAGCAAAACACCCTTTACGCCAGAACACGATGACGCGGGAATCAATCGCCGTCAGTTTATCAAAGCCAGTGCCGCGCTGGCGGCGGTGCCGACGCTTATTTCACAGAGCGTCTCTGCTGCCTCGGCCAATCCCGCCAGCGATGCCATTATCACCACCGACACCACGCGCATTGTATCGACCTGTAGCACCTTTGACTGCGGCGGCAAATGTGACATTCGTGCCCACGTCAAAGATGGCGTAGTGACACAAATCACCACCCGCCCGGATGCCGAATTAGACCCGGAAATGCCGATCATGCGCGCCTGCGTGCGCGGCCGCAGCTACCGCAAATTCGTTTATCATCCCGATCGCTTAAAGTATCCGATGAAGCGCGTGGGCAAGCGTGGTGAAGGTCATTTCGAGCGCATCAGCTGGGATGAGGCCACCAGCCTGATCGCCGACAATCTGCAGCGCATCACTCAGCAATACGGCCCGGCGTCGCGCTATATGCATGTGGCTACGGCGGTGACCGGCGGCGCGTTCTCCGGCGACATCATGGCGAAGCGTCTGCTGAATCTCACCGGTGGCTACTTAGGGTCTTATCATTCGGTCAGCATGGGCAACACCGCTGCCGCTACGCCTTACACCTACGGCACCGCCGCCAGCGGCAGCAGCATCGATACGCTGGTGGATACCAAGCTGGTTATTCTCTGGGGCCACAACACCACAGAAACCATCTTTGGTCACAGCAACCATTACTACCAACAGATGAAGCAGAACGGTACGCGCTTCATCGTGGTGGATCCGCGCTATTCCGACACCGCCTCTTCGCTGGCCGACCAGTGGATTCCGCTGCTGCCGTCCACCGATAACGCGCTGATGGACGCGATGATGTACGTCATTGTCAGCGAAAACCTGCACGATAAAGCCTTTATCGAGAGTTACACGCTGGGCTTCGACGAGAGCAGTACGCCGGAAGGCGTGCCGGCTAACGAATCGCTGGTGGCCTATCTGATGGGGGCGAAAGATGGCATCGTTAAGACGCCAGAGTGGGCGGAGCCGATCACCAAAGTACCGGCGCAGGTGATTCGTCAGCTGGCGCGCGATTACGCCACCACTAAACCTGCGGCGCTGATCCAGGGATGGGGGCCGCAACGCCATAACTGCGGCGAGCGCAGCGCGCGCGGCTCAACGTTGCTGGCGACTATCACGGGAAACGTCGGCGTTAAAGGCGGATGGGCAGCGGGATACGGCGGCATCGGCAACCGTAAATTCATGAATGAGCCTGATCAGGGGACCAACCCGGTAAAAGCCAGCATCTCGGTGATGAACTGGGTGCAAGCGGCGGACGATGCCAGCCAACTCACGCCAGAACAGGGTTTAAAAGGGGTGGATAAGCTCGATAGCAACATCCGCTGTCTGTTTATGCTGGCGGGCAACTATCTGGCGAATCAGAACCCGGATCTGCTGAAATCCATCCGCGTGCTGGAAGATGAAAGCAAAATTGAGTTCATCGTGGTCAGCGATCTCTACATGACGCCCAGCGCCAAATACGCCGATCTGCTGCTGCCGGAGACCAGTTTCATGGAGCGCTGGAATATCGGTCAAACCTGGGGCACCGGCAACTATGTGCTGCTGTCGGAAAAGCTGGTGGAACCGCAGTTTGAACGCCGTTCTGATTATGAATGGTTGCGCGAGGTGGCGGCCAAGCTGGGGGTGGAGGCGGCGTTCAGTGAAGGACGCGACGAAAAGCAGTGGATTGAACATCTGGTGGAAAGCACGCGCTTAGCCAAGCCGGAAGAGCATATGCCGAGCTTTGAACAACTGCTGGTGCAGCGCCGCCACAAGTTCAAAAGCGCGCCTTACGTGGCGTTCGAGCAGAATATTCGCGATCCCAAACATCATCCGTTTCCCACACCTTCCGGCAAGATCGAGATCTTCTCCAAACGTTTGTATGACATGCAGCATCCGGAGATCCCCGCGCTGTCGCACTACGTTCCGGCACATGAGGGCCCGGACGATCCGCTCAGTGCGCGCTTCCCGTTGCAGCTGATTACCTGGAAAGGGAAAAACCGCGCCAACTCCACGCAGTACCTCAATCCGTGGCTGCAGGAAGTGCAGGTGCAGAAGCTGTGGATCAACCCGCTGGACGCCGATCGTCGCAACATCAAGCGCGGCGACAAAGTGCGCATTCATAACGATCGCGGTATTTCCGAGGTGGTCGCCGAAGTGACGCCGCGCATCATTCCTGGCGTGGTAGCGATGCAGGCGGGCGCGTGGTGGCAACCGGATGCCAAAGGCGTGGATCAAGGTGGCTGCGCCAATGTGCTTAGCTCCGCGCGCATCACCGCGCTGGCGAAAGGCAATTCCCATCAAACGATGCTGGTTGAGGTAGCGAAAGCATGAGTAAGTTCCAGGAGTTCCCGCCGGTTAGCGACAAGCAGCTCGGCTTCTTTATTGATTCTTCGCGCTGCTCCGGCTGCAAAGCGTGCCAGGTGGCGTGCAAAGACAAAAATGATCTGGAAGTCGGGCGCCGCTTCCGCCGCGTGTACGAAGTCACCGGCGGCGCATTTGCACCGACCGGGTCTGGCGGTCTGCAAAACAACGTCTTCGCCTATACCTTGTCGATCTCCTGCAACCACTGCGCCGATCCCATCTGCACTAAAAACTGTCCCACCACCGCGATGCATAAGCGCCCGGGCGATGGCATCGTGCGCGTTGACACCAACAAATGCATCGGCTGCGGCTACTGTGCGTGGTCGTGTCCTTACGGTGCGCCACAGTTCAACGCCGCAGCGGGGCAGATGTCGAAATGCGACTTCTGCGTAGATCGTCAAAGCCGCGGTGAAAACCCGGTGTGCGTCGATACCTGCCCGCTGGGCGCAATCAAATTCGGACCGATTGACGAGCTGCGGCAAAAATACGGCGCGCTGTGCGACGTGCAAGGGCTGCCTGATTCATCAATTACCCATCCCAACCTGGTGATTAAACCGCACAAAGGTGCTGAGAAAGGAAGGTTATAACCATGCATGAGTGGCCATTGTTGATTTTTACTCTACTGACGCAGGCGTCGATTGGCGTGGTGCTGTTTGCCGCGCTAACCAGTTACTGGCTGCGTGACGCTGCATCCCACGTACGTTTTCAAGTGGTGCTGCCCGCCGTGCTGTGCGCGGGCGTTTGTGGTGTGCTGGGCTTGATGGCGTCATTCGCGCATCTTGGTTACCCGCTGAATGCCATTAACGCGCTGCGCAATGTTGGCCGCTCGTGGCTGACGCGCGAAATCATCTTTGCCAGCCTGTATCTGGCGATTCTTGGCATGGTGACGCTGCAGATGCTGTGGGTAAAACGCGTGCACACCTCGCTGCTGCTGCTGACCGGCTGCGCCGGTTTAGTGCTGGTGTTTTGCATGGGCAAAATCTACCTCAGCACCTCGGTGGTGACGTGGATGCATCCCAACAACTTCGCGCTGTTCTTTGGGTCGGTGGCCATTTTGGGTGCCAGCCTGGCGATGGTACTGATCGCGCCGCGCCTGAATTGCGTCACCGGTGCGCGTCGCTTGCTGAGCGTGGCGGTGGGCGTGATTGTCACCGCCGTTGCCGTGCGCTTGTTGGTGCAGCCGCTGTATCTGTCGTTTCTCGCCGCGCAGCAGACCGATGCGATCACTTTCCCGCTGCAACCGCTGCTGGCCTTTGATGCCTTGGCGACAATGCGTTTAATCACCTGGTGTTTGATGGTGGCGGGCGCAGGCCTGTTTACCTTGACGCTGCGCTACAGCGATGTGGTACGCGGCAGCCTGCTGAGCGGTGCGGGTTTGCTGGTGGTGGCAGAGATCATGGCGCGCTACACCTTTTATAGCATCCATTAATATGAGTCTGTCGCTGTGGGAACGCTGCGCTGCGCCACCTGACATTGGGCAACATTGTGTGCATCAACAGGTGCGCGGCCAGCGCTGTCGTGCTTGCCTTGAAGTGTGCCCCACCGGCGCGATCGATGCAGATTTCAACCTGAATGATGAGAACTGTATGCGCTGCGGGCGCTGCCTGTTTGTTTGCCCCACCGACGCGCTGGTAAACCTCGCGCCGCCGCAGCGTAGCTGGCGTGGCGCTACCTTAACCGCGCCGCTCAGCGCCATCGCCGCCAGCCTGGAAGAGCTGCTGTTGTGGCATGCCACGCGCGGCATTCGCGCCATCGAACTGGCCACGGTGGACAGCGCGGAGTGGCACGCCACTATTGCGCAGCTCAATGCCACGCTGCTCAACCTCAATCAGCCGATCTGGCGCGTGGTTTCGCCATCGCCCGCGCTGGAAAATCACCATCGTCGGCGCTGGCTTGGCTTACAGCATGGCCAGCATCAGGTTGGCAGCGTGAAGCCCGGGCGCAGAGCGTTGCGTGACGCGTTGCCCGCCGCACAGCCTTTCACCATTAGGTTGCTCAAGGAGGATTGTTACCTGTGCGGGGCCTGCACGCGCGTGTGCCCGGAACAGGCGCTTCAGCTTGAAGCGACCCATTTCACACTTGATCACGCCCGCTGCACCGCCTGCGGCAATTGCCGCGCGGTGTGTTTCACCGGGGCGATTGATTGCGTCAGCGGTCAGAGGGAAGTGGAGCCGTTAGCGGTGACGCAGCAGCGTTGCACCTCATGTCATCACCCTTTTAACAGTTGGTCATCGCAGCAGACGCAGTGCGCGGTTTGTCAGCGTCACGCGTTTGGCATGCGAGAAGCCTGAACAGGAATCACCTTATGCAACACGTTTTGCCGTTGTGGTCACAGCTGCTGAATCTGCTGTCGTGCGGCTATCTTTTAGCGCCGCAGGAGCATGATTTCCGCGCCGTGAGCGCGTTTTTCCACGCAGAAGATTGGCCAGAACTGTGGCCGCAGCAGGACAAGCACGCGCTCTATTCACTGGCGGATGCGCTGATGCAAACGCCGACGCCACGGGATTGGCAGCGCCTGTTTGTGGGGCCAAACCATTTGCCATCGCCGCCGTGGGGTTCGGTATGGCTCGATCCTGAGCACGTGCTGGAAGGCGATTCGACGCAGCGGCTGAAAGCGTTCCTCGCCGAGCAAAAAATGGTGGTGGAAGATGCTGCGCGTGAACCGGTTGATCATATCGGCTTGATGCTGATGCAAGCGGCATTTCTGGCGGGCGAGGGCAGAGCGCCTGCGCTGGCGGTGCTGCTGCGCCAACATTTGTTAAGCTGGCTGCCGCAGTTTGTTGAAACGCTGAATCACGCCGAATGCGGTTTTTATCCGGCATTGGCGCGGTTGACGTTGCTGACGGTTGAAGAGATGAATCAGGTTTTACCCGCGCGATAAATCGCGCCGCTACCCAATGTGCCAATCAGTTGGCGCCGCAGCAACCAACCGCACGTTCGGTAGCGGCGCAATTTATTGCGCAATGCTGCGCATCACAGGGTTAAAAATTCCAATCCTCGTCCTCGGTCTCCACCGCTTTGCCCATCACATAGGATGAACCCGATCCCGAGAAGAAGTCGTGGTTTTCATCGGCATTCGGCGATAAGGCCGAGAGAATCGCTGGATTCACCGCGGTCATCTCCGCCGGGAACAGCGCTTCATAACCTAAATTCATCAGCGCTTTATTGGCGTTGTAGTGCAGGAAAGTTTTGACCTCTTCCGCCCAACCGACCTCGGCGTAAAGCGCTTCGGTGTACACCACTTCATTCTCATACAGCGCCAGCAGCAGATCGACAGCGAACTGCTGCAGCTCTTCGCGACGATCTTGGCTCTCGTTTTCCAGCGCTTTCTGGAACTTATAACCGATGTAGTAACCGTGTACCGCTTCGTCACGAATGATCAGACGAATCAAATCGGCGGTGTTGGTCAGCTTGCCCCGGCTTGACCAATACATTGGCAGCCAAAAGCCGGAGTAGAACAGAAACGATTCAAGGAACACGCTGGCGATCTTCTTCTTCAGCGGGTTATCCGCGCGATAATGCGCCAACACGATGCTGGCTTTATTCTGCAAGGCCTCATTCTCTTCACTCCAGCGATAAGCCGCATCAACGTCTGCGGTGTTACACAGCGTGGAGAAAATCGAACTGTAAGAGCGCGCATGCACCGCTTCCATAAAGCTCACGTTTGATAACACCGCTTCTTCATGCGGCGTGATGGCATCTTCCATCAGGCCCGGCGCGCCAATCACGTTCTGAATGGTATCGAGCAGCGTTAAGCCGGTGAATACGCGGATGGTTAACTGCTGCTGCTGCGGCTCCAGCGACTGCCACGCAGGCAGGTCGTTAGAGAGCGGCACTTTTTCCGGCAGCCAGAAATTGCTGGTCAATCGGTTCCACACTTCGAGATCTTTGTCGTCCTGGAGGCGGTTCCAGTTAATGGCTTGAATTTGTTTGAGTTGCATAGTTTTCATCACAGTGCGCACGAGACGCAGCCCTGCACCTCGGTGCCTTGAAGCGCCATTTGGCGCAAACGAATGTAATAGAGCGTTTTGATGCCTTTCTTCCACGCGTAGATCTGCGCTTTGTTGATGTCACGCGTAGTCACGTCATCGCGGAAGAACAGCGTCAGCGACAAGCCCTGATCGACGTGCTGCGTGGCCTCGGCGTAGGTATCAATAATCGCTTCCGGCCCGATGTGGTACGCGTCCTGATAAAGCTCGAGATTGTCGTTGGTCATAAACGGGGCCGGATAGTAGACGCGGCCGGTTTTGCCCTCTTTGCGGATCTCAATGCGCGACACAATCGGATGAATGCTCGACGTGGCGTGATTGATATACGAAATCGAACCGGTGGGCGGAATGGCCTGCAGGTTTTGGTTGTACAACCCGTGCTGCATCACGGCTGCACGCAACGCTTGCCAATCGGCCTGCTTTGGCAGCGCAATGCCCGCGTCGGCAAAAAGGCGCGCCACGCGCGCGGTGCGCGGCAGCCAGGCGCGATCGATATACTTATCGAAGTAGCTGCCGTTGGCGTAGTGCGATTGGGCAAAGCCATCAAAGCGTTGCTGACGCTCCTGCGCCAATACATTCGAGGTGCGCACCGCGTGATAGGTCACGCAATAGAAGTAGAGATTGGTGAAATCCAGCGCCTCTTCCGAACCGTACGCCATGCCTTCACGCGCCAGATAACCGTGCAGGTTCATCTGGCCCAGGCCAATGGCGTGCGAGCGGCGATTGCCTTCCGCTACCGACGGCACCGAATTGATTTCGCTCATTTCGGAAACGGCGGTTAACGCGCGCACGGCGGTTTCCACGGTTTGCGCCAGATTGCGAGAATCCATGGCGTGCGCGATGTTCAGCGAGCCGAGGTTGCAGGAGATATCTTTGCCGACGCGGCGATAGCTGAGGTCATCGTGGAACTCGCTGGCGCTGTTGACCTGCAAAATCTCCGAGCACAGATTGCTCATGTTGATGCGGCCGGCAATCGGATTGCTGCGGTTCACGCTGTCCTCGAACATGATGTAGGGATAGCCCGATTCAAACTGGATTTCCGCCAGCGTCTGGAAGAAATCACGCGGCTTAATGTAGGTTTTGGTGATGCGATCGTCCGCCAGCATTTCATCGTAAAGCTCGCTGATGCTGATGTCGCCAAACGCCTTGCCATAGATCCGCTCAACGTCATACGGTGAAAACAGCGCCATGTCGCGGTTCTCTTTCGCCAGCTGGAAGGTGATATCCGGGATCACCACGCCCAGCGACAGCGTTTTGATGCGGATTTTTTCGTCAGCGTTTTCGCGCTTGGTATCGAGAAAGCGGAAAATATCTGGGTGATGCGCGTTCAACCATACCGCGCCCGCGCCTTGACGTGCGCCAAGTTGATTGGCGTAAGAAAAGGCATCTTCCAGCATTTTCATCACCGGAATGACGCCGGACGATTGGTTCTCAATGCGCTTAATCGGCGCACCCGATTCACGCAGATTGGAGAGCAAAAACGCGACGCCGCCGCCGCGTTTCGACAGCTGCAGCGCCGAATTTACCGCGCGACCAATCGATTCCATGTTGTCTTCAATACGCAGCAGGAAGCAGGAAACCAGTTCGCCGCGCTGCTGTTTGCCGCAGTTGAGGAAGGTTGGCGTTGCGGGCTGGAAGCGGCCACTGAGCATTTCTGCGAGCAGCTCGCGCGCCAGCGTTTCATTACCGCGCGCCAGCGTCAGCGCCACCATGCAGGCGCGCTGTTCGAAGGTTTCCAGATAGCGTTTGCCATCAAACGTTTTCAGCGTGTAGCTGGTGTAAAACTTCCAGGCACCGAGAAAAGTGTGAAAGCGGAACCCGGCAGCAGCGGCTTCATCGTGCAGCTGGCAAAGAAATTCAAACGCGTATTGATTCAGCACCGCGGCTTCGTAATAGCCTTCGGCGACTAAATAGCGCAGGCGCGCGCCCGTATCCGGGAACTGAAGGGTGTTTGGCTGCACGTGTTGCAGGAAAAATTGGCGCGTGGCGTCGTGATCTTTGCTGAACTGAATGTTGCCGTCCGCGTCATACAGATTCAGCATCGCATTAAGCGCGTGATAATCAGTTTGCGTGCTGTTTAGGGTGTCTGTCGTTGCCAAAATTGGGTCACTCCCGCTTTTACATTAGCGATATCGTCGGGGGTTCCCATCAGCTCAAAGCGGTAGAGATAAGGAACCTGACATTTCTGCGCAATGATGTCGCCCGCCAGGCAATAGCCTTCACCGAAATTGCGGTTACCGGCAGCGATCACCCCGCGGATTCCGCGTCGGTTGGCATCATCATTGAGGAATTGAATCACTTGTCTGGGTACCGAACCGCGCGCAGTGCCGCCGCCGTAGCTCGGCACCACTAAAATATAGGGTTGGTCGATATGCAGGCGCTGCTTGCCGTCAAGCGGAATGCGGTGTGCCGGCAGGCCCAGACGCGTGATGAATCGGTGCGTGTTTTCCGACTGGCTTGAAAAGTACACCAGTGGAAACATCGTCTTATCCCCCGACCGCCGCGAGCTGGCGCAGGCTGGCGATTTTATCCGGGCGGAAGCCGCTCCAGTGATCGTCTTGCGTCATGACCACCGGAACCTGACGATAGCCGAGCGATTTGAGATTTTCGATGGCTTCGGGTTGGGTATCAAGGTTGATCAACTGGTAGTCGATCCCCTGGCGATCCATGGCGCTTTTCGTCGCGTTGCACTGGACACAGTTGTTCTTTGTGTAAATAATAATGCGCATGATTCGTATTTCCCTTTGATTGCGGTCAGATTGCGAGATACGAAGCAAAATCCTGTTTGCTGCGGACTTCGTCCTTGACGACATCTGGTTGCGAGTTGATGGTGTAAATACTAGATGTAGTGATTTAAGTGGTCAAGCCCACCAGATATAGGGTTTTGTGATTTTGATGTGCAGATAAACGCGCAGGCCAATGATCATGCGCCCTGCAGGCCGGAAAATTTTTTTGTAAACGAAAGGCGCGGAAAAAGCGGGCGGAAGTGAGCGTAAATTTATGCGGTAACGGGCACAAAAAAGCCCCGCTTACGCGAGGCTCATGATCGTGATAAACGGTTTAGCGGCGTGATACCAACAGCGCACCCAGCACCAGACCTACCGCTGCGCCGATACCGACGCCGTGCCACGGTTTGTCATGCACGTAGGAATCAACCTGATTGCCCGCGTCACGCGCCGCTTGCGATACGCGGTTTTGGCCGCCGTTCAACTTCGCGCGAGTTTGCTTCAGCAGGGCCTGCGCCTGGCTGCGTGCGGAATCCACTTCGTCTTTGGCTTCGCTGCCGTACGACTTAAGCAAGGCTTCCAGCGAATCTGCCAGCTCGTTCACATCCTGATTGATATCAATGTCATCGTTTTTATTTACGCGATTAAACATTTTTTGGCTCCCTTTGATTTAAAACGTAATACTCAGTGTAGACGAAACGTGACTATTCGCAGCGGTATGCCAGGCTTTAGGGAAATTCCGAATGTCCTGCGCTGCCATGCTGTTGTAAGGTTGCGGGGCTGTGAGAAGAGAGGAGCAAGCATGTATTTACGTCCGGATGAAGTAGCGCGCGTACTGGAAAAAGCAGGGTTCGAGATGGACACCCTAACGCCAAAAATCTACGGTTATCGTCGCGGCGAAAACTATGTTTACGTCAATCGCGAGGCGCGTATGGGCCGCACCGCATTGATCATTCACCCCACGCTGAAAGAAAAAAGTCATCACTTTGCTGAGCCGGCGTCAGAAATGAAAACCTGCGATCACTACACGCAGTTTCCGCTCTATTTGATGGGCGAATCGCAGGAGCATTACGGTATTCCGCACGGTTTTAGCTCGCGCGTCGCGCTTGAGCGCTATCTGCAAGGCGTATTCGGCGCCTGATCGCTGTTGCGCCCCGTTGTCGCGGGGCCGCACAACTTCTGCAAAACCCCACCTTTCGCCACGTTGCAAATCATCGCAGGGGCGCGTATAACGCTGTATCCATATAGATGTTCAGACGTCCATACGGATACAGGTTATGCAAACGCAAGATTCCCCTTCGCAAGAAAATTTCAAGCGCACCATGAAAGTGCGGCATTTGGTGATGCTATCCCTGGGCGGTGTGATTGGTACCGGCTTGTTCTTCAATACCGGTTACATCATCTCAACCACTGGCGCAGCGGGCACCTTGTTGGCCTACCTGATTGGCGCATTGGTGGTGTGGTTGGTGATGGTATGCCTGGGTGAACTCGCCGTGGCGATGCCAGAAACCGGCGCATTCCACGTCTACGCCGCGCGCTATCTCAGCCCGGCCACCGGCTACACCGTAGCCTGGCTGTATTGGCTAACCTGGACGGTGGCGCTGGGTTCCAGCCTTACCGCTGCCGGATTCTGCATGCAGTATTGGTTCCCCGGCGTGCCGGTGTGGATCTGGTGTTTGGTGTTCTGCATCACCATTTACCTGCTGAATATCATCTCGACGCGTTTCTTTGCCGAAGGCGAATTCTGGTTCTCGGTGATCAAAGTGATCACTATCATCGCCTTTATCATCCTTGGTGCTGGCGCGATGTTCGGCTTCATTCCCCTGCAAGATGGCAGCACCGCGCCGGGCTTGAGCAATCTCACCGCTAACGGCTGGTTACCGCACGGCACCTTACCGATTCTAATGACGATGGTGGCGGTGAATTTTGCGTTTTCCGGCACCGAGTTGATCGGCATCGCAGCGGGTGAAACCGAGCAGCCGCACAAAGCCTTGCCGTTGGCGATCCGCACCACCGTGGCCCGCTTAATCTTGTTCTTTATCGGCACCGTTTTCGTGCTGGCGGCGCTGATTCCCATGGATCAAGCGGGTATTGTGAAAAGCCCGTTTGTGCTGGTATTTGAAAAGATCGGCATCCCTTATGCCGCAGATATCTTCAACTTCGTGATCCTCACCGCGATCCTGTCGGCAGCAAATTCCGGGCTTTACGCCTCCGGACGTATGCTGTGGTCGCTGGCGAATGAGAACACGCTGCCGCGCTGTTTTACGCGGGTGAATCGTCGCGGCATTCCGCTGCTGGCGATTACCGTCAGCATGCTCGGTGGCCTGCTGGCGCTGTTCTCTAGCGTGATAGCGCCCGATACGGTGTTTGTCGCGCTGTCGGCGATTTCCGGTTTCGCGGTGGTGGCGGTGTGGCTCAGCATTTGCGCCTCACACTTTGTGTTCCGCCGTCGCCATCTGCACGCAGGCGGCACGCTCGCGCAGCTGGCGTACCGCGCACCGCTCTATCCACTCACGCCCATTCTCGGCTTTCTGCTGTGTTTGCTGGCGTGCGTGGGGCTGGCTTTTGATCCGTCGCAGCGTATCGCTTTGTGGTGTGGCATTCCGTTTGTGCTGTTCTGCTACGCCGCCTACCATGTGACGCAACGACGTAAACCCTCTCACCCGGCTAAGGAGGCTAACGATGTCGCGTAATCCTGTCGCGCAGGCATTAACCCAAACCCACACGCTGATTTTGGATGGCGCGCTGGCAACTGAACTGGAAGCGCGCGGCTGCAATCTGGCGGATGCGCTATGGTCAGCCAAAGTGCTGGTGGAAAATCCTGAGCTGATTTATCAGGTCCACTACGATTACTTCGCTGCCGGAGCGCACCTGGCGATCACCGCCAGCTATCAGGCCACGCCGCAGGGGTTTGCGGCGCGCGGTTTAAGTGAAGCGCAGGCGTTGGCGCTGATTACTCAAAGCGTGCAGCTGGCGCAGCGCGCGCGCGACGATTATCGCGCGGCATCAGGCAGCAGCGCGCCGCTGCTGGTGGCGGGTTCCGTGGGGCCTTACGGCGCGTTTCTCGCCAACGGGGCAGAATATCGCGGCGATTACGCGTTGCCCGCCGCCGAGATGAAAGCCTTTCACCGTCCGCGTGTGCAGGCGCTGCTGGCGGCTGGCGTTGACGTGCTGGCGTGCGAAACGCTGCCGTCGTTTGCTGAAGCGCAGGCGTTGGTGAGTTTACTGGCCGAATTCCCGGACAGCAGCGCATGGTTCTCATTCACCTTGCGCGATGCCGAGCACATCAGCGATGGCACGCCGTTACGTCAGGTAGCCGAGCTGGTGAATGCCGCACCGCAGGTGGTGGCGATGGGCATCAACTGCGTGGCGCTGGAAAACGTTACGCCCGCGCTGCAAACCTTGCAGGCGCTGTGCGCTAAGCCGTTATTGGTCTATCCAAACTCAGGCGAACAGTACGATGCCAGCAGCAAAACCTGGCACTCCGCACCTTCCGGCTGCACGCTGCACGACAAATTTGCCGAGTGGCAACACGCCGGCGCACGCCTGATTGGCGGCTGCTGTCGCACCACGCCACAGGATATCGCGGCGATTGCAGCCTGTTGTCAACCGCAATAAAGCGCAGAAAAGCGTCAGTGCTAGCGCGATTAAGCGAGGAAGGGCGGTTTACACTGCACTTTCTCTCTTTGAAGCGGACCTGCTATGAACCTGCGACATCTTCTTCCCGCCAGCGCGCTGCTGCTGAGCGGCTGTGCCACCCTTGTCGGCACGGAAACGCAGCCGGTAAAAATCGATTCGCAGCCGCAAGGCGCGCACTTCACGGTGCAGGATGAAACCGGCCGTGCGGTGGCGCAGGGCATCACGCCGCAAACCGTTGAGCTGGCGAAATCCACCGGCAACTATTTTGGCAAGAAGCATTATCGCGTGATGCTGGAAAGTCCGGGCTACGTGCCGATTACGCTGCCGATCGAAGCCAACGCCAACTTGTGGTATCTGCTGGGAAATATTCCGCTGTTAGGTTTCCCCGGCTGGCTGCTGGTCGATCCGTTCTATGGCGGCATGTACACCTTGACGCCCGCGCATCCTCAGCCGCGGCTGAATGTGGTGGGCGCACGCGGATAATTTTTTGGCGGTGCGCAGACATGCGCACCGCAGAGGATTACTGCGCGGTGGGCTGCACCATGGCGTTGGCGGGCTTGTGCTGCGCCAAATATTGCTGCTGAAAAATGCACATGCGGATGGTGTTGCGGTATTCGCCGTTAATGAAAAACTCGTGCTTCAACACGCCTTCGACCTCGAAGCCGAGCTTGGTATAGATGTGAATCGCTTTCTCATTTTCCTGATCGACAATCAGGTAGAGTTTGTAGAGATTCAGCACCGAAAAGCCATAATCCATCGCCAACTTGGTCACCGTGGTGGCTAAGCCTTTACCCTGATGCGCCGGATCGATAATGATCTGGAATTCAGCGCGGCGATGCACGTGATTGATCTCAACCAGTTCTACTAATCCGGCTTTCAGGCCACGATGTTCGACTACAAAGCGGCGCTCGCTTTGGTCGTGGATGTGCTTGTCGTACAGGTCTGAAAGCTCGACGAATGCAGCATACGGCTCTTCAAACCAATAGCGCATCACGCTGGCGTTGTTATCGAGTTGATGCACGAAACGCAGATCTTCTCGCTCCAGCGGACGCAATTTAACCGGCATACGGTTTTCCTTTAATCATGAGTATGTGGCGCAATGCGCATTAAATGCGCCGCTACCGTTATGTGCGCTCAATGATATCTGAATTCTCAAACGGCACGACCCGGTAACGGCGCGATTTATCGCGCTGGTTGATGGGGGGTTGCATCTTGCAGGGGATTCGCTACCCCGACTACATCGCTAAAAACGTCACAATCCGCCCTTGCGCCATCTGCGCGGCGCGATCGCACATATGGTCGATCACGTCAGGATCGTGGCTAACCAAGACCATCGTCAATCCCTCTTTCTGCTTCAGATCGTTGAGCAAATTAAGGATCTCCGCCTGCACCGACATATCCAGCGCTGACGTTGGCTCATCCAGCAGCAGGATCTTCGGCGCTAACAGCAGGGCG
Source organism: uncultured Pantoea sp. (assembly GCA_966185695.1). Lineage (GTDB taxonomy): Bacteria > Pseudomonadota > Gammaproteobacteria > Enterobacterales > Enterobacteriaceae > Pantoea. The sequence continues at coordinate 23,617 of CBIFUL010000026.1, read as the reverse complement.
CGCACAATCGCCACGCGCTGCCGCTGCCCGCCCGACAGCTGATGCGGATAACGATCCGCCAGCGCTGGATCCAGCCCCACACGGCGGAAACCGTCATTGATACGATCGTCGATATTGTCCAGCCGCAACATTTTCAGCGGCTCTGCCAGCGTGCGGCGCAGGCGATGGCGCGGGTGCAGCGAGGCGTACGGATCCTGAAACACCATCTGCACATCACGGCGCAGCGGGCCGGTAAACGGCTTGCCGGGCTGTACGGCGGTGTCAGCCAGCCGCATGCTGCCGCGCCAGTGTGGATTCAATCCGGCCATCACCCACAGCAGCGACGATTTGCCGCAGCCGGACGGGCCGACCAGACCAAAACATTCACCGGCGGCGACCTGCAACGCGACATCGTGTACCACGGTGCGCAGCTCGTAGCCCTGCTTGTGCGAGACGCTCAGGTTGGCTAACTCAATCATGATGTTTCTCCAGCGCCGCGCGATCCAGCACCGGCAAGCGCTCGCCGTGTGTGGCTTTGCTCGGACGACACGCCCACAGCGTGCGGGTATAAGCGTGGCTGGCGTTGGCGAGATTCGCCGCTGGCAGCGTATCCAGCAGGCGACCTTGATACATCACCATAACGCGTTCGCAATGTTCGGCAACCTGTTGCAGATCGTGGCTGATCAGCAGTAACCCCATATTGCGCTGCTCAACCAGACGCCGAATCAGCGCCAGCACCTGATCGCGCATGGCGTGATCGAGCGCCGACGTCGGCTCATCGGCAATCAGCAATTCGGGATCGGTGATCAGCGCGATGGCCAGCATCACGCGTTGGCCCATGCCGCCGGAGAGCTGGTGCGGGTAGCGTTTCATAAGCTGGCGCGGATCGGGCAAGCCTACGGCATCCAGCATTTCGCACACTTTCTCTGTTCGCTCGGCGCGGCTAAATTTGCGGTGCAGCACCAGCGGTTCTTCTACTTGCCAGCCGATGGTACGCGTGGGATTGAGCGCGTATTTTGGATCCTGCATTACCATCGCCACGTTGCCGCCGCGCAGATCGATCCAGTCGCGCTCGCGCAACTGCAAGGCGTCCGCGCCAACCACCTGCAGGCGATCGGCATTGAGCTGCAATGAGGGCGACAGCAATCCCATCAGGGTGCGCGCGGTCAGCGATTTACCGGATCCCGATTCACCCACCAGCGCCACGCGCTCGCGGCCAATCTGGAAGCCAATATTATCCACCAGCAGCGCGTCATCGCTGCGGATACTGAGGTTGTGTACATCCACTAACAGATCATTTGGCATGGCGAGTATCCAATCGGTCGCGCAGGCCATCGCCTGTCAAATTAAACGCCAGGCTGGCGAACAGAATCGCACCGCCCGGCGCGGCGGCTACCCACCATTGATCGAAGATCACCTTGCTGCCTTCCGCGACCATCGAACCCCATTCGGCGGTCGGCGGTTGCACGCCCATGCCGAGGAAGCCAAGACCCGCCGCCGACAGAATAATGCCGCCAAGGCTCAATGCGGCGCGCACCACCGCGGTGGGCATGCACAGCGGCAGAATGTGGCCGAACATCAGGCGTAAGCCGGTAATGCCTTGCATGCGGGCGGCAGCCAGATAATCACTGCGGCGCAGCGCCAGCGTTTCGGCGCGCGCCTGACGCGCAAACGGCGGCCAGCTGGTCAAGGCTAACGCCAGCGCGCCGTTCATCAAACCCGGGCCGAGCATGGCGACCAGCGCCAGCGCAATCACCAGGTTGGGCAGCGAAAGGAAAATATCGGTGATGCGCATTAAGACGCGTTCGGTCCAGCCGCCGACGTAACCGGCGGTGATGCCAACCAGCAGGCCAACCGGAATGGTGAGCAGCAGAATCAGCGACACTAGCAGCAAAGTGGGGCGCGCGCCGTATATCACCCGCGACAGTAAATCGCGGCCAAAGCCGTCGGTGCCAAACCAGTGCAGCGCCGACGGTGCTTGTAAGCGTTGCGTAATCACTTGTGCGTTGGGATCGAACGGTGCCAGCAGCGGGGCAAACAGCGCCAGCGCGACGACAATCACCACCAGCGTCAGGCCGATGGTGAGCGAGGTGACGCGCGCGCGTCGGCGGCGCGGACGCAGCGTTTCCAGTTCAGAGAGTTGTTGAGTCATCGGGTTCTCGGATCGGTTAACCAGGTCAACGCATCGGCGACGGCGTTGAGCAGAATAAAGCAGCTGCCAATCAGCAACGTCGAGCCGAGGATGGCGGGCGTATCAGAGGAAAATAGCGCGTTGGTCATGTAGCGACCGACGCCCGGCCAGGCGAACACCGTTTCGGTCAGCACCGAACCCTCCAGCAGCGTGGCGTAGGAGAGGGCGATCACGGTGATCAGCGTGCCCAGCACGTTGGGGAAAATATGGCGCAGCAGAATGCGACCGCGACTGGCGCCTTTGGCGCGCGCGAGAATCACATACTCTTTGCTGCTCTCTTCCAACAGCGCGGCGCGCAGCAGGCGCGTGATGCCCGCCATCGCCAGCAAACCCAGGATCACCACCGGCAGCCACAGGTGCGCAATCGCGTTGCGGAACATCTCAGGATCGCCAGACAGCCAGCTATCAATCAGCACGAAGCCGGTTTTGGGCTCCAGCGTATAGAGGTAGATGTCATCAAGCTGGCCTGGCCCCGCCGACCAATGCAGCACGGCGTAAAACAGCAGCAGCCCGAGCAATCCCAGCCAAAACACCGGCACCGAATAGCCGAGCAGCGAGATAAACCGCGCTACGTTATCGATGATACTGCCCGGTTTCCATGCTGCCAGCAGCGCTAAAGCGATGCCAAATACCGCGGCGAACAGCATCGCGCAGCTGGCTAATTCGATGGTTGCCGGGAAGGTGCGCATCAGGTCAGCGCTAACCGGTTGGTTGGTGAGATGTGATAAGCCGAGATCGCCGCGTGCCAGGTGGCTGATATAGCGCCAGAACTGGATCAACACCGGCTGATCTAAACCGAGATCGTGACGCACCTGCGCGTAAGTGGCTTCGCTGGCGTGATCGCCGGCAATCTGCTGCACCGGATCCACCGGTGACAGATGCGACAGCATGAAAGTAAAGGCTAACAAACCGATCAGCGTCACCAGCAGCGACAGCACGCTGGTCGCGATGCGGCTCACGCGTTGCCAAAGCGGCCGGGCGAACCCGGCCTGGGAAGCGGATACCGCCATTACTTCGTTACCTGCGCGTAATACACCATGTCGGGGTTGATGCCCTGCACGTAGCCTTGCAGATTATCGCGCAGCGCGATCAGGTTTTTCGCTTGCAGGCCAATAACATACGGCGAGTTCTTCAGCACTTCGCGCTGCATTGCCTGATACAGCGCCACGCGCTTGTTGCTGTCTGCTTCTGCGGTGGCCGCCAGCGTTTGCTTGTTCAGCTCAGGAATGTGCCAGTCTGAACGGTACGCCACGGTTTTGCTGCCATCTTCCGGGTTATAGGCGAACGAGGCGGCGTTGGTGTTGGGATCGAAATAGTCCGCGCCCCACGCGTTGAGCGTGGCTTCATATTTGTGCGCTTTCACGCGGGTCGACACTTCAGAGCTTAAACCGGGCTGCACTTCTACCTTCACGCCCCCCTTGGCAAAACTGCCTTGCAGCGCCTGCGCGATGTCGAGGTACGGCGGCTGATTGCTGGTGGACAGTTTGAAAGTAACGTTGGTTAAACCGGCCTTTTGCAGAATCGCTTTGGCTTTCTCGGGATCGTAGCTGTACGGCGTGTCATTGATGGCGCCAAGGAAACCTTTCGGCAGGAAGGTTTGATGCACGTCGAACTGGCCTTTCAGCAGTTCGTTAGCGATGCCTTTATAGTCGAACAGGTAACGCGCGGCTTCCCACAGCGCCGGGTTCTTCAACACCGGATTTTCACCGGTGTTGAACTGAATGTAGTAAAGCGAAGCCATGGGAATCGCCTCGGTTTTCACGCCCGCCTTGCCTTTGAGCGAGGCAATTTGATCGGCTCCGAGGTTACGCGCGATATCCACATCGCCCTGCTCCAGCAGCAAACGGCGGGCAGCCGGTTCTGGCACGTTCTTGATCAGAATATTTTTCAGCTTCGGTGCGCCCGCGGGAGAGGTGGGGTTGGCGCTCAGCAGCACCGCTTCGTGCAGCACCACTTTACGAATCTGATAGGGGCCGCTGCCCGCAGAGTGCGTGCCGAGCCACGCATGGCCGAAATCGCCGTTTTTGGCGTTAGCCTGGGCGGTTTTCTCATCGACGATAGATGAAACCGGCGCAGACAGCAGGCTCAGCACGTAGGCCGGGCTGACGTTGGCGCTCCAGCCGATCTGCACATGGTTGTCATCCACCTTTTTCAGGAAGGTATCCACATTGTCTTTATTCCAGCCGAGCTGGGTGAGAATAAAGGAAGGATCGAGATTCAGCTTCACCACGCGGCTGAGAGAGAAGATCACATCTTCCGGGCGCAGCGGATTGCCGCTGGCGAACTGGGCGCCTTTGCGCAACTCAAAAGTCATGCTGCGATTGTCGCTGCCGGAGGTCCAGGAGGTCGCCAGCGTCGGCTGGAGATCGGTGGGGTTAGTGGGATCGGATTGGACCAGACGTTGATAAATGTTAGTGAACGCTTGCACCGTGGTCAGTTCAAAGCCCTGAGCCGGATCGAAGCTATCGGCATCGTCGGTTGACTGGGCAATTACCAGCGTATCTTTAGGGGTTGCGGCCTGTACGGAGAAAGCGGCAACCAGCGATAACGCCAGCAAAGAGGGAATGATTTTTTTCATCTTGTTTTCCTTAGTGTTTCCTTGCCTGAAAAAAGTAACGCGAGTTTACGAGAGCGCTGCGGTGAAGAATAGTCAATTTATGGCTAAGGATATGCAATCCAGTTCTAAGTTGATCCACTTGGTTATAAGCCTGCGGTGTGCTGCTACAAGCATAGTTGAGGGTGGCTGCGGTGAGCGGCGGGCGGACATCCGTTCGGCCAACATCGCGCGCTTAATGGTGGGCTTGATCATTATTTCATGCGATGAACGCGGCTATTTCCAACGGAATTTAAACAAGTTAATCAGCGGGAATAATTACCTTTACATCGTTTCGCCCGGGAATATAATAGCCGCACTTTCAAAGCAGGAGAATCCAGTTGGACAGTCACCCTTTTAAATGGCAACACAAGGCAAGCTGACGCACCAATTCTTTTGCTGCTGCTTGCCACTACGGCGGGCAGCAATCACTTCTATTCTCATGATTGTTCCCCTTTAACCACAGGTTAACGCGTTACGGCTCGCGGGATGAACATCATGCATATGATTTTAAACGCACTTTTCCCTCCACCTCGCTGCGCGCGCTGAGTTTCAGCGTGCGGATTTGCGCTGCGCGATAAGCAGATGTCGTTGCGTATTGGCGTGGCATTTTAATCTCCTATTAATTTTTACTCGTTATTTAACGAGCGAAGTGGTTCGCCCTTTATTTCCCGGAGGTGATATGGAAATCCCCATCAGGTTATTTAATTAAATAAGCCTTAGCCTTTATTTCACTATTTAGACGATGCGTGCATGGCGCGCAGAGATATTTATTGCCTTAAAAAGAGGAGTGTCACGATGACTGACATGAAACTCAACCACAACAAGAAAGCCTGGCGTACCACGCGCCAGCCGCACCCAAAAACGCCGCGCTATTTGATTGAAGATGAAGCCAGATTCACCGCCGATGAAACCCTGCTACGCCTGCGCAGCGACGCGTTAGGTTTGAGCGAGCGCGAAGCGGAGGCGCGTTTAGCGGTTTACGGACGTAATCAGGTGGAGCATGACAACGCGCCGCCCGCGCTGGTGCAACTGCTGCAAGCGTTCAACAATCCGTTCATTTACGTATTAATGGCGCTGGCGGCAGTGAGCTTTTTCACCGATTACTGGCTGCCGCTGCGCCATGGCGAAGAGACCGATCTGACCGGTGTCATCATTATTGTCACGATGGTAACGCTCAGCGGTTTACTGCGCTTCTGGCAGGAGTTCCGCACCAATAAAGCCGCGCAGGCGCTGAAATCGATGGTGCGTACCACCGCCACGGTGCTGCGCCGGGAAACGCCGCAACAGCCGCCACGCAAGCAGGAGGTGGAGATGGCGACATTGGTGCCGGGCGACATCATCTCTCTCTCGGCGGGCGATCTGGTGCCTGCCGATGTGCGGCTGCTCGACTCACGCGATCTGTTTATCAGCCAGGCGATTTTAACCGGTGAATCGCTGCCGGTGGAGAAGTATGACGTGACCGGCCACGTCACCAGCAAAAGCAGCAGCGCCAGCGTACGCGGTACTTCATTACTGGAACTGGGCAGCGTGTGCTTGATGGGAACCAATGTGTCCAGCGGCAGCGCCACAGCGGTGGTCGTGGCAACCGGCAGCGACACCTACTTTGGCAGCCTGGCAAAATCGATTGTTGGCAATCGCGCTCAAACCGCCTTCGATCGTGGCGTAAACAGCGTCAGCTGGCTGCTGATCCGCTTTATGCTGGTGATGGTGCCCGTGGTATTGCTGATCAACGGCTTAACCAAAGGCGATTGGCTGGATGCGTCGCTGTTTGCGCTGGCGGTGGCGGTGGGCTTAACGCCGGAAATGTTGCCAATGATCGTTAGCTCAAATCTGGCGAAAGGCGCCATGGCTATGTCGCGCCGTAAAGTGATCGTTAAGCGCCTTAACGCCATTCAAAACCTTGGCGCGATGGACATCCTGTGCACGGATAAAACCGGCACGCTGACGCAGGACAACATCATTCTGGAACAACATCTGGATTGTGCTGGCGTGGAAAATTCACGCGTGCTGATGCTGAGCTGGCTTAACAGCCGCTACCAAAGCGGCACCCTGAACCTGATGGATCGCGCAATTCTGCACTACGGCAAGAACCGCATCAGTGATGCCGTCAGCGACAGCTACCACAAACTTGATGAGCTGCCGTTTGATTTTGTTCGTCGCCGCGTTTCCGTGGTGGTGCACGATCGCCGTCTTAATCAGCATTTGCTGATCTGCAAAGGCGCGGTAGAGGAGATGCTGAGCATCGCCAGCGCGGAGCGTGAAGGCAAGTTGATTCAACCGCTTGATGAACGCCGCCGCGCGGAGCTGCTGGCGCTGGCGCACCACTACAACCAGCAGGGTTTCCGCGTGCTGCTGGTGGCAAGCCGCGTGTTGGCGCAACCGGGTCTGCAGCAGGCGCTGAGCGTGGCGGATGAGCAAAATTTGGTGGTGGAAGGCGTGCTGACGTTTCTTGATCCACCGAAAGAGAGTGCGGCAAAAGCCATCAGCGCGCTGCGCGACAACGGTGTCAGCGTGAAAGTGTTGACCGGGGATAATCCGGTAGTGACGGCGCGTATCTGTCAGCAGGTGGGCATTGACAGCGGTACCATCCTGACGGGCGATCGGATCGCTGCGCTGAGCGATGAACAACTGGCGACGGCGGCCGCGCAGACGACGGTATTTGCCAAGTTAACGCCGCTGCAAAAATCGCGCATCCTGCGGGCGTTGCAACAGCAAGGCCACACCGTGGGTTTTCTGGGTGACGGCATTAATGATGCGCCCGCGCTGCGTGATGCGGATGTGGGAATTTCCGTGGATAGCGCCACGGATATTGCGAAAGAATCTTCCGACATTATCCTGCTGGAAAAAGACTTGCTGGTGCTGGAAGAGGGCGTGATGAAAGGCCGTGAAACCTTCGGCAACATCATCAAGTACCTGAACATGACTGCCAGCTCCAACTTCGGCAATGTGTTCTCGGTGCTGGTGGCGAGCGCCTTTATCCCGTTCCTGCCGATGCTGGCGATTCACCTGCTGATTCAGAACTTGATGTATGACCTGTCGCAGCTGGCGCTGCCGTGGGACAAGATGGATCGCGAGTTTCTGCGCAAGCCGCGCAAATGGGACGCGCACAATATTAAACGCTTTATGCTGTGGATTGGGCCAACCTCGTCCATCTTCGATATCACCACTTTTGCGCTGATGTGGTACGTGTTTGCTGCGAATACGCCAGAAATGCAGGCGCTGTTCCAGTCCGGCTGGTTTATTGAAGGGCTGTTGTCGCAAACGCTGGTGGTGCACATGCTGCGCACGCAAAAGATTCCGTTTATTCAGAGTCGCGCGGCGCTGCCGGTATTACTCACCACCGCTGGCGTGATGATTGCCGGGATTTTACTGCCGTTTTCACCGCTCGGCGCGCTGGTGGGGTTAGTACCGCTGCCGTGGTCCTATTTCCCGTGGCTGGTAGCGACGCTGTTCGGCTATTGCGTGGTGGCGCAGGGGATGAAAATGCTCTACATCAAACGCTTTGGTCAGTGGTTCTGATTATCGGGAGGCGCGATGCATAAGCTTAATCTCGATAAAGTGGTGTGCCACCTGCTGATAATTATGGTGGCGATCGTCGTGCTAACCTTAGTGCTTCGTTAGTGAATAGCAGGGCAGGGGAATCCTGCCCTTTTTGCGATGTAAGCGGGAGCAAACATGAGCCAGCAAAAACAGGCGTTAATTATCGGTGCTTCGAAAGGCATTGGTTTAGCGGTGGTAGAGCAGTTGTTGCAGCATGACTGGCAGGTTACGGCGACATTTCGCCGCACCCAGGTCGATTATCAGCATTCGAACTTGCGCTGGCTGGCGCTGGACATCACCCAAGCTGCGCAGCGTGAGCAGATGCTGCACACGCTCAAAAATCAGCGTTTCGGTGCGGTGCTGATTAACGCGGGCATCTTTGGGCCCAGCGATCAGCAGCTAAAATTTGCCGAGGACGAAGCGCTGAGTGAGCTGTTTATGACCAATGCCATTGCGCCGATACGCATGGCAGAAAGTTTGCTGCCGTTGATGCAACCGCAGCAGGGCGTGCTGGGTTTGACCACATCGCGACTTGCTAGCCTGACGGAAAACGCCGATGCAGCCATGCCGCTCTATTCGGCCAGTAAAGCAGCGCTGAATATGTTGAGCCGTGCGCTGGCCCATCAAATGGCGGCGCAGCACACCACGCTATTATCGCTGCATCCAGGCTGGGTCAAAACCGACATGGGCGGCGAGGGCGCGGATATCACCGCTGAAGAGAGCGCGCGGGGATTGGTTACACAGCTCTGCGCGTTTAGCGGTGCAGGTGGACATCACTACGTGGATTACAGGGGTAAAACACTGGCGTGGTGAAATAAAAAAAGGCCGCGATTGCGGCCTTTTTTATGAAGTAAAAGCTTACTCGGTGGCTTTTTTCTTCAGGTCGTTAGCACCTTCTTTGGTCTTATTCCAACCTTTGGTTGCGCCTTCTTTCGTCGCGTCCCAACCTTTTTCGGTGCCTTCTTTGGTGTTGTTCCAGGCTTTTTGCGTGCCTTCGCTGGCTTTGCTGCTCAGGTTGTCACTTTTGCCTTCAGCGGCATGCTTGGCTTTCAGCTGCTGCTCTTTGCCATCATTCTGGGCTTGATGCAGTTTTTCTTTAGCGGTGTTTGCGCCAGCTTGCGCATTCGCCACGGTTTCATCGGTTGCATGTGTAGTGGCGGCAAATGCCGAAGAAGCCATCAGAAGTGCCGATACAGCAATAATTGTCTTTTTCATAAATATTCCCTCATCAAACGCCATAAGTGTTTTTAGCGTAGTTAAGGGTGGCAGGTAGAGCAATATATGGCTCTAGGAAAAAACTGTAAATGAATCAGCGGATCTGTCGCGCTACTCTTCATCACGCTCTTTTGCTGCACGCTGGCGTTCATAATAGTCGTCTTCAGCAGAGATAATCTCATCCATCAATGAATCCATATCCACGTCGTGAATCTCTTCAACAAACAGCCCGGTTAGCGGCGTTTCGGGCGTTAACTTCCCGTCTTCGTATATTTTCCAGATCTCTTTTGCATAGCGCGTTTGCAGCAGCTGCGGGGCAAATTGACCGTAATACGCGGTGATATTATTGACGTCGCGTTCAAACATCGTTTCAGCATGATTATTGGCTGCGGCGTCCACGGCTTGCGGCAAATCAATGATTACCGGCCCTTGCGCATCAAGCAGCACGTTGAACTCCGACAGATCGCCATGCACCAGACCGGAACACAACATGCGCACGATGTTGCGAATCATGGTTGCGAAATCAGCCAGCGCATTCTCTTCCGACAGCACAACATCACTGAGACGCGGCGCCACGGCGCCATCGGCATCGGTAACCAGTTCCATCAGCAGCACGCCATCAATGCACATATGCGGCTGGGGTACGCGTACACCGGCGTTCGCCAAGCGAAACAAGGCATCGACTTCAGCGGTTTGCCAAACTTCCTCTTGCTGTTTTCGGCCGAACTTCGACCCCTTCTGCATGGCGCGCGCATTACGGGAGTTGCGGACTTTGCGTCCTTCCTGATATTGCACGGCCTGCTTAAAGCTGCGCTGCGTGGCTTCTTTATATACCTTGGCGCATTGGATTTGATCCCCGCACAGCACGGTGTATACGTCAGCTTCTTTGCCGCTTTTCAGGCGCTGTAGCACGGCATCAATCAGTCCGTCATCAATCAACGGTTGGAGTCTATTTGGAATTTTCATGCGGCTCTGTCATCTGCTTCCGAGCGTAGGACACTTATCGGTAATGGAACGTAGAGATTCTGGACCAATGAAGCTGCTCCTTCAAATGGAATACTTAGCTGAGGTGCGTTAAACGTGCACCATAATGCCTGAATTCTACGACGCTGATTAGAGAAAATAGAGACAAAAAGCCCGCTTAAGTTGTGCGGTGCGGGCTTTTAGGGCTTCTTAGGTGGATTTGGTGAGGGGCGGCGAGGGGTTTGGCTGGCGGAATCTGATTGTGTTTTCTATAGTTATGAATTTATTGATTATTATTTAATTCACTTATCATCGATATACCTAAGCGTATACCAATTTATGCAACTTAAGTCTTTTCAACGATGGCAAGGGAGCGTTATCAGCCCCCTTGAAGGCTGTTACTTTGGTTGGCTATATTTCACACAGTGGAGTCCTAAAAGTAACTTATATTTTCAGAATTTCTAAGATTCATAGGCTTTCTGGCAAAACCAAGGCGAGTGATTGCTCATGTAAATATTGCATGTAATCTGTCCAAATGCCCAATTCTTGAATAGCTTTTCTTAGTTGACCATAATCAATAGAACTATGAAGAGTTGTGGCCGAAACGGCAGAAAAGGGAGCTTTATTTTGGCACTCATCTAAAATGGCTTCAATTAGGTTTAGGAGTATATTTCTTCGCCTTAAAGTGGGCGCTTCAAGAAACCACTTAAGTTTCTCACTGGCATCATCAATGCTGCTTTCAATCACTTCTCCAGCTTTGCATCGTGGAATGAATTTATGATCTCTATGATTAAAATTTAAAACATCAACTGTAAGTGTGCCTAAACTTGTTTTGCCTTTGATACGATAACCTCTCATATAGAGATGATCGGAAGGTAAATCAGTACATGGATTAATAATAGGGTGTAATACAACATTATGCTTTTGTTTTGAACCATTACAGTGACGGCATGACGGCAGAAGATTTTCCCATTGAATAACATCGTCAGGAAATGTTTTTTTGTCTTTGAAATGCTCCACTTCGTTGTAAGTGCTCGCCTCTTCGAGCTTAACTTCACAGAATGCACATTTTCCATGACTTAACTTCAGACAGGCAGATTTCACTTCAGGATGGTGCCAAACAGCAGTACCATTCTCAATGAAGTCTTGAGTCAGTAAGTCAAGGTCAACATGATTAAAGAAGTCAGGTATAAAGTCCCTCTCGAGTTTAATCATGTTATTAATCTCTCTCTCTAATAGACATCAGGCTGATTCTTAGAGATTTCCGAAGCACGCTGTTTTGATGAAGAGCTAGATCCAAATGGTCAAATATTTTTTTTGCCTCACTGAAGTTTTCTTCATCAATGAAATTTTCGAAATTATCTAATAAAATTTGTAATTCTCTGCTGAGAGTACTTTCCATACCCATAACATCCAGCAGAACCTCTTCCACTGTCCAACCTGAATAACCTAGTTCATTTTCTGGAAGTTTTTTTAATTCTATACCACCATTCATATTTGAAACTAGCGCTATGATTTGGTGTGATTTTGCATTTTGCACTACGTGTGGACTGTGGGTAGTAACGATAAACTGTGCCAATGGGAAAGTAGCTGTTAAAGCCTCAGTGATTTTAGCTTGCCACTCTGGGTGTAAATGAAGTTCAATTTCATCAATAAGTATTACACCGTCAAAATCCTTCGCGTACAGGTCTTTTTCAGGATAACGTAGTTCGATTTCCTTAATAATTCCCAAAAGCAGGCTCATGCATGATTTGAATCCGGATGAAAGATATTCATACCAGATTTCTCCTGTCGGAGTATTTACAAAAATATCATAGCTCTTAGGATCAACGCGGCTATAGGAGTAATTAGCGTTAAGAATTGATATGCACTCTCTAGCAAGATGTATGTTTTTTATTGTATTTGGGCCATAACCATTTTTAACATTTTCAAAAAGATCTCTTTTAGCAAACCACTCTTTTAAGTTGGATAAGTTTATACCCGTGTTAACTTGCTGAGATACTTCATCAACGGTTAGAATTCTATCTGCATTTAGTGCTGAAAGAGATTGGTATTCAAAACTGCGCATTGTGTCAAATTTTATAAGCTTCTTCTTGTCAAAGCCTTCTTCTGAATAATGTCTAACCCAATCATTTGGCGTATGAGTGTTAATGTCTATCTTAGAATTGTAATTTCTTGCTCCATCTTCAATTCTTAATTGTACATTACCCTTGTCAGAAGATATGTTGCGCTTTATTTTCTGACTTCCACCGTGAAGAAATGGAAATGATGCTGCTAGTAAAAGTGTGGATTTCCCAATGCCATTAGGGCCACATATGATATTCATGTCCGGCTTGAAGGTTAAACTTAAAGACTTTATACCTCCGACACCGTTAATTACTAATTCTGTAATCTTCATACAACTCCTTGTGTATATAATTAATTCAAATTGACGATTAAAATTATTTAATGTAAAGGTCCGCTGTAATGTCACTTCACCAATTTTCTTTTTTTTACCATAAAGTTTATACAACGCAAGTTTTAGGCGCAGATGAAACCAAGTTGAACGTGATTAGTTTTGAAGATCGAATATCGTATATAAAGAGTCTTGACAACCAGTTAAGCGCTTGGTTTCGTTTGTGGTTGCTCATTCACACTGTTTAAGAAACCAAGATAAGCCACTTCTCAAAGATTTTAAAGATAATCCTACACACTGTTCACCTCTCGATATTTTATCTTAGAAACAAGCATTTAAGCGATAATTGTTAGGTGTAGGATGATTATTATCATTCATCACTGGTGAAGCATCGGCGTAAAAAAACCGGCTTTCGCCGGTTCTGGTTAGTCACATCGCGGTGGGATCATCGCACTTTGGTAGCCAGTCGCTGCTGCTTTCCTCCGTGAGATTGAGGTTGGTTTGCATCCCCAACTTCGTGCGCCGCTTCAGGTAGTGATGCCCGTACTCCCGCATGATGCTCTCAAGCGACAGGCCGAACATCTTCATGCTCAGCGGATTCTTGTAGCCGTTGGCCTCCATATAGGCCAGATAGGCGTGATAGAGGTAGCGCCTGGGTTGGAGCGGCCTGATGCTGGCGTTCCCCATATACAGCGCGTTCGGTTCCGGCGTGGTAAACAGGTAGCCGCAAAAATCCACCATCGGATCGGCGTCGCGCTTGATGCGCATGGCTTCATCAGAGTTCTGCTGCGACTGAAGCAGCGCTCTGGCGTCCTGCGGCTGGCTGAACTGCTGCATCAGCTGGCGCACGATGACGGCCAGCTCGCCGCTGATTTTTTCTTTCAGTTGCGGATCGCGTTCGCCCGGAGCAATGATTTCGGGAAAGTGCAGGATTACCCGGCGGCGCGATACGCCGCCGCTGCGGTCAGTGAAGCGCATCGGATTGTTGTTTACCGCCAGAATTACCGCCGGAATGTGCGTGGAGTAGGCGTCCCGGTATTTCGGATCGACGGACACCGCATCGCCGCCGGTGATTGCCTTGAGGCCTGCGCCGTCGCCGCTCCACTTCTCCTGATCGGGCAGGCGTATCAGCGAGTAGCCGATCACCGCCGCGCGCTCGCGCGATGATTCCAGCGTTTCGATGGACGCCGATACCGCGTTATCCGCACCGGCCAGCATGGTGGCGATTTCCGCCATGATGCTTTTGCCGCTGCCGCCGGGGCCGGTGACTTCCAGAAACAGCTGCCAGTCGTAGCGGTTCGCCAGCACCATAAACAGCGCGGCCAGAATGATGTTGCGCTTTTCCGCGCTGCGTCCGGCGGCGCGGTCCAGCCACTGCCAGAAGTACGGCGCGTGGCTTTGCAGCGTTTCCCCCTCAACCGGGCTTGTGTAGTCCACGTCGCTGACCGTGCGCAGCCAGTTTTCACGTCGGTGCGGGCTGAATGAGCCGCTTATTGTATCGAGCACGCCGTTGCGAAAGCCAATCAGGTGGCGCGCCGGGTCAGCCTGCTGCGGCAGCATCAGCTTGAGGGTTTCCACCACGCCGGAAATCTTGCCCGCCGAGAACGGCGCGCGCAGGCGCTGGAACAGCTTCGCCACGTCGCGTTCAAACTGCTTGCCGGAAGTTACCTTCCACGCGCCCGCCTTATAGCTGGACAGGATTTCTCCGCTGGCGTCTACGGCCAGCGCGCAATGGTAGTGCTCCGCCACGCGCTCGGCTTTTTCGCTGGCGCTCATGGCCGAAAATTCAGCTTCGCTCATCACGTCGAACGGACTGACCGTTGCGGGCCTTGCGGCCTCCGCCAATGCCTGCTTCGTTGCGGCTTCGCCGTGCTCCATGAATGCGTCGTTCCAGTCGCCGAACACCGGCGGCAGCGCCACGACGGCATTGCTGGCGGTGGCGGCCTTGACCGCTTTGCTCTGGCCGTCGCCGTTGAGGTCGCGGTCTGCGGCAATCATCAGCGGCAGCGTGGCGTGCTTTTCACGCGCAAGGCCAGCCAGAGAAAGAAGGTTTACGGACGACAGCGCAACCCACACCTCGTCGCCGGTCAGATTGTGCACCGTCAGGCCGGTGGCGTAGCCCTCGGTCAGCCAGATGCGCTTTGCGGGCTTGCCGGTGCTGAGAACGTGGCACGCTTCTTTTACCTGGCCGCCCTTCAGCGTGCGCTTCTCTCCGGCGGCGTTTATCAGCTGCACGTTCACCAGCTGGCCGTTCATATCGTGCAGCGGCACAATCAGATCGCCGGACCTGTACGTGGTTAACGCCACCTTGTGCGCCTTCGTCAGCGCAAGGCCGGATTGTTCAGGCCAGCCCTTGCGTGACAGATAAGCGTTGCCCGCCGTTTCCCTGGCGGTACTGACCAGCTGCTGCGCCAGCGTAACGGCGGCGTTGCGGGCGGCTTCGTCCGTCACCGTCTCCGCCGTCGTTACGGTTTCAGCAGAAACCGGCGGCAGGTTGCCGGTCAGGTCGTTAACGCGGGCGGCGGCCTCGCTCACCGTAATGCTGAGCGCCTTTTTTACGAGGTCCATGCCGTCACCGGCGCCGCACTGGTTACAGATCCACGTGCCGCGCCCGTCCTTGTCGTCAAAGCGGAAACGATCCGTTCCCTGACACATCGGGCAGGGCATGTGGCGATTCCTGACTACCTTCACGCCCAGCGCGGGCAGAATGCGCGGCCAGTGGCCCCGCGCGGCGCTTGCCGCATCTGATACGATCATTTTCATTGTTCTGTTCTCCCTCAGTGCAGTACCGGTGCGCCGGTCATGCGCCCGCACAGTTCATCCATCATCACCTGGCCGAGAAAGCTCAGGCGCGGGGCCGACTTCAGCGGCCCGACGGCCAGCAGGTCATCCAGCAGCGCGCAGGCAATTTCCTGACCGCGCTGGCGTCCGTGCTGGCGCAGATAAAAGCCTTCCAGCTCGGTTTCAATCACGTGCTCAAGGCGCGCCAGCGTCAGGCCGGGGTAGCGCTGCTGTTCAGTCCAGGCGGTCAACCAGGCGCAGGCGACGGCGCGACGGGACAGCGCGGCGCGCAGCTCCGGGGAAAGGGTGCGTTCTTTCATGGTTCAATCTCCGCGTTCATCCAGCTGTTCCGGCAGCGCGTCACCACGTCATCGAGCTGCTCGGTGATAAGAAAGACCAGCGAGGCCAGCTGCGCGCGCTGTGCGGGTTGCGGCAGCTCGTGGCATTCCTGAAAGGCGGTCATGTCGCTGACGAAGCGCCCGGCGTTGCGCAGGTGCTCAAGGCGTACCAGGTCGGCGTGGGAAATGGTGGCGTGATTCATGCGCGCACCTCCCGGACCGGCAGGCGTGCCGCGAAGGACAGCACGTAGTCGCGGGCCAGCGTCAGGCGGGCGGCTCGCTCATCGGCGGCGACGGTACGAAGCATATGAATGCGCTGCTGGCGCTCGGAGCGGCGCACGGCGGCAAAGACGAAAACAAACTGAGGATATGGGGAAATAAGGACCGTAGCCATAAAGGCAGTCTCCATTGAGTAGCGGTTAACGCCACCACCGGAAACGCCAATTTCACTGGTGGTAGCCCGAACGGGGTTGGCGTAACCGGCCTCAATGGATACCGGCGCTTCGTGAGAAGCCCCCGCCCGAGCCACCATTACGCAGACGGTACTACGGCTAATAAACCGCAGCCCGAAAAATGGGTGCACTGAGGCATGGACACAAAAAAAGACGCATGGCGCGTCTGGTGTCGCCATTGAGATATTCAGGACGCCAATCCCGGCTGCCGATTTTGCGACAGCGAAAATACTGTACCAGGGAATAGCCCCGGCGTGCAAGCCGGGGAAAAGGTTAAGCAACATTATTTGCCTCAGCAGTCAGTGAGGATAATGTCCGCGTGGGAAAACTTCAGCGTACTAGTGTCACCGGCGGGCGACGTGTTGCTCTGTACGCTGAAGTTTGTCTCCTTACCGTTAAAGCGCTGCGGCTGTCCTGGTTTATCAACTTCATAAGCAATCGCCAGCGCCAGCTGCTTCGCGTCCGCAATGGACAGTTCATGTGATTTACCGCCAATGGTGAGCAGGATCATGCTGCACGCTCCTGACCGCGCGCGGCGATGCGTTCATTCATCCAGATGCTGATTTCACTGGCGAGCCACGCGACGTTTTTTCCGCCCAGAGACACCTGGAGCGGGAAAGCGTCACGGCTGATGAGGTCATAAATAGTCGAACGTGACAGGCCGCATACGTGCACGACTTCCGGCAGGCGCAGGAAGCGATCATTTAAAGCCGGGTGTGCGGGTAATACCGGAGCCGCCGGAGCGGATTGATGTACTGAAACTGCTGTATGCATGAGCTACCTCTTGTGGTTCCGTAATGACCCGGACAGACACGTCCGGTGTCGGGTAGCTCTTTATTTTCAGCATATTCACCACCAAAGCAACAAGGTGAAATTGTGTGAGGGATGGGACCTTTAGCTTGCTTTTTAAGCTCTCGGTATTATTGATGCTTATTAGTCTTTATTCACGCTAAAGAGAAAATTACCGATAGTAGCCAGCTATTGGATTTAAATGATTAATAGGTTTAATTTTCTTTAATTTACAAAAACGTAATTAGTACTGGTGAAGAGTGGTGAACAGAGGGTGAAGGGTTTAAATCTGATTGTTCACCCTTTAATTGACTGTATTTATTATCTTTTTATTTATGGTGAAGAGTAGTGAAGGATATATACAGAAATATAAATTGAGATGAGAAATGGCGAGCCCCATTTCCTGGCTGGCCAGAAGAAGGTCGTTTTGTCTGGTTCATGACACAACGCTGTCCGGTAGTCCCCTTGTGCCAGCCCCGGCACAATTGATTTACCGAAACCGGCCAGACAGGAACCACTATGACCAGCATTAAAACTGAAGACATTATCGCCACGCTTCCTGCTTCAACGCAGTCCGCCCTGAATACGCTAAACACCGCAAAATCCGCATGGCTTGAGGCCCATCAAAATCAACGTGCCGCGTCAGAACGTGTAGAAACCATCCGTCAGCGTCGTACGGAAACGGAAAAAGCCGCTAAAGCTCAGAACGAAGAGTGGCGCGCGCTATTCAAAGAGAGCAACGGCGTCATGACGCCGAAAATGAAAAAGCTCCGTACGGAAATTGCGCTGGACCGTGAAACGCTGGAAGAGTTTGATGCGCTCCTGGAAGAACACTTAAAAGAAAATGAGTTCCTGCCCTGGGAAACCGCTGACCGCGCAAAGGAATACATTCACGCCCATGACAGGCTTGTTGAGCTTCGGGCCATGCAAATCTGGCAGGAGTTCATGCAGGGGCATGGTAAGCAGCTCATTGAGACGCTCAGCCTGCTCAAAATAACGCTCGGACGTGTATCCAGCTCTGTCGTGGGTGTTGTGCACACCGTAAACGACCCTGAATCGGTGCTGAAGGATTTCATCAGCAAAAAGATTACTCATCCCGCGCTGTCACGCGATGCGTTGCCCGAAGAAGATCCGGTCTTTAAGCTGGCGGGTATCAGCCCGGATTATGCCGCTCACGTTGACTTCAGTAAGGCATCAAGCCCGGCTGGCCGTCATAAAATGCTTGTCCGTCGTGAAATGGCGGCGAAGGGTGAAACACAATGACAATAGCAACGACCCCTTCTCAGGCGCTGGAGCAGTATCGCGCCGCATACAATCAGTGGCAGCGTCTCCTTACTTCCCGCAGTGAGGCACAAAAGGAGCTGGCCGCGCTGCTGACCGTCAGTGAAGAGCCGGCTGATATCCGTGAGCGTGTTTCGCACCTGCGTGAAAGACTTGAGGTGCTGGAATGGCAGATTAACTGCGCTGCCCGCGAGGGCGTTTACGCTCAGAGCATCGTGCTTGAAGCGTGTACCGGGGATGCGCTTAATGCCTTCATGGCAGCACAAGGCTCGGCGCTGACCTCCGCGCTGGCTCCGTTCCTCAACGGCCCCGGCGGGCTTGAAGTGGCCGCCCGACAGCTGCGCAGTGCCGTAGCCCGTGAGGTGCAGCGGGCTCGCCCGGAGGTGGATGCGGCCTATCATGACGCGCTGACCGAGGCGGGACATAGCCCGGAGGCCAATATGCTGCGCGACTGCCAGTGCAGTTACACCCCCGCCCAGCACCTGCGCTTTGCTCAGCGCCAGAACCGGCTGCCGCAGGAGGGGGCGTAATGGCCCTCAAATGCCCGGAGTGTGGCACCACCGCACATACCCGCACCAGCGCCTACGAGTCCGCGACCGTCAAGCGCACCTGGTATCAGTGCACCAACCTTGACTGCTCATGCACGTTCACCGCGCTTGAGAGTGTTGAAAAAATCATTATGAAGCCGCAGAAACCTGCGGAGCCGGAGCCCGCAGCGGAACCGTTAAGTACGGCGCGCCAGCCGCAGACGCTGGGCCGCTACGGCGACGCCTGCGCCCGCCGTGACCGCCACGCGCAGCCCTGAACAGGAGAAAATATGAATAGGCCAGTGACAATTACTACAGACAACGCGACCGGCGCGCGCATTGACGCTGCCACACACACCGGGAATCAACCTCTGCGTGAGGCGGGCTGGCTCATGAAACTGCCCGCAGCGGAGGTGGAAAAGACTACCGCAGAACTGCTCAATGACCTTTCCCCTGGCTGGCGTCTTCGCGTGGCCGATCTGACGGACAGGCTCCATAGCTGGATGGAAGCCCGTAGCAGCGAAACCGCAGCAGCCGATACCGTGAGTGCCCTGCGCGAGCGCCGAAGCGAAGCTGAACGGGAGGCAGAGGCGGGACGAGCACGATTTCGTGAACTGCTGGAACAGAACAGCGGCACTGTTACAGCAGAAATGAAAAAGCTGCGCGCCGCCTACCTTGAAGAGGAGGAAACCGCGCGTGAGCTTGAGAGCCTGACCGGCGAAAAGGAAAAGCAGCTGCCGCAGCTGGCTCATGTCACCGGCTGCAAGGCAAATGCCTACGTGCTCAGTCATGAGAGCATTACCGACGAGCGCATGGACGAGCTGCTGGGCGATTTCCTGGTGTTGCACGGCGCGGAGCTGTTCAGCCTGCTAAACATGAAGTACCGCCAGTTAAGGCGCACCGGCAGTGAACACATGCCCGGCGTGATTGCGGGCGTCAATGACGCCGATACGCTCTTTGACGGCTTTGTAATGCAGGGTTTTGCCGAAACCGGAAGAAAGTACGGTGCGCTAAGGTTCCGCGACGACGTGCTGAGCCTGACCGGGATCACGCCGGTGGGCTGCGCTAAAGCAGATTGCAAAAAGAAGAAACTTATCTGACCCGAAACAGAGTAAAACCCATGAGATGCCCGGCCTCGTGCCGGGCTTTTTTATGCCCGACACTCAACGGTATAAGCGTGCATGTCTATGCCGCATGAAAACGCATGAGTCTCAGGCACCCAATAACGGCATATCAACCCAGCAGCGGCGCGGTATCCAACCGGTCATGCAGGCGCATGAAAACCACTATATAAAGCGGGCAGGCGTGGCGGGGGTACGAGCGCGCGCAACGAGCTTTGGCACTCAAGCTTAAAGTCAAACAGCAATAGTTTGCTACCTAATACATAAGATCTTGTGATCAATTCACCTTTGCTATAAAAAGTAGGAATGCTCTCATTTTTGAAATTATTGTAAAGGAGTGTTACATGCGTTTTTCAGAAGCTTTTGGTGTTGAAGGCAGACAGGTAGCATTAGATTTTATTGATATACCCCTACATACAGATTTGAGGTTTTTTTTAGATCCAACGTCTATTAAGGCTTTGAAATCTCAATGGGGAGATGATTTAGTAGCTGCGTTACAAAATTATTTTGCAGACATAATGGCATCTATAAAGAATTCCGATCTAAAAAAATCTGCTTATTTATTATCATCTCTTAGAGAATCTAATGCATTTCATTTGGGATACTCAACAAAGGAATCATCGGGTACTGCTCTTGGTGATAAAACTGCTGAGAATATTTTAGCATCACTAAAAAATAGTAAGGCGGCGAAATCAGGGTTATTAACAGATCTCGAAGATACAGCTTTAACCATCCCGGGCATTGGATCTGACCGAATATCTGATTCAGTTTGCAATATTTTAAAGAGCTTTTTAATAAAATATACAAAAGACATTTGTGATTTTTACTGTGTTAAGACGGAGGAAATTCCAGGTGTTAAGGTTTGGGATGAGACTACTGGGAGGTGGCATAAAAAAAGCTTCCAGCTCCCGGTTTTTGAAAACGAGGAGATAATTCTCATACCTAAGATACTTGCACGCGAAGAAATAATGTATTCACACCGAAGGTTTTATAGCCGCCATATCATCCCGGAAATGAAAAAAGAGTTTTTAAACTCTGGTTCAGCATTAGTTAAAGTATTAAGAGGAAAGGAGGTCGTTACCACTAAAAGTATTATTGAAGAATACGGGCAGACTAAAGGATTTATAGAAACACAGCTTGTGAAATTTCCTGATTCGTTGAGGGAATATAAAGATAGCTTTAAAAGCAACCCTCCTAATCCACTTGCTCATAACGAGTTAGATAAGGATAAAGATCCAGTAATTATTCCCTTAAAAGAATTAATTGAAAATCTTGATTTGGCAGTCAATAATAGTGACGTAAGAAATTACATGTTGGCATATAAGAAGATATTAGTTTCTATCTTTTACCCTAGTCTATTTTATCCTAAGTTAATAAGTGATGATCATGAGTGTTGTGTTTTTTCATTTTTGAATGAATCAAGAAAAGGGTTCTTTTTCGATTTTTCTGTTTTCAATATTAAGTCAGAATCGATAATAATAAGTGTTGTTGATTTTGAAAAGAAATTGAGTGAAAAGCATATCAATGCTGCTCTCCAGGAAGCGAAAAAATTAAAATCAGAAGTCGCTTTGGTTTTCTGTGAAAGTTTCAATGATAGTCTATTAAACAATGTTAAAGAAATATCAAAAGATCAAGGTGTTTATTTGTTTTTGATCGGGCGTGATACTCTAATGGAGATGATTACAGATTTTTCATCCTTGGGTGAGCAGCATTTTGATATATTACGAGGTACGTTTAAAACATACCCCAGCAAAAAATAATTTATTTCATTCTAAAATGAATTGGTAGGGTGGACTTTTAAGCCCCACCAATTCATCAGCTCATGTCTTTGTTGTAAATAAGTAGAGCGATTATATGCTCTACGAACTTCATTTTTATCACTATGAGCTAAGGCTGCCTCAATGACATCTGGATTGAAACCAGCTTCATTTAAGGCTGTACTGGCAATCGAACGCAATCCATGTGCAACAAGTTTTCCTCCATATCCGATTCGTTTTAAAGCGGCATTAGCGGTCTGGCTATTCATTGATTGTTTTGGATCATTTCTACTTGGGAATACATGTTCGCGCTGCGCACTTATAGACTTCATCAGTTCAAGAATCTCCACAGCTTGAGACGATAAAGGAATAATGTGCTCTTTTTTTGCCTTCATACGTTCTGCTGGGATCGTCCAAAGCTTTTTATCAATGTCTATCTCTGACCACTTTGTTCCGGAAGCCTCTGAAGGCCGTACAAGAGTCAAGAGTTGCCATTCTATTAAACATCGAGTTGTTAATGATAAGTTCGACATAATCAAAGATCTCATTAAACTCGGCAGTTCTTCCGGCCTCAACGTTGGCATGTTTTGTTTCTTTGGTCTCTCAAAAGCCATACCAATGCCTGATGCTGGATTTGCATCTATCAAACCGGTGTTAACCGCGTAAATCATGATTTCGTTTATACGCTGCACTAAGCGGCGAACAGTCTCAAGTGCTCCTCGTGCTCTGATAGGTTCAAGAGCCTCTACTAGCGTTCTAGCTTTAATTTGTTGAACAGGAATTCCACCAACGGCTGGAAATACGTCTTTTTCTAATGAGCGCCAAATATCTTTTGCGTAGTCAGGTGTGACGCTTTTACTTTTAAGCTGGAACCAATTAGCAGCCACCGTTGAGAAAATGCTATCCAGAGCAATCTGATGCTGCTCCTCTGCTACCTCCGCTTGTACCTGCGGATCAATCCCATTAGCTAATAGGGCAAGATAATCCGCCCTCAAGCTCCGAGCGTTGGCAAGCGAAAGGGCGGGGAAGGCCCCCAATCCGATCATTGTTCGTTGCTTCGTGGCGGGACGTTGGTAGCGGAAGCGCCATAGTTTTTTGCCACTGGTTTTTATGACTAGGAAAAGCCCATTGCCATCATGCAGGGTCATATCCTTATCATCTGCTTTAGCGCGTAGCACTTCTGTGTTGGTTAATGGGCGCGTAGTCCTTGCCATATCTACATTTCCTGCATGAATTGGTATACGGAATTGGCATACATTCTAGCGTATACCAATTCGTATACCAATTATCACCGGATTCAGGCGGATCGTCTCGGAAGGTTACAGACACAAAAAAGCCCACAGGGCTTGTGCCGTGCGGGCTTTCAGGACTTCTACGGATGACTCTGGAATCATCTTCGAAGGATTTTGGTGGAGCTGGCGGGAGTTGAACCCGCGTCCGAAATTACTACACCGTCGGCACTACATGCTTAGTCAGTCTTTACATTCGCCGGGCAGCTGCGGACAGACACGCTACTGACAAACTAGCCTGATTAGATTTAGTGCTTCAACCCCAGGCAAGGCATCCACACGATCTCTTTTGGGTTTGACCTCTCTTGATCCCCGTCTTAAGAGCGGAAGCTAGGGAGAGAGGGCTTCAAAGCAGGTTATTAAGCTGCTAAAGCGTAGTTTTCGTCGTTTGCGACTATTTTTT
>CBIFUL010000025.1:0-56340 GCA_966185695.1 uncultured Pantoea sp. | reverse complement strand
TCCAGTAACGGGTCTGGTGACCAAAGTGAACACCAGCCTTGAGCATGTCGCGCATTGAAACAGTTGCCATGATTACCTCTAAAGTATGATTGGGGTTGGGCCTCCATGTATCCCATACGACCGACCTCTTTCAAGGCACCCCGGCGTATGTGTCGATACATGTGTGTTTTAGTACACATAATGAGATTTATGCGCTTCCTGCCGTCTCGCTTTCGTAAGACAGCAGAGAATCGTCGGCGCGCTTTATACCATAACAGGTATAAATACGCCAGCGGTTGTTAGCGCAAAACGTGTGCGGCAATCCCGATTTGGCAGCCCATTTGCTGCCTGCTAACATGACTGCCACAGAACTCATTATTGTCGAAAATTTCGGCAATTGCGGAAAAATTCATGGCTATCTCAATTAAAACTCCTGACGAAATCGAAAAAATGCGCGTGGCGGGCCGCCTGGCCGCTGAAGTGCTGGAAATGATCGCCCCTCACGTTGTGCCGGGTGTGACCACCGGTGAGCTTGATCGCCTCTGCCACGAGCACATCACACAGCAGCAGCAGGCGGTTTCTGCCTGCCTTGGCTATCACGGCTTCCCTAAATCGGTCTGCATCTCGGTAAACGAGGTGGTGTGCCACGGTATTCCCAGCGACGATCGCGTCCTGAAAGAGGGTGATATCGTGAACGTTGATGTCACCGTCATTAAAGATGAGTATCACGGTGATACCTCAAAAATGTTTATCGTCGGCAAACCCACTATCCTCGGCGAGCGCCTCTGCCGCGTGACGCAGGAGAGCCTCTATATCGCTCTGCGTCTCGTTAAGCCAGGCATCCGCCTGCGTGAGCTGGGACGCGCGATCCAGCAATACGTTGAGGCGCAGGATTTCTCCGTGGTGCGTGAGTATTGCGGTCACGGTATTGGCAAAGGCTTCCATGAAGAGCCGCAGGTGCTGCACTATGACGCCGACGACAGCGGTGTGGTGCTGCAGGCCGGCATGACGTTTACCGTGGAGCCGATGGTTAACGCAGGCGATTACCGCATCCGCACCATGAAGGATGGCTGGACGGTGAAAACCAAAGATCGCAGCTTGTCCGCGCAGTATGAGCATACTATTGTGGTGACTGAAAACGGCTGTGAGATTCTGACGCTGCGTGAAGACGACACCATTTCTGCGGTGCTTGAAAACGTCGCATAAGACATTTCCTGACAGGTCTAAGCCGGCGTTGAGCCGGCTTTTTTATGTGCGAAGAAAAGAGGCATGTTAATGAGTGGTAGCGTGACCGAAGCAGTACACAAAGGCCTGACCGATTCCCCCGCTAACTGGCCCGATGAAGCCCTAACGCGCGATAAGCTCAAACAGTATCTTGAGCAGTTCCAGCAACATCTTGGCTCAGCGTTTGACGCCGGCACCGACATCGAATCATTGATCGATGCGCGCACGCTGTTTATAGATCGCCTGCTGCGTCGTTTATGGCGCTTTTTTGGCTTTGATCACCTAAAGGAAATCGCGCTGGTTGCGGTTGGCGGTTATGGTCGCGGTGAACTGCATCCGCTCTCAGACATTGATGTGCTGATCCTCAGCCGCGCGCCGCTCAATGACGATGCTGCGCAGCGCACCAGCGCCCTGCTGACTTTGATGTGGGATCTGAAGCTTGAAGTTGGCCACAGCGTGCGCACGCTGGAAGAGTGTTTGTTAGAAGGCTTATCCGATCTCACCGTTGCCACCAACCTGATTGAATCGCGCATGCTGACGGGCGATGTCGCGCTGTTTCTTGAGCTGCAAAAGAACATTTTCAGCGATGGCTTCTGGCCGTCGTCGCGCTTTTTCGCGGCCAAAATCAGTGAGCAGCAGGAGCGTCATCAACGCTATCATGGCACCAGTTACAACCTTGAACCCGACATCAAAAGTAGCCCCGGCGGCCTGCGCGATATACATACGCTGCAGTGGGTAGCCCGCCGTCACTTTGGCGCGACCACCATGGATGAGATGGTCGGCTTTGGCTTCATCACCGAAGCGGAACGTAATGAAATTAATGAATGTCAGGAGTTCCTGTGGCGTATTCGCTTTGCCTTGCACCTCACGCTGCCACGCTATGACAACCGCTTACTGTTTGATCGTCAACTGACCGTGGCGCAACGCCTCAACTACCTGGGCGAAGTGAACGAGCCGGTTGAGCGCATGATGAAGGATTTTTACCGCGTCACGCGTCGCATCCGTGAGCTAAACCAAATGCTGCTGCAGCTGTTTGATGAAGCGATTCTGGCGCTCTCGACCACCGAAAAACCGCGCAGCATTGATGATCATTTCCAACTGCGCGGCGACTTGATTGATCTGCGCGATCCCACGCTGTTCGAGCGCGAGCCGCAATCCATCATGCGTATGTTCTATGTGATGGTACGCAACGAAAACATCAAAGGCATCTACTCCACCACGCTGCGTCAGCTGCGCTATGCGCGTCGCCATTTGCAACAGCCGCTGTGCCAAATCCCGGAGGCGCGCGCCAGTTTTATGGCCATTTTGCGTCACCCGGGCGCGGTAAAGCGCGCGCTGCTGCCGATGCATCACCACAGCGTGCTATCGGCCTATACGCCGCTGTGGGGCAACGTGGTCGGACAGATGCAGTTCGATCTGTTCCACGCTTACACCGTTGATGAACATACGATTCGCGTGCTGCAAAAGCTGGAGAGTTTCGCCAATGAAGCCACGCGTCCGATGCATCCGCTGTGCGTAGAACTCTGGCCGCGCCTGCCGCAGCCGGAACTGCTGCTGATGGCCGCACTGCTGCACGATATCGCCAAAGGGCGCAATGGCGATCATTCGATTCTTGGCGCGCAGGATGCGTTGGAGTTTGCCGAGCTGCACGGCTTGAACTCGCGCGAAACGCAGCTGGTTGCCTGGCTGGTGCGCCATCATCTCCTGATGTCGGTTACCGCGCAGCGCCGCGATATTCAAGATCCCACGGTGATTCAGCAGTTCGCCGAAGTCATGCAGAACGAAAATCGCCTGCGCTATTTAGTGTGCTTGACCGTGGCCGATATCTGCGCCACCAACGAAAGCTTGTGGAACAGCTGGAAGCAAAGCCTGTTACGCGAGCTGTTTTTCGCCACCGAAAAACAGCTGCGTCGCGGCATGGAGAACAGCCCAGACCTGCGCGAACGCGTGCGCCATCATCGCCTGCAAGCGCTGGCCTTGCTGCGTATGGAGAACCTTGACGAAGAGCGTTTGCACCATATCTGGAGCCGTTGCCGCGCCGACTATTTCCTGCGCCATACGCCGAACCAGCTGGCATGGCACGCGCGACATTTGATTCATCACGATCTCAATCAGCCGCTGGTGCTGGTCAGCCCACAGGCCACGCGCGGCGGTACCGAAATCTTTATCTGGAGTCCGGATCGTCCGCATCTGTTTGCCGCCGTGGCGGGCGAACTGGATCGTCGCAACCTCAGCGTGCATGACGCGCAAATCTTCACCAGCCGCGACGGCATGGCGATGGATACCTTTATTGTGCTGGAGCCGGATGGCAGCCCGCTGGCCGCCGATCGTCATCCGATGATCATTCAGGCGCTGGAGCAAGCCATCACGCAGAACGAATGGGTGCCGCCGCGCACGCGTCGTCAATCGGCCCGTCTGAAGCATTTCAGCGTGGATACCGAAGTGAATTTCCTGCCGACGCATACCGACCGTCGAAGTTATCTGGAATTGGTGGCGCTCGATCAGCCGGGTTTGCTGGCGCGCGTTGGCGAAGTGTTTGCCGCATTAGGCGTGTCGCTGCACGGCGCGCGCATCAGTACGATTGGCGAGCGAGTTGAGGATCTTTTCATCCTTGCCGACAGCGAGCGCCGCGCACTTGATGTTGAAATGCGCGATGTGCTGCAACAACGGTTGACAGAAGCCCTTAATCCAAACGATAAAGTGTGACCGCAATCGATTTTATCGACTTAATTTTCTGTGTCAGCGTGACGCTGGCACCCGTTTGACAGACCTAGGAAATCATCATGCAACAGTTACAGAGCGTTATCGAATCTGCCTTTGAGCGCCGCGCCGACATCACGCCATCAAGCGTGGACAGCGCGACCCGTGAAGCCATCAACCAGGTCATTGGTTTGCTGGATAGCGGTGAGCTACGTGTGTCTGAAAAGATCAACGGCGAATGGGTAACGCATCAGTGGCTGAAGAAAGCGGTGCTGCTGTCGTTCCGTATCAATGATAACCAGGTGATCGAAGGCGCAGAAACCCGCTTCTACGACAAAGTTCCGATGAAGTTCGCGGGTTGGGATGAAGCGCGCTTCAAAAATGCCGGTTTCCGCGTGGTGCCGCCAGCGGCAGTACGTCAGGGCGCGTTCATCGCCCGCAACACCGTATTGATGCCCTCTTATGTCAACATCGGCGCATTCGTTGATGAAGGCACCATGGTAGATACGTGGGCCACCGTGGGTTCCTGTGCGCAAATCGGTAAAAACGTGCACCTGTCTGGCGGCGTTGGCATCGGCGGCGTGCTGGAGCCATTGCAAGCGAATCCCACCATTATCGAAGATAACTGCTTTATCGGCGCGCGTTCAGAAATCGTTGAAGGCGTAATCGTTGAAGAAGGTTCGGTTATTTCCATGGGCGTTTACATCGGCCAGAGCACCAAAATCTACGATCGTGAAACCGGCGAAGTGCATTACGGCCGCGTTCCAGCAGGTTCCGTGGTGGTTTCCGGCAACCTGCCCTCCAAAGATGGTAGCTACAGCCTGTACTGCGCGGTAATCGTGAAGAAAGTGGACGCCAAAACCCTGGCGAAAACCGGCATTAATGAACTGCTGCGCACTATCGACTAAGCAGTTTCTGCCTTACATTCCCGCTAACGGGCCTGTATTCAGGCCCGTAATTTTTTCTTTACGCCTCGCCTTCAACAACCTGTTTTTCGTCACGAATTAACAGGTGCGTTTATTTTTCAAACAGTCCATAATCCGCGCCAGTTAACTCCGGTCGCGCACTGTTCATCCCGGTTTTTGTGTCTACAGTTGTTGAAGTATGCCGTAAGTGTTCCGGTTGCCGCGTTTCTGCCGCATCCCGAATAATGATGAATGTCCTGCGCGCTCACCCACTCTTAGATGGAATATAAACGCTATGTACGACAACCTGAAAAGCTTAGGTATCAGCAACCCCGACGACATTGACCGTTACAGCCTGCGTCAGGAAGCCAATAACGACATCCTGAAAATCTACTTCCGCAAAGACAAAGGCGAATTCTTCGCGAAAAGCGTGAAATTCAAATATCCTCGTCAGCGCAAAACCGTTGTGGCCGATCACACCAGCCAGGGCTACAAAGAAGTCCAGGAGATCAGCCCGAACCTGCGCTACGTGATTGATGAGCTGGATCAGATTTGTCAGCGCGATCAGGTTGAAGTGGATCTGAAACGCAAAATCCTCGCGGATCTGCGTCATCTTGAAAGCGTGGTATCGAACAAAATCGCTGAGATCGAATCCGATCTCGACGAACTGACGCGCAACAACCGCTAAGTTGTCGGTGTGAATTCACCAGGCCAGCCGATGCTGGCCTTTTTTATTGCCCCTGATATGGCGCTGCCGGGCGCCCGGTTTCACGCTGCGCCCGCATCAACTCTGCTCATCCAGCTGCAATGCCACATACAGCAGCAGCCGATCGTCAAAATTTCCCAAATCGAGACCGGTTAATTCAGAAATGCGGTTCAGGCGATACTCCAGCGTGTTGCGATGGATAAACAGCGCGCGCGCCGTCGCGCTCGGCTGCACGTTGTGACTGAACCATGCCACCAAGGTGCGGCGCAGCAAACCGTTGTTATCCATACTTTTTAATTTCGCCAGCGGACGCGCCAGCTCATTGGCTTGCCAGCCACCGCGCAGGCTGTCGAGCAGCACCGGCAGCACCAAATCCTGATAAAAGAAGCTGCGCTGCTCCGGCATCCGCTGCTTGCCAACCATCATGGTGGTGCGCGCAGTACGATACGAACGCGCGATGCTGCCAGGCCCGGTAAAGTAGTTACCAAGCGCGATACGCATGCGCACCTGGCCGCTCTCTTTCATGCGTTGTAGCAGTTGATCGACGCGCCGCCGATGATCGTCCTGATCGTAGCGGCCATGCGCATTCAGCGCCGGTTTTAACACCACCATCTCGGTCAGCGACACAATGGCAATCAGATTGTCACGCTCTGGCGTGGTCAGCAGCGTTTGCAGCTGTTGCAGTTCCGACATGGCGCTATCAACGCCGAGCTGGCCGCTGTCCACTTCAACGACGGCCACCACGCGCGGCTGATTGAGATCGATGCCGAGCCGCTGCGCCCATTCGCTCAGCGCGGGCGACAAGGTTTCGCTGCGCACCAGATTCAGCACCAGCTCTTCACGCAATCGGCTATCCTGCGCCAGCATGTGCAGCAAGCGCGCCTGCTCCAGCATCATCTCCGCGGTCATGCACACCAGTTCGCCATAATGCCGCAGCGCCGCCGGTTGCCCGGTCAAGCCGATCACCCCCACAATATCGCCATCAATGCGCAGCGGCAGGTTAATGCCCGGCCGCACGCCGTGCAGATGTTTTGCCACCGCCTCATCGATATCCACCACGCGACCTTGTGATAACACCAGCAGCGCACCTTCGTGCAATTCGCCAATACGTTCACGATCGCCGCTGCCAATAATGCGACCACGCGCGTCCATCACGTTGACATTGCTATCAATAATTTGCATGGTGCGGGCAACGATATCCTGCGCCAGTCGCGCATCGAGATGATAGGTGGCCATCAAACACTCCGGGAAAAAGGTCGAACCGACAGAATACGCACTGCCAAAGACGCTGACATTGTGCATTTGCACATAGCCGGATGGAGATTACGGGAATTGCGGCGGGCGTCACATTCAGGACCGGACAGAAGCACAGGCACAAAAAAGGCGAGCCGCAGCTCGCCTGAGAGGAGTAACGGGTCAGCTTATTGCATCAGCAGATACAAGCTGTTGTCGCCGCGCTGCACGTTAAGCGCCAGCACCGACGGTTTGGTATCAAGGATTTTACGCAGTTCGCCGAGGTTAGCGATCGCCTGCTGGTTCACGCCCAGAATCACGTCACCTTTCTTCAGGCCGATACGCGCCGCAGCGCTACCCGCTTTGACATTGTCTACCCGCACACCTTTCTGGCCGTTATTCTCAATATTGCTGAGATCCGCCCCCTCGATGCCGGTGTAAATGGTGGCGGAAGCCACTTTATCCTGTGAACTCTGTTGCAGTTCGACCGTAACATTCACGGGTTTACCATCACGCAACAAGCCCAGCGCCAGTTTGGTGCCAACCGGCAACGAACCGACTTCCGCACGCAGCGCCGCGAAGCTGGTTAAGGCTTTGCCGTTCATGGAAACCACCACATCACCCGCTTTCACGCCGGCTTTGGCCGCCGCCGAATTCGGCAATACCTGACTCACAAAGGCTCCGCGCTGCGCGTCAACTTTCATCGCTTTCGCCAGCTCTGAGTTCAGCTCGGTGCCCATGATGCCCAATTCGCCGCGTTTTACCTGGCCGAACTCCACCATTTGCGCGGTCAGGTTTTTCACCATTGAGCTTGGGATGGCAAAACCAATACCGATGTTGCCGCCATCCGGCGCCAGAATCGCGGTATTAATGCCGATCAGTTCACCGTTGAGGTTCACCAGCGCACCGCCGGAGTTACCACGGTTGATTGCCGCATCGGTCTGAATAAAGTTTTCGTAGTTTTCAACGTTGAGGCCGCTGCGACCCAGCGCTGACACAATCCCCGACGTCACCGTTTCGCCCAAGCCATACGGGTTGCCGATGGCGACGGTGTAATCCCCCACGCGCAGATCGTCGGAGTTAGCGAGTTTGATTGCCGTCAGGTTCTTCGCGTCCTGCAACTGGATTAGCGCAATATCCGATTGCGGATCTTTGCCAATCACTTTGGCGTCATAACGACGACCATCGCTCAGCTGTACCTGAATTTTCGTGGCGTTATCCACCACGTGATTATTGGTGACGACGTAGCCTTTGTCCGCGTTAATCACCACGCCAGAACCCAGCGCGCGGAACTGCTGTTTCTGGGCATTAGGTGCGCCGTCGGCGCTCTCATCATCGCCGCCACCGCTTTGACACATCGGCGAATTTTGGAAAGGCGAGCCGTCCTGGCAGAACGGTGAATTATCACCAAAGAATTGCTGGAACTGTTGCGGCATACGCGGGGTTTTGACGGTGGTGCTGCCCTCAACGCTAATACTCACCACGGAAGGCATGACCTTCTCCAGCATCGGAGCCAGGCTTGGCAATTGTTGGCTCGAGGAGGAAGCAGTTTCCGCCGCGAAGACATTCACAGAGCTAAACGCTGCGCCGAGGCTTAACGCCATCGCCAACACTAAGGTGCTTTTTTTCATTTTTTTGTCTCTCTAAGATATACGGCCAGACCATTGCTGTGGTCGTGATGATGAGATTAAATTTGTAGCGCGAAGTTCCTAATAAAGTTTTAGGCAAAGGTAAAAATTTATTGGCTCTCTTTACAAAACGCGCCTTATTCTACGGCCATTAAGCGCCGGTACTCATCCCACGCATAATTGTCGGTCATTCCGCTGATGTAATCTTGAATCAAGCGTGAACGATAATAACGTTCCCACAACAAACGCTGATATTTTTGATCGACAATCAGGGCGCGCATCTGCTGCTGATAAGCTTTGCGATGTTTGCCTGAAAGTTTATGGAACAGCCGCGTTTCAATAGGATGTTTCGCCAGGAAGTCGTCATTCATTAATGTAGTGAATTGCTCGTAGTCCAGTAACATCAGGGATTGATAGATTTCCAGCAAGCCTTTAATCACCCGATAACCCTGTAATTCCAGCTGCTCTACTTCTGGATGATTAAATACCTGCTGGCGCGCCACGGTTTTAAATAACGTGAGTAAGCGCCCTTCTTCCCCGTCATCTTCCAGCAAAGCATGGTTGAAGCTGCCGTCGAAAATCGCCGGTAAATTATCAATAAAACGGCGCACCGCATGGCTTACCAACACATTTTGTACGTTAACGCGCAGCGACATAAAGAATTGATCGCTAATGCTGCGTCGACGCTTTTGATTGGCTTCTCTCCACGCTTCCCCAATGGTGCGGCTGAAAACATCGCCGCTGTTAATCGTGCCCCAGGCATCGCACAAATGCCTGTAAAGCGTTTCAACCTGAAAGATATCTTTTTCCACCGCATCATCCAAATCGGCAATGCAATAAGAGATATCGTCAGCGGCCTCCATTATCCAGGTTAATGGGAAGCGATGATGTTCTTTTATATTGGTGGCTTTGCGCAGTTCAGCCACATATTCCCGCTCCGATAAATAGAAGCCGGGTTTTTTCATTAACACACTAAACTGCGCCGGCTTATCACCCTGCCACCACGCGGGCGCGGTATATTTCAAAATACAGGCAACCTGGGCATAGCTAAGATTAAGTTGCAGCAGCGTATGCACCAGTCGAATCGCCTGCGCATTGCCTTCAAAATGACATAAGTCCTGACGAATCATGGCGTTGAGCTGGTCAAACTCGGCGCGCTGCGCATCGTCTGCCACGCCCGCGACTAACGGATCAACTAATTCTGCGGGCAAATTATCATCAAACCAATCGTTGATCGCCGCCTCACCAAAATGACCAAACGGCGGATTGCCGACATCGTGCAGTAAGCAAGCCATCTCAATCAGACTCTCAAAGGCGCCTTCGAAATCATCCAAACCGTATTTGGCCAGGCCGCCGCCCTGCGTTTTCAGCGCTTGCAGAATTTCTTTGGTGATATATCGCCCGGTTTGTTGCACTTCCAAAGAGTGCGTAAGACGCGATCGCACTGCGGCATTTCGTTCCAATGGGAAGACTTGGGTTTTTTGTTGCAAACGACGAATCGCCGCGGAATTAATAATACGTCCGCGATCGCTTTCAAAATGACGGGTAATAAAGTATTCACCTTCGGGATGTTTGCGGCTGTTATAAGGGCGGGTGAAACTGATCTTCTGTTTAAAATTGATCAACGCCATTAATTACCCCTTATTTTTTCGTGAATTCTTCCTCAGTCAGCCATGGTAGACTATGCCTCACTTTGGCGGTTTACATCCATAAAATTAGCGAGATTCTCATGAAAGTAGGCATTATTGGCGCGATGGAGCAGGAAGTGACCTTGCTGCGTGACAAAATTGATAACCGTCAGACTTTGACGCTGGCCGGTTGCGAAATTTACACCGGCACGCTGCAAGGGGTTGAGGTTGCGCTGCTGAAATCAGGCATCGGCAAAACCTCTGCCGCGCTCGGTACCACTTTGCTGCTGCAGCTGTGTAAGCCAGACGTGGTGATTAACACCGGCTCTGCAGGCGGCTTAGCGTCGACCCTGAAGGTTGGCGATATCGTGGTATCTGATGAAGTGCGTTATCACGATGCCGACGTGACGGCTTTCGGCTATGAGCCAGGTCAAATGGCCGGTTGCCCGGCGGCCTTCTCCGCTGACAGCAAACTGATTGCCGCCGCTGAGCAGGTGATCAAACAGCTGAACCTCAACGCGGTGCGTGGTTTGGTGGTCAGCGGCGATGCCTTCGTTAATGGCGCAGAGCCGCTGGCTCGCATTCGCAGCACCTTCCCGCAGGCGATTGCAGTGGAGATGGAAGCAACGGCAATTGGTCACGTTTGCCATCAGTTCAACGTGCCTTTTGTGGTGGTGCGCGCCATTTCTGACGTCGCCGATCAGGAATCACATCTGAGCTTTGACGAGTTCCTCAGCGTTGCCGCACAACAATCGTCCCTGATGGTCGAAAACCTGCTGGCACAGCTGGCGCGTGGCTAGGTATTTCCTGCTTGGGCTATTGCTGCTGTGCAATAGCCTGCTGGCTGCGCCGCCGCGCGTCATCACCCTTTCCCCACACTTAACCGAACTGGCTTTTGCCGCAGGCATTACGCCGTTGGCGGTCAGCGCTTACTCAGATTATCCGCCGCAGGCCAACGCGTTAGAGCAGGTGGCAAACTGGCAAGGCATCAAAGTCGAACGCATTTTGCAGCTGAAACCGGACGTCGTACTGGCGTGGCGCGGCGGAAATCCGCAACGCCAAATCGAACAGCTGCAACGTTTCGGGATTAAGGTTGAGTGGATCGATCCGCAAACCCTTGATCAGATGATTGATGCCCTGGCGGGGTTGCAGCAGTGGAGTCCACAGCCGCAGCGGGCGATTGACGCGGCACAGCAGCTGCGCGCACAGGAAGCCGATTTGCGTCAGCGCTATCAGCAGCAAACGCCAATCCCGCTGTTTTTGCAGTTTGGGCAGCAGCCGCTGTTTACCGCTGCGCGCAGTACGTTACAAAACCAGGTGATTGAGCTGTGCGGCGGCAAAAATATTTTCGCCGACAGCGCAGCAAGCTGGCCGCAGGTGAGCCGTGAACAGGTGCTGATGCGTCATCCGCAGGCAATCGTCATCGGCGGCGATGCCGCCCAAGCCGCGAGCATCGCGCAATTTTGGCAGCCGCAGCTGGCTGTGCCGGTGATCGCCATTAACGATGATTGGCTTAGTCGTCCTGGCCCGCGCATTCTGCTGGCCGCTCAACAGCTGTGTACGGCTTTACATCCGACGAAAAAAAGCACCAATAAAGATTAAAGTTTCGGCAATTTATGTCGAAAATCAAAATATAAGGCACAGCGGCCACGTATGCTCTGTGCCCTTTTAGCGCTCAGCGCCATTTTGTCTACACCAGGAATTAATCATGACCAGAGCTCTGCTGCTGGCCATAGGATTCGCGATCGCTGCGCCATTAAACGCAGCGACTTCGACCGGTTCTATTGCCGTCACGTTGACGATCTTCTCGCGCTGCGATATCTCGCGACAAAACGCGCAGGCGTTGCCCAAGGTTGATTGTGGCCGCCACTTCAGTGCCCAGCCACGTATTACCGAAAAAGTATTAAAACGCGATGCAAAACGCCGCGAAACCGCGCGCTTAGTGACCGTTGAGTGGTAATGATCTGGCCGCCAGAACAGCAGCCAGAGAACGCATTAAATGCTGAAGGATGAACCGCAACCGCAGGTGGTCTTGGCATTGGGGTTGGTGACAATAAAACGTGAACCTTCTAACCCTTCGGTGTAATCCACGGAACCGCCCACCAAATATTGCAGGCTCATCGGATCCACCACCAGCGCCACACCCTGTTTCTCGATGGTCATGTCGCCGTCATTCATTTGATCGTCAAACGTGAAGCCATACTGGAAACCGCTGCACCCCCCGCCGGTGATATACACGCGCAGTTTCAGCTCAGGATTCTCTTCATCCGCAATCAGGTTTTTCACTTTTTTAGCTGCTGCATCAGTGAATTGCAAAGGCAGCGCCGCTAAGTCTTCACTCATCTTTTACTCCGGGTAAACGTCCAGGTCAGAAAACGACCTTAATTTCGTTATTATCTGCCAGCCGTCCAGTGCAATCAAGTGCTGGCCTTGACACTGTGTGCCGCCGCTTGTGCGCTAAAGTATAGCAATGCCCTCCCACTGCGCTTTCATCGCAAGCCGCTCTTCCCGTAGAATGGCGCCAAAATACCGAACAGCAGGAGCCGAACAATGAGTAAGTCAGAAAATCTGTACGCCGAAGCGCAACGCCTGATTCCCGGCGGGGTGAATTCACCGGTCCGTGCTTTCACCGGTGTGGGCGGCGTACCGCTGTTCATCGAGCGTGCGGATGGCGCCTATCTGTTTGATGCAGATGGCAAAGCCTATATCGATTATGTCGGTTCATGGGGACCGATGGTGTTAGGCCATAACAATGCCAATATCCGTAATGCGGTGATTGAAGCGGCAACGCGCGGCCTGAGCTTTGGTGCGCCAACCGAAATGGAAGTCAAAATGGCCGAGCTGGTGTGCGAGCTGGTGCCCAGTATGGACATGGTGCGCATGGTGAACTCCGGCACCGAAGCCACCATGAGCGCGATTCGTCTGGCGCGCGGCTTTACCCACCGGGACAAAATCATCAAGTTTGAAGGCTGCTATCACGGCCACGCCGATTGCCTGCTGGTGAAAGCCGGTTCTGGCGCACTGACGCTCGGCCAGCCCAATTCACCGGGCGTACCGGCTGATTTCGCCAAACATACGCTAACCTGCACCTACAACGACTTGGCCTCGGTGCGCACTGCGTTCGAGCAAGCGCCAGACGACATCGCCTGCATCATCGTGGAGCCGGTAGCAGGTAACATGAACTGCATTCCACCGCAGCCGGGCTTCCTGCAAGGTTTGCGTGCGTTGTGCGACGAATTTGGCGCGCTGCTGATCATTGACGAAGTCATGACCGGTTTCCGCGTGGCGTTAGGTGGCGCGCAGGCGTATTACGATGTCACTCCCGATCTGACCTGCCTCGGCAAAATCATCGGCGGCGGCATGCCGGTTGGCGCATTTGGTGGTCGTCGCGATGTGATGGAAGCGCTGGCACCGACCGGGCCGGTTTACCAGGCGGGAACGCTGTCTGGCAACCCGATTGCGATGGCGGCCGGATTTGCGTGTTTAACGCAAATTGCTCAGCCAGGCACACACAGCACGCTGACCGATCTCACCGCGCAGCTGGCAAACGGCTTGCTGGAAGCGGCCAAGGCGGAAAACATTCCGTTGGTGATCAATCACGTTGGCGGCATGTTTGGCATTTTCTTTACTTCCGCCGCGAGCGTGACCTGCTATGCGGATGTCACGCAATGCGACGTTGAACGCTTCAAGCGTTTCTTCCACCTGATGCTGCAAGAAGGCGTTTACCTCGCGCCTTCCGCCTTCGAAGCGGGCTTTATGTCGCTGGCGCACAGTCAGGAAGATATCCAGCGCACCGTCGATGCTGCGCGCCGCTGCTTCGCGCAGCTGTAAATCCTGTGGGCGCCAACGGCGCCCTTTCTATGTACGACGCAGCAGCCAAATAAAGTAAGGCGCACCAAAGAAGGTTGCCATCAATCCTGCGGGAATCTGATCCGGGAACGCCAGCATTCTGCCGCACCAATCCGCAAACAGCATTAATCCCCCGCCGAGCAGGCCCGACATCAACAGCTGCGGTAACGCACGGCGAAAGCCGAGCATGCGCACGATGTGCGGCGCCATCAAGCCAACAAAACTCAACGGACCGATGGTTAAGGTTGCCGTCGCGGTTAACGCCGCCGCCAGCAGCAGCAGACTCAGGCGCGAAGTGGTGAGCGACATGCCCGCTGAGCGCGCGGTGGCGCTGCCGAGCGGCAACAGCGTCAACCAACGGCTTGCCAGCGGCGCCAACGCAATCAGCACTACGCCAACCGCCACGCTTTGCAGCGCCTGCAGCAGAGTGATGTTGTAGGTGGAACCGGAAATCCAGCTCAGCAAACCGCCCATGCGTGGGTCGCCACTCGCCAGCAGCACCATCAGCAAAGTGACAAACGCGCTGTTCAGCGCCATGCCCGCCAGTAGCATACGTTCCGGCGAAAAGCCGCCACGGCTTGCCGCTAACATCACGATCAACAAGGTCATCGCCGCGCCCAATGCACCAGCCGGCAGCAGCCACGCCACCGCATCGCCCGGCACAAAGAACAGCATCAGCACCACGCCGCACGAGGCGCCAGAGCTGATGCCCAGCACTTCCGGGCTGGCCATCGGATTGCCGGTTAAGCGCTGGATCAACGCACCCGCCACGCCCAGCATCATGCCGACAATCAATGCCGCCAGCACGCGCGGCACACGCCACGGCAGCAGCTGCTGCAACATGTCGCCGCTCGCCCACGTCCAGCTGTGCGCATCGCGGCCAAAGGTAATGGCAACCCAACTCAGCAGCGCCAGCCCCAGCACGCCAAGCAGACACCAACGCTGCACCTGCTGACGCTCCTGCGGCACCTTGTCGCCCAGATTCATCGCTGGCGGCACGGAACCGGTGCGCAAGCGCGGCAGCAGCCACAGCAGAATCGGCACGCCAATCAGCGCGGTGGCGGTACCGGTTGATACCTCGCGCCAGTGCGCGGTAAGCCACAGCACACACTGATCCGCCAGCCACAGCAGCAGCGCGCCGATCAGCGGGGCCAGCAGCATGCGGCTAATCAGCTTGCGTCCGCCCAGCATCTTCGCCAACAGCGGCGCAAACAGGCCGATAAAGCCGATAATGCCCGCCACATTGACCAGCTGCGCGCTGAGCAGAATAGCCAGCGCTAACGCGGCGATCCGCGCCGCTGACAGCGCCAGTCCAAGGTTTTTTGCTACGCCATCATCCAGGCCCATCAGCGTCAGCGGACGCAGCAACGCCAGCGTCACCACCAGCGCCAGCAGCAATCGCGGCCACAGCTGCGCCACGTTGTGCCAATCCAGCTGGTTAAGCGCGCCGGTGCTCCACAGGAACATGTTCTGCAACTGATCGTGATTGAAGATGGCAAAGATCTGATTCAGCGAACCCGCATACAAACTCAGCACCAACCCGGCGAGAATCAGTGTTACCGGCGACAGGCGTTTGCCCCACGCCACGCCAAACACCAGCATGCCGACCAGCACCGCGCCGCCCATCGCCGCAAACTGTTGCGTCAGTTCGCCGCCGGGCAGATGCCACAGCGTGGCGATCGTAATGCCGAGCTGCGCGCCCGATGACACGCCCAGCGTGGTGGGTTCCGCCAGCGGATTGCGCAGCACCTGTTGAAACAGTAAACCGGCCAGGCCTAGCCCCGCGCCAACCAGCAGCGCCAGCAGCAGCCGCGACAATAAACTGTGATGGAAGACGATTTGCTGGATATTGTTCACGTCCGGCGTGAACAGCGCTTGCGACCACTGATCGGGCGGCAGCGCCGCGCGCAGATTGATCCAGGTGAGCGCCAGCGCCAATAAGAACAGCGCACTCAGCAGCGCGACAGGAAACAGACGATGACGCATCAGTGAGACTCCAGGGCGTGTTCCAGCACGCGAACAAATTTCAGCGCCGAATAAGTGGCGCCGTAATACCACACCGCCGGCACACGCTGGAAGCGCCCGCTGCGCACAAACGGCAGCGCCTGCCACAGCGCGGTTGACATCACGCGTTGCATATCGGCGTCATTGTCGTGGTCAAAGCAAATCACCTGCACATCGCCCACCTCAGCCAACCGTTCCAGCCCCACTACCGCGCTGCCCCAAAAGTTGGTCTCGCCCTGCCACGCATTGGTTAATCCCAGCGTTTCCATCACTTCCAGGAACAGGCTGTTTTTGCCGAAGGTAATCGCATGGCGGCTGTCCATCAGCGACATCAGCAATAACGGGCGATCGGCCCAGGGTTTAAGACGCGCACGCGCCGCCGCCAGCTGTTCGTCGAGATAGTGCAGATGCTGCGCGGCCTGCGCTGCGCGACCGATGCGCACGCCAAGCGCCTGCAAGGATTTCCGCGCGGTGCTTAGCGGTTTGCCGTCGCCGCTGTTGAGGTCAAACCCCATCGTCGGCGCGATGCGCTGCATCTTATCCAGCCCCGGGCCGTAGCCGTTGGAGTGCAGAATCAGCGCGGGTTCGAGCTGGGTCATCAGCTCCAGATTGGGTTCGGTGCGCAGGCCGAGATCGATGACGTTAGCGGGCAGCTGCGGATCGCCCACCCAAATGGAGTAGTTGCGCATATCGGCCACGCCAAGCGGCGTAACGCCGAGCGCCATCAGCAGCTCAACCGGCAGCCATTCCAACGCTAAAATGCGTTGCGTATCCGGCACGGCGGCACGCAGCGATGGCAGGTTCATCAGGGGCGAGAGCGCCAGCGCTGTGAGCAGCTGGCGGCGAGAAAGGTCAAACATGCAGCGGCCTCAGTAAACGAAACTGACGGGCGCGCCGCCGTGCGGATGGGGCAAGGTGCCCATCGGAATACCGTAAATATTGCCCAGCACTTCGGCTTGCATAATTGCATCCGGTCCGCCTTCGGCAATCACTTCCCCTCCGCGCAGCGCCACCAGACGATCGCAATAGCGCGCCGCCATGTTGAGATCGTGCAGCACCGCGATCACCGTTAAGCCGCGTTGCTGGCTCAGGCGTTGGATCAGCGCCAGTACGTCCACCTGATGCGCGATATCCAGCGCTGACGTCGGTTCATCCAGCAGCAGGCAGCGGCTGTTTTGCGCCACCAGCATGGCTAACCACGCGCGTTGGCGCTCGCCGCCCGACAGGCTATCCACTAAACGCCCGGCGAACGGCTTTAATCCCACCAGGGTAATCGCCTCTTCCACGCGGTCGCGATCCTCCTGACCAAAACGCCCCAGCGCGCCGTGCCACGGATAACGCCCAATCGCTACCAGTTCACGCACCGTCATGCCTTCCGCCGCCGGTAGCTGCTGCGGTAAATACGCCACCTGGCGCGCAAACGCTTTGCTGCTCCAGTTTTCCAGCGGCTCATCGTTAAGCAGCACGCGCCCACTGCTCGCCGCATGATGGCGACCCAGCATTTTTAACAGCGTGGATTTACCGGAACCATTGTGACCAATCAGCGCCGTGACCTTGCCTGGCGCGAAGGTGAGCGATAGCGGATGAAGCAGCGTGCGGCCCGGCACACGAAAACTGACGTTATCCAGCGTAAAGGTGGTTTCTGCATGGTGCGGATGCGGCATGGTATTCCCTGGTCGTAGGATCGCCATAAGTGGCGACCAGAATTCCAGGTGCGCAGGCGTGCGCACCTTACAATCGGTTAAAAACGGAAGGTGGCCGTCGCCACCACCTGACGACCTGCGCCCCAGAAGCAACCGTAGCTCTGGAAGCAGCTGGCAACATATTCACGATCGAGCAGGTTATTGACGTTCAGGGCCACGCTCGAACCGTAAAGTCCAACGCTGCCCAAATCGTATTTCACCATCGCGTCCATCACCGTGGCGCTGCCCACTTTGAAGGTGTTGTCTGGATCGCCATAGCTGGAACCAATATAACGTCCACCGGCTCCCACGCTGAGGCCCGTCAACACGCCATCATTGAGGGTGTAATCGCCCCACAAAGAGGCCATGTGTTTCGGTACCTGCACCGGCGTATTGCCTTTCAGCGTGAAGTCTTTGGTGTATTCCGCATCGGTATAAGTGTATGACGCCGTCATATTGATATTGGCATTTAGCGCGGCTTTCGCTTCCAGCTCGGCGCCCCGCGCACGAATTTCGCCGGCAGGCACGGAGGCCAGGCCATTGGCAGGATCCGAGGTCAGATTGTTGGTTTTGGTCAAGTCATACAACGCCGCGGTTAACACCAGCGGACGGTCTTTCGGCACGTATTTCATCCCCACTTCATACTGCTCGCCCTTGGAAGGCGCGAAGCTTCGGCGCGGCTCGCTGAACAGATCAAAATCGTTAGGCTCGAAAGATTGGCTGTAGCTGAAATAGGGCGTAATGCCGTTATCAAACAGGTAGTTAATGCCGCCGCGCCAGGTGAATTTTTTGTCGTTCTGCGCGACGCCGCTGTTGGCGCTGCGCACCACGCTGTTCTGCTGCAACCAGTCGTAGCGGCCGCCAAGCGTCAGCAACCAGCGGTTCCATTCTGCCTGATCCTGCAGGTAAACGCCGGTTTGCTTCATCTCATTCAACTGATAAGGCGCGGCCGAGTCGAAGTCAAAATCGCGGTGCTGCGGAGTGTAGAGATCCAACGGCGGAGCCGAACCGAAAGAGGCGTTGATGTCATTGCGCATGCGCTGGAAATCGACGCCGCTCAGCAAGGTGTGCTGCACGCCGCCGGTGGCGAATCTGCTCTCAAGCTGGGTATCCACCGCGAAGTTTTGCAGGCGTTCATTGTCTACCACCGTGCCGCGCTTCAACGTGTGACCATAATCGTCGGGCGCCACGGTTGGGCAATCCGTAGCAGAAGTACAGATGCCGGTACCGTACACGCTTTTCTGCGCGGTCTTCATTTCGCTAAAGCGCAGGTTTTGCCGCACGGTGAAGGTGTCATTGAAGTCGTGTTCAAAGGCGTAACCCACCATGCGTTGATAGCGTGAGTAGGTGTTGTTGTTAGCGCCTTCGTTGAAGTTGTTCGGTAAACGGCTGCCGTTGGGCAAGGGTTTCACCGTGCCTTCCATCGGCAACCAGCCGTAATAGCCGGTTTCTGGCTCATTTTGCAGATACGACAAGAAGGTAAAACGGGTGCGCTCATTCGGCTGCCAGGTGAATGACGGCGCGATGGCGTAGCGCTTCTGCTGCGCGTTGTCTTGCTGGTCGTGATTGGAACGCGCCATGCCGGTTAAGCGATAGGTATATTCTCCGTTATCATCCAGCGCATCGCTGAAATCAAAACCGGTTTGCATCAGGTTGTCGGTGCCCATTTTGAACTGCACTTCACGCAGCGGTTCACTGGTGGGGCGCTTGCTGACCATAGTAATAATGCCGCCGGGGTTGCTCTTGCCATACAGTACCGACGTCGGGCCGCGCAGCACCTCAACACGTTCCAGCATGTAGGGATCAATCACCGCGTCGTTGTAAAAGTTGCCTTGCAGCTTGAGGCCATCCAGGTAGTTGTTCTGGTTCTGACCACTCGATGAGAAACCACGAATAATCACCTGATCGTAGGTATTGGATGAGCCGCGCGTGCCGCTCATTACGCCCGGCGTGTAGCCCAGCGCTTCTTTGACTGAATTAGGCTGGCGGATATCCATTTCCTGACGCGTCACCACCGAAACCGACTGCGGGTTCTTTTCAATTGGCGTATCCGTTTTGGTACCGGTGGCGCTGTGTTTCGCTGCGATGGTCGCCGAAGGTCCCCACGCGCGCTCTTGCGGCGCGCTAGCGGGGCTTTCACCGGTGACAACCACCGTTTCTTCCGCCAGCGCAGCGGCGCTAAGCGCAGTGAACGTTAAGGAAATCAGTAAGGCCAGAGGACGTCGGGGGGAAGTCGGGCGCATTGAACAAGGCAAGTTTCGTGTATTCATAGAAAAGCTCTCTCGAAAAAAAGTCGATGCAGGTGAATACAAACGAGAATTATTATTATGAAGCACGGATGATAGGCGAATTTAGGCCCCAATCGCAACGCTTAATGGCGCAATGCGGGACGTTTGCCCCCCGATCGCGCACATCCTTGATCGCGCTTAACAAAAATCACAGGCATGAAAAAGGGCGCCGCAGCGCCCTTGGTTTTTTCAGCTCATTACTTGCTGCCGAACATGTCTTTTATCCAGCCCGCCACGCCATCGGCATCTTTCTGCTCATCTTGCGGCTGCTGCTGCTGCTGTTGCTGCTGTTCTTGCTGTTGTTGCATCTGCTGCTGTTGCTGCTGCACCTGCTGTTGCTGCTGCTGACACAGCGCATTCGGGTCCAGCGACCACACAGGCAGCGAACGCCAGGTGCTGCTGCCGGTCCCGCAGATGAAGTTACCGGCAGAATCCACATTCATCTGCGTGATGTCTTCCGGCGGCGTCAGCACCAGCGGCATCGGTGCCTGGTTATCGAGGTAACGACGATAGATTTGCATTGCCCCGCTGGCGCCGTACAGCTTCGACGTTTGGTTGTTATCGCGTCCGACCCACGTAATCGCCACTTCTTTGCCATCCACCCCGGCAAACCAGCTGTCGATCAGGTCGTTGGTGGTACCGGTTTTACCCGCCAGGTGTGCGTTCGGATAACGCGCCCCCAGCGCACGCGCCGTGCCGTGCGCGGCAACCTGCTGCATGGTGTAGAGCGTCAGATACGCGGCCTGCGCCGGTTCCACACGCTGCGCCTGCGGGAAGCTCTGATACAGCACCGTGCCATCTTCAGCAATCACCGAACGCACCGCTGATAGCTGCGCGCGGTTGCCGCCGCTGGCAATCGACTGGAACGCCTGCGCCACTTCCACCGGCGTCAGGTTAAGCGCACCCAGCAGCATCGCGGGCACCGGATGCAGCTGATCTTTCGGCACGCCCAGTTTGTTCCAGGTATCCACCACCGCATCCAGACCCAACGTCATACCGAGGTTTACCGTTGGCACGTTCATGGAGTTCGTCAGTGCATCCACCAGCATCACTTTGCCGCTGAAACGACGATCGTCATTCATCGGTTTCCAGATGCTGCCGTTCGGCTGTTTCAGCGCAATCGGTTCATCCGCAATCCAGCTGTTGAGGCGATAGCTGTTGGGCTGGCTGAGCGCGGTCAAATAGGTGGCCGGTTTTGCCAGCGAGCCAATGGAACGTCGCGCCTGCAGTGCGCGGTTGTAACCGGCGAACTGCGGATCGGCGCCGCCAACCATCGCGCGGACTTCGCCACTAAAGCGATCGACCACCACCATCGCGGTTT
This sequence comes from uncultured Pantoea sp., assembly GCA_966185695.1. Lineage (GTDB taxonomy): Bacteria > Pseudomonadota > Gammaproteobacteria > Enterobacterales > Enterobacteriaceae > Pantoea. The sequence goes on along the minus strand of CBIFUL010000025.1, from coordinate 35,193 downwards.
CCAGATCTTTCAAACCGCGCTGTTTTTTCAAGGTTGGAATGCCCTCAACCACCGCTTTTTCCGCCGCATCCTGCGAGATCGCATCCAGCGTGGTGAAGATCTTCACGCCCGACAGATCTTTCATCTTGTCGCCCAGCTTGGCTTGCAGTTCGTTACGCACCATCTGCATAAACGCGGGCTGCGGCGTAATCACCCCACCTTTCGGCTGCACGCCCAGCGGACGCGCCGAGAGCATGTCGTACAGTTCCTGATCGATGACATTCTGCTGTTGCAGTAAGCGCAGCACCAGGTTGCGTCGCTCCAGCGCCAGCTTCGGATTACGCCACGGATTGTACAGCGACGCGCCTTTCACCATGCCAACCAGCATCGCTTGCTGATCGAGGCTCAACTCATCGACCGGACGACCAAAGTAGTACAAGCTCGCCAGCGGGAAGCCGCGAATCTGATCGTTGCCGGTTTGGCCGAGATACACTTCGTTGAGATACAGTTCCAGAATGCGATCTTTGCTGTAGCGCGCATCCATAATCACCGCCATGTAGGCTTCACGTGCTTTACGCCACAGCGAACGCTCGTTGGTGAGGAACAGGTTCTTCACCAGCTGCTGCGTCAGCGTACTGCCGCCCTGCACCGCACGACCGGCAGTGATATTGGCGAGGAAGGCGCGACCAATCGAATACGGGCTAATGCCGTCGTGCTCGTAGAAGTGGCGATCCTCGGTGGCGATCAGCGTGCTCACCAGCAGATCCGGGAAGCCTGCGCGCGGCACAAACAGACGCTGTTCACCATTCGGCGACTGCAGCATGGTGATCAGGCGCGGATCGAGGCGGAAGAAACCAAAATCGCGACCGGTATCGAGGTTTTTAATCTCGTTCAGCTCGTTGCTGCTAAACGTCAGGCGCGCATTGATCTGCCCCTCTTTGCTGTCCGGGAAATCAAACGGACGGCGCAGCAGATCGATGGTGTTGCCTTTAACGCTAAATTCGCCCGGACGCGTGATGCGCGACACTTCGCGATACTGCGTGCCTTCCAGCAGCGCAATCATCTCTTTCTTGTCAATCGACATGCCCGGTTCGAGGCTGACCATACGGCCATAGACGGCAGCGGGCAATTGCCACACTTTCCCGTCGATACGGCTGCGAATTTCCGAGTCGAGGTAGACGCCCCACGCAGCCATCACGACCACGATCACCAGGAAAAGCTTGATCAACCAACCTAACCAGCGGCGTTTGCCACGCGGCGGACGTTTTCCTTTACCTTTTGCTGGCACCGGCACACTCTCCTCATCTTCGTCATCAAAATCGTCCTGATCGATATCATCATCACGTTCCCTGCGGCGACCTCGACGCGCAGTGCTGCGCGGCGGCTTTGGCGTTTTTCCTTTACGCCCAATAGGTTCGCGATCGTTCCCAGACATACTTACTTTCTCCAGGCCATACTGTTTCAGCGGCCGTTACTCTACCTACATTCTCGTGCTGCGCATGGCAGAACCCTCTGAATTCGATCCAGCGTGTCACGACGAAAATTTCTTGGTACGTTTTGTCGGCAAGGCGTTGGCCGGATCGTCCGGCCACGGATGTTTGGGATAGCGTCCTTTCATCTCTTTCTGCACCTCGGGATAGGCACCGCGCCAGAACGCCGCGAGGTCGCGGGTGATCTGCAACGGACGATGCGCCGGCGAGAGCAGCTCCAGCACCAGCGGGACGCGACCCTCTGCTACCGCAGGATTTTTCGCTTCCCCAAACATCTCCTGAATCCGCACGGCCAGCGCGGGAGGTTTCTCCACATCGTAGCGGATCGGCAGGCGGCTTCCGGTCGGCACAGTGTAATGAGTTGGCAGCACAGTATCCAGCCGCTGACGTTGTGACCATGTGAGCAAATGTAATAGCGCGCTGACCAGGTTGATGTTTTGCAATCCTTTCAGATCGCGTACCGCGCTCATCTCCGGCAGCAGCCAGCTTTCCAGCCGATCGAGCAAGCTGTCGTCATCAAGCGCGGGCCAGGCGTCATCCGGCAGCCACTGCGCGGCGCAGTGTAAACGCAGGCGCAGCTGCTCCGCTTCTGGCTTCCAGCCCAGCACCGCCAACCCTTTTTCGCGGATCCAGCGCAGCATCGCCGGATGCAAAATCTCGGCGTCAGGCCGCGCCTGCGGCTGGGCTTTCAGGACCAATGCGCCGATCAGTTCGCGTCGCCAGGCTCGCAGCGTGCCCTTCTCATCGTCCCACTCCACGTCGGTGCGCTGCTCCACCAGCTGCGGGCATTGCTGACGCAGCGCGTCGATGTTGACCGGCAGCGCCAGCAACATACGCGCCTCGGCGGCGCTGGCGCCTTGCAGCAGATGTGGCGCAATCAGCCATTCACTGCGGCTTAAACCGTCCTGCTCGTTGAGCATCGCGCCAATGCCGTTGGCCAGCTGATAACGCGCGCTTTCGCCACGACGCTGCGCCAGACGATCGGCAAAACCGGCGGCTAACAGCGGCGGGATGAGATCGGGATTGACGCGTCCGCCACTGGCGTTCAGCCGCTGCTGCCACTGACGTGCGCGGCGCTGCCAATGCGCTTGCGGATGATAGAGCGCATCACGCAGATCGTTGCTGCCGTTACGCGGCGGATCTTCCAGAATCGCCACCAGCAGTGCGGCGCTGGCGATGGCATCTTTATCGGCTCCGGCGGCGCACAGAATGGCGCTTAAGCGCGGATCGCTGCCGAGCGCCGCCATTTTGCGGCCGTGGGCGTTGAGCTGCTGTTTCTCATCCAGCGCGCCAAGTTTGGTTAGCTGGATTCGCGCGGCATGCAGATTGCGCTCCGGCGGCAAATCCAGCCAGCGCAGCTGTGCGGCATCCTGACATCCCCACTGCAGCAGATCGATCTGCAGGCCGGTCAAATCGCTGTTTAGGATCTCCGGCTCGCTCTGCGCTGCCGCGCGTAGCGCCTGCTCCTGCGGCAACAGGTGCAAGCAGATTCCCGGCTCAAGTCGACCGGCACGCCCCGCCCGCTGTGTCATTGATGCCTGGCTAATGCGCTGCGTTTGCAGCCGCGTCACGCCGCTGCGCACCTCAAACTGCGCCACGCGCTCCAGCGCGCTATCGACCACTAAGCGAATGCCTTCGATGGTCAAACTGGTTTCGGCAATGTTGGTGGCGAGCACCACCTTGCGGCGACCTGGCGGCGACGGCAGAATGGCGCGGCGCTGCGCTTCCAGCGATAACGCGCCATATAAAGGAGAGAGATCGACATCCTCGCCGACGCGCGTTTCCAGCTCGCGCTTGACGCGTTCAATTTCCGCCACGCCCGGCAAAAACAGCAGCAGCGAGCCGGATTCGTCGCGCAGCAGCTGCGCCACATCCCGCGCCACCGCTTCTGCAAAACGGAGTTGACTGTTGAGCGCGGCGTAGCGGCGCGTCACCGGAAAGCTGCGGCCTTGCGAGACGATAAACGGCGCGTCTGGCAATAACTGGCGCAGGCGCTGGTTATCCAGGGTCGCGGACATCAGCAGGATTTTCAGATCGTCGCGCAGCCCATGCTGCACATCCAGCAGCAGCGCCAGCGCCAAATCGGCTTGGAGGCTACGTTCGTGGAATTCGTCAAGGATCACCAGCGATACGCCATCGAGCATCGGATCGTGCTGCAACATGCGCGTCAAAATCCCTTCCGTCACCACCATCAGCCGGGTATGGGCGCCGCTGCAATTCTCGCCGCGCATACGGTAGCCAACCGTGCCGCCCGGCTGCTCGCCGAGCTGCTCCGCCAGCCGCTGCGCCACGTTACGCGCGGCGAGACGACGTGGCTCCAGCATGATGATCGTGCCGGGCAGTTGCGCCTGTTGCAGCAGTTGCAAAGGCAGCCAGGTGGATTTACCTGCGCCGGTCGGTGCCGCCAGCAGCACCTGCGGCGACTGCGCCAGCGCGGCTAACAGTGCAGGCAGCACCTCGCTTACCGGTAATTCGCTCAAACTTAATTCCTCATTTGCCTGTGCTAACATGGCGCGCATTCTAGCACTGTCCCGCTCGAAAGATTGGAGGCTAACCTGGCATCGCAACGTCTGTTTTTTGCCCTTGAACTGCCCGACTCGCTCCAGCAACAGCTGGTGCAATGGCGCGCCGAGCAGTTTGCGGCCGAAGCCGGAAAACCGGTGGTGGCGGCCAATTTGCATCTCACGCTGGCGTTTCTCGGTGACGTTAGCGATGAGACGTCGCGCAAGCTGCAACGGATGGCATCGCGCATTGAACAGCGCGCTTTTACGCTGGATTTAGATGACGCCGGACACTGGCCGCGTCCCGGCGTGGTCTGGCTGGGTTGCCAGCGCGCGCCGCGAGGCGTGCTGCAGCTGGCGAATTTGCTGCGCGCGCAGGCGGCACGTCACGGCTGCGCCCAGAGCGCACAGCCGTTTCATCCGCATATCACCTTGCTGCGTCAGGCCACGCACCCGGTGGCATTGCCGCCACGCGGTTTCCATTGGCGCGCCGAAATACAGCACTTCGCGCTATTTTCATCCCAGTTCGTCCGCGGTCGCACCCGCTATCAAGCCCTTGCACGTTGGCCGCTGCAGGCGGCCACTGGAGAATAAATGCAGTTCGATCCGCCGCTCAAACCTGCCCGCTTAATCGCCCGCTATAAACGCTTTCTCGCCGATGTGATCACGCCTGAAGGCGAGACGCTTACCCTTCACTGCGCCAACACCGGTGCGATGACCGGCTGCGCCACGCCCGGCGACACCGTGTGGTATTCGACCTCCTTCAGTACCACGCGGAAATACCCGCACAGCTGGGAGCTGACCGAAACGCAACAAGGCCACTGGATCTGCGTGAATACGCTGCGCGCCAACCAACTGGTGCGGGAAGCATTAACGCTTGATGTCATTCCGGAATTATCCGGTTATAGCCGCTGCCAGCCTGAGGTGAAATACGGCACGGAAAAAAGCCGAATTGACTTTCTGCTACAGGCGGAAGCCCAAGTGAACTGCTATATTGAAGTCAAGTCCGTAACGCTTTTGCAACATAACAAAGGTTACTTTCCGGATGCGGTGACGGCTCGGGGACAGAAGCATCTGCGTGAACTCAGCGCAATCGTGGCTGAAGGACATCGCGCCGTCTTGTTATTCGCAGTTTTGCACACGGGGATTGAGGACGTCGCCCCGGCGCGTCACATTGACGTGCACTATGCAGAACTACTGGAACAGGCTCAGCGTTGTGGTGTAGAGGTGCTTGCGTATAAGGCCGACATTTCACCGTTAAAGATCTTATTGACGCAACCGATTAACGTAGCGCTGTAATATTTTTCGCAATTTGTTGTGTCAGGATAGGCCCGGGCGGCGCACCTAATACGTGAAACATCTGAGGCTGGTCAAGGTGTGCTCAGGATTAATTGCCAACCTTGATAGCTTCTGTTATTTATAGCGGCCTGTTTTTTTCCCCTTGGTGGGAATCGATAAACCCTAAGTAATTCGAGTTGCAGGATGGCGGCGAGAAGGTATCCCCCGTTGGGATAAATTAACACCGTCAACGCACAGGTAACTTGAAGTACGGCGGGAAGTGCGTGTTATCCAGGAGAAGCAACATGCAAGAAGGGCAAAACCGTAAAACATCGTCCCTGAGTATCCTCGCCATTGCTGGAGTGGAACCTTATCAGGTGAAACCGGGCGAAGAGTATATGAACGACGCCCAACTCAGCCACTTCCGCAAAATTTTGGAAGCCTGGCGCAACCAACTTCGGGATGAAGTAGATCGCACTGTGTCGCATATGCAGGACGAAGCTGCCAACTTCCCGGATCCGGTCGACCGTGCTGCTCAGGAAGAAGAGTTCAGCCTGGAATTACGTAACCGCGATCGCGAGCGCAAACTCATCAAAAAGATTGAGAAAACGCTCAAGAAAGTCGATGACGACGATTTCGGCTACTGCGATTCCTGCGGTGTGGAAATTGGTATTCGCCGCCTTGAAGCGCGCCCGACTGCCGATCTCTGCATTGACTGCAAAACGCTGGCAGAAATCCGCGAGAAGCAGATGGCTGGCTAATGGCCGGAAGCAGACCTGTACCGCACTGCCGGGAAAACCCCTGTTTTCCCGCCGTGCGGTTCACTTCACTATGATTGCTACACCCTCTTCCTGCACGGGACGTTTCGCGCCCTCACCTTCCGGTGATCTCCATTTTGGTTCATTGCTTGCTGCATTAGGCAGCTACCTTAGCGCGCGCGCGCAACAAGGCCGCTGGCTGGTACGCATTGAAGATATCGATCCGCCGCGTGAAGTCGCCGGTGCCGCCACGCGCATCTTGCAGCAATTGGAACATTACGGCTTGCACTGGGATGGTGAAGTGCTGTGGCAATCGCAACGTCACGCCGCCTACCGCGACGCGCTGCAATGGCTGCGCGAACAGCGTCATAGTTACTTTTGCACCTGCCCGCGCAGCCGCATTCAGCAGCTGGGCGGCTTTTATGATGGCCGCTGCCGCGATTTACAGTTACCCGCAGATCGCGCCGCGCTGCGTTTGCGTCAGCATGCGCCTGTTTATGGCTTTAACGATCGCCTGCGCGGTCATCTTCAGGCGGATGCGCAGCTGGCGCAGGAAGATTTCATCATCCATCGCCGCGATGGCCTGTTTGCCTACAATCTTGCCGTGGTGGTGGACGATCATTTTCAAGGCGTGACGGAAATTGTGCGCGGCGCGGACCTGATTGATCCCACGGTGCGTCAGATTGCGCTGTATCAGCAGTTCAACTGGCCGGTGCCGGATTATCTGCATTTACCGCTCGCCATCAATCAGGACGGTAATAAGCTTTCGAAGCAAAACCACGCGCCCGCGCTGCCTGCAGGTGATGCGCGGCCGCTGCTGGTGCAGGCTTTGCGCTTCTTAGGACAGCCCGTTTCGCCAGGATGGCAGGACGAATCGCTGGAAAACCTGCTTAAGCAAGCGGTAACACAGTGGAATATAGGCTTAATTCCCCATCAGAACGGTCTCAAACCGGATGAGACGACAACGCCATTCCTAAATGATTCGCACCAGGCTATGATTAGCCGCTGATTTTTATTAACACACCATTTTTGTCACTGTCGAGGTGTCCCATTTTTACCCGAGTAGCTAATTTTTGCCGGAGAGTCCTCAAGCGTGATGAGGAGATGCCTGAAGAGGTGGAAACGGAAAGTTTGATGACCGTAATTCCCCGAGACAGCCACAACATCTCACGCAAAGATATCAGCGAAAACGCCCTCAAAGTGTTGTATCGCCTGAATAAAGCCGGATTCGAAGCCTATTTGGTTGGCGGCGGCGTACGCGATTTGCTGCTCGGCAGTAAGCCGAAAGACTTTGACATCACCACCAACGCCACGCCGGAGCAGATGCGTAAACTGTTCCGCAACTGCCGTTTAGTGGGTCGCCGTTTCCGCCTTGCCCATGTGATGTTCGGTCCTGAAGTGATCGAAGTCGCCACCTTCCGTGGTCATCATCAGGAAGAGAGCAGCGAAGACGATCGCAACAGCTCGCAGCGCGGCCAAAATGGCATGCTGCTGCGCGATAACATTTTTGGCAGCATCGAAGATGATGCGCAGCGCCGCGATCTCACTATTAACAGCCTGTATTACAGCGTGGCGGATTTCACCGTGCGCGATTACGTGGGTGGTTTGCACGATTTGCAGGAAGGCATTATTCGCCTGATTGGCGATCCGGAAACGCGCTATCGCGAAGATCCGGTACGCATGCTGCGCGTGGTGCGATTTGCCGCCAAGCTGAATATGCGTATTGCGCCGGAAACCGCCGAGCCGATTCCGCGCCTGGCGACCTTGCTGAACGACATCCCGCCTGCGCGCCTGTTTGAAGAGTCGCTGAAGCTGCTGCAAGCCGGTTACGGTTATCGCACCTATCAGATGATGCGCGAATATCAGCTGTTCCAGCCGCTGTTCCCGATGCTGACGCGCGGCTTTACCGCCGAAAGCGACAGCCTGATGGAACGCATGCTGGCGCAGGTGCTGAAAAATACCGACACGCGCCTGCAAAACGATATGCGCGTGAATCCTGCCTTCCTGTTTGCCGCCATGTTCTGGTATCCGCAGCTGGAATCCGCCGAGCGCATCGCGCAGGAGAGCGGATTAACCTATTACGATGCGTTTGCGCTGTCGATGAACGAAACGCTGGATGAAGCCTGCCGCGCGCTGGCCATTCCTAAGCGCATCACCACCTTGATTCGCGATATCTGGCAGCTGCAGCTGCGCATGTCGCGTCGTCACGGCAAACGGGCGTGGAAGCTGATGGAGCATCCAAAATTCCGTGCCGCCTACGATCTAATGGCGCTGCGTGCCGAGGTGGAAAACAATGCCGAGCTACAGCGTTTAACGCACTGGTGGGGCGAGTTTCAGGCCGCTGCGCCGGTGCAGCAGAAAACCATGATGACCACGCTGGGCGACGATCCGGTTGCGCCGCGTCGTAAACCGCGCCGTCCGCGCCGGCGTCCAACCGGGCCGCGCCGCGACACCAACAGCGCGCAATGACCCGCGTCTATCTCGCGTTAGGCAGTAATCTGGCCGATCCGCTGCATCAGGTTGATGCAGCGTTGGCCGCGTTAGATGCCATTCCCCACACGGTACGCACCCAAACCTCATCGCTCTATCGCACGCCGCCTTACGGCCCGCCGGATCAGCCCAATTACCTCAATGCGGTGGTGGAACTGGAAACCGCATTAGCGGCAGAGGCTTTGCTCGATCACACCCAGCGCATCGAGCTGGAACATGGCCGCGTGCGCAAAGCCGAACGTTGGGGGCCGCGCACGCTGGATCTCGACATCATGCTGTTCGGCAACCAAATCCTATCCACGCCGCGTTTAACCGTGCCGCATTACGACATGCACAACCGCGCGTTTATGCTGGTGCCGCTGCTGGAGATTGCTCCGCTGATCGCCCTGCCCAACGGACAACCTTTGTCTGACGTGCTGGCGCAGTTGGATCGCAGCGCCATCCGCTTGTGGTCTGAGTAACCCGCCAGATTTGCACGTCTCTGATATAAGATTTCCCTGCAATCCAGTACACTGCGCGCATCAGAAATCTCTGGAGAAGCGCGATGAAACCGACAACCATCTCCCATTTACGTCAGCTGAAAACCAGCGGACGTAAATTTGCCACGCTGACGGCCTATGACTTCAGTTTTGCCCGCCTGTTCGCCAACGAAGGCATTCAGGTCATGCTGATTGGCGATTCGCTCGGCATGACGGTGCAAGGCCATGAATCCACGCTGCCGGTCACGGTAGCGGACATTGCCTACCACACCGCGGCCGTGCGGCGCGGTGCGCCCCACGCGCTGCTGATGTCCGATCTGCCATTCATGAGCTATGCCACGCCGGAAAACACGTTCACCAACGCCGCGCAGCTGATGCGTGCCGGTGCCAACATGGTGAAACTGGAAGGCGGCGCATGGCTGGCAGAAACCGTGCGCATGCTCACCGAACGTGCCGTGCCGGTGTGCGGCCACCTCGGGTTGACGCCGCAGTCGGTTAACGTTTTCGGCGGCTACAAAGTGCAGGGCCGCGATGAGGCGGGTGCAGAGCGCTTGCTGGCAGATGCGCTGGCGCTGGAAGCCGCCGGCATGCAAATGCTGGTGCTGGAGTGCGTGCCGATCGCGCTGGCGGAACGGGTCACCAACGCCGTGCAGGTACCGGTGATCGGCATTGGCGCGGGCAACGTCACCGACGGACAAATTCTGGTGATGCACGATGCCTTCGGCATTACCGGCGGCCACATTCCAAAATTTGCCAAAAACTTCCTCGCTGAAACCGGCGACATTCGCGCCGCGATTCGCCACTATATCGCCGACGTTGAGGCCGGGATTTATCCCGCTGCCGAACACAGTTTCCAGTAAATCAGGAGAGTTGCAGTGTTGATCATTGAATCACTGCCGATGCTGCGGCGTGAAATTCGTCGCTGGCGACAGGCAGGCAAACGTATCGCGCTGGTGCCCACCATGGGCAATTTGCACGACGGACATTTGACGCTGGTGGATGAAGCGCGCACCCGCGCCGATATCGTGGTGGTGTCGATTTTCGTCAATCCCATGCAGTTCGAACGCGCCGACGACCTGGCGCGTTATCCCCGCACGCTGCAGGACGACTGTGAAAAGCTGAATCGTCATAGCGTCGACTTGGTGTTTGCGCCCGCGCCTGCGGATGTCTATCCCCAAGGTCTGGATACGCAAACCTTCGTGGAGGTGCCGGGTTTATCTTCGCTGCTGGAAGGCGCGAGCCGTCCTGGCCATTTCCGTGGCGTGTCGACCATCGTCAGCAAGCTGTTCAATTTGGTACAGCCCGATATCGCCTGCTTCGGCGAGAAGGATTTCCAGCAGTTAGCCATCATCCGCAAAATGGTGGCGGACATGGGTTTTGACATCGAGATTGTCGGCGTGCCAACCGTGCGTGCCAAAGATGGCCTGGCGCTGAGTTCACGTAACGGCTATCTCACCCGCGAGGAGCGTGCCATCGCTGCCGGTTTGAGCCAGGTGATGAAGCACATCGCGGAGCGCCTGAGCAACGGCGAGCGTCATGTTGAAGAGATCGTTGAGCAGGCGGAACTCGCGCTGACGGAAAAAGGTTTTCGCCCGGACGGGTTGGCGATTTGCGATGCCGAAACCTTGCAGCCGCTGACCGTCGATAGCCAGCGCGCGGTGATTTTAATGGCGGCGTGGCTCGGCAACGCGCGTTTGATTGATAATCAGCAAGTGGATCTGACGGAGTAATTTCCGTCGTTAATCAGCAGCTTAACAGGGTTTTATCGCTATGATTCGTACTGTACTTCAGGGCAAACTGCATCGCGTAAAAGTCACTCAGGCAGATTTGCACTACGAAGGTTCCTGCGCCATCGACCAGGATTTTCTCGACGCTTCCGGCATTCTGCAATACGAAGCCATCGACATCTATAACGTCACCAACGGCCAGCGTTTTTCCACTTACGCGATTGCCGCCGAGCGGGGTTCGAAAATCATCTCCGTCAACGGCGCGGCCGCGCGCTGTGCGTGCGCAGGCGACATCATGATCATCTGTTCTTACGTGCAGGTGGAGGATGAGGTGGCACGCAGCTGGCAGCCGAAAGTGGCGTATTTCGAAGGCGACAATGAGATGAAGCGCCTTGCCAAGGCGTTGCCGGTGCAAGTGGCTTAATACAAAAAGGGCGGGAAAATTCCCGCCCTTTTAACTCGTCACGCGCTTAAGTACGTAATCCGCGCCCGCGCTGAATCAGCGCATACACCAGCACATAAAACACCACGATAAAGGCAATCAGCACCGACAGCGTGAACACCAGCGGCACATCATTGATGCCGAGGAAACCGTAGCGGAAGCCGCTGATCATATACACCACCGGATTGAGCTTCGACACCGCTTGCCAGAATGGCGGCAGCAGCGTCAGCGAGTAGAACACGCCGCCGAGATAGGTCAACGGCGTCAGCACGAAGGTGGGAATCAGGCTGATATCATCAAAGGTGCGCGCAAACACTGCATTCAGTAAGCCCGCCAGCGAGAACAGAATCGCCGTCAGCAGCAACGTCAGCGCCACCATCGCCCATGAATGCACGTGGAACGGCACGAAGAACAGCGAAATCGCGGTAACCAAAATCCCTACGCACACGCCGCGCGCTACGCCGCCACCGACATAACCGGCAATGATAATGTGCGTTGGCACCGGTGCCACCAGCAGCTCCTCGATATTGCGCTGGAACTTGGCGCTAAAGAACGATGACGCCACGTTAGCGTAAGCGTTGGTGATGACCGCCATCATGATCAAACCGGGCACGATGAACTGCATGTAGCTGAAGCCGTGCATATCACCAATGCGCGACCCGATCAGGTTGCCAAAGATAATGAAGTACAGCGTCATGGTGATCACCGGCGGCACCAGCGTTTGAATCCAGATGCGCGCGAAGCGGTTAATCTCTTTTGCCCAGATGCTTTTCAGCGCCACCCAATACAAATGCGTCATGCTTTTACTCCTTTTTTCCCTTGCGTCAGGCTGACGAACAGCTCCTCAAGGCGGTTCGCTTTGTTACGCATGCTCAGCACCTGCACGCCCTGCGCGCTCAGCTGGCTAAACACGCTGTTCAGCCCTTGTTCACGCATCACTTCCACTTCCAGCGTCGACGTATCGACCAGGCGATACTGGAAACCCTCCAGCTGCGGCAGCGGGCTACGCGGGGCTAAATCGAGAATAAAGGTTTCGGATTGCAGCTTGGCCAGCAAGCCCTTCATCGAGGTATTTTCAACCAGCTCGCCGCTTTGAATGATGCCGATATTGCGGCACAGCATTTCGGCTTCTTCCAGATAGTGCGTGGTCAGAATGATGGTGGTGCCCTGAATATTAAGATCTTTCAGGAAAGTCCACATTGAGCGGCGCAGTTCAATATCCACGCCCGCCGTCGGCTCATCCAGAATCAGCAATTTTGGCTCATGCATCAGCGCACGCGCGATCATCAAACGACGCTTCATGCCGCCCGACAGCATGCGGGCACGCTCGTTGCGCTTGCCCCATAAATCGAGCTGATTGAGGTATTTCTCCGCGCGCTTATTAGCTTCCGCGCGCTCAACGCCGTAATAACCGGCCTGATTGACCACAATCTGCATCACGGTTTCAAACGGGTTGAAGTTGAACTCCTGCGGCACTAAGCCGAGCTGGCGTTTGGCGTTGACCACGTCTTTTTGCAGGTCGTAACCAAACACGCGTACGCTGCCGCCAGATTTGTTCACCAGCGAACTGATAATGCCGATGGTGGTCGATTTTCCGGCGCCGTTCGGCCCCAGTAAGGCGTAAAAGTCGCCGGCTTCCACGTTGAGATCGAGTCCTTTCAGCGCTTGCACGCCACCGGGATAAGTCTTAGTCAGCCCGGAAATTTCCAGTGCATAGGTCATTACGAATCCATACCTTGTTGTTGTGACAAAACCATATGAAATGATAGTGCGGCTGCGTCGAACGTGCGGGGTTTATTCTGAGATTACGATTTTAAAACCAGCCTGTAAGTCATTGACTTGCAGGCTGTGTATCTTAACGCAGGCGGGGGAAATTAGCCTTGGAAGATTGTGCGGTTATTCACCGGTTGGGATAACTTTGCCGATATACGGCAAATGGCGATAGCGCTGCGCGTAGTCGATACCGAAACCCACCACGAATTCATCCGGGATGGTGAAGCCAACGTATTCCACTTTCACATCAACTTCGCGCCGTTCCGGCTTGTCCAGCAGGGTGCAAATCGCCAGCGATTTCGGCTCGCGCAAGCGCAGGATTTCGCGCACTTTGCTTAAGGTGTTGCCGGAATCGATGATGTCTTCCACGATCAGCACGTCTTTGCCGCGAATGTCTTCATCGAGGTCTTTGAGGATTTTCACATCGCGCGTGCTCGACATGCCGCTGCCGTAGCTTGATGCGGTCATAAAATCGACTTCATGCGGCACATCGATGGTGCGGCACAAATCGGCCATAAACATGAAGGAGCCGCGCAGCAGGCCGACCAGCACCATTTCGCTGCCGCTTTCGCGGTAGTGCTCGCTAATCTGCTTGCCCAGTTCGGCAATACGGGTTGCGATCTCTTGCTCGGAGATCATCACGTCAACGGTGTGTTTCATTGCGTTCAGCCTGGTTAGGGTTTTTAGAAAGCCACGAAGTCTATCATAGTCGAACCGGCGTCTAACGCGGCGCACAGAACGCAAACGATACCGTGGCGAAATTTCTCGCTGTGGCTTTACTTGTAAAAGCTGTTTGCCCGTTCACCACTCACTTCTGGAGATCCTATGGCCGCTTCATCCAGTAAAAAGACGCAGATCGGAACGCGCGACTTGCACCCCGAAACGCAAATGCTGAATTACGGTTACGATCCGCGGCTGTCGGAAGGCGCGGTCAAGCCGCCGGTGTTTCTCACCTCGACCTTTGTGTTTAACAGCGCGGAGGAGGGAGAAGCCTTTTTCGATTATGTTTCTGGCCGTAAACAGCCGCCCGCAGGCCAAAGCGGCGGTTTGGTTTATTCGCGCTTTAATCATCCCAACAGTGAAATCGTTGAAGATCGCCTGGCGATCTACGAAGGTGCCGAGAGCGCGGCGCTGTTCTCGTCGGGGATGTCGGCGATTGCCACCACCTTGCTGGCTTTTGCGCGTCCTGGCGAGGTCATCTTGCACTCGCAGCCGCTGTACGGCGGCACCGAAACCTTGTTAAGCAAAACGCTGCACGATTTGGAGATCAAGGCGGTCGGCTTCAGTGATGGCACCGACGAAGATCATGTGCACGAAGCCGCCAAGCTGGCCTGGCAGCGCGGACGCGTCGCGCTGATTTTGATTGAGACGCCCGCCAACCCCACCAACAGTTTGGTGGATATTCAGCTGATGAAGCAGGTTGCCGACGTGATTGCGCAGCAGCAGGGTTCGCGGCCGATTCTGGCCTGCGATAACACGCTGCTCGGGCCGATTTTCCAGCATCCGCTGCAGCACGGCGCGGATCTTTCGCTCTATTCGCTAACCAAATATGTCGGCGGTCACTCGGATTTGATCGCGGGCGCAGTACTGGGCAGCAAGGCGCTGGTGAGCAAGGTGCGTTCGCTGCGCAGCGCCATCGGCACGCAGCTCGATCCGCATTCAAGTTGGATGCTGGGTCGCTCGCTGGAAACGCTGTCGCTGCGCATGGAAAAAGCCGCCAGCAATGCAGGGCAGGTGGCGGCGTTTTTACGCGACCACGCGCAGGTGGAAAAGCTGCATTGGCTGCCGTACTTACCCGCCGACAGCGCGGCGGGTGAAACCTACCAGCGCCAGTGCAGCGGCGCGGGATCGACTTTTTCGTTTGATATTCGCGGTGGACAACCCGCCGCCTTCCGCTTCCTCAATACGCTGGCGCTGTTCAAGCTGGCGGTAAGCCTTGGCGGCACCGAATCGCTTGCCAGCCATCCCGCCAGCACCACGCATTCTGGCGTGCCGCAGGAAGTGCGGCAGCGGATCGGCATCACCGACGCCACGGTGCGGTTGTCGATTGGCATCGAGCACGCCGATGATTTGATAGAGGATATGCGTTTGGCGCTGGCTGCGGCAGCGGAGTAATGCCGATGCGCCTGAAATCCGGTCGCCATGGATGGCGACCCTACGTGATAAGCATATGATTTTTGTAGGGTGCGCATTTTTGCGCACCGGTAATCAAACTGGAAGAAATAGCGATGCGACAAGGGGTTAACTGACGGTGAAGCCCAGCATCATGCCGGTATCTTCGTGCTCCAGCAGATGACAGTGCGCCATGTACGCGTTCTCGGCGTTAGCCACATAGTTGAAGCGCACCAAAACTTCACTGCGCCAACCATCAACGCTCACCATGTCTTTCCAACCGGCGCGATGCGCCGCAGGCGGTTTGCCGTTTTCTGACAAAATGCGGAACTGCGTGCCGTGAATGTGGAACGGATGCAGCATCGCATCGCCTTCGCCGGAAATGGTCCACTTCTCATATTTGCCCAGCGTGGCGTTAAACATCGGCTTGGTCATATTGAAAGCTTGGCCGTTGATTTTATTGCCGTTGTGGAAATCATACGCCGCTGCTTTGCCATGATTCATGCCGCCGTGATCCATGGTTATGTTGCCATGATCCCTCGCTTGAGCACTGTTACTGCTGTCCATATTGCCATGATCCATGGGCGTGGCATGGTTGCCGCTGCCCATCGCTTGCTCGCCGTAGCGATCCTTCAAGGCCTGCATGCCTTGCTGATCGAGCTGCGGATCCATCATCAATTGCAGCCAGCGCGTTTGCAGCCCGTCGGTAGGCGGCAGCGGCGGCAGATCTACCAGCTGGTCCGGCATGGTGCCGCTTGCCAGTACGCGCAGCGGCAGGATGTGCACCAGCGGCAGCGGCTGATCAAACGGCGCGAGCGTCATGCCCATTTGCGTTACCGGCAGTGTCAACACATCGAACGCCTTGCCATCAGAGGTATCCACCAGCACTTCAAAACGTTCGCCCGGCAGCAGCGGCAGGCTTGCCACTTTCACCGGTTCGGCCAGCAAGCCGCCGTCGCTGCCGATCACATACAGCGGACGTTGGTCGCTGGTGGCGATATGCAGCGAACGCGCGTTGCAGCCGTTAAGCAAGCGCAGGCGCAGCCAACCGCGCGGCACCGCATGTTGCGGATATTGCGCGCCGTTGGTCAGCATCATATCGCCAAACCAGCCCACCGCGGCGCGCATGATGTCGAGCTGGTAATCAATGCGCGCGCCATCTTTCGTTAGCTGCTTGTCCTGAAAAATCAGCGGCACATCGTCTTCGCCCCACTGCATCGGCAAACGCAATTTCCCGGAGGCTTCATCTTCTAACAGCACCAATCCCGCCAGGCCCTGCGCCACTTGATAACCGGTTTTGCCATGTTGATGCGGGTGGAACCAGCAGGTCGCCGCCGGTTGATCGGGCGTAAACGTCACCTGGCGCGAACCGCCGGGTGCAATCACCCCTTGCGGGCCGCCATCGACATCGCCAGGGATCTCCAGCCCGTGCCAATGCAAGGTGGTGGCTTCTGGCAAACGGTTATGAATATTCACCGTCACCGCTTTCTCACGCTGCAAACGCAGCGCCGGGCCAAGCAGCCCGCCGTTGTAGCCCCAGGTTGGCACCGCTTTGCCATTCCACTGGCTGCTGCCGGTCATTGCGGTGAGCGTATATTGCCCACGGGCATCCGGTGCCAACATCGTGGGGATCGGCAATAAAGGACGCGTCGCCGCCATGAGTGAACGGCTCCACAGCGGCAGAGCACCGGCGGCGCTGAGCGCGGCGGTCAACTTGAGAAAATGACGACGTTGCATGTTCGTATCCTTGTCGTGAACTGGCGCACAGCGTAAACCTTTACCCTGCGGGAGGGTCAAGTGAAGAAACGATTTGTGCCGAGAAAATGTCTGGGAATGGCCCGAAAGGGCAAATTTAGCGGGGAATACCAGCAATAACTATGCTAACGTCAATTCATTGTCCCTTGTTGAGAATCGTTATGACGAAAAGCATCAAGGTCCTGCTGCTGGCGGGACTCCTTGGCTTCTCCTCCACCAGTTTTGCCCTGAGCGAATCCGAAGCAGAAGATCTGGCAGACCTCACCGCCGTGTTTGTGTATCTGAAAAATGATTGCGGCTATCAGGATTTGCCGGACGCGCAAATTCGCAAAGCGCTGGTGTTTTTTGCCCAACAAAACCGTTGGGATTTAAGCAATTACAGCACTTACAACATGAAAGCGCTCGGTGAAGAGAGCTACAAAGATTTGAGCGGTATCGCCATCACTAACGACAAGAAATGTAAGTCGCTGGCGCGGGATTCGCTCAGCCTGCTCGCCTACGTCAAATAGTCGGCATGCGATTCGGTGCACCGCGCACCGAATCCGCAGCGATTAATCCGTTAACTCCACCGCAATGCCGCGTTCACGCAGATCGCGACAGATCGCGTCGTCCAAGCGGGCATCAGTCACCACATCGGTCAAACTGTCAATCGGCGCGGCGCAGTACAGCGACCAGGAACCGTATTTGCTGCTGTCGGCCAGCAACACGCGACGACGCGCATTCGCCAGCAAATCCATTTTCAAACCGGCTTTGTCTTCGGTTGGCGTGGTGATACCGCGCTCAATGCTCCACGAGTTGCAGCTAACAAAGGCGATGTCGGGATTGATGCTGCGCAGCAGGCGACGCCCGTGCTCGCCGATGCAGGATTGGCTGGAGTCATCAATACGTCCGCCAATGATGGTGGTTTCAATCTGTTTGAATTCAGACAAAAACAGCGCGATGTGCAGGTCGGCGGTGATTACGCGCAGCTTGAGATGCGTCAGCTGACGCGCCAGCTCCAGCATGGTGGTACCGGCATCCAGCACCACCGCATCGCCGGATTGCACATAGCTGGCAGCGAAATGCGCGATGGCTTGCTTCTCGGCCAAATTACGCTGCATCTTTTCCAGCGTGGTGGGCTGCGTGGGAATAAAGCGATTCAGCGTGACGCCGCCGTGGCTGCGGCTGATCACCCCTTCTTTATCCAGCTTAATCAAGTCGCGACGAATGGTGGCTGGCGAGGCGGAGATAGCGCTCACCAGCTGTTCAACAGTGACCAAATTATGGCTTTTTAAGTAGTCCATAATCTGGTCGAGACGGCTTTGTCCCTTCATATTTCCCTATGCAAGCTGCATCGCGAGTTTAATGGAGATCGCCATGCTCGCAGAGTTCGCTTTTCCTGTCCAGGCGATATCAAACGCGGTGCCGTGGTCGGCAGAAGTGCGGATAAACGGCAAGCCAGCGGTAATGTTCACACCATCATAGAAACCCAGTAATTTCAGCGGGATATGACCTTGATCGTGGTACATCGCCACCACCATATCATACTGCCCTTGCTGGCATTGCAGGAACACGGTATCCGGCGGACACGGCCCGTACACATCAATGCCCTGCGCTTTCATCGCCTGGATGGCGGGCGCAACGGTGGTGATCTCTTCATCGCCAAACAGGCCATTTTCACCCGCGTGCGGATTGACCCCCGCCACCGCGATGCGCGGCTTATCAAAACCCACGCGGTGCAGGAAAGTATCGGCCATGCCGATCACCGTTTGAATACGTTCGCCGTTCAGGGTGTCGAGGAACTTGCGCAGCGCAATATGGGTGGTGACGTGAATCACTTTGAGATGATCGGTATACAGCACCATCGCGTAGTCTTTGGTGTGGGTGAGCTGCGCCAGCAGTTCGGTATGCCCTGGATAAATATGCCCGGCCGAGTGCAGCGCCTCTTTGTTGAGCGGCGCGGTAGCAATCGCGTGTACCTCGCCGCTCATTGCCAGTTCGGTGGCGCGTTTCACGCAGCGCCAGGCGAGATCGCCCGCCGCTTTCTGCACCACGCCGGGTTTGAGATCAGCGGGATTGGCCAAAGGTTCGTCGATAACGTTAATGATGCCCGGCGCAAAATGCGCCTCGTTGACCCGATCGATCACGCGCAATTCGGCC
Source organism: uncultured Pantoea sp. (assembly GCA_966185695.1). GTDB lineage: Bacteria > Pseudomonadota > Gammaproteobacteria > Enterobacterales > Enterobacteriaceae > Pantoea. Next base: position 16,270 of record CBIFUL010000025.1, on the reverse strand, counting down.
TGCGGCGTAATGTTCAATCCCATCACCCGGCGTAGCGTACTGGCGCACCCCACGACCACGGCGGGAATGCCCGCCAGTTCACCTTCAGCCAGCGCTTTGATGATGATTTCCGGGCTGATGCCCGCCGGATCGCCCATGGTCACCGCAATAATTTTATTCACTCGACTTCTCCTCAATAAAACGAATGGCTTCTACCAGGGTGTTTTCGTCGCCAAAGCCACCCGCTTTGGTCATCACCGGCAGGTGTAATTCACTGTTAAGCAGAACCCCGTGCGGCACGCAGCCAGCCACCAGGCCCTGAATCTGGAAACCGCTGGCACCGAGCGCCTGCGCCACGGCAATCGCCACATCGCCGCCGGAAAGATACAAACCGGCGGGCAGGATTTCACGGCAGACGCGGTGCGTTAACTGCGCCAGAAACTGGCAGATGCGCTCGCCCAACTGCTGGCGTGAAATCTGCTGCTGCTGACACAGCTGTTCAATGTCATGACGTTGCTGAGCCTGCTGCGTGGTGCGCACCACGCAATGCGCGCCGTCGCGCAGCCCTTGCTGCAGGGCGTGCTGCCACTCCGCTGCCTGCGGCCATGCCGGTTGAGCGAACAGGTGACGGATATCAATGTCGATAATGCGGATGTCGCGCTGGCTGGCGAGGCGTTCAATTTGCTGCTGCGCAATCGCGCTCATCGAACCGACAATGGCCAGCACCGGACGAGGCGTTCGCGCCGCCAGCAAATCGCCCAATGCATCGCCAAGCCCAGAGGCGCCCGCTAATAGCGGACGCGAAGGCAGCGTGGCGGCGGCCTGCATAAGCAAAGCAATATCCGCATCCGTTTCCGCATCCACGACCAGCAACCCCTGTTTGGTCGCCAGCAGCGCAGCTACATCCCCCCCGCGTAACCGGGCAAGATCGAGATTTTCCCCGGGCACATCACACTGCGCCTGCAAGCAGGCCAGTACATTGCTGCTGCTAACCGGCGTTTTGGGATCGCTGGCAAATTCGGTATCGGTTAAACGTTGGTGATGGATCCACACCTCACCCGCGCGCGTGGTGCGCCCCAGCTTGGGCACGGCGGGAATCACCAGCGCCAGCGTTTTGCCGCTGGCACGCAGCGCGGCGGCGATCTCCGCGCCAGGATTGCCGCGCAGCGTTGAATCGATCTTTTTAAATAGCCAACCCGCATTTGCCATGGCGTGATGCTGCTGAAGCGCAGCCGTTGTACGCTGTGCGGCTTCATCCGCACTTAGCGCGCGGCTATCGGTGCTGATCACCAGCACATCGGCGGCATCCGCCTGATGCGGCGTGCGGCTATCAAACAGCACATGTACGCGCGCTCCAGCACGAGCCAGCCCGCTGCCAGCGTCATTGGCACCGGTAAAATCGTCGGCGATAACTAAGACGGGGGTTTCCCAGGGCTGTGCAGTCATTCTCTTTCCTCTCGCGGCGCAGCGCCGCACTGAAATTGATTATATTCAATCATGATTGATTATATGTGAGCAAGATCAAATTAATTGAAATCAAATTGTCCTATAAATTTATGCACTGTAGTGATAGAGACACACTGAAATGAGCAAAAACAATCATTCAGTGCGAAAAATTGATAAGGGTATGCAATGAACATCAACAGCACTGTGATCAGTGGCTTTCAGGCGCTTAACGACCTCAGCTATTTACTTAAGGGTAAAGAGAAAGCGCTATTGGTTACCGATAAAAATATCGCCGGCATCCCCGCCGTGCAGGCACTGATCGCCCAGCTGCAACAGCAGATTGGCCGCCTGAGCATCGTTGATTCGGTGCCGCCAGAGCCAAGCCAACATGATGTCGCGACGATTGTTGCGGACTTGCCGGGTACCGATGTCGATCTCGTGATTGGCGTGGGCGGCGGCAGCGTGCTGGATGTCGCCAAGCTGCTGTCGATTCTGTGCGTTGCAGGCGCATCGACGCTGGAGGCGCTGCTGGCGGGAGAAAAGCCGCTAACGCGCACCACCTCGCTGCTGATTCCGACTACCGCCGGTACCGGCTCTGAAGCCACGCCGAACGCGATTCTCGCCATCCCGGAGAAAGAGACCAAAGTCGGCATTATCACGCCGGTAATGCTGCCAGATTACGTGGCGCTGATCCCGGAGCTGACCACCAGCATGCCGCCGCACATCGCCTCTTCCACCGGCATAGATGCGCTGTGTCACCTGATTGAGTGCTTTACCGCTACCGTGTCGAATCCGGTGAGCGACAACTATGCCTTGATCGGCATGAAAAAGCTGTTTGCCAGCCTGGAAGTCACTCTCGCGGAGCCAACCAACCTGGAAGCGCGCCTGAATATGCTGTGGGCGTCCTATTACGGCGGCGCGTCAATTGCGCATGCCGGGACGCATTTGGTGCATGCGATGTCCTATCCGCTGGGGGGCAAATATCACCTGCCGCACGGCGTTGCCAACGCCATCCTGCTCGCGCCCTGCATGCGCTTCGTGCGTCCGGCGGCGGTGAGCAAATTCGCGCAGGCTTACGATTTGCTGCCAGATGCCGATGCCTCGCTGGATGAAGAGGCCAAATCACACGCGCTGGTGGACTATTTCGCCGCGCTGGTAAAACGCCTGAAGCTGCCCGCCAGCCTGGAAGAGTTGGGGATTGGCCCGGATCATCTGCCGTATCTGGTGGAAGCCGCGCTCGACGTGCAGCGTCTGATGAAGAATGTGCCGATGCAAGTCAGCGCCGAAGACGTGCGCAACGTCTACCTGACGCTGTTTCCGGCGTTGAATCACTAAGGATATCGAGGACAACATGAGCAAGCATATTCAGGGCGTATTGACCGCCATCGTCACCACTTTCGACAGCGCAGGCGCGTTTAATCCCGCCGCCCAGCGCGTGCAGGTGCAACGTCAGCTGAGCGCCGGCAACGGCATTTTCTGCGGCGGCACCAACGGCGAATTCTTCGTGCTGAACGAGCAGGAGAAGCTGGCGGTGACGGAAACCTGCGTGGATGAAGTGAACGGTGCCGCGCCGGTGGTGGCGCACATTGGCGAGATTTCCACCCGCGAAACCATCCGCCTTGGCAAGCAAGTGGCGAAGCTGGGCGTGGATGCGGTGTCGGTGATCACGCCCTACTTTGTGCCGCTCAAGCAGGAAGAGCTGATCGCGCACTATCGCGCGGTAGCGGATGCGATTGAGGTGCCCCTGTACCTCTACAACATTCCGGCGCGTACCGGCAACACGCTACAGCCGGAAACCGTGCGCGCGCTGGCGTCGCACCCCAACATTATTGGTATCAAAGACAGCGCCGGCAGCTACGAAAGCCTGAGCGGTTTCCTCAAGGCGGCAGTAGGCACTGAAAACTTCAACGTGCTGACCGGCCCGGATTCGCTGATTCACCGCGGCTTCGTAGAGGGCTGCACCGCCTGTATTTCTGGCCTGGCGAACGTGGCGCCGAATGAAATCAACGCCATTTGGGCACGTTTCCACGCGGGGGATATTGAAGGTTCGCGCGTGGCGCAAGAGAACATCACTGGCCTGCGCACCGATTTGTACAGCGTCGGGTTCCCCCCGGCTACGGTGAAAAAAGCCGTTGCCCTGCTGGGCTGCGATGTCGGCAACAGCCGCTACGCGGTGAGCTTCTCGGCCGAAGAAGAGCAGAAGATCCGCCAGATCGTGAATCAGTATTTGCAGTAATTTTCCTGTTCATCGCCCAGGCGGAATGACGTTTTTAGACACCGAACATTCGGTAGCGGCGCAATTTATTGCGCATCTTTCAGCGTTTCAGTTGCTGCCAAACGCGCAATAAATTGCGCCGCTACGATGCGTTAGCTCTGCGAGAACACTATTTATTTTCAACATCGGGAAGAGTTCCTATGAAAGTCATCTGTACTTCGCCCTCCTTCGCCAAATACGATGCTGCGCCCATCGAGGTGCTGCAACAACACGGCTTCGAGCTGATTACGCTGCCCGCCGATGCGCCGCTTAGCGCGCTGGAGCCGCATCTGGCTGACACCGTCGCGATGATCGTGGCCTTCACTGACGTCAATCAAGAGTTGCTGGCACAAGCGCCGCAGCTGAAAATCGTCTGCAAGCACGGCGTGGGCGTTGATAACATCGATTTGGATGCCACGCGCGAGCGCGGTATTTACGTCACCAACGTGCCGGATGCCAATAAAAACGCCGTAGCGGATTTCGCCTTCGCGCTGATCCTGAATAGCGCGCGTCAACTCACGCAGGCTGCGATTGAAACCCGCGCCGGTCACTGGCCGCGTATTTTTGCCACCGACGTCTACGGCAAAACGCTGGGAATCATCGGCCTTGGCAATATCGGCAAGCAGGTGGCGCTGCGGGCTAAAGGCTTCAACATGCGCGTCATCGCCTTCGATTTTTACCCGGATGAGACCTTCGCTGCCGAACACGGCATCGAATTTGTCAGCCTCGATCAGCTAACCGACGCCAGCGATTTCATCACGCTGCACAAACCGCTGACCGACAAAACGCGCAATCTGTTTGATGCCGCACGCCTCAAACGCATGAAGAGAAGCGCCTTCCTGATCAATGCCTCACGCGGTGGCATCGTTAACGAGCAGGATCTGTATCAGGCGCTGCGGGATAACGTGATTGCCGGCGCGGCAGCTGACGTGTTCGAGCAGGAGCCGCTGGCGGAACATCCGCTGTTTACCCTGAATAACTTTATTCCCACCTCGCATATTGCCGGCTACACCGATGGCGCAATCAGCGCGATTGGCGAGCGCTGCGTGGCGCAGATTGTACAGTGCGTGAAGCAGGGCGAACGCCCGGTAAACGTGATGAACGGGCTGGAGTAATCGTCGTTATATCCTGTAATCCTACTTCGAGTGAAAATTATTATGACTAACTCTACAAGCTCGACGCGCATCCGTTGGTGGATCGCTGGCCTGATGTGGCTGGCGATTGCCATTAACTACATTGATAGAACCGTACTCTCTGCCGCTGCGCCGCACCTGATCACTGAGCTGGACATCAATCCGGAAATGATGGGCTTTATCATGGCGGCGTTTTTCTGGTCTTACGCGCTGTTGCAGATCCCGGCGGGCTGGTTCGCCGATCGCTTCGGCCAGAAAAAAGGGCTGGGCATCGCCGTAGCGTGGTGGTCGGTGGCGACCATGGCGATGGGTTTAGCCACCGGCTTCAAATCGCTGCTGGCGCTGCGCTTGGCGCTTGGCGTCGGTGAAGCCGCCGCCTATCCCAGCAACGCGGGGATTACCGCACGCTGGTTCCCGGACCGCGAACGCGCCACCGTTTCTGGCCTGTTCGACAGCGCCTCGAAATTTGGCGGCGCGGTGGCGATGCCGTTGATTGTCTTTATGATCGCCATGTTTGACTGGCGTCTGACGTTCCTGGCGATCGGCGCACTCGGCCTGTTCTGGGTGATCGCCTGGTACTTTATCTACTCTGAGAACCCGGAAGATCATAAGTCGATAAGTGCTGAAGAGGTGCATTACATCCGTGGCGGCCAGGCGCAGAAGCACGGCGACAAAAGCGTGCGGCCCATGAAGTGGTACAAGCTGCTGCGCTACCGCAACATCTGGGCGATGTGCATTGGCTTCTTCACCATTAACTACACCTCATACTTCTTTATCACCTGGTTACCGACCTACCTGGTGAAAGACAAAGGCATGGATTTCCTCAAAATGGGGATGGTGGCTGCGCTGCCGCTGATTTGCGGCATGGTGATTGAAGTGCTGGCCGGTTGGGCATCGGATCGCATCGTACACAAAAAGATCCTGTCGCTGACCGCCACGCGCAAGCTGTTCCTGACCATTGGCCTGCTGATGGCGCTGTGTATCGGCTTCGCACCGTTTACCGAATCGGTGTTCATGACCGTGCTGCTGCTGTGTATCGCCAAATCCGGTACCACCGTGGCGGCATCACAAGTGTGGGCGCTGCCGGGCGATGTGGCACCGCAAAACAGCGTGTCGATTGTCGCGGGCCTGCAAAACACCGTCTCCAACATGGGCGGCGCGGTTGGCCCGATCATTACTGGCGCGATTGTTGGCGCAACCGGCCACTTTACCTGGGCGCTGGTGTTCTCTGCGGTGCTGGTGGTAATTGGTATCCTTAACTATCTGTTCCTGATGGGCAAAGTGGAACCCATCGTGGATGAGGAACAGATCAAACATCCTCACTCTGTTGCCAGCGGCGCGTAAGCGCCAATATCCCCGCCGCATCACTCCAATGCGGCGTTTCCCCCTACACAAAATAAAAACAGTTGGAGGCGATTATGTCGCTGAATTCCAATGGATCACCTGCTGCAATTTCGGCAAGTAAAGCGAAAGGGAAATTTCGTTTCGTCATTCTCACGGTGTTGTCAGTCGGCATCGCCATCAACTATATCGATCGTGCAGCGATGAGCGTCGCCATGCCGTTTATGAGCCAGGAGTTAAACTTCTCGCCCACCGATAGCGGCTTGCTGCTCTCCGCGTTCTTTTGGAGTTATGTGCTATTTCAGCTGCCCGGCGGCTGGCTGGTGGATAAGCTCGGCCCACGTATCACCTTTGCTGTCAGCAGCCTTGGCTGGGGTTTAGCCACGGCGGTGTGCGGATTAGCCAGTTCAATTGCGGCGCTGGTGGGCTTCCGCTTTGTGCTCGGCGCGGTTGAAGCGCCCGCCTATCCCGCCAGTTCATCTACGGTAACGCGCTGGTTCCCACGCCAGGAACGCAGTTTTGCCGCCGCTACCTTCAACAACGGCAGTAAAATCGGCGGCACGTTGGCGATCCCGATCATTTCCTTCCTGATCGCGCTGGTTGGCTGGCGCATGACGTTTGTGCTCTCGGGTGTGATCGCCGTTGCCTGGGCGCTGGCGTGGTATTGGTGGTATCGCGATCCGCGTGAACACAAATCCGTTACGCTGGAAGAAGTGGAATTCATTGAAGCTAACCAGGATCCGCAAACCGGTGATCCGATGAGCGTGCGTCAGCTATTGGGGCAACGCGCCGTGCAGGCGATGATGGCCGGTTTCTTCTGCATCAACTTCGTCTCTTACTTTTTCTTCACCTGGTTCCCCACTTATCTGGTTGAGACCTTCCATCTGTCGTTAATGAAATTCGGCTTGTTGGGCATGCTGCCCGGCATTGCGGCGATTGTGGGCGGCTGGTGCGGCGGTTTGTTGTCTGATTCGCTGGTTCGTCGCGGCTATTCGCTGAGTGTGGCGCGTAAAATCCCGCTGGTGGGCGGCATGCTGGGCAGCGCAACCATTGGTTTAGCCGCCTTCTCGCCGACCGTCGGCCTGGCGCTGGCAGCGCTGTGTTTTGCTAACTTCTCAGCGACGTTCGCCTCCGCCGCGTTATGGGCGCTGCCTTCCGACGTTGCGCCGAATCGCGCTAACGTCGCCACCATCGGCGGCATCCAAAATATGGCTGCGAATCTGGCAGGCATTATCTCGCCGATTCTGATTGGCGTGATCATGCAGTACACGCATTCGTTTGTGATTCCGTTGGAGATTGCTGGTGTGATTGGCGTAATCGGCGCGTTGATTTATGCGTTCTGGCTACCGCGCGTTCAACCCATGGGCACGGACAATAGCGCTGCGCTGAATGGCGCAGTAAGGAGAGAAGTATGAATGCACGTTGGAAACAGCGCCCGGCGCAATCGACATGGGGCGACTTCGGCCCCGACGATCAGCTTGGTCGCCTCAATCTGCTCACCGCTGCCAAAGTACGTGAAGGCATAACGGAAGTGCAAACCGGCGAAACCTTCTGCCTGAGTTTGCCGCTCGATTTACCGGGTGGCACGGCGATGAATCCGCGTCGCCCGCCGCCCCAGCTCAATGCCACCCGCCGTGGCGAACACGCCAACATGACTTATCCGCTATCGCGTGATAATCCGCAGCTTAGCGATGTGATATGCGACGATAGCGTGACGCTGGCGCTGCAATATTCCACACAATGGGATAGCCTGGCGCACATGGGACAATGGTTTGATGTCAACGCTAGCGGCGAGCCGGAAATGGTGTTTTACAACGGCTACAAAGCTAACGTCGATATTGTGGGCGAAACCGATTATCGCGGCGGCGGCTGCGGCTGCGATCATGGCAGCCATCTTGGTGCGAAAGCTTTGGGGATTGAAAACATGGCGGCGCATGGCATGCAGGGGCGCGCGGTGATGATCGATATCAAACGCCACTTTGGCACCGATCGTTTTGCTTTTGGTTATCAGCATCTGCAGCAGATTTTGCAGTCCGATAACATCGAGGTACGACCGGGTGATTTCGTCTGTTTCCGTACCGGCATGGACGAAGCGATTCTGGCGATGCAGGGTGAGCCGGACATGGCGTTTCTGAACAGCCACTTTGCCGGTTTGGATGGAAGCGATGCGCAACTACGTGACTGGATTGAAAGCAGCGGCGTGGTGGCGCTGATTGCCGATAATCCGGCGGTGGAGATTCTGCCTGCGCGGCCGATGAACGCGGATTTTTATCCCTCGCATCCGCTGCATGATTTGTGTCTATTCCGCTTGGGGGTTTATCTCGGTGAGCTAATGTTGTTGAGCCCGCTGGCGGATTGGTTGGCGCATCATCAGCGCCACGCTTTTTTACTAACCGCCCCGCCGCTGCGTTTGCCTGGCGCGGTAGGATCGCCTGCTACGCCAGTGGCGACGGTGTAGTTTGATGAAGTCAGGCCATCATGGATAGCGGCCTGACTCTATTTTCCGGCGAGGAACTGCCGATACGCCGCGATCACCGCCAGAAAATCTTCAACACCGCAAAATGACAGGCTCTCTTCATCGTAATAGGTCATGCCCTCTTCGATGCCGTCATCTTCCAGCGCCAGCTGATTGGCGCGGATCATTACTTCCTCTTCGTCCAGCCAAATGGTGTATTCACGGCCTACGCGCTGCCACTGATTCACCGTGCCTTTAACCGCGCTGACGGCAGCTTCTACCTCATCCAGCAGCGGCAAATTATCTTTCACCTCATCGTTGAACCAGTGTCCCACCGCTTCGTGGTCCATCGACATGCGCACTTTGACCTGCCCGGTTAAATCACGCAGAAATTCATATTCCATAGTTGCCTCGTACTGATGGCGCGCCGCCTGGCACTGAATGTGACCATATTGTGCGCAGCACGCTGAATAAAGTGGGATCGCGCTCGCATTATGCCGGGTCGCGCCAGCGGAAAACATCACAAAAAAAAGGGGACGATTTTCATCGTCCCCTTTCTGCTTCCTGACGCGCGATTACACGGCGGTTTGGAAGATCACGCTGTCCGCTTTTTCAGTGTACTGCCCCAGCTGATCAAAGTTGAGGTAGCGATAAGTGTCATCGGCGGTTTTATCCACCTGCACCATGAACTGCTGATATTCGTCTGGCGTTGGCAATTTGCCAAGCAGCGAGGCGACCGCAGCCAGTTCGGCGGAAGCGAGGAACACGTTCGCGCCGGTACCAAGACGGTTCGGGAAGTTACGGGTTGAGGTGGACACCACCGTCGCGCCGTCTTGCACACGCGCCTGGTTACCCATGCACAGTGAACAGCCCGGAATCTCGATACGTGCGCCGCTCTTACCGAACACGCTGTAATAGCCCTCTTCGGTCAGCTGCGCGGCGTCCATTTTGGTTGGCGGCGCAACCCACAAGCGGGTTGGCAGCTGGCCTTTATGGGCATCCAGCAGTTTACCGGCCGCGCGGAAGTGACCAATGTTGGTCATGCACGAACCGATGAACACTTCATCGATCTTCTCGCCCTGCACGTCAGACAACCAACGCGCATCGTCCGGATCGTTTGGTGCGCACAGAATGGGCTCTTTGATCTCAGCCAGATCGATATCGATCACCGCCGCGTACTCGGCATCCGCATCGCCTTCCAGCAACTGCGGATCCGCCAGCCATTTCTGCATGCCTTCAATACGGCGCTCCAGCGTACGACGATCGCCGTAACCTTCGGAGATCATCCACTTCAGCAGCACGATGTTAGAGTTCAGATACTCGATGATCGGCTCTTTATCCAGCTTGATGGTACAGCCGGCAGCAGAACGCTCGGCAGACGCATCGGTCAATTCAAATGCCTGCTCAACTTTCAGTTTCGGCAGACCTTCGATTTCCAACACGCGGCCAGAGAAGATGTTTTTCTTGCCTTTCTTCTCAACGGTCAACAAGCCTGCTTTGATCGCGTACAGCGGAATCGCGTGTACCAGATCGCGCAAGGTGATGCCCGGCTGCATTTCGCCTTTGAAGCGCACCAGCACTGATTCCGGCATATCCAGCGGCATCACGCCGGTGGCGGCCGCAAAGGCGACCAGACCCGAACCAGCAGGGAAAGAGATACCGATAGGGAAACGGGTGTGTGAATCGCCACCGGTGCCCACGGTATCAGGCAGCAGCATACGGTTCAGCCAGCTGTGGATCACGCCATCGCCCGGACGCAGCGACACGCCGCCACGGTTCATGATGAAGTCAGGCAAGGTGTGGTGCGTGGTCACGTCAACCGGTTTCGGGTAGGCGGCGGTGTGACAGAACGACTGCATCACCAAATCAGCGGAGAAGCCGAGGCACGCCAGATCTTTCAGTTCATCACGGGTCATTGGACCGGTGGTGTCCTGCGAACCCACAGACGTCATTTTTGGTTCGCAGTAAGCGCCAGGACGCACACCTTCCATGCCACAGGCGCGGCCAACCATCTTCTGCGCCAGTGAATAACCGCGGGTGCTTGCAGCCACATCTTTCGCCTGCACGAACACATTGCTGTGCGGCAAGCCGAGCGATTCGCGCGCTTTGGTGGTTAAGCCACGGCCAATGATCAGGGGAATACGGCCGCCCGCACGCACTTCATCCAACAGCACGTCGGTTTTCAGCTCGAAGCTTGCCAGCAGTTCATTGGTTTCGTGATTACGCACTTCACCTTTGTACGGGTAAACGTCGATCACATCGCCCATGTTCAGGCGATCAACGTCCAATTCGATAGGCAGCGCACCGGCATCTTCCATGGTGTTGAAGAAGATTGGCGCGATTTTACCGCCGAGGCACAGGCCGCCGCCTTTTTTGTTCGGCACGTAAGGGATGTCATCGCCCATAAACCACAGCACCGAGTTGGTGGCGGATTTACGCGAAGAACCGGTTCCCACTACGTCACCGACGTAAGTCAGCGGGAAACCTTTGGTTTGCAGTGCTTCGATCTGTTTGATCGGGCCAATGTTGCCAGCATCATCGGGTTCGATGCCGTCACGGGCGTTTTTCAGCATTGCCAGCGCGTGCAGTGGAATATCCGGACGTGACCATGCATCCGGCGCCGGAGAGAGGTCGTCAGTGTTGGTTTCGCCGGTCACTTTGAACACGGTCGTGGTGATTTTCTCAGCCAGTTTTGGACGCTTCAGGAACCATTCAGCATCAGCCCAGGACTGGATAATTTTTTTCGCGTGTGGATTACCCGCTTTCGCTTTCTCTTCGACATCGTAGAAGTTATCGAACATCAGCAGCGTATGGGACAGGGCTTCGGCGGCAATAGGTGCCAGCGCTTCATCGTCCAGCGCTTCGATCAAGGCGTGAATGTTGTAGCCGCCCTGCATGGTGCCCAGCAGTTCTACTGCTTTTTCGCGAGTAACCAGAGGAGAGAGGGCTTCGCCCTTAGTGACAGCTGCCAGGAAACCGGCTTTAACGTATGCCGCTTCATCAACACCTGGTGGAACACGATTGACCAATAAGTCGGTCAGGAATTCTTCTTCGCCCGCAGGCGGGTTTTTCAGCAGTTCAACCAGCGCGGCCATTTGGGAAGCATCTAACGGCTTAGGTACGATTCCCTGGGCAGCACGCTCGGCAACGTGCTTACGGTATTCTTCTAGCACGACGTTCTCCTCGCTCTCATTGTATAGCTTTCCGGTGCACCTCTTAATGCTGTCAAACAGTAGGGTAAAGTGCCCGGTTCCGCGTCGGCCAGCATAGCAGCATTTCGCTTGATTGTTAATCTGTTTACAAAAAAGCAACATCCGCGCGTTATTTAGCAGATTTCACGGCGTTTGAACTGCGTCACATAAAAAAAAGCAGGCATTTTGATGCCTGCTTGCTTAACCATGCGGGGGAAAAATTACCGATCGACCAGCACGAATTCGCTGCTAGTGTAACGTTCCCCCTGGATGTTTTGTTCGCTGAACAGTGCGTCCAGCGAGGTGATATCAGCGCTGGTCAGTTCCAACTCCGCCGCCGCACAGTTCTGTTCCAGATGCGCAATCTTGCTGGCTCCAGGAATCGGCACAATAAACTCCCCTTTCGCCAGTACCCAAGCCAAGGCGAGCTGCGCGGCGCTGGCATCATAACCTGTAGCCATTTCTGTAAGCTTATTCACTAACTTCTGGTTATGTGTGTGCGCATCTTGCTGGAAACGCGGCAGATTGCGACGAAAATCATCCGAAGCCAACTCTGCCGTGGCGGGAAATTTTCCGGTAAGGAAACCGCGGCCCAATGGGCTATATGGCACAAACCCGATATTCAGTTCACGGCAAGTTGCTAAAACCTGCTGTTCTGGATCGCGTGACCATAATGAATATTCACTTTGCAGCGCTGAGATCGGATGTACCGCATGTGCGCGCCGTAGCGTGGCTGACGACACTTCCGATAAACCAAGATATTTAACCTTGCCCTCGCATACCAAATCCGCCATCACACCCACCACCTCTTCAATGGGCACTGCGGGATCGAGACGATGTTGATACAGCAGTTCAATGGTTTCCACGCCGAGGCGCTGCAAAGACGCTTCTACCGCGCGGCGAATCTGCGCAGGCTTGCTGTTCACACCGGTTATACGCTCCCAGCCAACGCCTTCATCAGTAATGTGAAAACCGAACTTAGTGGCAACTTTGACATCGCTGCGACCTTTAATCGCTTTAGCGAGCAGAGTTTCATTAGTGAACGGACCATACACTTCCGCAGTATCCAGGAAGTTTACGCCTAGCTCGAATGCACGATCCAATGTGGCCAGGGCCTGTTTTTCATCATTTTGCCCATAAGCGAAGCTCATGCCCATGCAGCCTAGCCCCAGCGCTGAAACCTGTAATCCCTGATTGCCCAATTGACGTTGTTGCATACATGTATCCTCTTCATGGTTGATGTTTATGTTATAAACCTCAGCAATCCCAGCAACAATTGAGGCATTCTTGCCGATTTAATGAGTAAAACTCAGCAATGAATAATTACCGTGCATCCATGCAGGAATTAGAGATGTTTGCCGCCATCGCGCAGCATCTTAGTTTTCGTAAAGCGGCCGAGGAACGTAATGTCACGCCATCCAGCCTGAGCCACGCTATGCGCCACTTCGAAGCGCGTTTGGGTGTGAGGTTGCTGCATCGCACTACGCGTAAAGTGGCGCTGACCGAAGCTGGCGAGCGCTTTCTACAACGTATTCAACCCGCGCTAGCGGACCTGTCACAGGCGATAGATGAACTGAATAACTGGCGCAGCGAACCGCGTGGCGTGCTGCGCATCAGCATGCCGCGTTCAGCTGAAGCACTCTTTTTTGATCGGTTGATTTTGCCATTCATGTTGCGCTATCCGGAGATTACGCTGGAAATCGACAGCAATGATTCGCTACTGGATATTGTTGAGGCAAACTTCGACGCCGGCGTGCGCTATGGCGACGTGCTGGCGCAAGATATGGTTGCCGTACCCTTTGGTGCACCGATGCGGGCAATCGCGGTGGCGAGTCCGGCATTTATTGCGCAGCATGGCGTACCGACGTCCCCGGCTGAATTGTTGAATTTCTCCTGCATTGAGCGGCGCTTTCCAAGCGGCAGGCGTTATCGCTGGGAATTTTGGCAAGATGGGCGGAAACAGGAAATTGCGGTTAAGGGCGCGCTGGTGCTGGATAATAATGAACGCATTCTCCATGCCGCGCTGGCTGGTGTAGGTATTGCATTTTTACATCAAGGTACGGTTAATAATGCATTAGTCAGCGGGGAGTTAATTGAAATATTAACGGAATATACTCAAATGGAAGAGGGCTTCTGGCTTTATTACCCCAGCCGTAAATATCTCTCAACGCCATTGCGGCATTTCATTGATTGGTTGAAAGAAACCGGCAATTCATTAATTACAGATTCAATTTAATAGAATAAACAATAAAAACGCCCACCAATTAAAAATATTAAAATAATAAGTGAGTTTAAATAAAATAGGCGTAGACTGCCTGCGGGCGCTTGAGGCAATCTGCCTTAAGCATTTTTGATTTAGGTAGGTTGTGGAGAGTGAAACCCGTGAGATTAATATTCATTAACCGCACGGGCAAGCGACACATCCTAACACCTAAGCAATGTCAGGGTAGTCGCTTGCTTGTGCTAATGCAAGGAGTAAGCAACTATGAAGTTAAAATTCAGCATGCTGATTATTAGTGGATTCATTCTTTTAAGTTTGTGTCTGGCAAATCGCAGCTCGCTGTGTGAATTACGATTGCGCATATTCGCTGCTGAATTATCAGCTGTCATGGCTTACGAAGCACAACAGTAAACTTCTATAGCGGAGGTTTGCCTCCGCTATTCTGATATTACGAAAGGTTAGCTCATGCGCCTTATTTTAAGGATTTAATTTAAAGGTTCACGTAATAAAAAACGGCTCCATCAAGGAGCCGTTTCTTTACTCAGCGAGAGAAATTACTTCTTTTTCGCTTTCGCGTTTGGCAGGTCAGTAATGCTACCTTCAAACACTTCCGCCGCCAGGCCAACTGATTCGTGCAGCGTTGGGTGCGCGTGGATGGTCAGTGCGATATCTTCGGCATCACAGCCCATTTCAATCGCCAGACCGATCTCACCCAGCAGCTCGCCGCCGTTAGTTCCGACAATGGCACCACCAATAACACGATGGGTTTCTTTGTCGAAGATCAGTTTGGTCATGCCGTCTGCGCAGTCAGAAGCGATAGCACGGCCTGAAGCCGCCCACGGGAAGGTGGACACTTCGTAGCTGATGCCTTTCTCTTTGGCTTCTTTCTCGGTCAGGCCAACCCAGGCAACTTCTGGCTCGGTGTACGCGATGGAAGGAATCACTTTCGGATCGAAGTAGTGCTTCAGACCAGAAATCACTTCGGCGGCAACGTGGCCTTCATGCACACCTTTGTGTGCCAGCATTGGCTGGCCCACAATGTCGCCGATGGCGAAGATGTGTGGAACGTTGGTGCGCAGCTGCTTGTCGACGCGGATAAAGCCGCGATCGTCCACTTCCACGCCCGCTTTACCGGCATCCAGGCCTTTGCCATTTGGCACACGACCAATCGCCACCAGCACCGCGTCGTAACGCTGTGGTTCGGCTGGCGCTTTTTTGCCTTCCATGGATACGTAGATGCCATCGTCTTTCGCATCAACCGCGGTGACTTTGGTTTCCAGCATCAGGTTGAATTTTTTGCTGATACGCTTGGTGAACACTTTCACCACGTCTTTATCAGCGGCCGGGATAACCTGGTCAAACATCTCAACCACGTCAATTTCTGAGCCCAGCGCTTTATACACGGTCGCCATTTCAAGACCGATGATACCGCCGCCCATAACCAGCAGACGTTTTGGTACTTCTTTCAGTTCCAGCGCATCGGTAGAATCCCACACGCGCGGATCCTGATGTGGAATGAATGGCAGTTCAATAGGACGAGAACCGGCCGCGATGATCGCGTTGTCGAAGTTGATGGTGGTCGCGCCGCCTTCACCTTCCACCACCAGCGTGTTCGCGCCAGTGAATTTGCCGAGGCCAGTGACCACTTTCACTTTACGACCTTTCGCCATACCCGCGAGGCCGCCAGTGAGTTGGTTAATCACCTTCTCTTTCCAGCTACGAATTTTATTGATGTCAGTCTGTGGCTGGCCGAACACGATACCGTGCTCTTCCAGGGCTTTGGCTTCGTCGATCACTTTCGCGACGTGCAGCAGCGCTTTTGACGGGATACAGCCTACGTTCAGACAAACACCACCGAGGGTGTTGTAACGCTCAACGATTACGGTTTCCAGACCTAAATCAGCGCAACGGAAGGCTGCAGAGTAACCTGCAGGACCTGCCCCAAGTACCACGACTTGAGTTTTAATCTCTGTACTCATCATGACCTCTTGTTAGATTGCCGGCGGTCAAAAGCGACCCTTTCCCAGGCTCTTGATGCCCTATATCCACCGGGACATTTCACCGCGAGAGTTTACAGAATTGTTAACAAACTGCCAACCGCGGCAACAATTGAATCCTTACAACAAGGCCGGCATTTGCCGGCCTTGATTAACGTTACATCACCAGACGGCGAATGTCGGACAGGGTGTTGTTGATGATGGTGATAAAGCGCGCACCATCAGCACCGTCGATCACGCGGTGGTCGAAGGA
>CBIFUL010000024.1:0-57654 GCA_966185695.1 uncultured Pantoea sp. | reverse complement strand
TTGCCTCAGCGATGGTTCTCAGTCACGCCAGCGCAGAAGCAGCAGACACGACGACGTTTGACGAGATGCATCCGAGCGACGGATTGACGACAGGCATTATGACGCAAAATCCGCAAAGCCACATGTTCGACGGCATTGAGCTCACGGAACAACAGCGGCAGCAAATGCGTGACCTGATGCAGCAAGCGCGACATGAACGCCCAACGTTAAGCGTTCAAGACATTGAAACTATGCATGACCTTGTCACAGCAGACAAATTTAACGAATCGGCAATTCGCCAGCAGGCAGAAAAACATGCCCGCGCGCTGGTTGAACAGCAAGTTGAAATGGCCCGGGTTCGTAACCAGATGTACCACTTGCTAACGCCTGCTCAGCAAGCGTTATTGCAGAAGAATCATGAGCAACGACTCGCGAAAGTGCGTCAGCTCTCAGGATTGCAGCCATCATCACCGCTGCAAGCAGTGAGTAGTACCAGCAGTAACCAGTAACATAGTATCCCTGTTTTCCTTGCCATAGACACCATCCCTGTCTTCCCCGCCATGATGGCGGGGTTTTTTTTGCCCGTTTTTCTCGCTTAAAATCATGCGCGTAATCTCCCTTTTGCGCAGCGTCGCGCTGCCAGTGATAAACTTGAGCCATCTTGAGATTAACAGGGCGCTGCGCCACCGCGCGCCGCCTCATGAGGCATCGCATGGATTCTTCCTATGCAAAATTAGTGAATCGCGCCGCATTGGCAGCGACAACCTTAGCCACATCGCTGCTTATCGTGAAAATCTTCGCGTGGTGGCACACCGGTTCCGTCAGCATGTTGGCGGCATTGGTGGATTCTTTGGTGGATATTGCTGCCTCGCTGACTAACCTGCTGGTGGTGCGTTATTCGCTGCAACCAGCCGATGACGATCACACCTTTGGACACGGCAAAGCGGAATCGCTCGCCGCGCTAGCGCAAAGCATGTTTATTTCCGGTTCGGCGCTGTTTCTGTTTCTCACCGGATTCCAACATCTGGCCTCGCCAGAAACGTTGCATGCACCGCTGGTGGGCATCATCGTTACGGTCGCTGCGCTTGGCTCGACGTTGATGCTGGTGGCGTTCCAGCGTTGGGTGGTGCGACGCACGCGCAGTCAGGCCATTCGTGCAGATATGCTGCATTACCAATCGGACGTCGTCATGAACGGGGCAATCCTGGTCGCGCTTGGCTTAAGCAGCTATGGTTTTGTCCGCGCGGATGCGTTATTTGCCTTGGGGATTGGCGCCTACATTCTCTACAACGCGTTGCGCATGGGTTACGAAGCGGTGCAATCGTTGCTGGATCGCGCCTTACCCGACACGGAAAAGCGGGCAATTATCGCATTGGTCACGGATTGGCCCGGCGTGCGCGGTGCGCATGCGCTGCGCACGCGGCAATCTGGCCCGACGCGTTTTATTCAGCTGCATTTGGAAATGGACGATCACCTGCCGCTGGTGCAGGCGCATCAGGTGGCCGATCAAATCGAGCAGGCGTTATTAGAACAATTCCCCGGTTCTGACGTGATCATCCATCAAGATCCCTGTTCAGTTGTACCTGGAAACCAGCAGGGTTTTTTCCAGTTTTAATAACTAAAAATCAAGTTGTTGCGTTTAAAATTGACGTAACGCTAACAACTCTGTAAAAAAATTAGCGAAAACTTGTCTGACCTGAATCAATTCAGCATCAAGCCTTTGATATACTATTCTGCAACTATTAAGCCATGCGATCGCGAGCCGGCCATGCCGGACACATGGCAGGAATAATCCTTAGTTTTGAACAATCCAGAGGTTGTCATGATCAAAAAAATCGGAGTACTGACCAGCGGCGGCGACGCCCCAGGCATGAACGCAGCCATTCGCGGAGTTGTACGTTCCGCGCTGAGTGAAGGACTGGAAGTTTTTGGCATCTATGATGGCTATCTGGGCTTGTACGAAGATCGCATGATCAACCTTGACCGCTACAGCGTGTCCGACATGATTAACCGCGGTGGCACCTTCCTGGGTTCTGCGCGTTTCCCGGAATTCCGCAACGAAGAAGTGCGTCAAACCGCCATCGAAAACATGAAAAAGCGCGGCATTGATGCACTGGTGGTGATCGGCGGCGACGGTTCGTATATGGGCGCAAAACGCCTGACCGAAATGGGCTTCCCGTGCATCGGCTTGCCGGGCACCATCGATAATGACGTGGCGGGCACCGATTACACCATCGGTTACTTCACCGCGCTGGAAACCGTGGTTGAAGCGATTGACCGCCTGCGCGATACCTCATCTTCGCATCAGCGTATTTCCATTGTGGAAGTGATGGGCCGCTACTGCGGCGATTTAACCCTGGCGGCTTCAATCGCGGGCGGCTGTGAATTCATCGTGCTGCCAGAAATTCCCTATACCCGCGAAGAGCTGGTGGCAGAAATTCAGGCGGGCATCGCCAAAGGTAAAAAGCACGCTATCGTGGCGATCACTGAACACATTTGTGATATCGACGATCTGGCGCATTACATCGAAGCGGAAACCAAACGCGAAACCCGCGCTACCGTGCTGGGCCACATTCAACGTGGCGGCGCACCCTGCGCCTATGATCGTATCCTGGCGTCGCGCATGGGTTCATATTCTATCGAACTGCTGCTGCAAGGTTACGGCGGCCGCTGCGTGGGTATTCAGAATGAGAAGATGGTGCATCACGACATCATCGATGCTATCGAAAACATGAAGCGCCCATTCAAGCGCGATTGGCTGGATACCGCGAAAAAACTGTACTAATCAGCAAAATCGGGGCGCGTTACCGGACGCGCCTTTTTTATGCCTGCTCATATTCCCTCCAGTTATAACAGCTGATTTTTAATTC
This sequence comes from uncultured Pantoea sp., assembly GCA_966185695.1. Taxonomy (GTDB): domain Bacteria; phylum Pseudomonadota; class Gammaproteobacteria; order Enterobacterales; family Enterobacteriaceae; genus Pantoea. Next base: position 54,805 of record CBIFUL010000024.1, on the reverse strand, counting down.
TTTAATTCATGGATTAGTTTGTGTCAGTCTTGCCGCATAACGACTGCGGAGAGCAAGCAATGAACAAGTGGAGTATTGGCGTCACCCTGTTACTGGCTTCAACCAGTGTTCTGGCAAAGGATATTCAGCTGTTAAACGTCTCTTACGATCCAACGCGTGAGCTATACGAACAATACAACAAAGCCTTCAGCGCGCATTACAAGCAAGAGACCGGCGACAACGTGGTGATTCGTCAATCGCACGGCGGTTCGGGCAAGCAGGCTACTTCCGTGATCAACGGGATTCGCGCCGATGTGGTAACGCTGGCGCTGCAATCTGACGTGGATGCGATTGCTGAACGGGGCCGTATCGACAAAGGCTGGATTAAACGCTTGCCGGACAACTCCGCGCCGTACACCTCTACCATCGTGTTCCTGGTACGCAAAGGCAACCCGAAAGGCATTCATGATTGGCCGGATCTGATTAAACCGGGCGTGTCAGTGATTACGCCAAACCCGAAAACTTCTGGTGGCGCACGCTGGAACTACCTGGCCGCCTGGGGTTGGGCGCTGGATCAGAACCATGGCGATCAGGCCAAAGCGCTGGCCTACGTTAAGGCGCTGTTCAAAAACGTTGAAGTGCAGGACTCCGGGGCGCGTGGCGCCACCAACACCTTCGTTGAGCGCGGTATCGGTGATGTGCTGCTGGCGTGGGAAAACGAAGCCTATTTAGCCGTGGATAAGCTGGGTAAAGACAAGTTTGAAATCGTTACGCCAAGCGAATCGATTCTCGCCGAGCCAACGGTTTCCGTGGTGGATAAAGTGGTCGATGAGCAGGGCACGCGCAAAGTGGCGGACGAGTATCTGAAATATCTCTACTCGCCAGAGGGGCAAACCATCGCCGCGAAGAACTTCTACCGTCCGCGTGATGAAGCGGTAGCGAAGAAATTTGCCAACACCTTCGCGCCGGTCAAACTGTTCACTATCGACAGCAAATTCGGTGGCTGGACAGCGGCACAAAAGACCCACTTTGCCGATGGCGGCAGCTACGATCAGGTCATGAAACCCTAATCGAAAAACCACGGCCAGCGCATCAGCTGGCCGTTTCGTATTACGCGTCCTGCGTGGCCAATCGTCGGCCCGCCCGCTGCGCCACTAACGGCAACAGCGATTGGCGCACCAGATAACCATCCGGATCGAGCGCCCAGCCTAGCGCCGCCGCCGCATCCACAATCGCTTTATCCCATTCAATCCGTTTGCGGCCGTCACCGGCGCTGGTGATCACCACTTCACACGCGGCATCATTGGCCTGATAGCGCCGCCAGCTGCCGGCGGGCACGGAGATGACCGAACGCTCGGGCGCTTCAATCGTCACGTCTTCGCCGTCGCGATTAAAGGTTACGGTCAGCGAACCTGTAAACACCATCAGCACCTGCACCTGTTCACAGCGATGCGTGCCCATCACGCCCGCCGCAGGCAGCGCCAGCCATTCCACGGAAAAACCGTGCGGTGCCGTCATCGGCGGCGTGACGTGGCGATCCTGGCTGATGCCGTAACCAATCACCGGCGCCAAACGCGCGCCATGTCCCGGCAGCATCGCATCCAGCAGGGCGCGATCGCTCCACGCGCGCTGCTCGCCGGTGACGGCAAACTGCGCCATCTGTTCTGGCGTGAAGGACTGCAGCTGCGCCATTTCGGCGGCCGGCAGCGGCGGCATGCGCTCCGCCACCGCGGGAATCTCCGCGCCGCTTGCGGTGTCGATCAGCATGTTATCCGGGCTGAGATACAAGCCGTACTCCGCCGCCGCGCTCATCACCTCAGGATGCCAAATAATCCCGCCGGTATTGTCGCCGCCCAGCACGGTAAATACCCAACCGTCGGTATCGGTGGCGGAGACGTTAGTGAAGCCACGGAAAATCCACGTCGGCAGGCTGACAATCGCCGGCGCTTCCAGCTCCAATGATTCTTCGCCCTGATTGCCCCAGCGGAAGCGCCAGCGTCCTTCGTGAATCAGAAACACTTCGGCAGTGAAATGCAGATGCAGATTATTGGTCACGCCTTTCGGCATCGCCGCCGCGCCGATATTAAAACCGTGCGCTTCAGGAATGTTGATCACCTGCTCGGACGATTGCGTCACGCCTGGCCCGATAAACGAATAGTTCTGCTTGGGGTGCGATCCCGGCAGCTTGCAGTCGATAAACGCCAGGTTGCACGACACCATATCCTGCGGCGCGATCAGACGTGCGCGCGCGGCGGCGGCGGATAAATTTTGCTGTTTCATCATCTTCTCCTTAGTAACCCGATCCAGAACGCGCAGGCAGCGTTTCGCCGCGCGCAGTAGCAACGGCGTGGCGCGCCGCATGCGTCAGTTGCATCACATCATTAGCTGGCGTCACCAACTGGAAGCCTTGCGTCACGCGCTGGGCCGCCGCTTCGCCGCTGGTGCAGAAAATACCCGCCAGCTTGTGGCAGGCGCGAGTGCGCGTCAGCACCCGGTCAATGGCGCTTAACATCTCAGGATGTTGCGATTCAGCGCTGGCCTGGCCGGTCAGCGTCAGGGAGAGATCGTTCGGGCCGATAAACACGCCATCCAGCCCGTCCACGTCGAGAATGGCATCGAGATGCGCTAATCCCGCGCGGGTTTCAATCATCGCCAGCGTCAGGATCTGCTGGTTGGCGTGCTGCGGATAATCTTTGCCGCCGTACAGCAGCGCACGCGCCGGACCAAAAGACCGCGAACCCTGCGGCGCGTAGCGGCAGGCATCAACAAAGCGCTGCGCCTCGTCGGCGCTGTTGATCATCGGACAGATAATGCCGTAGGCACCGGCATCCAGCATGCGCATGATCTGCGCCGGTTCGTTGTGGGACACGCGCACCAGCGGCGTGGCGGGCGTCGACGACAGCGCTTGCAGCATGCTGAGCGCGGCGGCGAAATCAATCAGGCCGTGCTGCAGATCCACCGTCACCGCGTCATAACCTTGGTGGCCGACAATCTCGGCGCTGTAGCTGCTGGGAATCGCCAGCCAGCCGTTCACAATCGGCTGGCTGCGCTGTTTTAAAGGGTTGTTACGCATAATTCGCTCTCCTTGATCCAGGTTTGCAGCGCGCTGGCGCAGGCTTGCGGCTGTTCCAGCGGCAAAAAGTGTCCGCACTGCTCCACGGTAATATGGCGTGCGGCGGGCGCTGCGTGCGCCAGCAGGCGGTGATGTTCGGGGGTGCAGATGGCATCGCTGTCACCGTTAAGAATCAGCAGCGGCGCAGCGAAAGTGGCCAGCGTATGGCGCAGATCGCGGCGCTGAATCGCCATCGCCGTTTGCTGCCGAAAGCGATCGAAACTGCTGCGCGAGGCCATCTCCATCAGCGTGCGCAACAGTGCGCTGTCGGCCTGCCGCGAAGCGTGCACATAGCGCGGCCACAGCTGTTCGATCACCGCGCGCATGCCGTTTTGCTCTGCTTGCGTTAACAGGGCAATGCGTCCGACGGCATTGTGCGGCGCGTCGGCCAGCGGATTCACGGCGATCAGCGCCAAACCGGCGATGCGTGCGGCGGCCTGCGCCTGCATCTCCAGCGCCACCAGCGCGCCAAGGGAAAATCCCACCAGCAAAAAACGCGGCGGCAAATCGGCCAGCAGCTGTGCCGCTAGCTGTTCGGCGCTGTCGGCCCCGCTGATATCGGGGATCACCACCGGCTGCGGCAGTTCCCGACACAGCGGCTGCCACAGCGCGGCATCGCACAATGTGCCGCCGAGTAACACCAAAGGCAGTGGCATGCGTTAGCCCTCCGTCGCGGGACGCGCATTAACCATGCGCAACACGTGGCGCACCAGCAGCAGCGACAGCAGCGAAATCACGCCAATCACCAGGAAGCCTTGCTGCATGGCAAAGTAATATTTGATGTAGCCCACCAGCACCGGCCCGAAGAAAATCCCGGCGGAGTAAATGCTCTGATACAGCCCAACGCGCGTGGATTGCTGCCACGCTGGCGTGCGCGTCACGATCAGCGAATTCAACACGGTGAAAATCATGCCGAACGCGCAGCCTGCCAGCGCCTGCAAGCCATACAGCAGCCAGATGTTCGGCGAGTAGGGCATGGCAATCGCCACCGCGCCCTGCAGCACACCGCCGACAATCGCGGTGTTACGCAAGCCGAGCACACGATAAAAGAACGGTGCGCACAGCGCGGTCGAGAGCGCGTAGAAGAACAGGTGAATGCCGCTCAGCGTGGCCAGCGACGCGGCTGCCATACCAAAGCCTTCTGCCAGCAGCGGCGTTAGCGTGTCGCGCGTGGCAAACGGCACCATCATCACCAGCGCGCACAGCACGCCGAGATACCACACCGACGCGTCGCGCAGCTGAATGCGCACCGCCGAAAGGCGTTGTGCGGTCGGCATCGCCTGCAGGCGTTTTTCGCGGATAAAGAAGGTCAGCAGCAGCGCAAGCAGCGCAGCGCAGGAGGCGACCAGAAAACTCGACTGCGGGCCAAAGTGACGCGCCACAAAGCCCGCAACGGAGATGCCGATAAAGGTGCCGACCGGCGAGGTCACGCTCAGCATCGCCACGGCGGCGGCGGCTTCCAGCGGTGGGAAATAAGCAACGAACATCACGTTGTACACCACCCAGGTTGCGCTGGTGACGCCGTCGGCGATCTTGGCGATAAACAGCGTTTCCGGCGTCGGCCACAGGTATACCACCGGCCAGGCCAGCAGGGTAAACAGCAAACCAATCTGAATGATGCGTTTGCGGCTGCGAAAGCGATCCGACAAAATGCCGGTCGGAAAACGCAGCAGCATGGACGCCAGGCCGGTCGCACCGATGATCACGCCCATCACGCGCGCTTCGACATTCAGCGAGGTGATGTAGGGCGCAAGGAAGGGATCAAAAGCGTGAATGCTGATAAAAAACAGCAGGCTAATAATGAAAAACAGCAGCACATCACGACGTATTAATGCTTTCATAGTGAGTTCCTCAATAAGCTGTCCAGCCGCCATCGACCTTTAACGCGCTGCCGGTCACCAGAGCCGCCGCCTGCGAGGCCAGAAACACAATCGGCCCCATCACATCCTCCAGCGTGCCGAGCCGTCCAGGCTGAATGCGGCGCAGCGTCTGCTGGCGAAATGCCTCATCGGCCAGCGACGCCTGCGACAGCTCGGTTTCAATAAAGGTGGGGCACAGCGTGTTGACGCGAATGTTGTCGCGCCCCAGCTCCAGCGCCATCGCGCGCGTTAAGCCTTCCAGCGCCGCTTTGGAGGCACAGTACACGCTGCGCTGTGGTCCGCCGACGTGCGCCATCTGCGATGAAAGATGAATGATGCTGCCGCCGTGCTGCGCGGTGCGCATATCGGCGGCGACCTGCTGCGATAGGAAAAAGGTGGCGCGCAGATTTACCGCCAGCACCGCATCGAAATTGGCTTCGCTGACCTCGCTAAACGGCTGGTGCCGCGCCAATCCGGCGCTGTTGACCAGCACCTGAAAACTCGGCAAGTCACGCAACGTCTGGCGCACGGCTGCGGTATCGCACACGTCGAGCGGCAGCGCGTGCAGGAGATATCCGGCGCTGGCGGCTTGCTGCACCGCGCTGGCGAGACGATCGGCATCACGCGCGGCAATCCACACCTGCGCACCGGCTTGCGCCAGCGCCAGCGCCGCCGCAAAGCCGATACCGCGTGAACCGCCGGTGACCAGCGCGCGCTGACCATCAAGACGAAATGAAGGGGTTTGCGGAATCATGCGCGGCTCCTTACTTGACCACAACCGGCGCCGACGATGCGTACGGCACATCGATCTGGCCGTAGCGACGCACGCGAATATTCGCCTGCTCGGCGTGCCCGGCAAAACCTTCCAGCAGCGCCAGGCGTGAACAGTACGCGCCGATCTCCGCCGAGGCGGCATCGCTGGTTACGCGTTGGAACGTGCAGGTTTTCATGAACTTGCCGACCCATAGGCCGCCGGTGTAGCGCGATGCGCCCAGCGTTGGCAGCGTGTGATTGGTGCCAATCACCTTGTCGCCGTAGGCCACGTTGGTGCGCGGCCCGAGGAACAGCGCGCCGTAGTTGCGCATCTGCTGTTGATACCACGCATCGCGATCGGTCATCACCTGCACATGCTCCGATGCGATGCGATTGGCTTCGATCAGCATCTCATCGTGATCGGCGCACAAGATGATTTCACCGAAATCGTGCCAGGCTTGTTGCGCCACGTCGGCGGTGGGCAGTTGTCGCAGCAGCTGGTGGATACAGCGTTCCGCCTCTTCGGCCAGCTGGCGCGAGCAGGTCAGCAGAATCGCCGGGGACGTCGGGCCGTGTTCCGCCTGGCCGAGCAGATCGGTGGCGCACAGTTCGCCGTCTACCGTGTCATCGGCGATCACCAGGGTTTCGGTCGGACCGGCAAACAGATCGATGCCGACGCGACCAAACAGCTGACGCTTGGCTTCCGCCACCCACGCATTGCCCGGCCCAACAAGCATATCGACCGGCGCGATGCGTTCGGTGCCGATTGCCATGGCGCCCACGGCCTGAATGCCGCCCAGCGCGTAGATCTCATGCGCGCCCGCCATGGCCTGCGCCGCCACAATCGCCGCCGCCGGTTTGCCGTGGAACGGTGGGGCGCAGCTGACGATGCGATCGCAGCCCGCCACGTTAGCGGTGATGATCGACATGTGCGCCGAGGCCAGCAGCGGATATTTGCCGCCCGGCACGTAGCAGCCGACGTTGCTGATAGGAATGTTGCGATGACCCAGGATCACGCCGGGACGGGTTTCAATCTCCAGATCGGTCAGGCAGCTTTTTTGCGCCTGCGCGAAGTTATGCACCTGCTCCTGAGCGAACTCGATGTCGCGGATGTCCTGCTTAGAGAGCTGCTGTAAACAGGCGTTGATCTCCTGCGGCGAGAGGCGAAAATCGTCGCGCGCGAAACCGTCGAATTTGATCGAAAGCTCGCGCACGGCGGCATCGCCACGGGTTTCAATTTCTGCCAGCACCGCTTCGACATCGCTGCGCACGCGCTGCTGTTGCTGTTGGCGTTCCGCTTTCGCCGCCGCCTGTTTTAACCAGATTGCCATTTTTTTCACTCCTCGTTTACATCCCGAAGAACAGGTTTGCATACGTATGCAAAGAGCGTAAAGAGGCTCAAAAGGAAAAGATGAAAAGTGAGAATGCGCGCAGTTTTTCTGCCCGACAGGCAGCAAAAAGCCCCGTTGAAAGCGGGTTTCCACGGGATTAAAACTGTTGCACATGCGGTAGCGGCGCAATTTATTGCGCATCTTCCTGCTACGTCATTGCTGCATGTTCGCGCGATAAATCGCGCCGCTACCGAAGAGGTGTGTTAGCTGACAACTGCTCCAACGCTAACGCCAATGCCAGCAGCGCGTTTTCATCTGCGGTGGGATACAGCAGTTCCAATCCCAGCGGCAGGCCGTTGCCGATCTGCCCAAATGGCAACGTCACTGCGGGTAAGCCGCTGATCGCCGCCAGCTCCGGTGCCCAGCCGGGCGGCATCTTCTCCAATGAAACCGGTGGGCGCTGGCTGGTGGGATAGATCAGCGCGTCGAGCCGCTGTTCCTGCATCTGCTGTTGCAACTGCTGGCGCAGCTCACGCTGAAAACGCCGCTGTTCGCGCCAGCCTGCGCAGATTACGCGGTGGCGTTCGAGATGCTGCTGCAAAAAGCCATCAAACTCGGCGAGATGTGCATCGCGTGCGATCAGCGCCCGCAGCGACTCCGGCGCGAAGTTCATCTTTTTGAGCCAATGATTTATCGCCGGATGAAATTCGCGCAGGCTCAGGCACGGTTCCTGCGCCACGCGCGCGGCCAGCGGCACGTGCAGCGGAATGAAGGCGACGCCCGCCCGGCGTAGCCGTTGAAATGCCTGCGCCAGCGCCGCACGTTGTGCCGCGTCATCACCCAACAGATCGCTTACCACGCCCAGCCGCAGGCCGCGCAATGGACGTGCTTCAATGGGCGTGAGCGGCAGGGCGTGCATGATCTGATGCAGCAGCGCGGCATCGGCCACGCTGCATGTCATCGGGCCAACGGTGTCTTTGCTCAGCGACAGCGGTGCGACGCCGCGCAGCTGGCTGCGCCGAAACGCCGGGCGCAAACCCACTAAGCCGGTCCACGCGGCGGGAATACGGATGGAACCGCCGGTATCGCTGCCGATTGCGGCATCGGCCATGCCCGCCACCACCGCAGCGGCGCTGCCGCCGCTCGATCCGCCCGCGGTAAGCTGCGGATTGAGCGGATTACGCACGTCACCGCCTAATGAACTACGCGAGCGCACGTCGAAGGCAAATTCCGACAAATTGCTTTTGGCGAGGATGAGCGCACCTGCCGCTTTCAGACGTGCAATCACGCGCGCATCGCCGCGCGGCTGCGCTTGCGCCAGGGCGCGACAGCCCAGAGTAGTGGCAAAACCCAGGCAATCAATATTGTCTTTAACGATCAGCGGAACGCCATGCAGCGCACCGGTTGCCGTACCGCGTTGCCAGGCGCGATCGCAGCGCTGCGCTTCTGCCATGATGTTGGGATTCACACTGAGAATGGCCTGTAACGAGGCGCCCGCCGCCAGCGCCGCCAGGCGACGCTCCACCTCGGCGGCGCTGTGCCGCTGCGGCTTAAGGCGTGCGGCGATCATTTCACTGCGCCCTGCGACAAGGTGCTGCGGGTTTCAGCCGTATTTTGCGGCTGCTGACGCTGCTGCACGCGTTTGGCTGCCAGCGGCGTCAGCAATCCGGCGATTAAACACAACCCGCCAATCACCCAATATCCGGCATACAGATTGACGTGCTGCAACAGCACGCCCATCAACACCGGGCCAAAGAACATGCCGCACGAGTAGATGGTTTGGAACAAGCCCATGCGCGTGGTTTGCTCATTCTCGGCGGTGTTCACCACGCTCAGCGACATAAACACCGCGAACGCCATACCAAACGAGAAGCCCGCCAAACCTTGCCAGAAGTAAATCAGGTACAGATTGCTGGTCATCGGCACGAAGATCGACGAGATAATTTGCAAGCCAATGCCGACCAGCGCGGTATTCACCAAGCCAAGGCGCTGGTAAAACACCGAACTGCACAGCGCCACGGCGATGGCATAAAACAGCAGATGGATGTTGCTCAGCACCGCCAGCGTACCGGCCTGCGCACCAAGCTGCTGGGCGTAGATCGGCGTTAAGGTATCGCGCGTGGCGAACGGCACCAGAATCACAAGGGTGGCCAGCAGACCGATAAACCAGATGGACCCGTCGCTTAGCTGGCGTTTGGCGCTCTGCACGCAGGCTTTCAGGTGCGGCGCTTTATGGATATCTTCGCCTTCGCGAATGCGTATGCTAAGCAGCAGCGCCAGGCAACCGGCAATCGCCGGCACAAAAAATGCCTGCGTGCTGCCAATCCAGTGTGCCACCGCGCCGCAAATCGCATTGCTGATGAACACGCCAATCGGCCCGGCCAACGCCAGCAGCGCCACGGCGGCGGGCGCCTCTTCACGGCGGAAATAGCGAATGAAAATGATGTTGTAGAGCACCCAGCTGGCGGCGGTGAAGCCGCACGCCAGCTTCGCCAGCCAGAACGTCAGCGCGCTGGGAAACAGCCACGCCAGCGGCCAGGCGATCACCGGCAACAGCAGCGCAGCCTGAATAAACACTTTGCGGTTTTTCATCACGTCCGACACCACGCTCAGCGGGAAGCGTGTGCACAGCGAGGCCAAACCGGTTGCGCCCATGATCATGCCAATGGTTTGTGGCTCGATGCCCAGTCGCACCATATAAGGCGCGAGGAAGGCATCGAAGCCGTTAATACAGATAAAAAACAACACGCTCATCAAGAAAAACGTCAACAGCTCGGGACGGCCAAACAGTGCTCGAAACATGGTGTTGAACCTCACATACCCTGCATTCTTCAAAGGCGCTACTGCGTTCGCACCTTGAATTATTTGGATATGCCTCAGCGAGTTAATGACTAAACGCGGGTTTCATCCTGATTCCGGTTCGCTTATTTTGGATTTTTTGAATACGTATTCAGCGGCCGAAGTTACGAAATGATTATGAGTTTGTAAAGTCCAGGTGTGGCATTGTGAAAAAAAAGTTATTTAGTGTTGCATACGCATGCAAAACGGGTGTAAGAGTAAAAAACACACAAGGTTGCAGGTGAGTCCGAGCGGTGAAATTCGCTACAATGCCCAACGGGAACCCACGCACCAGTGTGAAAAAACAGGAAGATAACGCCATGAAACGTAAGACCTTCGGTCCAGTGACCTCACAACAAGTTGCGCAGCATGCGGGCGTTTCACAGTCCGCGGTTTCGCGCACCTTCACGCCGGGTGCCAGCATTTCACCGGCCACGCGTGAAAAGGTGCTGCAATCGGCGCGTGAACTTGGCTATCGACCTAACGCGCTGGCGCGCTCGTTGAATACTTCACGCTCACGCATTGTTGGCGTGGTGATCTCCTGTTTCGATAATCCGTTTTATCCGCATGTACTGGAAGCGCTGGGGCGCGAGCTGGATGCGCTCAACTATCACCTGCTGCTGTTTGTGAGCGATCGCGACAGCAATGTTGATCGCATCTTCGACCAGATCATGCAGTACCGCGTGGATGGCATTGTGCTGGCGTCGGGTGCGTTATCCGATGCGTTGAGCGAAGAGTGCCACGGCGCGGGCATTCCGGTGGTGCTGTTCAACCGCACCGCCGAAAGCGGCATGGCATCCAGCGTGAATACCGATAACCGCGCGGCTGCCCGCCAAATCGCTGAGTTTTTGCTGGCGGGCGAGCATCAGCGCTTTGCCTGCGTCACCGGCGCGGATAACGCCACGGTGAATCAGCTGCGGCTGGACGGCTTCCGCGATGCGCTCAGCGCCCGCGACATTGCCCTCAACGTGGTCGCGGGCAACAACGACAGCCAGCAAACTGCGCAGGCGGCGCGCCAGTTGTTTAGCAGCGCCACGCCGCCGGATGCGATTTTTGCCATCAACGATCACATGGCGCTCACGGTGATGGATGTGGCGCGTTACGAATTTGGCCTGCGCATTCCGCAGGATGTTTCGGTGGTGGGCTACGACGATGTCGGCCCGGCGGGTTGGCCATCCTATGCGCTGACCTCAATCACCCAGCCGGTTGAAGTCATGGTGCAACGCGCGATTGCTCTGCTGATGCAGCAAATCGACAGCGCGGTGATGGCACCAGAGCAAATCGTTATTCCCGGCACGCTGGTGGTGCGCCACTCTGCACGACGTCCGCGTCACGGCATGGTGGAAGAGAACGGCCAGCTGCTATTTCGTTCTGAGGAGGTTGAGTGATGCGATTGCCGGGTTTTAGTCCCCAATTTGATTCGATCCAGCAGTTCATTCTGACGCTGACGCACGTGGTGTGGGAGCAGAAGGACATCGGCCAACTGGCGGATTTCTACGCCACGCCGGTGGTGTTCCACACGCCGGAAAAGCGCCTGACCGAGCTGAACGATTTCATGCGCCTGACGCTGGAAGCGCTGCACTGCTTCCCGCAGCGTCAGGTGCTGACGGAAGATATTCTCACCGCACGCGAAGGCGATACCTGCTGGTACGCGTCGCAGCGCACTCAGGCACGCATTCAGCATCTTGGTGAGGGCTTCTTTGGTGCGCCGAGCGGCAAAACCGTGTGGGTGCGTACTTTCGCCGATCGCATCTGCCGCGACGGCTTAGTTGAGCAAGAGTGGTTATTGCAGGATCGCGTGGCGATTCTGCAACAGGTTGGCCTCAACGTGCCGGAGTTTGCCCAGCATCTGACGCAGCTGCGTCAGCAGCAAGGCGTGGAGCAGCCGACGCCGGAGGAGCTGGAAGCGCGCTGGGCGGGCGGCCCGGGTGGCGATGATGTTGATGGCGCGCTGGCCGGTTTGCTGGAGCGCTATCTCAGCATGTGGGCGGGCGGCAACAGCGGCGTGGTGCCGGGCGTCTATCATCCCGCCGCCAGCGTGTTCGGGCCGGGCCACAGCATTTTTACCGGCGAGCAGGAGATCGGCAGCTTCTTATCCGGCTATCGCGCCTCGTTCGCCGACAGCGAAACCCAGCTGCACCATTTGGTGGTGCGGCGCGATGCCAACGAACCGGTGCGCATTAGCCTGCGCTGGTCGCTATTAACCTGGCACGACGGCTACGGCAAATTCGGCGCGCCGACGCGCAAACCGGTGTGTATTTCCGGGATTTCCCATCTGGAATTAAGAGACGGCGTTATTATGCGCGAATATCTGGGGATCGATGAACTGGCAATCTGGACTCAGCTATTGGCTTGATCCATAAGCATTTTTAAAACTCGCGTAATGTCGCGCTAATAAAACACCCTTATTAGCGCAGGCATTCTGCATCCTAAATTCAGCGGATGAACGTATCGCAATTAATCGCGAGGAGCGCGCTCATCCTCAATTCGTCAAAAGCAGGAGTGTTTATGTCTACAACGGATACGGCAAATAAAGCCACCGCCAGTGAAAAAAGCGCAGAAAAAACCCCAGTACGCAGCCAGGCAGAACCGGTTTTGCAGGTTGAGCGCCGCGATTTTGTCGATTTGGTGCCTGAAAATCGGGCACGCGTGCAGCCAATGCGCGGCTTCGATGCGTGCTATACCGACATCGTCGATTACATCATCCGCTGTACCCACAAAATCTGGGATGAGCGTGATGTCGGGCTGATCTACAGCCATTACACCCATAACTGCGTGCTGTATAACGCGCTCGGCACCATGTACACGCGGGAACAAGTGGTGATGGACACGCTGCAGCGTCTGGTAGCGTTCCCAGAACGTCGCGGCATGGCGACGCAGGTGATCTGGAATGGCAACGATGTGGATGGCTTCTACACCTCGCATCTGGTGACCGGCAGCGGCCGCCACACGCAGCCGAGCCAATATGGTAAACCCACCAACCGCACCTTCACCACGCGCACCGTGGCGGATTGCATGATCCTCGAAAACAAGATCTACCGCGAATGGGTGGTGAGCGACAACATGGCACTGATGCGCCAGCTCGGCCTCGACACCGATCAAATCGCGCACAACATGGCGAAAGAGCAGTTCGATAAAGGCTTCCGCCTTACCGATATCGGCGAGAACCGCCGCCTGCTGGGCCAGTATCCGCCGGAGAGCGATCCTGATTACACCCTGGCGCACAGCGATACCGAAGCGCAGGTGCTGGGCTGGCTGCACGAAATCTACAACAAACGCATGCTCGGCAAAGTGAAAGAGGTCTACGCCAGCAACGTGCAGTGGCACGGCCCGCTGATGAAAGAGTTGTATGGTCAGGCTTCGGTGATCCACCAAACGCTGGCGCTGATCGGCATGATCCCGGATGGCGCGTGGCTGCCGCAGCATATCTGCTCGAATCCGTGCGAAGAGGGCGGCACCAAAGTGGCGGTACGCTGGGTGATGGAAGGCCATCATCTGGGCTACGGCGAGCTGGGCAAACCAAGCGGTCAGCGCCTGTTCGTGATGGGGATGAGCCATTATCACGTCATTAACGGCAAGATTGTCGATGAATGGGTGGTATACGACCACCTGGCGCTGCACGCGCAGATCAAGTTGGGACAAATGGCGGAGACAGAAGCATGAGCACGCAGCGCATTCAGTTCATCAAACAACCGGCGGGCGTAGACGCGCAGGCCGATGCCAGCCTGGCCGCCACGGTGGGCGAGATCATCAATCAGGTGCGCCAGCACGGCGACGCAGCGCTGCACGGTTATTCGCGCAAGTTCGATGGCGTTGCGCCGCCGCAGCTGGAAGTGTCGGCGGCGGAAATTGAGCAGGCGCTGGCGCAGCTGGACGATCAAACCCGTCGCGATAGCGAATTTGCTATCGCTCAGGTGCGGCGCTTTGCTGAAGCGCAACGCGCCACGTTGCAGCCGCTGGACATTGAAACGCTGCCCGGCGTGCATTTGGGGCATCGCATCATCCCGATTGAAACCGTGGGCTGCTACGTGCCGGGCGGGCGCTATCCCATTCTCTCTGCGCCGGTGATGTCTATCGTGCCTGCGGTGGTGGCGGGCTGTGACAACATCATCGCCTGCCTGCCGCCGGGTGCGCATCCGGCAATGATCGCCATTTGTCATCTTTCGGGCGCGCACCGCATCTTTAAAGTGGGCGGCGCGCAGGCGATTGCGGCGATGGCGTACGGCACCGAATCGGTGCCGCCGGTAGACAAAATTGTGGGGCCGGGCAACGCTTTTGTTAATGAGGCAAAACGTCAGGTATTTGGCAAAGTGGGCATTGATGCGCTGGCCGGGCCGAGCGAAATCTTTATCGTGGCCGATGACAGCGCCGACCCGCGCATTCTGGCCGCCGACCTGCTGGCGCAGGCCGAGCACGATGTGCGCACCCGCGTGGGCCTGGCCACCACCAGCGAACGCGTGGCGCATGAAACCTTGCGCCAAATCGAGGCGCAGCTCGCTTCACTGCCAACCGCGCAAACCGCCGGTGAAGCTTGGCAGCGGCAGGGCGAAATTGTGCTGTGCGCCGATGAAGACGCCATGGTGGCATATACCGATGAAATCGCCACTGAACATCTGCAAATTCACGCGCGCGATGCCCATGCGCTGGCGGCGCGCATCCGCAATTACGGTTCGCTGTTTATCGGACAAAATGCCAGCGTGGTGTTTTCGGATAAATGCTGTGGCACCAATCACACGTTGCCGACAATGGCGGCGGCGCGTTACACCGGCGGTTTGTGGGTGGGCGCCTACCTGAAAACCTGCACCCATCAATGGATTGATGATGCGGGCATTGCGGCAGTTGCCGCGCCCGCGGTGCGCCAAAGTCGTACCGAGGGAATGCAGGCGCATCGCCGTGCAGCACAAATTCGTCTGGAGCCGGAAAACCTCGACGCCATTCTGCGCGGCGCGGAGGATTAATCCGTGACTTTCATCACCTGCCGGGCGAGGATGCGGGCAGGTGATGAACAGTGGAATCTGGCTATGCTTGCACGTCGTGCCCTGCAATTACTCTCCGCAATGTTGGTGCTGTTGATCGGTGGACTGATCGCTGGTGCCCTCCATTTCCAAAAAAATTCCGATGCCTTATGGCAGATCATCAGCGAGAAATGCGTGCCGAATTGGGCAAGCCACGGTAACCCTGCGCCGTGCGCCGAGGTGAACCGCGAGCAAGGCTACGTTACGCTGAAAGATCGCAACGGCCCGCTGCAATATTTACTGATGCCGATCGAAAAAATCACCGGCATGGAAAGTCCGATCATCCTCGCGCCGACCACGCCGAATCTGTTTGCGGATGCCTGGCAGCAGCGCAACCTGTTAGCGCAAAAACACGGTGCGCCGATTGCCGACAGCGCTCTGTCGCTGGCGATTAATGCGCAATATGGCCGCACGCAAAATCAGCTGCATATTCATATTTCCTGTTTGCGCACCGATGTGCGGCAGCAGTTGGATGATTTGATGCCCGCGCTTAATGAACACTGGCAAAGTGCGACGTTGCTGAAACACCGTTATTTAGTGCGCGCGTTAAGCAGCGCAGAACTGGCGCAGCAAAGCGCCTTCACGCGTTTGGCGAACGAAGTACCGTATGCGCGCACGGAAATGGGTAAATACGGTTTGGCGTTGGCGGCGTTACCGGATGGGCGCTTAGCGCTGCTGGCGTTGGAGCGTAACTGGCTCAAGCTGAACCGCGGTTCAGCGGAGGAGTTGCAAGATCACAAGTGTCAGATCATGGGGTTGTAGTGGCGGAATAATCGTCGATTTCGTAAGGTGCGCATTTATGCGCACCTGGATGCCAGGTCGCCATTAATGGCGACCCTACAACAGCCACAGGGGCCATAGTAGACTTTGCGTCGCTGCTGCTGGGCGCGGCCACAAAAAAAGCGGCCAGTTGGCCGCCTTCGTATGCTCGCGAAAAAACTTACGCGTTTTTCGCTGCCGCCGCCGCTTTCACGATCACGGCAAAAGCATCCGCTTTCAGAGACGCGCCGCCAACCAGTGCGCCATCGATATCTGGCTGAGTGAACAGTTCAGCCGCGTTCTTATCGTTCACCGAACCGCCGTACTGAATAATCACCTGCTGCGCGATTGCCGCATCTTTCTTCGCGATATGGTCACGAATGAATTTGTGTACCGCCTGCGCCTGCGCTGGGGTGGCTGACTTGCCGGTGCCGATGGCCCAAACTGGCTCATAAGCAATTACTACGCCTTCGAACGCTGCTGCACCTTGGGTTTCCAGCACGGCGTCGATCTGACGTGCGCACACTTCTTCCGTTTTGCCCGCTTCGTTTTCTGCATCGGTTTCACCGATGCACAGCACCGGAATCAGACCGGCTGCTTTCAGCACGGCAAATTTCTTGGCGATGAATTCGTCACTTTCGTGGTGATAAGTACGGCGCTCAGAGTGGCCGATGATGATGTATTTCGCGCCGACGTCTTTCAGCATCTCCGCTGAAGTTTCGCCAGTGAATGCGCCAGACAGATTAACGTCTACGTTCTGAGCACCCAGAGAAATGTGGCTGCCGGAAATGGCGTGTTTTGCCAGGTCAAGATAGATAACCGGGGGAGCAATCGCCACGCCGCAGCCTTCAACACCAGCTAATTCCTTGCGCAGACCGTCGATCAGCTCAGCCGTCATGTGCTTGCTGCCGTTCAGTTTCCAGTTACCCATAACCAGTGGATGTCGCATTCTTTCCTCCGCATAACGCGATTCATGAAATAGCGCTGCCATCGGGCAGCGATGTCTGCGAGACAGTATAGAGATCAAATTTGTTGCTGGCTTTGCTTTTCGTCATTTTTGCCCGCGCGATCAGGGTGTCGCGAGCGCCAGCTTAATCGGCTCGACGGCGAAGGTTAACCCCTTGTCGCCATTGTCTGCCACCACGAAGCGCAGTGCTCCTTCGGTGCGGGCAAAATAGCGTGCGCCTTTGCCGGCGCTCAGCACAGAATCGAGCTTCTTGCGCCCCTCTTCAGGCGACAAGCCGGGCACGAAAAAGCGCAGCAGCGCGGTCATGTAAGCTTTCGCCCGCTCTTGCGCGGCGGGCATATCCGGGCCGGGAACCGGCAGCCAGGTGATTTGCAGGGTTTTGATCTTGCCGGTGCCTTGCTCCAGCGCGGTCGAGGCGTACAGCGTTTCGCTGATTTTGCTGGCTGCACGCGTCAGATTGCTTTTGTCTTCGCGGTTATCAATAGCGCGATACTCCTGCAACGGCAGATTGGTATTGGCGGCATTGTACTTCTCGCGGAACTGCGCGACGGTCAGATCAAAGGTTGGCGCGCCCGCGAGCAAATAGGGCGCCGCCGGCAGATGATCGTTGCGATCGAGTGCGGGTGCGTCCTCCGCGCTGGCGGAAAATGTCAGTGCGAGGCTGAGCAGCAGCGCGACTGGCAGGATCTTCATTGCTTAAACCTTAAATCATCCACTTAGCCCACGATTAAAACGGTTTTTACCGGGCAAAGTCAAAACCCACGCTGCGAAAATTCCGATTAGGCCTTACCAGTAATGTTCGCTGGTCATGTGGCCGGGTTTGCGTTTGAAGTGCTTGCGCATTTCGCGCGTCTCTTTCAGCAACTGTTGCGTATCGCGCACCATCTGCGGATTACCGCACATCATGACGTGGCTGGTTTCCGCGCTCAGCGGCAAACCCACTGCGCGCTCTAGCTCGCCGCTCTCGATCAGCTGCGGTACGCGCCCGTGCAGCGAACCGGCGATCTCTTCGCGGCTCACCACGGTTTGAATATGCAACTTGCCCTGATAGCGCTGTTGTAGCTGCTGCATCAACGGCAGGAAACTCAAATCGTTAGCGTAACGCGCGGCATGCACCAGCACGATGTTGTCAAAACGTTCCAAATCTTCGCCCTGTTGCAGAATCGACAAATAAGGGCCAATCGCCGTGCCGGTCGCCAACATCCATAACGTTTGGCAATCAGGGATCTCGTCGAGCACAAAGAAACCGGCGGCCTCTTTGGTCACCATTACTTGATCGCCGGGCTGTAGCGCCTGCAAACGTGGGCTGAGCTTGCCTTCCGGCACGGTAACTAAATAGAACTCCAGCAGGCTATCCCGCGGCGCATTGACGTAGGAGTAGGCGCGCTGCACGCGTTGACCGTCAATTTCTAAGGCAAGCTTGGCAAATTGCCCGGCGGTAAAGGCATCAATCGGTGCCTCAACGCGCAGACTGAACAGTGCGTCGGTCCAGTTTTCAACTTCTTTTACTTCAGCATTGATCCACTCTGCCATTCTGATTCCTTATTCTTGATGATTCATGCATGTGATTATCATCGCCAGCCGCTCGGCAGATTGCCAGCTTTCGACATTGCAAAGCGCTCTCAGCGACAAATGATGCGCACAGATCAGCAACTGTAGCCGCCACTTTACAGTGTGGACCATCCGCTTGACGGCGGCGACTGCACCGCTTTGGGCTTAACCCTCGATTTGTCACGGAATCCTGATATTTTTGCGGCCTTACACTACTGGCCGCACGGTTACGTGCTGCTTAATCTTGGTTTCTCAGGCAGACATTTTGTTCCATGGCGATCGCTAAAACACAAAACCGCTTCCTGCTCTTCATGCTGATCGTGCTGGTGGCGGTGGGGCAGATGGCGCAAACCATCTACGTACCGGCGATGGCGGCGATAGCGGAAACGCTCGACGTGCGCAGCGGCGCAATTCAGCAGGTGATGGCCGCGTATCTGATGACGTACGGCGGATCGCAGCTGATCTACGGGCCGCTGTCAGACAGCGTTGGTCGCCGACCGGTGATCCTTATCGGCATGACGATCTTCGCCGTTGGTGCATTGATCGCCATGTTCGCACCTTCCCTGGATAGGCTGGTGCTCGGCAGCGCGGTGCAGGGTCTTGGCACCGGCGTGGCGGGCGTGATGGCGCGCACCATGCCGCGCGATCTCTATTCCGGTATCGCGCTGCGCCAGGCCAACAGCTTGCTCAACATGGGCATTTTGGTTAGCCCGCTGTTAGCGCCGGTGATTGGCGCGCTGCTGACGCACCTGTTTGGCTGGCACGCCTGTTTTGCCTTCCTGCTGCTGCTGTGCGTGGGCGTAACCGCGTCGATGGCGCGCTGGCTGCCGGAAACGCGTCCGGTAGAGACGCCCGCCACGCCATTTTTACGGCGTTACGCCACGCTGCTCAGCGACGGTAATTTCGTCCGCTACCTGCTGCTGCTGATTGGCGCGCTGGCGGGCATCGCGGTGTTCGAAGCCAGCTGCGGCGTGCTGATGGGCGGCGTGCTCGGACTGGATGGGTTAACCGTAAGCATCCTGTTTATTCTGCCGATTCCGGCGGCGTTTTTCGGCGCGTGGTTTGCCGGACGCGAACAGAAATCCTGGCACACGCTAATGTGGTATGGCGTGAACAGCTGCTTGCTGGCGGGCTTATTGATGTGGGTTCCGGCGTGGTTCGGCGTGATGAACATCTGGACACTGCTGGTGCCCGCCGCGCTGTTCTTCTTCGGCGCAGGCATGCTGTTTCCCCTGGCGACGTCGGGCGCGATGGAACCTTACGCATGGCTGGCAGGGAGCGCGGGCGCGCTGATTGGTGGCTTGCAAAATCTGGGTTCAGGCGTGGTGGCGTGGCTGTCGGCGCTGCTGCCGCAGCACGATCAATCCAGCCTCGGCATGCTGATGTTTGTCACTTCACTGGTGATGTTGCTGTGCTGGTGGCCGCTCTCACGTCATCCAGAGAGCGGCAAGCAGGCGATTACAGGATAAATTGATGCAGCGCCGCATCTTTGCGATCCAGATAATGGATCGACTGGATGCGGCGAATGGTGCGTGATTTGCCGCGCACCAGCAAGGTTTCGCTGGTGGCGATATTGCCATTGCGCGTGATGCCTTTCAGCAAATCGCCGGTGGTGATGCCGGTTGCGGCGAAAATCACGTTATCGTTGCGCGCCATCTGCTCCAGCTTCAACACTTCACCGGCCTTGATGCCCATTTCCGCACAGCGCTGCAACTCATGTTCGCCCAGACGGCGATTCTCTTCGCTGTCGCCTTTGACAATATGACGCGCCAGCAAACGCGCCTGCATGTCGCCATCCATCGCGCGAATCACCGCTGCGGAGACCACGCCTTCTGGCGCGCCGCCAATGCCATACATCACATCCACTTCGCTATCGGGCATGCAGGTCAAAATGGAGGCCGCGACATCGCCATCCGGGAAGGAGAACACGCGCACGCCAAGCTGTTGCAGCTGCGCTATCACCGCATCGTGACGCGGCTTGGCGAGAATCGACACCGTTAACTGGCTAAGCGGTTTGCCCAGCGCCACGGCGATGTTTTGCAGATTGATTTCCAGCGGCTGATTGAGGTCGATGGCACCGCGTGCGCCGGGGCCGACAATCAACTTTTCCATATACATATCAGGTGCGTGCAGGAAGCTGCCCTTATCGCCGACCGCTAAAACTGCCAGCGCGTTGGCCTGGCCCATCGCCGTCATGCGCGTGCCTTCAATCGGATCGACGGCGATATCCACCGCGTCGCCGTGGCCGGTACCGACTTTTTCGCCGATATACAGCATCGGCGCTTCGTCGATTTCGCCTTCGCCAATCACAATCTGGCCGTCAATATCGATGGTGTTGAGCATAATGCGCATGGCGTGAACGGCTGCGCCGTCGGCCGCATTCTTATCGCCGCGTCCTAACCAGTGATAGCCCGCTAACGCAGCGGCTTCGGTCACGCGGGAAAATTCAATCGCGAGTTCTCGTTTCATGGTGGCACCTGATAAAAAACAGGCAGGCAGTGTAGCACGGCGGGGAAAGGGAGTGGGACGGGAAAGCCCGCAGCAGGGCGCTGCGGGCGGGCAAATTTTACTCTTCGTCTTCCCATGCCTGGGCGCGCTTAACGGCTTTTTTCCAACCGGCATAACGCACGTTACGCTCGGTGGTTTCGATGCTTGGGCGGAATTCACGCTCAATCACCGCTTTGGCACGCACTTCTTCCAAATCATTCCAAAAACCAACGGCCAGGCCAGCAAGATAGGCTGCGCCCAACGCGGTGACTTCGCGCACTTCCGGGCGCTCAACGCGGGTGCCGAGAATGTCCGACTGGAACTGCATCAGGAAGTTATTGGCCACCGCACCGCCGTCAACGCGCAGAGATTGCAGGCGCGTGCCAGCATCGTTCTGCATCGCTTCCAGCACGTCACGCGTTTGATAAGCAATGGATTCCAGCGTAGCGCGGATGATGTGGTTAGCGTTGGCACCGCGCGTCAGGCCGAAAATCGCACCGCGTGCATACGGATCCCAATAAGGCGCGCCTAAACCGGTGAAGGCGGGCACCATGTAGACGCCATTAGAGTCTTTCACTTTCATCGCGAAGTATTCGGAATCGGTGGAATCGCTGATCAGCTTCATCTCGTCACGCAGCCACTGAATCGACGCGCCGCCGATGAATACTGCACCTTCCAACGCGTAGTTCACTTCGCCACGCGGGCCACACGCAATGGTGGTCAACAGGCCGTGCGTTGAGGTTACCGCTTCGGTGCCGGTGTTCATCAACATAAAGCAACCAGTGCCGTAGGTGTTTTTCGCCATGCCAGGCTGCACGCACAGTTGGCCATACAGCGCAGCCTGCTGGTCGCCCGCGATGCCTGCGATTGGAATACGCGTACCGCCTTTACCCCCAATGTTGGTTTGGCCGTAAACTTCGGAAGAGCCTTTCACTTCTGGCAGCATTTCACGCGGGATATCGAGGATCTCCAGCATGCGCTCATCCCACTCCAGCTTATGGATGTTGTACATCATGGTACGCGAGGCGTTAGTGTGATCGGTAACGTGCACGCGTCCCTGAGTCATTTTCCAAATCAGCCAGGTATCCACGGTACCGAACAGCAGCTCGCCGCGTTTTGCACGCTCACGCGCGCCGTCAACGTGATCGAGAATCCACTTCACTTTGGTGCCGGAGAAGTACGGGTTAATCACCAAACCGGTGGTGTGCTGGATGTACTCTTCCAGACCTTCCTTTTTCAGCTTGTTACAGTAATCCGCGGTGCGCGGATCTTGCCAAACGATGGCGTTATAAATCGGCTTGCCGGTCTCTTTATCCCACACGATGGCGGTTTCGCGCTGGTTGGTGATACCAATCGCCGCGATTTGATCTGAGCTAATGTCGGCGTGCGCCAGCACTTCAACCAGCGTTGAGCTTTGTGACGCCCAAATATCCATAGGATCGTGTTCAACCCAGCCCGCTTTCGGGTAGATCTGGGTGAATTCGCGCTGTGAAACGGCAACGATGTTGGCGTCATGATCCAGAACCACGGCACGTGAACTGGTTGTGCCCTGATCGAGCGCGACAATATATTTTTTATCAGTTGTCATTGTGCTTTCCTGATGATGTATCGATGAAACTTACGCTTTACGCTGCTCTGCGCGCGCAACCGGTTTTTCTGTTTTAGCTTCCACGACAGCAACGGGCAGATGGCGGCCAATCAGTGCGCGGTAACCGAAAGCTCCGAGGCTAGCACCGACCAGCGGGCCAAAAATCGGAACCAGGAAGTAAGGGATATCTTTGCCGCCGGTGAAGGCGACGTCGCCCCAACCTGCAATGAAGGCAAAGACTTTCGGGCCAAAGTCACGTGCTGGGTTCAGCGCAAAGCCGGTCAATGGACCCATAGATGCACCAATCACCGCCACCAGCAAACCAATCAACAGCGGCGCCATTGGACCACGCGGTACACCGTTGCCGTCATCGGTCAGCGCCATGATCAGCGCCATCAACACGGCCGTAATCACCAGCTCTACCAGGAACGCCTGACCAACACCAATGTGCGGGTTAGGGTAGGTCGAGAAGATGCCCGCCAGATCGATGCTTTCTACGCTGCCGCGCACCATCTGGTGGCTGGTTTCGTAATCAAAGAACAGATTGTAGTAAAGACCGTAAACCAATGCAGCGGCGCAAAACGCACCGGCAACCTGCGCCAGAATGTACGGCACCACTTTACGACCTTCAAAATTCGCAAACAGACACAGCGCGACGGTGACCGCTGGATTGAGATGCGCGCCTGAAACGCCCGCGCTCAAATACACCGCCATTGAAACGGCTAAACCCCAGACGATACTAATTTCCCACTGACCGAATGCTGCACCGGCCAGTTTCAGTGCAGCAACGCAGCCTGCACCAAAAAAGATGATCAAACCAGTTCCAAGAAACTCGGCAATGCACTGACCTTTTAGTGTGTTCGATGTCTGACTCATAATGTCATTCCTGAAGCGAGGTTAAATTTTATCAGTATTTGTTCTCATCCATGAGTCGCCCAGCTCTAATGTAGGGTTGATGTGAATTTATCGTTAACGAGCATAAACGAGAAATAGCGAAATTGAAAACTGTGTGCTGCGTCAAAAAAATGCGCGTTTTCGCGTCTTTTACGTTCTTAAAGGGCGTTTTCGCGGCGCATTGCTGGTCATTTTTCTGTGATCGCGCACACTGATGCGCGCGGGTGCGCGTTTTTTTAGGCATAAGCTGAAAAGTGTTACAGACTGCCCGCGCAAGCCTTGTGCCACTGGACTTGCTGGGTGTGGCTACATACAATCGAGTCATCGTGGCTGAGCGCACCGCAGTTAGGCACGCACCAGCACATCAACGCCTTGCGAGATTTAGGAGAGCTAGAAAGATGTCATTTGAAGTATTCGAGAAACTGGAAGCGAAAGTACAGCAGGCGATTGATACCATCACGCTGCTGCAGATGGAAATCGAAGAGCTGAAAGAGCAAAACAGCACGCTGAAAAACGAAGTCAGCCAGGCTTCCGGCAACCAGGATGCGCTGGTACGCGAGAATCAGCATCTGAAAGAAGAGCAGCATGTTTGGCAGGAGCGTTTGCGTGCACTGCTGGGAAAAATGGAAGAGGTTTAAGTCTTCGCGCTTGAACCGACGGGTGCCGCGGCACCCGTTTTTGTTGCGGCTTACTCGATGTCGAGTGCGTCTTCAGACAGGATGATGCCAGTGTTATCGGCATACAAATGGTCGCCAGAGAAGAAGGTCACGCCGCCAAAATTCACGCGGACATCGCTTTCGCCCACGCCTTCACCCGCTGCGCCAACCGGAATTGCGGCAATCGCCTGAATACCGATTTCTAACTCTTCCAGATCGTCCACCTGGCGTACGGAACCGTACACCACAATGCCTTCCCACTCGTTTTGCGCCGCCAGCGCCGCTAATTGCGCATCGACCAGCGCGCGACGCACAGAACCGCCGCCATCCACCAGCAGCACGCGACCGCGACCATTCTCTTCCAGTAAATCATAGAGTAAGCCGTTGTCTTCGAAGCATTTTACGGTGGTGATTTGACCACCAAATGAGGTGCGGCCGCCAAAGTTAGAGAAGAGCGGTTCAACCACATTCACTTCTTCATGGTAGATGTCACAGAGTTCGGAAGTATCGTATTTCATGAGGATATCGTCTGTTTGCCGCAGGAACGCTAAGTATATCGCTATCTGACGATTGTTGGCAAAATCATCAAGGGTAAAAAAAAGCGTGGCATCAATATCCTGCGTAAAAAAAAGCCCGGCACGATGGCCGGGCAGAAGATGTGGTGCCGCAGGTTTACAGAATGAAGCGGCTGAGATCTTCGTCGGCCACCAGCTCATCCAGATGCTTACCAACGTAATCGGCGTCGATGGTAATCGACTCGCCGTTACGATCGCTGGCGTCATAGGAGATCTCCTCCATCAAACGCTCCAGCACGGTGTGCAGACGACGCGCACCAATGTTTTCGGTGGTTTCGTTGACCTGCCACGCCGCTTCTGCGATACGACGGATGCCATCTTCGGTGAAATCCACGTTCACGCCTTCGGTGCCCATCAGCGCTTTGTACTGCACGGTAACGGACGCGTTTGGCTCGGTGAGAATACGCTCGAAGTCGTTCACGGTCAGCGCTTGCAGCTCAACGCGAATCGGCAAGCGGCCCTGCAGCTCAGGGATCAGATCCGATGGGCTGGCAACCTGGAACGCACCAGAAGCGATAAACAGAATGTGATCGGTTTTCACCATGCCGTGCTTGGTCGACACGGTGCAGCCTTCAACCAACGGCAGCAGGTCGCGCTGCACGCCTTCGCGTGACACGTCCGGGCCGCCGGCATTTTGCCCGCCGCGCTTACAGATTTTATCGATTTCATCGATGAACACGATGCCGTGCTGTTCAACCGCTTCGATGGCATCCTGCTTCAACTCTTCAGGGTTCACCAACTTGGCGGCTTCTTCTTCAATCAGCAGCTTCATGGCTTCTTTGATTTTCAGCTTGCGCGCTTTTTGCTTCTGGCCGCCGAGGTTCTGGAACATCGACTGCAACTGACTGGTCATCTCTTCCATGCCCGGAGGCGCCATGATTTCCACGCCTGCCGCTGACGCCGCTAAATCGATTTCGATCTCTTTGTCATCCAGCTGGCCTTCGCGCAGCTTCTTGCGGAAGCTCTGACGCGCCGCAGAAGGTTCAGACGCTTGCTCCGCCTGGCCCCAATTGTTTTTCGCTGGCGGGATCAACACATCAAGAATGCGCTCTTCCGCCATCTCTTCGGCGCGGTATTTATTCTTCTCGATCGCCTGGCTACGCACCATTTTGATGGCGGAATCCGTGAGATCGCGAATGATGGAATCGACTTCTTTACCGACGTAGCCCACTTCAGTGAATTTGGTGGCTTCCACTTTGATGAAAGGCGCGTTGGCCAGTTTTGCCAGACGACGCGCGATTTCGGTTTTACCGACGCCGGTTGGGCCAATCATCAGAATGTTTTTCGGTGTGACTTCATGACGCAGCTCTTCATCAAGCTGCATGCGGCGCCAGCGGTTACGCAGGGCAATGGCGACGGCTTTTTTCGCGCCATCCTGACCAATGATGAAGCGGTTGAGTTCGCTGACAATCTCGCGGGGAGTCATCTCAGACATATGTTTAACCCTTAGCCTTAGACGGTAATGCTTCGAAGTTGATGTTGTGGTTGGTGTAAATGCAGATATCGCCGGCGATGTTCAGCGCCTTCTCTACGATATCGTGCGCACCAATGTCGGTGTTCTCGAGCAGCGCGCGTGCTGCGGCTTGTGCATAAGGACCACCTGAACCGATAGCAATCAGGTCGTTTTCTGGCTGAATCACATCGCCGTTGCCGCTGATGATCAGCGAGGAGTGCTCATCGGCAACCGCCAACAGCGCTTCGAGGCGGCGCAGCATGCGGTCAGTGCGCCAATCTTTCGCCAGTTCAACCGCCGCTTTCACCAGATGACCCTGGTGCATCTCCAGCTTGCGCTCGAACAGTTCAAATAAGGTGAAGGCATCTGCTGTACCGCCTGCAAAACCGGCGATCACTTTGTCGTTGTAGAGACGACGCACTTTCTTCACGTTGCCTTTCATTACGGTATTGCCGAGCGTAGCCTGGCCATCACCGCCAATCACTACCTGACCGTTGCGTCGTACACTTACTATTGTTGTCACGGGCAGACCCCTTGTTGCAGTGGAAAAGGAACGCCGCGCGGTGGGCGCGGAGTATCATGCAACTTGATATGGGGCAGGATTAGAGGCTTTCAACCCCAGATTAATCTGCTATCTGTGACGTCGCCCTGCGGCGACGTCAAGACATTAGGGGATAGCGAGGGGAATGCAGCTGCTGTGGCCGGAGCTGTGCAGGCGTTTCACGGTGCTGTCGGCGCTGCTGCGATCTTTGAACGGCCCAATGACTACGCGATTCCAACCGCCGCCGGTGGTGATGCGGCTCTCGAAACCTTCAAACGCCAAACCAGCGCGCACGGATTCCGCCTGATCGGTACCCTTAAATGAACCACACTGCACCATATAGCGCTGCGACGCCGCTTTCTCTTCCGCCTTTGCCTTGGCGGTTTCCTGCGGTTTTGACTGCTGCGCGGGTTCGCGGGTGATAGGTGCGGCCTGTTGCTGACGCGCGGCTTGCTGTTGCTGTTGCTGTAACTGACGCTGCGCCTGCTGCTGCTGTAACTGCTGTTGACGCTGCAATTGCTGCTGTTGCTGCACCTGCTGCTGGCGCTGCAAGGTTTGCTGACGCTGTGCGGGGGTTTGCTCGTTCCACGGTACTTCGTTCAGCTGCGTGGGCTGCTGGCGCATATCGGCCTGCATCTGATCCAACAGTTGGCGCTGCTCATCGGTGAGCTGCGTTTGCGATTGCACGCCGCCGCCCGCCGAAGGTTCAGTCGGCGTTGGCACGGTAATTTGGCGATTTTCCAGCTCTTTGATGTATTTCCAGCGCTCTTCTGGCTTCGGCGGTAAACCGTTGCCGTTGGCTTTATGATTCGGAATCACCTCGGTCTCTTCTTTCTTATGGTGTGAGATGAACCATAAACCACCGGCAAAGGTGACTAATACCGCCACGGCCAGTACCACCATCAACTTGGAAGTGCCCGAACCGCCTTTGCTTTTCTTGCTGCGGCTGGCCGGTTTTTTGCGACGCGTCCCTGTTGAACGCCCGCGGCCTACATAATCTTTCTGTGCCACTTTCGTTCTAATACCCTTCAAAAAAATGCCAATGGGCGAAAACCCGCCAACAAAACCGCGACGGTGTGAATAGAGTGTTAATTGCCCGGCAACGAATGCGCCATGTTACGCAAGGGCTTGAAGTTTGACCAGCACAGTCTGCCTTCAGAATCGCCTGAAAATGCAGGACAAAAGCGGCTATTTTTCGCGTTTTGTCGCGGGTGCTGTGCTGCCGCGCACGCGTAACTCTGCATCCAGCAGGCGCGAACCATTGTTAACACGCTTGCCTTGCAGCTCATCCAGCAGCAGCAACATCGCCTCGCGGCCAATGGCAAAGCGCGGCTGCGCCACGGTAGTCAGCGGCGGGTCGTAATATTGCGCCAGCTCGATATCATCAAAACCCACCACGGACAGATCCTGCGGAATGCGCATACCGAGTTTGCGCGCCTGATTCATCGCGCCAAGCGCCATTAAATCGCTGTGGCAGAAAATCGCTTTCGGCGGCTGCGGCAGGCTCATCAGCTGCTTCAAGGCATTCGCACCGGCTTCAAAGGTGAAATCACCGTGAACAATCATCGTGGGATCAATGGCAATGCTGCTGCGGCGCAGCGCCTGAATATAGCCCTGCAAACGATACTGGCTGAGCGGTATGTGTTCTGGCCCGGTGATACAAGCAATCTGGCGATGGCCAAGTTGCAGCAGATGATTCACCGCTTCGAAGGCAGCGGTAAGGTTATCAATATGCACCGTTGGCAGCGCCATTTCCGGGGCGAATTCATTACCCATCACCATCGGCGGCAAATTGCGCTGATCTTCAATGCCCGCATCAAACGGCAGCTGCGAACCCAACAGTACCATGCCGTCAATTTGACGCGTCAGCATCAGATTCATGAAGGTTTTTTCCTGCTGATCCTGATGCGCGCAATCGCCAATCAGCACCAGATACCCCTCTTGCGCGGCGGTCACTTCCACGCCACGAATGATTTCACTAAAGAAGGGATCGCAGATGTCCGGCACAATCACCAGAATGGTCAGCGTTTCACCGCGCTTGGCGTTGCGCGCTAAACCGTGCGGCGCGTAGCCCACGGCAATCACCGCTTGTTCTACTTTCTGCCGGGTGGCAGCGGACACTTTTTCTGGATTCATCAACGCACGCGAAACCGTGGCGGTGGAAACGCCCGCTTTCTCGGCCACGTCTTTCATGGTGGCGGCGGTTGAGGGTGGCTTCTGGTCCAACGTATTGCTCCTGACGCGGTACAGCGCATTGATTTTCAAACATTGCCGGGCTTTAGCCGGGTCGGACACTATTGTTAACCGAACGTCGTGCCAGGTTGTTACTTAATTTGCATAAAAAGTGTGACTTGTGCGACTTTTTTCGATCCGGCTCGCAGATGCGGCGCGGCTTAACTCTCCGTAGGATCGATATCCAGCGTCCATTTCACCTTACGCGCTGCCGGCAAGGTTGACACCAGCGGCAGCGATCCGCTTAACAGCTGTTGCAGGCGCTTGCGGGACGAGTGCTGCAACAGCAATTGCCAGCGCCAGCGCCCGCTGCGTTTGGGTGCCAACGCCGGAATCGGCCCCATTAACCACAGCGCCTCATCTTTAAGCGGGCTGGCTTCCAACAGATTGCGCAGCTGCATCAGAAATTCCGCCGCCTGCTGATTATCTAAATCTTCCGCGCGGAACAGCGCATGGCTGGTCCACGGCGGCAGCTGCACCGATTGGCGCTCCAGCAGCGTTTGTTCGGCAAAGGCCAGATAACCGCGATGCAGTAAGGTTTGCAATAAAGGGTGTTCAGGATGGTGGGTTTGCAGCAGCACTTCGCCCTGTTTGCCTGCGCGTCCCGCGCGGCCAGCTACTTGCGTATAGAGCTGAGCAAAACGTTCGGCAGCGCGGAAATCGGCGGAAAACAGCGCGCCATCCACATCCAGCAAGGAAACCAGCGTCACATCCGGGAAGTGATGACCTTTCGCCAGCATTTGTGTGCCCACCAAAATACGCGCGCCGCCGCGATGCACATCAGCCAGATGCTGCTCTAAAGCGCCTTTACGGCTGGTGGTATCGCGATCAATACGCGACACCGGCACGCCGGGGAACAGGGTGGTGAGCTGCTGTTCCAGCTGCTCGGTGCCCACGCCAACCGGCATCAAATGCGTTGAGCCGCAGCCCGGACATTGATGCGGCAGTGGACGTTGGCTGCCGCAGTGGTGGCAGCGCAATTGGCGATGATGCTGGTGCAGCGTGTAGTAACTGTCGCAGCGCTGGCACTCCGCCAGCCAGCCGCAATCGTGGCACATCAATGCCGGGGAGAATCCGCGCCGGTTCAGGAACAGCAGTACCTGATTGTCGGCCTGCAAATGTTGACGCATTTTGCCCAGCAGCGCCGGGGCAAGGCCGCCTTTCAGCTGCTGGCCTTTAAGATCGATTAATTGCTGTAACGCCGGTTTCGCATTGCCCGCGCGCTTAGTCAGATCGAGCCGACGATATTTGCCGACGCGCACGTTGTGCAGCGTTTCCAGCGCTGGCGTCGCCGACCCCATGACAATCGGAATATTTTCTTCATGAGCACGAAACACCGCTAAATCACGCGCCTGATAGCGCCAACCCTCCTGCTGTTTGTACGAGCTGTCGTGCTCTTCATCAATAATGATCACGCCTGGACGTGCCAACGGCGTGAAGATCGCTGAACGCGTGCCGATGACGATGGCGGTTTCGCCGCTGCGCGCGCGCAGCCACACCGCAAGGCGTTCGCTATCGTTTAGCGCGGAGTGCAGTACATCGATGGGCGCGTCGAAGCGCTCACGGAAGCGGGCGATAGTTTGTGGCGTCAGGCCGATTTCTGGCACCAGCACCAGCGCCTGCTTGCCGCGCGCCAGTACGTTTTCCAGCACGCTTAAATAGACTTCGGTTTTACCGGAACCGGTGATACCCGCCAGCAGCCACGCGGCGTAGCGATCGTCTTCGCTGCGCATCGCGCCGACCGCCATGGCCTGATCGGTATTTAGCCGCAGGCGTTCACCTTTCACGGCAAAGGTGGTGCGCCAATCATGCATTTGTGGCTGGTGCTCACGCAGATCGCATAAGCCTTTGGCGCGAATGGCTTGCAGCGCGGCATCGGTGAAATCCATCTCGCCCACCTGATGGCGATACAGCGGACGCTGACGCAGCGCCGCCAGCGCTTGCTGCTGCTTCGGCGCGCGCTTCAGGCTTTCGATCGCCACTTCGCGTCCCGCATCATTCACTCTCCATTGCCACAGCGGCGCTTCCTGCGCCGGTTTACCCTGGCGTAGCAGCACCGGCAGCGCGTGACTCAACACTTCGCCAAGCGGCGAATGGTAATAGTGCGCCGCCCAATTCAGGATGCGCCACAGCGCGGGAGAGAACAGGCTGGCCGCGTCGAGCACGCTGTCGATGGGTTTCAACTGTGCGAGCGGCAGTTCGCTGGTTTCGCGCGTGCCAACGACAATGCCAATCATTTTGCGATTGCCAAACGGCACGTTCACGCGTGCGCCCGCTACCGGCTGCGGCACATCGGCAGGCAGCAGGTAATCAAACAGACGAGGCAGCGGAACGGGCAGGGCAACCTGAACAACGGGCATGACGATCTCTATCCGGTTCTGTAATAAGGAGAAGTAGTGTACACGCAGATAAGAGCAGCGGATATCCACAAGGCTATTTGCCTGATGCGGTCAAATTCTGTATACTATGCCGCCTTTGATGAGATAGCTTGTCAAAGCATACACTTAATGTTCAACCGCGTGTGGTGCTGTGCAGACAGAGTCTGGCACGGAGAGCGACACGGCCTTTTATGAGGTTCTCCCATGAAACAAGGTATTCACCCTAAGTACGAAGCAGTCACCATCAACTGCTCTTGCGGTAACGTGATCAACACCCGTTCAACTCTGACCGGTAGCCTGAACCTGGACGTGTGCGGCAAATGCCACCCGTTCTACACTGGTAAGCAGCGCGTAGTTGACACCGGTGGCCGTGTAGATCGCTTCAACAAGCGTTTCAGCGTGCCAACCAGCAAGAAATAAGATTTTTTGCTGCGGAATCTGCGGATTCGGTAGAAGAAAAAACCCAGCCTCGGCTGGGTTTTTTTGTTTCTGGCTTCAGTATTCCCAGGTATCGGGATCGATGCCCATTTCTCGCATTATCTGCTTCGCTTCTTCCGGAATTTCATCGCTGCGTTCTTTACGCAGATCAACATCATTCGGCAGCGGCTGCCCGGTGAAAGCATGCAAAAAGGCTTCGCACAATAATTCGCTATTCGTGGCGTGACGCAGGTTGTTCACCTGACGGCGGGTACGCTCATCCGTTAAAATCTTCAGCACTTTCAGCGGGATAGAAACGGTAATTTTCTTAACCTGCTCGCTCTTCTTGCCGTGTTCAGCGTAAGGGCTGATATATTCGCCGTTCCATTCAGCCATGAGTTACCTTAATCATAAAAGTTGAATATGGGGAAATAGGTTGATTATGCCCGATTTTTCGATGCCTGACCGCTTAAACCAGCGGTTTTATGCTTATGCATCGCTTATTTAAGAGAAGCGCGCGGAACACCAGGCGATGACGGACAATTTTAGCGGTTATTCGCAGTTTGCTCAATCTATACGCAAAGACATTTAGATGTCCAGATGTATTGACGTCCATGAGTTGAATGTTATGCTGTTGCCACTTCTTATTCTTCTTCAGGAACAGTAAGCACCATGACGCGCAAACAGGCAACCATCGCAGTACGCAGCGGTTTGAATGATGACGAGCAATATGGCTGCGTTGTCCCACCGATCCACCTTTCCAGCACCTACAACTTCCTCGACTTTAATGAACCGCGCGCGCACGACTATTCGCGTCGCGGCAATCCGACGCGTGATGTGGTGCAACGCGCGTTGGCGGAGCTGGAAGGGGGCGCAGGCGCGGTATTAACCAATACCGGCATGTCGGCGATTCACCTGGTGACCACCGTGTTCCTGAAGCCCGGCGATCTGCTGGTCGCGCCACACGATTGCTACGGCGGCAGCTATCGCCTGTTCGATAGCTTGAGCAAGCGCGGCGCCTATCGCGTTAAGTTTGTTGATCAAGGTGATAAAGCGGCGCTGGCGGCAGCGCTGGCCGAGAAGCCCAAGCTGGTGCTGGTTGAAAGCCCAAGCAACCCGCTGCTGCGCGTGGTGGATATCGCCAGCATTTGTCAGGCGGCGCGCGAAGCGGGCGCGATTAGCGTGGTGGATAACACCTTCCTTAGCCCGGCACTGCAAAACCCGCTGGCGCTTGGCGCGGATTTGGTGGTGCATTCGTGCACTAAATACCTGAACGGGCACTCCGATGTGGTGGCCGGCGCGGTAATCTCCAAAGACGCGGCGATGGCAACCGACATGGCATGGTGGGCGAATAATATTGGTGTCACCGGCGCCGCGTTTGATAGTTATCTGCTGCTGCGTGGCTTGCGTACCTTGTCGCCACGCATTGCCGCGGCGCAACGCAATGCATTGGCAATAGTTGATTACCTGAAGCAACAACCGCTGGTGAAAAAATTGTATCATCCGTCTCTGCCGGAAAATGCCGGTCATGAGTTTGCGGTACGTCAGCAGCGCGGTTTTGGCGCGATGTTGAGTTTCGAAATCGATGCGGACGAAGCCAGGCTGCGCCGTTTCCTCAAAGCGCTCCAGCTGTTCACGCTGGCCGAATCGCTG
The DNA here is from genome assembly GCA_966185695.1 of uncultured Pantoea sp. Lineage (GTDB taxonomy): Bacteria > Pseudomonadota > Gammaproteobacteria > Enterobacterales > Enterobacteriaceae > Pantoea. Next base: position 21,767 of record CBIFUL010000024.1, on the reverse strand, counting down.
GGCGGCGTGGAGAGTTTGATTTCGCATACTGCCACCATGACGCATGCCGGCATGTCGGCGGAAGCGCGCGCGGCAGCGGGCATTTCGGACACGCTGTTGCGTATTTCTGTTGGAATTGAAGATCACGAAGATTTAATCGCCGATCTGGATAATGCATTCCGGATCGCAGCCGAGGAGTAATGATGACGAGTTCAGTGGGCGCGGGAACGCCGATCAAGCAGTTGCACAAATTTGGTGGCAGTAGCCTGGCGGATGCGCGTTGTTATCAGCGTGTCGCCAGCATCATGGCGGATTACAGCCAGCCGGGCGACTTAATGGTGGTTTCTGCCGCAGGCAGCACCACCAATCAGCTGATTAGCTGGCTCAAGCTGAGCCAAAGCGATCGCTTATCTGCGCATCAGGTGCAACAGGCTTTACGCCGTTATCACAGCGAATTGATCGCTGCGCTGCTGCCTGCTGAATTTGCTGAAACCCTCACGGCCGCCTTTATCCGCGATTTAGAACGACTGGCGGCGCTGCTTGATGGCGCGATCACCGATGCGGTCTATGCCGAAGTGGTGGGCCACGGCGAAATCTGGTCGGCGCGATTAATGGCTGCGGTGCTGAGCCAGCAGGATATTGAAGCCGCATGGCTGGATGCGCGCGACTTCCTGCGTGCCGAACGCGCCGCGCAGCCGCAGGTTGATGAAGGCAAATCCTGGCCGCTGTTGCAGGCGCTGCTGGCGCAGCATCCGCATAAGCGTTTAGTGGTAACGGGCTTTATCAGCCGCAGCGACGCCGGTGAAACCGTGCTGCTGGGCCGTAACGGCTCGGATTACTCGGCAACGCAGATTGGTGCATTGGCGGGCGTGGGTCGCGTGACGATTTGGAGTGACGTGGCGGGCGTTTATAGCGCCGATCCGCGCAAAGTGTCAGATGCCTGCTTACTGCCGTTGTTGCGTCTGGATGAAGCCAGCGAACTGGCGCGTTTAGCGGCACCGGTGCTGCACACGCGCACCTTGCAGCCGGTTTCCAACAGCGACATCGATTTACAGCTGCGTTGCAGCTACCAGCCGGAACAAGGCTCGACGCGCATTGAACGCGTGCTGGCGTCCGGCACCGGCGCCCGTATTGTCACCAGCCACGATGATGTTTGCCTGGTGGAGATTCACATCCCCGACAATCACGATTTCAAGACGCAGCAGAAAGAGATCGATCTGCTGCTGAAGCGCGCGCAGCTGCGTCCGCTGGCGATTGGCGTCCATCCCGATCGCCGCCTGCTGCAACTCTGCTACACCTCAGAAGTGGTGAACAGCGCCTTTAACCTGTTGCAGGACGCGGCGTTGCCGGGCCATCTGCAACTGCGCGACGGCTTAGCGCTGGTGGCGCTGGTGGGCGCGGGCGTGACGCGTAACCCGCTGCACAGCCACCGCTTCTGGCAGCAAATTAAAGATCAGCCGGTGGAGTTTGTCTGGCAGTCGGAAGATCACATCAGCATTGTGGCGGTGTTGCGCGTTGGCCCAACCCAACATCTGATTCAAGGCTTGCATCAATCGCTGTTCCGCGCAGAAAAACGCATCGGCCTGATTCTGTTCGGCAAAGGCAATATCGGTTCGCGTTGGCTGGAGCTGTTTGCGCGCGAGCAGGAGTCGCTGTCGGCGCGCACCGGTTTTGAGTTTGTGCTGGCGGGCGTGGCGGACAGCAGCCGCAGCCTGCTGAATTACGACGGCCTTGAAGCCAGCCGCGCCCTGGCGTTCTTTGACGACGAAGCGGTAGCGCGCGATGAGGAGTCGCTGTTCCTGTGGATGCGCGCGCACCCATTCGATGATTTGGTGGTATTGGACGTGACGGCCAGCGATTCGCTGGCACAGCAGTATCACGACTTCGCCAGCCACGGTTTCCACGTTATCAGCGCCAATAAAGTCGCCGGTGCAGCAAGCGGGCAAAGCTGGCGTCAGGTGCGCGATGCCTTCGCCAAAACCGGTCGTCATTGGCTGTACAACGCCACGGTGGGCGCGGGCTTGCCGGTCAATCACACGGTGCGCGATCTGCGCGAAAGCGGCGACAGCATTTTGGCGATCAGCGGGATTTTCTCCGGCACGCTTTCATGGCTGTTCCTGCAGTTTGACGGCACGGTGCCGTTTAGCGAATTGGTGGATCAAGCCTGGCAGCAAGGTTTAACCGAACCCGATCCGCGCGTGGACTTGTCCGGTCAGGACGTGATGCGCAAGCTGGTGATTCTGGCGCGTGAAGCGGGTTACGACATCGAACCGGATCAGGTGCGCGTTGAATCACTGGTGCCATCCATCAGCAAAGGTGAGTCCATCGACCACTTCTTCGAGAATGCCGATGAGCTGAACGAGCAGATGGTGCAGCGTCTGGAAGCGGCGCAGGAGCTGGGCTTGGTGCTGCGTTACGTGGCGCGTTTTGATGCCAACGGCAAAGCGCGCGTGGGTGTGGAAGCGGTGCGTCCTGAGCATCCGCTGGCGTCGCTGCTGCCGTGCGACAACGTGTTCGCTATTGAAAGCCGCTGGTACCGCGATAATCCGCTGGTGATCCGCGGGCCAGGCGCGGGGCGTGACGTCACTGCCGGTGCGCTGCAATCCGATCTCAATCGCCTCGCTCAGCTGCTGTAACCTGCTTTACCATGCAGACGGTTTTCGCCGTCTGCATCTTCTCGTAATAATTCAAGGTGCAGATGCGTTGGCTGCTCTCGTACACCCGAATCCCTGACTTGAGTAAGCTCATCGGGATGAACGCGTTTGCCGCATTATTCGGCCTCCGGCCTCACCCCTTCGGGGCCAGCGCTGTTCAAAACGCAACGCGTTTTGTCCTGCACCTCGAATTATTTAGAGAAAATTCTTTCCTCATCGTGAAATCCTTTCCTGTTTATTGAATATTTGTCACGCCGCTATAGTAATTTTAAGTTGACGCTGGCGCGCTAATCGTTCATTTTGTGCATCTGGACGTCTAAACGTATGGATGTTCAGAGGCCGCAAAATAATCACTGTGTGACGACGAGGTAATTAGGATGAGTTTCTTTCACGCCAATCAGCGCGAAGCGCTGAACCAGAGTCTGGCTGAGCTGAACGGGCAAATTAACGTCTCTTTTGAGTTTTTCCCGCCCCGCACCAGCGAAATGGAAGAGACCTTGTGGAGTTCAATCGATCGATTGAGCAGCCTGAAGCCGAAATTCGTTTCTGTCACCTACGGCGCTAACTCCGGCGAGCGCGACCGCACGCACAGCATTATTAAAGGCATCAAAGATCGCACCGGGTTGGAAGCGGCACCGCACTTAACCTGCATCGACGCCACGCGTGATGAACTGCGCGGCATCGCCCGTGATTACTGGGACAGCGGCATTCGTCATATCGTCGCCTTGCGCGGTGATTTACCGCCGGGCGGCGGCAAGCCGGAGATGTACGGCGCAGATTTGGTGGCGTTGCTGAAAGAGGTGGGCGATTTCGATATCTCGGTGGCGGCCTATCCGGAAGTGCATCCCGAAGCAAAAAGCGCGCAGGCGGATTTGATCAACCTGAAACGTAAAATCGATGCGGGTGCCAACCGCGCAATCACCCAATTCTTCTTCGATGTCGAAAGCTATTTGCGCTTCCGCGATCGCTGCGTGGCGACCGGCATCGACGTAGAAATCGTGCCGGGGATTCTGCCGGTTTCTAACTTCAAGCAGCTGCAACGCTTTGCCACCATGACCAACGTGCGCGTGCCGGGCTGGATGAATGCCATGTTTGCCGGGCTGGATAACGACCCTGAAACACGCAAAATGGTGGGTGCCAGCGTCGCGATGGATATGGTGAAAATTCTGTCGCGCGAAGGCGTAAAGGATTTCCACTTCTATACCTTGAACCGCGCTGAGTTGAGCTACGCCATTTGCCACACCTTGGGTGTGCGCCCGCCGATTAGCGGCTGATTTGCGTTGCCAAAATCACAACAAAGGGATTAATGACTTAATATTTTTTAGTTAAGCATTTAACTCATCACTCGCACATTCGGTAGCGGCGCGATTTATCGCGCGAACTTAAGGCAAGTGCGTTGCAAAAAGAAGCGCAATAAATTGCGCCGCTACCATAATCTGCGATAAACCATACAAAAAGGAGCCAATCGGCTCCTTTTTCAGTGTTGTTAGCGTGTGATTAACCGGTATTACGCATACCCGCCGCGACACCGGCGATCGTCACCATCAGCGCTTGTTCAACGCGCGCATCCGGTTCATCACCGCGTGCTTCCTGCGCACGGGCGCGATGCAGCAGTTCAGCCTGCAACACGTTAAGCGGATCGGTATACACGTTACGCAGCGCGATGGATTCCGCAATCCACGGCTGATCCGCCATCAAATGCGCATCGTTGGCGATGGTCAGCACCGCTTTGATATCCGCATCCAGCTGATCGCGCAGCTGCTTGCCCAGCGGCCATAATGATTTATCCACCAAACGTTGATCGTAGTATTCCGCCAGCCACAGGTCGGCTTTCGAGAACACCATCTCCAACATTCCAAGACGCGTAGCAAAGAACGGCCATTCGCTGCACATCGCTTCCAGCTGATTCTGATGTCCTTCTTCCATCGCTTTCTGTAATGCCGCGCCCGCCCCAAGCCAGGCTGGCAGCATCAAGCGGTTTTGCGTCCAGGCAAAGATCCACGGAATGGCACGCAGCGACTCTACACCGCCAGTTGGGCGACGTTTTGCCGGACGTGAGCCGAGCGGCAGTTTGCCCAGCTCTTGCTCTGGCGTGGCCGAGCGGAAATACGGCACGAAGTCAGGATTTTCACGCACATAGCCGCGATACATCGCGCAGGAATGGGCGGACAATTCGTTCATGATCTCTTTCCACTGCGGCTTTGGCTCCGGCGGTGGCATCAGGTTGGCTTCCAGAATCGCACCGGTATACAGCGACAAACTGGCGATAGTGACTTCTGGCAAACCGTATTTAAAGCGAATCATCTCGCCCTGTTCAGTTACGCGCAGGCCGCCTTTCAAGCTGCCCGGCGGTTGCGACAGCAGCGCAGCATGCGCAGGCGCGCCGCCACGGCCGATGGAACCGCCGCGTCCGTGGAACAGCGTTAAGGTGATGCCGGCTTTCTCACAGGTTTTGATAAGCGCATCTTGCGCTTCGTATTGCGCCCAGCTGGCGGCCATCACGCCGGCATCTTTCGCCGAGTCGGAATACCCTATCATTACCATCTGTTTGCCGTTGATGAAGCCGCGATACCAATCGATATTCAGCAGCTGCGTCATCACGTCGTTGGCGTTGTTCAGGTCATCAAGGGTTTCAAACAGCGGCGCCACCGGCATCGCATAAGGAATGCTGGCTTCTTTCAGCAGCAAATGTACCGCCAGCACGTCCGAAGGCGTTTTCGCCATCGAAATCACATAAGAGGCGATGGAACCTTGCGGCGCTTCGGCCACCACTTTGCAGGTATCGAGCACTTCACGCGTGTTATCGCTGGGCTCCCACTGATGCGGCAGCAGCGGCCGTTTGGAATTGAGTTCGCGGATCAGGAATGCCTGTTTGTCGGCTTCTGACCAGCTTTCATAATCACCGAGGCCAAGATAGCGCGTCACTTCCGCAATCGCTTCAGTATGGCGGGTGCTTTCCTGACGGATATCGATGCGCACCAGCGGCACGCCGAAACACTTCACGCGGCGCAGCGTATCCAGCAGCTGACCATTGGCGATGATGCCCATGCCGCACTGTTGCAGTGATTGATAAATCGCGAACAGCGGATCCCACAGCTGATCGTTCGACACCAGCAAATCAGCAGGACGCGGCAGACGCTCGCCTTTCAGACGGCGACCCAAATAGGCTTGCGTGGTCATCAGCTGGCTGCGCAGGCGCTTGAGCACCATGCGATAGGGCTCCAGCGCTTCAGGATCGCCGCACAGCTCGCGCACTTCATCGCTACATTCGGACATCGACAGCTCAGAAATCAGCACGCCAATGTCGCGCAAAAACAGGTCGGCGGCTTTCCAGCGGCTCAGCTGCATAGCATGGCGGGTGATGGGCGCGGTGACGTTCGGGTTACCGTCGCGGTCGCCGCCCATCCATGAGGTGAATTTGATCGGCACGAAATCGACCGGCAGCGTAATGCCGAAGGTCTGTTCTACCTGCTCGTTCAGCTCACGCAGAAAGGCAGGCACGCCTTGCCACAAACTGTTTTCCACTACCGCAAAGCCCCATTTGGCTTCGTCGATTGGCGTGGGGCGATATTTGCGGATTTCGTCGGTGTGCCACGCTTGTGCCACCAGCTGACGCAAACGACGCATTATGCGCGTGCGCTCGTATTCGGAAATATCGCTGTGATCGAGCTGCTGCAGGCAGCTGTTGACTTCGCCCAGCATGTGAATCAGCGTGCGGCGGGTGATTTCGGTGGGGTGCGCAGTCAACACCAGTTCCAGCGACAGCGATTCAATCGCCTGGCGGATCGCCGCTTCGCTCAGATCGTCTTGCTGCTTGAGGTGTTCAAAAGTCTGTTTCAGCAGTTCAGGATTATTGGCGCCATCGCCGCTGCGCGAGATGGTCTGATACTGCTCGGCGACGTTAGTCAGATTCAGGAACTGGCTAAATGCGCGTGCCACCGGCAGCAATTCGTCATTCGACAGATTTTGCAGCGTGGTCAGCAGTTCCTTACGATGGGTGTCATTTCCTGCACGGGATGACTTGGAGAGCTTACGGATGGTCTCCACCTGGTCGAGGATGTTCTCTCCTAGTGCATCCTTAATCGTATCCCCGAGCAGTTTGCCGAGCATACTGACATTACTTCGCATTGCGGAATATTGTTCGTTCATTGGACCCTGACACCCTCATCGTTTCTATTAACTTCTTATACCCAACGGGCATAACATCGTCTTTTATCTAGCCACGTATCTTCCTGTACGTCAATTGCCTTAAATCAACGTAAATGTGCAGCTAAATGTTGGAAATTCAAAGAATTTGCTTGGTGAGAAGCGAGATAAGTTATTCTTATTATCAAATGCGGAACAATGAAGGGGCAATTTGCTGATTTAACAGTGAAATGCCCCATCTATTGTCTATCAATGGCAAAAATGCTGCACAACCTGCGTGATAAGCGCATGAGTCGGCTTGATAAATGCGGTATCAATAAACTCGTCTGGCTGATGCGCTTGATTGATTGATCCGGGGCCTAAGACCAGCGTTGGGCACAATTGCTGGATAAAAGGCGCTTCAGTGCAATAGTTCACCACTTCCGTTGGCACGCCCAACAGTTTTTCAACCACCTGTACCAATTCATGATCGGCTGGGCATTCGTAGCCGGGAATCGGCGGATGCAGCTCGCCCACCGTTAAACGTCCTGGCCAGCGTGCGCTCACCGGCGCTAACGCCTCGTTCAGCAAGCCATCCAAATCGCCTAAGCTTAAGCCCGGCAGCGGACGGATATCCATATGCAGCTCACAGCAGGCGCAGATACGGTTGGCCGCATCGCCGCCGTGAATATGGCCGAAGTTCATGGTGGGATAAGGAATCGCAAAGCCATCGTGGTGATAGCGTTCTTTCAGTGTGTTACGCAGCTGCATCAATTGGGTGATGGATTCATGCATTAGCTCAATCGCGTTCACGCCGCGTGCGGGATCGCTGGAGTGACCGGACTGCCCCTGAATACGGATCGCATGTGACAAATGGCCTTTATGCGCACGCACCGGTTTCAGCGATGTCGGCTCGCCGATAATGGCGCAATCCGGGCGCAGCTGGGTCGATTCTGAAAAATACTTCGCGCCCGCCATGGTGGTCTCTTCATCGGCGGTGGCGAGGATGTAAAGCGGCTTGGCGAGTTTGGTCACGTCAACGTCACGCAGTGCATCCAGAATAAAGGCGAAGAAACCTTTCATATCGGCGGTGCCTAAGCCGTACAGCTTGTTGTCGTGCTCGGTAAGGGTAAAGGGATCGCGCGTCCAGCGGCCATCGTCGTAGGGTACGGTGTCGGTATGACCGGCCAATAACAAGCCGCCCGCACCGCTGCCGCTGCGCGCCAGCAGGTTGAATTTATGGCGCGTGCCCGGCACCGGCTGCACTTCAACGCTGAAGCCAATATCGCGGAACCAACCGGCAAGTAAATTGATTAAAGTTTCATTGCTCTGATCCAGCGCGCTGTCGGTGGCGCTGATTGATGGCGTGGCAATCAACTGGCGGTAGAGTTCGATAAAAGGTGGTAATTTTGTCTTCACTGTTGACGGTCCTTGGGTTAGGATGTATCAATATTCATGCATTAATAGTGAATAAAAATACAATAACGTCGCTTGCATGTGAAGAGAGAAATCTTCTGCAAACGGCATCGTGGGCAACGGGGCAAGGCCGCGACCCGATACGTGTGACTGTAAAAAGGGTTACAGCCTGATGTTGAATACGCTGATCGTTGGTGCCAGTGGTTACGCTGGCGTAGAGCTTGCCACCTACCTGAATCGCCATCCGCATATGAACATAACCGCTTTGGCGGTTTCAGCGCAAAGCCCGGATGCCGGAAAGTTGCTTTCGGACCTGCATCCGCAGCTGAAAGGCATTGTCGATCTGCCGCTGCATCCGCTGAGCGACGCGGCGGAGTGGGCGGATAAAGTTGACGTGGTGTTCCTCGCCACCGCGCACGAAGTGAGCCACGATCTGGCCCCGGAATTCCTCAAAGCCGGCTGCGTGGTGTTCGATCTCTCCGGCGCGTTCCGCGTTAACGACGATGCTTTTTACACCCAATATTACGGATTCAGCCATCAGCATCAGGATTGGCTGGATAAAGCGGTTTACGGCCTGGCCGAATGGCAGCATGACAACATCAAAGATGCGCAATTGGTCGCGGTGCCGGGTTGTTATCCCACCGCCGCGCAGCTGTCATTGAAGCCGCTGGTCGAAGCGGGTTTGCTTAACGATGCACAGTGGCCAGTGATTAATGCCACCAGCGGCGTGAGCGGCGCAGGGCGTAAAGCTAACGTCGGCACCAGCTTCTGTGAAGTGAGTTTGCAGCCTTACGGTTTGTTCAATCATCGTCATCATCCTGAAATCGTCGCGCATCTCGGTACGCCGGTGATATTCACGCCGCATCTCGGCAGCTTCCCGCGTGGCATTTTGTCTACCACCACCTGCCGCGTGAAAGCGGGCGTGACGCAGCAAGATGTCGCCGCTGCCTTCCACAGCGCCTATCACGACAAACCGCTGGTGCGCGTGTATGACAAAGGCGTTCCGGCGCTGAAAGCGGTGGTGGGCCTGCCGTTCTGCGACATCGGTTTCGCCATGCAGGGCGAACACCTGATTGTGGTGGCCGCCGAAGATAACCTGCTGAAAGGCGCCTCCTCGCAGGCGGTTCAGTGCTTGAATATTCGTTTCGGCTTCCCCGAAACGCTGTCTCTGATTTAACCGACGGAAACTGCCATGAATCCATTGATCATTAAACTGGGCGGCGTGCTGCTGGATAGCGAAGAAGCGCTGGCGCGTCTGTTTGATGCACTGCTGGCGTATCGCAATGAACATCAGCGTCCGCTGATCGTCGTGCACGGCGGCGGCTGCCTGGTGGACGAGCTGATGAAAAAGCTCGCGCTGCCGGTAAACAAGAAGAACGGTTTGCGCGTGACGCCAGCCGATCAGATTGACATTATTACTGGCGCGCTCGCGGGCACCGCCAATAAAACGCTGCTGGCGTGGGCGAAGAAATACGGCATTGGCGCGGTAGGTTTGTGCCTCGGCGATGCTGGTTTAGTGAATGTCGAACAGTTTGACAGTGAACTCGGCCACGTCGGCAACGCCACGCCGGGCAATCCCGCGCTGGTGAACACCTTGCTGGCAGCAGGTTACATGCCGGTGATCAGCTCGATTGGGATTACCGACCACGGCGAATTGATGAACGTCAACGCGGATCAAGCCGCCACGGCACTGGCATCTACCCTTGGCGCTGATTTAGTGCTGCTGTCTGACGTGAGTGGCATTCTCGACGGCAAAGGGCAGCGCATTGCAGAGATGACCGCCGAGAAAGCGGAACAGCTGATCGCGCAGGGCATCATCACCGATGGCATGATCGTGAAAGTGAACGCCGCACTCGACGCCGCGCGCACGCTGGGTCGTCCGGTGGATATCGCCAGCTGGCGTCATGCTGAACAGTTGCCAACCCTTTTCAACGGCGTGTCGATTGGCACCCGGATTCTCGCATAATCAAGGATTTACGTTATGAGCACGCAAAACATCAAAAAAATCGTTCTGGCCTATTCTGGCGGCTTGGATACTTCAGCCATCATTCCCTGGTTGAAAGAGAATTATGGCGATTGTGAAGTGGTGGCGTTTGTCGCCAACATTGGTCAGGATCCGGCCGATCTGGAAGGCGTTGAGAAAAAAGCGCTGCAATCTGGCGCGTCGGAATGTCACGTTGCTGACCTGCGTGAAGAGTTCATCAGCGAATACGTTTATCCCGTGCTGCAAACCGGCGCGCTGTATGAAGGCACCTATCTGCTTGGCACCTCAATGGCGCGTCCTATTATCGCCAAAGCGCAGGTTGAGCTGGCACTGAAAGTCGGCGCGGATGCGCTGTGCCACGGCGCAACCGGTAAAGGTAACGATCAGGTGCGTTTCGAAACCACCTACACCGCATTGGCACCGCAGCTGAAAGTGGTAGCGCCTTGGCGTGAGTGGGATCTGCGTTCGCGTGAAGCGCTGCTGGATTACCTGAAAGAGCGCAACATCCCAACTACCGCATCGCTGGAAAAAATCTACAGCCGCGATGAGAACGCCTGGCACATCTCAACCGAAGGCGGCGTGCTGGAAAGCCCAGCGAATGCGCCGAACAAAGATTGCTGGGTGTGGACCGTTGATCCGCTGGAAGCGCCAGATCAGCCAGAGAACGTCACCGTCACCGTGGAAAAAGGCCGCGTTGTTGCTGTTAACGGCGAGCAACTCAGCCCGTTCCAGTGCCTGGAAAAACTCAACGTGCTGGGTGCAAAACACGGCGTAGGTCGGATCGACATCGTGGAAAACCGTTTGGTTGGCATTAAATCGCGCGGTTGCTACGAAACCCCGGGCGGCACCATCATGGTGAACGCGCTGCGTGCGGTTGAGCAGCTGGTGCTGGATCGCGATAGCTTCAAATGGCGCGAGCAGTTGGGCCATGAAATGTCTTACGTAGTATACGATGGTCGCTGGTTCGCGCCGCTGCGTAAATCCATTCAGGCGGCGGCAGAATCCCTGGCTGAAGAGGTGAATGGCGAAGTGGTGCTGCAACTGTATAAAGGCCACGCTACTGCGATTCAGAAAACCTCGGCTAACAGCCTCTATTCTGAAGAGTTCGCCACCTTCGGCGAAGACGAAGTGTACGATCACAGCCATGCGGGCGGCTTCATCCGCTTGTTCTCGCTCTCTTCACGCATTCGCGCACTGAACGAGCAGAAAAAGTAATACCGCAACAGGCAACACATTTTGCAAGGGCGGCTTCGAGCCGCCCTTTCTATAACAGCATTCAGGAGAGTTAAAATGGCACTTTGGGGCGGACGTTTTTCGCAGGCAGCAGACCAACGGTTCAAACAGTTCAACGACTCGCTGCGTTTTGATTATCGCCTGGCGGAGCAGGACATCATCGGGTCCGTGGCCTGGTCAAAAGCGCTGGTCACGGTGAATGTCTTGAGCAGCACTGAGCAGCAGCAGCTGGAAGCGGCATTGCATGCATTGCTGGCCGAAGTGCGCGCCAACCCAGAGCAGATTCTGCAGAGTGATGCAGAGGATATTCACAGCTGGGTGGAGGGCAAGCTGATCGACAAAGTCGGCGCGCTGGGCAAGAAGCTGCACACCGGCCGTAGCCGTAACGATCAGGTCGCCACCGATCTGAAACTGTGGTGTAAAGAGCAGGTGGCGCTGCTGCTGGATGCCACGCGCGGGCTGCAATCCGCGCTGGTGGCCACCGCGGAAGCCAATCAGGACGCGGTGATGCCGGGTTATACGCACCTGCAACGTGCGCAGCCGGTGACGTTTGCACATTGGTGTTTGGCCTATGTTGAGATGCTGGCGCGCGATGAGAGCCGCTTGCAGGATACGCTGAAACGCCTCGACGTGAGTCCGCTGGGCTGCGGCGCGCTGGCGGGCACCGCGTATGAAATCGATCGCCAGCAGCTGGCGGGCTGGCTAGGTTTTGCCTCTGCGACGCGCAACAGCCTGGATACGGTGTCGGATCGCGATCACGTGCTGGAGCTGCTGTCCGATGCCTCCATCGGCATGGTGCATTTGTCGCGCTTCGCCGAAGATCTGATCTTCTTTAATACCGGTGAAGCAGGCTTCCTTGAGCTGTCCGATAAAGTCACCTCGGGTTCCTCGCTGATGCCGCAAAAGAAAAACCCGGATGCGCTGGAGCTGATTCGCGGCAAATGCGGTCGCGTGCAGGGCGCACTGACCGGCATGATGATGACGTTGAAAGGTCTGCCGCTGGCCTACAACAAAGATATGCAGGAGGACAAAGAAGGGCTGTTCGACGCGCTGGATACGTGGCTCGACTGCCTGCATATGTCGGCGCTGGTGTTGGATGGCATTCAGGTGAAACGTCCGCGCTGCCAGGAAGCGGCAGAGCAGGGCTACGCCAACTCCACCGAGCTGGCCGATTATCTGGTCGCCAAAGGCGTACCATTCCGTGAAGCGCACCACATTGTGGGTGAAACCGTGGTGGAAGCCATCAAGCAAGGTGTGGCGCTGGAAGCACTGACTTTGGCGCAGTTGCAGCAGTTCAGCGCGGTGATTGAGGAGGACGTTTATCCCATTCTGTCCTTGCAATCCTGCCTCGACAAACGTAATGCGCAGGGCGGCGTTGCACCGCAGCAGGTCGCGTTTGCCATCGGCGAAGCGAAAAAGCGTTTAGCGTAAGGCATAAAAAAAGCGGGCTATCTTAGTAGCCCGCCAACCTCTAGCTTCAGAATTACATATTGTTATAGGCACATCATCAAAAAATCCGCCAATCCCGGCGAACCTCGTGACTCATTTCAAGCCGATTGCAGGTACTGCTCCAGATCGTCGCTGCCGCCGATGTGACGACCGCCAATAAACACCTGCGGCACCGTTGCGCGGCCGGATACGGCACGCAGACTCACGGTGGTGGCATCTTGCCCCAGAATAATCTCTTCAAACGCAATGTTGCGATCGATCAACAGCTGTTTCGCTTTGGTGCAGAACGAGCAACCCGGCTTAGTAAACACCGCCACCGATTCCTGCATTTTGTGTTCAGGTGCCAGGTAACGCAGCATGGTGTCGGCATCGGACACTTCAAACGGGTCGCCTGGACGATCCGGCTCAACAAACATCTTCACCACGATGCCGTTGCGTACCAGCATTGAATAACGCCATGAACGCGCGCCAAAGCCGAGATCGTTCTTCTCCACCAACATATTCATGCCGCGGGTGAAATCACCGTTGCCGTCAGGAATAAAGGTGATGTGATCGGCGTGCTGTTCCGCTTTCCAGGCGTTCATCACGAACGTATCGTTGACGGACACACACAGAATGCTGTCCACGCCGTGCTGCGCGAAGGTACGGCTTAATTCGTTATAGCGCGGTAAATGGCTGGATGAGCAGGTAGGCGTGAAAGCACCGGGCAGAGAAAACACAATCACGGTTTTGTCTTTAAATAACTCATCTGTAGTCACATCGACCCAACGATCGCCGCGGCGCGTATGAAAAACGACCTGCGGTACTGTTTGACCTTCCTGATTAGCAAACATTTTTTCTCCTTGTTGGGCGCTGCGTCCACATTTAATGGCGGCATTATTCCCGCTGGCGCTTGATAGGGCTAATCGTTCATTGCTATCCTATCTATCGCCACGGGCTATCGTGGTTTGGAGGATATCAATGAACATTCGTGATCTGGAGTATCTGGTTTCGCTTGCGGAGCATCGCCATTTCCGGCGTGCAGCTGATGCTTGTCATGTCAGCCAACCCACCTTAAGTGGACAGATTCGCAAGCTGGAAGATGAACTTGGCGTGATGCTGCTGGAACGTACCAGCCGTAAGGTATTGTTTACTCAAGCAGGATTGCTGCTGGTGGATCAGGCGCGCACCGTGCTGCGCGAAGTGAAAGTGTTGAAGGAGATGGCGAGCCAGCAGGGCGAAGCGATGTCCGGTCCGCTGCACATTGGCTTGATTCCGACTACCGGGCCGTATCTGTTACCGCACATTATTCCGATGCTGCATCAAACTTTCCCCAAACTCGAAATGTACCTGCATGAAGCGCAGACGCAGCAGCTGCTGGCGCAACTCGACAGCGGCAAGCTGGATTGTGCCATTTTGGCTTTAGTGAAAGAGAGCGAAGCCTTTATTGAGGTGCCGCTGTTTGATGAGCCAATGACGCTGGCGGTGTATGCCGATCATCCGTGGCGCGATCGCGATCGCGTTCCGATGTCGGATTTGGCCGGTGAAAAACTGCTGATGCTGGAAGATGGTCACTGTTTGCGCGACCAGGCAATGGGCTTCTGCTTTGAAGCGGGCGCGGATGAAGATACGCATTTCCGCGCTACCAGCCTCGAAACGCTGCGTAACATGGTGGCCGCCGGCAGCGGCATTACCTTGCTGCCTTCGCTGGCGGTGCCAAATGAACGCGTGCGCGATGGCGTTTGCTACCTGCCGTGTTATAAGCCGGTGCCGCAGCGCACCATCGCGTTGGTGTATCGTCCAGGATCGCCGCTGCGCAACCGCTATGAGCAGCTGGCAGAAGCAATCAAAACCCACATGCAGGGTTACATGAACACCTCGTTAAAACAGGCGGTTTAAGCCGTTTAACGCCGCAACCCGATAGGCTTCGGCCATGGTTGGATAGTTGAAGGTGGTATTCACGAAATACTCAATCGTGTTGCCGCCGTTCTTCTGCTCCATGATGGCCTGGCCGATATGGATAATCTCCGCCGCACGCTCGCCAAAGCAGTGAATCCCCAATATCTCTTTGGTTTCGCGATGGAACAAAATCTTCAGGCTGCCCACGTGCATACCGACAATCTGCGCTCGCGCCAGATGCTTGAACTGCGCACGACCCACTTCATAAGGTATTTTCATTGCGGTGAGCTGCTGCTCGGTTTTGCCCACTGAACTGATCTCCGGAATGGTGTAAATCCCGGTGGGGATGTCTTCGATCAGATGCGCGGTGGCTTCACCTTTGATGATCGCCTGCGCGGCAATGCGGCCCTGGTCGTAAGCGGCAGATGCCAGGCTAGGATAACCAATCACGTCACCCACCGCATAAATGTGCGGCTGTGCGGTTTGATACATGCTGTTCACTTTCAGCAGGCCGCGTCCATCGGCTTCCAATCCGACATTTTCCAGCGACAGCGAATCGGTGTTACCGGTGCGGCCATTCGCGTAGAGCAGGCAATCGGCTTTCACCTTTTTGCCAGATTTGAGATGCATGATCACGCCATCGCTGACGCCCTCAATCTTCTCAAACTCTTCGTTGTGACGAATCACCACGCCGCTGTTCCAGAAGTGATATGACAGCGAATCAGACATCTCTTGATCAAGGAACGCCAGCAGGCGATCGCGGGTGTTGATCAGATCAACCTTGACGTTAAGACCGCGGAAGATCGATGCATATTCACAGCCAATCACGCCCGCGCCATAAATAATCACGTGGCCAGGTTCGTGGTGCAGGTTGAGAATGGAATCGGAATCGTAAATGCGCGGGTGAGTAAAATCGACGTCGGCGGGATGATACGGACGTGAACCGCAGGCGATAACAAACTTCTCTGCGGTCAGGCGTTCGCGCGTGCCATCGGGTTGCTCAACTTCAATGGTGTTCGCATCAACAAAGTGGGCATCGCCCTGATAAATCTCACAGCGGTTGCGCTCATAAAAGCCCTGACGCATCGCGGTTTGCTGGCTAATAACGTTTTCAGTGTGATTCAGAATGTCAGCAAAAGAGGAGCGCAGCAGGCGGGTGTGATCGCTATAAAGCGGGTTTTGATTGAACTCGATAATACGGCTAACAGCGTGGCGCAAGGCTTTGGAAGGGATGGTGCCCCAGTGAGTACAACCGCCGCCGATGTTGTGGTAGCGTTCGATCACTGCAATACGCGCTCCCTGCTTCACCAGCCCCATCGCCGCACCTTCGCCGCCGGGACCGGAGCCAATCACAATGGCATCGTAATCGTAAGACTTTTGCATACCAGTACGTCCTAAGTTTTATACATTTTTACAACGAGATTCTAACATCTCGCCGCGCACTTCTGAATTCTAACAGCGAAAATTGCCCTGTTTTGACAAAGCGTGAGGTTCACAGACGTTCACAAGTTTGCGCCACTGTACGCTGAAAAGTTTGTTATAGTGCCTGCCAGATCACTCAAAAGGCCGGGAAAATGGGCGTCAGGGCGCAACAGAAAGAACGTACACGACGTTCGCTGATTGAAGCAGCTTTCAGTCAGTTAAGTGCAGAAAGGAGTTTTGCCAGCCTAAGTTTACGTGAAGTCGCGCGTGAAGCCGGGATTGCACCTACCTCGTTTTATCGTCACTTCAAAGACGTGGATGAGCTGGGTTTGACGATGGTGGATGAAAGCGGCTTGATGCTGCGCCAGCTGATGCGTCAGGCGCGCCAGCGCATCGCCAAAGGCGGCAGCATCATTAAGACCTCGGTCTCCACATTTATGGAATTCATCGGGAACAATCCCAATGCTTTTCGGCTCTTACTACGCGAGCGCTCCGGAACCTCGGCAGCATTTCGTGCCGCAGTCGCGCGCGAGATCCAGCACTTCATTGCTGAACTGGCGGATTACCTTGAGATCGAAAACCGCATGCCGCGCAGTTTCACCGAAGCGCAGGCTGAAGCGATGGTGACCATTGTGTTCAGCGCCGGTGCAGAAGCGCTGGATGTCGATGTGGAACAACGTCGTAAGCTGGAAGATCGTTTGGTGCTGCAATTGCGCATGATCGCTAAAGGTGCTTATTACTGGTATCGCCGTGAGCAAGAACGCCTGGCGGTTACCCTGGAAAAACCCGAAGAGTAATGTGATAAGGAGAATGAAATGATCGAGCAGAACACCCGCGATAAAGGAACGCTAACCTTGGCATTTATCACCGGTTTGGCCATCAATGGCTCTTTTTCGGTGCTATTCAGTTCTTTTGTCCCCTTTTCGATTTTCCCCCTGATCGCGCTCGGCCTTGCGGCCTGGTCTCTGCATCAGCGCTATCTTAACCGTAATATGCCGGATGGCATGCCTTCGCTGGCGGCGGCGTTTTTCCTGCTCGGCATTCTGGTGTATAGCGCGCTGGTGCGTGCCGAATATCCCGATATCGGTTCCAACTTTATTCCGACCATTTTGATGGTGGCGCTGGTGTTCTGGATTGCCACGCGCTTCCGCCGCGCCAGAAGCAGAAGCTAAATACAAAAACGGGAACCTCAGGGTTCCCGTTTTGTTTAGGCTTTGCGCGTGAGTAACACGCCGCACTCCATATGATGGGTATAAGGGAATTGGTCGAACAGCGCCAGCCGCGTGACCTCGTGCGTTGCCGCGAGCGTGGCGAGATTATCACACAGCGTTTGCGGATTGCAGGAGATATACAGGATGCGCGGATACGCCTGCACCATCTTTACGGTTTCCTCATCTAACCCGCTGCGCGGCGGATCGACGAAAATGGTTTCGCACTGATAACTTTTCAGGTCGATGCCTTCCAGACGATTGAAGCGGCGTACGCCGTTCATCGCTTGCGTAAACTCTTCAGCGGCCATGCGGATAATCTGCACGTTATCAATTTGATTCACGGCGATGTTGTACTGCGCTGAGGCCACCGAAGGCTTCGCGATTTCGGTTGCCAGCACGCGGCGGAAGTTACGCGCCAGCGCCAGCGAGAAGTTGCCATTGCCGCAATACAGCTCCAGCAGATCGCCACGCGAGTTTTGCGTGACGTCCAGCGCCCACTCCAGCATCTGAATATTCATCGCCGCATTCGGCTGCGTAAAGCTGTTCTCGACCTGGCGATAAATCATCTCTTTACCGGCGATCGGTAAGCGCTCATCCACATAGTCGCGATCGAGGCAGATTTTGGTCTTGGTGGCGCGGCCAATCAGCTGCACATCAATGCCTTCAGCGCGTAAGCTGTCGCGCAGCGCGCTGGCCGCTTCGGTCCAGTCGGCTTCCAGCTTGCGGTGATAGAGCAGCGAGATGACGATCTGATTGCTCATCGTAGAGAGATAATCGATTTGGAACAGCTTGAAGCGTAGCGCGCGGTTATCACGCAGCGCAGCGATCAGCTTGGGCATCAGCTGGTTGATCAATTCGCTGGCGGCCGGAAACTGATCGACACGAATGCGCTGCTTGGTCTCTTGATCAAAGATGATGTGATACAGATCGTCGCCTTCATGCCAGATGCGGAATTCGGCACGCATACGATAGTGGCTGACCGGTGAGCGGAACACCTCCACATCAGGCGCGGCAAAGGGCACCATCATAGCCTGTAAACGGCTGACTTTTTCCGCCAGTTGCGCGTCATATTGTTCAATCGGGAGCTGTTCGGGTGTCATCTTTAATCCTGGTAATAAGCTGGCTTGCCGGGCGATTGTAGGCATTCACCTGCTGATGTCCAGTGTCGCGCAAAGCGCGCGGGCTGGAAGTCTGGATTTCCGGTCTTCTTGACCGTAGACTGCGCCTGCCGGCCTCCTTGAGTTAAAAGGGAATCCAGTGTGAATCTGGAGCTGACGCGCAGCGGTAAAGAATGTCGTGGCGATTGCCGTAATAAACACTGTCCTTTCGGATGGGAAGTTTTTCGCCATTTATGATTCAGAGCCCGAAGACCTGCCGGTGTGACGTCGCAATACATACAACCATCGCGAGCTATTGGTTGTAGTCATGCGGCATCCTGCTTGGTCTTTTGGATGCTATAACAATGAAAAAAACACATGCTTCGCTGTTTGCCTTCAGTGCAACGGCGCTGTCGCTCTGGGCGCAATTTGGCTATGCCCAGCAAAATGATGATACGCAAATCGTTACCGCTAACCGCTTCGCACAGCCAGTTTCTTCGGTGCTGGCTTCAACTTCCGTGGTAACGCGTGATGAGATTGAGAAGTGGCAATCGAAAAACTTGGTGGAAGTGTTGCGGCGTTTGCCTGGTGTGGACATCGCGCAAACGGGTGGCATTGGTCAAAGTGCTTCTATGTACGTTCGAGGTTCAGAGGCTCGCCATACGCTGATTTTGGTAGACGGCGTACCCTTTGCGAAGCCGGGCATTACGGGCGTGGCCGATTTCAACCAAATCCCAGTTTCAATCATTCAGCGCGTTGAGTTTATTCGTGGACCGCGTTCTGCTGTTTATGGTGCAGATGCGATTGGCGGTGTGGTGAACGTTATCACGCAAAACCCGGATAATCATAATTCGCTCACTGCTGGCTTCGGTTCAAAGGGCTATCAGGAATATAGCGGCGCCATCAATCAAAATGTGACTGATCAAACGCGCTTAACGATTGCGGGTTCTTACCAAACCACGAATGGCTACAATGTCCAACCTGACTCGACTTCCCCTGCCGACCGCGATCGCGATGGTTGGCGCAATAAAGCTTTTTGGGCTGGCTTAGATCATAAGTTCAGTGAATCGTTCTCAGGCTTCTTTCGTGGTTATGGATATGCCGCTAATACGGATTACGATGCGGGTTATGTTGGCGGCCAAGACGAACAACAGATCTATAACCACTCCTTTGATACCGGCCTGCGTTTTAATCAGGATGCTTACTCCTCTCAACTAATCGCCAGTTATCAGAAATATAAAATCTATAACTATGCTGGAGCAGAGGGACGCTATGCGGATTCCAATAGTCTTGATGATATGGAGCAGCGCAATCTGCAGTGGGGAAATACGCTGGTGGTCGGGCGTGGCCTGGTCAGCGCGGGCGTAGATTGGCAGCAACAAAAGCTTAATACAGTAGGACAGCTTTACGCTGGTACACCACGTGAGGCTGATGGTTATAAGCAGGACAACACCGGAGCTTACCTCACAGCACAACAATTATTAGGTGATGTCACTCTTGAAGGCTCGGTCCGTGGCGATGATAACGAAGACTTTGGTCGGCATGGCACCTGGCAAACCGCAGCAAGCTGGGAGTTTGTGCCGGGATATAAAGCCTCATTATCTTATGGCACTGGCTTCCAGGCACCCACGTTAGGCCAGCTACATGGCATGAAGCGTTTCGGCATTAGTTCAAATCCAGATTTAGCGCCTGAAAAGTCGAAACAGTGGGAAGCGGCTCTTGAAGGATTGAGTGGACCCATTAATTGGCGTCTTGCGGCTTATCACAACAAGGTCAGTAATCTGATCACCTATGCTTCTGATCCCGTGACGTTTGAGGGAGGCTATTACAATGAACAAGCCGTTACTTTAAAAGGTATCGAAGCCACTGCGGATTTCGACACCAGCTTCATACATCATCAAATCACACTCGGTTATCTGGATGCTCGGCGTGACTCGGATGGCGAAACGCTGGCACGCCGAGCGCGTGAGCAGGCTAAATATCAATTAGGTATGACGCTTTATGAGTTTGATGTTGATGTGATTTACCAGTATTACGGTAAACGTTACGACAATAACACCAGCGTGTATTCAAGCGTGCAGCGTCGTTTACCAAGTTACAGCACAGTAGATCTCGCAGTGTCGTATCCGGTCACATCGCAGCTCACCGTTCGTGGTAGAATCGCCAACCTGTTCGATAAAGATTATGAGACAGCGTATGGCTATCCCACTCCAGGAACGGAGTATTACCTCAGCGCCAGCTACAGCTTCTGATCTGCGTCCGTCCGTGCTGGTATTTGATTCCGGCGTCGGCGGGCTTTCTGTCTATGATGAGGTTCGGCAACTGCTGCCGAACCTACATTATCTCTATGCCTTCGATAATGAAGGTTTCCCGTACGGCGAAAAATCAGAAGACTATATTGTCGAGCGCGTAGTGGCGGTGGTGACGGCGATTACGCAGCGTTTTCCGCTGGCATTAGTGATCATCGCCTGCAACTCGGCCAGTACCGTCTCTTTACCTGCGCTGCGTGAACGCTTTGACTTCCCCGTCGTGGGCGTGGTGCCGGCTATCAAACCCGCTGCGCGACTCACCCGTAATGGCGTGGTGGGATTGCTGGCGACGCGCGGCACGGTGAAGCGTCCTTATACTCATGCGCTGGTGGCGCAGTTTGCGCGTGAATGCAAAATCGAAATGCTGGGTTCCGCCGAGCTGGTTGAACTTGCAGAAGCGAAACTGCATGGTCAAGAGGTCGATTTGGCTGATGTGCGTCACGCGGTGCAACCTTGGCTACGCATGAAAGAACCGCCAGACACCGTCGTATTGGGATGTACGCATTTCCCTTTATTACGTGATGAGCTGCAGTTAGTGATGCCGGAAGGCACGCGGCTGGTCGATTCGGGCGCGGCAATTGCGCGTCGCACCGTTTGGCTATTAGAGCATGAAGCGCCGCATGCAGTTTCCTCTGATCAGAATCTGGCGTTCTGTACGCGTCTGGACGATGAGGTGGCGAAATTATCACCGGTTTTGCAGCGTTATGGCTTTCCATTGTTGGAAAAACTGGCAGTTTGAAGCCGTTTCGCCGAAAAAATCAGCACTCGGAAATTAAATTGAAATTAGCGCTTGTCAGCCCCGAAGAAATCCCTATACTGCGCCTCCACTGACACGGAACAACGGCTTACGAAGCGAAGTGTTCAGGAGGTGGCCTTAACGGCAACCTTCAGAAAAGCAAAAATAAATGCTTGACTGAAAATGCGGAAGGCGTAATATACGCATCCCGCGCCGCTAGAGAAATCGCGGCACTGCTCTTTAACAATTTATCAGACAATCTGTGTGGGCACTC
>CBIFUL010000023.1:0-60612 GCA_966185695.1 uncultured Pantoea sp. | reverse complement strand
GCATGCTCCTAAGGCTTCACAATCCCGTCGAGTCCAGAATCAGCCCCAGAACTTCTTATACTACAGTAAGATGACTATTGAATCCAGCGCTTAACGCTTGGAATTTTTCATAATACGCGCTTTATCCATCTTCCACTCGCGCTCTTTGACGTCATCACGCTTGTCATGTTCCTTCTTACCGCGCGCTACGCCAATTTTCAGCTTAGCCCAGGCATTTTTCCAGTACATCGATAATGCCACCACGGTGAAACCTTCACGGTTAACTCGACCGTAAAGGGAATCAAGTTCGCGTTGTTTCAACAGAAGTTTACGGCTGCGCGTTGGATCGCACACCACGTGTGTAGAAGCAACGGCAAGCGGCTGGAAGGTGGAGCCAAACAAATAGGCTTCACCATCGCGCAACAAAATATAGCTATCGCTGATATTGGCTTTACCGGCGCGGAGTGATTTTACTTCCCATCCTTGCAACGACAACCCAGCTTCGAACTCTTCTTCGATGAAGTATTCGTGACGGGCGCGTTTGTTGAGGGCAATAGTGGCTGAACCGGGTTTGTTAACTTTTTTCTTTGTCATAGTGCGGCGTAGTCTACATTACTCAGTTTGTGGGCGCATCCCCAGTCCTGCGGGGCGGTAAAAACAGTCCATTTTAGCACAGCTGGCAAACCCGTGAATTTTTGTTTGGTTACCGAAAATGGTATTATTCAACGGTTTTGTGACGAACAGGAACCATTATGGCCCAGATTAGCCGTTCAGCGTTGGTGCCTTATAGCGCTGAGCAGATGTACCGGCTCGTGAATGACGTGGATGCTTATCCAGAGTTTCTTCCGGGCTGCACCGGCAGCCGCGTGCTTGAAAATAGCGGAGATCAAATGACGGCGGCAGTTGATGTCTCTAAAGCTGGTATCAGTAAGACATTTACTACGCGCAACACGTTGATCAGCAATCAAAGCATTTTAATGCAGCTGGTTGATGGCCCATTTCGCAAACTGACTGGCGGGTGGCATTTCACTTCCTTAGGTGATGATGCCTGTAAGGTTGAGTTGAGCCTCGATTTTGAGTTCACCAATATGCTGGTTGAAATGGCGTTTGGTCGCATCTTTAAAGAACTGGCCAACAGCATGGTGCAAGCATTCAGTCAGCGCGCGAAAGAGGTTTATCGTGCCTGAAATCAGTGTTGAAGTTGTGTATGCGCTGCCGGATAAGCAGTATCTACGTTCAGTGACGCTGGATGAAGGCGCAACGGTGGAGCAGGCTATTAAAGCTTCAGGCTTGTTGTCACTGCGTAAGGATATTGATTTAAGCAGTAACAAAGTGGGCGTATTCAGCCGCCCTGTTAAGTTAGGTGATGTCTTACAAGATGGCGACCGCGTGGAAATTTATCGTCCACTCATCGCCGATCCTAAAGAGTTACGACGTCAGCGCGCAGAACGTTCCGGCAGTAAATAAACAAAAAAAAGAAATTAAAAAAGGCGCCTAAGCGCCTTTTTTATTAACTATCTCTCAGCCTTCTTTACCAGCGAGTTTCGGTTTGTTATCGATGTTGGTCAAGGTTCCATTGCTATCGAAAGTTAGCGTCAGCGTTTGTTGCTTCACGCCTTCATGACCAGGTTCCTGGCGGAACACGTAATACCAAACGTTGCTACCAAACGGGTCGTGCATCATTGGCGTACCAAGTGTGTAGGCAACCTGCTGCTGCGTCATGCCGTTATGAATCTTCGAGACATCGTTTGCTACCAGGTAGTTTCCCTGATTGATGTCAGGACGATACACAACGCGCTCAAGGGTGGAACATCCTGCGGTCATCATCAACATTACCACTGCCGCAGCAGTCAGCGTTTTACAGCGCATCTATACATTCCTTTTCTGGGGCCAAACACCTTTCAGCAGGTTGTTTTGTTGCCATCAAATTCTGAGCTCTGCATACGGCAGGCTTAATTTCATCGTCATTAGATGCCGATGATAATCAACCTTACCGTTATTTGAAACCTTTACAGAGCAAGCATATGACCATCGAGCCAGAAAAAAGTGCGGTATCAGGCCGCTAAAAGTTCTTTAGCGTTTGCCAGGGTATTACGGGTGACTTCGCTGCCGCCGAGCAGACGTGCCAGTTCTTGCAGTCGAGCACGTTTATCGAGCGGTTGCATATGTGTTTCAGTCATCGCGCCATCGGTTTCTTTACTCACAAAGAAGTGTTGATGTCCACAGCCAGCAACCTGTGGCAAATGCGTGACGCACATTACCTGTGTAGATTCGCCCAGCTGACGCAGCATTTGCCCAACTACTGCGGCTGTTGGACCGCTGATACCGACATCCACCTCATCGAAAATCATCGCTGGCGTTTCCATTTTCTGTGCGGTGATAACCTGAATCGCTAAGGCGATGCGCGACAGTTCACCACCTGAAGCCACTTTACCGAGCGGTTGCAGCGGTTGTCCTGGGTTGGTGGTGACCCGGAACTCAATGCGCGTGGCGCCTTCTGCGGTAAGATGGTCAGCATTGAACTCCAACACCATCTCAAACTGACCATGCGGCATAGAAAGCGTGCGCATGCTCTGCGTAATCAGCTGGCTGAGTTCATGTGCAGCGCGTTCACGCAGCTGGTGCAACTTCTCCGCGCAAGCCAGTGCGGATTGATGATGCGCACCGACTTCAGCTTGCAAGGTTTCTTGATCGCTTTCTTGCTGCGATAACAGCTCGGCTTCATCCAACAGCTGCTGATAAAGCACCGGCAACGTTTCTGGCGAAACGTGGTGCTTACGCGACAGCGCAATTTGACGTGACAGGCGCTGCTCAAGTTCATACATACGGTTTGGATCAAGATCCAAGCGTTCGCAATAGTGGCGCAACTCATCGCTGGCTTCACTCAATTGAATCGCCGCTTCTTCCAACAGATTAAACACGCCGCTAACTTTGTCATCCAGCGTCAGCAACTCACCGAGCATATTGCGCGCGCTGTACAGCAGGCTTTGCAAATTGGTGTCATCGCCATCGGCAAGGATTTGCAGGGCTTGCTGACTGGTTGATAACAGCTGTCCGCTATTAGCGAGGCGTTTGTACTCTTCATCGATTTGTTCAAACTCGCCGGGCTGTGGCGCAAAATCGTTAAGTTCTTTCAACTGGTATTGCAGCAACTCGCGACGTGCTTCTCGCTCCTGCGATAATTGCTGATGCTGAGCCAATGCGCGGCAGCTCTGATGCCAGCGCTGATAGTGTTGGCGCATGTTAACAAGCACATCATCGTGAGCGGCATACGCATCCAGCAGGTGTTTTTGGTGATCGGATTTGAGCAGCAGTTGATGCGCATGCTGACCGTGAATTTGAATCAGCAATTGACCCAATTCACGCAGTTGCGACAGCGGCACGGACGTGCCATTGATAAAGCCGCGCGAGCGGCCATCGGCGCTGATTACGCGGCGCAGCAAACATTCGCTGCCTTCATCCAACTGATTTTCGACCAACCAGCGCTGCGCCGAAGGCGATGCTTTGAGATTAAAACGCGCACAAATATCGGCGCGGTTGGCACCTTGACGCACCATATCTGCTTCCGCACGTCCGCCCAGACACAGGCCCAATGCATCAATAGCGATGGATTTACCCGCGCCAGTTTCACCTGTAATCGCTGTCATACCACGATGAAAGTCGATCTCCAGCTCACGAACGATAGCAAAGTTACTGATGGTCAATTGTGCCAACATAGCATCACCTGTATGTAAAAACAGATATGGATTTACATACAGTATAAACTGGTTTTTTATACAGTAAAGTAGCTTGGGGTGATTTTCAGAACAATTTTTTAGACCAGCCCAGCTTTGAGCTTAACGTATTAAAATAGTTGTAATTTTTAGGGTGTATGAGATTGAGGTGATTGGCGCTGCGGCGAATCAACACATCTTCACCTTCCTGAATGGGCAGGGCAATTTGGCTATCACAACTAATTTCTAAATCACTACGCAGTGAAGAGAAGCGCAGGCGAATAGTACTGCTGCTGTTTATTACTAACGGACGCGCTGAAAGCGTGTGCGGGAACATCGGCACCAGCGTTATTGCGTCCAGCGACGGCGTTAAAATGGGGCCGCCTGCCGATAGCGAATACGCCGTGGAACCGGTGGGCGTGGAGATGATTAAGCCGTCCGAGCGCTGTGAAAAAGCAAAGACATCATCGATATACACCTCGAATTCAATCATATGCGCAACTTTTCCCGGATGCAGAACCACTTCGTTGATGGCGCTACCAATGCGCGGCGAGCAATCTTGTTTGCACACCTGCGCTTCCAGTAAAAAGCGGCTCTCCACAAAATATTCGCCTTCCAGCACATCATCCAGCTGCTGCTGCGCATTATCGGGATCGAGGTCGGTGAGAAAACCGAGATTACCGCGGTTAATTCCGATCACCTTGATGTCATAACGTGCCAGCACGCGCGCTGCGCCCAGCATATTGCCATCCCCGCCAACCACCACGGCTAAATCGGCACGTTGACCGATATCAGCCAGGCTGCCGGTTTCAACCCCTTTCAAATCCAGTTCGCGCGCAATCTGTTGCTCAACGATCACCTCATAGCCTTTTGCTGTTAGCCAGCGCCAGAGCATTTCATGGGTGGTTAACGCAGTAGGATGACGCGGATGGCCGACAATCCCAATGCAGTTAAAGTGTTTGTTCATTTAGCGGGTGTTCCTCATAAGCCAAATCGGCCAGGCAATGTGATGGGTTCACTTGAAACCGTCAAACTGATCCCCATAATAAGCCAACCAGCGAAATGAATGTGCAAAACGCGGAGAAATTCATGAGTAGTAAAGAACAGAACACCCCAAACGAGCAAGTCTCAGACGAAATTCAACAGGATCAACAGCACGTGGACGCAGAGACAACCGCTGAGGTGGATCCGCGTGATGAGCGTATCGCGCAACTGGAAGCAGAATTAGCCGTGTCGCAAACCGGTGTGCGTGATGCTCAGCTGCGTGCTCAGGCGGAGATTGAAAACATTCGACGCCGTACCGAAATGGATGTTGAAAAAGCGCATAAATTTGCGCTGGAAAAATTCGCTAACGAGCTGCTGCCCGTAATCGACAGCCTGGAGCGCGCGCTGGAAGTGGCGGATAAAGAGAACGCTGAACTGGCTTCAATGATTGAAGGCATCGAGCTGACGCTGAAATCACTGATCGGTGCCGTTCGCAAATTCGGCGTGGAAGTGGTGGGCGAAACCAATGTGCCGTTTAATCCGGAAATCCATCAGGCTATGTCGATGATTGAATCGGAAGAGATGGCGCCAAACCACGTGCTGATGGTGATGCAACGTGGTTATACGTTGAACGGTCGCCTGTTGCGTCCGGCGATGGTGGCGGTCACTAAAGCCAAAAGCTAATTGTCATACATGATAAAAAACGGCCGCGCGATGCGGCCGTTTTTTTAAGGCAGTACCGGCAGCCAATCAATTGGCGTTTGGCCTGATTGCACTAACAATGCATTGGCCTGTGAGAAGTGCTTGCTACCGAAAAAGCCACGATGTGCAGAAAGCGGAGAAGGATGCGGCGCTTTCAATACATGATGACGCTGCGTGTCGATAATGCTGCCTTTCTTCTGCGCGTGCGATCCCCACAGCAGGAAAATCACCCCTTCACGATGCTGATTAATCGCCGCGATAACGTTATCAGTGAACGTTTCCCACCCTAAACGAGCGTGAGAGTGGGCTTTGCCAGCTTCCACCGTTAATACGGTATTCAATAACATCACGCCTTGCGTGGCCCAGCTTTCAAGAAAACCGTGTTGTGGACGCGTGAAGCCAGGAATGTCCTGCTCCAGTTCTTTGTACATATTCAGCAGAGAAGGCGGCGTTGCTACACCCGGCAACACAGAAAAGGCCAAACCGTGCGCCTGATTTGGCCCGTGATAGGGATCTTGTCCCAAAATCACTACCTTAATGTCGCCTAATTCTGTCAGGCGGAAGGCATTAAACACGTCTTTCTGCGGCGGATAAACGGTGACGCCTGCTGCGCGCTCATTGGCGACCGCTTTCAGCGTCTCCACGAAGTAAGGTTTCTCTTTCTCTTCAGCCAGCACATCGTGCCAGGTCAGCTTCTCAGCCATTTTTAACTCCCTGCAAAATTATGAGCCTAGCTTAACGTGTCGCGAACAGCAGCAGAAGGGTAAAAAAAGTTGATTAAATGCAAGAAAAGTTTAGGTAAATAATGGAGTGAAATCAGAACCTTGATTTCGTGGGACAATTTCGGGTTAGTCGTCATTGATACAGGTCAAAACAGTGGCTCGGACACGGTGATATACCAGATGACCTCAATCAATGTATCCCGCTCATTTTTAATGACAACGTTATGCCCCGGAGGCCATCTATGATTACCGGTATTCAAATTACTCAAGCATCTAACCCACAATTGCTAAATTCATTCTGGTTGCTGGACGATGATAAAGCTGAAGCCCGTTGCCTCTGTGCAAAAGGTGATTTCGCGCAGGATCAGGTTGTTGCCATTAGCGAACTGGGCGAAATTGCTTACCGTGAAATTCCGCTGGAGCAGAAGCCGCAGGTGCGTGTTGAAGGTGGTCAGCATCTGAACGTAAACGTACTCAGCCGTGAAACATTAGAAGATGCGGCGAAGAATCCAGAAAAATATCCGCAGCTAACGATTCGCGTTTCAGGTTATGCGGTGCGTTTCAACGCGCTGACGCCAGAACAGCAGCGTGATGTCATTACCCGTACTTTTACTGAAAGCCTATAATTGCGGCATCGATTAAAACATATACACCAAAAAAAGCCGCACCAGAACTCATCGGTGCGGCTTTTTTGTATCGATATAGAAATCAATAAACCTTTCGTAGGCTGTTTAAAGCGGTAATTAAAGCGAACCGCAGATTTTCCGCAGTCATCAATAAAAAAACGCCTCAAAAGAGGCGATTTAATTAGTGCTGTGGCGTTTTATTCCGCACCGGATTCAGGCACATCACTACCGCTTGGCTTGCGGCGTTTACCGACATTTTTGGTGTCACGATGGCGCTGTTTCACGCGCGGTTTCTCAGCTTCTTTCTCTTTTTTCTCTTTACGCTTCGCAAGGGTCTTTTTCGACGGTTTACCCGTGACCTTCGCACTTGGCGCGCGCGATTCAGGACGTAACTCTTCTATTACGCGTGCTTTAACGGGTTCATTAATATAACGCGTGATTTTACCCATCAGCAGATGGTCATGCGCCTCTACCAATGAAATCGCCGTACCTTTACGGCCGGCACGCGCTGTACGACCAATGCGGTGCAGATAGACATCCGCGGTGCGCGGCAGGTCGTAGTTGATAACGTGCGTGACGTCGTCAATATCGATACCGCGTGCGGCGATATCGGTGGCAACCATGACGTTGACGCGATTATCGGTGATGCGCTTAATCGCTTCATTACGGTTAACCTGCACCATTTCGCCTTCGAGATAACTGGTGCGGATTCCAGCTTCATGCAGCCAGGTCACCAGTTCGTGCAAGCGCTCACGCTTGCGCACGAATACGATCACGCGCTTGGCTTCCGGTAATTTCAGCAGGTGCACCAGCAGTTTGGTTTTATGTTCGAGGTTGTCGGCACGGTAATACCACTGCTGGATTTTTTTGCGTTCGCTTTTGCTGGGATCGGCTTCAATCGCTACCGGCTCGTTCAGCAGGCGCTCGGCGAAATCTTTGATGTGCTCGCCTTCCAGCGTCGCGGAGAACAGCAATGTCTGTTTGCGCCAGCGCGTTTCAGCGGCAATGGTTTCGATATCTTGCGCGAAGCCCATATCGAGCATGCGATCGGCTTCATCCAGAATCAGCGTCTCAACTGCGCGGCAGTCGAAGTTCTCTTCTTTAATATATTGCAGCAGTCGACCGGTGGTCGCGACCACGATGTCCTGGTTTTCGCTGAACACTTCCGCGTGGTTCATGTACGCCACGCCGCCAGTGATGGTGGCGATATCGAGATGCGTATGTTTTGCCAGCTCGCGAGCCTGATCGGCTACCTGCATCGCCAGTTCACGCGTTGGGGTTAAAATCAGAATGCGCGGCGGGCCGGATTTCTTGCGTGGGAAATCGAGCAAATGCTGTAAAGCGGGCAGCAGAAATGCCGCCGTTTTCCCCGTCCCGGTTGGAGCCGAACCCAGAACGTCACGGCCTTCCAGCGCGGCAGGAATGGTCTCAGCCTGAATAACAGTGGGGCGCGTGTAGCCTTTTTCCTGCAAAGCTTGCAGCAGGCTTTCGTCGAGTTCGAGTTCGGAGAATGTGGTTACGGTCATGGTCTACCTCAGTTTGGGGCGCTGATTATAGACAGATCAAACATAATCTTCATCTGTTTGTGCATTCTAAGCGCAGGTGAATTCCCAGCGCGACCACGTTACACTTCCAGCAGTAAAAAATTCAATGGTCGTAAGAATGTCTCAGCAGCAGCCCCCAACGCGGGCAACGTTAAGAAAAGACGGTTTTACCTTTAAACAATTTTTTGTGGCGCACGACCGCTGTGCCATGAAAGTGGGGACTGATGGCGTATTGCTCGGCGCTTGGGCGCCGGTGGCGGGGGCACGCCGCATTCTAGATATTGGCTGCGGGAGCGGTTTGATTGCGCTGATGTTGGCTCAGCGCACGCCTGAATCAGTCACAATAGATGCGGTTGAGCTGGAAGCCAGCGCGGCGCACCAGGCGCATGAGAATATGCAAGCCTCGCCGTGGGCCGATCGCATTGCAGTACATCATCAAGACATCGTTAGCTGGAGCGAACAGTGTGAAAAGCGCTACTCGCTCATTGTCAGTAATCCGCCTTTCTTTGCGCCCGGCATGGCTTCACGCAGTGCCGAACGCGATGCCGCGCGCAATACCGCCACGCTGGATCACCCAATGCTGCTGCGCTGTGCTGCGCAGTTAATTGAGGAAGAGGGCATTTTTTGCGTGGTGCTGCCAGCAGAAGCGGGTGAGGCGCTGATTACGTTGGCGCACGCAGAAGGTTGGCATCTGCGCTATCGCTATGATGTGGCCGCTTATGCGCAACGTCCGCCGAATCGTTTGGTGCTAGGTTTTTCGCCAACCGCAGGCGAAACGTTGCTGGAACGTCTCGCGATCCGCGACGAAGACAAAAGTTACTCAGCGGACTGGCTCAGCCTCGTAAAGGATTTTTACCTGTTCCGTTAAATTCGGCTGGAGCAGCGTTGGCACGCTTTCTGGCAGCAAGTCAGGATAGTCGAGGTTAAAATGCAAACCTCGGCTCTCCTTGCGAGCCAGCGCACAGCGCACCATGAGTTCCGCCACCTGCACCAGGTTACGCAGCTCCAGCAGATTATTCGATAAACGAAAATGTGCGTAATACTCGTCAATCTCCTGCTGCAGCAGGGTGATTCGGCGCAGCGCACGCTCCAGCCTTTTAGTGGTGCGCACAATGCCCATAAAATCCCACATAAACAGCCTAAGTTCATGCCAGTTATGCTGAATCACTACGCGCTCATCAGCATCATCTACCCGACTCTCATCCCATGCAGGCAGTTTTTCAACCGCAGCAATTTGCGGCAGGCGGCGAAGGATATCTTCAGCGGCAGACCAGCCATAAACCAGGCATTCAAGTAAGGAGTTTGACGCCATACGATTTGCGCCATGCAGGCCGGTATAGCTCACTTCGCCAATCGCATATAAACCTGCAACATCAGTGCGACCATGCTGATCAACCAGCACGCCACCACAGGTGTAATGCGCGGCGGGCACAATCGGAATCGGCTCTTTAGTGAGATCCAAACCAAAGGTCAGCAATTTTTCATAAATCATGGGGAAGTGCGCACGTACAAAGCTTGCAGGTTGATGACTGATATCGAGATACATGCAATCCACGCCCAGACGTTTCATCTCGTGATCGATGGCGCGCGCCACGATATCGCGCGGTGCCAGTTCAGCGCGTTGATCAAAATCTGGCATGAAACGCGTGCCGTCGGGACGCAGCAGCCACGCCCCTTCGCCGCGCAGCGCTTCGCTGAGCAGAAAGTTCTTTGCCTGCGGGTGGAATAAACAGGTGGGGTGAAATTGATTGAACTCCAGGTTTGCCACCCGACAACCTGCACGCCATGCCATTGCAATACCGTCGCCGGACGCTACGTCTGGATTGGTAGTGTATTGATACACTTTCGCCGCACCCCCCGTTGCCAGTACCACGGTGCGCGCGCGGCAGGTTTCCACTTGTTCGCGATTGCGATTCCAAATCCAGGCACCCACCACTCGGCGTTTTCCCGGCAAGCCGAGCTTATCGGAAAGAATTAAATCCACCGCGTTAGTGCGTTCGATGATGCGGATATTGGGATGGTTGAGCGCCTGACTTACTAGCGTCGTTTCAACAGCGCGTCCGGTGGCATCTGCGCTGTGCAGAATGCGGCGATGGCTGTGGCCGCCTTCTCGCGTTAGGTGATAACGTGCTTCACCTAACGCTTGAGATTCTTTATCGAACGCCATGCCATTGTCGATCAGCCATTGCACGCAGTGACGTGCGTTGTTGGCGATGAAACTCACTGTATCCCGATCGCATAAACCGGCGCCGGCAATCAGCGTGTCCTCAATATGGGACTCAATACTGTCATTTTCGTCAAAGACAGCGGCAATTCCTCCCTGCGCATACAGCGTGGAGCCTTCATTCACCTGCGCTTTACTTAGCACGGTAACCTGATAATGCGGCGCGAGGCGCAGCGCTAACGATAAACCGGCCGCACCGCTGCCGATGATAAGAACGTCACACTGAAGATCAGGAGGAAAGTTCATGATGTTTAATTTACTAAACGAAAGGTGGCTTGAGCATAAGCGTACAGGCCTTTTCTGTGAAGTATTTTAAACAGGAAGTGCGCGGAAAATCAGCGTGTATGACGGATAATCGCACAATTTCAGTCAGTTAACTCTTAAATAAGCAGAATGTGTTTTTTATATCAAACACGCTGAAAAATCAGGTAATAAAGGTGAAAAACACCCCGTCATAAGGTACTCTGCCAGCGATTAGCGGTGCCGTTTAAGACACCGCCAGCGTAGCCAATCGCTACACTGTAATACAATCAACAACAATGATGTTGTGGTTCCGATACGGAAAATATCTCGTCGAAGTGAACTTCACGCCAACCGATGACTCTAAGCGCATGCTTGCTCAGAATAATGAGATGTGCTGGCAGTTCACTTACGCATAAAAAAGTTTTGGGGAGACATTACCTCGGATGAGCGAGCAGTTAACGGATCAGGTTCTCGTTGAGCGGGTTCAGAAGGGAGATCAAAAGTCCTTTAATTTACTGGTAATACGATACCAGCATAAAGTGGCGAGCCTGGTTTCACGCTATGTTCCATCAGGCGATGTGCCTGATGTCGTTCAAGAATCTTTTATCAAAGCGTATCGTGCACTGGAATCTTTCCGTGGCGATAGCGCGTTTTATACGTGGCTTTATCGCATTGCGGTGAACACGGCAAAAAATTATTTAGTGGCTCAGGGACGTCGTCCGCCATCCAGTGATGTGGATGCGATTGACGCCGAAAATTTCGAAAGTGCAGGCGCACTGAAAGAAA
Organism: uncultured Pantoea sp.; assembly: GCA_966185695.1. Lineage (GTDB taxonomy): Bacteria > Pseudomonadota > Gammaproteobacteria > Enterobacterales > Enterobacteriaceae > Pantoea. The sequence goes on along the minus strand of CBIFUL010000023.1, from coordinate 49,089 downwards.
TTTCGAACCCTGAGAACTTAATGTTGTCTGAGGAACTGAAACAAATCGTCTTTCGTACCATTGAGGCGCTTCCTGAAGATCTGCGTATGGCCATCACTCTCCGAGAATTGGATGGCTTAAGTTACGAAGAGATTGCCGTCATCATGGATTGTCCGGTAGGTACTGTGCGTTCACGTATCTTCCGTGCGCGAGAGGCTATTGATAATAAAGTTCAACCGCTTATCCAACGTCAGTGATAACGGCTACTGGAAGGGTACCCAAGCATGCAGAAAGAAAAACTTTCCGCTTTAATGGATGGTGAAACTTTAGATAACGAGCTGTTGGCATCGTTGTCGAAAGATGCAGATCTACAAAAAAGTTGGGAGAGCTACCATCTCATCCGCGACACCTTACGAGGTGACGTGAGTGAAGTGCTGCATTTTGATATTTCCGCACGTGTGGCTGCCGCGCTCGAAAATGAGCCAGCGCGTAAAGTTACGACGTTGATTCCTGAAGCGCAGCCAGAGCCATCGCGCTGGGAGAAAATGCCGTTCTGGCGTCGTGGTGGCAGCTGGGCTGCGCAACTGACGCAGGTGGGTGTTGCTGCATGTGTTTCACTGGCGGTAATTGTGGGTGTTCAGCACTATAACAATGCTCCAGCTGGAACGGCGACCGAAACCTCTGATTCGCCAGTGTTTAATACCTTACCGATGATGGGTAAAGCGTCGCCTGTGAGTTTAGGCGTGCCTTCCGATGCGTTTGATACAAACAGTTCTAATCAGCAGGTGCAGGAACAGCGTCGTCGCGTGAATGCCATGCTGCAAGATTATGAACTGCAACGTCGCTTGCATGCCGATCAGGTTCAGTTTGAAAAAAATGCTCCGCAACAGGCTCAGGCTAACGTTCCCGGAAATCAATCGTTAGGAACTCAGCAGCAGTAATGAAGCAGCTTTGGTGTGCCGTTAGCCTGCTGGCAGGCAGCCTGTTTTGCTCATCTACTGCCTCGGCGCAGACCTCTGCGTCCGGGGCGTTGTTACAACAGATGGAGCAGGCCAGCCAGAATCTCAACTACGAATTTGCCTATATCAATGTCTCGCGTCTTGGCATTGAGTCTCTGCGCTATCGTCATGCAGTCATCGACAATCGTATCTTCGCTCAGCTTCTGCAGATGGATGGGCCGCGCCGTGAAGTGATCCAACGTGGCAACGACATCAGCTATTTCGAGCCGGGACTTGATCCCTTCTCGCTGCCGGGCAATCACATCATTGATGCTCTACCCGCACTGATGTTCGCGGACTTCTCCCAGCTGGGTGAAGCCTACGACTTCATCCCGGTAGGGCGTTCACGTATGGCCGATCAAATGTGTGAAGTGGTGCGCATCGTGTCACGCGATGGCACGCGTTATAGCTATGTGGTCTGGCTGGATGTGGATACCAAACTGCCGCTGCGCATTGATTTACTCGATCGTGATGGCGAAACGCTGGAGCAGTTCCGCGTGATCAGCTTTGCCGTGGATGAAGGCGTGCGTAACCTGATGCAGGGGCTGGAAAAAGCCAATTTGCCGCCGTCGCTGTCGTTGCCGGCCGGTGATAAAGTGCAGCTCAGCTGGCAGCCAAACTGGCTTCCGGCGGGTATGAAACTCATTTCTCAGAGTCGTCGCGATATTCCATCGATAAACAAAACCATGGAATCTAGGCTGTACAGCGATGGTCTGTTTAGCTTTGCCATCAATGTTACCCCAGCCGATAAAACCAGTACCATGCAGTCATTGCGCACTGGGCGTCGTACGGTGCAGACCGAAGTACGCGATAATAAGGAAATTACGGTGGTCGGTGAATTGCCACCTGCCACTGCTAAACGTATCGCAGACAGCATAGATTCGGGTACCGCAAAATGATGAGAGAATGGGCCACGGTGGTGGCGTGGAAAGATGGCGTAGCAACGTTACATACGGAAGCTAAAACCTCCTGTAATAGCTGTTCAGCGCGCAAAGGCTGCGGCAGCCACGCGCTGAACCAGCTGGGGCCGAAGAATGCTCACGTCATGACCATTGCCAGCGCTGAGCCGCTGGAACCCGGTCAACGCATTGAGTTGGGCATCCGTGAAAGCAGCTTGCTCGGCTCGGCATTACTGGTTTATATGACGCCGCTGTTCGGTCTGTTTCTTGTCGCTGGCATCTTCCAAATGCTGTTTCACAGCGACCTCGCAGCCGCTTGCGGCGCGCTGTTAGGCGGTATTGGTGGCTTTATCGTTGCCAAAGGTGTGTCTAATCGCTTTGGCGATCGTGAAGCCTTTCAACCGGTAATTCTCAGCGTGGCCTTACCGCCAGACGCGTTACGCGTGGAAAAGGAAGTTTGATCCCCCACAAGGCCGCATCTGATGCGGTCTTTCCGATACCCTTAGCCGCTGAAATCTGTTGCGATTCCCCGCAGTTCCATTCTTTAACGCGCGACGTTAACAGTGTAATATGCGTCGTCATTAATGAGGCTGACAGATTTCCGGGTAAAGCTCCCTTTCCTGAATGTGTCTGTGCTCACGTTTCCCACTGATTTTCTACGTAAAGATATTCTTATAAATGAAGCACATACGAAATTTCTCCGTCATCGCTCACATTGATCATGGCAAATCGACGCTCTCAGATCGTTTGATTCAAATTTGTGGTGGTTTGAGCGATCGTGAGATGGCGGCGCAGGTTCTTGATTCAATGGATTTAGAGCGCGAGCGCGGCATCACCATCAAAGCGCAGAGCGTAACGCTCGATTACAAAGCGCTGAACGGTGAAACTTACCAGCTCAATTTTATCGACACTCCTGGACACGTTGACTTCTCCTACGAAGTTTCCCGCTCATTAGCGGCTTGTGAAGGGGCATTGCTGGTGGTCGATGCGGGCCAGGGCGTGGAAGCACAGACGCTGGCGAACTGCTACACCGCAATGGAAATGGATCTGGAAGTAGTACCGGTTCTGAACAAAATTGACTTGCCTGCAGCCGATCCTGAGCGCGTAGCGGAAGAGATTGAAGACATCGTCGGTATTGATGCCGCTGATGCGGTGCGCTGCTCGGCTAAAACTGGCGTCGGCGTGCCGGATGTGCTGGAGCGTCTGGTGCGCGACATTCCGCCGCCAGAAGGCGATCCGGAAGGCCCGTTGCAGGCGCTGATCATCGACTCCTGGTTCGACAATTACCTGGGCGTCGTCTCGCTGATTCGTATTAAAAACGGCACGCTGCGCAAAGGCGACAAAGTCAAAGTCATGAGCACCGGCCAAACTTATAACGCCGATCGTTTGGGCATCTTCACGCCGAAACAGGTTGATCGCCCGCAGCTGAACTGCGGGGAAGTTGGCTGGTTAGTGTGTGCAATCAAAGATATTCTCGGCGCGCCGGTGGGCGATACGCTGACGCTGCAACGTAACCCGGCTGACAAAGTGCTGCCAGGCTTCAAAAAGGTGAAACCGCAGGTTTATGCCGGTTTGTTCCCCATCAGCTCTGATGATTACGAAGCGTTTCGTGATGCGCTGGGCAAATTGAGCCTGAATGATGCCTCGCTGTTCTACGAGCCAGAAAGCTCAACAGCGCTGGGCTTTGGTTTCCGCATCGGCTTCCTTGGCCTGCTGCACATGGAGATCATCCAGGAACGTCTGGAGCGCGAATACGATCTCGACCTGATCACCACAGCGCCAACCGTGGTTTACGAAGTTGAAACCACCGATGGTGAAACAATTTATGTCGATAGCCCATCGAAGCTGCCGCCGCTGAATAATATTGCTGAACTGCGTGAGCCTATCGCGGAATGTCACATGCTGCTGCCGCAGGAGTTCCTCGGCAACGTTATTACCTTATGCATCGAGAAGCGTGGCGTGCAAACCAATATGGTTTACCACGGCAAGCAGGTGGCGCTGACCTATGAAATCCCAATGGCGGAAGTGGTGCTCGACTTCTTCGACCGCCTGAAATCAACGTCTCGCGGCTATGCATCGCTGGACTATAACTTCAAACGTTTCCAAGCCTCTGACATGGTGCGCGTTGACGTGATGATTAACTCAGAACGTGTTGACGCGCTGGCGCTGATTACCCACCGAGATAATTCACAATACCGTGGCCGCGACTTAGTGGAGAAGATGAAAGATCTGATTCCGCGTCAGCAGTTCGATATTGCGATTCAGGCGGCAATTGGCAACCACATTATCGCTCGCTCAACGGTGAAGCAGCTGCGTAAAAACGTCCTGGCAAAATGCTATGGCGGTGACGTGAGCCGTAAGAAGAAACTGTTACAGAAGCAGAAAGACGGTAAGAAGCGAATGAAGCAGGTCGGCAACGTTGAGCTGCCGCAGGAAGCATTCCTTGCCATTCTGCATGTCGGTAAAGACAGCAAATAAGGAATTTTAATGGCTAACATGTTCGCCCTGGTTTTGGTGATTGCGACGCTGATTACCGGCATTATCTGGTGCATTGATCGTTTCAAATGGGCACCAGCACGTCGCGCGCAGCAGGCTGTGGCACAAGCGCAGACGGGAAATACGCTCGATAGCAAAACGCTGGCGAAAGTGGCCGCGCAGCCGGGTTGGGTCGAAACCACGGCATCGGTATTCCCGGTGCTGGCAGTGGTACTGATTGTGCGTTCGTTCATCTTTGAGCCGTTCCAGATTCCTTCAGGCTCAATGATGCCCACGCTGCTGATTGGCGACTTCATCCTTGTGGAGAAGTTTGCTTACGGCATTAAAGATCCGATTACTCAAACCACGCTGATTCCTACTGGTCATCCGCAGCGCGGTGATGTCGCGGTCTTTAAATATCCGAAAGATCCGAGCGTGGATTACATCAAGCGCGTGATTGGTTTGCCGGGCGACAAAGTGGTCTTTGATCCTTACAGCAAAACCCTGACCATTAATCCAGCTTGCGCAACGGGTCAGTGTGATACCGCACTCCCCGTAACCTACACCAACGTCGAGCCAAGCGACTTTATCCAGACCTTCAGCGGTTTCGATGGCAATGAAACCGGCAACGGCTTCTTCCAGGCACCGCAAGGCGAAACCATGAAAGGCGGCCTGCGCCTGGGGACGCGTAAAGAGACGTTGGGTAACGTGACGCACGACATCCTGTTAGTCAACGAAGCGCAAAGCCAGGCCAGCATGTACTATCAGCAGCCGGGCCAGCCGCAGTCGACGTGGGTTGTGCCGCAGGGACAATATTTCATGATGGGCGATAACCGTGATAATAGCGCCGACAGCCGCTACTGGGGCTTCGTGCCTGAGAAAAATCTGGTCGGCAAAGCGGTCGCTATCTGGATGAGCTTTGAGAAACAAGAAGGGCAGTGGCCGACCGGCGTGCGCTTTAGTCGCATTGGTGGCATTCACTGATCAGCAGTAAAAACGGTTGGCCTCCTGGTAACAGGAGGCCAGTGCACACGAAACAGAACGTGTTGGATCCTCAGCCCTGTTTCGTATGCAGAATTGCAGACGCATAGAATAATTGGACGCGCATGAACCCCATTCTCATTAATAAGCTGCAGCGCAAACTGGGCTACACTTTTACTCATCCAGATTTGTTGCAGCAGGCATTAACGCACCGCAGTGCCAGCAGTAAGCACAACGAACGTCTTGAATTCCTGGGCGATTCGATTCTCAGTTACGTGATTGCTAACGCGCTTTATCACCGCTTCCCGCGCGTGGATGAAGGCGATATGAGCCGGATGCGTGCCACGCTGGTGCGCGGCAACACGTTGGCCGAAATGGCACGCGAATTTGATCTCGGCGAGTGTCTGCGCCTGGGGCCGGGCGAGCTGAAAAGCGGCGGTTTTCGCCGTGAATCGATTCTTGCCGATACCGTTGAAGCGCTGATTGGCGGTATTTTCCTCGATAGCAGCATTCAAACGGTCGAGAAACTGATTCTGGACTGGTATCACTCGCGGCTGGAAGCGATCAGCCCGGGCGACAAGCAAAAAGATCCGAAAACGCGCCTGCAAGAGTACCTGCAAGGGCGTCATTTGCCGCTGCCGTCGTATTTGGTGGTGCAGGTGCGTGGCGAAGCCCACGATCAGGAATTCACCATTCACTGTCAGGTGAGTGGTATGTCAGAACCGGTGGTGGGCGTAGGTTCCAGCCGCCGTAAAGCTGAGCAAGCCGCCGCCGAGCAGGCATTGATTAAGCTTGGCCTCGAATAAATACATTGTTATATCGCGGCGTCAATTCAGGCGCTGCTCAAGTCAGGACTCGAATGAGCGAACTCGAAACATATAGCGGCTTTGTCGCGATTGTAGGCCGACCAAACGTCGGTAAATCCACTTTGCTGAACCAGCTGTTGGGGCAGAAGGTGTCGATCACATCACGCAAGCCGCAAACCACGCGTCACCGCATCATGGGAATTCACACGGAAGGCGCCTATCAGGCGATTTATGTGGATACGCCGGGGCTGCACATGGAAGAGAAGCGGGCGATCAACCGCTTGATGAACCGTGCCGCCAGCAGCTCGATTGGCGACGTGGAGCTGGTGATTTTCGTCGTAGAAGGCACACGCTGGACGCCTGATGATGAAATGGTATTGAACAAACTGCGCGACGGCAAAGTGCCGGTGGTGCTGGCGATCAATAAGGTCGATAACATTCAGGATAAGAGCATTCTGTTGCCGCACCTGCAATTCCTGAGCCAGCAGATGAACTTCCTTGAAATTGTACCGATTTCCGCCGAAAGCGGCAAAAACGTGGACACCATTGCGGCAATTGCGCGCAAGTGTCTGCCACAATCGGATCATCACTTCCCGGAAGATTACATTACCGATCGTTCTCAGCGCTTTATGGCATCGGAAATCATTCGTGAAAAACTGATGCGTTTCCTGGGGGCTGAATTGCCGTATTCCGTGACCGTTGAAATCGAACAGTTTGTTTCCAATGATCGCGGCGGGTACGACATCAATGGCCTGATCCTCGTCGAGCGCGAAGGTCAGAAGAAGATGGTGATCGGCAACAAAGGGGCCAAGATCAAAACTATCGGTATTGAAGCGCGTAAAGACATGGAAGAGATGTTCGAAGCCAAAGTGCATCTTGAGTTGTGGGTCAAAGTGAAGTCGGGCTGGGCGGATGACGAACGTGCGCTGCGCAGCCTGGGTTATTCAGACGACGCATAATTGATGGAAGGCTGGCAACGCGCCTTTGTGCTGCATAGTCGCCCTTACAGCGAAACCAGCCTGCTGCTCGATCTGTTCAGCGAAAGCGAAGGGCGCGTGCGTGTGTTAGCAAAAGGCGCACGTTCACGCCGCTCGCAGCTTAAAGGCGCTCTCCAACCTTTCACCCCGTTGTTGGTGCGCTGGGGCGGACGCGGCGACGTAAAAACGTTACGCAACGCCGAAGCGGTGTCGCTGGCGTTACCGCTAAGCGGGATTACGCTGTACTGCGGCTTGTACGTTAACGAACTGCTCTCCCGCGTGCTGGAACAACAAATCCCCTTCTCGGAACTGTTCTTCGATTACCTCCACTGCATCCAAATGCTGGCAGCCGGAAACGGCTCGCCGGAGCCGGCTTTGCGCCGTTTTGAGCTGGCGCTGCTGGGACATCTTGGCTATGGCGTAGACTTTCTGCACTGCGCGGGGAGCGGCGAGGAGATCGCCGATGGCATGACGTACAGCTATCGCGAAGAGCGCGGCTTTATTGCCAGTTTGGTGGTCAATCAGCGCAGCTTTACCGGTCGTCAGCTGCGTGCGTTATGGGAACGCGACTTTCCCGATGCCGACAGCTTACGCGCAGCCAAGCGCTTCACCCGCATCGCCTTAAAACCCTATCTCGGCGGAAAGCCGCTCAAAAGCCAGGAACTGTTCCGCCAGTTTGTGCCAAAAAAGAAACCCAATGTGGCAAACGACTAGCGCTGGTCGTACCGGCTGATATTCTTAAGCCCGGTACACTGCACACACACTGAACATAATTAAGGATTGTCATGGCTGAGTTGCTGTTAGGCGTCAACATTGACCACATCGCCACCGTACGTAACGCGCGTGGCACTCATTATCCCGATCCGGTGCAGGCAGCGTTTGTGGCTGAACAAGCGGGCGCAGACGGCATTACCGTGCATCTGCGCGAAGATCGCCGCCACATTACCGATCGCGACGTGCGAATTCTGCGTGACACCATTCAGACGCGCATGAACCTGGAAATGGCGGTGACCGATGAGATGATCGACATCGCGTGTGAGATCAAACCGCACTTTGTTTGCCTGGTGCCGGAAAAACGTCAGGAAGTCACCACCGAAGGTGGCCTGGACGTTGCTGGCCAGCAGGACAAAATCAACGCCGCGGTGCGCCTGCTGCGTGATGCGGGCATTCTGGTTTCGCTGTTTATCGATGCCGATCATCGCCAGATTGAAGCCGCCGTAGCCAGCGGTGCGCCCTACATTGAAATTCACACCGGTGCCTATGCTGAAGCCCCGGAAGGACGCGAGCGTGATGCCGAACTGTCGCGTATTCGCAAAGCCACCACCTTTGCCGCCAGCCTGGGTTTGAAAGTAAACGCGGGGCACGGCCTGACTTATCACAACGTGCAGCCGATCGCTGCGCTGCCGGAAATGCATGAGCTGAATATCGGCCACGCCATTGTTGGTCGCGCGCTGTTTAGCGGGCTGGCGGATGCGGTATCAGAGATGAAACAGCTGATGCGGGAAGCGCGTCGTTAATGGCAATTCTCGGACTTGGCAGCGACATCGTGGAGATCGAACGCATCGCCGGCGTGATTGAACGCTCTGGCGATCGTTTGGCGCGCCGTGTATTGAGCGAAGCCGAATGGCAACAATATCAAGCGCATCAGCAGCCGGTGCGCTTTCTTGCTAAACGTTTTGCGGTGAAAGAGGCGGCAGCGAAAGCCTTTGGCACCGGCATTCGTGGCGGCCTGGCGTTTAATCAGTTTGAAGTTTATAACGATGCGCTCGGCAAACCGGGCTTACGCTTCTTTGAACAGGCGAAAGTCATTGCCAGCCAACTGGGCGTGCAGCACGTGCACGTGACGCTGGCCGATGAGCGCCATTACGCCTGCGCCACGGTGATCATCGAAAATTAGGGATGCAGCACCACGAACTTCTCCCACAGCATCTCGCGGCTTTCCGGATGCTGTGGATCGGCGATGATGGTGTTATCAATCGGGCAGACGCTTTGGCAGGTCGGCACATCATAATGGCCCACGCACTCGGTGCAGCGGTCAACATCAATTTCATAAATCGCGTCGCCTAAGCTGATGGCCTGATTAGGGCATTCCGGTTCGCACATATCGCAATTGATGCATTTGGTGGTGATGAGCAGGGCCATAAAGACGTTCCGATAACAGCATAAAAGGCGCGGGTATTATACGCGCCTCAGCTTGTCAGACCAGCTTTTTCACCAGCGCTTCGCTGTGGCGAATGTGGCTGGATGCGCGTTCTGGATCGTTCTGCACCAGTGCCATAAACAGCAGGTCGGTCAGCGCCAGCTGCGCGCTGGTGGAAGAGATCGCGGCGCTGCGCGTGCTTTGCTCTTCAGCCACGGTATACAAACAAATCGACGCGCATTGCTGCAATGAATTCGGGGTAAAACCGGTAAAGGCCAGCACGTCCGCGCCAATCTGCGCCGCTTCCTGTGCGGCAAGATTGATTTCCCGCCGTTCACCGGTATAGGAGATCGCTAACAGCACATCGCCCGGCGCCATTGCCTGCACGCTGGCCAGCAAGGCATGCATATCCTGCTCGGCTACCGCGTTAATACCGATCTTCATCAGCTTCCACGAGAAGTCCTTCGCCACCAAACCCGACGCGCCAATGCCAACCAGCAGAATGCGGTTGGCATTTTTCAGCAGTTGTAGGGTTTGCAGCAGCTTCTCTTCGCTGTTGATGTCCAGCGTGGCGCGAATGGCGGATATTTTTTCCGTCAGCAATTTCTCACCGACCACCTTTAGCGAATCGTCGCTCAGAATCTGGTTATGAACGGTGATTGCGTCGCGGTCAGCCAGTGATTCACTCAGCGCCAGTTTTAACGCCGGAAAGCCTTTGTAGCCCAGCTTCTGGGCAAACTTCACCACGCTGGATTGGCTCACGCCCGACTCTTCCGCCAGCTTTTGTGAACTCAAATGCCGTGCCCGATCCGGCTGCGACAGCAAAAAATCCGCCAGCCGACGCTCATTCAGCGCCAGTCGAGGGTAAAGCTGACGAATTCGCAGCAATGAACTCATTGTTCGATCCTTAATCCATGTATCCGAGTAGAGCTTAGACCCAGTTGGCGTGGACGGTCTGAAGCAGAGGTCAGATAGCCACGCGCTGCCTCAAAGAATAAACTATTCAGTTGGCATTGTAGTCATTGGAATTAAAAATAGCCGTTTTCGCCCCCGGCGATGAAGCTGGCTACACTGTAGAGCAGAATCCGCAACACGATGGTAAAAGGAGGGTTGTTTGACAAAGGGTACGCAACGACGCGTGGTGTTTTTCGATCTCGACGGCACGCTGCATCAGCAAGACATGTTTGGCACCTTTATGCGCTATGTACTGCGCCGCCAACCGATCAATCTGCTGTTGGTGGTGCCGCTGCTGCCGATCATTGGCATAGGCATGCTCATCAAAGGTCGCGCTGCGCGCTGGCCGATGAGCTTATTGCTGTGGGCGATTACCTTTGGACACAGCGAAAGCCGCATGCAGCAACTCGAAGCGGATTTTGCTGCGTGGTTTCGCCAGCGCGTCACCGCTTTTCCGGTGGTGCAGCAGCGGTTAACCGATTATCTCAGCAGCAATGATGCCGACGTCTGGCTAATCACCGGTTCGCCGCAGTCGCTGGTAGAAAAAGTCTATTTTGATTCGGCGTTCCTGCCGCGCGTTAAGCTGATTGCCAGCCAAATGCAGGCGGGTCGCGGTGGACGATTGCTCGCCATGCGCTGCCTCGGACATGAAAAGGTGGCGCAGCTGGAGGAGAAAATCGGTACGCCGCTGCAGCTTTACAGCGGCTACAGCGACAGCAAACAGGATAACCCGCTGCTGTTTTTCTGCCAGCATCGCTGGCGCGTCACGCCGCGCGGCGAGTTACAGCAGCTGGAATAACGCTTCGGATCCATTAACGCTATCGCTATAATGCGCCGCCTTAAACGCCCGAAGGAGTTGCCCGTTGATCCCACTTACAGATGAATATTGGATGCGTCATGCGCTGGAATTAGCGCGCCGCGCGTGGGAGCAGGGTGAAGTGCCGGTTGGCGCGGTGTTAGTGCAGGGCGACAAGGTGATTGGCGAAGGCTGGAATCGACCGATTGGTCAGCACGATCCCACCGCGCACGCTGAAATCATGGCGCTGCGGCAGGGCGGAAAAGTGCTGGAGAACTATCGACTGCTGGACACCACGCTGTACGTCACGCTGGAACCGTGCGTGATGTGCGCGGGTGCCATGGTGCATAGCCGTATCACCCGTTTGGTGTATGGCGCGAAAGATGAGAAAACCGGTGCGGCCGGTTCGCTGCTGGACGTGATTGGCCATCCGGGCATGAACCATCAGATTCACATTGATTGCGGCGTGCTGGCCGACGAGTGCGCCGGCATGCTCAGTGACTTCTTCCGCATGCGGCGTGAGCAAAAGAAAGCGCTACGTCAGGCGCAGCGCGAAGGTTAGTTCATGGCAATTTTGGGTTCGACCGCCGGATAACCGGCACCCAATTCCGCTTCCAGCGCTGACTGCTGCGCTAAGCGTTTCTCCTGCTCCTGTAAATACCCCACCAGGCTTATCTGATATTTACGGATGTTTTCCACGTAGTTGTAGGCTTCATGCCCGCGCGCGTAGCCGTATGTGGTTTGCGCGTAATAGCGTTTCTGGCTCAGCATCGGCAGGCGTAATTTTACATCGGCCCAGCTATCAGGATTGCCGCCTTGCTTCGCCGTCAGCTTGCGTACGTCGAGCATGTGCGCGTAACCCATGTTGTAAGCCGCCAGCGCGAACCAGATGCGCTCATCTTCAGGTATAGTGCTGGGCACTTTTTCCATCATGCGCTGCAAATATTCACTGCCGCCGCGAATGCTCTGTTCTGGATCGAGGCGATCGTCGACGTCGAGGCTGTCTGCGGTGTTACGCGTCAACATCATCATGCCGCGCACGCCGGTGGGTGACGTAGCCTGCGGATTCCAGTGTGACTCCTGGTAAGAGATGGCCGCCAGCAACCGCCAATCCATGCTCGCTGCATACTTCTCAAACAGCGGTTTGATATCCGGCAGCGTGCTATCAATGGCGCGCAGGAAAGTGCGTGTATCGACGTAATCGAAGGTGCCGACATGACCGAGATACTTCTCTTCCAGCCGCGCCATCGCACCCTCTTCGCCCATTTGGCTATAGAAATCGAGCATCGCCGCGTTCAGGCTGTCGTCTTCGTTACGCGGTAAATACCAGGTAACCGGCTCTTCATCAGTGACATCAAAGGCCACCGCCAGCTGCGGATGAATACGCTGCAGTAAACCGACCGTGACGGAATCACCAACCGTATAATCAAGTTTGCCTTCCGCTACCGCTTCCAACAGCGTTTTCTGGCCCTGATCGGTAGAGATCGCCCAATCGAGATCGGGATAGCTATCAGCTTTGGCGGAACGCAAAGTTGACAGGTATGCCGAACCAGACTGCACAATCAGGCGGCCCTTCAGATCGCCGAGATTTTTCGGCCGAGGTTTATCAATGCGGTACACCAACTGCTGCGAAACCGAATAGTAGCTTGGGCCGCTTTGGTAACGGGCTAAACGCTCGCTGTTGTAGATCAGGCCTGCCGCCAGCAGATCCGCTTTGCCATCATCCAGGTCATCAAACAGGTCGCTGAGATTCGGGCGAATCGTCACCTCCAGTTTAACGCCAAGATAATCGGCGAAGCGTTTCGCCAGCTCGTAATCAATGCCAGCGGGTGCGTTATTGATGGTGTAGTAAGTCAACGGGGAGTTCACGGTACTGATGCGCAGCACTCCGCGTGATTTGATCTGTGATAGCGCGTCTTTTCCGCCCCCATACCATGGGATGGAAGGCCACAGTGCCAGCGCAAGCAGCACGGTGATCAGACCGATCAACAGATAGTTTATTTTTAGGCGTTTCAAATGGTTGTCTCGTAATGGCTCACAGGCCTCTGTCTTTTAAAGGCAGTATTTATGTTGTGTTAACTCCCAGAGCGAGGGGCATTTTGCTCAACAAAAACCAGCAGGGCAACTTTTATAGCAAGAATCGTGCAAAATTCAGTCAAATACCAGGTGCCAGTTTTTATGCGCAAACGGTTTCGTAACGCAGGTTGTTTCTCTATAATACCGCCCGTTTTCCCTGTTGCGCCCAATGAAGCGTCGCCCGGCGCTTCGAAGACGAGAGATCTTTAATGATGGAAATTCTGCGTGGTTCGCCCGCTCTGTCGGCATTTCGTGTAAACAAACTGCTGACCCGCTTTCAGGACGCTCACCTACCGGTGAGTGATATTTACGCCGAGTATGTCCATTTTGCCGATGTCAGCGCACCGCTCAGCGCGGATGAAAAAGCCCGCCTGCAACGTCTGCTGAAATACGGTCCTTCTCTCGCCGAGCATGCGCCACAAGGGCGTTTATTGCTGGTAACGCCGCGTCCCGGCACCATCTCTCCGTGGTCATCAAAAGCCACCGACATTGCACACAACTGCGATTTGCCTCAGGTGATTCGCCTTGAGCGCGGTATGGCGTTCTACGTGCAAGCGCCGCAGTTAACAGAGGCGCAGTGGCAGCAACTCGCTGGCCTGCTGCATGACCGCATGATGGAAACCGTGTTCGGTGACCTCAATGACGCGCAGCAGCTGTTCGCGCAGCATCAACCGCAGCCGCTGAAAAGCGTTGACGTGTTGGGCACCGGTCGCAGCGCGCTGGAGCAGGCCAACACCACGCTGGGCCTGGCGCTGGCCGATGACGAAATCGACTATCTGCTGGACGCCTTTACCAAGCTGGGCCGCAATCCAAACGACATTGAGCTGTATATGTTCGCGCAGGCGAACTCCGAACACTGTCGCCACAAGATCTTCAACGCCGACTGGATTATTGATGGCGAAAAACAGCCGAAGTCGCTGTTTAAAATGATCAAAAACACCTTTGAACACAATCCTGAGCACGTGTTGTCAGCCTATAAAGACAACGCCGCAGTGATGGAAGGTTCCGAGGTTGGCCGCTTCTACGCCGATGCGCAGAAGGGCGAATATGCATTCCATCAGGAAGCGGCGCATATCCTGATGAAAGTGGAAACTCACAACCACCCCACCGCCATTTCGCCGTGGCCAGGTGCTGCAACCGGTTCCGGTGGCGAAATCCGTGATGAAGGCGCAACCGGGCGCGGCGCGAAGCCAAAAGCCGGTTTAGTGGGCTTCTCGGTGTCGAACCTGCGCATCCCCGGCTTTGAACAGCCGTGGGAAGAGGATTTCGGCAAGCCGGATCGCATCGTGACGGCGTTGGACATCATGACCGAAGGCCCGCTGGGCGGCGCGGCGTTCAACAACGAATTTGGCCGTCCGGCACTGAACGGCTACTTCCGTACTTACGAAGAGCGCGTCAACAGCCACAACGGCTCCGAACTGCGCGGCTACCACAAGCCAATCATGCTGGCCGGCGGCATTGGTAACATCCGTGCCGATCACGTGCAGAAAGGTGAGATCGTGGTGGGTGCCAAGCTGATCGTGCTGGGTGGCCCGGCGATGAACATCGGTTTGGGCGGCGGCGCGGCTTCGTCCATGGCTTCGGGACAATCCGATGCCGATCTTGATTTCGCTTCAGTACAGCGCGACAACCCAGAAATGGAGCGTCGTTGCCAGGAAGTGATTGACCGCTGCTGGCAGCTGGGTGAAGCCAACCCGATTCTGTTCATCCACGACGTCGGCGCAGGCGGTTTATCGAATGCCATGCCAGAGTTGGTGAGCGATGGCGGCCGGGGCGGCAACTTCAACTTACGTGACATCCTCAACGATGAGCCGGGCATGAGCCCGCTGGAAGTGTGGTGTAACGAATCCCAAGAGCGTTATGTGTTGGCGGTTGCGCCTGCACAACTGGCGCTGTTTGATGAGCTGTGTAAGCGCGAGCGCGCACCTTATGCGGTGATCGGTGAAGCCACTGAAGAGCTGCACCTCAACCTCGGTGACAGCCACTTCGATAATAAACCGATCGATATGCCGCTGGACGTCTTGCTGGGCAAAACGCCAAAAATGACGCGTGACGTCGCAACACAGCAAGCGGTTGGCGATGCGCTGGTTCGTGATGGCATCACGGTTGCTGACGCGGTGAATCGCGTGCTGCACCTGCCAACCGTGGCAGAAAAAACCTTCCTGATCACCATCGGTGACCGCAGCGTTACCGGCATGGTGGCGCGCGATCAGATGGTAGGGCCGTGGCAGATTCCGGTGGCGAACTGCGCCGTGACCACTGCCAGCCTCGATAGCTATCATGGCGAAGCGTTCTCCTTGGGTGAACGTGCGCCGGTGGCGCTGCTGGACTTCGCCGCATCCGGCCGTTTAGCGGTGGGTGAAGCACTGACGAACATCGCAGCAACCTCGATTGGCTCACTGCAACGCGTCAAGCTGTCGGCAAACTGGATGGCCGCAGCCGGTCACCCGGGCGAAGATGCAGGCTTGTACGCCGCGGTGAAAGCGGTGGGCGAAGAGTTATGTCCTGCGCTGGGCATCACCATTCCGGTCGGCAAAGACTCCATGTCGATGAAAACCCGTTGGCAGCAGGGCACCGAGCAGCGTGAAATGACCTCGCCGCTGTCGCTGGTGATCACTGCCTTTGCCCGTGTGGAAGATGTTCGTCGCACCGTGACGCCACAGCTGCAAGCGGACCAAGACAACCTGTTACTGCTGGTGGATCTCGGCAACGGCGCGAACACCTTGGGCGCGACGGCGCTGTCGCAGGTTTATCGCCAGTTGGGCGACAAGCCAGCTGACGTGCGCGATGCCGCGCAGCTGGCTGGCTTCTTCAACGCCATGCAGGCGCTGGTGGCTGAGCAGAAACTGTTGGCATATCACGACCGTTCAGACGGCGGTTTGTTGGTGACGCTAGCAGAAATGGCCTTCACCGGTCACTGCGGCATCGAGGCTGATATTGCTGCATTAGGTAGCGATGCATTGGCCGCGCTGTTCACTGAAGAGTTGGGTGCGGTGATTCAAATCAACGCTGCTGACCGTGCCGCCGTTGAGCAGGTGTTTGCCGCTCACGGCCTGAGCAACAGTCTGCACGTAATCGGTAAAGCGTTGCCGGGCGATCGCTTTGTAATCCGCTCTGGTGACAGCCCGGTGTACAGCGAAAGCCGCACCACGCTGCGTACCTGGTGGGCAGAAACCACCTGGCAGATGCAGCGTCTGCGTGATAACCCAGCGTGTGCCGATCAGGAACATGAAGCCAAAAAAGATGACAACGATCCGGGCCTGAACGTCCATCTGACGTTCAAGCCAGAAGAAGACGTGGCAGCACCGATGATCGCGACCGGCGCACGTCCGCGCGTGGCAGTGCTGCGTGAGCAGGGTGTTAACTCGCACGTGGAAATGGCAGCAGCCTTCCACCGTGCTGGTTTCACTGCGGTTGACGTGCACATGAGCGATTTGCTGGCCGGTCGTCGCGGTCTGGAAGAGTTCCAGGCGCTGGTGGCGTGCGGGGGTTTCTCTTACGGTGACGTGCTGGGCGCTGGTGAGGGCTGGGCGAAGTCTATTCTGTTCAACGCTCGCGTTCGGGATGAGTTTGAAAACTTCTTCCATCGTCCACAAACCCTGGCGCTTGGCGTGTGTAACGGTTGTCAGATGATGTCGAACCTGCGCGAACTGATTCCGGGCAGCGAACTGTGGCCGCGCTTTGTGCGCAACCAGTCCGAGCGTTTTGAAGCGCGTTTCAGCCTGGTAGAAGTGGCGGCTAGCCCGTCGCTGCTGCTGGACGGCATGGCGGGATCGCATATGCCTATCGCGGTTTCACACGGTGAAGGTTTCGTTGAAGTGCGTGATGGCGCGCATCTGGCGGCGCTGGAAAGCAAAGGTCTGGTGGCGCTGCGCTTCGTGGATAACTTCGGTAAAGTTACTGAAGCCTATCCGGCTAACCCGAACGGCTCACCGAATGGTATTACGGCTGTGACCAACGAAAGTGGTCGCGTCACTATCATGATGCCGCACCCGGAGCGCGTGTTCCGTACCGTGAGCAACTCATGGCATCCAGCCGAGTGGGGTGAAGATAGCCCATGGATGCGCATCTTCCGTAACGCGCGTAAGCAGTTAGGTTGATGTTTTAAAACAGGGCTGGCAAGCATCGCCAGCTCAGCATCCCGATGAAGCGGCGGCCAGCATGGTCGCCGTTTTTTTTGACGTCGCGCCTACTAAACAGCAACTGTCGGATTTTGACGACAAATGCGCCCTGGTGATGTCGCCAAAAGGTGACACTTAAATCATTGAATTGGAAAGGGTGAAATTAATTGCCGTTTGTGCGTTGCTAATAAGCGACACTTTTGTCAGACCAGCTGGTCCGTTTTAACCGTAAATGCCGCGCAGGTGCTGGCATTACTCTGATAATTAACGCTATTTATTTGTTGGCACGATAGTTGCTATAATTAAAATGTTGCTCATTCTCCTGTCTATGATTGCCCCGCATTAGCGGCTGAGCTCATAAAATCCTGAATGACGCACCAAACGGAGCCTGTCGTCCACCCCACCGATAATCGTTTGCTTTGCAACGTTATCAAGCATCGGGCGCAACGTTGAGTTAGGCTCCACCTATTTTAAGCGAGGCTGCGGCGTCGCTCTCACGGCAGACCAAAAGGTCTGCCGTTTTCATTTCTGGCCTTCCTTCCGTTTTGATACTTCGCTAGCATGCCTGCACCTCACATTGAAGGAGCTGCGGTTGTGATGAAATGGCGTCTGTTTCCCCGTTCTCTGCGGCAATTAGTGTTGCTGGCTTTCTTACTGGTGCTGCTGCCCTTGCTGGTGCTGGCGTGGCAAGCCTGGGAAAGCTTGTCGGCGCTGAGCAACCAAGCCGCTGATACCAATCGCAACACCTTTACCGATGTTCGTCGTAGCGAAGCGATGGCGCGCACCGCGCTGGAGCTGGAGCGTAGCTATCGTCAATATTGCGTGCTGGGTGATGCGGCGCTGGTAAAGCTGTATCAAACGCAGTGGACGCGCTACGGCCAAATGCTCACCAGCCACGCGGCGAGCCTGCCTGATTTGCCGGCTTTCAAGGTGCTAAACACCACGCTGCCGCTGCTGCAACAGATGCAGTGTGATAACGGCAACCCCGCTGCGCAAACGTCCAATGTGTTGGAACGCTTTTCCGATGCCAATACGCAAATGGTTCAGGCAACGCGGCAAGTGGTGTTCTCGCGCGGCTTACAGCTGCAACGTGAAATCGCCGAGCGCGGCCAGTTCTTTGGCTGGCAGGCGCTAATTCTGTTCCTGATTAGCCTGGCCCTGGTACTGCTTTTTACCGGCATGATTATTGGCCCGGTAAAACGCGTCGAGCGCATGATAAACCGCTTGGGCGAGGGCAAAGCATTGGGCGATAGCGGCAGTTTTCGTGGCCCGCGTGAAATCCGATCGCTCGGGCAACGCATTGTCTGGCTAAGCGAACGCCTGAGTTGGCTGGAGGAGCAGCGCCACGAATTTCTACGCCATCTGTCTCATGAGCTTAAAACGCCGCTGGCCAGCTTGCGCGAAGGTACCGAACTGTTAGCCGATCAGGTCGTCGGACCGCTGAATACCGAACAGCAAGAGGTGGTGGCAATTCTTGATACCAGCAGCCGCCACTTGCAGCGCCTGATTGAACAGCTGCTGGATTACAACCGCAAGCTGGCCGACGGCCCGCTGTCGCTGCAACCGGTGGCGCTGAATGAGATCATCGCAACGGTCGTGAAAGTGCATTCGCTGCCTGCCAATGCGCGCCAGATGAATACTCACGTAGAGTTGCAGGCGCAGCACTGTTTGGCAGAGGCGACGCTGTTGCAGCGGGTGATCGACAACCTCTATTCGAACGCCGTGAACTACGGCAGTGAATCCGGTAACATCTGGCTGCAGAGCCAGCAGAAGGGCAACGACGTGTGGATTGAGGTAGCAAACACCGGCACACCCATTCCTACCGAAGAGCAGGCGATGATCTTTGAACCCTTTTATCAGGGGAGTCAGCAGCGCCAGGGCCCGGTGAAAGGCAGCGGATTGGGTTTAAGCATCGCCAAAGATTGCCTACGCAGGATGCAAGGCGATCTGCAGTTAGTCACACGCACGGATGCCGATGTCTGTTTTCGCATCATTTTGAAGACCAGTGCCGGGAATGCCTGATTAATGAAACCATCTATTTTTAAGCTTGTGACCTGCGGCGTCATGGCTCTCGGCCTCAGCGCCTGCCAAACGCCGTCACGCGTCATCACGCCGCCTCAACCCGTTAATCTGCCCGAGCCAAACGTGCGCTTGCCCGATTATCTGGCGACCGATTGCCAAAATGTGTGGCAAATCGAAGCACCTGCCGCCATGAGTAATCCGCTGTATTGGCAACGTGCCATCGATTGTGGTGAGCGCCTGTCGCCCGCCGAAGCGCGTGCTGAAGCGCGTCGCTGGCCGGTGCAAGGCTGGGCACGGGCCTTCAAACAGGGCATTTTGCTGGCGAACGGCAATGTTACGCCGGTAGAACGCCGTAGTTATGTCGAAGAATTAGACGGTTACAGCCTGTCCTATCCTGCGGCGGTGCGCCCGCTGCTGCAACTGTGGCGCAGCAACCAGGCCGCACAGCTGGCGTTAAGCGAAGCGCGTGGGCGCTATGCCGAGCTGCAACAAAGCAGCGATGCCCAGATGGATAAAATGCGTCAGCAGCACACCCAAATGCGCCGCTCTTTGGCGGAGACGCAGCATAAGCTGGAGCGTTTAACCGACATCGAACGCCAGCTATCATCACGCAAAGCACCGGACAGCAGCGATACGTCGCACGGCGCTAGCGATGTGCAAACTGAGGATCAGTAACCATGAAACAGAGCGCACGATTACTGCTGGTAGATGATGATCCCGGCTTGTTGAAACTGCTCGGCATGCGCCTGAGCAGCGAAGGTTATCAGGTGGCAACGGCGGCCAGTGGCCCGGAAGCATTGCGTTATCTGCAGAAAGAGAAAGTCGATCTGGTTATTAGCGATCTGCGCATGAATGAGATGGACGGCCTGGCGCTGTTTGGCGAAGTTCAGAAGCGCCACGCGGGATTACCGGTAATCATCCTGACCGCACACGGCTCGATCCCGGAAGCGGTATCCGCCACGCAGCAGGGCGTGTTTAGCTTCCTGACGAAACCGGTAGATCGCGATGCGTTGTATAAAGCGATTGATGAAGCGTTAGCGCAGCGCGCACCGATCAGCGATGACGGCTGGCGCGAGGCCATCGTAACGCGCAATCCGCTGATGCTGCGTTTGCTGGAACAGGCGCACATGGTCGCGCAATCCGACGTCAGCATTCTGATCAACGGCCAGAGCGGCACCGGCAAAGAAGTGCTGGCGCAGGCGATTCACGCGGCCAGCCCGCGCGCAAACCACCCTTTCATCGCGATTAACTGCGGTGCGCTGCCGGAACAGCTATTGGAATCGGAGCTGTTTGGGCACGCTAAGGGCGCTTTCACCGGCGCAGTCAGCGCGCGTGAAGGGCTGTTTCAGGCGGCAGAGGGCGGCACGTTATTTCTCGATGAGATCGGTGATATGCCGCAGGCGTTGCAGGTCAAACTGCTGCGCGTATTGCAGGAGCGCAAAGTGCGTCCGCTCGGCAGCAACCGCGATCTCGATATCAACGTGCGCATCATTTCGGCAACGCATCGCGATTTGCCAAAAGCGATGGAGAAAAAGAGCTTTCGCGAAGATCTCTATTATCGGCTTAACGTGGTTAACCTGAAGATTCCGGCGCTGCACGAACGTGCGGAAGATATTCCGCTGTTGGCGAATCATCTGCTGCGCCAATCCGCCGATCGCCATAAGCCGCTGGTGCGCAGTTTCTCCGTGGACGCCATGAAGCGCCTGGTCGGCGCACCTTGGCCGGGTAACGTGCGTCAGCTGGTCAATGTGATCGAGCAATGTGTGGCTTTGAGCACCGCGCCAGTAATTGGCGATGCGCTGGTCGAGCAGGCGTTAGCGGGAGAAAATACCGCGCTGCCCACCTTCGTCGAAGCGCGCAATCAGTTTGAATTGAATTATTTGCGCAAGCTGCTGCAAATGACCAAAGGAAATGTCACCAACGCCGCGCGTCTGGCTGGACGAAACCGTACTGAATTCTATAAGCTGCTGTCACGTCATGAGCTAGACGCCAGCGAATTTAAAGAGTAGCTTGCTGCCGCAGCATTTTACCCTCAATAGTTCGGGTTGCAGGCAGGCGGCAAACGAGTAAATCCCGCTGAGCTTACTTTTATAAGTGATTGCGGTGAGCGAGAGCAGCCAACGTACCTGCAACTTGAAGTATGCCGGGTATATACTTACAGTATCCGTCCATCATGGAGGGAGTGAAAAAAGGATCCGTCATGAAAAAGATCGATGCAATTATCAAACCATTCAAACTCGATGATGTACGTGAAGCATTAGCGGAAGTCGGCATCACCGGGATGACGGTCAGTGAAGTCAAAGGTTTTGGCCGTCAGAAAGGTCACACAGAACTGTATCGCGGCGCGGAGTATATGGTCGATTTTCTGCCGAAAGTGAAAATCGAAATGGTGGTAGGTGACGATATCGTCGATACCTGCGTTGAAGCCATTATGAAAACTGCGCAAACCGGTAAAATCGGCGACGGCAAAATCTTTGTCTTCGACGTCGCGCGCGTAGTGCGTATTCGTACCGGAGAAGAAGACGAAGAGGCGATTTAAGCCGCCCCTTCGCGACCACCTAAAGCCTGCCTCGTGCAGGCTTTTTGCATTACAGCACTTTGTGTGGGCCAAACACCTCATAGTGAATGCGGTCGGCGCTGATGCCTGCATCCACTAACTGACGCGCCACAAACTGCATAAAGGGCAGCGGACCACATAGCCAAAATTGTCGATCGGCCTGATTCAACTCTGCGGAAATGCCGGCGAGATCCATTAGCCCTTGCGCATTGTAGCGGCCTTTGTCTGCCGCTTGCGGTTCGCGATACCAAACGTGGCGCGAGAAGGCCGGCAAGCGCGCGCCTAGAGTGGCGACTTCCGCATCAAACGCATGCTGTTCGCCACTTTCCGCCGCATGTAGCCAGTTCACTGCGCCAGCATGTTGTTGCTCCGCCAGACAGGCCAGCATTGCCAGCATCGGCGTTTGACCCACACCCGCCGAAATTAAGGTGATCGGCGTGTTCGGTTCGGCCTGAAGGAAGAAATCTCCGGCAGGCGCGGCACACTGCACAATATCGCCGACTTTGGCGTGATCGTGCAGCCAACCAGACACACTGCCCAACTCTTCGCGCTTAACCGCGATACGGTAAAACTGGCCGTTTGGCTGATGCGTTAACGAATATTGGCGATGTTGTCGGTGGGGATTGTTAGCGGGTTGCAGGCTGATCGCCAGATATTGTCCCGGCAGAAAAGTCGCCACCGGTTGGCCGTCGTTTGGCACCAGTTCAACGCTTTTGATCACGGAACTTTCCTGCTTGATGCTGCGGATGCGGAAATCGCGCGCACCGCGCCAACCGCCCGCTTTCTGTTCCAGTTCGCGGTAAATCGACTCTTCGCGTTGGATAAACACATCGGCCAACACGCCGTAGGCTTTGCCCCATGCGGTGAGCACCTCATCGCCCGGATGCAGCAGCTCGTCAATCGTCGCCAGCAAGTTTTCACCCACAACAGCGTACTGCTCTGGCTGAATATTCAGGCTGACATGCTTCTGAGCAATCTTCTCCACCGCAGGCAGCAGCACGGCTAAATTTTCCAGGTTGCTGCCGTAGGCCACGATCGCATTAAACAGCGCTTCCCGTTGGTTGCCGCTGCGCTGATTATTCATGTTGAAGACGTTTTTCAATTCGGGATGGTGTGACAGCAGGCGCTGATAAAAATGGCCGGTCAACTGCGGGCCGAGCTGGGCGATAGCAGGCAAAGTCGATTTGATGGTGGCGATAGTTTGGACATCAAGCATGGTGAAATCCTCAAGGTGAACTTAAACATGTATTTTAAATGCATGTTATAGCCGTTACCTCAGCTTGTAAATCCCCCTGCGTGACCTGCGGGTGAGTGACAAAGCTGGAAGCCACTTCGCAAACCTGAAAATTTTCTGGCTGACGATGCGTAAAAAGGGGAGTTTTTAGCCGGGTAAAAAAGCGTAAAAAACCTGTTCCACCGCCATGCCAATCGTTTGCGCAAAAAGAGGGGATTGCTGCTACCGTCACCTTTCAAAACCGTTTACACTGTTGGCCTTCGCCCCCCTTGCCGGGGCTTAAACTGTCGTTAAAAGTTAGCTGAGTCAGGAGAGTCCGGATGTTAAAGCGTGATATGAACATTGCCGATTATGATGCCGCGTTGTGGCAGGCTATGGAGCAAGAGAAGGTGCGTCAGGAAGAGCACATTGAACTGATTGCTTCTGAAAACTACACCAGCCCACGCGTAATGCAGGCGCAAGGTTCACAGCTGACCAACAAATACGCGGAAGGCTATCCGGGCAAGCGTTACTACGGCGGATGCGAATACGTAGATATCGTTGAGCAGTTGGCAATTGATCGCGCGAAAGCGTTGTTCGGCGCTGATTACGCTAACGTGCAGCCGCACTCGGGTTCTCAAGCTAACTTCGCGGTATATACCGCGCTGCTGCAACCCGGCGACACCATTCTGGGTATGAACCTGGCGCACGGTGGTCACCTGACGCACGGTTCTCCGGTGAACCTGTCTGGTAAGCTGTACAACGTCATTCCTTATGGCATCGACGAAACCGGCAAAATTAACTACGACGAACTGGCTGAGTTGGCGAAAACCCATCAGCCAAAAATGATTGTTGGCGGTTTCTCTGCTTATTCAGGCGTGTGTGATTGGGCCAAAATGCGTGAAATCGCAGACAGCGTAGGCGCTTACCTGTTCGTGGATATGGCACACGTGGCTGGCTTGATCGCTGCGGACGTCTACCCGAACCCGGTGCCACATGCGCATATCGTGACCTCCACCACCCATAAAACCCTGGCGGGTCCGCGCGGCGGCCTGATCCTGGCGAAAAACGGTGATGAAGATTTCTACAAGAAGCTGAACTCGGCGGTCTTCCCTGGCGGCCAGGGCGGTCCTTTGATGCACGTGATTGCCGGTAAAGCGGTAGCGTTCAAAGAAGCGATGGAACCTGAGTTTAAAACCTATCAGCAGCAGGTTGCTAAGAACGCGAAAGCGATGGTGGAAGTGCTGTTGGAGCGCGGCTACAACATCGTTTCCGGCGGAACGCACAACCACTTGTTCCTGATCGATCTGGTAAGCAAAAACCTGACCGGTAAAGAAGCGGATGCCGCTTTGGGCCGCGCTAATATCACTGTGAACAAAAACAGCGTGCCAAACGATCCGAAAAGCCCGTTCGTGACTTCAGGTGTGCGTATTGGCACGCCAGCCGTGACGCGTCGTGGCTTTAAGGAAGCGGAAGTTCGTGAGTTGGCGGGTTGGATTGCTGACGTGTTGGACAACATCAACGATGAAGCCACCATCGAACGCACCAAACAGAAAGTGTTGGAAATCTGCGCACGTTTGCCCGTTTATGCTTGATATAGCGTAACGCTGAGATGATAAAAAGGATGGCTTCGGCCATCCTTTTTTGTTGTCACCCAATCAGTTAACTCAATCACAAGCCTTAATACTTCTGCGCGTTACTATTCCAATTTTCGCACTTCTCTGACAAAGTAGCGTCCCCATCTGGCTGCGGGCGTAGCCACTAATTCTGTGAGAATGATTATGACCATTGGATCGGCCAAGTGGCTCGGACTCAGCTATTTCACCTATTTCTTCTGCTACGGCATCTACTTACCTTTTTGGAGCGTGTGGCTTAAAGGCATTGGTCTGGATGCGGAAAGAATAGGGTTACTGCTTGGCTGCGGTATGGTGGCGCGTTTTGTCGGCAGCTTGCTGATTGCCTCGCAGGTGCGAAATCCTTCTCAGCTGATTCTTGCACTGCGTTTACTGGCGTTGATGACGGGCTTGTTCGCGCTGGGCTTTTGGTTAGGTGGTCAATGGTTATGGCTACTGCTCGTTATGATTGGTTTCAACCTGTTTTTCTCGCCGCTGGTGCCGCTCAGCGATGCGCTCGCAGCGACCTGGGTGCAGCAAATTAGTCTGGCTTACGGGCCGGTAAGATTGTGGGGTTCTATCGCCTTTGTGATTAGCTCAGCGCTCACCGGCATGTTGGTCAGCGCCTGGTCATTTCAGGCAATCTTGCTGCTGTTAAGCGTTGGCGTTTTTGCCATGTTGTTCGGCATGTTGCTGCCGCCGCGCACCCAGCCGCAGGGCGATGCACGCCAGGGCGCCGGTGGCGGTTGGTCAGCGTGGCGCGACCTACTGCGCGAAAATGCGGTATGGCGTTTCATGCTCTGCGTTACGTTAATGCAGGGTGCGCACGCTGCCTATTACGGCTTCAGCGCGATCTGGTGGCAGGATGCCGGCTATTCCGCTGCGGCGGTGGGGTATCTTTGGTCGCTTGGTGTGGTCGCGGAGATTGTGATTTTTGCATTGAGCAGCCGCCTGTTTCGTCGTTGGAGCGCGCGCGATCTGTTACTGCTCTCTGGAATCTGCGCTTTGATACGCTGGGGGATGCTGGGGGCCAGCACCGCGCTGCCGCTGCTGATCGTGGCGCAGATTCTGCACTGCGGCAGCTTCACCGTTTGCCACTTGGCCGCGATGCGCTTTATCGCCGCACGCCAGGGGGCAGAAGTGATTCGCCTGCAATCCCTCTACTCTGCGCTGGCGATGGGCGGCGGCATTGCGGTGATGACAATGATTTGCGGAGTACTGTTCACCCATCTGCAAGGACATCTGTTCTGGGTGATGGCATTGGTGGCGCTGCCCGCGCTGTTCCTGCGTCCGCGGGCGGTTCAAGACTCCAGCAGCTGACGAATGCGCTGCTGCTGATGCTGACTGAGCGGCAGCTCGGCGTGGATCAAGGGCGGTGAAAACAGCGGTAACGAGGTGGCATAAGGCGTAATGACCAGCGCAATATCGCGCGGTGCGCCTTCATGTTGGAAATGCTGCATATCCTGATAGCTGATATTGATGGGAAGCAAGGTCATTTCCCGCAGCTGTTGCTCCAGCAGCTGTTCCAGCGCTGCATCCGCACCGGTAAGCAACAGTACCTGCTTTTCCTGTAACACATTCTCCTGCATCAGCCAGGCACCAAACAGCACCGCCACCAAACTTACTTCTTCCGCGTTGAAACGGGTTCCACAATCCAGGAAGAAGTGTTGCAACGCCTGTTCAGTGGTGCGCAGCAGACGCGGGTATAGTCGCGCCACATCTAGCGCCACGCTGTTATCAATGCCAATGGCGAAGTAGCTGCGATCCAGCGCCTGCGCCAAATGCGTATACAGCTGCTGGCTTAATTGGTGTCGGTTCTTAAATTGCGTACGCGCCAGAATCTCGAAGCGCGTAATCAACGTCTCGACGCATTGCATCAGCTCAATGGATTGCGGATGGTTGAGCTGGGTACCGTCTGGCGCGTGCATCAAGCTGAACAGCAGCGTCCAAAAGTCGGTTTCACTGGCATCAGGCACAAGGTGGCAGCGCTTCTGCCAGTGGTGAATCACATCATCGGCCGCGCCGCGTTCCACCTTTTTCGCCAACCACACCCGTTGCTCCGCATTAAAAATCGCGTTCTGGCGCTGGCAAAGCGCGTACTTCATAAAAATTTGCAGAAACAGGCGATCGCGCACGCTGAAGTCGCGCGTAAGTCGCAAACTGCAATGCTGAATCAGCGCCTGCAAGTTGGTTTCATCCCACAGCGCTTTGCTGATTTTCAGTACTTTCAAACGCTGGCGCAGCGCTGGAGCGAAATGTTCGCAGACGAAATCCTGCGACAAACGCAGGGCACGTCGCAGCCAGTGCAGCAGGCACAGCCGCCGATCCAGTTCCGTCCCATGTATGCGGAAGCTGCCATCCACCATCTGATGCAACTCCAGTTGATGGTAACGCTGTATCTCATCACCAACATCCGCGATATCCTGTCGGGCGACAACAGGCGCTACGCCATTTAACTGGCAAAGCTTTTCAAGCGTTAACGCGGGAGCGGGCAGAAACAGCAGCAGTAAAAGATGGCAACGACGCTGAGAGCGGCTGAAGAGTGGTGCAGAAGAGGGCGCAGAACTCATCAACAGTTATCCGCAGGTCATTTTGAGCTAAGAATAGCTAACTCCACGCGGTCACCCTGCACTTTGTCGTGACTTTTGCTCAGAGCTTGAAAGCGGGTCACAGTTTTTCTGAGCCAACCTCATCTCTCTTTTAATTTTGTTACTTTATAACATATGAAAATTGCGCTTATAACCTTTACTCTGTTGTTCAGTACCGCTGTTTGGTCGCATCCGCATAGCTTTATTGATATGAAAACGGAATTCGTGAGTGACAATGCGCACCTTACCGGCATGAAGATGGTGTGGACGATGGACGAAATCACCTCTGCCGATCTGCTCTACGATGCGGGCAACGCCAAACCGGGCGATGTGGTGTGGAAAAAGCTGGCAGCACAGGTGATGGCAAACGTGTTGGGGCAGCACTACTTCACTGAGGTGTGGCAAGACCAAACGCGGGTGAAATTTCTCAATTTGCCGAAGGAGTACCACTTGTCGCGCAGTGGCAACAAAGCGGTGCTGGAGTTCATTGTGCCGTTTGGCGAGCCACAAGCGTTAAGCGGCAAGCAGTATCGCATTCAAACTTTTGATCCGAGCTATTTCGTGGATATGTATTACGACAACCCGCAGGCCTTAACCCTGGATGACGGCGTGCAAGCGCACTGTCAGATAGATTTACACACGCCAAAGCCAGATGAATCGCTGAAGCAGTATGCGCTGTCGCTGGATAAGGCTGATGCACCACCCGAAGAGATGGATCTTGGCCAACAGTTTGCACAAACGGTGACGTTGATATGTCGCTGAGTGCTTACGCATCCCGCCCACGTCGCTTATGGCCGCTGTGGCTGTTAGCCGCGCTGATGCTGCTGGCAGGCGTGTTGCTGTGGCAACACTGGTCGCAAATTCTGCTGCAAAGCGTGCTGTGGCAAAAAGGGCTCAATCGCGAGATGACGCAGCTGTTGCAGCAGGTCGCCGCCCAGCCGCAGCAGGCGGGTTTCACCTTGATGGGATTTAGCCTGGCGTATGGCGTGCTGCACGCGCTCGGGCCCGGACACGGCAAAGTGGTGATCAGCACTTTTCTCGCCACCCATCCCACCAAACTGAAAACCAGTATGAAGTTGACTCTGCTGGCAGCGCTGCTGCAGGGCGGCGTGGCGATTGGATTGGTGACGCTGATGTTGGTGCTGCTGCAAACCTCATCGCGCCAATTGCATCTCGGCAGTTATTGGCTGGAGAAGGGCAGTTATCTGTTGGTGATGGCGCTCGGCGTATGGGTCGGCTGGCGCGCGCTGCGTGCGCTGCGGCAGTTATTGCGCCCCGCAGCCAAAATGAAGATTCACGCTATGCGCCCTCATCATCAGCATGATGAACACTGCGGCTGCGGTCATGCGCATTTGCCCAGTGCAGCGCAAATGGATGGTGCGGTTAGCGGGAAAACGCAGGCGTTAGTGGTGCTCTCAATGGGATTACGGCCTTGCTCTGGCGCGATCATGATGCTGCTGTTTGCCAAAGTGATTGGCGTGTATTGGTGGGGCGTGATGTCGGCGGTCGCGATGGCGATTGGTACAGCGC
This sequence comes from uncultured Pantoea sp., assembly GCA_966185695.1. Classification (GTDB taxonomy): domain Bacteria; phylum Pseudomonadota; class Gammaproteobacteria; order Enterobacterales; family Enterobacteriaceae; genus Pantoea. The sequence goes on along the minus strand of CBIFUL010000023.1, from coordinate 20,364 downwards.
TGACGGTGTCGGCAATGGGATTAATGGTGCAGCGTTCGCGGCATTTGGCTGAGAAGCTGGGCGCAGTCAACGGCGATTCTCGTCAGGCTAAAATCGTGCTGGCGGCGTTGGGATTAGCGGGCGGCGTCGTGTTATTGCTGGCGGGGATGTTGCTGTGGCAAGGCGCGCGTCCGATGATGAGTAGCGGATTACGGCCGTTTTAAGACGAAAAAAAGGCGGATATGATATCCGCCTTTTTTATGCTTAGCGCTTCAGCGCTTCGCTCAATTCTTCACGCATGGTGCCCAGCATGGCTTTCACCACACGCGGGTTACCCGCCACGATGTTACCCGACATGATGTAACCGTGGTTGCCGGTGAAGTCAGTGACCAGGCCGCCCGCTTCGCGCACCAGCAGCTCGCCTGCGGCAAAATCCCACGGTTTCAGGCCGATCTCAAAGAAACCGTCCACGCGGCCAGCCGCAACATAAGCCAGATCCAGCGCAGCAGAACCGGTGCGGCGGAAATCTGCACACTGGGTGAACAGTTTGCCAACAATGTTAATGTAAGGCGTTGCGTGTTGCTTCAGTTTGAACGGGAAACCTGTGGCGAGCACGGTGCCATCCAGATCGCGAGCGGTGCTGCCGCGCAGGCGATAGCCGTTCAGCTGAGCGCCTTGACCGCGTGATGCGGTGAACAGTTCGTTACGCATGGGATCGTAAACCACAGCAACTTCGGTGCGGCCTTTAATGCGCACAGCAATGGAAACGGAGAAGTGTGGCAAACGTTTAATGAAGTTGGTGGTGCCATCCAGCGGATCGATTACCCATTGAATGTCCTGATCTTCGCCCGCCAGCTCACCGCTTTCTTCGGTGATGATGGTGTGTTTCGGGTACGATTTACGAATAATTTCGATAATCAGACGTTCTGCGTCACGGTCAACATTGGTAACGAAGTCGTTGCTGCCTTTCTGGCTAGCTTCTACTGCGTCCGGGGTTTCATAATTCTTGGCAATTAAATTTCCGGCCTTGCGCGCTGCGCGCACGGCGATGTTGAGCATCGGATGCATCGGTATCTCTCGCTGGATGTTAAAGAACGGGGAAAACGGCGCGGAGTATATCAGCGTGTTCAGCAAATGTCCTCTCTTTATGTTAGGATGCGCGCCATCATTTTCTGACTGCTAACTCATATGCTGCAAAATATCCGAATCGTACTGGTAGAAACTTCGCACACCGGCAACATGGGCTCGGTGGCGCGCGCCATGAAAACTATGGGTTTAACCAATCTCTATTTGGTGAATCCGCTGGTTAAACCTGATTCGCAGGCGATTTCGCTCGCCGCCGGCGCCAGCGATGTCATTGGTAACGCAAAGATTGTTGAGACGATGGACGAAGCGATCGCCGGTTGTAGCCTGGTGGTTGGCACCAGCGCGCGTTCCCGTTCGCTGCCGTGGCCGATGCTTGATTCGCGAGAGTGCGGCATTAAAAGCGTAGAAGAGGGCCAGCAAGCGCCGGTGGCGCTGGTGTTTGGTCGCGAACGCGTTGGTTTAACCAACGAAGAGTTGCAGAAATGCCATTATCACGTAGCGATTCAGGCGAACCCGGAGTACAGCTCGCTGAACCTGGCGATGGCGGTGCAAATCATTGCCTACGAAGTGCGTATGGCGTGGCTTGAGGCGCAGGAAAAAGCCGATCCGCAACCGCAAACCGAAGCGTCGCCTTATCCGCTGGTGGACGATTTAGAGCGTTTTTATCAGCATATCGAACAGATGATGTTGCAAAGCGGCTTTATTCGCGAAGGCACGCCAAGTCAGGTCATGAGTAAGCTGCGTCGTTTATATACGCGTGCGCGCCCGGAACGTGACGAATTGAACATCTTGCGTGGCATGCTTTCGTCCTTCGAAAAGCGCAAAGGTGATAAGGGTAATAGTTGAGTAAAACACTTGGTTAAATAGTTGAGTGATTTACTCGGTTAAATAGTTGACCAATTTACTCAGGAATGTCAGACTGCTGCCAATTCTTCAGATAACCCGCCGATAACCGCGCGGACGCTTACGAGGTTGTATGCTATGAGACTGACATCCAAAGGACGTTATGCCGTAACCGCTATGCTGGACGTTGCACTGCACTCACACGAAGGTCCGGTGCCGCTAGCTGATATTTCTGAGCGTCAGGGCATTTCGCTGTCCTATTTGGAGCAGTTATTCTCGCGTCTGCGTAAGCATGGTTTAGTGGCCAGCGTGCGCGGCCCAGGCGGCGGTTATCTGTTAGGTAAAGATTCTGGTGCCATTGCCGTTGGCGCGGTGATCACCGCCGTTGACGAATCGGTTGATGCCACCAAATGCCAGGGCAAAGAGGGCTGTCAGGGCGGCGAGCGTTGCTTAACGCACGTATTGTGGCGCGATCTGAGCGAGCGCATCAGTGATTTCCTCAATAACATCACGCTGGCAGAGCTGGTGAATAATCAGGAAATCCTTGATGTGGCTGACCGTCAGAACAGCGTCGATAATCGCCGCTTCCAGCAGCATCGCGTGCAGGAAACCATCAACGTTAATCTGCGTGCTTAATCCCCTCTGAACGGCCTTCTCTGTTAACGCGGGAAAGGCCGTTCCGTGCTATAAAGACGTATGATTTTTTATACGGAGTTTTAGCGCAATGAAATTACCGATTTACCTGGATTACGCGGCAACCACGCCAGCCGATCCACGTGTCGCCACCAAAATGATGCAGTTTCTCACCCTGGATGGCACCTTCGGTAACCCCGCTTCCCGTTCTCACCGTTATGGCTGGCAGGCTGAAGAAGCTGTTGACGTCGCCCGCAATCAAATTGCCGAATTGATTAACGCCGATCCGCGCGAAATCGTTTTTACCTCTGGCGCTACCGAAGCCGATAACCTGGCGATCAAAGGCGCAGCGCAGTTTCATCAGTCGCGCGGCAAACACATTATTACCAGTCAAACAGAACACAAAGCGGTGCTCGACAGTTGCCTGCAACTTGAGCGCGAAGGCTTTGCAATTACCTTCCTGTCGCCGGGTAGCGACGGCATTGTCACGCCTGACATGCTGGAAGCGTCGCTGCGAGACGACACGGTTTTAGTGTCGCTGATGCACGTCAACAACGAAACCGGTGTGATTCAGGATATTGCCGCGCTGGGCGCGCTGTGCCGTGCGCGCGACATTCTGTTCCACGTTGATGCAACGCAAAGCGTGGGCAAGTTGCCGATTGACGTCAGCACCTTGCCGGTGGATTTGATGTCGTTTTCTGCCCACAAGCTGTACGGGCCAAAAGGCATCGGCGGCTTGTGGGTGCGCCGTAAACCCAAATTAAACCTTGATGCGCAAATGCACGGCGGCGGTCATGAGCGCGGCATGCGTTCCGGCACCTTGCCGGTGCATCAAATCGTCGGCATGGGCGAAGCCTATCGTATCGCTCACGCCGAGATGAGCAGTGAAATGGCGCGTTTAGCTACGCTGCGCCAGCGCTTGTGGAGTGGCATCAACGCTATCGGCGACGTGCATCTCAACGGTTCGCTGGAGCAGGGCGCGCCGAACATCCTTAATATCAGTTTTGCCTACGTGGATGGCGAATCGTTGATTATGGCGCTGAAAGATTTAGCGTTGTCGTCCGGTTCCGCCTGCACCTCGGCCAGCCTCGAACCTTCTTATGTGTTACGCGCGATGGGCGTGGAGCAGGAGCTGGCGTACAGCTCGCTGCGTTTCTCGCTGGGCCGTTTCACTACCGCAGAAGAGATCGAATACGCCATTGAGCTGGTCGCCAAAGCGATAACGCGTTTGCGTGCCCTTAATCCTGCCGCGGCGTCTCGCTAACACACATTCACAACATAATTCGAGCAGCCAACGCACCTGCTGCGTGAAGTATGACGTTTATAACCCCTTGCGCCGGTTCTGGCGCAAGGCGACACCAAAGCAAACGGAGCCACGCGATGACAACACAACCAATGACAATTACGCTCAGCACCCAAGCCGCTGATGCGCGCTGGGGCGAGAAAGCGTTGCTGAGCAGCAATGAAAGTGGCATGACCCTTCACCTGACCGGCGCTGAGCCGTTGATGAGCATTCAGCGCGCAGCACGTAAGCTGGACGGTCAAGGTATTCGCCACGTCGCACTGAGCGGCGACGATTGGGATTTAGAAAAATGCTGGGCATTCTGGCAAGGCTATCGCAGCCCGAAAGGTCAGCGTCAGGTGGAATGGCCTGAACTGGGCGAAGCCGACCAGGCTGAGTTTGATCGTCGCCTGAAGATCGTCGATTGGGTGCGCGATACCATCAATCTTCCGGCAGAAGATCTGAGTCCTGAGCAGCTGGCACACGACGCCATCGATCTGTTAAACGATGTAGGCGGTAAAGCCATCAGCTATCGCATCACCAAAGGCGAAGATCTGCGCGAGCAAGGTTACGCCGGTTTACATACCGTGGGCCGCGGTTCAACCCGTGCGCCGGTGCTGCTAGCGCTGGATTTCAACCCAACCGGTGATGAAAACGCGCCGGTGTATGCCTGCCTGGTCGGCAAAGGCATCACTTTTGATACTGGCGGCTACAGCTTAAAGCAGAGCGCGTTCATGGATTCGATGAAGTCGGACATGGGCGGTGCCGCGACCTTGACAGGCGCGCTGGCGCTGGCGATTGCGCGCGGCCTGACCAAGCGCGTCAAACTGTTCTTGTGCTGTGCGGACAACATGGTAAGCGGCAACGCCTTCCGTCTTGGCGATATCATTCGCTACCGCAACGGCAAAAGCGTCGAGGTGATGAACACCGATGCCGAGGGTCGTTTGGTGTTAGCCGATGGCCTGATCGATGCCAGCGAGCAGAAACCAGAACTGTTGATCGACGCGGCGACGCTTACCGGTGCCGCCAAAACCGCGCTGGGCAACGATTATCACGCCTTGTTCACCTTTGATGACGTGCTGGCCGAATCGCTGCTGGGCAGCGCCACTGGCGAAAACGAAGCTTTTTGGCGCTTGCCGCTGGCGGAATTCCATCGCAGCCATTTGCCATCGAACTTTGCCGATCTGAATAACATTGCCAGCGCTGCGCACGCGGCGGGGGCCAGCAGCGCGGCGGCGTTCTTGTCCTACTTCGTTAGCCATTATCAGCAAGGCTGGCTACACATTGACTGTTCCGCAACCTACCGTAAAAGCGCGGTGGATCAGTGGTCGGCCGGTGCCACCGGTTTGGGTGTGCGCACCGTTGCCAACCTGTTACTGAAATAATCTTGTGTGCGACAGGCTAACACCTGTCGTCTTTTTTGGAATGCATATCAATGAGTAACCGTCTTGAAGAGGTGCTAAAGCTGGCCGCCACTGAGCCTGCGCACCGTCCGGAATTCTTTCAGCTGCTGCTGGAAGCTGACGTCTGGGTACCGGGCGAAAGTCCTGCTGAACAGTTTGATGCCACGTCACCGGTGGAATTGCAGCATTGGGAAAAAGAGGGCGGGGGAAGCGTGATTCCGTTCTTTACCTCGGAAGAGGCGATGAGCGAAGCGATTCAGGGCGAGCAACCCTATTTGCGGATGCCGGTGCGCACTCTGTTTGAAATCACCCAAGGCGAAAGCCTGTTCCTCAACCCGAAATTGCCCGCGGGGAAAGAGTTTTCACCCGGCGAAATCGCGCATTTGATGGGCGAAGAGGGCGATGCGCTGAGTCAGCAAACCGTGCTGGAGGGCGGCCATGCGCTGCTGCTGTCGGAGGTCGCCGCACCGCCAGCGCAAATGATAGATTCACTGACGCAGCTGTTTGCTAAATACAAACAGGTACGCCGCGCTTATATCGCCAGCATCCGCGAACATGCTGCGCAAGAACCGAATCTGTTGATTGGTATTGAAGCTGACAGCAACATTGATGAGATCATTCAGGCGGCGGGCAGCGTGGCGACCGATACGTTAGCGGATGATGCGCCGATTGATGTTTGCGAAGTGGTAAGCGAAGAGAAGGGCGTGAGCCATTTCTTTACCGCCCACATCACGCCGTTCTACGAGCGTCGCTGGGGCAGTTTCTTGCGCGATTTCAAAGGCAGTCAGCGGATTATTTAATATCTATTTTTGAACGTGATTCGAGTTATTCAGGTGCGCATTTATGCGCACCTCCGATCAGCGTGCAGGATTTGTCGGGTCGCCACTCGTGGCGACCTGGCATTATTTCTCAATCGGTAAATCGTCGCGGCTGCCCCATTCGCCCCACGAACCGTCATACAGAGTCACATCACGCACGCCCAGCGCGGTCAGCGCCAAAATCACGACGACCGCCGTGACACCCGAACCGCAGCTGGCGATCACCGGTTGATCCAGCTTCACTCCCGCTTGCGCAAACAGATCGCGCAGTTCCGCCGCCGGTTTCAGCTCGCCATTGACCACCAAACTGTTCCACGGCACGTTGAGGCTGTTGGGAATATGTCCACGCAGCAAGCCGGGACGCGGTTCATCCACTTCCCCTTTAAAGCGATTGGCCGCTCGCGCATCCACAATTTGCGCGCCGCCTTCATGGCTAATCAGCAGCACATCGGTCAAACGCTTCACTAAGGTGCTGTCATAGTGGGCTTCAAACTCGGCCTCCGGCAGCGTGACGGGACCGGAGTCGACCGCCAATCCTGCTGCTTTCCAGCCCTGCAAACCGCCGGCCAAAATCGAGACATTTTCACAGCCAAAAGCGCGCAGCATCCACCATGCGCGGGGCGCGGAAAACAGGTTGCCTTCGTCATACACCACCAGATGTTTATCCTGGCTGATACCCAATTCGCGCATCGCCACCGCAAAAGATTCCGCGCGCGGCATCATGTGCGGGTAGGCGCTGGTGTGATCGGACAACGCTTCGATGTTAAAAAGCGGCGCACCAGGCAGATGTCCGGCCAAATATTCGGCTTGTAAATCACGCACCGCTTCCTGACCCGGCGGCAACATGCGGGCATCGATCACCTGCAAGTTTTCTTCTGTGTAATGTTCATTCAACCAATCAGCGGACACAAACATGGCTGTCATAGCAACCTCTTCTCAGCAAACGGGAAAGGTTCAGTCTCCGGGAATGTGAACGCTATCTCAAGGGCAGCGTTGCTAAAGTTGGCGCGTTGCGGTGAAATTGCGCAGCCTCTTTAATCGCATTTACTCTGGGTGAGGGAATTACCGCCATGGCAAGACGTATTAATCGACTGCTGCTCAGCGCGCTGCTGATCGGCGCAACGCTGCCCACCTTAACCCTGCACGCGGCGGAAACCGCAACCACGGCGACCGTGGAAAAATCGCTTTCCATTATTGACCTCTCCGAACTGCAACTCGATGGCGCGGCTGCGCTGGTGCTGACCTTCAATACGCCGCTGGATAGCAAGCAGGACATCGCGGCCCGTGTGCACATCACCGATGACAAAACCGGCAAAGTTGATGGCGGTTGGGAACTGACGCCGAATGGTAAAGCGCTGCGCTTTCGCCATCCTGAGCCGTCGCGCAAATTGACCGTAACGGTAGATGACGCCTTGCAAGCCGCTGATGGCAGCCGCTTGTCCGCACCCTTTAGCCAGACGCTGACCACCCGCGACATTCAACCCATGGTGGGATTTGCCAGCCGCGGTTCGTTGCTACCGCTGCGACTGACGCAAGGGTTGCCGGTGTTGGCGCTTAACGTCAACGCTATTGATGTCGATTTCTTCCGCGTGAGAGCGGCGACGCTGGCGGATTTTCTTGCCCAATGGAATTACGGCAATAATCTGTCGTATTGGGAATCGCGCGATTTATTAAAGAATGCCGATCTGGTGTACAGCGGTCGCTTTGAGCTTAATCCCGCGCGTAACACGCGGGAAAAAATGCAGTTGCCACTTGGCGAGGTGGATGCGCTGCACCAGCCTGGCGTGTATCTGGCGGTGATGAAGCAGGCGGGAACGTACAGCTATACGCAGCCGGCCACGCTGTTCACTTTGAGCGACATTGGCGTGTCGCTGCACCGTTTCCCCGATAGGCTGGAGCTGTTCACCCAAAGCCTGGCCAGCGGAGCGCCGTTGGATGATGTCGCCCTCCAGCTCCTGGATGAAAAAGGCCAGCCGCTGGCGAACGGCAACAGCGACAGCAACGGGCATCTGCGTTTAGCGGCGCACCCGAAAGGCACGCTGCTGTTAGCGACCCGCAACGGTCAAACCTCGCTGATCGACCTTAATTGTCCGGCGCTGGATCTGGCTGAATTTCCAGTTAATGGCCCGCAGGGCTACGACAAACAGCTCTTTCTGTTTGGCCCACGCGATCTGTATCGTCCAGGTGAAACGGTGATCGTCAATGCGCTGCTGCGTGATGCCGACGGCAAACCGCTGCCGCCGCAGCCGGTGAAAGCCGAAGTGGTGCAGCCTAACGGCGAGGTGGCACAAACCTTTGTCTGGCAGCCGCAAAACGGATTGTATCAACAGCGCTTTGTCTTGCCCGCTTCGGCAATGACCGGTAAATGGGCGCTGCGCATCAACAGCGGCGACAACCAGCCGCGCAGCTGGCCGTTCAACGTGGAAGATTTCCTGCCCGAACGTATGGCGCTGTCGCTCAACAGCAACACCCAACCGCTGTTGCCAGAGGCCGACATTACCTTTGGCGTGGAGGGCCGCTATTTATATGGCGCGCCAGCCGCAGGCAATGAACTGCAAGGCCAGCTGTTGCTGCGTCCGGCGCGTGATGCAGTGGCAACATTGCCGGGTTATCAATTTGGCGATGTCACCGAAGAGCTGCGCCGCAGTCTGGATGAGGTAAATGAAAAACTGGATAGCAACGGCCAGCTGCAACTCAATGTGGAAAGCAGCTGGAAAGAGAGCCATTCGCCGCTCAATCTGATTCTGCAAGCCAGCCTGCTGGAAACCGGCGGTCGTCCGGTGACGCGTCGCGCCACGCAAGCAATTTGGCCCGCACCCGCGTTACCGGGCATTCGTCCGCTGTTTAACAGTGAATCGGTGTATGACTATCGCACCGATCGCTATCGCGATGAGCCGACCGTGCCGGAAAACAGCATCGCCGAGTTCGACGTGGTTTACGCCAATAGTCAGGGCGAGAAGCTGGCGGTGCAGGATCTGGATGTGCGCCTGATTCAGGAGCGTCGCGACTACTTCTGGAGCTTCTCCGACAGCGAGGGTTGGCAATCCCGTTACGATGAAAAAGATCTGCAAGCCGAGGCGCAACGCATCTCGATTGCGGCGGGCGGCAGCCAGAAGGTCAGCTTCCCGGTGGAATGGGGCAGCTATCGCCTTGAAGTCCATGCCGGTGACAACATTGTCAGCAGCGTCCGTTTCCAGGCTGGGTATAGCTGGCAGGACAATACCAACGGCACCGGCGCGTTGCGTCCGGATCAGGTCAAACTGAAGATCGACAAAGCGGCCTACCAACCCGGTGATACCGCGCGCGTGACGGTGGAGTCGCCGGCGGCAGGCAAAGGCTATTTGCTGGTGGAATCGAGCGTTGGCACCTTGTGGTGGCAACCGCTGGACGTGCCTGCAGGCGGCGCAACCCTTGATGTGCCAATCAATGAGCGCTGGAAGCGCCATGATTTATACCTCAGCGCGATTGTGGTGCGCGACGGTGACAAAGCCAACGGCACCACGCCAAAACGGGCCGTTGGCCTGCTGCATCTGCCGATGGCAACTGCCGCGCGTCGCCTCAGTTTAGCGCTGGATGCGCCAGACAAAATGCGTCCCGAGCAGACGGTAAAAGTGCGGGTGAAAGCCAACCGCGAAAGGGGGGAATTACCGCAACAGGTGCAGGTGTTGCTGTCGGCGGTGGACAGCGGCGTGTTGAACATCACTGACTACAGCACGCCAAATCCGTGGGAAGCGTTTTTTGGGCGTAAGCGCTACAACGCCGATCAATACGATGTTTATGGGCAACTGATTGAAGGCGGCGGCAAGCTGGCCGCGCTGCGGTTTGGCGGCGACGGCGATGATGAAGATGCGCTGTCGCGCGGCGGGAAAAAGCCGGTTACCGACGTGCAGATTGTGGCGCAGCAGTTACAGCCGGTCACCTTAGATGCCAACGGCGAAGGCACGCTTGAGCTGCCGATTCCGGCTTTCAATGGCGAACTGCGTTTAATGGCGCAGGTCTGGAGCGACGACAGCTTCGGCTCGGCGGAGCGCAAGCTGGTGGTTGCCGCACCGCTGATCAGCGAATTGGCAACGCCGCGCTTTCTGGCCAGCGGCGATCAATCCACCCTGGCGCTGGATCTGACTAATCTTACCGATCAACCGCAGACGCTAAAAGTGGCCGTCAACGCCAGTGGTTTGATTGCGCTCAATGGCCACATTCCAGCCAGCGTGCAGCTGGCGCAGGGGGCGCGCACCACATTACACATTCCGGTGAAAGCGCAGGGCGGTTTTGGCGATGGCGCGGTGCAGGTGAAGATTTCAGGCATGACGTTGCCAAACGAAACTTTGGCACCGAGCGAGCGCCAGTGGAAAATTGGCGTGCGCCCGGCCTATCCGGCACAAACGCTGAGTTTCGATAACGTTATGCAAACCGGACAAAGCTGGCAGGTGATGGCCAGTGCTTTCAACGGCTTGCAATCCGATACTTTGAGCGGGCAGCTGTCACTGAGCAATCGTCCGCCGCTGAATATCGCCAGCTACATCAGTTCGCTGTATGCCTATCCCTATGGTTGCCTGGAGCAAACCGCCAGCGGCATCTGGCCCTCGGTGTTTACTAATCAGGCACAGCTGAGTGCGATGGGCATCAAAACCAGTAGCGATGAAGTGCGTCGCGCCGCCGTTGATACCGGTATTGCGCGCCTGGCGGGCATGCAGCGCGGCAATGGCAGCTTTGGTCTGTGGAGCAACCAGAGCCAGGAGGAGTTTTGGCTGACCGCGTATGTCACCGATTTTCTGCTGCGCGCCAGCGAAGCGGGTTACAGCGTGCCGGAGGGCGCCATCGATCGCGCCGATGAACGTCTGCTGCGTTATCTGCAAGACCCGGCAGAGATCGAAACCAGCTGGAGCAGCAATGCCGACGGCTTGCGATTTAGCGTGCAGGCTTACGCCGGATTAGTGCTGGCGCGCCAGCAGCAAGCCCCGCTGGGCGCGCTGCGTGCGCTGTATGAGCAGCGCGAACAGGCGAAATCAGGCCTGGCGCTGGTGCAGCTTGGCGTGGCATTGCAGCTGATGGGCGATCAACCGCGTGCGCAGCGGGCACTGGCGCAAGGGCTTGGCCTGGATCGAGAAGCCAACGGCTGGCTGGGGGATTATGGTAGCCCGGTACGCGATCGCGCATTGATGCTGGCGCTCCTCAGCGAAAACCAGCTGCTGCCAGAGCTGCAAGGCCCGCTGCTGGTGGAACTGGCGAAATCGGTACACGGCAAACGGTGGTTCTCCACTCAGGAAAACAACGCGCTGTTCCTGGCAGCGCGTACGTTGCAACAGCATCAGGGTGAAAACTGGCAGGCGACGCTGCAAGGCAAAACCGAACCGCTGCGCAGCGATCGGCCGCTCAATCTTGGCATCACCGAAGATCAGCTGCGCCAGGGCATTAGGGTGAAAAGCGACAATGCGTCGCCACTTTACGGCACGCTGAACGTGGTGGGATACCCGCGTACTGCACCGTCGCCAACCAGCAACGTGCTGAAAATCAGCCGTGAATACTTCACGTTGGACGGCAAACCCGCCGATCTCACCAACCTGAAAAGCGGTGAATTGCTGGTGGTGCGTCTTAACGTAGCGGCCAGCGAACGCGTCAGCGATGCGTTGGTGGTTGACCTGCTGCCTGCCGGTTTGGAGCTGGAAAACCAGAATCTCAGCGACAGCAGCGCCAGTCTGGGCGACAGCGCTGATACGCTGAAAGAGAGCATGATGGATATGCAGCAGGCCAACATAAAGCACATCGAATTCCGCGATGACCGCTTCGTTGCTGCCCTGGCGCTCGACGGCTACACGCCGGGCACGCTGCTGTATCTGGCGCGTGCGGTAACGCCCGGCAGCTACCATTTGCCGCCGCCGCAGGTGGAATCCATGTATGTACCGGAGTGGCGGGCGATTGGCAGCACGCCGGAAAAACTCAATGTGCGTTAAGCCTTGATGAACGCTGTTTTGGTCTGTAAGCGGTGGCGTTGGCTGCCGCTTTTTTTGCTGCTGCTGCTGGCGGGAGTGTGGCTGTTGGATCGCCTCACGCCGCTGCCCTTGCGCGAGCTGCAGCCGGCGCGCGTGGTGGTGGCGGAAGATGGTTCGCCGCTGTGGCGCTTTGCCGATCGGCAAGGCGTGTGGCGCTATCCGGTGACAGTGGATGACGTATCGCCAGATTATATTCAGGCGCTGCTAACCTACGAAGATCGCTGGTTCTGGCATCATCCCGGCATCAATCCTATCGCCATTGCGCGTGCGGCTGGGCAAAACCTGCTGCATGGCGGCGTTGTCTCGGGCGGCAGCACCCTGACCATGCAGGTAGCGCGACTGATCGACCCGCAACCGCGTACTCTGCGCGGCAAAGTGGTGCAGGCGTGGCGGGCGATGCAGCTCGAATATCATTTGTCGAAACGCGAAATTCTCACGTTGTATCTCAACCGTGCGCCCTTCGGCGGCACGGTTGAGGGCGTGGGCGCGGCGAGCTGGATCTGGCTCGGTAAATCACCGGCGCAGTTGACCAAAGGTGAAGCCGCGCTGTTAACGGTGTTGCCGCAGGCACCAAGCCGCTTACGGCCCGACCGTTGGCCGCAGCGTGCCGAAGCGGCGCGGAATAAAGTGCTGGATCGACTGGCGGAATATCAGGTGTGGAACGCTACGGATGTCGCCGATATCAAACAAGAGGCCGTTTGGTTGCCGCCGCGTCAGATGCCGCAGCGCGCGCCGTTGCTGGCTCGCCGCTTGTTGTCGCTTTCGACCGACAACAAAATTGTCTCCACGCTTGATGTGTCGTTGCAACGCGAACTGGAGAGGGTAGCCGCGTCGCTTAAAAACCAGTTACCGCCGCGCACCTCGCTGGCGCTGCTGGTGGTGGATCATCAAAGTATGAAAGTACGTGGCTACGTCGGGTCGGTGGATTTCAACGACAGCAGCCGCTTTGGGCATGTCGATATGAACGCCAGCGTGCGCTCGCCGGGATCGGTGTTGAAACCGTTTATCTATGGCATGGCGCTGGATCAAGGGGTGGTCCACGGCGAATCGCTGTTACAGGACGTGCCGCGTCGTTTTGGTGATTATCGCCCCGGCAATTTTGACTCAGGTTTTCACGGCCCGGTCAGCGCTAGCGCGGCGCTGGAACGTTCGCTTAACCTGCCAGCAGTACAGCTGCTGGATGCGTTGGGGCCGAAAAGCGTCGCTGCGCAACTGCGTAACGTGGGGCTGAATCTGCGCTTCCCGGCGGGCGCGGAGCCGAATCTGTCGCTGATTCTTGGCGGCACCGGCGCACGCATGGATGAGATTGTCGCCGCTTACAGCGCGTTTGCCCGCCACGGCAACGCCGCGCAACTGCGCTGGCTGGCGGAACAACCTTTGCAGGAGAGGCCGCTGCTATCGCCGGGCGCGGCGTGGATCGTGCGCCGCATTCTGGCGGGCGAAGCGCAGCCATCTTCCAGTGGCGCTGTGCCGGACGTTGTGCCGCTAGCGTGGAAAACCGGCACCAGCTACGGCTATCGCGATGCATGGAGCATTGGCATTACGCCGCGCTTCCTGATCGGCGTGTGGGTCGGGCGACCGGATGCAACCCCCGTCGCCGGGCAATTTGGTTTCGCCTCAGCGGTACCGGTGATGAACCAGGTCAATAACGTATTGGCGGGACACCTGCCGGTTAGCGGCACGCCCCGCGATCCGCGTCCCGCCTCAGTTAGCGCGATGAGCATTTGCTGGCCAGGCGGGCAACCGTTGCCGCCAGGCGACAGCAACTGTCGCCAGCGTCGCCAAAGTTGGGTGTTGAATCAAACCGTACCGCCCACGCTGCTCGCACCGGGTCAGGAGAGCGTTACCGGTTTGCGTCAGCGCTTTTGGCAGAACCGTCAAGGCTTGCGGGTGGCGGCCGATTGTCCGGACGCGCAAAGTCGTGAACAAGTGGTATGGCCGCTGCCGCTGGAGCCTTGGCTGCCGCCTACGGAACGGCGTGGGGCGCGTTTACCGCCGATTGATAGTGCTTGTCCGCCGCTGCCACAGGGCAACGCACCGCCCATGCTGATCACCGGTATCATCAACGGCCAGCGCGTACAGCCGCTGCCGGGCAAAGTGGTGTTGGTGCTGCCGGTGGCGGTGCAGGGCGGACAAGGTACGCAGCGCTGGTGGTTTTTAAATGGACAACCGCTGGAACAGGAGGCGGGAAAAAATCGCGCGGCGTTAGTGTTAGGCGAACCGGGCCACTATCAGCTGGTGGTAATGGATGAAGCGGGACAACTGGCGTCGCTGGCGTTTACGCGCGGCTAGATGCTAAGGGAGGGCATACTTTTCACCTGTTCGCCCCGACAAAAATCAATTATTTTCAATAATTCCACCAATCGCCAATAGGCAACGTCCCACGATATCCCTATAATCGGCGCGTTTTCTTACCGGGAGGGTTCCCGGTTTCTTCAGGATGCTAACTAGAGGTCAACATGGCAATCGAACGTACTTTCTCAATCGTAAAACCAAACGCTGTCGCTAAGAACGTGATTGGTGCAATCTACAACCGTTTTGAAAGCGCGGGCTTCAAAATCGTTGGCGCAAAAATGCTGCACCTGACCAAAGAGCAGGCTGAAGGCTTCTACGCTGAGCACAAAGGCCGTCCATTCTTCGATGGTCTGGTTGAGTTCATGACTTCTGGTCCGGTTGTGGTTTCTGTTCTGGAAGGCGAAAACGCCGTTCAGCGTCACCGCGATCTGATGGGCGCAACTAACCCAGATAACGCGCTGGCAGGCACTCTGCGTGCTGATTACGCTGACAGCTTCACCGAGAACGCAACTCACGGTTCTGACTCAGCGGAATCTGCTGCACGCGAGATCGCTTACTTCTTCGCTGAAAACGAAGTCTGCCCGCGCACGCGCTAAGTGCCCTGACGCCAAGGTGGAGTCGCGTCTTTACACTTATTCAACATAAGGGTGAGCGTTCCCCTGGCATCATGCAGCAGATATAGTACAATTATGCGCCCTTGTTGAGCCTTGCTCAGCGAGGGCGTAATTTTTTACCTATCCTTAACCAGAGCCGTAACGTGTAACAACGAGGCCAGAGAACATTATGTCCGAACAGATTGTGACGCCGTCGTCCGCTTCCCCCGTGATTGTTTCCCCAAAAAATGAAAAAATTAACCTGCTGGATTTAAACCGTCAGCAGATGCGCGAATTCTTTCTCGACATGGGAGAAAAGCCATTCCGTGCCGATCAGGTCATGAAGTGGATGTATCACTACTGCTGCGATGATTTCGAGCAGATGACTGATATTAATAAAGTGCTGCGTGGCAAATTGATGCAGCGCGCCGAAATCCGTGCACCGGAAGTGGCGGAAGAGATGCGTTCCAGTGATGGCACCATCAAATGGGCGATTCGCGTGGGCGATCAGCTGGTCGAAACCGTGTATATCCCGGAAGCCGACCGCGCAACGCTGTGCGTTTCCTCACAGGTGGGGTGTGCGCTGGAGTGTAAATTCTGTTCGACTGCGCAGCAGGGCTTCAACCGCAATCTGCGCGTTTCCGAAATTATCGGCCAGGTGTGGCGCGCGGCGAAAATTATCGGCGCAGCGAAAATCACCGGTCAACGTCCTATCACCAACGTGGTGATGATGGGCATGGGCGAACCGCTGCTGAACCTCAACAACGTGGTGCCGGCTATGGACATCATGCTGGATGACTTCGGTTTTGGCCTGTCAAAACGTCGTGTGACCTTGTCCACCTCTGGCGTGGTTCCGGCGCTGGATAAACTTGGCGATATGATCGACGTGGCGCTGGCGATTTCGCTACACGCACCGAACGACACCATTCGTGATGAGATTGTGCCAATTAATAAAAAGTACAATATCGAAACCTTCCTCGCCGCGGTGAAACGCTATATTGGTAAATCCAACGCAAATCAGGGCCGCGTAACGATTGAGTACGTGATGCTGGATCACATCAATGACAGCACCGATAACGCCCATGAACTTGCGGCATTGCTGAAAGAGACGCCATGCAAAATCAACCTGATTCCGTGGAACCCGTTCCCCGGCGCACCCTATGGACGTAGCTCGAATAGCCGTATTGATCGCTTCTCCAAAGTGCTGATGGATTATGGTTTTACCACCATCGTGCGTAAAACGCGTGGTGATGATATCGACGCGGCATGTGGTCAACTGGCGGGTGACGTCATCGACCGCACCAAGCGCACCTTGCGGAAAAAAATGGCGGGTGACGCCATCGCTGTGAAGGCGCTCTGAAACTCAACACGTAGCGATATTCAGCGGACTTAACGCGTGTCAGTCTCTCCTGACTTTTATCAGGGAGAGACTGAAATGCGTAAAGGACTTTTCGCGGCGGCGTTGGCTGGCTTTGTTGTAAGCGGTTGTGTCAATCATCCTGTGCAGCAAAGTGCGGCGGACATCCGCTTGCAGCTGGGTTTGCACTACTTATCAGTGAAGGATTACGCGGCGGCGCAGCGCAATTTGCTGCGAGCGCAGCAGGCGGCCCCCAAAGACTATCGCGTACCCTTAGCGCTAGCTCGGGTGGCGCAGGCGCAGCACAACAGCGCACAAACCCGTATGCACTATCAGCGTGCGCAGCAATTAGCGCCACTGAATGGCTACGTGGCTAACAATTACGGTGCGTTTCTCTGCGGTTTAAGGCAGTATGACGAAGCGCATCAACAGTTTAAGTTGGCGATTGCGGCGCAGGAAATCGATGCCCGTCAGGATGCATTTTTGTTTTCAGGCTATTGTTACCTGCAAGCTGAAGAGAATAGTGCCGCGCGTGAGCAATTAGGGAACGCGCTGGAGGCCGCGCCAGAGCAGGGCAACCAACTGCTGTTGGCGGTGGCAAAGCGGCTTGATCAGCAACAATCGACCGCAGTTCCGCTGCTTTTAGAAGTGTACCATCAGCATTTACCGGCAACGGCAGAGAGCTTGTGGTTACAAATACGTTTCGCCGCGCAACAGGGAAACGCTGCTGACGTTAAACGTTATGGCGACCGGTTGGCGCGAAGTTTTCCACAATCGATACAGTACCAGCGTTATTTAGCTAATGAATACTGAAGCCACTCAAGAAAAATCTGCAGTACATTCCACAGGTGAACGCCTGCGTCTGGCCCGTGAGCAGATGGGGCTGACGCAGCAAAACGTCGCTGAGCGCCTGTGCCTGAAACTTTCCACCGTGCGTGACATTGAAGAGGATAAGTCGCCGGCCGATCTCGCATCGACCTTTCTGCGCGGTTATATTCGCTCCTATGCCCGCCTGGTTCATGTACCGGAAGACGATCTGCTGCCAATGATGGCAAAGCAGGCGCCAGTGCGCGCGGCCAAAATCGCGCCGATGCAGAGCTTCTCGCTGGGCAAGCGCCGCAAAAAGCGCGATGGCTGGCTGATGATCTTTACCTGGCTGGTGGCGTTTGTTGTTATTGGCCTGACCGGCGCCTGGTGGTGGCAGAATCACAAGGCTTCGCAGGACGATCTGGTCTCAATGGCCGATCAGAACGGCAGCAGCGACGGCGGTCAGTCTATTCCGCTGGGCGATACCAGCACCGACAGCACCAGTGACAGCGACACCAATGCCGCCGGCACGCCGGTTGATAACGGTTCCGGGGCGGTAACGTCGCAGAGCAGCACTACAGACAGCGCGGATAACAGCAGCCGCGCGCCGGCTGCCTCTTCGGCCACCTCTGGTGATAACGCGGTTGTTTCTCCTTCGCAGGCGCCGGTTGATAACGCGCCGCCAGCGGCCACCTCGCCGGCACCGGCCAACAGCGTCGCAGCTGGCAGCATGCCAACCGCGAGCGCGGCTGTCAGCCAGCCCGCAGGCGATCCCAACGCTGTGGTCATGAATTTCAAGGCCGACTGCTGGCTGGAAGTCAGCGATGCAACCGGCAAAAAACTGTTCAGCGGGATACAGCGTAGCGGTGGCAAGCTCAGCCTCTCCGGCACGCCTCCGTATCGTCTGAAAATTGGCGCACCGCGTGCGGTTGACGTGCAATATCAGAATCAGCCCGTTGATTTAAGTCGTTTTATCCGTAATAACCAGGTTGCCCGTTTGACGCTGGGTGCGCAATAACGCGCAGCGCGCTTTCTGGGGAATTGTGGAGAGAGAATATGCATAACGAAGCACCCATCATCCGTCGCAAATCAACGCGGATTTACGTCGGCAAGGTGCCAGTTGGCGATGGTGCGCCTATCGCCGTTCAGTCGATGACCAACACCCGCACCACGGATGTTGAAGCAACCGTCAACCAGATTCGCCAACTTGAGCGTGTCGGCGTTGATATTGTTCGCGTTTCCGTTCCAACCATGGACGCGGCTGAAGCCTTCAAATTGATTAAGCAACAGGTCAATGTGCCGCTGGTCGCGGACATTCACTTTGACTATCGTATCGCGCTGAAAGTCGCGGAGTATGGCGTCGATTGCCTGCGTATAAACCCAGGCAACATCGGTAACAATGAGCGCATTCGCCAGGTTGTTGATTGCGCGCGTCATTACAACATTCCTATTCGTATCGGTGTTAACGCCGGTTCGCTCGAAAAAGATCTGCAAGAAAAGTACGGCGAACCCACGCCGCAGGCGCTGCTGGAATCGGCAATGCGTCATGTTGATCATCTCGATCGTCTTAACTTCGATCAGTTCAAAGTCAGCGTAAAAGCTTCTGACGTGTTTCTGGCTGTAGAATCCTACCGCTTACTGGCAAAAGCCATTGATCAGCCCTTGCATCTCGGCATCACGGAAGCTGGTGGCGCGCGTGCAGGTTCGGTGAAATCAGCTATCGGTTTAGGTTTACTGCTGGCGGAAGGGATCGGCGATACGCTGCGTATTTCTCTGGCGGCCGATCCGGTCGAAGAAGTGAAAGTCGGTTACGACATTCTCAAATCTCTGCGTATACGTTCCCGCGGCATCAACTTTATTGCTTGTCCAACCTGTTCGCGTCAGGAGTTTGATGTCATCGGCACGGTGAATGCGCTGGAAGAGCGTCTTGAAGACATCATCACGCCGATGGATATTTCCATTATCGGTTGCGTGGTGAACGGTCCGGGCGAAGCGACCGTTTCCACGCTTGGCGTAACGGGCGGAGCCAAGAAAAGCGGTTTCTACGAAGATGGCGTGCGTCAGCGCGATCGTCTTGATAACAACGACATGATTGATCAGCTGGAAGCACGAATTCGTGCCAAAGCCACGATGTTAGATGAAAGTCGTCGTATCAGCGTTCAGCAACTGGAAAAATAAGTGTGGTGCGCGCTTGTCGCGTGCCAGTTTGTGATTGAACCTGTGCGGTTTCATCCTCATAAGGTATGATGCCGCTCAGGTTTTTTTGTCTTAAGAGATTCTAACGTGGCGAAGAATATTCAAGCGATTCGTGGGATGAACGATTACCTGCCGGCGGATACCGCAATTTGGCAGCGTATTGAAGGCACCCTCAAGCAGGTGCTGGCCAGCTATGGTTACAGTGAAATCCGTCTGCCAATCGTTGAGCACACCCCGCTGTTCAGCCGCGCAATCGGTGAAGTCACCGACGTGGTTGAGAAAGAGATGTACACCTTTGAAGACCGCAACGGTGAAAGCCTGACGCTGCGTCCGGAAGGCACCGCAGGGTGCGTGCGCGCCGGTATCGAGCACGGTCTGCTGTACAATCAGGAACAGCGTTTGTGGTACACCGGCCCAATGTTCCGCTACGAGCGCCCGCAGAAAGGCCGTTATCGCCAATTCCATCAAATGGGCGTGGAAGTGTTTGGTCTGCAAGGCCCGGACGTTGACGCCGAATTGATCATGATGACCGCGCGCTGGTGGAAAGCGCTCGGTATCGCGCAGCATGTTGAGCTGGAGCTGAACTCTATCGGTTCGCTCGAGGCGCGTGCCAACTATCGCAGCGCATTAGTTGCCTTTCTGGAGCAGTATCAAGAGGTGCTGGACGAAGATTGCAAACGCCGCATGTACACCAACCCGCTACGTGTGCTTGATAGCAAAAATCCTGATATTCAAAAATTACTCAACGATGCGCCGACGTTGGGTGAATTCCTTGATGAAGATTCACGCGAGCACTTCAGCGGCCTGTGCGCACTGTTAGATGACGCGGGTATCAGCTATCGCATTAATCAGCGCCTGGTGCGCGGCCTGGATTACTACAACCGCACCGTGTTTGAATGGGTCACCAGCAGCCTCGGCTCGCAGGGTACCGTTTGTGGTGGTGGTCGTTACGATGGCCTGGTTGAACAGCTGGGTGGTCGTGCCACGCCAGCGGTTGGTTTTGCGATGGGTATGGAGCGCCTGGTGTTGCTGGTGCAGGCGGTGAATCCGGAATTTGAACCGACGCGCATTGTTGATGTCTA
>CBIFUL010000022.1:0-66203 GCA_966185695.1 uncultured Pantoea sp. | reverse complement strand
TTGCATAGGGCGCGCATATTAACTTTGTAACGTCATAGAGTCAAAGAAAAAGGCTGGTTTACAGCATCTTTCACCCGTTAGTCGCATCCAGTGCGGCGCATAGTTTAAAATGACTGTCATCTTTGCGCTATCTATTCTGAAAAAAAATGACAACACCTTTAGTTTTAGCTTCAACATCGCCGTTCCGACAGGCATTACTCAGCAAATTGGGTCTGCCTTTTATTACCGCTGCGCCAGATTGTGACGAAACGCCACGTCCCGATGAAAGTGCACAGGATCTGGTACAGCGTCTCGCCTTAGCGAAAGCGCACGCGCTTGCCGCTGAATACCCCACGCGTTGGATTATTGGTTCCGATCAGGTTTGCGTGCTGGAGGGAAAAATCGCCGGCAAGCCGCACACGATAGACAATGCTTGTGCCCAGTTAGCCGCCGCCAGTGGCAAGGTAATCACTTTTTATACTGGTTTAGCACTAATCCAGCCTCAAAGTGGGCTTCAACAGATTATTTGCGAACCTTTCACCGTGCATTTCCGTAATTTGAGCGCGATGGAAATCCGTCGTTATGTCGAGCTGGAACAGCCGCTCAACTGCGCGGGCAGTTTTAAAAGCGAAGGTTTGGGGATTTGTCTGTTTGAAAAGCTGGAAGGCCGCGATCCCAATACTTTGATTGGCTTGCCGCTGATTGCGTTAAACGCGATGTTAAGATCGGTGGGCATCAACGCATTGGGTTGATGCCCAGCTAATCAGGCTTTTTTCTGGCGCAGTTGCGCAAGGCAATGCTTTAGCGCGTTATCCAGCGGCGCTTCCATGCGCAGAGTTTCGCCCGTGTTTGGATGCGTAAACGTCAAAGCGGCTGCGTGCAAGAACAAGCGCGACAAACCCGTCGCGGCCAATTGCCCATCGAACTCACGATCGCCATAGCGATCGTCAAAAGCGATCGGATGGCCGCCGTGCAGCGTGTGAACACGAATCTGATGCGTGCGTCCCGTCACCGGGCTAGCTTTGACTAAAGTGGCGAAACCAAAACGCTCTTCAACTTTGAACCGCGTTTCAGAGGGTTTCCCTTCTGCGCTCACGCGCACCACGCGCTCGCCGCTTTGCAGGATATTCTTGAGCAGCGGCGCCTGCACCACTTTCAAATGGGAAGGCCAATCGCCACGCACCAGCGCCAAATACTCTTTTTGCATGCCTTTTTCACGCAACTGCTCGTGTAGCGAACGCAGCGCCGAGCGCTTTTTAGCTACCAGCAAAATACCCGAGGTATCGCGATCGAGACGATGCACCAATTCAAGGAAACGCGCTTCCGGGCGCAACGCGCGCAGCCCTTCAATCACGCCAAAATTCAATCCGCTGCCGCCATGCACCGCGGTGCCTGACGGTTTATTCAGCACAATCAGATGGTCGTCTTCATACAAAATGGCTTTGGTCAAGGCCGCGACTTTATCCAGCTTTGGCGAAACCGCCAGCTCTTCACGTTCGGCAACACGCACCGGCGGGA
Organism: uncultured Pantoea sp.; assembly: GCA_966185695.1. GTDB lineage: Bacteria > Pseudomonadota > Gammaproteobacteria > Enterobacterales > Enterobacteriaceae > Pantoea. The sequence continues at coordinate 64,706 of CBIFUL010000022.1, read as the reverse complement.
CGCGAATTTCATCGCCCTCTTCCAGTTTATATTCTGGCTTCACGCGCTTTTTATTCACGCGTACTTCACCTTTACGCAAAATGCGATAAATCATGCTTTTCGGCACGCCCTTTAATTGGGTGCGCAGAAAGTTATCAATACGTTGTCCGGCATTTTCAGCCGTGATGGCGACATAATGTACGCCGGGATTCTCTGTTTTCATGGCGGCGATTCTAAATAGTGTCCCCTGATAGCGCCACCCCTTTTTCTGTGCTTAACTCTCTCAGGTTTCAGGCTTCTGACCGCTCAAAACGGTGGCTTTTTCGGCAAACTGCCGATTAGCCCCGCAAATGAACAGGTTAAGAGCCTACAAACTTCACAGCTCGACAAAAGTCGCCTTGCTATATGCGGGTGAGCAGTGGAATAATGCTGCTGTTTCTGCACCAAAAAGATTCGGGCAGAAAAAGAGCGAAATTAAGGTAATTTGCCGGATAAAACGAGCACGCTGCAATGGCGTAAGACGTGATGCTTTATCAGGCACTTAGCGGGCTGCGGGTTGCGGCCTGGACAACAGACTGGGATGTGTGGATTTTCAAAAATTTTGTATTATTTCCACCTTCAGGCGCTGGTTTTCCTTATGAAAAGCAGGCCACCGACAAGATTTGCGCCCCTTTAGCCGCCGACAACCGTGAGGTTGACGTCAGTGCATGCAGACACGGGGCCATCGGTTGATTCTCGTCCAGGGTAACGATGCCCGCAGCTTTATCACTCATGTGAGAATAACGAGTAAGTCACGATGAAAAGAATGTTAATTAACGCAACTCAGCAGGAGGAGTTGCGCGTTGCCCTGGTTGATGGACAACGTCTGTACGATCTGGATATCGAAAGCCCAGGACACGAACAGAAAAAAGCCAACATCTACAAAGGTAAAATCACCCGTGTTGAACCCAGCCTCGAAGCGGCATTTGTCGATTACGGTGCTGAACGCCACGGTTTCCTTCCTCTCAAAGAAATTTCCCGCGAATATTTTCCTGCCAACTACAACGCACATGGTCGTCCGAATATTAAAGATGTGCTGCGTGAAGGTCAGGAAGTTATCGTTCAAATCGACAAAGAGGAGCGTGGAAATAAAGGTGCAGCCCTAACCACCTTTATTTCGCTGGCCGGTAGCTATTTAGTACTGATGCCAAACAATCCGCGTGCAGGCGGTATTTCGCGTCGCATTGAAGGTGACGACCGCACGGAATTAAAAGAAGCGCTCTCTGCGCTGGAATTGCCAGATGGCATGGGTTTGATTGTTCGCACCGCTGGCGTGGGCAAATCGGCCGAATCCCTGCAGTGGGATCTCAGCTTCCGCCTCAAACACTGGGAAGCGATCAAGAAAGCTGCCGATAGCCGCCCTGCTCCGTTCCTGATTCATCAGGAAAGCAACGTCATCGTGCGTGCCTTCCGTGACTATCTGCGTCAGGACATCGGTGAAATCCTCATCGATAATCCAAAAGTTCTGGAGCTGGCACGTCAGCATATCGCTGCCTTGGGCCGTCCAGACTTCAGCAGCAAAATTAAACTGTACACCGGAGAGATTCCGCTGTTCAGCCACTACCAAATCGAATCGCAGATTGAATCTGCGTTCCAGCGCGAAGTGCGTTTGCCGTCAGGTGGTTCGATTGTTATCGACAGCACCGAAGCGCTGACCGCTATTGATATCAACTCCGCCCGTGCAACACGCGGCGGCGATATCGAAGAAACCGCATTCAACACTAACCTCGAAGCTGCCGACGAAATCGCGCGCCAACTGCGCCTGCGCGACCTCGGCGGCCTGATCGTAATCGACTTCATTGATATGACGCCTGTGCGCCATCAGCGTGCGGTGGAAAATCGTCTGCGTGAAGCGGTGCGCCAGGATCGTGCGCGTATTCAGATCAGCCACATTTCGCGTTTCGGCCTGTTGGAGATGTCACGTCAGCGCCTCAGCCCGTCGTTAGGTGAATCCAGTCATCACGTTTGCCCACGCTGTAGCGGTACCGGCACTATTCGTGATAACGAATCGCTGTCGCTGTCAATTCTGCGTTTGATTGAAGAAGAAGCGCTGAAAGACAACACCAAAGAAGTGCATGCGATTGTGCCCGTGCCCGTTGCTTCTTACCTGTTGAACGAAAAACGTGACGCAGTCAGTGCGATTGAAAAACGCCAGGGCGGCGTGCGTGCCATTATTGTGCCAAACGATCAGATGGAAACGCCGCACTACTCTGTACTGCGCGTGCGCAAAGGCGAAGAGACTCAAACGCTGAGCTATCATCTGCCGAAACTGCATGAAGCGGAAATGGCGCTGCCATCGGAAGAAGATCAGGCTGAACGTCGTCGTCCAGAGCAGCCAGCACTGGCTGCATTCGTCATGCCTGATGCACCTCCTGCGCCGGTTGAAGTCATTGAAGAAAGCAAGCCGGTGGTAACCACCGAAGCGAAGGCTAAACCTGCTCCTGCTGCACCTGCGGCTGGCACCGGTTTTGTTGCACGCCTGCTGAATGGCTTGAAAAAACTGTTTGCCGGTGATGCGCCTGCTGCGGCATCTGCAGAAGTTAAAACCGAAACCCCTGCCGCTGAAGGTGAAAATCAGCAGCAGCGTGTCGAACGTCGCAACAACAATAATCGCCGTAACAATCGTCGTGAACGCACTCCACGCAACGGCGACGGTGCACATGGTCGCGAAGGTCGTGAGCCACGTGAAGGCCGTGAACCGCGCGAAGCTCGCGAGCCACGTGAACCACGTGAGCCGCGCGACAATCAGGAAAATCGCCGCAACAAACGCAACAACGAGCCGCGTGAAGCGCGCCCAGCGTTGAACAGCGAAGAAGCGCTGGAGCAACGTGATGAGCAGCATCAGCAGCGTCGCGAACAGCGTGCCGATCGCCAACGTCGTCGTCAGGAAGAAAAACGCGCGCAGCAGCCAGAACAAAAAGCTGTTGAGCCGTTAGTACAAACTGACATCGTTGAAAATAGCGAGCAGGAAGATGAGCGCGTGCAGGTCATGCCGCGTCGTAAACAGCGTCAGCTGTCACAACGTATTCGCGTTGGCGACACTACTGAAATTGCTGCGCAAGCTGCTGCTGAAGCCACCGTTGAAACCGCACCGCGTGCGCACGTCAACGAGCAGCCTGAAGCTGCACATGACGAGCAAGACGATAGCGAAAACCGTGATAACGCCAACATGCCACGTCGTTCACGTCGTTCGCCACGCCATCTGCGCGTGAGCGGTCAACGTCGTCGTCGTTACCGTGATGAGCGTTACCCAACGCAGTCTGCTATGCCGCTGGAATCTGCTGCTGCTTCGCCAGAAATGGCCTCGGGCAAGGTGTGGATCACCTATCCGGTTGCTCAGACGCACGAACAGTTCACCTCACCGGATGCACTGAACGAGATGACCGATTACGGTTATAAAGATTCTGAGCCAGCAGATGAATTGCCGATTGCGGTGGCAGCAGCCTCCACGGAAGTGACACAGCCTGAAGCGCCAGAGCAAGCGATCGTTCATGAGGTTGAGCCGCTGGCGCACACTGACGTGCCGGTTGTGAATACGGACGATCTGACGCCAGTCGCTGCGCCGGTTAACGAAGAACCTGCGGTTATCTCAGCGGCTGACGAAGCTGTTGCCAAGGAAACCGCTGCTGCAGCTGAACCTGCCGCAGCAGTGGAAGACACCCAACCGGTTGTCGCGCAGGTTGAGCCAGAAGCTGCAGCGGTAGCGGAACAAGCACCGGCAGACGTTACTGCAGAAGTGGCTGAGCAGGTGGAAGACGTGCTGACTGCACCGGTTGCGGCTGAAGAAGCGCTGGAGCCGGTCACCGAACCGCACGCTCCTGTTGCCGCACGTGATGTCGCCATTGCCGACGGCAATGCTGAAACGCGCTGGAAGCATCATGCAACCGCACCGATGACCAAAGCACCGGCACCGGCATGGGAACCAGAACCGGCACGTCAAAGCGATTGGGTTCGTCCAGCGTTCGACTTTGACGGTCGTGGTTCAGCAGGTGGACACAGCGCTACGCATCAAGCGACCGCGCCGGCCACCCGTCCGGAAAGCGCGTAAGCTTAAGCGTTGAAGCAACACCACAAACCCCGGCCAGTCCGGGGTTTTTTATTGCCGTAAGGTTACTGTAATCACTGCAACGCAAAGAACAACACTTCACTACCCGCTGCCCAAAAAAGCGCAGCCAAAGTACCAGCGCCTGTCGCTGGATCTTCAATAGAGTAATGACCAGCGTCGCGGCCTTAAACGCCAGGCAAAAAAAATCCCACAGCCTGGAAAGGCGGTGGGAGAAACTAAGCGCACCCGGTTAAAGTACGCTCAAAGGTTCAGGTCTATTACGAGTTCAACTGGAACAGCGACATCTTCGACATATCGGTAAAGGTCTTATACGACGCCTGTAAAGCGGTTTGCTTCATGGTGTAGTCAGAAATCGCTTTGGTGTAATCCACCTCAACCAAGTCAGACATCTGAGAAGACATGATGAGATCGCGATCATCGCTCTGCGCATCTAACGTGTCTAATTCAGCCATTTGTACGCCAACCGCTGAACGCACCATCAATACATTGTTGAGTGAGTTACTCAGACCACGGTTGGTCTTATCTGCCGTGTCCTGGAATGCTTGTTTGGTGGCATCATCTGCGCTGTCTTGCGGAACTTGTAGTGCCGCGATTGCGCTATCAAGCATAGCGAAAATATTCTTTTCACTCGGGGTACCGTCAGGTTCAGCTTTCGCGTTGCTGGTAATGGACATGAATACGGAAGATCCCGTACTGCTCACTTCCATGGTGCGCCCCTCATCGACTTTCTGAGAAATGGGCTGATCGCCACCAACATACGACACGCCGGTTGGTGCACCATTGTCTTTAAACGGAGCGACATCCGTTTTATAACCCGCAAAAATGTAACGTCCGTTGCCGTCTTTACTGTTTGCCTGATTTAATAACTGGGAACGGATGCCTTCAAGCTCCGTAGCATAAGAAGCCCGGTCATCATCGCTGTTGGTGCCGTTTGATGCGGCAACGATAATGGTTTGCGCACTTTGAATGCTGGCAACCACACTTGAAAGCGCATTCTCTTCCATCGATAAGCTTTGATCGGCGAAGCTACGCGCCGTGGCATACTGGCTGCTTTTCGCCTGCGACTGTGATAACACCACCGCGCGCGACGCCGCAATCGGGTCATCGGACGGATTGCTGACGCGCAAGCCGGTAGCCAACTGCTCGCCCACTTTTAACCACGAGGATTGCGAATCGGTAATGCCGCGCACCTGCTGGTTGAAAATCATATTGGTACTCAAACGCATGATTCTAATCCTCTATGCTTAGCCGCGGATGCCCATCAGCGCATTGAAAATGGTGCTAGCGGTTTGCAGCACTTGGGCGTTCGCCATGTAGAACTGCTGATATTTGGTCAGGTTGGCGTACTCTTCATCGAGGTTAACGCCGGAAACCGACTGCTGGCGATCGCTCAGCTGCGTCACCACGTTTTTCTGCGTGGTGCTGGCGGTTTCCAGGGTGCTGGTTTTGTTGCCCACGGTGCTGACGATACTCGCATACGCTTGTGCGATAGTGGCGTTGCCATTCACCAACTTGGCGTCCTGCAAATCCAATAGCTTCTGCGCGTTGGTGTTGTCACTTTCGCCGCTGGTGGCGCTGGATGCTGCCGCAATCTGCGATTCATTAGTGATCGCTACCGACATGCCGCCAATCACGTTTTGCACCGGCTTCACCAGGAAACTGTCTTTGGGGTTTGGCGCTGGCGAGGTGCTCACCGTCAGTTTCAAACCGTCAAAATTCAATGTGCCGTCGCCCGCATCTGGCTTCACGCTAAACTGCACGTTATCGGACATGCGCGTCACCGACCAATTGGTGCCGTCGTAGCTCACGGTGTAGTTCGACGCTTTCATTGCGCTGGTGTTATCCCACGCCGCCGTTACCGTGGCCGCCGAGGTATTCTTGCTATTCGAGATCACATTTGGTGAGCCGATATTAAAGAAATCGCCCCCCGCCGCGCCGGTGCTATCAAAACCTTGTGCATGCACGCTGTTAAAGCTGGTAGTAAACGCCGCCGCCAACTGGCCAAGCTGATTCTGCGCGGTATCCAAATCCTGCGTGCGGAACGCCAACAGGCCGCCGAGCGAACCGGTGGTTAAGGTTTTCTCTTGAATCTCAACGTTACCCGCCTGCTTATCCACGTAACCCACGGTGGTGCGTGTTGGATCGCTGCTGGACGGCATCGCCACCAAATTGGTGGTATTTTTGCCGCTTACCAGCGTTACGCTGCCCATTGATACGATGTAGTTGCCATCCTGCTGCGACACATTCACGCCAACCACATTGTTCAGGCTGTTGACCAACTGGTCGCGCTGATCGAGCAAATCATTTGGTGCTGCGCCGCCGCCGGTGGTCAGTTTGGCAATCTGCACATTGAGGTCAGCAATCTGGCCGGTAAAGGTGTTGATTTGATCAACGTTCGACGCGATATCGGTGTTGACGCTGGTCTGCATGTTGTTCAGGTATTGCGCGGTGGTCTGGAACTGGTTCACCAAACCTTGCGCATAGCTCAACATCGACTGACGCGCCGACGGATCGTTGGCGTTACTGACCACGTTCTGCACGTTGGTAAAGAAGCTCTGAATCGAGGTCGACAAGCTGGTGGTCGAGGTCGAGAGCAAATCGTCGATGTTGGAAATCTGGTTGTACTGCGTGTTCACCGCATTGTAATTGGCGCTGGAACCGCGCAGCTGCGCCGTGATGAACTCATCATATTCACGCTGAACACCGGAAAGCGTCACGCCGTTGCCGTAATAGCTGTTGCCCTGCAAGGTGCTGTTTGACTGCGTCAAAATCGCCGTCTGACGTGAATAACCCGCCACGGTGTAATTGCTGATGTTGTTACTGGTGGTGCTTAATGCAGCCTGTGCGGCGCTCAGCCCACTCATCGCTGAGTTAATTATGCTGGACATCTCGGTTCCTTAATTTCCCGTTCACCGGGCTGGCAATCATCAGTGCGATTGCGCGAGCGATAACGCTCGCGGCATGTGAAGGTTATCGGCGTGCTTAAGTGAAACTTGAGGCGAAAAATCAGAACAAATCGCTGATATCGTTACTGTATGCCTTCACCACTTTCTCGCCCATGTTTTTGAATTGTTGGATCATTCCCACCAATTTTTGCGCGTATTTTGGATCGGTGGCATAACCTGCCGCCTGCAACGCGCGCGCCCCCTGCTCGGCACTGGGTGCGTTGGCCACTGCGGCATAGCGTGGATTATTGGAGAGCAGCTTCACGTAATCGCTCAGCGCTTCCATATAGGAGCCATAAACACGGAAGCTGGCGCGCACTTTCTTCGCCTCGCCGCCTTCGTATTCGGTGGTCATGATATCGGTGGTGGCACCTTTCCAGTCGCCGCTGGCTTTGATACCAAACACGTTGAAGCTCGGCTTGCCGTCGCGCGTCAGAATCTGGCGCTGGCCCCAGCCCGACTCCAGCGCGGCCTGCGCCAGAATCAGGTGATGCGGAATACCACTTTGCTGGCTGGCGGCTTTCGCCGGTTGCGCCAGCTGCGCGATAAATTCGCTGCTGTCGGTGGGTAAACCGGCTGGCGACACCGGCAAGCGCGGCACCGCTTTACGCACAATCTGCTCCAGCTGCGTAGCGGGCAGGCTGCTGTAAATAAAGCTGTTATCCAGCTTCATCGGCAAGGTTCCCGCCGTTTCATCCGGCGCGGCGGCGGGCTGCATCTGTTTGACGATGATGTCCGCCATGCCCAAGCCGCGTTTGCCAATCTCCTGCGCAATCTGCTGATCGTACATTGAGGTGAAAAGCCGCGTCTGGTCGTTGCTCAGCATGCCATCCTGCGGCAGCGCCTGACGCATGCTCTTCATCATCATCTGCACAAACATCCCTTCAACCTGCTTTGCCACCTGCATCGCCTTCCCTTTCGGGTCGGTGGCAACTTCACGCTTCAGGTCGTTCAGTGAGCGGCTATCGAACGCCGCGTTGTTCAGCGATTGCAGATCGGCCATTAGATGATTTCCAATTTGGCGCGCAGGCAGCCTGCGGACTCCATTGATTGCAGAATCGACATCAACTCAATCGGCGTCGCACCCAGCGCATTCAGCGCGCGCACCACGTTGTTCAGGTTGGTACCGGCGTTAACCCGCTGCAGCGCACCGCCGCTCTGACGCACATCGATCTGCGTTTGCGTGGTGGCGACCGTTTGCCCACCGGCAAATGGCGTATTCGGCTGGCTGACGTTCTGCTGCTGATTCACCGTCACCGACAGGTTGCCTTGCGCTACGGCGCAGGTGTTCAGCGACACTTCGCGGTTCATCACCACCGAACCGGTACGTGAGTTGATGATCACTTTGGCATCTTCCAGCGGCACCGAAACATCGAGGTTTTGGATATCTGCCAGCAAACGTACCTGCGAACTGCTGTTTGGCGACACGCGAATCTGCACGGTGCGCGCATCCAGCGGCTGCGCTGAACCGATGCCACGACCATTAATCGCGTCAGCAATGCGCTGCGCCATGGTGAAGTCTTCTTTATTCAGTTGCAGATTGATGGTGTTCTGGCTGCCGAAGTTACTTTGCAACTCACGTTCCACGGTGGCGCCGCCGGTGATGCGACCGCCGTTCAGCTGGTTAACCTGCACGCTGCTGCCGCCCGCCGACGCGCCCGCGCCGCCCACCAGAATGTTGCCCTGCGCCAGCGCATACACCTGATTATCGACCCCTTTCATCGGCGTCATCAGCAGCGTACCGCCGCGCAGACTTTTGGCGTTACCCAGCGAGGAGACCACCACATCAATGTTTTGCCCCTGACGCGCAAAGGTCGGCAGCTTGGCCGTCACCATCACCGCCGCAACGTTTTTCAGCTGCATATTGGTGCCGGCTGGCACGGTAATGCCGAGCTGTGACAGCATATTGCTCACCGTTTGCGTGGTGAATGGCGTTTGCGTCGTTTGGTCGCCGGTGCCATCAAGGCCGACCACCAGGCCGTAACCGATCAGCTGGTTATCGCGCACGCCCTGCACGCTGGTGAGATCGCGGATACGATCGGCTTGCGCCATCAGACTAACGCCGAGCAGCAAGCTCAGGCTAAGGCGCAGCAAAGTTGTCATTTTCATCATTAACCTCTTACATCGGCGAAACGTTCAGGAAGAAGCGTTGGAACCAGCCCATCGTCTGCGCTTCATTGATATAACCGTTTCCGACGTACTCAATACGTGCATCGGCCACCTGCGTTGACAACACGGCGTTGCTGGCGCTGATGGTGCGTGGGTTCACCACCCCGGAGAAGCGAATGAATTCGGTTCCCTGGTTAATTTCGATCTGTTTTTCACCGATCACGCGCAGGTTGCCGTTCGACAACACCTGATTCACGGTAACGGTGATGGTGCCGGTAAAGGTGTTATTGGCGGTTGCGCCGCCTTTACCGGCAAAGTCGTTTTTGCCACCGGCTTCCAGCGCGGCTTTTTCGCCCGCTGCGCCCACCAATCCCGCTAGGCCGGTTGGTACACCCGTGACACCAAAGCTGTTGCTGCCATCGCGGCTGGCGTTCGCCGAGGAGCTTTTGCTGGCGCTGACGTTCTCCTGCAGGGTAATCGTCAAGGTGTCGCCAATATTACGTGGACGGCGATCCTCAAACAGCGGCTGATAGCCGTAGTTCAGCGGCGCGACGCCCTGAAAAATGGAACCGTTCACCACCGGCGGTGCGGATGGCGTCGGCTCTGCCGTTGTCGATCCTTGCACCAGTGGCGTGCGCGGCACTAACGCACAACCGTTCAGCGTCAGTAGCAATGCCGCTACTAACCAATGCTTAGGCTTGAGAATCACTTGCTTCGCCACGGAGTTCTGACCTTCTTCATGTTTCTTAATCAGGCCAGCGAAACTGGCCCAACGATACCCGGATTAGATCTGGGTTAACTTCGCCAGCATCTGATCGGAGGTGCTGATCGCCTTGCTGTTGATCTCGTAAGCACGCTGCGTCTGAATCATGGTCACCAACTCTTCCGCCACGTTGACGTTGGAGGTTTCGACATAACCCTGATACAGCAAGCCCGCGCCGTTCTGACCTGGCGTGCTCTGCGTTGCCGCACCCGACGCCTGCGTTTCCTGATACAGGTTTTCGCCCATGCTGTTCAAACCGGCATCGTTCATAAAGGTGCTGAGCGTCAGCTGACCGACCTGTGCCGGGTTGGTTTGCCCTTGCTGCGTCACGCTCACCACGCCATCGCGCGAGATCGTGATGCTGGTGGCGTTGGCCGGAATGGTGATGCCTGGCTGCACCGGATAACCGGCGTTGGTCACCAGCTGACCGTTCTGATCGACCTGGAAGGAGCCGTCGCGGGTATACGAAGAGGTGCCGTCCGGCATCTGCACTTCGAAATATCCCTGGCCGTTAATCGCCACGTCTTTGGAGTTGCTGGTCTGCGACAGGTTGCCCTGCTGATGCAAACGCTCGGTGGTCACCGGACGCACACCGGTACCAATCTGCAAACCGGATGGCAGCGTGGTTTGTTCAGATGACTGCGTACCCGGCTGGCGCAGCGTTTGATACATCAAATCTTCGAATACCGCGCGACCCCGTTTGAAGCCGTTGGTGCTGACGTTTGCGAGGTTGTTCGAGATGACGTCCATGTTGGTTTGCTGGGCGTCAAGACCGGTTTTGGCGATCCATAAAGAACGAATCATGGTGTTTTCCTCTCGCCTTAGCTGCTCATGTTGAGCAGCTGGTTGGCTTTTTGTTCGTTTTCATCAACGCTGGAGATGACTTTCATCTGCATCTCGAAGCGTCGGGCATTGGCGATCATATCGACCATGGTTTCCACCGGCTTGACGTTGCTGCCCTCCAGCACGCCCGGCATCACCGTCATGGTGGCGTCAGCCGCCAGAGCGGCACCGCGCGTGGCCTGCGCCTGCGCGGTAGGACGGAACATGCCGTCATCGCCGCGCTGCATCTCTTTACCGGTGGCGCGCACCAGTTTCAGGCGGCCAATTTGCACCGTGGCGTTCGGCGCATCGCCCGCATTACGCGAGGTGATGGTGCCGTCTGCCGCGATGGTCAATTCCGCGCCTTGTGGAATGGCGATTGGACCGCCGTCGCCCATCACGGGATTGCCTTGTATGGTCAAAATACCGGTCGGGCCGATCTGCATGTTGCCGTTACGGGTATAGGCTTCCGCACCGTCAGGCGCGCGTACCGCCAGCCAACCATCCTGCTGCACGCCAACATCCAGCGTGCGGCCCGTGTTGTCCATCGCACCCGGCGTCATGTCGGCGCCTGGCGTTGAAGCCGCCACCAGCGTACGCGTTGGCAGCGACAAACCGTTGACCGGCACGGCGCGCAACGCGTTGAGCTGAGCGCGGAAGCCCGGCGTTGAGGCGTTGGCGAGGTTGCTGGCAGTCACCGATTGCTGTTCCATCGTCTGACTGGCCGCACCCATCGCGGTATATATTGCGTGATCCATAGAGCAATCCCGTTAGCGAATTAACGTAAGTTAACCAGCGTGTTAAGAATCTGGTCCTGAGTTTTGATGGTCTGACTGTTGGCCTGATAGTTACGCTGCGCCACGATCATGTTCACCAGCTCTTTACTCATATCCACGTTCGATGCTTCCAGCGCACCTGAAGTCAGGTTGCCGTAAGTACCGGTGCCCGCCAGGCCCACTGCCGCCTGACCAGACGAGTTGGTCGCTGACCACACGTTATCGCCTTCCGACTTCAGACCTTCCGGGTTAGAGAAGCTCGCCAACACGATTTGGCCCAGCAGCTGGGTTTTCTGGTTGGAGTAAGTGCCGGTGATGGTGCCGTCGTTGTTGATGGTGTAGCTGGTCAGATCGCCCGGCTGATAACCATCCTGCGTTGGGTTACCGAAGGTGCTGGTGCCGGTGTTCTGTTGCAGGCTGCCCAACATGCTCAGGCTAACGGTCATGCCGTCTGCGCCGTTGGTGCCCGCGATGTTCAGCGAAGCCAGGGATGCGCTGGTCGCAGCAGGATCGGGAATTGCCGTGCCGGGGTTAGCCGGATCGTCGATCATCTTCGATACGCCGGTCAGCGTGCCGCTGGCGTTGAATTTCATTTGGTAGCCGAGTGCATCGCCGCCTGCGGTGTTACCAATTTCTGCGCCGGTGGTGGAGTCCATGATGTGCACGGTCCAGGTGTTGTCGGCGGTTTTCAGGTAATACATGTCAAGCTGATGATCGTTACCCTGGGTGTCATACACCGTCATGGTGGTTTTGGCGTTGTAGGTATCAACATCACTGGCTGAGAACGGGGTTTTGGTCGGTACGGTGCTGGTGGAGTTGAGGTTGGCCACCTGCGTTGCGGTGGTGGTCGCACGCGCCGCCATCTGGGTGGTCGGTACGCTCAGCGCCACCGGGTTAGCACCGGTTTGCACGGTTGGAGGCGTACCCGCCACCGGATAACCGGTGACATTCAAGCCTTGGGTATTCACCAGGTTGCGGTTTTCATCCAGCGTTAACTGGCCGTTACGCGAATAGAACACGCCGCCGCTGGCATCGGTCATACGGAAGAAACCGTTGCCGCTCAGCGCCACATCCAGCCCACGGCTGGTTGAGGTGGTGCTGCCGTCGCCGAAGTTCTGGATCACCGCCGCCACTTTGGTACCGAGGCCGACGTTGGAACCGGCAAACATATCGGCAAAGGCAATGGTGCTGGATTTAAAGCCGGCTGTGGCGGAGTTGGCGATGTTGTTACCAATCACATCCAGGTTGCTGGAAGCAGCATTCAGGCCGCTCACCGCTTGTGAAAAAGACATGTAATCTCTCCTGCTAAAAGGTTAATCAGAGAATCTGACGAATTTCATCGAGGGTCGCGGAGCCCATGGTGCCGAGATCCAGTTTGGTGGTGTCGCCGGTGGTGCTGACGCCATTGACGTAGGCATAGTTCAGCGGCTGCGCTACCAGTTGCGTGCTGCCATTGCTGGCGGCGAGTGAAACGGTATATTTGCCATCAGGAGCGACGGTGGTGCCATCATCCAACTTGCCGTCCCACGAGAAGGTGTGTACGCCCGCGCTCAGCTTGCCGAGATCGAGAGTGCGCACCGTGCTGCCATTGCTGTCTTTAATGGTGACCGTGGTGGCGGTGGACGCGGTTGCCAGTTCCACACCAAATGGCGTGGTGGTGCCGCTGCCCACTAACACTTGCGAACCATTAATCATCACGCCGTGACCAATCAGCGTGGAGCTTTGCAAGGCCTGGCTGGTGTTGATCTGACCGGAAATCGAACCCAGGGTTGTGTTGAGTTTTTCAATGCCGCTCAGGGTATTAATCTGTGCCAGCTGCGTGGTGAGCTGGCTGTTATCCATCGGATTGGTGGGATCCTGGTTTTGCAGCTGTGCCACCAACATATTTAAAAACTGGTTTTGCAGGTCAGCGGAGCTATTGCCACTGGAGGCGCTGCTCGACGTCAGGACCGTGGGGTCCAGATTGTCTTTTATCCCTACTGCTAAGCTCATGGTGCTTCTCCGTTACTGACCGATAGTGAGGGTTTTCATCATCATCGACTTCACCGTGTTCAACACTTCCACGTTGGCCTGATAACTGCGCGATGCCGACATGGTGTTGACGGTTTCCGCCACCACATCCACGTTAGGCATCTTGATGTAACCCTTCTCATCCGCCATGGGATTGCCCGGGTCATACACCAGCTTGGCCGGTGTCGGATCGTCAACCACGCCTGCCACTTTCACACCGCCAGTGGGCGAACCTTGTGCGGCATTGGTTTGAAAAATCACCTGCTTCGCCACATAAGGCTGGCCATCTGGGCCGGTCACGCTGTCGGCGTTCGCCAGGTTACTGGCGCTCACGTTCAGACGCTGCGATTGCGCCGTCATCGCCGAGCCGGCGATATCAAAAATATTCAGCAATGCCATGCTTATTGCCCCTGCAGAACATTCATCATGCCTTTGATTTGGCTACTGATGAGGGTGAGATCGGTTTGGTATTTCAAGCTGTTGTCGGCAAATTGCGTACGCTCGCGATCCATATCCACGGTGTTGCCATCCGCGGCGGGCTGATCGGGAATGCGGTACATCAAGTCCAGCGTCGGCATGGTGTTGACCTGGGCTTCAATGTGGCGCGCCGATGTCACTTTCAGCGCCATGCTGCTGCCTTCGGCACGCCCGTTTTGCATCACCTTGCTCAGCTGGCTGGCAAAGTCGATATCCCGCGCCTGGTAACCCGGGGTATCGGCGTTGGCAATATTGGACGCCAGGATCTCCTGACGTTGAGCACGCAGGTTTAACGCTTCTGTACCAAATCGCAGTGCGGCATCGAGTTTGTCGAGCATGCTTCCTCCGCGAATGAGAATTTCGAGCTGACAGCTTAAGTGGACAAAAGCAAGGGTGATCGTCTGAATAACAGCAAAAATGACGGCTATTTTTGACATTGATTTTTTTCACACGCGGATAAACTCAGTGCCATCTTCTTGTCAGGAGGCGTTTATGCGCAGAAGTTTCACAATGCTGGCCTGGGTTTGGCTGGCGCTGGCGCTGCCCAGCCATGCGGCGGATCTCACCGCACAGCTGACACAATTTTTTAAAGCGCGCGATCCGCAACACGCGGCGGGCATGACGGTGGTGATTCGCACCCCGCAGCAGCAGTGGCCGACGTGTGATAACCCGGAGTTGCAGTTGCCTGGTAGCAGCCGCCAATGGGGCAACATCAGCATTGCGGCTAACTGCGAGCAGAATCGCCGCTTCTTGCAGGTGCAGGTTCAGGTGAGTGGGCAATATTTAGTGGCGAATCGTCAGGTAATGCGCGGCGGCACCTTGAGTGCCGACGACGTGCGCTTTGCAACCGGACGTTTGGATGAGTTGCCCGCGCGTGCGCTGGTGGATAACAGCGGCATCATTGATGCCATTGCCCTGCGCGATATCCCGCCGGGCCAGCCGGTTACGGCGTCGATGGTGCGCCAGCCGTGGCGGGTCAGAGCTGGGCAAAATGTGATGGTAGTCGCCAGCGGAAACGGGTTTAATGCCAGCAGCGAAGGACGTGCGCTGAACAACGCCAGCACCGCGCAAATGGTGCGTGTACGCATGGGAAATGGTCAGGTGGTCAGCGGTCGCGTCGATGCGGATGGGAATATTCTTATAACGCTATAAAGCGTTAAAGTACCCTGTTGTTCTGCCGATAGAGATATCAACAAAGACATTACCCTATGCTGACTCAGTTGGCTGACCCCCAACTGACCTTACAGGAGCACCACCATGAGCATCGACAGAACGCAACCTACCAATCCGGTTAGCACTGTACAAACCCGCGACACCAACGATAACGGCAGCAAAGTGCGTCAAACGCCTGCGCCGACCACCAGCACCACCACCGAAAGCGGTGCTGAAGTGAAGTTGAGTGCTGCACAAGCACAGCTGATGCAGCCGGGCAGCAAAGATATTAATACTGCGCGCGTTGAACAGCTGAAAACGGCCATTCGCAATGGCGAACTTAAAATGGATACCGGTAAGATCGCCGACGCGCTGATCGCCGATACCAAGGCGTATTTAGAGGGTAAATAATCCCGATGGACAATCTGCTCACCACGTTAGACAAAATGCAGGACGTGCTGGCTTCGCTCGCAATCATCATGAATGAAGAGCAGCAGCAACTTTCTGCCGGCCAGGTTAATGGCAACCAGCTACAGCGTATTTCTGAAGATAAAAGCGCGCTGCTGACGACGTTGAATTATCTGGACGACATGCGCCGCAACACCGAGAAAACCCTCGGTACCCAAGCGCCTTATCGTGGTGACAGCGATCGGGAACGCCGCTGGGCGAGCATCCAGCAACATACCCGCCGTCTGCGCGATACCAATACGCACAACGGCATCTTGCTCCAGCATCAAATTAGCTTCACCGACGAGGCGTTGTCCGTCCTGAAGCCGCATCAAACCCAGGCGTTTTACGGCCCGGATGGGTTAGGTAAAGGTCAGGCGACGCTCAGTCGCAAAGGGTAAATCCTCATCCTGACGTAAAATCGCGGAATAAAAGAAGGCTGCCCTTTCTGAGAAAGGGCAGCCTTTTTGTTTTCATGCCGATGGGTTAAGCGCTTTTCGGTCGCCCGCAATGGCGACCTTACACCATCAAAACGCAGGTTTACACCGCAGTACGACGCGCGAAATCACGCGGACGGAAGCCCATCAAGCCCAGCATGACAAAATAGGATCCGCCGCCTATCGCGCACACCGCCGCCAGGCGGAGTAAACGCCACCCCATCTCGCCCTCTGCCCAGGCCGGCATCACCTGTAAAATGCCAACCAGCGCCGCCGCCATCACCACCACGGCAATCAGCAAACGCAGCAAAAAGCTAAACCAGCCTGGCTGCGGCTGAAAAATATCCTGCTTGCGCAGTTGCCAATACAGCAGCCCGGCGTTGATACAAGCGGCTAAACCGATCGACAAAGACAAACCGGCATGCTTCAACGGGCCAATAAACGCCAGGTTCATCAGCTGGGTCAAAATCAACGTGGCGATAGCAATTTTTACCGGCGTTTTGATGTCCTGACGCGAATAGAAGCCGGGCGCCAACACTTTCACCACGATCAGCCCCATCAACCCCACCGAATAGGCGATCAGCGCGCGCTGCGTCATCAACGCATCAAAAGCGGTGAATTTACCGTACTGGAACAGCGCAATGGTCAGCGGGCCAGAGAGAATCCCTAACGCTACCGCGCAGGGCAGCGCCAGCAGAAAGCACAGCCGCAAGCCCCAATCCATCAGGCGGGAGTACTCATCCTGATTGCCGCTGGCGAAACTCTTCGCCAGGGAAGGCAACAGAATGGTGCCGAGCGCCACGCCGAGCACGCCCGAGGGAAACTCCATCAAACGGTCGGCGTAGTACATCCACGACACCGAACCGGATACCAAAAACGAGGCAAAGATAGTGTTGATGATGAGTGAAATCTGGCTCACCGATACGCCAAGGATCGCCGGCCCCATTTGGCGCATAACGCGCCACACGCCCGCATCGCGCAGATTCAAGCGCGGCAACACCAGCATGCCAATTTTCTTCAGATGCGGCAGTTGATACCCCAGCTGCAACACGCCGCCTACCACCACCGCCCACGCCAGCGCCATGATCGGCGGATTGAAATGCGGCGCGGCAAACACGGCGAAGCCAATCATGCTGACGTTAAGCAACGTGGGCGCAAATGCCGGCACCGAGAAGCGGTTCCAGGTGTTGAGAATCGCACCCGCCAGCGACGCCAGCGAAATCAGCAAAATGTAGGGGAACGTGACGCGCAGCAGCGCGCTGGATAAGGCAAATTTGTCCGCGCTATCGGCAAAGCCTGGCGCGGTAATCATGATCACCCACGGCGCGGCGAACATCCCGAGCACCGTGACCACCGCCAACGCCAACGTCAATAACCCGGAAACGTAGGCAACGAACACGCGCGTGGCCTCTTCGCCCTGCTTGCTTTTGTATTCCGCGAGGATGGGTACGAAAGCCTGTGAAAATGCGCCCTCGGCAAAGATACGACGCAATAAATTAGGCAGTTTGAAGGCAATAAAGAAGGCGTCGGTTGCCATGCCAGCGCCGAACACCCGCGCCACAATGGCATCGCGCGCAAAGCCCAGCACGCGGGAAAACATGGTCATCGAACTGACCGCAGCCAGCGATTTCAACAAATTCATCTTGAGTGGCGCATCCTAAAAAGTGTCGGAAAATAGGCGACTTAGCGCGGACATCCCGTGATGTCCGGCGATAGTCTACTGCCACAGCAAGAAATGACCAGCATTGAGTGTTACAAGGAATTATTCCTGTTCAACATCGCGCCACAGTTTTTCAACCAGACGCTGCGCCGCCAGCGCTTGTTCACCGCTGGTTTCAGGCATCGTCTGATTTTCCACACACTGAATGAAATGATGCGCTGCGCCAGTAAAACCGCGCTGCGTCAGATGGCTTTGCCACGACGGCGGCACGCTGTGATGCAAACCGCTGAGGTTCTCCTGTTGCCAGTCACGCATCTCATTGATCTGGATATAATCACCCTCGCAAATTGCGCTAACCACTTCGCGCTGCGTTCCGGCGCGACGATGCATGCTGGTGATGATTTGCAGCGATCCGGCTGAGAAATGGTGCTCGGCGTACAGCATTGCACCCTCGTCGTTGGTTTCAATATGCCCGACTTGCTGCGTCAGCTTGCCGCCTGCCAGCCACAGTGCGGTATCCACCACGTGCAGATAGTCGTCGAGCAAGGTGAACCGCAGATCGTGCGGGCCAACGCTGTCGGCACGATGTTTCTCAATACGCAATGAAGCGGCGCGCTCCATTTGCGCTTTAAGCTGCTGGTAACGCGGCGCAAAGCGGCGATTGAATGCCACCATGAGCTTGCGATTGCGCTTCTCCGCCAATGCCACCAGCGCTTCCGCCTGCTGTAAGGTGGCCGCTAACGGCTTATCCACGCAGACATCTTTATCCGCCAGCAGTAAGGCCTTTACCACCTCGTAATGGCTGGCGGTGCTGCTGTGCACAAAGACCGCATCGCACGCTGCCGCTAGCGCATCCAGCTGGCTGAAACAGGGAATGCGGTAACTGTCGCAAACGGGCTGTGCCTTGGCCTGATTGGGGGAAAAGGCGCCCGTCAACTGCCAACCACTCGCCTGCGACAACACCGGTAGCCACGCTTTTTGCGCAATGCCGCCCAAACCCACCATGCCGATGCGTAACGTCATGTTAAGACTCCTTTTGCAGCAGCTGTTCCAGCTGCATCTGCAGCTGCGCGACGGTCTCTTCCAGCTGCGCAACGCGCGCCGCTAAATCCTCATTGTCGCGATAACTTTCTGCTGGCGCAGCCTCTTCCGCCACCTCGCCGCCGAACAGATGCATATAACGGCTTTCACGCTTGCCCGGTTCACGGGCTAAACGCACCACCATCGGGCCATCATCACGGGCGATCAGTTGATGCAAGGTCTGCTCAACGTCGTTCACGTCGCTAAATTCATGCAGACGCCCGCTGCGGGTGCGCAGTTCACCCGGCGTTTGCGCGCCGCGCAGAAACAGCAGCGTGAGCACCGCCACTTCGGCGCTACTCAACTGCAGGTTGCCAAACGCCGAATTGCAGAAGCGCTGCTCATATTTACTGACGCGCTGGCCAAACCCGCTGTTCGAGGTGACCAGATGTTTTTTCACCAGTTCATCAAGCAGCGCCTGAACCTCCATTTCACTGAGGTTCAACACCGGTTCACGGTTGGATTTTTGATTACAGGCGGTGACGACACCGTTCAGGGAGAGCGGGTATTGATCCGGCGTAGTGATCTGCTTCTCAAGCAGACAACCAATCACGCGCAGCGCCTGCGCGGAGAGAGCCATTTTCATTGGTTATTCCTTATTATTGTCCACGGCGATCCGGGGTCCACTCCCGGTAAGTCAATGCTGTCAGCACATGATCCTGCCAGCGCCCATCAATTAATAAGTAATCTTTGGCGTAGCCCTCTTTTTCGAAACCGAGGCGCGCCAGCAGGTCGCCGCTACGCTGATTGTGCGGCATGTAGTTTGCCATGATGCGGTGAATTCGCTGCTGACGCTGCATGTAGCGGAGGGTGGTTTGTAGCGCTTCGAACATCAAGCCCTGGCCCTGCCATTTTTCACCGAGTGAATAGCCGAGATAGCAGGCATGGAATGAACCGCGCAGCACATTGCTGTAGTTGGCAACGCCGCGCACTTCACGCTCTTCCGGGTCCATCAGCACAAAATAGTAGGCGGTGCCCTGTTTATGCATGTCGGCGATTAAACCCAAACGCGCCTGCCACCCGGAAGGATAACAGTGACTTTCATCGCGCACCGGCTCCCAGGGCTTAAGAAACGCGCGATTTTCAGCGTAATAATCCGCTAATCGCCAGGCATCGCGTTCATGCACTAAACGCACCACCAGGCGATCGGTGGTGAGGCGCACGCGCGGGCCAGCAGAACGATAGCCAAACATCATGACTCCTGAAATCCATAACTTAAGAAAGATGTACGCCAGCGGCGATACTTCTCACTATAACCGTCACCTCTGCTGCGGTAAAACCCCACGCCCTCTTCCGTGAGATTCATCCTGAATGAGGATTAATTTTTCTGCATATGCGATAAAAAATTATCATCCTGAGAACGCTAGGTTTCGGCGCTGAGCAGGCAGAAAATAGTTTCGTTGGTCATTTCATCTCCTCACTTTGCTCAGGAATAAGCATGTCTCGGGTTGCACGGGCACGACGCCTTGGAAAAACATTTCTTTTGGTCGATAACATGTTGGTGGTGTTAGGGTTTTTTGTGGTATTTCCCCTCATCTCTATCCATTTTGTCGAGCAGCTCGGCTGGGCGGCGCTGATGGTGGGCATTGCGCTCGGCTTACGCCAATTAATCCAGCAAGGTTTGGGCATTTTTGGCGGCGCAATTGCCGATTGCTTCGGCGCGCGCCCGCTGATCGTCAGCGGTATGCTGATGCGCGCTGCGGGCTTTGCCTGTATGGCGTTAGCACATGAACCCTGGGTGCTGTGGCTGGCGTGCTTGCTCTCTGGACTGGGCGGCACCTTATTCGATCCGCCGCGCAGTGCACTGGTGGTGAAACTGGTGCGCGCGCGTGAACGCGGTCGCTTCTTCTCACTATTAATGATGCAGGACAGCGCGGGTGCCGTGCTTGGCGCACTGATCGGCAGCTGGCTGCTGGCGTGGGACTTCCGGTTAGTCTGCTGGGTGGGCGCTGCGGTGTTTGTCTCCGCCGCCATTTTCAATGCTATTTGGCTGCCGGCATGGCGCATTTCCACTGAGCGTATTGCGATGCGCGCCGGTATGCAGCGCGTTTGGCAAGACAAACGCTTCCGTCTGTATGTGCTGACGCTAACCGGCTATTACATCCTTGCGGTACAGGTGATGCTGATGCTTCCGGTGATGGTGAATCAGGTGGCGGGCGCGCCGGCGGCAGTTAAATGGATGTACGCCATCGAAGCGCTGCTGTCGTTGAGCCTGCTTTATCCGCTGGCGCGCTGGAGCGAAAAACGCTTCCGCCTGGAGACGCGCTTGATGGCCGGTTTATTCCTGATGACATTTAGCCTGCTGCCAGTCGGCATGACCGATTCGTTGCCGTCGCTGTTTATGCTGATTGGCGTGTTCTATCTTGGCTCAATCATTGCTGAACCGGCACGCGAAACGCTGAGTGCCTCGCTCGCCAGTTCGCGCGCACGCGGCAGCTATATGGGTTTCAGCCGACTTGGCCTCGCCATCGGCGGCCTGATTGGTTATTCCGGCGGCGGCTGGATGTTCGATATGGGCCAGAAGTGGGCGTTGCCGGAGCTGCCGTGGATGCTGCTGAGTAGCGTCGGCATGGTGACACTGCTGGCGCTGTGGTGGCAGTTCCAACCCCGCACCGTTGCGCCCGCCATTTTCAGCAGTTAGTTTGCTGCTTTATGTGATCTCTTCCATACTTTCCGCACGCCTTGCAACCCACAGGAGAAACGGGATGAAACTGTACATCTACGATCACTGCCCTTTCTGCGTCAAAGCGCGCATGATTTTCGGCCTGAAAAACCTACCGCTGGAACTCATCGTGATGCTCAATGATGATGAGCAAACGCCGAAAAAACTCATTGGTCAAAAGATGGCGCCGATTCTGCAGAAAGCAGATGGCAGCGCGATGCCGGAAAGCATGGATATTGTGCGCTTAGTCGATAAGCAGGATCACGAAACGCTGCTCAATGGCAAAACTAATCCAGCGATCAGCGACTGGCTGCGCCACGTCAATGGCTACATAAACAAGCTGCTGCTGCCCCGCATTGCCGACGCCTCGTTCGCCGAGTTTGCCACACCCGAAGCGCGCAATTACTTCCGTGACAAGAAACAGGCCAGCATCGGTGACTTTGTTGAACTGCGCAAACATGCACCAGGGTTAATTAAAAACATCAGCGACGATCTGCGTCAGCTCGATAAGCTGATCGTTAAGCCCAACGCGGTGAACGGTGAACTGTCGGAAGATGATATTCATCTCTTCCCGTTGCTGCGTTCGTTGACCTTGGTGGCAGGCATTGATTGGCCGAGCCGCGTCGCAGACTATCGCGACAACATGGCCAAACAGACGCAAATTAATCTGCTCTCCTCTATCGCTGCCTAGTCTTAATGCATGAGAAACGCTGCGGCGTTTCTCATCTCTCTCCTGGTGACACCTGGCCTTGAATCAGGCAGGCTATCGCTGTTTTGCCAATCATTCAGGAAGAGAAAATGATGAAGAGAGTCGTCCTGGGACTGAGCGCCCTGCTTTTTGCCGTGCTGGTCAGCGGCTGTAACCAATTAACGCAATACACCATCAGCGAGCAGGAAGTGAATCAGGCGCTGCAGAAGCGCAATAATTACGCCAAAGACATCGGCGTTGCCGGGCTGGTCACTGCGCATATCGTGTTGAGCGATCTCAGCAGCCAAATTGGCCGTGAAGAACCCGGTAAAGTTACCCTTTCAGGTAAAGCCAATATCAACGTCAGCTCACTGTTCGGTCCGCAGCAGGCAGAAATGTTGCTCAAGATGAGAGCGCAACCGGTATTTAATGCGCAGGAAGGGGCGATTTATCTGCACGATATGGAAATCGTGGATGCGCAGGTGCAGCCGGAAAAAATGGCGTCGATCATGAAAACCCTCACGCCCTACCTCAACGAATCGCTCAAACGCTACTTCAATGAAAAACCGGCTTACGTGCTGAGCGCCGATCGCAGCAAAGGCGAAGCGTTGGCGAAGAAGCTGGCGAAAGGCATCGAAGTTAAGCCGGGACAATTAGTGATTCCATTTACTGAATAACGTATTTAGCCGCACCTGCGGGTGCGGTTTTGTTTTGCGATAATAAATCCCGTGCAAACGGTTGCTTACATCCTTATGATTACTCCCCGGCCTAAACGTGCCTATTCGTTTTCTTCTCAGCCGGAGCCTTTTGAATGACAGCCCAACCTCAGCACATCACTATTCGCCGCCCTGACGACTGGCATATCCATCTGCGCGATGGCGCGATGCTTAATGCCGTGCTGCCTTATACCAGCGCCGTGAATGGTCGTGCGATTGTCATGCCGAACCTGGTTCCGCCGGTGATCAGCGTTGCCGCCGCCGTTGCCTATCGCGAACGCATTTTGGCCGCGCTGCCTGCTGATCATGCTTTCACCCCGCTGATGACCTGCTATCTAACCGATTCGCTGGATCCGGACGAGATTGAACGCGGCTTTCGTGATGGTGTGTTCACCGCCGCCAAACTTTATCCGGCGCATGCCACCACCAACTCCAGCCACGGCGTCACCCATATCGCGGCCATTGCTAAGGTGCTGGAACGTATGCAGCAGATTGGCATGCCGATGCTGGTGCATGGCGAAGTGACCGATGCCCACATTGATATTTTTGATCGCGAAGCGCGCTTTATCGAAACCGTGCTGGAACCGCTGCGTCAGCAGTTTCCAGGCCTGAAAGTGGTGATGGAACATATCACCACCAAAGAAGCCGCTGAATATCTGGCAGACGGCAACGATCTGCTGGGCGCGACTATCACGCCTCAGCACTTGATGTTTAACCGCAATCACATGCTGGTGGGCGGCGTGCGTCCGCATCTGTATTGCCTGCCGATTTTAAAGCGCAACATTCACCAGGAAGCACTGCGCAAGCTGGTTGCCAGTGGTCATCGTCGCGCTTTCCTCGGTACCGACACCGCGCCGCATCTGCGTCATCTCAAAGAAGCCAGCTGCGGTTGCGCGGGCGTATTTAACGCGCCGACGTCTTTGCCCGCTTACGCCACGGTATTTGAAGAGCTGAACGCGCTGGAGCATTTCCCTGCATTCTGTTCTGAGAATGGTGCTAACTTCTACGGCCTGCCGCTAAATGAAGGAACGCTGACCTTAGTCCGTGAACCCTGGAAAGTTGAAGAGCAGATTGCGCTGGCCAACGATACGCTCGTCCCCTTCCTCGCCGGTGAAACGCTGAACTGGCGCGTGAAAGAATAATCGAGCCTGCTTGCCTTCGGGATAATTATACTGTACAAATGAACAGTATATTATTCCGGAGGCTTCTATGCGTGTTGAAATTACCGTAGCAAAAACTCAGCCCCTTCCTGCGGGTGCTTTAGATGCGTTAAGCGTCGAGCTCACGCGCCGTATTTCTATCGATTTTCCCGACGACAATCATCATGTAAAAGTGCGCTACGCAGGGGGTAATCAGCTCAGCGTATTTGGCGGCTGCAAACAATCCCGTGAACGTATTACCGATATTTTACAAGAAACCTGGGAAAGCGCCGACGACTGGTTTACTAACGATTAAACGCCTCTGTGCCGTTTTTGCCGGGTTTCGCCACTCGGCTTTTTTGTTTTATTTCCCTCTCGCCAGAAAAACTTCCTGCATCTAGACTCATGTTAAGCGATCCCCTATTCTTGCCGCGTCATGCTTACAGGAGATGTTTTACGTGACTACCGAAAAACCAGAAGAGGCGATGACCTTTGGGGAATTGCTGGCATTCATTGCCGAGCAGCAGCGTCGTTTAACCGTGCTGGAAAACGCCTTTGCCAGCTTAACGTTTTGCCTTGACGATCGTGCCAGCCAGTTACTGGTGCACAATTTGTCGCTCGAAGCGCAAAATCAAAACCACGACACACAGTTACAACAGCATTTTACTCGATTGGCTGAAGAGATTCAGAAGCGTACTGGGCCGTTGCCGATAGAACCGCAAGCCTGATAGCGTTTTTTTTGCGTCACGGCGGCATTAAGGTTCACCGTTTTAGTGCCGATAACATCACTGTACCCGTTCGAATTTCCTCCCTTAAAATGCCCATGAACACGGGCATTTTATTATTCTCTAAAACTCAGCGTCAAAAAGCATTTATTACTGTGGTCTATTTCAACTGCACACTTTTTAACTACTGCAATGTTAGTTTCATGTTATAATTGTGTCGCTAGTGCAAGAAAAGCCGCATTGAACCTCAAGAAGCACTTCGTTTAACGAGTAATAAGGAGGTTATAATGGACAGAAATAAAGACGTCATTCAGACTCATCCGTTGGTGGGATGGGATATCAGCACTGTAGACAGTTATGACGCCATGATGATTCGCCTGCACTCGCTCTCATCGCAGGATCAGAAAGAAGAAGAAGCTGATGTTGGCCCGACCTACTGGCTGACAACCGATGTCGCCAGACAGTTCATCTCCATACTCGAAGCTGGCATTGCAAAAATAGAATCTACCGAGCTGTACCTCCGCGATAATCAAAAGCACTAAATTCTGACATCGCGTGAAAAGGCACCCAACAGGGTGCCTTTTTCATGGGCGCGCTCTTTTGATATGCTGTTGAAAAATTTCGCCGTTTTTCAGGAGTGATGTGCATATGGTTTATGATCTGATTGTGGTGGGAAGCGGATCGGTTGGCGCTGCCGCCGGTTTCTATGCAACCCAAGCGGGCTTATCGGTATTAATGATCGATAGCGCCCATCCGCCGCATAACCAAGGCACTCATCACGGCGAAACTCGCCTGATTCGGCACGCCTATGGCGAAGGTGAGCGTTATGTGCCGCTGGTGCTGCGCGCACAAACCTTATGGGACGAGCTGGAACGCCAGAGCGGCGAACGCATCATGCATCGCAGCGGCATCCTCAATTTAGCGCCCATCACCTCCTCATTTATTCAAAACGTCATCGACAGCGCAAAAGCGTGGCAGCTCGATGTCAACATCATGCAGGCAGAGGAAGTACGCCAGCGCTGGCCGCAATTCAGCGTACCGGATGGCTACATTGGCGTATTTGAGCCTAATTCGGGTTATCTGAAATGTGAAGAAGCGGTGCGCAGTTGGGTGAAATTGGCAGAGCAAGCGGGTTGCGCCCAGCTGTTTAATTGCCCAGTGAGCGAAATCGGCCGCGATGGCGAACTGCAACAGGTCACCACCATCGACGGCGTATTCCGTGCACGCAAACTGTTAATCAGCGCAGGTACCTGGGTGAGCCATCTGGTGAGCGATCTTCCCATTGCCCCCACGCGCAAAGTGTTCGCCTGGTATCAGGCCGATGGCCGGTACAGCGAGAACAACGCATTCCCCGGCTTTACGGTGGAGATGGCCGACGGCAGCCACTTCTATGGCTTCCCGGCAGATAACAATGCGCTGAAAGTCGGACGCCACAACGGTGGGCAGCTGATGCAGCAGCCGGAAGACCGCAAACCTTTTGGTAGCATCGCCGCCGACGGCAGCGAATCTTTTGGCTTTCTGCGTCAATTCTTGCCGGGCGTAGGAGTCTGTTTGCACGGTGAAGCGTGCAGCTATGACAACACGCCAGATGAAGATTTCATAATTGATACGCTGCCTGGCGAACCTCATCGCCTGATTATCACTGGCTTAAGCGGCCACGGTTTCAAATTTGCCAGCGTGCTGGGCGAGCTTGCCAGCGAATTTGCTCAGGACAAACCTTTTTCCTTCGATGTAATGCCGTTCTCCTTATCGCGCTTCAATTGAAATTACGCTGTCGACGCGGCAATCGCGTCGGCATTATTGACATTAATTGACACTTCATTACCTTTCCTGAATTTTTTACGGGTTTTCTGCCGCATTTGGTGTAGCAATGGCTTGCTATTAATTACTCCTGCCTAGGTATTCAAATAATATTCAATAATCCTGATTGAGTTATTTAATTGTCGCTCATTTAATCCGAATATCATGCCAGAAGTTATAGAAGCGTAAGGTTAATTGATTTTGTATTTCAAAATGGTGATGCTCGTTACCAGTTATTTCCTTTAATGGGTTATTCACTATGTGGCGTAATTCCCCACAACACTTTGGCATCGTGTCAATTTTAATGCATTGGTGTATGGCTTTGGCTATCTACGCCATGTTTGCGCTGGGATTATGGATGGTCGGATTAGGATATTACGATGGTTGGTATCGTAGTGCGCCGGAAATACATAAAGGTGTCGGCATTATCCTGTTTGCCGCGCTGTTATTGCGCCTGAGCTGGCGAATTATCTCTCCGCCCCCGGCTCCGCTAAAAACCTATGCGCCGCATGCTCGCAAAGCTGCTACAGCAGCACATGGGTTGCTTTATGGCTTGCTGATCGTGCTGCTGTTCAGCGGCTATCTGATTTCTACGGCTGACGGCAAACCCATCTCAGTATTCGGCTGGTTCAGCGTACCCGCTCTGTTTAGCGGTGCCGGACTGCAAGCCGACCTGGCTGGCGACGTGCATTTGTGGCTGGCCTGGAGCTTGGTGCTGTTTTCTGCCCTGCACGCGCTGGCCGCGCTTAAACACCATTTCATCGATCGCGATGTGACTTTAAAACGGATGTTGGGTTTCCGCATTCCGTTACCCTCAGAAAAGGAACCGTAATATGCTCAAGAAGACATTATTAGCCGTAGCCGCGGCAGGCTTGCTTAGCACCAGCCTGAACGCCAGCGCCGCCGACTATAAATTCGATAAGGAAGGCCAACACGCCTTCGTGCAATTCCGTATTCAGCATCTGGGTTATAGCTGGCTGTACGGCACCTTCAAAGATTTCGATGGCAGCTTCACTTTTGATGAGGCCAATCCCGCTGCGGATAAAGTCAACGTCACCATTAATACCAATAGCCTGGATACCAACCACGCTGAGCGCGATAAACATATCCGCAGCGCCGACTTCCTCAATACCGGTAAATTCCCACAGGCCACCTTCGCCTCAACCGGCGTCAAGAAACAGGGCAAAGATTATAAAATCACCGGCGATCTGACGCTGAATGGCGTGACTAAACCGATTACGCTGGATGCCAAACTCATGGGCGAAGGTAAGGATCCGTGGGGAGGATACCGTGCAGGCTTCGAAGCTAGCGGCAACATCGTGTTGAAAGAGTTTAATATCAGCAAAGATTTGGGACCGGCTTCGCAAACCGCCGAACTGATCATCTCTGTGGAAGGCGTGCGCCAATAATCGCATTACAGCCTGAAGTCTGCTGACTTCAGGCTGTATCACACTTACTTCTTGTCCGGTGCCGGAATCGACATCGTCATGTTCAGCAAACCACGCGATTTATTGAACACTTTATTGCCATTCTCGCGACCCGCACGGCGTGCGCGCTGCTCTTCAGGCGACAGTTTCGACTCTTCCATGCAAATCGGGCTACAGCAGTTTTGATATTTTTCTGCGCAGCTTGGGCACTGAATAAACAGCAGATGACACCCATCGTTGACGCAGTTGGTGTGGCTGTCACAGGGCGTGCCGCATTGGTGGCAGCTGGAGAGGATATCGTCAGAAATACGCTCGCCCATGCGTTCATCAAAGACAAAGTTTTTACCTTTAAAACGCACCGGTAAACCCTGCTCACGCGCACGACGGGTATATTCTATGATGCCGCCTTCAATGTGATACACGTCGTTGAAGCCATTGTGCTTCATCCAGGCGCTGGCTTTTTCACAGCGAATACCCCCGGTGCAGTACATGACAATTTTTTTGTCTTTCTGATCCTGCAACATATCAATCGCCATTGGCAGCTGATCGCGGAAGGTGTCAGCAGGCACTTCCAATGCATTATCGAAACGGCCCACTTCGTATTCGTAGTGGTTGCGCATATCAACAAACACGGCATCGGGATCGTCAAGCATGGCATTCACATCCGCCGCTTTCAGGTAGGAGCCAACATCGCTGGCATCAAAGGTGTCGTCGTCGATACCGTCAGCCACAATGCGTTCGCGCACTTTCAGGCGCAGCACCCAGAAAGATTTACCGTCATCGTCCAGAGCAATGTTCATGCGCAGATTGTTCAGCGCGGCGTCAAACGCATACAGCGTTTCCTTCATCGCTTCATAGCGGCTGGCTGGCACGCTGATTTGCGCGTTGATACCTTCATGGGCAACGTAAACGCGACCAAACACCTTGAGCTTGGTTAATGCAACGTACAGCGCATCACGAAACGCCTTGGGATCGGCAATCTGGAAGTATTTATAAAAAGAGACTGTGGTACGTGGCTCGGTTTCAGCCAACATACGATCTTTCAGCTCTTTATTGGAAACGAGGTTATGTAACACTGGCATGGTGAACACCTGTTATCAATCAGAGGAAATTTAGCGCGCACATGATACCTGAATTAATCATGATGCAAAGCCTTTGGTGGGATTATCCTGGCTGGCTGGATTTGCAGTGCGTTTCTGCGCCACGGTTGCAATTTCGTGCGCAAACAGACTGCCCTAACCTGCTGCAATGACTATGCTTGATGTCAGCCAGCTTGAAAAAATGGCATAATCGCAAAAAATTACAGAAACCGGATTCTCTGGCATAAGACGCAGGATACTGACATTTTCATGACGCAACTTCCCCAACTTACTCGCGAACTCCTTCATCCACGCTACTGGCTGACCTGGCTGGGCATTGGTTTTCTCTATCTGTTAGTGCTGCTGCCTTATCCTTTACTCTATGCGATTGGCTGTGGATTAGGCCGCATCGCGATGCGCTTTATGAAACGTCGCGTGGATGTCGCGCAGCGTAATCTGGAAGTATGCTTTCCAGATATGCCCACCAGCGAACGGGATGCGATGGTAAAGCACAACTTTGAATCCGTCGGCATGGGCTTGATCGAAACCGGTATGGCATGGTTCTGGCCTGACTGGCGCATTAGAAAGTGGGTTACTACCAGCGGATTAGAGCACGTTGCACATGCCCTGGCCGAGCAACGCGGCATTCTCCTGATTGGCATGCACTTTTTGACGCTGGAATTGGGCGCACGCGTGTTTGGTATGCATAATCCCGGCATCGGCGTATATCGCCCCAATGACAACAAGCTGATTGATTGGCTGCAAACCTGGGGACGCATGCGTTCTAATAAGAGCATGCTGGATCGCAAAGATCTCAAAGGCATGATTCGCGCCATGAAAAACAACGATATTATTTGGTATGCACCCGATCACGATTATGGCCCGCGCAGCAGCGTATTTGCCCCGTTCTTTGGCGTGCAGGAAGCGGCTACTACCACCGGTACGCATATGTTGATTCGCCTGGCTAATCCCAGCGTGGTGCCGTTTCTGGCGCGCCGCCTGCCGCACGGCCGCGGTTACGAATTGAAAATGATGCCCGACATCCGCGAAAAATTCTCTCTGCAAAGCGAAATTGAAACCGCCAGCGTGATGAATAAGGTTGTCGAGGAGACGGTTCTTCTGGCTCCGGAACAATATATGTGGCTGCATCGCCGCTTTAAAACCCGCCCCGCCGGCCAACCTTCGGTTTATTAATGTGACGCGGAGCACAGCCGTTGCTCCGCCTTCATCCCACTGAATTTGCCTTATTACACGATGTTATCTGGCCTATTTCCGTTAAAACTGGACCAGCATGAACTTAAGCTGATGGTTCTGTTGAG
The DNA here is from genome assembly GCA_966185695.1 of uncultured Pantoea sp. Taxonomy (GTDB): domain Bacteria; phylum Pseudomonadota; class Gammaproteobacteria; order Enterobacterales; family Enterobacteriaceae; genus Pantoea. The sequence goes on along the minus strand of CBIFUL010000022.1, from coordinate 34,389 downwards.
ACCACTATAAAATCGCATTGATAAGATAAATCCGTAATAAATTTATCCTGATGCAGATTGGATGAACTTGCTATCTACGCCTTATGCGCCTGCACGAGAAGCGGGATATTTTTTAATACGCACGTCCTATTGTATTGAAATATCTCCTGGCGGATCTGATTTGCCTCACTTCCAGGGCTTTTCCTATTTAATATTGCTAAACTCTTTGGGTTCGCTTATCAATGCAGTAAAATTAACTTAGCAAACAAGGCTTTGTCTGAATTAAAAACCCTATATTCCTTTATCACGCCTAAATACGGCCTGTTATATCATTCTGGAATTTGTCCACGAAATCGATTCCAGTTAATTTCAACTCAGACAGTTAACCTAATAACTGCAGTTAAAAAACTTTGAAAGATTACACACAGCAAATATATCGCAGGAAATCATAATATGAATAAAGGCATCTATTACTATGTGACAATCAGCACCGATCAGGAAGGGTATCATATTCTGCATCGTAAAGAGTGTAAGCGACTGCCGGTAAAAGAAGATATGGTTTTCATCGGCACGCTTTATAATTTAAATCAGGCATTATCAACCGCCCGCATTAATTTCAAAAAAGTGAAACCCTGTATTAAATGTTGTATTCGATATTCCGCGCCTATTATTCGCGAATCGGTTCGCCCGGTACTGCACTTCCCGCAAAAAATGATATAAACGGATTGGGCGGATGAAAATTACGCATCCGCCCCCCGTTATTTCCGTTCTGCCCTTCACACCACGAATTTTCGTCTATCCTTCTGTGAAATCCCCTTTCAACACACCAGGAGTTGATGATGAGCCTGTTTAGTACGTTAGAAGAAGCAATCGAAGCCGCCCGTGAAGAGTTTCTTGCCAGCCAGCCTGATTTGGACGCAGACGACGCCAACATCAGCCAGTTCGCGCTGCAAAAATACGTGATGCAGGATGGCGATATCATGTGGCAAGCCGAGTTTTTTGCTGGTGAGGATGAGCAAGGTGAATGCTTAACCCTTTCCACCGGCGTTGCGGCTCAGGCTATCTTTGATGGCGATTTTGACGAAGTGGAGTTACGTCAGGAGTGGCAAGCGGAAAACACCTTGCATGAATGGGACGAAGGTGAATTCCAACTCGAACCGCCACGCGATCTTGAAGAAGGCGAAGCCGCAGCGGAAGAGTGGGAAGACGATAATAGCCCATCTGATAACTGGGCTTAGCGCTTATTCGTACGGGCCGTGATTGGCATCAACCGGTAGCAATAGCGTGTCCATTACCAGCGATAGCGGTAAATCAAGAATGGTCAATGCGCGCCACGGCCCGTCACGAACATCCCACTGAACGCCGGGATAATACTGGTTGCCGTGTCCCTGACCCGGCAAGGTGCGGCTGATAATGCTGCCGCATCCGCTTAGCAGGCAAATGGCGGCGCTAAGCGCGGCGAGTTTTAAGAAATATTTCACAGCATTTACTCATAATGAACTGGCGACAGTTTAACCGCCTTTGCCGGGAAATCTACTGCTGGCAACGTAAAGGTTGTGTTATTGAAGCAAAGTACAGATGTAAAAAAAGCGGCATCGCTGCCGCTTTTTTCCTTTCCGCTGATTAACGCTGAGGCAGCGCTTCAGGGTTGAGTTTCAGCTTTTGATAGCTTTCCACCCACTGATGGTATTTCTCCGCGCTTTCCCACAAGCGTGAGTGCACACGTGCCAGCACCACCGGATCGCTGATAAGCTGCAAACGCTGCTCGCGGTTCAACTTCTCTGGCGCATCGCTCAATGCCTGATCGACGCGACGATCGCGCGCGTGATCCAACAAGGTGCTCTGCTTGTGACGCGAAGTTGCCATTGCCATTGCCAGTGCGTTAAACGCCGGGTTGAACAATGCATGCATAAAGCCGTTTTTCAGCGCACGCTGGCGGTTGATCTGCAAATAGCGGTCGGTATCGACCAACTCTTTCGGCGGCTCATACTCTTCCGGTATCAGGAACAGCTTAGCGTTCTTACTCTTCTGTCCAACGGTCGCGCGACTCGACATCACCGAAACAAACGGCGAGAGGACCAGCGAGAAGACGATGGGTGATAACCACCACAGGAAGTTGAGATCCAGTACGCCCATGCCGCCAGCCCACACCAAACCTAACAGCATCTGCGAGCCATGACGGCGGAAAGCTTCACTCCACGGCGTGGCATCATCGTCACGCTGCGGCGAATTCCAAACCACTTCCCAACCAAGGAATGCGCTGACCACAAACACGGTGTGGAACAGCATGCGCACCGGCGCCAGCAGCACCGAGAACAGCATTTCCAGAATCAGCGAGCAGAACAGGCGGATCGCGCCACCATAAGGTTTCGCGCCTTTGCACCAAATCAACACGACGCTCAATAGCTTCGGCAGGAACAGCAGCACCAACGTGGTTGAGAATAACGCAATCGCCAGATCGGGACGCCACTGCGGCCACACCGGGAACAGCTGGCGCGGTTGCAGGAAGTAGGTTGGTTCCATGAGCGTGTGCACAACCTGCAAGGCGGTAGACAGCGCAAGGAACATGAACCACAACGGCGCAGACAGATACGACATCACGCCCGTCAAGAAAACCGCACGGTGTACCGGGTGCATCCCTTTCACCAGGAACAAACGGAAGTTCATCAGGTTGCCGTGACACCAGCGGCGGTCACGCTTCAGTTCATCCAGCAAGTTTGGTGGCAGCTCTTCATACGAACCAGGCAGATCGTAAGCGATCCACACGCCCCAACCTGCACGGCGCATTAACGCAGCTTCCACGAAGTCATGCGACAAAATCGATCCGGCGAATGAACCTTCACCCGGCAGCGGCGCTAACGCACAATGCTCGATGAACGGCTGCACACGAATGATGGCGTTATGGCCCCAATAGTGCGATTCACCCAGCTGCCAGAAGTGCAAACCGGCGGTGAACAGCGGACCGTAAACGCGTGTCGCAAACTGCTGACAGCGTGCATACAAGGTATCCATACCCGAGGCTTTCGGCGACGACTGAATAATACCGGCGTTCGGATTGGCATCCATCATGCGCACCAGACCGGTCAGGCATTCGCCGCTCATTACGCTGTCGGCGTCCAGCACGACCATGTAGCTGTAGTTGCTGCCCCAACGACGGCAGAAGTCATCGATGTTGCCGCTTTTGCGCTTCACACGACGACGACGACGGCGGTAGAAAATCTTGCCCGCCCCGCCCACATCGCGCACCAACTCCATCCACGCTTTCTGCTCGGCGATGGCGATATCTGCATCGTAGCTGTCGCTGAGGATGTACACGTCGAAATGCTCGGCGTTACCGGTGCGCTGCACCGACTCCCAGGTCGCACGCAGACCGGCAAATACGCGCTCAACGTCTTCGTTACAGATCGGCATAATTAACGCCGTGCGATGTTCCGGGTTGAGCGGTTCATCGCCTGTGGTTGAATACGAAATACTGTATTTATCGCGGCCAATCAGCAGCTGCAGGAAGCCCATCAGCGCGGTCCAGAAACCGGCTGAAACCCAGCAGAACAAGATGGCAAACAGGAACAGAATCCCGGTTTGCAAAATGTACGGCAAAATCAGCTCAACCGACTGCAACCAGTTCTGATTGAACATCTCGATAGGATCGATCAGCGTCCAGCCCTGATACGGCAAAATGGTTTTCATGTACCAGGTTGCCACCACGGTTTGCAAAATCGTCAGAATCAGCAGCACGTAACGGCGCATCGAGCCAACGTGACGCCATTTGTCTTCGCTCTTCTGCTCTTCCACCGTGGCATAACGCGGATGAGATTTCTGACCACGCAGAGAATCCCAGGCACGCGCAATCGGGTTGGTGCGCCAAATTTCCGGGAACATCAACGAACGCTTCACTTTCGGCATCGCCTTCAGCGTGGTGCGATCGAGATAATCCTTGCTCAGCTGTTGTCCGCTATTCAGCGAATCCGGCCAGGCCATTTGCACACGCGATGACACCGACTTTAGCGGCGCATCATCCGGGCGCTCACTGGCGGCGTTATCCTGCCCCAGCGACGCGTGAATCGAGTGGAAAGCCTGCGCGTGCTGCAGCGAATCGCTGAGACGTGCACGCCCCGCCGCATCAAGCGGCAAGGCTTCCACATAGGATTGAGGTAAATAAGTCGATTTATTCATTGGCAGGTAGCTGATAGCTCCAGGTTTCCGTCAATGTCTTGTCGCCGCTCACCAGCGCCGCACGCATTTCGGTCGGCTGCTTGTTATCTTTCACACGCAGACGTAACACCAAACGCCAGCCTTTGGTGACGGGGTTGTAGCGCACGCTTTGCTCGACCACATCCGCGTTGTTGCCCACGCTAACCTGCGGTGCAACTTGGGTATCTTCCGGCAGTTTGCTCATCGCTTTGCCAACGAAATCGATGGTGAACGCGGTAGAACCATCTGGCTGACGCACCAGGTTCGACTGCTTCACATCGCCCGCTGAACGCAGCGTGTCTTTGACCCAGGCGGTGTCATCCGAATGCAGCTGGTTTTCGTCGCGCGTGAAGTGCAGACGATATTGGAAGTTCATCTCTTTGCCCGGCTCAGGCAGTTTTTCCGGCGTCCAGAACGCAACGATGTTGTCGTTGGTTTCGTCTGCGGTAGGAATCTCCACCAGCTCAACGCGGCCTTTGCCCCAATCGCCTTGTGGCTCAACCCAGCCGCTTGGACGCAGATCGTAACGATCGTCGAGATCCTGATAGTGGCTAAAGTCGCGGCTGCGCTGCAACAAGCCAAAGCCTTTCGGATTCTCAACGGTGAAGGTGCTCACCGCGAGATGTTTCGGGTTATTCAGCGGACGCCAAATCCATTCGCCGTTGCCAGCGTGAATCGACAAGCCGTTAGAATCATGCAGTTCAGAACGGAAGTTGGTGATCGGTGAAGGCTGATTCGCACCAAACAGGAACATGCTGGTCAGCGGCGCAACGCCGAGTTTGCCCACGTTGTCACGCAGATAAACTTTTGACTGCACATCCACCGTCGATGCTTTGCCCGGACGAATAATAAAGCGATAAGCGCCCGATGCACGCGGGGAATCCAGCAGCGCATAAATCACCAGCTGTTTGTCCTGCGGCTTTGGCCGTTCGATCCAGAACTCTTTAAAGCGCGGGAACTCTTCACCTGACGGCAACGCGGTATCAACGGCTAAACCACGCGCTGATAAGCCGTATACCTGGCCTTCGCCAATCACACGGAAATAGCTGGCACCGAGGAAGCTGGAGATCTCGTCGTCTTTACCCTTTTTATTCAAAGGATACAGCACTTTAAATCCAGCGAAACCCAGGTTTTTAACGGAGTCGGCATCGTGCTTCACGCTACCGAAATTGAAGTAGTCGGGGTTGTACTTAATTTCGCGTACGGAAGAAGCGGTGACTTCGTTAATTTTCACCGGCGTATCGAAATACATGCCCTGATGATAGAACTCGAGCTTAAACGGCGTACGCAGTTTGCTCCAGTAAGCTTTATCGTGGTTAAACTGAATTTGCTGATAATCCGCAAACTTCATTTCACGAAATTGAGAGGGTAAATTGCTCTTTGGCGCTTCATAGCTTTTGCCTGCTAACGCCTTGGCTTGTTTTGCGACATCATCAATGTTGAACGCCCAACTGTTGTTGGCGTACAACGCCAGCAGAACTGCCGCGCCTACCCAGCGCATTTTAACCAGTCCCACTTTATTATTTACATTATTTAGCACATCCCCCCCTTTCGTGCGCTTAAATCAAACCCGCTTATCTTAATGGATTATTCGGTTTTCCGACAGCTTATACCAAAGATTGTTCCACTGATTTGTAAGCGGAAAGTGTGCTTTTCGGATAATTAAACCCCGTAGGATTAAGAAACAGAATCACCTGATAGTATACGCTGTTTACAGCCGGTAGAATTTTCATTCGGCATAATCCGGTTTCAGGGCGAAACCGGCAAGCAAACGCAAAAATTGGAAGCTTATGAGTTCAGTCAAAACCGAACGTGAGTATTTTCTCGACTCCATCCGCGCATATTTAATGTTATTAGGCGTACCCTTCCACGTCTCACTGATTTACTCCACGCAGAAATGGGCAGTAAATAGCCAGGACGCCTCAATGTGGCTAACCGTTTTGAATGATTTTATTCACGCGTTTCGCATGCAGGTGTTCTTTGTTATCTCGGGTTATTTCTCCTATATGCTCTACCTGCGTTATCAACCGCAGCGCTGGCTGAAAGTGCGTCTGGAGCGCGTTGGGATCCCTATGCTGACGGCTATCCCGCTCATCACGCTGCCGCAGTTTTTTATGCTGCGAAATCTGACGGATAAAATTGGCGACTGGAACAGCTTCACGCTTTACGAAAAGTTCAACACGCTGTCGTGGGAACTGATTTCGCATCTGTGGTTCTTGCTGGTACTGGTGATACTGACCACCCTCGGCATGATCAGCTTCCGCTGGCTGCAGACGCAAAAAAATCAGCGTGATTATCAGCAAATAGGTTGGGGAAAATTAACGCTGGCGCTGATGGTCTACGCGCTGATTTGGTGTGTATTCCGCCGCATGTTGTTCTATACGGTTCCGGAAGTGTTCGCCAACGGCTTATTCAGCATCGGCGTGATGCAAACCCTCACCTTCTTGCCGTTCTTTATGCTGGGCGCGCTGAGTTGGAAACATCCGGCGTTGAAAGCGCTGTTTGTGCGCTTCAATCCGGTGATGTGTTTCGGTGCGATTGCCGTGTTTATTGCCTACAGCCTGAATCAGCGTTACGGCAGCGGTGAAGGGTGGTTATATGAAACCGACATGTTCATCTCGACGCTAATGGGCTTGTGCATGTTAAACGTCTGCTTCAGCTTTGGTCATAAACTGCTGAACAGTCATTCACCGCGCATTATGTATCTGGTTAACGCTTCGCTGTTTATTTATCTGGTGCACCATCCGTTGACCATTCTGTACGGCATTTACATCACACCGCATATTGCCAGCAACACGCTCGGCTTTTTTGTCGGCCTGCTGGTGGTGTTTGGCATTGCCTTTGCGCTGTACGAAATCCATCTGCGTATTCCGCTGCTGCGCTTTCTGTTCTCAGGCAAGCCGCAAAAAAACTAGTTGCCACTTGCCCTGCGGCACGCTCGCAGGGCGCGTAACTACAACAACCACTCAATCGGTAGACGCCACACCAGGCGCACCAGTAAGCGCTGAAGCCAGGTGCATTGCGGTTCATGCTTGTGTACCACTTCGCCCTGCTCACCGGCATATTCCAGCCAATTCACCCGGCCCCATTTATCCAGCTTCAACGTCCAGGCGCGATCGCGCATGCCGGCTATAAAGCGTTGATGGGTTTGCTGTGCCAGCGTTTCGCTCTCAATCACCAGGCCCATTTCGGTATTCAATTCTGCTGAACGCGGATCAAAATTAAACGACCCGATAAACACTTTCTGGTTGTCCACGGTGAAGGTTTTGGCGTGCAAGCTGGAACCGGAATTACCGGTCAAACCGCGATCGTGCGGCGCGGACTGCGGCAAATCTTGCGGCTTTAACTCGTACAACGCCACGCCGTGTCGCAGCAGCTTCTTGCGCCACCGCGCGTAGCCCGCGTGCACAATGGACACATCATTGGCCGCCAGCGAATTGGTCAACACAGCAATCTTCACTCCGCGCCGCCGCAGCGCCACCAGCTGCGCCACGCCGGAACGCGTTGGCACAAAATAGGCCGAAATAATATCGAACTGCTGCTGCGGTGCGCCGATCACCTCCATCATGCGCTGCGGCAGTAAACTCCCGCGCCGCGCCTTACCTAATCCTTTACGCGGATCGTCGCTCAGCAACCGCGTTTCTGCCCACGTCATCGCCAGCTCGCCCTGCTCCATTTGGCTTACAAACGACGACTGCTCCAAACGCGCCAGATAGCGGTGTACGGCGTCGCTCTGCTGCCACTCCTGCGGTAAACGCACCGCCTGATGCTTGTCGCCACTGACATCGACCACACTGCGCAGCGGCGACACCGCCTTGCTGTGCCAGTAACGCTCAAAATCGTGCGCGACCTGCTGCACCACCGGGCCTATTGCCAGCACATCAAGATCGGTAAACAGCGGCTCATCGCCCGTGCCAAAATACTCATCGCCAATATTACGCCCGCCCACCAGCGTGGTTGCACCGTCCACCGTCAGGCTTTTGTTGTGCATACGGCGATTGAGTCGCGCAAAGTCGGTGAGATAACCGAGCGCACGCAGCGTGCGAAATGAAAAGGGATTGAATAATCTGACGGCAATATTGGGATGACGATCCAGCTCGGCCAGCGTTTCGTCGAGGCCCGGCGTGTTGTTATCGTCGAGCAATAACCGCACCTGTACGCCGCGCTCGGCGGCATCCAGCAACGCGCTAAACAGCAGGCGCCCGGACATATCGTTGTGCCAAATGTAATACTGAACATCAATGCTGTATTGCGCCATGCCCATTAACAAATAGCGCGCGGCAAAGGCATCTAATCCATCGTTGAGCGCATGAATACCGCTCATGCCCGGATGCAACGCACAGCGCGCCGCGACACTTTGCTTCAGGCCCTGACCCGGCTCATCGCCGGACGGCAACAACGCGGCTTCACTCATAGCGGTTCCCTGAATTCACTGGATCTCTTTATTGTTGGTATCGGCGCGCCGGATCGCAATCGGAGGCTTCCGCAACGCGGACGGGCACGCCGTTAATTTAGTCTAGACTTAGCCCAGCGTTCTGCACCGTGAGGAGAGCATGATGACTCAACCCTTGTCGCGCCATCATCCGCAATTGTTTCGCAGCTTCTTTCAGGGCAGCTTCCCCTGCTCCACCGCATGCCGTGCGGGCGGACGTCGCCTGGACATGGTCATCAGCAGCGGTCACGACATGCTGCTGGATAAAGATTATGCCGCGCTGGCGCAAGAGGGCTTGCGCACCGCGCGTGACGGTGCGCGTTGGCATCTGATTGAAGCCACGCCAAATCACTACGACTGGCGCACTTTTTTGCCAATGCTGCATGCCGCCACGCGCCATGAGATGCAGATTATCTGGGAGCTGGCGCACTTTGGCTATCCCGATCATCTGGATATTTGGAAAGCCGCGTTTGTCGATCACTTCGAGCGTTTTGCCCGCGCGATGGCGCAGCTGATGCGTGACGAAGGCGTTGAGCAGCCGTTCTTCACGCCGATCAATCAAATCTCATTCTGGTCATGGGCAGGCGCGGACGTCTCATGGCTCGATCCCTACGCCAGCGAGCGCGGCCGTGAACTGAAGCGCCAGCTGGTGCGCGCCTCGCTGGCGGCGATGCATGCGATTCGCGAGGTGTTTCCTGATGCGCGCTTTGTCCTGACCGATCCGCTGGTGCAGGTCGCCACCGATCCGCATAATCCCGACAGCAAACCCTATGCCGACGCGCAACATCAAGCACAGTTTGAAGCCTGGGATTGGCTAGCCGGCCGCGATGCGCCGGAGCTGGGCGGGCGCGAAGATTTTCTCGATATCCTTGGCCTCAATTACTACCCCGACAATCACTGGTTCTTCTCGGGCGACACCATTCCGCTCGATCACCCCGCACGGCAGCCGCTGCATCACCTGCTGATGCAGTGCTGGCAGCGCTATCAACGCCCGATGTTGCTGGCGGAAACCGGTGCAGAAGGCAACGCGCGGGCGGCGTGGCTGCATCAGGTGAGCAGTGAGGCGATGTTGGCGTTAGAGCAAGGGGTCGCGCTGGAGGGGATTTCGCTCTATCCGGTGGTAGAATACCCGGCGTGGGCGGACGATCGCCGCTCGCCCGGCGCGCTGTTTGGCTTGGGCGATCCCAACGGCAACCGCACCTTGCATGAAGCGCTGGCGTTAGCGTTACGCAGTCAACAGATTAAGTGGCAGAACTGGAAGTCGCACAGCTAGACGTTTTTGGTGGGGACAGGAAGTGGCGGGCAGGTTTGCACATCAAGCGCCGGATCGGCTGGCTGGCGCACATCGGTGAGCCACGTCATGGTAAACAGGAACACCACGCCAATCAGGCAGGCACATAGCAGGCCAATTATGGCGATCAGTTTGTCATCTCTGGCTTCCATTACTCCCTCCTTACAGACATCCGTTTCTTGCCGCTGCACTCAACTCATCCATAGCGTCACCATGAGGACGAAGATTATAAGCGTCACCGAGGTCACTGCAAGCACCAGAATGGCAAAATGCGCATCGTCGAGCGGCTGGCTCAACGGTTCATCGTGGTCGTCATGTGGTGCAGGTGAACTCATAGTGACTCAATAACATAGGGCGCGTGGCCGGAGAGGATTGCGCTGTTGAGTGTAATGGAATGCGCCGTCAGGCGCAGGAATTTTTCGCCAGAAATAGAGCGGGACGCCGCAGCGTCCCGTATACAGAGATTAGAAATCGTAGCTAAGAGAAACTTTGACGGTGCGCGGTTCGCCTTGCGACAAGTAGGTGCCGCTGTCGTCCACGTTGGCCCAATATTTCTCATTGGTGACGTTATCCACGCCCACGCGCCACACCATGTCGTTCTGGTTTACCTTCATGCGATAACGCAAGCCGAGGTCTAACGTGGTGTAGTCATCCAACTTCATGTTATTAGCGAGATCGGCGTATTGCGAACCGGTGTAGTTCAGCAGTGCGGTGGCGGTTAAGCCATCAACCGGTTTGATGTCATATTCCGCACCCAACGCAGCGGTGAAGCGCGGTACGCCAATGGCGTTTTTACCGTTTTCATTGCTGTCGCCGGTGTTGGTCATGTCCGGATCAATCCAGGTGGCGCTGCTGTTCAGACGTAAGCCCAGCACTGGCTCTCCAAACACGTTAAGCTCAACACCACGGTTACGCTGCTCGCCGTTCAGCTTGTACGTGTTATTGTTCTTCACGCCGACCGGCTGCTTGATTTCAAACAGCGCCAGCGATCCGCCAATACGACCATAGTCGGCCTTTACGCCCACTTCATTCTGCTTGGCATGCACAATACCGGTCACGCTGCCGTAGTTAGTGGTGCCATAAGGTGCAGCGGTGCCCGGCGTTAATGATTCTGTGTGGTTGGCATACAACGAAATATTCTCAGTGGCTTTATACAGCAAGCCATATGCCGGCAACCAGCGCGTACTTTCGAAGCGCGTACCCGCGTCCTCTTTACCGTCGTAACCGTAGTTTCGCACCACCACTTTCTGATGACGCGCGCCAAGGGTCGCCAGCAGGCGATCGTCGAAGAAGCCTAACGTGTCGCTCAACAAGTAGCCCTGCGAACGAGAACGGTATGTCGTCAGCGGATCGCCGAATTTGGTGCCGCCAGAAAAGACGATATCCGGCTCAGCCACGTCACGCGGATGGTAGATATTAATCGCCGGATCGCTGCCTGATGACATGCGATAGCTGTTCTTGGCATTCGCGGTCATCGCCGAATACCCAACGTTCACTTTGTGCGTCACCGGACCGGTGGCGAAATCACCCCGCAGTCCCACCATGCCGCTCATGGTGTCCTGCACGCGGTTGGTTTGGAAGCGACCCACCGTGCCGTTACCCGCGCTATCTAACACTTTAGGGGTGCCGTAATCGCCGACTTCATGAGTGTGCTGCGCACCCAACCCCGCGTAGGCCGTCCACTGATCGGTCAGATCGTACTCGGCTTTTGCCAGACCAAATTCCGATTCGATGTCGCTGAACACCCATTTTTGGCTGTAATTGCTGGTGTTGTCAGGCACATCAGGAATGAAATCAATGCCGCTGATGTTGATGCCATTGCGCGCATTGTGGAAGGTTTTCTTCTGATAACCGAGATCCAACGAGGTGCGCAGACGATCGCCACGGTAATCTAACCCCAACGATGCCGCCGTAGTGCGCTTCTTCTCGCCGTGCACTTCGGTGCCGCCTTCGCGATGCACCGCATTCAGCCGCACGCCAAACTGGTTGTCATCGCCAAAGCGACGACCAATATCGGTTGATCCGCCCAGCTGTGAACCCGAGGTGTAATCCACACCAACGCGCGTCAGCGGCGTATCCTCAGCATGCTTTGGCTCAAGGTTGATCATACCGCCGACGCCGCTTTCTGCTGAACCGTTCAGCAACGCATTGGCGCCTTTGAAGATCTCAACGCGATCAATCAGCGAAGCATCCATCACCTGACGTGGCACGATACCTGCCAAACCGCCGTAAGTCATGGCATCGCCATCTAACTTAAAGCCGCGAATACGATAACTTTCCGCGAAGTTACCGTAGCCTTTCAAATTCTGCACGCCAGCATCGTTGCGCACCACGTCACCGATGGTTTGCGCTTGCTGATCCTGAATCATTTTCGAGGTGAAGCCGATGACGTTGAACGGCACGTCCATCGCTTTTTGCTCGCCGAGCATGCCCATGCGGCCGCCGTGCGCCACCTGTCCATCCAGGTAAGCCGGAACCAGCGCATCGCCGCCCGCTTTGAAATCATCTTGTTGCGTCGCGGTAACGGTCAGCGTCGGCTGATCGGTGGTGTTGGTGTTGGTAGTAGCAGCCATCACTGGCAAACAACCGGCGCTAACCATAATGGCTAACAGCGTCGGTTTCAGTCCGGGATTGAAAGGCGTTTTGCGCATGGAGATCCCCTAATGCATGCGTATTGATAATCATTATTATTGCGATTCGGATTATGCGCAGCTCTACGCCGAAAGCAAGAAGATTCCTGAACTTTCCCAACAAAAAAGAGTCGGCAGTAGAGTAACCCCTTTAGGTAGGGTTTTTGGCAAGTGAAAAAGGGCGGGTTTGGCTGGTCGCCAACAATGGCGACCCTACAATCAAAGAACGTGGGATGCGCTTTGTTGCGCACCCGGCATTAGCGAATTACGCTTCGCGCCAGCGCTTAAACACCAATGACGTATTGATCCCGCCAAAGGCAAAGTTATTCGATTGAATATAATCGGTTTCAATTTGACGGGGTTCACCCACGATATAATCCAGCTCGCCGCACTCGGCCGCTGGCTGCGTCAAATTCAGGGTGGGCGCAAACCAGCCTTCGCGCATCATCTCAATGCTCATCCACGCTTCCAGCGCGCCGCACGCGCCCAAGGTATGACCAAAGTAGCTTTTCAACGACGAAATCGGCGTGCTGGTGCCGAAGATCGCCGCCGTGGCCTGGCTTTCGGCAATATCGCCGCGATCGGTGGCGGTGCCGTGCGCGTTAATATAGCCAATCTGCTCGGGCGTTACCCCGGCCGTTTGCAACGCGCGCTCGATGCAAATCTGCATGGTTTCACGCTGCGGCTGAGTGATGTGCGCCGCATCGCAGTTGGTATGAAAACCCACCAGCTCGGCATAAATGGTGGCGCCGCGCGCCTGCGCATGCTCCAGCGATTCGAGGATCAGCGTGCCCGCCCCTTCGCCAATCACTAAACCGTCGCGCTGCTGATCAAACGGCGCGGGCGAGGTGTGCGGCGCATCATTGCGCTGGCTGGTGGCAAACAGCGTATCGAACACCGCGGCTTCCGACGGACACAACTCCTCCGCCCCGCCCGCCACCATCACGGTTTGATAACCGTGGCGAATCGCTTCCCACGCATAGCCAATCGCCTGGCTGCCCGACGTACAGGCGCTGGACGTGGGAATCACGCGACCGCGCAAACCAAAAAACAGCCCGGCGTTCACCGCTGTGGTGTGCGGCATCATCTGCACATAGGTGGTGCCGGTAATATTGTTGGTGTGCTTTTCCGTCAGCATGGTAGCGAACTCGCTTACCGGGCCGGTGCTGCCGGTTGACGATCCGTAGGCAATGCCGGTTTCGCCACTGGTCAGCACCGGGTGGTCGATCAACCCCGCCTGCTCCAGCGCCAGTTCGGTGGCGCGCGTCGCCATCAACGACACGCGCCCCATGGAGCGGATGCGTTTGCGCGTGTAGTGCGCAGGCGGCGCAAAATCATCCACCGGCGCGCCGAGCAGCGTGTGCAAGCCGTCGTAGATCTGCCATTCCGGCATCTTGCGCACCGCATTTTTCCCCTGCCTGATGCGATCGGCCACCGCCGCCCAGCTCTCGCCAAACGCGGTCACGCCGCCCATACCGGTTACCACCACCCGCTGAATCACAGCATACCTCCGTTAATTGAAATCACCTGCCGCGTGACGTAGCCCGCGATGTCCGACAGCAAATAGCTGGCAAGTCCCGCCACCTCATCCGCCGCGCCCATGCGCTTCATCGGAATCATCTTCAGCGCTTCATCAATCACCACGGGCTCCAGATCGGTCATGCCGGTATCGATCAAACCGGGTGCGATGCAGTTCACGGTGATTTTGCGTTTCGCCAGCTCAATCGCCAGCGCTTTGGTCGCGCCAATAATGCCCGCCTTCGCCGCGCTGTAGTTCACCTGGCCGCGATTGCCCATGATGCCCGACACCGACGACAGCGTGACAATGCGTCCGCCCTGGCGCAGGCCAATCATCGGCATCACGCAGGGCTGAATCACATTGTAGAAACTGTCGAGATTGGTGTGGATCACGCTGTCCCACTCCTCATCGGTCAGCGCCGGGAACGCCGCATCGCGCGTGATGCCCGCATTATTTACCACGCCGTAATAGGCGCCGTGCGCGGCAATGTCCTGCTCAATGGCGCTGCGCGTGGCATCACGCTGCGCCACGTCAAATTGCAGCGTGCGTCCGCTGCCGCCTGCCGCCTGCATCGCGGCCAGCGTGTGCTCGGCGCCTGCCGCATCGCGGTGATAATGCACCACCACGTGAAAACCGTCCTGCGCCAGACGTTGCGCAATGGCGCGGCCAATGCCTTTACTTGCGCCGGTCACTAATACGCTGCGTGTCATGGCTGGACTCCTTGTTGCAGTTGGCTAAGTTCGTGTTGATCGGGCTGATAGGTATTCAGCCGACCGCTGGCGAGCAGCGTCTCGCCGCTGCGGATCTCGCCTTCAAAGCTGCCCAGCTTGTCGTCGCGCATCAGCAGGCGCATCTCCACGCGCAGCGTGCTGTTGGCCGCGAAGGTCGGATGGGTGGCGCGATAGCCGCGTCCTCCCAGCAGCATGCCGGGACTAATCTCGCGGTCGCCGCGCTGACGCGCGTGAAAACCTGACCACACGCCGACGGTTTGCGCCATGATCTCCACGCCATACCACGCGGGCAGGTCGCCCTGCGGCGTGAGAAACGGGGCCAGCACGCCAGCCCCCTCCACCGTGACTTCGCAGATGACGCTGTCAACGCTGACCGCCATCACGCGGTCCAGCAGCAGCAGCGGCGCGCGGTGCGGCAAATAGGCGCTGACCGGCAAAAATTCACTCATAAGGCTTTCCTACAATCAGGCAGGTGTTATTCCCGCCAAAAGCAAACGAATTCGAGGCGACGATCGGGCGCGCCAGCGGCTGCGCGGCCGTGATCAATCCGCAATCCGGCAGCGACATATCGCGCGCGGCAACCGAGAAGTCCTGCGGCGGCAGCGGCAAATTCTGTTGCAGAATCAGCGCGGCCAGCGCCGCTTCCGTGGCGCCCGCTGCGCCCAGCGTGTGGCCGGTAAGATGTTTGGTCGAGCTGCACGGCACCTGCGCGCCAAATACGCGATGAATCACCGCGGCCTCGACCTGATCGTTGAGCGGCGTGGCGGTGCCGTGCAGATTAATGTAGCCCACTTCGTGCGGCTGCAAACCGGCCTGCTGCAACGCCATCAGCATCGCGCGTTCAGCGCCGACGCCTTCCGGGTGCGGTGCCGACATGTGCCACGCATCCGATGATTCGCCGCAGCCCAGCAGCGCCAACGGCTGCGGTTCCCGCGTCAGCAACAACAGCGCGGCGGCTTCGCCAATCGAAATGCCGTCACGATCGGCGCTAAACGGCGCGCAGTGCCGTTCCGACAGCGAATCCAGGCTGGCAAAGCCGTTAATCGGCATGCGGCTCAGTGAATCCGCGCCGCCGACCAGCGCCACGTCCACTAATCCGGCATCAATTAAACGCTGCCCGCTGATCATTGCGCGTGCGCTGGAGGAACAGGCGGTGGAAAGCGTGTATGCCGGGCCATCAAGTTGCAGATAGTGCGCGAGGAAGCGCGACGGATCGCCCAGCTCCTGCATGCGATAATCGTAGCCCGCGATGCCGCCCGCTACCTGCCGATCGCCCTCATCCACGCCCGATGTGCTGGTGCCCAACACAATCGCTACCCGCGAGCGACCAAATTGCGCGACGGCCGCATCGAGCGCCGGACGCAGCTGCGCCAGCGCCGCCAGCAGCAGCTGGTTGTTGCGCGTGTTGTGCGCCGCCAGGCGCGTTGGAATCGGTGGCAGCTCGCCCATCACCTCGCCCAGCCAGCAGCGTTTGCCTGCTTGCAGCCAGCCCTCACGCTGCTGCATGCCGGGCGCGATGCCGAGCGCTAGCTGCGTGGCGATCTGCGCCATGCTGTTGCCAAGCGCGTTAACCATGCCGAAGGCCGCGATATACATCATGAAGAGGCGTCCAGATGTTGAATGTAAATCTGATAACCAAAGGCGCGTTGATCGATGCTGATCGGCTCGCGCAGCGCACCACGCTGCAGATAGCGAATCAGCGTCACCACCTTGCCCTCAGCATCGCGCAACTCGCGCCGGTCGCCGATATCTTCCAGCTGCCAGCCGGGCGGCAGCTGCGGCTGCCACGCGCCGATCGGCCAATGGCTGAGCATCACGTCCGCCAGCACCTGACTGACGGGCGGCATTTCCGGCAGCGCCAGCATCTGCTGGGTGTGGATGCCGTTTTTATCGTAGGTAACGCGGAACAGGCGAATGCCGAGCGAGGACAAACCGGCCAGGCTCAGCTGCTGCGAATCGGCGCTTAGCAACACCAGCAGCGACTGGGTTTTGCCTTTGGCGTGGCCCGTTAACAGCTGCTGCTGCTGAAACGCGGGCGAGATGCCCGGCGCAGGCAGCGTGACCTGCACGCCCGGTTTTAACCACGCGCGCGGACGATTATCGCTGGCATCGTGCCGCGCACAGCTGCTCAACAGCAGGCCCATCAACAGCAGTAAGGCGATCCGTTTCATCCACGTTTCCTTTTTCCCGGAGCCAACGCCATCGGCGCCAGCAAGAATGCACAAAAAATACCGCTGCACAGCACGGTGCCAAAGCCGCTGATAGCCGCGGTGCTGCTGAACACCAGCATGCCAAGCGTCAGCAGCGTGGTCATCATCGCCAGCGTCACCGCCAGCATTGAGGTCAGCGGCGTACCGCGCGGATTGCTGAAGAACAGCGTGTAGTTGATGCCGATGCCGAGCACCAGAATCAGCGCCAGCAGGGCGAATAAATTCAGGCTTGCGCCAATCCATCCCAGCGTCGCCAGCGCCGCCGCCAGCGACAGCCATGAAGGCAGCGCGCTACGCAGGCCCGCTTTCACACCCAGTCGCAGCATCGAGCTGGCGGTGATCAGCAGCAGCGCCAACGCCAGCAACCCGCTCAACAGCGTGCGCCAGAAGCGGAACAGTTCATCGTAGCTGGCTTTGCGATCGACCCAGCTGACGCCGGTTTGCTGTGCCGCCAATGCCTGCAGCGCCGCGCTGTTTTTCACGCCGGTTACCGGCACCAGCACGCTGCTGCGTCCGTCCGGCAGCGACAGCCACAGCAAGCGCCAACCTTCGCTGAGCGGGCTTGCCAGCCACGCCCTGGCGCTGACCGGCATGGCGCGGAGATCGGCCTGCGTCACGCTTAATCCGGCTTGCTGCAGGCGTGCCAGAATGGTTGGCGCCGCCTGTTGCAGCAGCGCCACATCCTGCTGCTGCTGCGCCAGCGAGCTGAGCGGCATCAGGCGAAAGCGCGTCAGCCAACCTTGCTGCTGAGCGCTTTGCAGCTTCGGTGCCAGTGCGCTGAGCCGTTGCAGCGCCTGCTGCTCATCGTCGCCCCACACCACAAACCAGGTTTGATCGGCCTGCTGACCGGTGAGCTGCGCCAGCTGGCGATCCTGCGCCAGCAGCGGCGCAGGCGCGCTTTGCAAATGGGCAATGTCATCATCTACGCGCAGTTGCACCATGCCGCTAATGGCATAGATCGCCACCAGCGCCGGAAGGCCCGCTTTCAGCCAGGGATTGCGCCGCCACGCGGCTAACCAGCGCGCCAGCCACACCATGGCCGGAATCGGCCGTACCGGCAAACCGCGCACCAGCCACGGATAGAAACAGATCACCGTGAAGCACGACGCGCTCAAGCCGCTGGCGGCAAACACCGCCAACTGGCGCAACCCCGGAAACGGCGCTAACAGCATCAGCAGCCAGGCTATTGCCGTGGTGCCCAGCGCCAGCAGCAGCGTACTGCGCACTTTGTGCAGGCTCTGCCACGGCGTCGTTTGCTCGCCATGCACCATGCGTTCGGTGAGGTAATACAAGGTGTAATCGGCCGAGATGCCGACAATGCTGAGGCTCATCACCAGCGTGGTGAGATGCAGCTCACCAAAAAACAGCAAGGTCATCACCGTTCCCGCCAGCGCGCCCACCGCCACCGACAGCGCACACAGCGCCAGCGGACGCAGCGAGCGAAACACCAGCCACACCAGCAGCACTAATCCGGCGATCGTCGCGCTGCCGAGCGTCTCCACGTCATGCTGCGCGCGCTGGCTGGCATCGTCGCTGAACAGCACCGTGCCGCGCGTCAGCAGCTGCGCATCCGGCCAGCGGGTTTTCAATTCGCTCTCCAGCTGGTTGAGCGCGCTGACCAGCTGATGACTCTCTTTAATGCTAAACGCGTTGCTCGCCAGCTCGCCGTGCAGGAAGTACCAGCGGCGCTGCCGATCGTTAACCGTCAACCACCCGTTGTGCAGCAGCATTTTGTTGGCGTTTTGCTGTAGCGCCAGCTGGCCCCCGCGCACCAACAGCAGCGGATCGTGTTGAATCTCTTTGCTGCCAACCCCGGCAAACGCCGAAAACAGCTGCGCCAGAATCCAGTCGGCCTGCGCGTTGCCGCCGTCGGCCAGTCGCGCCCGCGTCAGCGGATCGATCAAGCCGTTGCGATGTTGATACGCATACGCGCCCCAACGCTCCATCTGATCTTCATCCAGCTCGCCGCTGACCTGCTTGAGCATCGGCAGCGCGCGCAGCTGCGCTTGCCACCATTGCGCCACCGCCTCGCCATCTGTCGCGTTGGCGCTCACCAGCCACACCAGCTGACGATCGAGGCGCTGCATAAAGCCTTGCTGGATCTCCGCCGGGGCCTGGCCAAGATTCTGCTGCGGCAACAATGCCAGCACGCTGCTGTTCAGCTGGCTGCGCGGCAGCAGGATAGCCAGCGCGATGGCTAACGCCACGCACCCCGCCAGCCACAGCAGCGCCAGCCTTTTCTCACTGCGCGTTGGCAAAACGCGCTCGCTCTTCAGAGGTTAACTGTGCCGGTTCAGTGCGGGTGTTGCTGAGCGTGATTTCAGTTTTGTCGCCCTGCTTGTCATCCAGGGTGATGCGGTTGAGAAACGCCTCGCCCTGCAACGCAATACGGTTGAAGATCTTATTCAACGGCGCGGCTTTCGGCGTTAAATCGAGCTGCCAGCGGTTGTTGCCGCCATCGTGGAAATCGAGTTCGAAGTTCTCGCGCAGCACCTTTTCATCCGCCTGGAACAGCGCACGCAGCAGGTGATTGAACTGGAACATTTGCGGATTGCTCTCGGCGGTGATCACCTGCGGCGGCTGGCCGCTCATGCGCTGTACCATGCGCTTATCGTCCAGGATCAGCGTCAGCGGGAACGGCGTGGCCTGCTGCCACCACAAACCCTGCTGCTGGGCAATCAGCAGTTCGCCACGCGACACCAGCGGCTGCGCCATGCCTGCAATGGTGCGCACCTGCTCGAAGTGGGCGCGGATCACCGGCTGGCGGGCAAAGCGCTGTTGCAGCTGCTCCAGCGTCACGGCCTGGGCGCTACAGCCTATCCACAGCAGCAACAAACAAAGGATTCTGATCACGGTTTTACTCCCAGGCGTGCGAACAGGATGTCAGGCGAGACGAAACTCATCTCCTGACTGACGGCGTGCACGGCCACCTGAATGGTGTGCGCTTTGGTGGCGATCTGCCCGGCTGCATTGTGGATCGCGTAATCTATGCGCAGGCGATTTTCATATTCAGTGATGCTGGCGCTCACCCGCACCCTTTCTTCGCAGCGCAGCGGCTGGCGATATTTCACCTGCGCATCCACCACCGGCCAGACGAAGCCGCTGGCGGTCATTTCGCCGTAGCTGTAGTTGATTTTGCGCAGCAGCGCTTCGCGCGCCACTTCGAAAAAGCGGAAGTAGTTGCCGTGCCACACCACGCCCATCGGGTCGCAGTCATGAAACGACACGGTCAGTTCTACTTCGGCTTGCCAGGCGTTCTCACTCATCGCGGCTTTGCTCCTCGGGCAACGTCCAGAAATCGTAAAAATTAAACCAATCCAGCGGCGCCATCAGCGCGTGCTGTTGCAAACGCGCGGCGTAGCGATCCACCGCGCTTTGCAGCGCCTGCTGTCGCTGCGCGCGCGGCAGGAGTAACGGATTGGCGAAGGCTTCGCAATGCACGCGCAGCCGGCCCTGCTCGCGCAGTGCGAACATCAGCAGCACCGGGCAACGCAGCGCCGCCGCCAGCACAAACGGGCCCTGCGGAAACGGCGCGGGACGTCCCATAAATTCGCTCCACACCACGCGACGTTCACCGCCGCGCTGGCGATGCACCGCGGTGCGATCGCCGACAATGGCGACCCATTCACCGGCATCTAACTTTTGTTGCAGCAGGATCGCGGTGTCCGGGCCGATATCGGTGACCGGCATCAAATTGACCCCAGCCTGCGGCGCGATGCTTTCCAGCACCTCGCGGAAACGCTGCGCGTTGTCGGTGAACACCAGCGCGTTGATCACTAATCCGCTGACCTGCTTCGCCATGGCGCGGCACGCTTCGATATCGCCCAGATGCGACGCCAAAATCAAATGGCCCTGCCCGTCGGCTTGGCGAATCACCGCTTCCGCACCCGGCGCGAAATCGATATCGCGTCCCCACTGCACATCGCCGCGCCAGCTGGCGACTTTATCCAACATGCTGTAGCCGAAGCGCAGAAAGTGACGATAGCTGTTGATTGGCGCAGGCAGCGCGATGTTCTGTTTGCTGGCTTCGGCCTGCACCTGCGCCAGCCACTGCTGCGAGGCGGCACGCGCTTCGCGTCCGCTCAGCCAGTACACCGCCACCACCGGCCACAGCAGCAGCACAAACGGCAAGCGTCCGGCGCGGCGATACAGCCACAGCATAAAGCGTAAACCGCTTTGCCCACGACGTTCGGGCGTCGCCGACCAGTGCTGCGCGCTGCCGCGCTGGCGCAACAGCTGGGGTATGCGCGGCAACATGCCAAAGAACAGTCGCGTGTGCATCCACGAAATGCGCAGGTTGTCGCGCAGCGCATCAAAGTGCGACACGCCCGTTTCCGGGTAGGTCACGCGCGTGGCGAGAAAGCGGCTCGGCGTGCCTTGCCAGTACAAGCGCACCATGATTTCGGTATCAAAATCCATGCGCTGGCCGATGGCGTGGCGATCGCACAGCGTCAGCGACGGCGCGAGCGGGTAGACGCGGAAGCCGCACATGCTGTCTTTCAGCGAGAAAGAGAGCGTTTCAATCCATACCCAAAAGTGGGTGATATAGCGCCCGTACAGGCGTGATCTGGGAATTGAGGCGTCGTAGATCGGCTGGCCGGAAATCAAACAGTGCGGATAGCGTTCGGCTTCTGCCAGCATGCGCGGCGTGTCTTCCACCTGATGTTGACCGTCGGCATCGAGTTGCAGCGCGTGCGTGTAACCGGCCGCGGCGGCGGCACGCAATCCGGCCATTACCGCAGCGCCTTTGCCCTGATTGTGCGGCAAGGTCAGCACCTGCAGCTGCGGCGCAGCGAGCGCGGCGATCTGCTGTTTGGTTAGCGTATCGCTGCCGTCATCCACCACGATCAGCGGCAAATTGAACGGCGCTAAACGGGCCAGCACCGACGCCAGCATCGCGCCGTGGTTGTAGCAGGGAATCAGCACGCAGGGCGCGAAAGCGATATTTAACACAGGCGAATCTTCCCGCTGCTGGCGACGGCGGCGCTGTCGCCATTTATCAATTGATAGCTGAAACTCAGCAGCGATTTATCCGCTTGCCAGTGCAGGTGCAGCTCCAGCTCGGCGTTGGGCGGCACCGGCTGTTGGAACTTGATATTGTCAATTGCCGCAAAGGCTTTGCCCGGCGCGAGGCGCGTCAAGGCGTAATGCAGCACCCAATCGAGCTGCGCCACGCCTGGCAAAATCGGCAAGGTGGGAAAGTGGCCCCGGAACCAAAACAGATCGGCGGCGACATGCAGGCGCAAGGTCAGCGCCGCAGCGTGCTGCTCAGCAGCGAGTTCAACCGGCAACATCAAACAGTTCCTCAATTTGTGGCCAGGCGCGTTTGCTTTGCGCCGTGACCGGAATCGCCGCTACCACGCGCCAATAGCGCGGCATGGCCACCGGCTCCAGCCAGGGCTGCAACGCGCGTTTCCAGTGTTGTTTCAGCTGATGCAGCGTGGCGGCATCAGGCATATCAGGCAGCGCCAGCACCACGCCAATCGCGTGGCGGCCATGACGCTGAATCGCCAGCGCGGCGGCGTCTTCCACGCCCGGCAGCGCCAGCAGGCGACGTTCAATTTCGCTCAGCGATACGCGCTTATCTTCAATCTTCACCACGCGATCGTTGCGACCGGCCAGCTGGAACTGACCGTCAGGCTGCTGCACCAGACGATCGTCGAGCGCGCAGCCGTCGGCGCTCTCCAGCAAGGCGGAATAGACGCGCCAGCTATTGGGCTCAACTTCCCGCAATGTCACTTGCGGAAAAGGCTGCCACAGCACGTTTTCACCGGTGGCGCTACGCCAGCCGATTACGCCGGTTTCGGTGCTGCCATAAATTTCATCCACGCAGCAGTGCAAACGCTGCTGCGCCTGCTGCGCCGCCGACCAGGGTAACGCACCGCCGGCCGACACGATCAGTTCACAGTGCGGCGCGGTTAATCCCGCGTCCAGACGGCGTAGAAATGCCGGGCTGCTGATAAAGGCGTAACGCCGCGCGGCGGACTGATCCGCCAGCTGTTCGCTATAAAAGATTTGCTGTGCGGCGAACGGCAAGCCCAGCGCCATGGGCAACACGATACGGAAGCTCAAGCCGTACAAATGCTGATGGCTGACGGAGGCAATCACGTGGCAATCCTGCAGGCGTGCGCCCCACAGCGCGGTGAGCCATTGCGCTTCCCGATCCAGCGCGCGCAGCGATTTCACCACGCGACGCGGCGTGCCGGTGGAGCCGGAAGTAAACAGCACCACGCTGGCATCGGCGGCTATCGGCGGCAGCGCGCCGCCCGCCAGCGCGCCATCCCAACGCAGCAGCGGCAGGGTGACATCGAGCGGCATATCGCCGATCACCCCATCGAGGTCGGCGCGCATCTCTTCTAACTGCGCGGCGCGACAATGGCCGGGAATTACCGGGGTTTTTCCCGCATGCAGCACGGCCAGCAGCGCGACGGTGAAATGGTAGCTGTTGTCGAAGCACAACGCCCAACGCTGGCCCGGCAACGCCTGCAGCCGCGCGGTTAAGGCCTGAACCTGCTGGCGCATCTGCTTCAGCGTATGCTGCTGTTGTCCTTGCCAGGCAACGAGGCGATCGGGCGCAGAGAGCCAATCGCGAATGGCTTGCGCCTTCATGCATTTTTCCTTATGCGCTGACGCAGCAGCCATTCGCCGCCCATCAGCATGCCCATCAGCAGATAGCTGATGCCGCCGTTCCACAGCGTCCAGAGTTGAACATCGTTTATCAGGCAGGTTGCCAGCGCCACGCTGCCGTTAACGCTAAAGAAGCCGCACCACACTTGGGTAACCCGTCGGGTATAGCGCACCGCACGCGGCGGCAAATCCGGTTCGCGCAGCCGCGCCAGCCGCTCGACCAGCGGCATTGCCGTCCACAGCGAACTGCCAAACAGCAGCAGCAGCAGCGCGTTCACCGCCACCGGATACCACATCAGCAGCTGCTGGGTGCGCAGCAGCAGGCTGGCAAGGCACAGCGCGCTGCCGATCAGCGCCAGCAGCAGCATCACGCGCCCCATCGCACCCTGCGCGCGTCGCAAACTCCAGATGCGTAGCGCAAACAGCAGCGCCAGCAGCGCAATCACGCCGCGCCACTGCGGATGCACGATCGCCAGCCACACCAAAAACGGCCAGGCGAGCAGCGCCAATCCATTGAGCAGCCGCAACCAATGACGCATGGCTGAAATCAGGCCTCGTCGCGCATCAGTTGCTCAACCGCATCCACCACGTCCTGCACGGTGCGCACCGCGCGGAATGTTTCAGGTTTGATCTTACGACCAGTACGCTTTTGCAGATGCACCACCATGTCAACCGCATCGATGCTGTCCAGCTCCAGATCTTCATACAGGCGCGATTCCGGGCGAATAGCGTCGGGTTCGATTTCAAACAGCGACGTCAGCAGCGCAGCGACTTCCTGGTAAATTTCGTTTTGGTTCATCATGTTGACGGTTCTCAGGCTTGCTGTTGTTCAACAAACGCGGCCAGCGTGGCCACGGAAAAAAAGTGCGCACGCAGCGTTTCGCTCTCTGCTGAAAGCTGGACGCCGAAGCGATTCTTGACCGCCAATCCCAGCTCCAGCGCATCGATAGAGTCGAGGCCCAGACCTTCGCCAAACAGCGGCGCGTCAGTTTCAATATCGTCCGGGCTGATATCTTCGAGATTCAGCGTGTCGATAATCATCAGTTTGATATCGTTGATCAGTTGCATACTTATTGGTTCTCTTCAGGCACCAGTGCCTGTTGCAGATAACGCGTCAAACGGCGTGCGGCCAGCGGCTGCGCATCGTCTTCGGCTTCACTAAAGGTCTGGCTGGCAATACGCGATTGTACGCGTACAGTAAAAAGCGGTTTAACCAGCGGAATCTGATACCAGCGGCTTTGCTTATCCAGCATGCGCTGGGTACAGCTGATGTGTACCACGCGCAGATCGCAACCGGCGCGCACCGCAATGTTGGCGGCCCCGCGCTGCAGTTTCAGCGGTTCGCCGTAACGCGTTCGCGTGCCTTCCGGGAAAATCAGGATGGTATCGCCGCGCGCCAGGCGCTGCTGGCTGTCGGGCAACAAGGTGTCGGCTTCGCTGTTAATCAGGTAATCAGCGGACTTAATCACACCGCGGAAAAAGATGTTGTGCTGTAACTCCGCTTTCACCAGGCAATCCATCTCCGGCAGCACCGAGGCGATCATCACGTAATCGATTAAGGACGGATGGTTGGCGACGATCAAACAGCCGCGATCGGCGCGCAGCTGCTGCGCACCGATAATCTGGTAATCATAAACGCCGACAAACCGGCAGAAGCGTAGGAAGCAGCGGAAGCTCCACGCGATGCTGCTGCGGGCAATTTGCCGACGGCGTAACCCATCGCGCTGCACCAGCAACAATAAATTGAACCAGATGAGCGACAGCAGCAAACCGCCGACGCTAAACAGCGTGAAGCTGATGGCGGTCATGATCAGCCGCCAGTAATAGTTAACGCCAGGACGACGCGGCTGCGCATTATCCGCCATGCGCGCGCTCCCAACGCCATTGATGGCGTTCACCCGACACGCTGAACTGCGGCGCGTTGCGCAGCAAACCGTGCAGCACCTGCAGGCTTTGCGGCAACGACGTTTCGCCGGATGACGCGCTGCGCGGCTGCGCGGTGCAGCACAAGCTGTCGCCCGCACGCAGCAGCAGCGCCACGGCGTAAGGCAGATTGAAGTGGGCATTTTCCGGCAGCCACGGGCGATAGTAATCCGGCACCGCGCCATCGAAATCCACCAGCAGCACATTGCCGTAACCGGCTTGATGCAGGGCGGCGACCTCGATGAAACCTTGTTGGAAGCTGTCGACACCCGCCGCAACGGAGGTTGAAACCAGCGGCTGACGCGCGGCGATGGTCAAGCTGCCCACGGCGGAGTTGTGTACCGACATGGCGAAATCGGTGGGCGACAGCGCTTGCTCATCCGCTAAGGCGGTAAGAATGCGCAGATTGCGCTCCAGCTCGCCGTGACGGCTGGTGAACACCACCGCATCGATTGTCTGGCGCGCCAGTAGCGCTAAGCCGCACTCAACCGCCGCGCGGCTGCCGCTGCTGAGACGACGCGCTGTCATCATCGGAAGAAAGTGGGGTTTCGCAATGGGTTGGCTGGCATCGAACAGCGGCGCCTGCTGCGCCCACTGCTGCCAGTGTTCAACGCTGCTGTGACCTGGCGCGATTGCGTGCCAGTCAACAAGGGTGTAAGCGAGTTTCATACCTGTATTCTTTTTTCAGCCTCAGGGATGGTCAGATTTTCGCTGTTCGGCATCCCTTCCCTGCTTGTGCTCGTAAGTTCCGTTTTTGCCGATTAACAAGGCGGGCACGTGGCCCGCCTGTTGAGTATTTCGGCAGCAACACAGTGAACTTTACAATAATGTGTCAACCGTGATGCTTTGCGCTTATTTAACGGCATCCACCGCCAAACGCGTTTGAATACCCTGGCTCAAGTTATTTATCCAGCGATTGTAATTACGGTGGATCTTACCGCTGCCCGCTCTCAGGTTCTGGCTGCTGACGTACTGAATCTGGTAGCTATTCGCGGTATAGGTCACGCGAATATCGGCACTGTGCGTGCGCTGCGACAGATGACCATTCATCACGCCCGGCCCCGCAGGGGTAATGACCCAGTTGTACGACGCGCCAGCGGCGGTGATTGCCTGCTGCATTTGCTTATCGGAGTAATTCTGGCTCACCGTTTGGTTCACGTTCTGGATCAGCGCAATACGCGATGCGCAGCCGCTCAGTAAGGTGGTCGCCACCACCAGCACCAACGCCATTTTTTTATTCATCATTTCCTTTATCTTCCCCTGTCATAGCAAGCTGCGCTAACGCAGCCGTGCAGGTAAACGTACCGGCACAGTTCCATTCAGACTGTTTAAAAGCGGGCGGATAATAACATTAATTGTAAAGACGAGTAAAAAAAAGCACGAATGACTTAAGAAATGAGCAGGTTTGTTGAAAAACCAGATTGAGTCGAATTTACAGCGGGGATTTCTCCCTAAACCCCCGCTGAGGCATGATGTTTAACCTGACCACCCGCCGCCGAGCGCACGGTAAAGATCGATTTGTGCGAGCAGCAACGTATTTTTCACCGACACAATGTTGAGCTGGGTGCTAAACAGCGTGCGCTGCGCGTCAAGCTCATCCAGATAGGAGGCGTAACCGTTTTGGTAGCGGTTGCGGGCGATGCGGTACGCTTCCGCCACAAATCCCTCCTGCTTCTGCAATTCCGCCAGCTGTTGCTGGCTGCGGCGAATCGCGTCCAGCGCGTTATCCACCTCAGAAAACGCATTGCGCACCACTTTTTCATAAGCGTACAGCGCCTGATTGCGTGAGGCCATCGCCACATCGACCTGCGCCGTCAGCGCTTCACGGTTGAGCAACGGCGCTAAAATACTGCCACCCATGCTCCACAGGCGGAACGGATTATCCAGCAGCTGATGCAGTTCGCTGCTCTGCAAGGTGCCGCTGGCGGTAAGATTAAGCGACGGCAGCAAGTTGGCCCTGGCAGACGCCAGTGAGGCATCGGCAGCAAGCAGCTGGCGCTGTGCCTGCACAATATCCGGACGGCGATTCAACAACTGCGAGGGCAGCAAGGTGGGCAGCGTTTGCGGTTTGAGTTGGTTAAAGCGGCTGCTGCGGGCAATCTGGCGTGGATTCATCCCCACCAGCACGCTGAGCGCATTCTCCTGCTGCTCAATTTGGTGTTGCAGCTGTGGAATCTGCGCTTTTGCGGTTTGATATTCTGACGCCGCCTGCATCCATTCGAGGCGTGAGGTGTAGCCGGTTGCAAACTGACGCTGCGCCAGATTGAGCGAATTTTCACGGGTGGCCAACGTGGCTTCGGTAACGCGCAGCTGCTCATCCAGCGCACACAAACTGAGATACCCCGATGCCACCGAACTGGCGACGGTTAACTCGGCTGCCGAGGCCGCCGCGCGCTGCGCATCAAGCGAGGCCCGCGCGGCACGCAGGCTGCTGCTGCGGCTGCCCCATAAATCAACGTCATAGTTAGCCTGCAACAGTCCCTGGAACACCGCCGTTTCATACGGCTGGCCGGTGGCCGCCGACAGCGCACGCTGATGTGTCGCCGCTACGCCCGCGGATAAGCTGGGGAAATTATCCCCCTGCGCCGCACGCAGCTGCGCACGGTATTGATCGACGCGCGAACGTGCCAGCAGGATGTCGCTGTTGTGTTGCAGCGCCTGATTCACCAGCCAATTAAGATCGGTATCACCGAAATTTTTCCACCAACTGGCTTCCGGCGCAGCCTGCGGCCCAACCTGTTGCCGGAAGCTATCTGGAATGGGTAACGAGGCGGGCGCTTTTTCCACGTCGGTGGCGCAACCGCTTAACGCCAGTGCGGTGAGCGAAACCACGACCAGGCGCTTCATGGCGCATCCTTGTGCGGTTCAGCGGCGGTATCAATATTCACTTCGACCGACATGCCAGGGCGCAGCGCCGCAGTATCACCGAGAATCTGGATGCGCACCGGAATACGCTGGGCAATTTTCACAAAGTTTCCGGTGGCGTTGTCGGGTGAAATGGCGCTGAACTCTGAACCCGCTGCGGGAGAGATGAACTGCACGCGGCCGTCGTAATGTTTGCCATCCAGCGCATCAACGCGAATGCTGACCGCTAAGCCAGGCCGCACGTGCGCCAGCTGCGTCTCTTTGAAGTTGGCGATGATCCACTTGTTGTCTGGCACGACCGACGTTAACCGCGTTCCAGCGGTCACGTAAGTGCCTTTGCGCACCGACAGTTGCCCCAGCTGGCCGCTATCCGGCGCCAGGATGCGCGTGTTAGCGAGATCGATGTTCGCCAATTCCAACGCCGCCTGGGCACTCGCCACATCGCCCTGCAGCGAGGCGCGATTAACCACCACGGTTTGCAGGTTTTGCTGCGCGACCGCCACTTGCGCATCGGCCTGACGCAGCTGCGCCTGCGCCTGCGCGTTGGCAGCACGCGCGGCGTCGCGTTCGCGCACCGACAGCGATCCATCCGCCGCCAGATTTTCTACGCGCTTAAGATCGAGGCTGCTTTTCAGCGCCTGCGCTTTGGCATTTTCCAGCGCCGCTTTGTTGCTAAGAATGGTGGCTTCGGCACTCTTACGCTGCTGCTGGTTATTGTTCTGCGCGGCAATCTTCATCGCCAACTGCGCCTGCGCCTGATGCACGCGCTGACGGTAGATACGATCGTCGATGGTCATCAGCTGTTGGCCTTTGGTCACCGGCTGCAAATCCACCACATCCACCTCGGTGAGATAACCGCTCACCTGCGGACTGATAAAGGTGACTTGACCGCGCACGTAGGCGTTTTCCGTGGATTGCACCGCGCTGGTAAACGGCCACAATTGCCAGGCATACAAAATCACTAATACGCCAACCAGCACGATACCGCCGCCCGCCGCGATGGAAAGAATACGACGGCGGTTACTGCGCTCGCGCTCCGCCGCTTGAATGTCGTCCTGCTGGCTCATGAATGCTCCGTTGGTGTTGCTGATAAGGCCTGCTGGCGGTCGCGTTGCGCTTGTCGCCAGCTGATGATCCGTAAGCGCGTCAGACGATACAGCACCCAGATTAAGGTGATAAACGCCAGCGCAGCGGTAAGTAAATAGGTGTCGTTGTAGGCCAGCACGTTGGCTTGCAGCGTGGCCACAATTTGTAGCTGCGCCGTACTTTGCGCGCCCAGCAGCACGCTGTCCGGTAGCTGGCTGCCAAACAGCGCGCTGTACTGGCTAAGTCTTTCCGTGACGTTGGGATCGAGCAACGACAGCTGATCGCCCAGCAGGCTGGAGTGATATTTTTCGCGCCACGTCTGGAAAGTACCGAGAATGGCGGACCCAATCAGGCCGCCCAGGTTTTGGCTCATGCCAAACAGCACCACAAAGCTCACCAGATTTTTCGGCTGTGTGACCACGCCACCAATTCCCAGCAGCATGGCTGGCGCAATAAAGAAGGCGCTGCTGAAGCCAAGCAGAAACTGGCTGATGTAGAGATTGTTGCCGCGCGTCAGCGGGCTGGACTGCGCATCCATCAATGAGGCGATGATCATCACCACCAACGACACCACGATTGGCCAGCTGAGATGCGTGGGTTTGATGGTGAAAGCACTGGCCACCATGCCGCAAATCACGCCCGCAATGATGGCGAAGGCTAAACCGCGCATCTGATCGTTCTGCAAACCCAGCTGCTGCAAGAAACCGACGGCGCCCGTGTTTTGCTCCGCCAGCACAATACGCATCATGATCATCACAATGCCGAGCCGCACAATCATGCCGTTGCTCAGCCAGCGTGTGTTAATCAATGGGTTGGCGCGGTTATGTTCCACCACAATCGCCGCCACAATCAACGCCAACGCCATCGCCAAACAGATGCCGAGCCACGGCGTGCTGAACCACCATTCAATGCGGCCCAGCGACAGCACGCCGCACAGCAGCGCCATGCCCGGCGCCAGCAGCATAAAGGTAACGAAATCCATTTTTTCGAACGCTTTGATGCGGTCGCCGGGCGGCAGTTTCACCACCAGCACGCAGCCCAGCGCGATCAGCGCCAGTCCCAGCTCAAACAGATACAAACCGCGCCACTCCTCCAGCTGCAGCAGCTCGGTGGAGAACAAGCGCGCCAGCGGAATCGCTAACTGCGAGGCGGTGATGCCAATCACTAATGCTTTCAGACGATGTTTCGCTGGCCACGCCTGGATCTGGTAATAGATGCCGAGCGAGCTGAGCGCCGCGCCCACCATGCCGTGCGCGGTGCGCACAATGATCGCCGAACTGAGATCGTTGGCCAGGATATGAAAGAACGCCACGATGACGTACAGCACCAAAAACGCTTCGGTAAATAAGCGCAGGCCAAACTGCTGACGAAATTTCACCAGCAGCAGGTTGATGGAGATATTGCCCATCACATAGACCGCTGGCAGCCAGGCGATTTCATTGGTGTAGGCGGCGAACGTGCCTTGCAGATTCACCAGATTGGCGGAAACCAACGCGTTGCTCAGCGCCCCGGTTATCGAAATCAGCATGCCGATGAGGCCAAATGCCACGCGCTTTGACGGCGAATGGAGGGGCGTGGAGGGCGAACCCGGCAGCATCGGTTTTTCGTGCGGCAGCCATTCGCGTTGGGCGTAAGGGTTACGTTTCGCCACGATCAGCTGTTTCCCAGACGCGCCAGCAGCTGTTGCAGCACTTTTTCTGTGACAGCAAGCTCAGCGGGATCGATATCGGCCAGCAGCTGAGCGCGTAGTGCATCGGCCTGAGTTTTGACCTCTGCAAACGCTACGCTGCCCTGCTCCGTTAAGATCAGCAGGCGCTTGCGGCGATCTTCCGGCGGCTGCATGCGCGCCAGCAGCTGCTGCTTTACCAGACGATCGACCAAGGGCACCACGCTGGCTTCTTCTAACCCCAATAGCTGCGCCAACGCCTTTTGTGTCGGTGGTTCGGCGGCCGTGGCTACGGTGGCAACCGCCATCCAGCTACTCATGCTAAGCCCACTCTGTTTTAAACGGCGATCGACGGCCAGCCGCCAGGCATGGGCGGTTAAATGCAGTAATCGGGAAAAAGGTTGCGGATAGTCGCTCAAAACATAGTAGCCTAATGGTTAGGTATCTAACTAAACGGGTGCGGTATTATAAGCGAACCTCGAAGCGGTTGAAAAGTTTGCCTACCTCAACAATTTAGTCGCGACTTAACTGCATCACCAATTTTACTGCCGCATTGTACAACAATCTGCTATTTTTCAAGTTATACAGTTAGCTTGTACAGATTTGAGTTAAGCGAGTCATTTATAAATTACTGTTTTATATGACTTAGCACTTTTTGCTTAAGGAATTACTTGTACAAGTTATATCGGATTGTATAAGTTTATGCCCCGTGAGCTCGCTGAGGGCTCCGTAACGAATGATGCGCTTGCGTCGCCTCTGAAGGTGTTATGGATTT
Organism: uncultured Pantoea sp.; assembly: GCA_966185695.1. Classification (GTDB taxonomy): domain Bacteria; phylum Pseudomonadota; class Gammaproteobacteria; order Enterobacterales; family Enterobacteriaceae; genus Pantoea. Next base: position 2,464 of record CBIFUL010000022.1, on the reverse strand, counting down.
CCACCTTCAGAGGTCTCTTTTTGCGTTGGTTGATGAGTTTGGGCCTTTCGCGCCTGTCCGCGCGAGAGTTATTTCATCATGGAACTGAGGGCGGCATGCCGTCAGACCGATCATAAGGGCTTCACACATGCAAAACGCCGAATCCAGCAGCGCAGCCATCGCTGACTATTTTAATCTGGCGGGCAGTAACGACAGTAATGAGATGGAAGTGTTTGGACAGATCATTGCCGAAATCCTGCACGCCGGTGTACCGGTGACTAATAAATCGATTATTGCCTCGCTGATTGCCCGTCTTGAAATGGAAAGCGATGTCATCCAACTGGATATCTATCGTCACCTGTTAGAAATGGTGGTCAATAAAACTCCCGACGACCTCGCCATTTAATACTGGATTCCAGGGACGGAATCGCTCCCCTCTTTTGAACGCGCTAGCATCTGACATCTTTGCCCGGTAACATCCTTCCCGTCTACATTCCAACTGGTTACTGCCTTGCCGCGACGGCATGCGCAAAAATAACAAAGAGCCTGCAAAAATTATGAGCCAATCAACTGAGCGCGCGACTGCGGTGGCGAGCGATATCACGGTGGGCAGCGTATTGCGTTCGCCTGCACTCTTTACCCGAGAATGTCTCGCGGGAATCATCACCGCGCTGGCGCTGATCCCGGAAGTCATCTCCTTTTCGGTGATCGCGGGCGTCGATCCTAAAGTGAGTCTGGTGGCTTCGGTGGTGCTGTGTTTGGTGTTATCGATTCTCGGTGGTCGCCCGGCAATGGTGACGGCAGCAGCTGGATCGGTGGCGCTGGTGATTGGCCCAATGGTGCATGCGCACGGCGTGGAATATATTCTGCCGGCGGTGATTCTGGGCGGCATTATTCAGATCATTTTCGGTGTGGCAGGGCTTTCACGCATGATGCGTTACATTCCGCGCTCGGTGATGATTGGTTTCGTCAACGCGCTCGGCATTCTGATCTTCTTTGCTCAAGTGCCGCACGTGTGGGGGCAATCTAACCTGGTGTGGCTGCTGTTTGCTGTGACGCTGGCGATTGTGCTGCTGCTACCAAAAGTTTTGAAGAGTGTGCCATCGCCGCTGGTGGCGATTGTGGTGGTGACCGGCGTTGCGCTGCTGCTGGGCTATCGCGTGCCAAACGTAGGTGATGAAGGCCCTATGAGTGCCGGTTTGCCGGGTTTTAATCAGTTGCTGGTGCCGTTCAACATGGCAACACTGCAAATCGTCTGGCCAACCGCCTTGAGTATCGCCTTTGTCGGCCTGATGGAATCACTGCTGACCGCGAAGTTGGTGGATGACATCACCGATACGCCATCCGGTAAACGTCGTGAATCCTGGGCGCTGGGCGTTGGCAATATTCTGGCTGGCTTTTACGGCGGCATCGCCGGTTGCGCGATGATTGGCCAAACCATTGTGAACGTCGAATTGGGTAAAGCGCGCACCCGCGTTTCCACCGTGGCGGCGGGCGTGGTGTTGCTATTGCTGGTTACCGGCTTGAGTCAGATTATGGCGCAGATTCCGATGGTGGTGCTGGCAGGTATTATGATGGTGGTAGCGGTGAAAACCGTGAACTGGCATAGCCTGCAACCGGCTACGCTGAAACGCATGCCATGGTCAGAAACGTCGGTGATGGTGTTGACCGTTGCCGTAACGGTATGGACCGGCAACCTCGCGATTGGGGTATTGATGGGCGTGATTTTGGCCATGATGCTGTTTGCACGCCGCATCGCGCATGTGATTCACGCCGAACGCCAGTTGAGCGAAGATGGTGAGCAAGTACATTACACCGTGCGCGGCCCCCTGTTTTTTGGCAGCAGCAACGATTTGTTCGAGCATTTTGATTACGGTCACGATCCGAAAGTGGTCACCATCGATCTCACCCATGCGCAGATTTGGGATGCTTCCAGCGTTGCGGCGCTTGATGGGATTCAATATCGCTATGAAAAGCATGATGCGGTGGTGACGTTCATCGGCCTGGACAATCGCAGTAGCGACTTCCGCGATAAGTTAAGTGGGAATTTGGGCTAGTTTGCGTGGCTTAATCAATGTCGGCGGATTTGTAATGCTTGCCAGTTTAGGCTTTCATTAACCCAAATTCGCACAACTCGGTAGCGGCGCAATTTATTGCGCATCTGAACGCTACCCTGTTGCTTCAGGTTTGCGCGATAAATCGCGCCGCTACCCTCATCTACGCTCGGCGAATGAATGGTTTAGCTCAGCAGAATTAAGGCTTGTCCGGCGTTTTTCACGCAGAAATAATCTGTACAAAAGCAAAACAGCAACTCATAAGCACAAAAAAACCGCCCTTGGGCGGTTGCGACATTGCTTATATTGCTTTGTTTTAATTCGATTTTTTAGACTACTGAATATGGTGCCCGGGGCGGGACTTGAACCCGCACAGCCATAAGCCGAGGGATTTTAAATCCCTTGTGTCTACCGATTTCACCACCCGGGCA
>CBIFUL010000021.1:0-66586 GCA_966185695.1 uncultured Pantoea sp. | reverse complement strand
CGGCGAAATGCAACTGCCCGTGCTCATGGCGAACGAAACCTGCACCCCGCCAGCGACAAACCAGCCCATGCCAGCGGCAAACGAAACCTGCACCCCGCCAGCGGCGAACAAAACCTGCCCCCCGCCAGCGGCAAACAAAACCCGCACCCCGCCAGCGGCGAACAAAACCTGCCCCCGCCATGCAATGGCGATCTTCCCCCTTATGCGGATGGCGAACGCACCTCGCTTCGACCAAATCGACGTCGCGTCGCCCGGCTTAAGCGATCAAGCCACAGATACACCACCGGCGTGGTAAACAGCGTCAGCAGCTGGCTGAGCGCCAGCCCGCCTGCAATCGCGATGCCGAGCGGGCTGCGTAAATCGGCATCGCCGCCGCTGCCCAGCGCCAGCGGCAAAGCGCCGAAGAAGGCCGCTAAGGTGGTCATCATGATTGGGCGGAAGCGCAGTAAACAGGCTTGGGTGATCGCCTGCTGCGGCGATAACCCCTGCTGGCGCTCCGCGTGAATGGCAAAATCGATCATCATGATGGCGTTCTTTTTCACGATACCAATCAGCAAGATAATGCCAATCAACGCAATCACCGTGAGCTGCGTATTGGTCAGCAGCAGTAGCAGCAGCGCGCCCACTCCCGCCGACGGCAGCGTCGAAAGAATGGTGATCGGATGAATGTAGCTCTCATACAGCACGCCAAGCACGATATACACCGCCACCAATGCGGCAACAATCAACCACGGCATGGTCGCGGTTAATTGGGAAAAGGCCGCCGCGGTACCGGCAAATCCGGCCTGAATGGTGGAAGGCAACCCAAGTTGCGCCATCGCTTGCTTAATCAGCTTCTGCGCCTGCTCCAGCGATACGCCATCGTTGAGATTAAACGCCACGGTGCTGGTGGCCGATTGGCCTTGATGCGCGACCGCGAGCGGCGCGTTGCCGCTGGCGAACTGGGCGAAATCGGCCAGCGGCACGCGCACGCCGCTGTCGTTGATCACATACAGCTGCTGCAACATCGCCGGATCGCGCGTGAAGCTGTCCTGCAACGACATCACCACATGATACTGATTGAGCGTGTGATACAGCGTGGCAACCTGCCGCTGGCTGAAAGCGTTGTTAAGCAGCGTATCCAGCATCTGCACATTGACGCCCAAACGCGTGGCACGATCGCGATCGATGTTGATCACCACTTCCTGGCCACCGCTTTGCGCATCGGAATCCACGCTGTTGAGCTGCGGGATCGCCGCCAAAGCCGCCTGCACTTTGGGTGTCCATTGACGCAGGAGATCGAGATCGTCAGCCTGCAAACTGTATTGATAGCTGGCGTTGGCGCTGCGTCCGCCGATGTGCAGATCCTGCGCGGCCATCAGAAACATTTGCGCACCCGCGATATGGCTGGTTTTCTTGCTCAGCCGGTTGGCCACTTCCGTTGCGGTGGCATCGCGCCGATCAAACTCTTTGAGCCGCACAAAGAAGTTGGCGCTGTTACGCGAGCCAAACATGCCGCTGCCCATCGACGACATCACGCTCTCTACCGCCGGATCGGACTGAATGATGTGCGTGAACTCCAGCATCTTCGGCTTCATCGCCTGGAAAGAGATGTTTTGATCGGCGCGCAGCGCGCCCATCAGCAAACCGGTGTCCTGATTAGGGAAAAAGCCTTTTTGCACCACCGTAAACAGAAACAGATTGAGCAGCACGGTAAGCAGCAGGCTGAACATCGTGAGTTTCTGGTGCGCCATCACCCACGCCAAACCACGCGCGTAGGCCGCCAGCAAAGCGTTAAGCTGGTTTTCGATAAACTGATACAGCGGATGCGGCCGTTTACTCACCGTTGGCCTGGGCTTGAGCAGCCGCGCGCACAGCATCGGCGTTAAGCTCAGCGACACTAACATTGAGATCAGCAGCGAAAAGGTCAGCGTCACGGCAAATTCGCGGAACAAACGCCCGACGATGCTGCCCATCAGCAGAATCGGAATGAACACCGCCACCAGCGACAGGGTCATCGACAGCACGGTAAAACTCACCTCGTGCGCCCCGCGCAGCGCCGCACGCAGCGGACTCACCCCTTTTTCAATATGCCGCGTGATGTTTTCCAGCACTACAATCGCGTCATCCACCACAAAACCGGTGGCAACAATCAGCGCCATCAGCGACAGGTTATCGAGGCTGTAGCCAAGCAGATACATAAAAGCGCAGGTGCCAATCAGCGACACCGGCAGCGCCAGCGCCGGAATGATCACCGCCGGCAGATTGCGCAAAAACACAAACACCACGGCGATCACCAGCAGCGTCGCCACCAGCAGCGTCTCTTCGGTGTCGTAGAGCGAGGCGCGCACCGTGGGCGATCGATCCACCACCACGTTCAGCTGCGTATCGGCGGGCAGATCTTTTTCTAACGCGGGCAGCTGCGCTTTGATGGCATCGATGGTGTCGAGCATGTTGGCACCGGCCTGACGTTTGATGCCCACCATCACCGACGGCATCGAATTGAGATAACCGGCCTGATACTGATCCTCTACCGCATCGTAAACTGTAGCGACATCGCGCAGCCGCACCGCTTTGCCATCTTGATAACTGACGATCAGATCCTGATACTCCGCCGCCTTATCCAGCTGGCCGTTGCTGTCGATCGCCCAGGATTGCTGGCCGCTCTGTAACATCCCTTTCGGCTGATTGGTGGTGGCGTTCGCAATCGCTTCCCGCACCTTATCCAGCGCAATACCGTAATGCGTTAGCTGGAGCGGCTGCAAATCGATGCGCACCGCCGGCAGCGCACTGCCCATCAGCGACACTTCACCGACGCCTTTCACCTGCCCCATCGCCTGTTGCAGCTTGCTTTCGGCGAGGTCGTAGAGTTCGCCCGGCGTGCGCGTCGCTGAGGTCAGCGCCAGCATCACAATCGGCGCATCAGAAGGATTGGCTTTGCGATAGGTCGGCAGCGACTCCATGGCGCTCGGCAGCAGACTGCGCGCCGCGTTGATCGCCGCCTGCACATCGCGCGCAGCGCCGTTGATGTCGCGATCGAGATCGAACTGCAAAATCACGTTGGTCGATCCCTGCGAACTGCTGGAGGTCATCTCCGTTACGCCCGCAATCTGCCCCAGCGCCCGCTCCAGCGGCGTCGCCACCGTTGCCGCCATGGTTTCCGGGCTGGCTCCCGCCATGCTGGCGCTGACCATAATGGTAGGAAAATCCACCTGCGGCAGCGGCGCAACCGGCAGCAGCCGATAACCTAACGCGCCCAGCAGCAGCAGCGCCAGCGTCAACAGCAGCGTGGCTACCGGGCGGAAGATAAACAGCCGCGTCATCGTGTTTCGCCTCGCGCCTGCTGCTGTTTGCGCTGCATGTAGCGCTTGCCGCGCTGCGCCAGGCCATCAAACCACAGGTAAATCACCGGCGTGGAGAACAGCGTCAGCACCTGGCTGACGATCAATCCGCCGACGATCACCAGCCCCAGCGGCTGACGCAACTCCGCGCCGGAACCCGAGGCCAGCATTAGCGGCAGCGCGCCCAGCAGCGCCGCCATGGTGGTCATCAAGATCGGACGGAAACGCAGTAAACAGGCCTGATGAATGGCATCGCGCGCCGTCATCTGCTGCTTGTTTTCCGCCTCCAGCGCAAAGTCGATCATCATAATGGCGTTCTTTTTCACGATGCCGATCAGCAGGATTACCCCGATCAGCGCGATCAAGCTGAATTCGCTGCCGGCCAGCAGCAGCGTCAGCAGCGCGCCCACCGCCGCCGACGGCAGCGTGGACAGAATGGTTACCGGATGGATAAAGCTTTCATACAGAATGCCGAGCACCACGTACATGGTGATCAACGCCGCCAGAATCAGCCACAGCGTATTGCCGGTGGCGCTCTGGAACGCCGCGGTTTCGCCCTGATAGCGCAGCGTCATGCTCGATGGCAGATCCAGTTGCTGCGTCACTTCAGCCATGGCTTTCTGCCCATCCTCCAGCGAATAGCCGTGATTGAGGTTAAACGACACCATCACCGCCGGGAACTGATTCAGCCGCATGTGCATCAGCGAACCGGTGCGCTGATGAATGCTGGCGATAGCGGTGAGTTTCACCATGCCGCTGGTGGTGCTGGACGATGCGCTGCTGCTCACCGGCAAATAGACATCATCAAATGACGCGGGTGATTGCTGATATTGCGGCGCAACTTCCAGCACCACGCGATATTGATTGGCCTGGGTGAAAATCGTGGAAACCAGCCGCTGACCAAAACTGTTGTACAGCGCGGTATCAACGTCCGCGGCGGTGATGCCATAGCGCGCCGCTTTAGCGCGATCCAGTTCGACATACGCCACGCGCCCCTGATCCTGCAAGTTGCTCACCACGCCGTTGAACTCCGGCCGCTGCTGCATCGCCGCCACCATTTTCGGCGTCCAGCGCACCAATTGTGCGCTGTCGGCATCATCCAGCGTGAATTGGTATTGGCTGGGCGAAACCTGATCGTTAACGGTGAGATCCTGCGCCGGTTGCAGGTAGAGCTGAATGCCGCTGACCTGCCTGGCGGCCTGTTGCAGCTGGGCAATCACCGCATCGGCTTTGCGGTCACGCTTGTCAAAGGCTTTGAGAGTGATCTGCAAACGTCCGCTGTTCAGGCTGGTGTTGCTGCCATCAATGCCCACCGTGGATGAAACGCTTTCCACCGCCGGATTCTGCATTATCACCCTGGTCAGCGCCTGCTGGCGGCGCGACATTTCGCTGAACGACACATCCTGTGACGCCACGGTAACGCCCTGAATCAGGCCGGTATCCTGCGTCGGGAAGAAGCCTTTCGGCATGGCGATGTAGAGCAGCGCGGTAAGCGCAAAGGTGCCAAGCGCCACCAGCAGCGTGAGTTTTTGGTGATTCAGCACCACCGTGAGCATGCGATCATAGCCGCGCACCAGTTTGTCGAACAGCTCGCCACCTTTACGCGAGAAGCGCGACTGCTTATCTGCGGGAATGTGCTGCAACAGGTAAGCGCACAGCATCGGCGTCAGCGTTAACGACACCACCATTGATACCAAAATCGACACCGCCAGCGTGATGGCAAACTCGCGGAACAAGCGCCCCACCACATCGCCCATAAACAGCAGCGGAATCAGCACGGCAATCAGCGAGAAGGTCAGCGAAATAATGGTGAAGCCAATTTGCTGCGAGCCTTTGAGCGCCGCCTGCATCGGCGTTTCGCCCTGCTCCAGCCGCCGTGAAATGTTCTCCACCACCACAATCGCATCGTCGATCACGAAGCCGGTAGCGATGGTCAGCGCCATCAACGACAGGTTGTTCAGGCTGAAATCGGCCAGATACATCACGCCAAAGGTGCCAATCAGCGACAGCGGCACCGCCACGCTGGGGATTAATGTGGCCGCCACGTTGCGCAGAAACAGGAACGTCACCATCACCACCAGCGCCACCGACAGCATCAGTTCAAACTGCACATCACTGATCGAGGCGCGAATAGTTTGCGTGCGATCCGATAACAGCGTCATTTTCACGCCGTCCGGCAGCGCGGCTTGCAGCGTGGGCAGCTGCGCTTTGATGCTGTCCACCACCTGAATCACGTTCGCGCCAGGCTGACGCTGCACGCTGATCACAATCGCCGGATGGTTGTTAGCCCACGCCGATTGAAAGCTGTTTTCTGGCCCTTGCTCAATTTGCGCGATGTCCTTTAAGCGCAGCGCCGCACCGTTTTGATATGTAACGATCAGGTTGCCGTATTCATCAGCGGTGCGCAGCTGATCGTTGGCATCGATAGTCACCGAGTGATATTTGCCGTCGAAGCCGCCTTTCGATCCGTTGACGTTGCTGTTACTAATCAGCGTATTGACGTCTTCCAGCGACAGGTGATGCGCCGCCAGCGCTTGCGGATCCATCTGCACGCGGATCGCCGGTTGGTGACCGCCCGCCAGCGTCACCATGCCCACGCCGCCGATCTGCGCCAGCTTCAGCGCCACGCGCGTATTCACCAGATCCTGCACCTGCGTCAGCGGCAGCGTGTCGGCGCTAACCGCCAGCGCAATCACCGCAGTATCAGCAGGATTGACCTTTTTATAGATCGGCGGATTGGGCAGATCGTTGGGCAGCAGATTATTGGCGGCGTTGATCGCTGCCTGGACTTCCTGCTCGGCGACGTCCAGCGACAGATCAAGGCTGAACTTCAGCGTGATGATGGACGATCCGCTGGAGCTGGTGGAGGTCATTTGGCTCAATCCCGCCATCTGCCCCAGCTGACGCTCCAGCGGCGAGGTGATCGACGATGCCATCACATCCGGGCTGGCACCAGGATACAGCGTCGTGACCTGGATGGTCGGATAATCCACCTGCGGCAGCGCCGAGGTGGAGAGAAATTTATAGGCAAAGAGGCCCGCAATCAGCACGCCCACCATCAGCAGGAGGGTGGCGACCGGACGCAGAATAAACAGGCGTGACGGATTCATGGTGCCTCGGCGGTCGCAGGGGTTTTGCGCTCATCCGCCAGCTGCACTTTGCTGCCGTTGGTCAGGCGATCGATGCCTTCGGTGACCAGGCGATCCCCCGGCGCGACGCCTTTGAGGATCGCCTGCCGATCGTCGCCGAGGGTTGGCCCGGTGCTGACCGCTTTACGCGTCACCGTGTTGTCCTTGTTGATGAGAAACACAAAGCTGCCGTCGCTGCTCAGCTGCAGCGCCTGCGCCGGGATCACCGTGGCATTTTTCAGCACGCTGGCCTGCACGCGCAGATTAACGAACTGATTGGCAAACAGCGCTTCATCGCTGTTGGCAAAAGTGGCTTTCAGCGTCACGGTGCCGGTGCTGGTATCAATTTGGTTGCTGATGAACTGCACCTGGCCCTGCGCCAGCGCGGTGTGGTTATCCTGATCAAACGCGGTGGCGGGCAAGCTGGCACCGCCATGCAGCGCTTTGGTCAGCTGGGGAATGTTGCTTTGCGGCACGCTGAAGGTCACGGCGGCCGGCTGCATTTGCGTGACCACCACAATGCCGGTGGTGTCGCTGGTTTGCACCATGTTGCCGGGATCGACCAGGCGCAGCCCGACGCGTCCATCAATCGGCGCGGTAATGCGCGCGTATTCGATGTTGAGATTGGCGCTGGCGATCTGCGCCCGATCCGCCGCCACCGCGCCCTGATATTGCCCCACCGTGGCGGTTTGCGTATCAAGATCCTGGCGCGACAACAGGTTCTGCGGCGCGAGTTTTTGATAGCGCGCCAACGTTGCCTGCGCACTTTTCAGCAGCGCCAGGTTTTGGCTCAGTTCGCCCTGATACTGCGCCAGCGTCGCCTGATAGCTGCGCGGATCGATTTGCGCCAGCAGCTCGCCGGCGCGCACTTTCTGCCCTTCCGTGAAGTAGACCTGTTGCAGTTGCCCGGCAACGCGGCTGGTGACGGTGACGCTGGCGTTAGGAATCACCGTGCCGAGCGCGTTGAGATAGACCGGCACATCGGCGGTGGTGGCGACGCCGCTGTGAACCAGCGTTGCGCCTCCCGGCATCATCGCCATGCCCGGCGGTCCACCCGGCCCCCCACGCGGCCCGCCCTTTTTCCCGCCTGGCGGCATGCCCGCTGGCGCATCGCCGTGTCCACCAACCACGCGCCATATCACGCCCGCCGCAATCAGTAGCACGATTAACAGGAGCAGCCATTTCAGCCAGCGGGAAAAGCGAGAGCGAGGAGTATTGGGCGTCATCAGGATCTTCAAGTCAGCAAGCAAAAAGGAAAATCCCCTGCAAAACAGGGGATTATTTCAGCAGTAAATCATCACTGGGCGCATTATCGGTGAGGTGCCTGAACGATCTCTATGCGCAAACCGTAAGGGTTTTGTTAAGGCGATTAAGATTTCTGCGTCAGAGATTGAGGCTGGTGCGGCAGGATGACCATCCGCTGCAGGCCAGGTCGCGCGATTAATCGCGCCGCTACCAGGTAGGCGGTTGGTTTGCTACGCGATAAATTCCCGCACATAGGGTAGCGGCGCAATGTATTGCGCGGTGGTGATGCAAGGTGCCGTGAAAAATGCCGCCGTCAAAGCAGGCAAAAAAAACCCACGCATCTGCGTGGGTCGGTGTAATAACAGGGTTCTTGCCGCCGTGGCGACTTTGTTTTCACACCCATCAATACCTCTGGGATGGCTATAGTCGCACCGATATGGCGTGGAATGACAGGTGCAAAAAGCAACGGGTTGCAGTGAAGTGAAACGAGGTGTGAATATTCTCCACACCTTGATTACATTTTTGATTTTACTAAGATTTATCTGATGCAGGCTTGCTGTAAATCGCATCCGGCGCGATGTTCATGTGCTTTAACACCGGCCCCATAATGTTGCCGAAAATGGGCGCCGCCACCGAGCCGCCAAAGTGATCGCCAGCGGTGGGATGGTTAATCATCACCACCAGCGCCACTTCGGGATGGCTGGCGGGTGCAATGCCCGCGGTGTAGTTGACGTAGCCGCCATCATACTTGCCGCTGGTGCCCATTTTCTCTGCGGTACCGGTTTTGGTGGCGAGGCGATAACCCGGCACCGCGGCTTTCACACCGGTTCCGCCGGGCAGCACGTCGCTTTCCAGCATGTGCACCACGGTTTGCACCACCTGCGGGTTCGCCACCTGTTTGCCAAGCACCGGCGGCGTCACTTTGGTGATCGACAGAGGACGATAAACGCCCCAGGAACCCAGAGTGGCGTATTCGCGGGCGATTTGCAGCGGCGTGACGCGCAGACCATAACCAAAGGAAAAGGTCGCGCGTTCGATATCCGCCCAGCGCTCGCGATGCAGCGGGAAGTAGCCCACGCTTTCACCGGTTAAGCCCAATCCGGTCGGCTTGCCCAGCCCAAAGGCCTGATAGGTATTCACCAGCGCTTCTGCGGGCATCGCCAACGCAATGTGTGACACGCCGATGTCGCTGGATTTCTGCAAAATGCCGGTCATGGTTAAACGCGGCCAGTGGCCGACATCGCGGATCAGGTGGCCGTTGACGCTGTACGGCGTGGTATCAATTACCGAATCGGCCCGCACCAAATGGCGCTCCAGCCCTTCCATCACCACCAGCGGTTTTACCGTTGAGCCGGGTTCGTAGCTGTCGTTGATGGCCACGTTACGCATCTGGGCGGGGGTGGCGTTTTCGTAATTGTTGGGATTGAACGACGGATACGACGCCATCGCCAGAATTTCTCCGGTGTCCACTTTTACCAATACCGCCGCACCCGAATCGGCTTTATTCAGCAGCACGCCGTCGCGCAGTTTGCTGTAAAGCGTGAACTGGTCGAATTTGTCGATGCTGAGCTGCACCGTGGGCGGCTGTTTCGGCGGTTCGTAGTCAATCATCGAGATGATGTTGCCTTCACGATCCTGCCGATAGACCTCTTTACCGGCCTCGCCCTGCAGCACATGATCAAAGCCTTTTTCCAGTCCATTCAACCCGTTGCTGTCGGCACCGACAATGCCAATCAGCGGCGCGGCGGCTTCACTCATCGGATAGAAACGGCTGTCGTTATACACCGAGCTGATGCCTTTGAGCTTCAACGATGAAATATCTTTGGCGATGCCCAGCTCAATTTTGCGCCCTAAATAGAGGAAGCGTTTCCGGGGATTTGCGGTGATCGCCGCTTGCAGCGCTTCCGGGCGCTGATTGAGCGCCGCCGCCAGATACGCCCATTTGGCGCTGGTGAAATCAGGATTGCCTTCGAGCACGCGCAGCGGATCGGCGACGATATCGCGCGCGGGTACGCTGAGCGCCAGCGCCTGGCCATCACGATCCAGCAAGGTGCCGCGATTGGTCGGCAAGGTCACGGTGCGCAGCGAGCGCTGATCGGCTTCGCGCTCCAGCATCGGATGTTTGATCAATTGCAGATCGCCCACGCAGATCAGCAAAATAATCATGCAAGACAATACGCCGAGGCAGATCAGGCGAAAACGGAACGGGTTAAACGAGGCTTTAATCTGGTCTTTTCCCAGCATTTTTTTAATTGGAGGCATAGCGATCCGCTGCGTTGAGATAAATTCTGGCGCTTAAGGCAAGTAGTTATAAAGAAAGGTAAAGCGAGTTGACAGGAAAACAATGTATCAGTTCGTTTATCCGTGGTTCAGCGTTGTGCCGCCGACCGCAGTTGGCTGAACCGCAGACAAAAAAAACCTGCGCATCTGCGCAGGTCGGTGTAATCAAGAAAATTTTTTGATGTTCACCCATCAATACCTCTGGGACCTTGACTGTAGCAAGGCGGCATTGCGGGCGACCATCGGCGAAACGCAACAGTTACCGGCAAAATGTAACAGGCGATGAGATTGTTCGCGGCTCATTCACATCAGGTGTTTTTTAATTTGCACCAGACAACTCATGGCGTTTGGCCCCTGCGTTAACGACGAGGTACCAATATCCAGCGTTAATACATTCGGATTACCGGCGCGATCCCACGGCTGCCACGCGGCGCGGCCAAAACCGGGATCAAACCAGGCGCCGGTTGAGATAATCACCACGCCCGGCGTCAAGCCATCGGTGAGGCGCACGCCCGCCAGCATGCGACCACGCGCGTTGCTGACGTCAATTTCATCGCCATCCTGAATTTCACGCGCGGCGGCATCCTGCGGATGCATATATAAGGTTTCGTGCCCGGCGGTTTTATTGGCCTGCACCGTGGCGGTAGCGTCCAGCTGGCTGTGCAGGCGATCCGACGGTTGAATCGAGATCATGTGCAGCGGGAATTGCGCGCTGAGCTTCGCGCCTAACCACTCCTGCGGCTCGCGCCATTCGGGATGCCCGGCGAAATCGTCCAGCTGATAATCGGCGATGGTTTGGCAGAACAGCTCAATCTTGCCGCTGGCGGTTTGGATCGGGTTTTCAACGGGATTGGCGCGGAAATCATCCATGAACACGTAAGGTTTGCCCCCTTCAGGAATCTCCACAAATCCGCGATCCCAAAACTCGCCAAACTCCGGGAAGTGAATCCCTTTACGCGCGTGCGCCACGGCGCACTGCTGATACAGGTGCTCAATCCACTGCATCTCGTTGCGCCCTTCCGTGAACACGTCGCGATAGCCCAAACGCTCGGCAAGGTCGGCGAAGATATCAAAATCGTTACGCGCCTGATGCTGCGGCTTGATCGCCTGATGCATCGCCAGCACAAAGCGATCGCGCGAGGAGCCGCCAATATCGTTGCGCTCCAGCGTGGTAGTAGCGGGCAGCACGATGTCCGCCATCTGCGCGGCCGGCGTCCAGACGATGTCCTGCACAATGACCGTGTCCGGGCGCTGCCAGCCTTCGACCAACCGGTTCAGCTGCTGATGATGATGGAAGGGATTGCCGCCCGCCCAATGCACCAGGTGAATATCGGGATAGTGCAGGGTTTCGCCCTGAAAAGCGTACGGCTGACCCGGATTGAGCAGCATGTCGCTGATGCGCGCCACCGGAATCGACAAATTGCCGGGATTGGGGCCGGTGCTCATCAGCGGCGCGGGGCCTTCCTGACGCGGATTGCCGACGCTGTTCATTGAGCCGTGACCAAACGAGAATCCTCCGCCCGGTAAACCGGGCTGGCCCAACATTGACGACAGCGCAATCATCATCCAGTACGGCTGCTCGCCGCGATGCGCGCGCTGTACCGAATAGGAACAGGTTATAAAGCTGCGTTTGCCCACTAACTGTTGCGCCAGCAGCGCAATGCGCTCTGCCGGGATGCCGGTGATGGCGCTGGCCCACGCGGGCGTTTTGGCGATACCGTCGTTTTCGCCCAGCAGATAACCACGCAGCTGCGGCCAGCCGGTGCAGTGGCTGGCGAGGAAGCTTTCATCAACGGCATGGCGGCGGGTGATTTCATAACCCAGCGCCAGCATCAGCGCCACGTCGGTGTTGGGACGGATCGGAATCCATTCGGCATTCACGAACGCCGGGCAGTCATCGCGCATCGGGCTGATGTTGATGATCGGCGTGCCTTTGGCGCTGAGCTGCTCCAGCGCCGGTTTCAGGCTGTGCTGCCCGGCCCCGCCCGATGCCACCTGCGCATTTTTCAGCGCCAGGCCGCCAAAGGCGATAACGATGTCGGCGTGCGCCACCACCTCCGGCCAGTCGGTCACGCGGCCGGTTAACGGCATGTAAGTGCCAATCACATACGGCAGGAAGAATTGCGCTGCGCCCCAGCTGTAGTTGCCTTGCTGATCCACCCCGCCGCCGCCCTGGAAATAGAAGCGGCGAACCAGGGTGCGCGCGTGGTTGACGCGTCCGGCCGATGACCAGCCGTAGGAACCGTTGAAAATGCCGGATGCGCCGTAGCGATCGCGCACGCGGCGATTCTCTTCGGCCACCAAATCCAGGGCGGTATCCCAATCCACCGCGACAAAATCTTCGCGGCCGCGCAGGGTGCGATCGCTGTTCTCGCGCGATTTCAACCATGAACGGCGCACCATCGGTTGGCGAATGCGTTTATCGGAGTACACCAGTTCAGGAATGGTATTGAGCATGGGTGACGGATCGGCATCGGCGAAGAAGGGTTCGCAGCCAATCAGGCGATCGTTTTCCGTGACGGCGGTGAAAGCGCCCCAATGCGCCAGATGTGGCACGCGAGTTTTCATGGTTTTGTGTCCGGCAGGCAAATTTTGTGATGGGTGGCAGCATAGCATGCCGCTTATGCGCAGCTAAAGCCTGCCTGTGAGCGCCTGATTTTCCGTGCTTTTGCGACAGCGCTGGCATTCTGGCGGGTTGCGGCTCAGGGTGATTTCCGTAACACTGGGGGCATGTGTAAACGTTTACCCGGATAGAGCTGCATGGCTACCATAAAGGATGTTGCCCGCATGGCTGGGGTTTCGGTCGCGACCGTTTCCCGCGTCATCAATAATTCCCCCAAAGCCAGCGAGAGTTCACGCCTCGCCGTGAATCAGGCAATGGAACAGTTGCAGTATCACCCCAATGCCAATGCCCGCGCGCTTGCGCAGCAATCTACCGAAACTCTGGGCTTGGTGGTGGGCGACGTGTCCGATCCGTTTTTTGGCGCCATGGTCAAGGCGGTGGACGAAGTGGCGGGTGACACCGGCAACTTTTTGCTGATTGGTAACGGTTACCACAATGAGCAAAAAGAGCGCCAGGCGATCGAGCAGTTGATGCGCCATCGCTGCGCCGCGTTAGTGGTGCACGCCAAAAAAGTGCCCGACGCCGATTTGGAGGTGTTGATGAAGCAGGTACCGGGCATGGTGTTGCTCAATCGGCTGCTGAAAGGCTTCGAATCGCGCTGCATCGCGCTCGACGATCGCTACGGCGCGTGGCTGGCGACACGTCATCTGATTCAACAAGGCCATACGCAGATCGCCTTTATCTGCTCAACGCACACCATTTCTGATGCCGAAGATCGGCTGCAAGGTTATTACGACGCGCTGAAAGAGCACGGTTTGCCGTGTAACGATCGCTTAGTGGCGTGGGGCGAACCGGACGAAGTGGGCGGCGAACAGGCGATGACCGAGCTGATGGGACGCGGCAAGCAGTTTACCGCCGTCGCATGCTACAACGACTCCATGGCGGCTGGGGCGCTGGCGGTGCTGAGCGATAACGGCATCCGCGTGCCGGAAGAGATGTCGCTGATTGGGTTTGATGATGTGCTGGTATCGCGCTATGTGCGTCCGCGCTTGACCACGGTGCGTTATCCGATTGTCACAATGGCGCAGCAGGCGGCGCAGCTGGCGCTGGCGTTAGCCAATGGCAGCGAGATGCCCGAAGTGACCAATATGTTTAGTCCGACGCTGGTGAGAAGACATTCCGTGGGTGGGCCAGGTTAACGCGGGGAGTGTTGCCTTCACCACAACGCGGCAGTGAAGGCAAACAGCATTACTTCGCAGTAGGACGCAATGCCGGGAACAGAATCACGTCGCGAATGGTGTGGCTGTTGGTGAACAGCATGACCATGCGGTCGATACCAATCCCCAAGCCCGCCGTTGGCGGCAAGCCGTGCTCCAGCGCGGTAACGTAATCTTCGTCGTAGAACATCGCTTCGTCATCACCCGACTCTTTCGCGTTCACCTGTTGCAGGAAACGCTCAGCCTGATCTTCCGCATCGTTCAGCTCCGAGAAGCCGTTTCCGATTTCACGGCCGCCGATGAAGAATTCAAAGCGGTCAGTGATTTCCGGGTTCTCGTCATTACGACGCGCCAGCGGCGACACTTCTGCCGGATATTCGGTGATGAAGGTCGGCTGAATCAGGTGCGCTTCTGCGGTCTCTTCGAAGATCTCCGTCACCACGCGGCCCAGTCCCCAGCTCTTCTCCACTTTGATATGCAGCGATTGAGCAATTGCCACGGCTTTATCAAAGTCGGCCAAATCGTCGAGATCGGTTTCCGGGCGGTATTTTTTGATCGCTTCACGCATGGTGAGCTTCGCAAACGGCTTACCAAAATCAAAGGTGTGATCGCCGTAAGGCACTTCGGTGGTGCCCAACACGTCCTGCGCCAGAGTGCGGAACAGGCTTTCGGTCAGCTCAATAAGATCCTTGTAATCCGCATACGCCATGTAGAGTTCCATCATGGTGAACTCGGGGTTATGGCGCGGCGAAATCCCTTCGTTACGGAAGTTACGGTTGATCTCAAAGACGCGATCAAAACCGCCGACCACCAGGCGCTTCAAATACAGCTCTGGTGCGATACGCAGGTACATGTCGATGTCGAGCGCATTGTGATGGGTGATAAACGGACGCGCAGACGCGCCGCCTGGAATCACCTGCATCATTGGCGTTTCCACTTCCATAAAGTCGCGATTAACCATGAACTGACGAATGCCCGCCATGATTTGTGAACGAATTTTGAAGGTCTTACGCGACTCGCCGTTGGAGATCAGATCGAGGTAGCGCTGGCGATAGCGGGTTTCCTGATCGGCCAGGCCGTGGAATTTATCCGGCAGCGGACGCAGCGCTTTGGTCAACAAACGCAGCTCGCTGATGTGTATCGACAGCTCGCCGGTTTTGGTTTTAAACAGCTTGCCGCGTGCGCCGAGGATATCGCCGAGATCCCATTTCTTGAACTGCTCGTTGTACACGCCTTCCGGCAGATCGTCGCGTGAAACGTAGATCTGGATCTGGCCGCCGACATCTTGCAGGGTGGCGAACGACGCTTTACCCATAATGCGGCGCGTCATCATACGACCGGCGACGCTCACTTCCACGCCGAGCGCTTCTAACTCTTCATTCTCTTTCGCATCGTAGCTGGCGTGCAGCAGATCGGACGTGGTATCACGGCGGAAATCGTTAGGAAACGCCACGCCCTTTTCACGCAGCGCGCTGAGTTTTTCGCGACGCGCTACCAGTTCGTTGTTTAACTCAAGGGCGGCATCAGCGCTCTGCGGTTGTTGTTCAGACATGTCGGTTCCTTATAGCCCTGCTTTTAAACTTGCTTCAATAAAACGATCAATATCGCCATCCAGCACCGCTTGGGTGTTGCGGGTTTCTACGCTGGTGCGCAGATCCTTGATGCGTGAATCGTCAAGAACGTAGGAGCGAATCTGACTGCCCCAGCCGATATCCGATTTGTTATCTTCCGCTGCCTGCTTGTCCGCGTTTTTCTTTTGCATCTCATATTCGTACAGCTTGGCGCGTAACTGCTTGAACGCTTGATCTTTGTTCTTGTGCTGTGAACGGTCGTTCTGGCACTGCACCACAATGTTGGTCGGCAAGTGGGTAATACGCACCGCAGACTCGGTTTTGTTCACGTGCTGACCGCCCGCACCGGAGGCGCGGTAAACGTCGATACGCAGATCGGCAGGGTTGATATCGATATCGATGTTGTCGTCCACTTCCGGGTAGATAAACACCGAACTGAATGAGGTATGACGACGACCGCCGGAATCGAACGGGCTTTTACGCACTAGGCGGTGCACGCCGGTTTCGGTACGCAACCAGCCAAACGCGTAGTCGCCGATGATTTTAATGGTGGCAGATTTGGTACCGGCCACTTCACCGTCCGACTCTTCAATAATCTCGGTTTTGTAGCCTTTGGCTTCCGCCCAACGCAGATACATGCGCAGCAGCATGCTGGCCCAATCTTGCGCTTCGGTGCCGCCAGAACCGGCTTGAATATCCATGTAGCAATCGGCGCTGTCATATTCGCCGGAGAACATACGGCGGAATTCCAGCTCGCCCAGTTTCACTTCCAGCGCATCCAACTCCGCTACCGCTTCGTTGAAGGTCTCTTCGTCGTCGGCTTCTACCGCCAGATCCAGCAGGCCCTGCACATCTTCCAGGCCCTGACGCATGTGATCCAGGGTTTCAACAACCGCTTCCAGTGAAGCGCGCTCTTTGCCCAGCGCTTGCGCGCGCTCAGGTTCATTCCAGACGTCGGGCTGTTCCAGCTCGGCGTTTACTTCTTCGAGGCGTTCTTTCTTGGCATCGTAGTCAAAGATACCCCCGAAGAACGTCGCTGCGCTCGCTGAGGTCCTGGATACGATTTTTGACCGGATTAATTTCAAACATGGCTTTTCAGTCTTTTTTGACGATTCGGTGAAAGGGGATAAAAAGTAACGCGCTAGTTTACCCGAAAGCACGTCCACTTTGTAGCTTTGCACGCCGCCAACGATTGCGCCTGAGCCAGGACGAAAAAAAAATTCGCCCGGTTTTGGCAATTAGCCTTACGGCGAGTTTCCCATCACCCGCCCCGTTTTGCTGCAGCGGATTCTGACGCCCATGACATTTCCTACAAAATTTGAGTAATAAGCGTCAAATGCAATCAGTAAACATGATGATTTTAAAAGAAAAATAAACAAGAATCGTCTTGTAGGAAATTTCTCGGATTGACCATTCTATACCGCGATTATCACGTCCAGCGAGCCGTTATTACCGCCATTAAGCGTGCGTTGTCCCCGATACACTTCCTGCACTAATCAGAACGGTCAAGCGCAATGCAACCGTATTTTACTGTCCGTCATCCACGCCCCGCAGGAACTGCCGCCGTTGACAAGGAAAGACACTCTTTTTGCCCGCTAACGTGAGCGGGTACCAACATGTCCTGAGAGACATGAAGGAGCTTGCATGTTTTATCCTTGTACTGCGCTACGTACCTCTCCGCGCCTGCTGGCGATAGTGATTCCGCTGCTGCTCAGCGCTTGTGGTGGCGGAGGGGGCGGCGGATCGTCCTCTTCCGCTTCGTCGCCAACGGTGAATCAACCGCCTGCGCCCACTGGCCCCGCAGCGAAAAGTAAAGTGGGGATTATTGATTCCGGCTTAGCCAGCGGCCGCAGCGGTATTAACTATGCCAACGTCAATTTTACCAGCTACGTTGGCGGTGGCAGCAGCCTGAATGACAATCAAGGCATTAACGGTCACGGCACCATTGTGGCACTGACGCTGCTGAGTTTATCGCCCAGCAGCGCCTTGTATATCGCGCAAGCATCGCAAAATAACACCTTTAGCTACGCCGACACCGCGAGCGCCGTACGCGGTTTGCTCAGCCAGGGCGTGCGCATTATGAACATGTCTTACGGATCGCTGGAACGCTTAACCAGCGCGCAGGCGCTCAACGACGCGCAGGATCGTTATCAATCATTACGCCAGAGCCTGCGCGACATTAGCGCTGCCGAGGGTTTAGCCGTGATGATCACCGGCAACAACGGCACCGCCACGCCCGCACCCAACGTGCAAATTCCTTTGATTTACCGGGACGCATCGCTGAGCCACAACCTGCTGGCGGTGACGGGCGTGATGGATAATCTCTCCTACGATCAGCCCAATCGCCCGGCATATCTGGGGCCATTTGATGCTTGCGGCAATGCCGCGGCGTGGTGCTTAGCCGCAGCCGGCTATGCCGATTTCCCTTATCAAAACAGCGACGGCAGCTGGGTGCAGGCGCGCGCCATCGGCACCTCGTTTGCCGCACCGCGCGTGACGGCGGCGGCGTCGATGCTGTTGCAGCGGTTTCCGTGGATGAGCGGCAGCAACCTGCAACAAACGTTGCTCACCACCGCGACCTACCGCAGCGATGCTGACGATCGGGTAGCCGACAGCGCCAACGGACGTCCCTACAACGCGACCTTTGGCTGGGGCGATCTCAACCAGGCGAAGGCGCTGCAAGGCCCGGCGATGTTCTGGAATCAGGACTTCCGCGCCAATCTGGATGGCGGACGTTATGTGTTCGCCAACGACATCAGCGGGAATAGCGGATTGATTTTAGCCGGCAGCAATCGCGGCGGCGTACTGCGCTTGACCGGCAACAACCGCTATCAAGGCGACACCACCGTCTCAGCCAATACCTTGCTGATTGACGGCGCGATTGCAGGCAATGCGCGGGTTAACGGCAGCGGCACCCTGGGCGGCAGCGGACGCATCGGCGGTAATCTGCTCAATCAGGGCAAGGTCAACGGCGGTTTACAGGTCGCGGGCGACTACACGCAAGGCGCCAACGGTGCGCTGAACGTCACGCTCAACGATCCGCTGCGCGTTGCTGGCGCAGCGCAGCTTAACGGGACGCTGAATCTGGCACCGCCCTCTGCAACCTACGTGGTGAAACAGCAGGAAATCTTGCTGACCAGCGGCGCGCGCGTGAACGGCCAATTCAGCCAGGTCAATACCGGGGCCTTTTTAGCGGGTTCAGTCAGCTACGGCACCAACCGCGTAACCGGCCAGCTGACGCGTAAAAACACCGTCGCCGCCGCCAGCGCCATGGGCATCAACGCCGCCAGCAGCATACACACCGCCGCCAATCTGGAACGCGCATTTAGCGTGGCGGACGGCTGGCAGCAGCAGGGTGCGCTGAACAGCGCGCAGCAGTCGGCGCTGGGTGCCGCTGGTGCCTTCCAGCATCTGGCCGATGCTAACAGCGCGCAGGCGGCGATCAATTCGTTATCCGGCCAGGCGCACGCCTCCAGCAACGCCGTGCTGTTTAACGCACTGGATTATCAAAGCCGCTTGCTGAGCAACCGCATCGCTGATGCCAGCGCCAATCAGCGTTACGGCTTCTGGCTGGAGAGCGGTCAACTGCGCGGTTCCCTGCATCAGCATGGCTACCTCGGCACGGATTATCACAACACCTTGACCGCGCTCGGTGTGGACAGCGATTTTGGCGTAAGCGGTCTGCGTTTAGGCGCGGCGTGGACGCAGAATCAGATCGATTCCACCTATGCCGAAACCGGCGGCAGCAGCAAGAACCGTCTGCAAGGCGCGATGCTGTATGGCCGTTTTGATGTGACGTCAGAGTGGTATTGGCAGGGTAATCTCAGCTATCAGCATGGCCGCGATAAGTTGCAGCGCGTGATAGTGCTGGATAACGCCGCGCCGGTTTCCTCCTCCACCCGCAGTAATAGCTGGCAGGCCGCGCTACAAAGCGGCTATCGCTGGACGCTGCAGGAAAACTATCGCCTGGAGCCGTATCTCGGCTGGCGGGAAACCGCGCTGAAAACCGGAGCCTTCGACGATAGAGGCAGCGCGTTTGGCCTGCGCGGGGATGGCGACAGCTATCGTCGCAGCGTGGCGTATGGCGGTTTAAATCTTAGCGCGCGTCAGGATTGGTCGGCGAACTGGTGGAGCATGGTGAGTTTGTACGGGGAGTATCAGTACGCGCTGAATAATCCGTCAATGGATGTGAGCGCCCGCTGGCGCGGCTTTGGCAGCGATCAGAAGCAGTTTACCCTGCCGGGCATGCAGCTTGATCGTCGTTCTGAGTGGCTCGGCGTGCGCTTTGATCTGGCCAAGTCCGATCGCGCGCGCCTGTTCCTGCGCGCCGATCGGCATTTCGCCGATCGCGGCGATGAGAAAGTGCTGCGCGGCGGGATTGATGTGAGTTTTTGATAAAGCGGGTCAACGCTGCGCAGTGAAAATCCACCGGGCACTTGCTGCGCAGGGTCGCCACTTGTGGCGACCTGAAACCCGGTGCGCATGACTGCACACCTGACGAAAAACGCTACTTCGGCCAGATATGGTCGATGATCAGCTGCACCGAGCGATTGCCGCGGTACTCATTGATATCCAGTTTGTAGGCCAGCTGCACCTGACGCACGCTGCTGTCCGGCCACAAGGTGGTGTCCACGTTGAAGGCAATGCCGTCCAACAGCGGGCCGCCGCCGAGCGGCTCGATCATCACTTTCAAATGACGTTCACCCACGATGCGCTGTTGCAGCAGTTTAAAGCTGCCATCGAATACCGGCTCCGGGAACGCTTGCCCCCAGGGACCGGCTTCGCGCAGCATCTCCGCCGTGTGCAGCGTAAACTCTTGCGCGTGCAGCTCGCCGTCTGACCAGATCACGCCCTGCAACGCTTCGCCATCCAGCCATTCGTCGATCAGCGCGGCAAAACGCGCGCGGAACTCTTCATATTTAGCGGTTTCCAGCGATAACCCTGCGGCCATCGCATGCCCACCAAATTTAATCATCAAGCCGGGATACAGCGTATCAAGACGCTCCAACGCATCGCGCAGGTGTAGGCCGGCAATCGAACGGCCTGAACCTTTCAGCGTGCCGTCACCGGCGGGTGCGAACGCGATAACCGGGCGGTTGAAACGTTCTTTAAGGCGCGAGGCCAAAATGCCGACCACCCCTTGATGCCATTCCGGGTGATAAAACGCCAGGCCGAGCGGCAAATCGCTGTGTTGACGCTCCAGCTCATCGCACAGCGCCAGCGCTTCACTCTTCATGCCCTGCTCAATCTCTTTGCGCGTTTGGTTCAGCGCATCCAGTTCATTGGCCAGCATGCGCGCCTGCGAGATGTCCTCAGTGAGCAGCAGCGCCACGCCTACCGACATATCATCCAGACGTCCGGCGGCGTTCAGGCGCGGACCCACGGCAAAACCGAGATCGCTGGCAGCCAACTGGCGCGCGTCGCGGTTAGCGATTTGCAACAGCGCGCGGATGCCGGCGCGGCACTTACCGGCGCGAATGCGGCTTAAACCTTGCCACACCAAAATGCGATTGTTGGCATCAAGCGGCACCACATCGGCAACCGTGCCTAATGCGACTAAATCCAGCAGCTCCGCCAGATTCGGCTCACGGCGATCGTCGTTAAACCAGTTTTGCGTGCGCAAATGCGCGCGCAGCGCCAACATCAAATAGAACGCCACGCCAACGCCCGCCAGCGAGCGCGACGGGAATGCGCTGTCGTTGAGGTTGGGATTCACAATCGCGGCGGCGGCCGGTAAGGTTTCGCCCGGCAAGTGGTGATCGGTGATCAGCACCGGAATGCCGTGCTGCTGCGCGGTATCGACGCCCGCGTGTGACGAAATACCGTTGTCCACGGTGAGGATCATCTCTGCGCCGCGCGCGCGCGCCTGCTCCACCACTTCCGGGCTCAGGCCGTAACCATCTTCAAAACGATTCGGCACCAGATAATCGACGTTGCCGCCGATGCTGCGCAGCGCCAGCACGGTCAACGCGGTGCTGGTGGCACCATCGGCATCGAAATCCCCCACCACCACAATGCGCCGACCGGCTTGCAGCATCTGGTGCAGCAGCTTGACGGCGGCGTCAATGCCGCCGAGCGTTTGCCACGGCAGCAAAAATTTGGCACCGCGTTCCAGCTCAGCCGCATCTTTGATGCCGCGTTGCAGATAGAGACGGCGCAGCAGCGGCGGGAGATCGGCGGCGAGCGAGACGTCGGCTTCAACGCTGCGCCGACGCAGTTCAACAGAATGCATCACTGTGGATTAACCGCCCCTTTTTTGGCCGTCGAGCACCTGCTTCAGCTCTTGTGGGCCTTGATAGCCTGGAATCATCATGCCGCTATCGGTCAGGATCGCTGGCGTGCCCTGAATACCAAACAGGATGCCAAGTTTGTACTGCTGAGCAATATCGATTTTGCAGCTGGCGGGCGCGTCCATCGCGGGCGTATCGCCTTTCATCGCCGCATCGAAACCTTTTTTACGGTCGGCGCTGCACCAGATGGCGCGCATCGCCTTTTCCACCTGGCCATTCAGGCCCTCACGCGGAAACGCCAGATATCGCACGGTGATGCCAAGTGCGTTGTAGTCAGCCATTTGCTCATGCAGCTTGCGGCAATAGCCGCAGGTGATGTCAGTGAACACGGTGATAACGTGCTGCTCTTTCGGCGCTTTGTAGACGATCATGTCCGGCTCCAGCGCCGCGACGCTCTTCTCCAGCAGCTGATTGGTGACGTTCACCGGCTGCGCGCCGCTCACATCGTACAGCGGCCCCTGGATCATATGTTTGCCGTCTTCCGAAACGTAAAGCACGCCGCTTTCAGTCAGGACAGTTTTGGTGCCCGGCAGCGGTGACGGCTGAATTTCCGCCTGTTGCAAGCCGAGTTTTTTCAGCGCTTGCTGAATCGCGCTGTCGTCGGCATGGGCGAAACCGCTGAAGGCGCTGACCAACAATGTCAGCATCGTTAACTGTTTTTTCATTTCAATTCCTTGTTGCCGTAATTTACGCGCGCGGATGATGCTGTTGGTGTAACAGACGCAGGCGCTCGGTGGCAACGTGCGTATAAATTTGCGTGGTTGAGAGATCGCTGTGACCTAGCAACATCTGTACGACGCGCAAATCCGCGCCGTGGTTCAGTAAATGTGTGGCAAATGCGTGCCGCAGCACGTGCGGTGAGAGCTTTTCACTGTCGATGCCGGCCAGAGTGGCGTAGTGTTTGATGCGATGCCAGAAGGTTTGGCGCGTCATCTGCTGCGCCCGTTGACTGGGAAACATCACATCCAGCGTTTGTCCATTCAGCAGCCACGGTCGCCCGTGTTCCATATAGTATTCGAGCCAGTAAACGGCTTCTTCACCTAACGGCACCAGACGCTCTTTATTGCCTTTCCCGATGACGCGCACCACGCCCTGGCGCAGGCTGACATCGCTGATCGTCAACCCCACCAGCTCAGAAACGCGCAGTCCGGTGGCGTAGAGCAACTCCAGCATCGCTTTGTCGCGCAGCTCCAGCGGCACATCAATACTCGGCGCTTGCAGCAGACGTTCAACCTGATTCTCGCTGAGATCTTTTGGCAGCCGCTGCGGCAGTTTAGGCGCAGAAAGCAGCGCGCTGGGATCGTCGCTGCGTAGCTTTTCGCGATAAAGGTATTGGCAAATGCGACGAATAGCGCTGAGGGTGCGCGCAGAGCTGGTGGCTTTGTAGCCGCCTTCCACCCGTTCGGCGAGAAACTGCTGGAGATCGAGCGCTTCCAGCGTCAGCAAGGTGCGATCGTGGTGCTGTAGCCAGGCAGTCAGCGTCTGCAAATCCTGACGGTAAGACGCCAGCGTGTTCTGCGCCAGATTGCGCTCAATCCAAAGCGCATCCAGAAACTGTTCGATCAGATCGCTGTCCTGCACTGTTGCCTCCGCCCGTGTGAATTCGTGCTCATTATGCCTGAAACTTGCCTGCTTCTGGTACAATTGCGCCGGTGTCAGTTTATGTCAGAGCGTTAATTGCATGAATATCGGCTTGTTTTACGGTTCCAGCACTTGTTACACCGAGATGACGGCGGAGAAGATTCGCGACTTTATCGGTGAAGAATTAGTCACGTTACACAATCTAAAAGATGACGATCCGTCGCTGATGGAGCAGTACGATTTGCTGATCCTCGGTATTCCTACCTGGGATTTCGGCGAATTGCAGGAAGATTGGGAAGCGGTTTGGCAGCAGCTCACCACGCTAAATCTGCGTGGCAAAATTGTGGCGCTGTACGGCATGGGCGACCAGGCGGAGTATTCGGAGTGGTTCCTGGATGCGCTAGGCATGCTGCACGAGCTGTTACAGCCAATGGGCGTGCAGTTTGTGGGTTATTGGCCGTTGGACGGTTACGAATTCACCAGCAAAAAACCGCTTACCGCGGACGGCACGCAGTTCGTGGGTTTAGCGCTTGACGATGTGAACCAGTACGAACAGAGCGAAGCGCGCGTTGAGCAGTGGTGTGAACAGATTCTGACGGAAACCGCCGCGCTGCTTTAATGCGGCGTTGTGACATCCCGCACAAAGTTTATGGCGCGTAACGTGCGCCATTCGCCGGGCGACATATTGTCGTGCATCAGCCACCATCGCCAACGCTGGCCTTGCTGATTTCTGAACACCAGCAACACACCCCACGGCAGCCAATCCGCCTTCCGCTGCATCTGCCAGCGCGCACCTTGCCACAACCAATCGCCTTCCGCTTCCAGCGCTAAACAGCCCACGCGCTGTGCTAAACGACGTTCGTTACGCCAGCCTTCCAGCAGCAGTAACAGCAGTATCGGCATCCGGCCCCACGCCCATTCAGGTGGCCAACTCAGGCTGAATAACAGGCAAAGACAACTTAAATACAGCGTCACATTCAGCGCCCGGGCGCTGCGCGACGCCTGCAAATTACATTGCCACCGGACCGCGTTCACGATTGCGCTGCTGGATCAGTTGCACCATGCGTTTGAACTCGGGATCAACCGGTTCGCCGTGATTCATTAACCAGTTAAACAGATCGGGATCGTCGCTTTTCAGCAGCGCAATGAATACCTGCTTGTCGCTGTCGCTCAGCGAATCATATTCGAACTTAAAGAACGGCATGATGGCGATATCCAGCTCCAGCATGCCGCGGCGGCATGCCCACTGGACGCGAGCTTTGTCATGAATTTCCATGTCTCTTTTTCCACGGCTATAAACAGTCGCGCTCAGTGTACAGATTTTTACCGGCGGGTGCAGGCGCACAATTTTACCCTGTGCGATAGCGCGCAAAGCACATTCACTGAATACAGGGATATCACGCGATTTGTGCGCCAGATTCCGTAAACAGGTTGCAAAGCCGCACTGCTCTTTTAACATTGAGCACAATATCTTTGGATAAACCTCATCATTTAGGAATCACTCATGCCTATTTTCACCCTTCCGCCCCGCCAGCCTGCTGCTGCTTCGCGCCTGCCTTTGACCTTGATGTCGCTCGATGAATGGGCGCTGGTTGCGGTGCAAGGCAATGACAGCACGTCATATTTGCAAGGCCAGCTCACGTTGGACGTGGCGGCCATGGATGCCACGCAACACCGTCCAGCCGCGCACTGTGATGCCAAAGGAAAAATGTGGAGCAACCTGCGCCTGTTCCATCGCGGCGCGGGTTACGCCTACGTGGTGCGCCGCAATTTACGCGAGCAGCAGCTGACTGAACTCAAGAAATATGCGGTTTTCGCGAAAGTCACGATGGTTGCTGATGATGATGCGGTGCTGCTCGGCGTAGCCGGTTTTCAGGCGCGCGCCGCGCTGGCAAATGTCTTCGCCAGCCTGCCAGACGCCGAAACGCCAGTGGTGCAGCAGGAGGACAGCACGCTGCTGTGGTTCGCGCAGCCTGCCGAACGTTTTATGCTGATCACCTCCCCAGCGCAGGCGGAAGCGCTGAAAGCGAAGCTGGCCGACGAAGCGCAATTTAACGATAGCCTGCAATGGCTGGCGCTGGATATCGAAGCTGGCCTGCCCGTTATCGACTCCGCCACCAGCGCGCAGCTGATCCCGCAGGCCACCAACCTGCAAGCGCTCGACGCGATCAGCTTTAAAAAAGGCTGCTATACCGGACAGGAAATGGTGGCACGCGCCAAGTTCCGTGGCGCCAACAAGCGCGCGATGTACTGGCTGGCGGGCAATGCCAGCAAAGTGCCCACCGCTGGCGGTGCGCTGGAGTTGCAGATGGGCGATAAATGGCGTCGTACCGGCACCGTGCTCAGCGGCGTGCAGCTGGATGATGGCAGCGTATGGGTGCAGGTGGTCATGAACAACGATCAAGAAGCGGACAGCGTATTTCGTGTGGAAGGCGACGAAGGCGGCAAGCTGACGATTCAGCCGTTGCCCTATTCATTAGCGGAGTAATACAGAATGGCGGCGCGTAAGCCGCCATTTTTACATTACATAGAAATAAATTGCGCAGAAGTGCAGCACGCTGCCGCCGAGCACAAATCCGTGCCAGATGGCATGGCTGTAGGGAATGCGGCGCGAGGCATAAAATATCACGCCCAGTGAATACACTACGCCGCCCGCAGCCAGTAGCCATACGCCACCCGCCGACAGCTTCATGGCCAATTGATAAATCACGACCAGCGACAACCACCCCATCCCGAGATACGTCACCAACGATAACGCTTCAAAGCGGTGCGCAAACGCCAGTTTGAACAGGATGCCGAGCAGCGCCATGCTCCAAATCACCACCATCAAACCCTGCGCCAGCGGTGACTTCAAACCCACCAGCAGGAAAGGCGTGTAGGTACCGGCAATCAAGAGATAGATCGCGCAATGGTCAAACTTCTTTAACCAGTATTTCGCTTTTTGATGAGGAATCGCGTGATACAGCGTAGAGGCGAGATACAGCACGATGATGCTGCCGCCGTACAAGCTGTAGCTGGTGATGGTGGTGATATCAGCTTGCATTTCCATCGCTTGCGCCAGCAGCAAAATCAAACCAACGATGCCAAACACGCAGCCAATGCCATGGCTTACGCTGTTGGCAATCTCTTCCGCCACTGAATATCCCTGCGCCAAAACCGGGTGTTTAACCATAAAGAGTGATTCCTGAATGTCGAAGAGGATAACTGTACTTTATGTGTGCAACAGAGTAGCGAAGAAAAATTTCAGAGTACACATGTAAGCTTAAAAATTCTGTGATCAGCTGTGACAGCTTGACGCTGATTCAATCTGTTACACTGATCGCCCTTTTGCTGAGAGCGCCGCCGCATGTTTTCACACAGCGATCTTTCCCTGCTAAATGAGCTTGAGATGCAGGTTTACCACTTCATCATCAAACATCGGGAAAGTGTCAGTTACATGACCATCCGCGAACTGGCCGCCGAAGCGGGCGTTTCCACCACAACCGTACTGCGTTTTTGCCGCAAGATGCATTGCGATGGCTGGTCGGAATTTCGCATTCGCTTTCGTTTAGCGCAGGAAAATACCGCGCCAGCGATCGCGCCTTCTGGCGTCGGTGAAATGCTCAGCTTCTTTAAAAGCATTCATAATGATGAATTTGATCAGCAGATCGCCGCCGCTGCACAGATGATTATGCAAGCCGAACACATTTTCTTTATTGGGGCCGGCACCTCTGGCAGCATGGGAAAATATGGTGCACGTTTCTTTTCTAATATTGGTAAGTTCAGTCATCATATCGACGATCCCTATTATCCGGTCAGCAAAAGCGCCTATGAAAATGCATTGGCAATTATTCTTTCGGTATCGGGTGAAACAGAAGAGATTCTGCGCTTTGCCCATCAGTTCAGCCTGAATCACTGCAAAATCATCTCGATAACCAATCAGGAAAGCTGCTCGCTGGCGAAAATAGCCGACTTCAATATCTCGTATCACATGCCGCAGGTAAAACTTGGCGACCGCCTTGATATCACCACGCAAGTGCCGGTGATTTATATTTTGGAAACGCTGGGGCGATCTATTTCCCGCTTCACAACGCTTTAAAACACGTTGTTTTTCGCGCGTAACAGGTTACATATTCCGCGCGTTGTTATAGCGTGACTTTAATAAGTCGCTTGTTACACTGCCGGTAATTTAATGTGCCAACAGCGTAATGAGGTTCGCCAATGAATGAAGGATTGCAGTTACCAAAAGGGTTTCTTTGGGGTGGTGCGGTAGCCGCGCATCAGGTTGAAGGCGGGTGGGATCAAGGCGGCAAAGGCGTCAGCATTGCCGATGTGCTGACCGGCGGCGCGCACGGCGTGGATCGCGTGATCACTGATGGCGTGCAACCAGGCAAACATTATCCCAATCATCAAGCCGTTGAATTTTATTCGCACTATAAAGACGATGTGGCGCTGTTTGCGGAGATGGGCTTCAAATGCTTCCGCACCTCCATTGCCTGGACGCGTATCTTCCCCAACGGCGACGAGCTACAGCCAAATGAAGCTGGCCTGCAATTCTATGATGACCTGTTTGATGAGCTGCTAAAGCACGGCATCGAACCGGTGATTACCCTTTCCCACTTTGAAATGCCTTACCACTTGGTGAAAGAGTATGGCGGCTGGGCAAACCGCAAAGTGGTCGATTTCTTTGTGCGTTTTAGCGAGGTCGTAATGACGCGCTACCAGCACAAAGTGAAATATTGGATGACCTTCAACGAAATCAACAACCAGCGCAACTGGCAGTATCCGCTGTTCGGTTATTGTTGTTCTGGCGTGGTGTTCACCGAGCACGACAAGCCGGAGCAAACGCTGTATCAAGTGATGCATCACCAGTTTGTTGCCAGCGCGAAAGTGGTGAAGCGCGGCCACGAAATTAACCCTGCTTTCCAGATTGGCTGCATGATTGCGATGGTGCCGGTTTATCCGTTTTCTTGTCATCCCGATGATGTGATGCTGGCGCAGGAAGCGATGCATCAACGTTACGTATTCAGCGATGTGCAGATGCGTGGCGCCTACCCGGCTTACACCTTGAAAGAGTGGGCGCGCAAAGGGTATCAGATTGCAATGGCAGCGGACGATGCCGAAACCCTGCGCCAGGGCTGCTGCGATTACATCGGTTTCAGTTACTACATGAGCAATGCGGTCAACACTCAAGCCAGCGGAGTCGATGACCCGATCACCGGTTTTGAAGGCGTGGTGCCCAATCCGCATGTGAAGGCGTCGGACTGGGGCTGGCAAATTGATCCCGTTGGCCTGCGCTATACGCTGAACTCGCTGTATGAGCGCTATCAAAAGCCGCTATTTATTGTCGAGAACGGCTTTGGCGCAATTGATAAACCGCATGCCAACGGCCTGATCGAAGATGATTACCGCATCGATTATCTGCGTGCGCACATTGAAGAGATGAAAAAGGCGGTGGCGCTGGATGGCGTGGATCTGCTGGGTTACACGCCTTGGGGCTGCATTGATTGCGTGTCGTTCACCACCGGGCAGTACAGCAAGCGCTACGGCTTTATCCATGTGGATAAACACGATGATGGTTCCGGCACGCTGGCGCGTTCAAAGAAAAAGAGCTTCGCCTGGTATCAGCAGGTTATCGCCAGCAATGGTGAGATCTTATAAGACTCGCAGACTTTGCGAACGGGTTGGCCACAGTGCCAACCCGATTCTCAGCGGCCACCGGCCGCATCAATGAAGGTGCCGGTAACGTAAGATGCCGCATCGCTCGCCAGCCAAACAATGGCCTGCGCGATTTCATCGGCGTGACCGCCGCGCTGCATGGGTAACGATTGGGCTAAGCGATCTACCCGTCCCGGCTCGCCGCCGTCCGCATGCATTTCGGTATAGATCAATCCTGGCCGCACGCTGTTAACGCGAATGCCCTGCGCCGCCACTTCCAGTGATAACCCTTTGGTCAGCGAATCCATCGCCCCCTTGGAGGCCGCGTAATCCACGTATTCGCCCGGTGCGCCCAACCGCGATGCAGCCGATGAAACGTTGACAATCGAACCGCCCAAACCACCATGATGCGTACCCATGCGTTTTACCGCTTCACGGCAGCAGAGAAAAGTGCCGGTGACATTGGTAGCAAATACACGCTGAATACGCTCGGCATCCAGATCCTCAACGCGACATTGGGTAGAGAGAATTCCGGCATTATTCACCAACACCCGAAGCGCGCCGTCTTGCTGATCCAGCTGCTGAAACAAGTGCAGCACCTGCGCTTCGCTGGCGATATCAGCCTGCACCGCAAATGCGCTGCCGCCGAGCTGCTCGATTTCGTTTACTACGCAGAGCGCTTCCCCTTCCCGCTGGCGGAAATTCACCGCCACGCGATAACCGGCCTGCGCCAGCAGCAGCGCGCTTGCGCGACCAATACCCCGGCTTGCGCCGGTAACTAAAGCCAGATCCATGATTTTCTCCTAATAAAAAAGGCCGAGGGTTCGGCCTTTCGCATTAGCGTCTTTGGCAGCTTTACTGAGCCTGAACAGGTTGAGTTGCAGCCAGGCCGCAAGCTGGCTCGTCCTTTGACGCTCACGCGCCCGCGTGAACGGGATGAGAAAGCGTAGCCAGCGCGGTTGTGGCTCAAACTATGACGGCCAGGCTATTGATATTCGCTGATGGGAACGCAGCTACAAAATACGTTGCGGTCACCAAACACATCATCCAGGCGCTTTACGGTTGGCCAATATTTATTGGCGCTGCCGGCCGGGAATACCGCCAGTTCGCGGCTATATGGATGTGACCAGTCGCCCACGATTTCCGTTTGCGTGTGCGGTGCGTTAACCAGCGGATTATCGTTCAGCGGCCATTCACCATCGGCAACGCGATCAATTTCCATGCGAATCGAAAGCATGGCATCGATAAAGCGGTCCAGCTCGATTTTACTTTCTGATTCGGTTGGCTCAACCATCAGCGTACCGGCCACCGGGAATGACATGGTTGGCGCGTGGAAACCGTAATCGATTAAACGTTTCGCGATATCCAACTCGCTAATGCCGGTTTGCTCTTTCAACGGGCGAATGTCGAGAATACATTCGTGCGCCACGCGACCATCACGCCCTGCGTACAGGATCGGATAGGCCGATTGCAGTCGGCTGGCAATGTAGTTGGCGTTAAGAATCGCCACCGAACTTGCCTGCTTCAAGCCTTCCGCGCCCATCATACGGATATACATCCAGCTAATTGGCAGAATCGATGCGCTACCAAATGGCGCGGCAGAAACGGCACCCTGCTGCGTCAACATGCCATCGATTTGCACTACGCTGTGACCCGGCACAAATGGAGCCAGATGCGCCTTCACGCCGATGGGTCCCATGCCGGGTCCGCCGCCGCCGTGCGGAATGCAGAAGGTTTTATGCAGGTTCAGATGCGAAACGTCCGCGCCAATGTAGCCTGGCGTAGTAATGCCGACCTGCGCGTTCATGTTGGCACCATCGAGATAAACCTGGCCGCCGTGCTGATGCACGATTTCGCACACTTCACGGATGGTTTCTTCATACACGCCGTGCGTAGAGGGGTAAGTCACCATGATGCATGACAGCGCATCACCCACCTGCGCGGCTTTTTCACGCAGGTCGCCGAGGTCGATATTGCCCTGTTTATCACAGGCCACCACTACCACCGCCATGCCAGCCATTTGCGCTGAAGCCGGATTGGTACCGTGCGCCGAACTCGGGATCAGGCAAACATTCCGGCCGCCTTCGTTGCGGCTTTCGTGATAGCGACGAATCGCCAGCAGGCCCGCATATTCGCCCTGTGCGCCCGAATTGGGCTGCATGCAGAGCGCATCGTAACCGGTCAACTGCACCAGCCACTGCGACAGCTGGCCGATCATCTGCAAATAACCCGATGCCTGCTCTGCCGGGCAGAACGGATGCAGTTCTGCGAATTCCGGCCAGGTGATCGGGATCATTTCGGCTGCGGCATTGAGCTTCATCGTGCACGAGCCCAGCGGGATCATCGCCTGATTCAGCGCCAGATCCTTTTTCTCAAGGCTGTGCATGTAGCGCATCATCTCTGTTTCACTGTGATGGCGGTTGAACACCGGGTGCGTCAGGAATTCGCTCGCGCGCAGCTGACCGGCCGGAATGGCACTGTTTTCAGCCGCTACAGCGGCATCCAGCGCATCGATGTCTTGCCCGTGCCCATCGCCCAGCAAGATATCAAACAGCGTTTGCACATCTTCACGCGTCGCGGTTTCATCCAGCGTAATGCCCACGCCGTTGAGCACGTCGCTGCGCAGGTTAACGCCAAAGCTCAGGGCGCGATTCAGCACCGCCGCTTTGTCGGCAACGTCGAGCGTTAAGGTATCGAACCAGCTGTTATGACGCAGTTTTAAGCCGCCATTCTGCACGCCCGCTGCCAGGATGCTGGTGAGGCGATGAATGCGTGCAGCGATGCGTTTCAGGCCGGCGGGGCCGTGATAAACCGCATATAAACCAGCGATATTCGCCAGCAGCACCTGCGAAGTACAGATGTTGGAGTTGGCTTTTTCACGACGGATATGTTGCTCGCGGGTTTGCATCGCCATACGCAGCGCGGTGTTGCCTGCGGCATCACGGGATACGCCAATGATGCGGCCTGGCATCGAACGTTTGTGTTCATCGCGGCTGGCAAAAAAGGCAGCATGCGGACCGCCGTAACCCATCGGCACGCCGAACCGCTGTGCTGAGCCAAAGACGATATCAGCGCCCTGCTTACCTGGCGCCTCCAACTGCACCAGCGCCATAAAATCGGCTGCCACGCTCACCACCACTTTGCGGCTTTTCAGTTCGCCGATCAGTGCGCGGTAATCGTGTACTTCCCCATAGGTGCCCACCTGTTGCAGCAGCACGCCGAACAGATCGTCGTGATCGAGCGCCTTGTCGGGACGATCAATAATGAGTTCGAAACCAAAGGTTTCCGCGCGAGTACGCACCACATCCAGCGTTTGAGGATGAATGTCATCGGCGATAAAGAACTTGGCCGCATTTTTCAGTTTGCTGACGCGCTTCGCCATGGCCATTGCTTCCGCTGCGGCAGTGGCTTCGTCGAGCAGGGAAGCAGAAGCGATATCCAGGCCGGTTAAATCCAGCGTCAAAGTTTGGAAGTTCAGCAACGCCTCAAGACGACCCTGCGACACTTCTGGCTGATACGGCGTATACGCGGTGTACCAGCCCGGATTTTCCAGCATATTACGCAGGATGACTGGCGGCGTAATCACCGCGCTGTAGCCCATGCCGATCCAGGATTTGTAGCGATGATTTTGACTGGCAATGGCTTTCAGCTCCGCCAGCGCTTGCTGCTCGGTCGCCGCATCACCCACCGCAGGTGGGCCTGGCAGCTGGATATCAGCTGGAACAATAGAACCGATCAACGACGCTAAAGAGCTGGCACCAATCGCCTCCAGCATAAGCGCCTGTTGTTCTGGCGTTGGACCGATGTGGCGCTCAATGAATGCACCGTTGTGTTCAAGCTGGCTGAGAGTCTGGGTCATTTGCAGTACATCCTGAATCGGGCTGGGTTACAAAAATGGCATTTAATCACGCAGATAAAAAAAGAAGGCACCGCGGTGCGGTACCTTCTGCCGCTACCTTTTACTCGTCGATAGCGCCTTTATATGCTTCGGCGTCGAGCATGGAGTCAAGTTCGGACTCATCGCTGGCTTTCAGGCGGAATAACCACCCCTCGGCGTATGGCGCGCTGTTGACCAGCTCGGGCGAATCCGCCAGCTGATCGTTAACGGCGATGATTTCGCCGCTTAACGGCGCATAGATATCTGATGCGGCTTTCACCGATTCCGCCACGGCGCAGTCATCACCCGCAGCGAAGGTCGTCCCCACTTCAGGTAGATCGACAAACACCATATCGCCCAGCAGCTCCTGCGCGTGTTCGGTGATGCCCACGGTAAAGGATCCGTCGGCTTCTTTACGCACCCATTCGTGGCTGTCACGGTATTTCAATTCACTTGGCACATTGCTCATTGGCCATTTCTCCTGAAAAAAATTACTGAGCGACCGGCTTCCCGGCGCGAACAAAAATCGGTTTGGTGACTTTCACCGGCATCTCGCGATTGCGGATTTCGACAATCGCCTGCTCGCCAATTCCGGCAGGCACACGTGCCAGCGCAATGCTGTAACCCAATGTCGGTGAGAAGGAACCACTGGTAATAATACCTTGCTGCGACTGACCTTGTTGATCGGTGAAGCGCACCGGCAAGCCGTTACGCAGCACGCCTTTCTCAGTCATGATCAGGCCAACCAACTTTTCGGTGCCGTGCTCACGCTGCGCTTCCAGCGCCTCGCGTCCGATGAAATTGCGATCGGTCGGTTCCCAACTGATGGTCCAAGCCATGTTAGCCGCCAGCGGCGAAACGCCTTCGTCCATCTCCTGGCCGTATAAGTTCATGCCCGCTTCCAGACGCAGCGTATCGCGCGCGCCCAAGCCTGCAGGCTTCACGCCGGCTGCCAACAGTTTTTGCCAGCATTCCGCCGCTTCGTTAGCGGGCATGGCGATTTCATAACCGGCCTCACCGGTATAACCGGTGGTGGCGATAAACAGATTTTCCGCCTGCACACCGAAGAACGGCTTCATGCCGGCTACCGCGTCACGCTGCGCCGCGCTGAACACCGTCTGCGCTTTTTGCTGGGCGTTCGGGCCTTGTACGGCAATCAGCGCCAGATCATCGCGTTCAGTGATTTCAATGCCGAACGGCTGCGCGTGTTGCGTAATCCACGCCAAATCTTTCTCACGCGTGGCGGAGTTGACCACCAGACGAAAGTCATCTTCGGTCATAAAGTAAACAATCAAATCATCAATGACGCCAGCCGAGGCATTTAACATTGCGGTATACAGCGCCTTGCCGGGCTGGGTCAGTTTGGCGACGTCATTCGCCAGCAGATAACGCAGGAATTCGCGGGTACGCACACCGTGCAGATCAACGATGGTCATGTGTGATACATCAAACATACCGGCATCGCTGCGCACCGCATGATGCTCATCCATTTGTGAGCCGTAATGCAGCGGCATCATCCAACCGTGGAAATCCACCATGCGCGCACCGCAGGCTTGATGCTGTTCGAATAGAGGCGTTTGCTGAGTCATAACCATCCTGTGAAAACAAGTGAGTGTGACGCGCCTGCGCCGCCGGAATAGGTCGACGCAAACGTTCTCTTTAGGCTGAACTTATCACCGTTCATGGCAATTAACCATGAGGAAAACGAGGGCGAAACACTACCACCTTTCCACATCGCATCGAATAACAGCCAGCACAATTCACTGCATTTTTGTGATTAACCACGCACAAAATACATCTCATGCACTTTGATACAGCAAAATAATGGAATCATCGCCGCAACTACGTGAAACGGCGCGGCAGCGCATAAGCACTTACATTAGATAAAGTAATGCGAATAAGGGCCTTAAATTAGAATAATTCAAACGAGGCGCAATTAAGGTGCAGCGCTGCATCAGGATAGTGCAACAAAAAAAAACGGCGCCTGATCAGGCGCCGTTAGCGGGGAAAGTTAGCGTATCCAACTGGGCATATCATTTAGCCCCATCGCCTGTTTAAGCATCAGGGGTTTCACGCCTGGCAACGTATCCGCCAATTTCAGCCCCACATCGCGCAGCAGTTTTTTGGCCGGATGCTGACCAGCAAACAGCTCGCGGAACCCCTGCATACCTGCCAGCATCATGGCGGCGCTATGCTTGCGGCTGCGTTCGTAACGACGCAAATAGAGGTGCTGACCAATATCTTTGCCTTCCTGATGCAAACGTCGAATTTCGCCAATCAGCTCTGCGGCATCCATGAAGCCAAGATT
The DNA here is from genome assembly GCA_966185695.1 of uncultured Pantoea sp. Lineage (GTDB taxonomy): Bacteria > Pseudomonadota > Gammaproteobacteria > Enterobacterales > Enterobacteriaceae > Pantoea. The sequence continues at coordinate 31,569 of CBIFUL010000021.1, read as the reverse complement.
TACCCCTTGCCCCGCCAGCGGATGAATGGTGTGCGCAGCGTCGCCAACCAGCGCCAGACGATGGGCGGCAAAATTACGCGCATAGCGTGCCATCAGCGGGAAGGTTTTGCGCTCGCTTTCAACGTGGCATAACCCTAAACGCATATCAAAAGCCACCGATAATTGCTGATTGAACAGCGCTTCTGGCATCGATTGCACGCGCGACGCCTCCTGCGGGGACAGCGACCAAACAATGGAACTCAGGTGCGGATCCTGCATCGGCAAAAAGGCCAAAATGCCGTCGCCGTGGAAGACCTGTCGCGCAATGGCATCATGCGGCATGTCAGTGCGAATATTCGCCACCAGCGCATGATGATCGTAATCCCAGAAGGTAAGCGGAATGTCGGCTTTATTGCGCAGCCACGAGTTAGCTCCGTCGGCAGCGATCATCAAACGTGCGCTCATCATGCCGCCATCTTGCAGCGTAATGAACGCTTCGTTATCGCCAAACGCCACCTGTTGCAACTGCGCAGGCGCGAGCAGCGTGATGTCGCTGCACTGGTTCGCGCGCTGCCACAACGCGCTGTGAATCACGTCATTTTCAATAATATGGCCGAGATGTGAGAGGCCTTGCTGCTCGTCATCAAAGCTGATTGAGCCGAAGCTGTCCTGATCCCACACTTCCATGCCGTGATAGGAGCTGGCGCGCAGGCTAAGAACGGTAGACCAGACGTCCAGCTTTTGCAGCAGACGTTCACTGGCAGCATTGATGGCGGAGACGCGAATCGACGCTGCGGCAGCCGGATCAAACCGGGGTTCAGGTGCTTTTTCCAGCACGGCGACGCGTAAACCGCTACCTTGCAATCCACACGCCACGGCTAAACCCACCATGCCGCCACCGGCGATAGCCACATCAAAAGTTTGCATTGCTGCCCCTTAATTCATGCTTAACGCTTTACCCAGCCGAGCGTGCGCGCGGCAAGTGGGTTTCGCAGCCACGGCAGATGGTCCATGACCACCAGCCCAATTTGTCGTCCTGCCACTAACGGCGCATAACGGTTGGCAAACACCCGCACTAAACCATCAGTGACACCAATCGTCGCGGCGCGATCCGGCTGACGCCGCGCGGCAAAATGTTGCAGTACCGCGTAGCTGCCCGGGTCCTGCTGCTGGCGGTGTGCCGCTGCCAGGGTTTCAGCTAGTGACATCACATCACGCAAACCAAGGTTAAAGCCTTGCCCGGCAATCGGATGCAGTGTTTGCGCCGCATTCCCCACCAGCGCCAGGCGATGCGTCACCTGACGTTGCGCGGTGTGCAGCGCCAACGGATAAATTTCGCGCTGGCCGGTATGCGTAAAACGTCCCAAACGCCAGCCAAAGGCACGTTGCAGGGCGCGTAAGAACGTGGCGTCGTCCCACTGCTGAAGGCTTGCCTGCGCCTCAAGTGGATGACTCCACACCAGCGACATGCGATTGCCCGACATCGGCAGCAGCGCCAGCGGGCCAAATTCAGTAAAGCGCTCAAATGCGCGGCCTTGATGCGGCAGCTGCGTAGTGACGTTCGCGATGACCGCCAGCTGCTGATAATCGTCGCGCTGCCAGGTCATGCCGCATGACGCGGCCAGCGCCGAGCGCGTGCCGTCTGCGGCGACCAGCAGCGCTCCGGTTAACTGCTCGCCGCTGTTAAGCGTGACCTGCACGCTTTCAGCGCTGCGCTCAACGGACGTGACGTGAGCCGGGCAGCGCACGGTGACGCCAGGCGCACTTTTCAGGCGCTGAAACAGACGCTGGCCAACATCAAACAGTTCCACCACCTGGCCTAAAGCAGACAAGTGAAACTCATCGGCCTTCAGCGAAACCAGGCCGCTGTGGCCACGATCGGAAACGTGAATGTCGGTGATCGGCGTGGCGCAATCGGCGAGCGAGCGCCACACATCAATATCCGCGAGCTGTTGACACGTTCCTGCGGCCAAGGCGATGGCGCGACCGTCATAGCCCGGATGCTTGCGGCTATCCGGCTGGCTGCGCTCAATTAAGGTGACGGGAAGCTGGCCTTGCGTCAGATGGGAAATGGCCAGCGCCAACGTGGCACCGGTCATGCCGCCGCCTGCAATTAAAATGCTCATGCGTGGCGCGCCGCTGCCATTAAAGCTTCAATCGCGTCAGCGTCTTTTACCACGCTGTCGGTAAGATTTTCGTTGCCGTCCGCAGTGATAACAATGTCATCTTCGATACGAATGCCAATGCCGCGATATTGCGGTGGCACTTTGGCATCGGGCGCGATGTACAAACCCGGTTCTACGGTAAGCACCATGCCAGGCTCAAGCAGGCGATCGCGGCTTGGCGTGCCGTAATCACCCACATCGTGCACATCCAGCCCCAACCAATGGCCCAAACCGTGCATAAAGAACGGGCGATGCGCCTGCTCTTCAAACAGGGTGTCGATGTTGCCGTCGAGGATGCCGAGATCGACCAGGCCGGTGATCATGATGCGCACCACTTCATCATTCACGTCATGAATGCTGATACCCGGGCGGAACATAGAAAGCGCCTGGTACAACGAGGCCAACACGATGTCGTAGATTTCGCGCTGCGGCTGGCTGAACTTGCCGTTTACCGGGAAGGTGCGCGTGATGTCGCCAGCGTAGCCGTGGAATTCACAGCCCGCATCGATCAACACTAAATCGCCGTCGCGCATTTCACTCTCATTTTCGGTGTAATGCAGGATGCAGCCGTTTTCGCCCGCGCCAACAATGGTGTTGTAGGAAGGAAAGCGTGCGCCGTGACGGTTAAATTCATGATGAATTTCCCCCTCCAGCTGATATTCAAACATGCCCGGACGGCAGGTTTGCATCGCACGAGTATGCGCTAGCGCGCTGATCTTTCCGGCACGGCGCAGAATTTCAATCTCTGCTTCACTTTTGAACAGGCGCATTTCATGCACCCACGGACGCCAATCGGTGACGGTGCTCGGCGCACTGAGATTTTGTCGGAAGCCGCGCCGCAGTTTTTCCAACGCGCTAAAGACGCGTTGATCCGCTTCGGCATATTCGCCCTGCGCGTGATAAACCACATCGAGGCCATTGAGCAACTGGTGCAGCTGTTCGTCGATATCATCCCACGGCAAGGCACGGTCAACGCCAAGCCTGGCGGGAGCAGCATCTTGCCCGAGGCGACGGCCAAACCAAATTTCGGCGGTAAGATCGCGTGTACGATTAAACAGCACGCTGTGGTTGTGCTTGTCATCGCTCTTGATCAAAACCAGCAGCGCTTGCGGTTCGTTAAAACCGGTGAAATACCAGAAATCGCTGTTTTGGCGAAAGTTATATTCGGTGTCGTTGCTGCGCGTCACTTCAGGTGCAGCAAAAATCAATGCGGCGCTGCCGGGTGCCATCTTAGCAATCAGCGCCTGACGACGTTGCTGGAAAGTTTCCAGAGTAATCATGTTTGCACTCCCTGTTGAAGACGGGCAACAACGTACCCGCATGACGCGCTTAGTGTAACGTAGGCTTTTTCACTTCTGGGGCGGTGGGCTGATGCTGGCGGGCGAACGTGTCGTGACACAGCAGCGCGGCGACGCGCACGTATTCAATCACCTCCTCCAGCGACTGCTCCAACTCTTCCTGATCTTCATCTTCATCGTAACCGAGTTGCGCGATGGTGCGCAGATCGTCAATCGCTTCACCCGTTTCGCCCGTGACTTTTTCCAGCTTGGGCTGCGTGACGCCTAACCCGAGCAGGAAGTGATTCACCCAGCCAGCCAGCGCATCGGCACGGTCAAACACGGTGATATCGTCGTCGTCAGGCAGCATCAACTGGAACAGAAATCCTTCATCTTCCAGGGTGTTGGTCAGGCTTTCATGCAGCGCTTGCAGCGGTTGCGACAGGCTTTGCGAAAATGCCATGCCTTCGTTGGTGAGATCGTGAACCATCGTTTTCCAGCTGGGATCCTGATTGCCGCCGCACAAGATTCCAGAGAGTAATCCGTGCATTTCGGCTGGCGTCATGCCGACACCTTGCTGTGAAAGTGCCGCGGCCAGCGCGTTGTAAGTAGGCGTTGCGTTCTGTAAGGACATAAGCTTTGGTCGTCGTTGGCAGAATAAGTTCGTGTTATGCTACCACCAGGTGCCTCTGGGTTTCCAGAAAAGGGGTTGTATCTTATAACTCGGGTAGATATAGTTGCGCACCTCCCAACCCATTGAATGGTATGGGGGATGCGAACGAAGTAATCAGTTAGGATGGTGGCATGTCTGCACAACCAGTAGATATTCAGATTTTTGGTCGTTCATTGAGAGTGAATTGTCCGCCTGAACAGCAAGATGCGCTGAATCTGGCAGCTGAGGACCTCAATCAACGGTTGCAAGATTTAAAAGTTCGCACTAGAGTCACCAATACAGAGCAACTGGTGTTCATCGCCGCGTTAAACATTTGCCACGAGCTGGCACAAGAAAAAGGTAAGACGCGCGACTATGCAGCCAACATGGAACAACGTATCCGTATGCTGCAGCAGACCATTGAACAAGCGTTAGTTGAGCAAGGTCGCATAACTGATCGCCAGGGCCCTAATTTCGAATAACACTTCATGGTTCTCGTGCTAGAGTAACGATGAAGTCAATTTTCTCTGAGATGTTTGCAAGCGGGCCAGTCCCCTGAGCCGATATTTCATACCAACAGAGTGTGACGCTCTGTAGCCTGTGAGCATGCTCGGTTCGTCCGAGAAGCCTGATGGTTGCGACGGCATACTCACCTTGAACCAAGGGTTCAAGGGTTACAGCCTGCGGCGGCATCTCGGAGATCTCTTCTTAGTTCCAACCTATATTCCCCGGTTCGCATGATATAGTGGCTGCAATAGCCGCTACTGCCGGGGATATCATGTCAACACCTTCACTTCTCGACCGCCACGACATTCGCCAGCACGTGCGCCATTTGCGCCGCAATCTCACGCCTGAGCAACAGGAACAGGCCGCCGATCAGCTCGCTGAGCACGCTGTCAATTTTGCACCTATTGCTAACGCGCAGCGCATTGCACTGTTTTTATCTGTTGATGGTGAAATCAATACTCGTCCGCTGCTCGCCAAATTGTGGCATCAAAAAAAGCAGGTTTACCTGCCGGTGTTGCACCCTTTCGCACCCGGACATTTACTGTTTTTGCACTACACGCCGGATACCGTGCTCAGCCCTAATAAGTTACGCATTCCTGAGCCAGCGTTAGACATCACGCAAATGGCGACGCTAGATCAATTGGATGTGATGCTGGTGCCGCTGGTGGCGTTCGATCAGCACGGACAACGCTTAGGTATGGGCGGAGGATTTTACGATCGCACGCTACAGAACTGGCAGCAGCATGACTTTTTGCCGGTGGGGATTGCGCACGACTGTCAGCGCGTAGAAACGCTGCCGGTCGCCGCATGGGATGTTCCATTACCCGCCATTATGACGCCGTCGAAATTGTGGCAATGGCCGTAAAACAAAGGGCGCCAGCGGCGCCCTCAGCAATCAGTACAGCAGACGGGCGCGAATAGTGCCCGGAATCGCTTTCATCAGCTGTAGCGCTTTATCCGCCACATCTTCTTCTGCATCGATATCAATTACCACATAACCCATAACCGGCGTGGTTTGCAGATATTGCGCAGCGATGTTGATGCCCTGCTCCGCAAAGATCAGGTTAATCGCTGTCAGCACGCCAGGACGGTTTTCGTGGATGTGCAGCAAACGGCTGGCGCTCGCACCGTGCATCGGCAGCGACACTTCCGGGAAGTTAACCGCAGAGAGCGTAGAACCGTTGTCCGAGTATTTCGCCAGCTTGCCTGCTACTTCGGTGCCGATATTCTCCTGCGCTTCCTGGGTGGAACCACCAATGTGCGGCGTCAGGATCACGTTGTCGAATTCGCACAGCGGAGAGTTGAACGGATCGCTGTTGGTTGCAGGTTCAACCGGGAATACGTCAATGGCCGCCCCCGCCAGATGCTTATTGGCCAACGCATGACATAGCGCAGGAATATCGATCACCGTTCCGCGCGCGGCGTTAATCAGCAGCGAACCTGGCTTCATCAGTGCCAACTCTTCAGCACCAATCATATTCTGGGTGGAGGCCGTTTCTGGCACGTGCAGGCTGACCACATCGCTCATGTTGAGCAAATCTGACAGATGACGCACCTGCGTGGCATTACCCAGCGGCAGTTTGCTTTCGATGTCGTAGAAGAACACATGCATGCCCAGGCTTTCGGCCAGCACGCCGAGTTGCATCCCAATATGACCGTAGCCGATGATACCCAGCTTTTTGCCACGCGCTTCGAAAGAACCGTTGGCCACTTTATTCCAGATACCGCGGTGCGCTTTAGCGTTGGCTTCAGGAATACCGCGCAGCATCAGCAGCATTTCACCAATCACCAGCTCAGCCACTGAACGCGTGTTGGAGAACGGCGCGTTAAACACCGGCACGCCGCGTTTCGCAGCCGCAGCCAGGTCAACCTGGTTGGTGCCGATGCAGAAGCAGCCCACCGCGACCAACTTCTCAGCCGCCGCAAAGATCTCTTCTGTCAGTTGGGTACGGGAACGGATACCAATGAAGTGCGCATCGCGGATAGAGGATTTCAGCGTCTCCGCATCCAGCGCTCCTTTGTGAAATTCGATGTTGGTGTAGCCTGCTGCACGCAGGTTTTCCACTGCACTCTGGTGAACGCCTTCCACCAGCAGGAACTTAATCTTGTCTTTTTCCAGTGATACCTTTGCCATTTCCCGACCCTATTCAGAATTCAACGAGGACTACCATAAGCTAGCCTTCTGTCAAAATATCAAAAATTTCGTGCGCAGCAATACAAACGATTGCCTGCCTGCCAGCACGCGCCCACGCGCAGGCAGCACAATCCCGTACAAAATCGTGACATGCGTGTGAAGCGAAGTACGAACCCGCAGTCGATGAATCTTTTGTGACATAAGTCACCGAATTTCACCCTGACGAGAAAAGATGTTTTGCAGAGGGAAATAACCGGCGCAGCGCGTGCGCCGGGCAGATCATTTGGTGATGGTTTTAACGCCGTCTGCGGTGCCGATTAGCGCCACATCCGCACCGCGCGTTGCAAACAGGCCAACCGTCACGACGCCTGGCAGCGCATTAATGGTTTTTTCCAGCGCAATCGGATCCAGAATGGTCAGATTATGCACGTCGAGAATAATGTTGCCGTTATCCGTCACGACGTTCTGCCGGTACTCGGGCAGGCCGCCAAGTTTGACCAGCTCACGCGCCACGAACGAACGCGCCATCGGAATCACTTCTACCGGCAGTGGGAAATGTCCCAGCACATCAACTTCCTTCGAAGCATCGGCAATACACACAAATTTCTTTGCCACCGCAGCCACGATCTTCTCGCGCGTCAGCGCCGCGCCGCCGCCTTTGATCATCTGCATATGCGGATTGATTTCATCTGCGCCATCGACATACACCGACAACTCATCCACTTCGTTCAAATCAAAGACATGAATGCCCAGCGACTTCAGTTTCGCGGTTGAGGCTTCTGAACTGGAAACCGCGCCTTCAATTTGATCCTTCATGGTGCCGAGCGCATCTATAAAATGCGCCGCCGTTGAACCGGTGCCCACGCCAACAATGGTGCCGGGTTCAACGTAGTGCAACGCAGCCCAACCTACCGCTTTTTTCAGTTCATCCTGGGTCATGATATGTTTAAAACCTGTGCGACATCGAAGTGCGCGTAGTATAAAACAAGGCGTCATAAAAAAGCGCGGCTGTTAAGTCGCGGAGTTAAGTCTTTGGAATCTAGCCCGCAAAAACGCGCCGCATCACAATTTTGCCGGTTTATGGCATAGTAACGTCCACCCTGAACGAGAGAGAAAAACAATGAAACGCCCGGATTATCGAACGCTTCAGGCGCTGGATGCTGTGATTCGTGAGCGCGGTTTTGAACGCGCTGCCCAGAAACTCTGCATTACGCAATCTGCGGTTTCACAGCGCATTAAACAGCTGGAAAATTTATTTGGTCAGCCGCTCCTGGTGCGTACCGTGCCGCCGCGCCCAACGGAACAAGGGCAGAAGCTGCTGGCGTTATTACATCAGGTTGAGCTGCTGGAAGAGGAGTGGCTGGGCGACGATAACGGCGGCACGACGCCGCTGCTGCTGTCGCTGGCGGTCAACGCCGACAGTTTGGCCACCTGGCTGCTGCCCGCGCTAAAAGATGTGCTGGCCGATTCACCGGTGCGCCTGAATTTGCAGGTAGAAGATGAAACCCGCACGCAAGAGCGCTTACGTCGCGGTGAAGTGGTCGGCGCGGTGAGTATTCAGCCACAGCCGCTGCCGAGTTGCCTGGTTGATCAACTGGGCGCGCTGGATTATCTGTTCTGTGCCTCGCCGGATTTCGCTGCACGCTATTTCCCAAATGGCGTCACGCGTTCGGCGCTGCTCAAAGCGCCTGCGGTGGCGTTTGATCATTTGGATGATATGCATCAGGCGTTTTTACAACAGAACTTTGATCTGTCGCCCGGCAGCGTGCCGTGCCACATCGTCAACTCCTCGGAAGCTTTTGTGCAGTTAGCGCGTCAGGGTTCGGTATGCTGCATGATTCCGCATTTGCAGATTGAGCGCGAACTGGCGCAGGGCGATTTGGTGGATTTGACGCCAGGGTTATACCAGCGCCGCATGCTGTACTGGCACCGTTTCGCGCCAGAAAGCCGCTTAATGCGCAGCGTTACCGATGCGCTGATTGCGCACGGGCATCGTGTGCTGCGCCAGGATACTAACGATTAAAAAGGGCGCCGCGGCGCCCTTCTGCATTAAGGGGTATTCGGTTTGATTTCGAATACCACATCCACCTGATCGTCAAAGTGAATGCTTTGCTGCTCATACGTTTGCTGCGCGGTGGTATCCGCCGGTGCGGCCGCGGCTTTATACATCCGCGCCATCGGCATTGGCTGGTAGTTAGCCACGTGATAACGAATGCTGTACACCGAACCCAGCTTAGCGTTGAAGCCTTCCGCCAGCGCGCTGGCCTGCTTGGTCGCATTCGCAATCGCCACTTTACGCGCCTGCTCTTTATAGTTGTCTGGGTTAGCGACGCCCAACTCCACCGAGCGAATTTCATTCAGACCCGATTTCAGCGCGCCGTCCAGCAGCTCATTCAGCTTATCCAGTGTCCGCAAGGTAACCTGCACCTGGCGCTCAGCGCGATAGCCCTTCAGCACCGATTTACCCTCTTTGGTGTAATCGTATTCAGGCTGGGTACTCAGGTTCGCCGCATCAATATCTTTTTTCTCGATGCCATTTTTTTGCAGGAAATCGAAATATAGCGCCACGCGGTCATCGGCTTGTTTTTTCGCTTCCGCCGCATCTTTCGACGAAACATTCACCACGATAGCGAGCGTCGCGATATCGGGCGTGGCATCAACGCTTGCCTGGCCAGAGGTCACCACATGCGGCCCATTCGGCAACTCATCCGCGTGGACAAAACCGGACAGTGCGCCGGTGCTCATTACGGCGGCCAGCGCCAGTGCTTTCAGTTTCACGAAAGTCCTCCTTGAGGGATCTAATTTGCAGGTCGCCACTATGGCTAAACCCAAAACACATTACCATGCGTGATGCTCTGAGTTTTGAATCCATAGAAAGTTCGGGCACTCTGCTGTTTTAACGTATCCGCGCTCGCAAATTAAACGCAACACATTCGCCAAATTCACCCACAAACGTTTCTATTAAAGAAACACCTCTTCATTCAGGGAGAGCCGCACCATGACAGAACACCCTCTTACCCCCAGCGTTACCAGCGTGCGCGCCGGTCGTACGCGCTTTCTGATGCTCGGCCTGGTGTTTATCAACATCATTATCAACTATATGGATCGCACAAACTTGTCCGTAGCGGCCACAGAAATGGCCGGTGAACTGCGCTTCACGCCGCTGGAGATGGGTTTGATTTTTTCCGCTTTTGGCTGGATCTACGCTGCGCTACAGATTCCCGGTGGATTTTTAATTGATCGACTCGGCGCACGCGTGGTGTATGGCGTCGGCTTATTCGTCTGGTCGTTGGTCACCGCCCTGCACGCGCTCGCCAACAGCTTTGGTGCGCTCTTTGGTCTGCGGCTCGGGGTGGGTGCATTTGAAGCGCCAGTGATGCCGGCCAACAATCGGGTGATCTCCAGCTGGTTCCCGGATCAAGAGCGCGCCAGCGCGATTGGCATTTATTCGTCAGCGCAATTTGTTGGCCTCGCCTGCATGACGCCGCTGCTGTTTCATGTACAGGCTGCTTTTGGCTGGCGCGGACTGTTTCTGATTACCGGCGCGGTGGGCATGATTTGGGCGCTGATTTGGTACTGGCTGTATCGCGAGCCGAACCAACACAAAGGCGTTTCGCAAGCCGAATTAGATTACCTGCGCAGCAACGGCGCGCTGCTGGAGAGCCGGCAAAATTCGTCGCAGCCCGCCACGCGCTGGGCTGATTTAGGCCAGATGTTCCGCAGTCGAAAATTGGTCGGCATCTATATTGGTCAATTCACCATTTCGGCGACGTTCTGGTTCTTCCTGACGTGGTTCCCGACTTACTTAGTCGACTATCGCCACATGGATTTTATCAAAAGCGGCTACGTTGCGTCGGTGCCCTATTTCGCGGCGTTTTGTGGCGTGCTGTTGGCTGGATTCGCCTCCGATCGCATGATTCGTCGCGGCGTCTCGGCCAGCGTGGCGCGCAAGCTGCCGGTGATACTCGGTCTGTTTTTAACGCTGTTTATTCTCGGTGCCAATTACACCGATGACGCCCGGCTGATCATCCTGTTTATGTCGCTGGCGTTCTTCGGCAACGGTTTGGCGACCATTACCTGGGTGTTTGTCACGGCGCTGGCACCCCGGCATTTGATTGGTCTGGCGGGCGGCGTGTTTAACTTTACCGGCGCGCTGTCATCGATTGTGGTACCGATTGCGATTGGTGCGCTGATTGATGGCGAGAATTTCGCGCCAGCACTGGCGTTTATCGCTGTACTGGCTGCGGTTGGCATCTGCAGTTATCTGTTTATAGTGGGTAAGATCGACAATGTTAGCCCGCGCTGATCAGCAACTGCGCCAGCGATTGCAGCTGTTGCACACGCTGCGTGAGATGCGCCTCATCGCCCTGCCAGATTTTGGCGAAGGCCAATGCCGCGCGGTTGTTGGTCACCGGCTGCGCCATGCTGATTTCACCGTCGTCGCGATGCCAAATCAGGTAATCCTGCGCGCGTTTCTGAGCCAGCAGCGGCGCTATCTGCGCCCACTGTTCATCGCTAAAGCGCGGGCGCAGCACCTCATCACTCTCGGCGGCCAGCAGCGATACGCCAATCACCGATTGCCACGCCGGCAGCATGCGGAAGCCCGCCAGCGCCTGGCTGGCATGGGTACGTTCACCAGGTTCGGAGTGCCAGATGTAGATCACCTGATCCTCCCACAGCACGCCAAGCGCCACCACGATATCGCGCGGCGCGTGCATGTCCAGCTGCGGCAGCGCCTGCGCAAACAGGGAAGAACCGCGAATGGCTTGCGCAGCCAGCGCATGAATGCCCGGCCCCGGCAGGTAGCGGCGATGTTCGTCCTGCATCGTCAGGCCAATTGCCGCCATCGTCATCAGCAGGCGATTCACTCGCGTGCTGTTCATCCCCATCTGGCGCGCCAGTTCGCGGCAGCCTACGGCTTTATCGCTGGACACCAGATATTGCAGACAGCGAATACCGTCAATCAGGCTTTGGTTGGGTTGGGAAGACATAGATCACCTGTGGCGGTCAAAACTCAATCTTAGTCTCAGAGCAACAGGAATGAAATGATGCAAACTTTCTCCTCGCAAAATGAGCGTCACTTTCCGCAGCACTCTTTCCATGCCGATGTCGTGGTAGCGGGCGGCGGATTATCCGGCGTTTGTGCCGCGCTGGCAGCGGCGCGTGACGGTTTGAACGTGGTGCTGATTCAGGATCGCCCGGTGTTGGGCGGCAACGCTTCCAGCGAAGTGCGGCTGTGGGCCAATGGTGCGACATCGCACATGGGCAACAACAATCGCTGGGCGCGCGAAGGCGGCATTATGGGCGAGATCATGGAGGAGAATTTATGGCGTAACAAAGAAGGTAATCCGGTGCTGTTCGATATGGTGTTGCTGGATCTGGCGCAGGCGCAATCGGGGTTGACGCTGCTGCTCAATACCGTGGTCACGGCGATCGAAAAAACGGACCGGCGTTTACAGGCGGTGCAGGCTTTCAATGCCATAAACCAAACGCACTATCGGATTACCGCCGAGCAATTTATTGATGCCAGCGGCGACGGCGTGCTGGGCTATCTGGCGGGCGCGGCACATCGCGTGGGTGCAGAATCGGTGGAAGAGTTCGGTGAAAAAATGGCGCCGGGCGAGAACTTTGGCCATAAGCTCGGACACTCAATCTACTTCTACACCAAGCGCACCTCGCAACCTGTACGCTTCGTCGCGCCCAGTTTTGCCCTGCAAGAGATCACTGCCATCCCGCGTTACAAACGGCTGACTTCCGATCTCAACGGCTGCGATTTGTGGTGGCTGGAGTGGGGCGGCCGTCTGGATACGGTACATGAAAGCGAAACCATCAAATGGGAACTGTGGAAAATCGTTTGGGGCGTGTGGGATTACATCAAAAACTCCGGCGAATTTCCCGATGCTGATCATCTCACCCTTGAATGGGTCGGGTTGATTCCCGGCAAACGCGAAAGCCGCCGCTTTCTGGGCGATACCCTGTTGTGCCAGCAAGACATTGTGGAGCAGCGCGATCGCTATGATGCGGTGGCGTATGGCGGCTGGTCGATTGATTTACATCCCGCCGACGGCGTGTACAGCGAGCACGACGGCTGCCGCCAGTTTCACAGCAAAGGCACTTACACCATTCCTTTCCGCGCGCTTTACAGCCAGTCGTTGGATAATCTGCTGCTGACCGGCCGCCTGATTTCCGCAACGCACGTGGCGTTTGGCAGCGCGCGCGTGATGTGTACCTGTGGCGTACTGGGCGAAGTGGTGGGCCGCGCTGCGGCAATCTGTCAGCAGCAGCAGTTAACTCCCGCCCAGCTGGCGCAGCCGGATCGGGTGCCGCAGTTGCAGCAGCACCTGTTGCGCCAGGGCGCCTTTATTCCACGTCAGCCGTTACGCGATCCGGCGCGCGGCGCGCAGGTTAGGGTAAGCAGCACGTTGCAGCTTAGCGCCCTGCCCGCTGATGGCGGCTGGCAGCCGCTGAAATCGCGCTGTGCGCTGCTGCTGCCGCTTAAAGCGGGTGAACGTTTACCGGCGTTAAGGGTGCAGCTGCGTGCGGCGTCCGCGCAGACTTTACACGTGTCGTTGCTGACCAGCATCAACCCGGCGAACACCTGCGGCGATCAACAGTTAGCAGCGCAGGCGTTAACGGTTGATCGGCAGGATGACTATCTTTTGCAGTTTGATTATCGCGCCGAGGTCGATCGCTATCTGTTTATCGCCTTTGAAGAGAATGCGGCGATTGACGTTACGCTGACGCGCCAGCAGTTGCCGGGCGTAATGATGGTGTTTAACAGCCTTAATCCGCGCGTGGCGAAGCGTACACGACAAATTAATGATGGCGATTATGGTGTAGATGAATTTGATTTCTGGCTACCGCGTCGTGCTCCACAGCAAATTCTGCTGGCGTTTGCGTTGGAGACGCCGCTGCGGCTGTGGCATGGCGATTATCTGCTGAACGGTAAGCTGCGTCCTGAACAGCACACCAACTGTTGGGCTCCGGCGCTGGAGGATGCCAATCCCACCGTGCGCTGGCAATGGGATGCAGCACAACGCGCCACGCAGCTAACGCTACTGTTTGATAACGATTTCGATCACGCCATGGAAACGGTGCAAATGGGCCATGCGCAAGCGGTGACGCCCCACTGCACCACGCATTATCGGCTGTGGCTGGATGAGTTGCTGTTGGCGGAGGTCACGGAGAATCACCGTTCGCTCTGTCACCATGCGTTGCCGTCTGACGTTGCGTTCCGCCAGATTCGGCTGGAATTGGTGGCCAGCGCGGGCGCGGTGCCGGCACTTTATGGCCTGCATCTGCACTAGAAGGCGGCGATGCCTTGACGCGCCAACTGCATAGCGATGAACCACATGACGCCGCCAACCAGCACATTGATGATGCGCTGAGCGCGCACGGTACGCAGGCGCGGCGACAGCCAGGCGGCGAGCAATGCCAGGCCGAAGAACCAGACGATCGACGCGCTCACGGTGCCAAAAGCAAACCAGCGACGCGCATCTTCCGATGGCATCTGGCTGCCGAGGCTGCCGAGCACCACAAAGGTGTCGAGATAGACGTGGGGATTGAGCCAGGTCACAGCCAGAATGGTGGCAATGATGCGCCAGCGGCCCTGCTTCAATTCCGCCTCGTTGGATAACGCCACCTCACCCCGCCACGCGCAGCGCAGCGCGCCCCAGCCGTACCAGAGTAAAAACGCCACGCCTGCCCAGGTGATCAGCATGAGTAGTAGCGGTGATTGATTCATGAGCGCGCTACCGCCAAAAATGCCACCGCAAATCAGCGCGATATCGCTCAGGGTGCACAGTGCAGCCGTCATTAAATGATAATGGCGCTTGATGCCCTGATTCATCACGAAAGCATTTTGCGGGCCTAACGGCAGGATCAGCGCAGCACCAAGAGCAAGGCCTTGTAAATAAACAGATAACACAGAGAAATTCCTCATCACGTCGAGATGCTGTGCAGTATAGTGACGCGCGAATATTAGAGGAAATTGAAAGATTTAATCGGGTATTAGAGGAAGTAATAATAAAGGCACCCGCAGGTGCCTTTGAGGACTATTCGGCGCGGGCCGTTTGTTCCGTTTTAACCTGATGCAAATGCACATCCATCTGCGGATAAGGAATGCCAATGCCGTTGGCATCCAGCGTGCGTTTGAAGTTTTTCAGCAGATCCCAATAGACGTTCTGCAGGTCGCTGCTTTTGCTCCAGCAACGCACCACAAAGTTGAGCGAGGAAGCGGCTAACTCGTTCAGGCCAATCTGAACACCCAAATCTTGCAGCACACGATCGTCCGCTTCGACCACTTCGCGCAACAGCGCTATCACCTGATCAACGTCCGCATCGTAAGCCACGCCGACAATGAACTCATTACGGCGCACCGGTTCACGCGAGAAGTTGACGATGTTGCCAGCAATCACCTTGCCGTTTGGCACCACGACGATTTTGCCATCTGCGGATTTCAACGTGGTAGAGAAGATCTGCACGTTCTGCACGGTTCCCATGACGCCGCCCAGATCGACAAATTCGCCGGTTTTGAAGGGGCGGAAGGTCACTAACAGCACGCCAGCTGCAAGGTTCGCCAGCGAGCCTTGCAACGCCAGGCCCACGGCTAAACCGGCGGCACCCAGCACGGCGATCACTGAGGCGGTCTGCACCCCAACGCGTCCCAGTGCGGCAATGATCGTGAAGGCAATAATGCCGTAGCGCACCATCGCTGAGAGGAAGTCTGCGACGGTGGCATCAATATGACGCGTCACCAGCACGCGATTAATCGCGTTCGAAATGAGGCGAGCGATGAACATACCGATGATGATGGTGACAATCGCTGCCACAATATTCACCGCATAGCTCAGGATCAGCGCCTGGTTACGCACCAGCCATCCGCCCGCCGAGTTAATGCCATCAACGACATTTAAGTCTTCCATTTGTTAGCCCTGTAAGTAAGTTTCCCGCAGGAAAATGCAAAAAACTGCCAGATTGACTCCGACATTCCGAATATAAGGGTAAACAAAAATGTGGTTAAGCGCCAAAATTGGCCTGAATTTACGGGCTTTTCCAGACCGGACGCATAAAAAAAGGCCCTTTCGGGCCTTTTTTGTACTGTAAAGAAATTACAGGACGTCGACAGCGTTAAGCTCTTTGAAAGCCTGCTCCAGACGCACAACCATAGAGGCTTGTGCAGAACGCAGCCAAACGCGCGGATCGTAGTATTTCTTGTTCGGGCTATCCACGCCTTTAGGGTTACCCAACTGGCCTTGCAGATAAGCTTCGTTTTCTTTGTAGAACTGCAGAATACCGTCCCATGTTGCCCACTGGGTATCCGTATCGATGTTCATTTTGATCACGCCGTAACCGATAGACTCTTCGATTTCTTGCGCAGACGAACCTGAACCACCGTGGAACACGAAGTCCAGCGCGTTATGCGGCAAACCGTGCTTCTCAGTCACATATTTCTGCGAGTCACGCAGGATGGTTGGGGTCAGTTTCACGTTGCCTGGCTTGTACACGCCGTGCACGTTACCGAATGAAGCCGCGATGGTGAAACGTGGGCTAATTTTGCTCAGTTCGGTGTAAGCGTAATCAACGTCTTCTGGCTGGGTGTACAGAGCAGAAGCGTCCATGTGGCTGTTGTCCACGCCGTCTTCTTCGCCACCGGTGCAGCCCAGTTCGATCTCCAGCGTCATGTCCAGTTTGGCCATGCGTGCCAGATATTTCGCTGAGATTTCGATGTTCTCTTCCAGTGACTCTTCAGACAGGTCAATCATGTGTGACGAGAACAGCGGCTTACCGGTTTTCTTGAAGTGCTCTTCACCGGCGTCCAGCAGACCGTCGATCCACGGCAGCAATTTCTTCGCGCAGTGGTCGGTGTGCAGGATCACTGGCACGCCATACTGTTCCGCCATCAGATGCACATGGTGCGCACCGGCGATTGCGCCGAAGATTGCTGCGCCCTGTGGCTTATCGGTTTTGAAACCTTTACCGGCGATGAAGGCAGCACCGCCGTTGGAGAACTGAACGATGACCGGCGCTTTCACTTTGGCCGCAGCTTCCAGTACCGCATTGATGGAATCCGTGCCGACGCAGTTCACTGCTGGCAGAGCGAATTTGTTCTCTTTCGCTACCTGGAAAATCTTCTGAACGTCATCACCAGTGACAACGCCGGGTTTTACGAAATCAAAAATTTTAGACATGGTTGTGTCCCGTTTCGTTTATCGTTCATTCCCAAGCGGGAATGCGATTTGATTGCCCCTGAAGGGCAAGCTTTCAGACGGTGCCGAAGCACCGCCCCCAAAATTACTGCTTAGCGCGCTCTTCCAGCATGGCCACTGCTGGCAGTTTTTTGCCTTCCACGAACTCAAGGAATGCGCCGCCGCCGGTAGAGATATAAGAGATCTTATCTTCGATACCGAACAGATCGATTGCCGCCAGCGTATCGCCGCCGCCTGCAACAGAGAATGCATCGCTATCGGCAATGGCGTTAGCCACGATTTCGGTGCCTTTACGGAAGTTCGGGAACTCGAACACGCCAACTGGACCGTTCCACAGAATGGTTTTTGCATCTTTCAGCAGTTTTGCCATTGCCTGTGCGGTCTCGTCACCGAAGTCCATAATTTCTTCA
Organism: uncultured Pantoea sp.; assembly: GCA_966185695.1. GTDB lineage: Bacteria > Pseudomonadota > Gammaproteobacteria > Enterobacterales > Enterobacteriaceae > Pantoea. The sequence continues at coordinate 14,237 of CBIFUL010000021.1, read as the reverse complement.
TTATCTGCGACTTCGGAAACCTTTTTCACGGTAGCCGGTGCAGTTTCAGAGAATTCCGTGCCCACGCGAGAGTCAGTTGGCACCGGAATACCGTGCTCATCACGCAGCTTTTTCGCCGCTTCAACGAAATCTGGCTCGTACAGTGATTTACCCACGTTGTTCTCAATGGCCACGAAGGTGTTGGCGATGCCGCCGCCAACAATCACGGTGTCCGCGATTTTAACCAGCGATTGCAGCACATCGAACTTGGTCGACACCTTAGAACCGCCCACTACCGCGACCAGCGGACGCTGCGGGTTGCTCATCACTTTGCCCAAGGCTTCCAGCTCCGCAGACAGCAGCGGACCCGCACACGCGATTGGCGCGAATTTACCCACACCGTGCGTCGAAGCCTGCGCGCGGTGCGCAGTACCGAATGCATCCATCACGAAGACGTCGCACAGGGCGGCATATTTCTTCGAAAGGGTTTCTTCGTCTTTTTTCTCGCCTTTGTTGAAGCGCACGTTCTCCAGCACCACCAGTTCACCCGCACCGACTTCAACGCCGTCGAGGTAATCTTTTGCCAGGGTAACATTGGTGCCGTTCAGCTTGTCTTTCAGGTAGTTAACAACGGGCAGCAGGGAAAACTCTTCGTTGTATTCACCTTCAGTCGGACGACCCAGGTGCGAGGTAACCATCACTTTCGCGCCCTGCTTCAGAGCGGCTTCGATGGTCGGCAGAGAAGCACGAATACGTGCATCTGACGTCACTTTCCCTTCTTTCACTGGTACGTTGAGATCGGCGCGGATCAGAACGCGTTTGCCAGCAAGATCCAGATCGGTCATCTTAATTACAGACATGGTGAACCCTCTCGTTGATTCTCATAAGTTTTGCCAGACGCAAACCGCGTCTTACCTGAAACCGCTTGCGGCCATCGCTAACGTCGTGTCGAGCATTCGGTTAGCAAAGCCCCATTCGTTGTCACACCAGACCAGGGCCTTGATAAGGTGTTGACCGCTGACCCGCGTTTGTGTTCCATCCACAATGGCACTGTGCGGATCATGGTTAAAATCTACTGAGACTAACGGTAATTCCGTATAGTCAACTATACCACGAAACGCCCCTTCTGACGCATTTCGCAACAAGGCATTAACCTCACACGCCTGTACCGCATCGCGCACAGAGACGCTTAAATCAATGGCTGTCACGTTAATCGTCGGTACGCGCACTGCAATCGCTTCAAAGCGATCGTTAAATTTAGGAAAAATACGGGTAATGCCAGCGGCAAGACGCGTATCCACCGGAATGATCGATTGGCTGGCAGCGCGGGTACGTCGCAGATCGCTGTGATACGCGTCAATCACCTGCTGATCGTGCATCGCCGAGTGAATCGTGGTCACCGTGCCCGATTCAATGCCAAACGCGTCATCGAGTAGCTTGATCACCGGAATAATGCAGTTGGTGGTGCAAGATGCGTTGGAGACGATGCGGTCCGTCTGTTTTAGCGCTTGCTCGTTCACGCCGAACACCACGGTGGCATCCAAATCGTTGCCGCCGGGATGGGAGAACAACACCTTCTTCGCTCCCGCCTGCAAATGCGCTTCGCCATCTGCACGACTGCCATATACGCCAGTACAATCCAGCACCACATCGACATTCAGCTCCTGCCACGGCAGCGCTTCGATGGCGGCCTGATGCAAAATGCGAAGGGTGTCGTCGCCGACAAACAGTTGATCGCGCTCCTGGCGCACATCAAAGGCGAAACGGCCATGGCTGGTATCGTACTTCAGCAGATGCGCCATGCCGGCTGCATCTGCCAGCTCATTCACGGCTACCACGGTGATTTCAGCCCGGCGACCGGTTTCATACAGCGCGCGTAAAACATTGCGCCCGATACGCCCAAAGCCATTTATTGCTACGCGAACGGTCATCGTTACTTTCAACCATACCCGAAAAAATGTGCCGATCAGCCTGAGCGTTTCGCGCCATTTTGTACAGGGAATTCTTACGGCAAACCCCGCGCAAAAGCGGTGCCAGGCATCGCAACTGAAACGGTTCAGCTAGAGTAATGCAAGTGCGGAATAACGGGAATGATTGCGATCAATTGCGCTGCTGAATATTGGATCTATGTCACAAAATTAGCAGATGAAAATTATTACTGGAGGAATAACTGAACCGTTTCCGGTTGAAGGGGATGTTTGCAGATTCGCGCGACGAATCGCGCCGCTACAGAGATTACACGCTCTGTAGCGGCGCAGATTAACGCGAAAAATTACAGAATAGATCTCGCCGTGTTTACTACGTTCTCAACCGTGAAGCCGAACTCTTTGAACAGCAGATCCGCTGGCGCAGATTCACCGAACGTGGTCATGCCGACGATGGCACCGTTCAGGCCGGTGTACTTGAACCAGTAATCCGCAATGCCCGCTTCAATGGCAACACGCGCGGCCACCGCTTTTGGCAGTACAGATTCACGGTAAGCGGCGTCCTGCTTGTCGAAGGCATCAGTAGAAGGCATTGATACCACGCGCACTTTACGCCCTTCCGCCGTCAGCTGCTGGTAAGCGCCAACTGCCAGCTCAACTTCAGAACCGGTAGCGATCAGGATCAGCTCAGGCGTGCCCTCGCTGTCTTTTAACACGTATCCGCCACGCGCCACGTTTGCCAGCTGTTCAGCATTACGATCCTGCTGCGCCAGGTTTTGACGCGAGAAGATCAGCGCAGACGGGCCGTCAACGCGCTCAATGGCGTATTTCCACGCCACCGCTGATTCTACCTGGTCGCACGGACGCCACAGGCTCATGTTTGGCGTCACGCGCAGGCTGGCCATCTGCTCAACCGGCTGGTGCGTTGGGCCATCTTCACCCAGACCAATGGAGTCATGGGTGTAGACCATGATCTGACGAATCTTCATCAGCGCAGCCATACGTGCCGCGTTCCGCGCGTATTCCACAAACATCAGGAAGGTAGCGGTGTACGGCAGGAAGCCGCCGTGCAGCGCGATGCCGTTGGCAATTGCGGTCATACCAAATTCGCGCACGCCGTAATGGATATAGTTACCCGCTGCGTCTTCGTTAATTGGCTTAGAACCTGACCACATGGTGAGGTTGCTGGGTGCCAGGTCAGCAGAGCCGCCCAGGTACTCTGGCAGGATCTTGCCAAAGGCTTCGATAGCATTTTGCGACGCTTTGCGGCTGGCGATTTTCGCCGGATTAGCCTGCAGCTGCTCAATGAACTTCTGCGACTCGGTTTCCCAGGTGGCTGGCAGTTCGTTGTTCACGCGACGAGTGAACTCGGCGGCCAGTTCTGGATGCGCTGCCGCGTAAGCCGCGAATTTTGCATCCCAGGCAGACTCTTTTGCCTGGCCGACTTCTTTTGCATCCCACTGCGCATAGATGTCTGAAGGAATGTCAAACGGACCGTGATTCCAGCCCAGCTGTTTGCGGGTCAGAGCAATTTCATCGGCACCCAGCGGTGCGCCGTGCGAATCGTGCGTACCGGCTTTGTTCGGTGAACCGAAACCAATCACGGTTTTGCACATCAGCAGTGAAGGCTTGTCAGAAACCGCTTTGGCTTCTTCCACCGCTTTATGGATCGCCTCTGCGTCGTGGCCATCCACGCCGCGCACCACGTGCCAGCCGTATGCTTCAAAGCGTGCTGCGGTGTCGTCAGTGAACCAGCCATCAATGTGGCCGTCGATGGAGATGCCGTTGTCATCATAGAAAGCCACCAGCTTGCCCAACTTCAGGGTACCGGCAATAGAGCACACTTCGTGTGAGATGCCTTCCATCATGCAGCCATCACCCATGAACACATAGGTGTTGTGGTCTACGATGTCATGGCCTGGACGGTTAAACTGCGCTGCCAGCGTGCGTTCTGCGATGGCGAAACCCACGGCGTTGGCGATGCCCTGGCCCAGCGGGCCGGTGGTGGTTTCCACACCTGCGGTGTAGCCGTATTCCGGGTGACCTGGAGTTTTCGAGTGCAGCTGACGGAAGTTTTGCAGCTCGCTCATCGGCAGATCGTAGCCGGTGAGGTGCAGCAAGCTATAGATCAGCATGGAGCCGTGACCGTTCGACAGCACAAAGCGGTCGCGATCGGCCCACAGCGGGTTAGTTGGGTTGTGATTCAGGAAGTCACGCCACAGCACTTCAGCAATATCAGCCATGCCCATTGGGGCACCCGGATGTCCCGAATTGGCTTTCTGTACAGCATCCATACTTAACGCGCGAATGGCGTTGGCAAGCTCTTTACGAGAGGGCATCTTCTACTCCAGGTCGGATTAATGCTCCGCCACGCTTAACTTATTGTAATTAATCAGTTATAAGGCGAAGCGAGAAAAAAGTCGCACATCAATGTACATGAAAATCAGGGCAAAAGTACATGCATCGGGATGCTAAATCCCGGTGAAATGGTTGCAATTCGGGGTTTGTCTGCTAGCCAGCGAACCGGTTGCACGCTATAACCAAAGCGTTTAAACACCTGGTACGGTTTCAGGTGTTTGTTTTCACTACCTTGTTACGCAAAGGATGACGACATGAAAATGAAAGCCACAGTTCTCGCTCTGGGCATGGCTTCGCTGCTGAGCGGCTGCGAAGGGTTAGATAACAACGCGCTGCTGCAATCGGGCGCGCAGGCCTATCAGGCTTACACGCTGAATGATGCGCAGGTTAAACAGCTCAGCGATCAATCGTGCGCGCAGATGGATAAAGAGAACCAGCTTGCGCCCGCCAACAGCGCGTATCAGCAGCGCCTGAATAAAATCGCTGCCGCACTGGGCGATAACATCAACGGCGTGCCCGCCAACTACAAGGTGTATCAAACCAAAGACGTCAACGCGTGGGCGATGGCCAACGGCTGCATTCGCGTGTACAGCGGCTTAATGGACATGATGACCGACAACGAAGTGGAAGGCGTGCTCGGCCATGAAATGGGCCACGTGGCGCTCGGCCATACGCGCAAGGCGATGCAGGTGGCGTTTGGCACCACTGCGGCGCGCAGCGCGGTTGCCTCCGTCGGTGGCGTAGTGGGACAACTGTCGCAGTCGCAGCTGGGCGAGATGGGCGAGAAGTTAGTCAACGCGCAGTTCTCCCAAACGCAGGAGTCGCAGGCGGATGATTACTCGTTTGATCTGCTGCAAAAGCGCGGCATCAATCCACTGGGCTTGGCCACCAGCTTCGAAAAGCTGTCGAAAATGGAACAGGGCCACCAAAGCTCGATGTTCGATTCACATCCTGACTCCGCCGCGCGCGCACAGCATATTCGCGACCGCATTGCGGCCGGGAAATAAACGCCACGCAATAAAAAAGGAGCGCAGCGCTGCGCTCCTTATGCGTGCGACGGTGAAGCCGACCGGGCAAACCTGAGCGCGGCAACCGCCCCGCCATCCGCGAACCGCTTAGCCTTTATTCGCCGCCTGCACGTGCAGCATATCGAGCGCCAACGTCGCCGCAGCCAATGATGTGAGATCGGCATGATCGTAACCCGGTGCCACTTCCACCAAATCCATGCCGACGATGTTCATGCCCTGTAAACCGCGAATCAGCTTGGTGGCTTTATCGCTGGTCAAGCCGCCAATCACTGGCGTGCCGGTACCTGGCGCGTGCGCGGGATCGAGGCAGTCGATATCAAACGTCAGATAAACCGGCAGATCGCCCACGGTGCGCTTCACTTCTGCCAAAATATCATCGACGCTGCGATCGTTAACCTGCGCCGCATCCAGCACGTTAAAGCCGAGGCTTTTATCAAACTCGGTGCGAATGCCGATCTGCACTGAGTGTTGCGGATCGATCAACCCTTCCTGCGGCGCGGTGAAGAACATGGTGCCGTGATCGAAAGTCGGGCCGTTGGAATAGGTATCGGTATGCGCATCAAAGTGCACCAGCGCCATTTTGCCGAAATGCTTGGCATGCGCGCGCAGCAGCGGCAGCGTGACGTAGTGATCGCCGCCAAAGGTCAGCATGCGCTTGCCGTTCGCCAGCAGCTTTTCGGCGTGCGCCTGCAGCTTATCGGACAGATCCTGGGAATCACCGAAGGCATAGACTAAGTCACCGCAATCCACCACGTTTAAGCGCTGACGCAGATCGAAATCCCACGGCCAGCGGCAGCCTTCCCACGCTAAGTTGGTGGAGATCTGGCGAATAGCGCCCGGCCCTAAACGGCTGCCAGGACGACCTGATGTCGCGGCATCGAAAGGTACGCCGGTGATCACCCATTCCGCATCGCTATCATAAGGTTGGAAGTTCAGCGGGAAGCGCATGAAACCAAAGGCATTAGAAACCAGGGAGTTGTCGTACTGATTGCCCAGGGTGTTGTACATAACTTGTCCTCTTGAGATCCGTGAGTCGATTAGTCTGCTTAGGTATAGATGAAAAAAATCCCCTCCGCGTCGTTAAACCCGACGAGGAAGGGATTGATGGGCGCGATTATCGCGGAGATTGTCGCGCCCTGCAATCGTGCCGCATGACTTAACGCTCGCGCATCGCTTCCTGCGCCTTGTTAAAGGGTTTGATCAGGTAATCCATCACGGTTTTCTGCCCGGTTTTGATATCCACGGTGGAGACCATGCCGGGGCTGATGGCGAAGCGTTTGCCGGCTTTGTTTTGCACATAGTCGTTATCGGTGCGGATAAACACGCGGTAGTAGTAGACGTCCGGCTTCACCTCATCCTGAATGGTATCCGGTGAAATGCTCTCCACCACGCCCTCCATGCCGCCGTAGATGGCGTAATCGTACGCCGAGATCTTTGCCACCGCGCGCTGGCCGGGATGAATAAAGGCCACATCGCGCGGCGACAGGCGCGCTTCTATCAGCAGCCGATCGTTCAGCGGCACAATGTTCATCAGCTCGCCGTTGGGCGGCACCACGCCGCCGACGGTGGAGACTTTGATGTTCTTAACGATGCCGCGCATCGGCGAACGAATCGTCAGGCGCGTCACGGTGTCTTCGCGCCCTTTCACCACCTGCGCCATGCTGTCCGCTTCGGCGTTGGCCTTGGAGAGCTCCTCACGCGCCTGCACGTAATATTGTGCGCGCATGTCGGTGAGTTTCAGCTCCAAATCCGATTTATCACGCTGCAGGCGCAGCACTTCGACGCTGCTGGCCGCGCCGCTTTTGGCTAAGCGTTCGGTGATTGCCAGTTCACGATTCGCCAGCGCCAGCGACTGCTTAAACTGCGCCGTGGCATCCGTCAGCTGCGCGCGCCGGGTTTTGTACAGCCGCGTTTCGGAGGCGATCAGATCGGGAAAAGCCTTCAGCTCATCGGGAAACGCCAGCGGCTGATCGTTCACTTCCGCTTTCAGGCGCGCCGCCGCCGCCAGCGCCGCACGGTAGCGCGCGGCACTCTCCCCGACGTTGGATTGCGAACGCGTGGCGTCCAGCCGCGCCACCACTTGTCCGGCCTGCACCTGATCGCCTTCATGCACGTAAAGCTCGGTCAAAATGCCGCCCTCCAGCGATTGCAGCACCTGATCGCGCGAGCTGGGGATCACTTTGCCGGTGCCGGTGGAAACCTCATCCAGCACGCCAAACCACGCCCACACCACGGTCACCAGAATCAATGCGGTGCTGATCAAAATCAGCCGCACCGCGCCGCTGTAGTGGGTTTCGGATTTCAGTTCGCCGAGCAGATCGTCAGAAGAGTCCACTTCGGCCGCCGTGACCAACTGCAATTTGGCCGGGAGTTTTTTCATCATGGTTGCGCCTCCGGCTGGCTACCGTTCGCGCGTGGCGACGGCAGCGCATTCTCTTTCGGACTGTCCATCACCAGTTGCCCCTCTTTCAGCACCAGCACGCGATCCACCAGCGACAGGATCGCGGCGCGGTGCGTGGCGACGATCAGGGTGCGGCCATGCAGCCACGCGCCGAGCCGCTCGATAAACTCTTTCTCAGTGTGATCGTCGAGCGACGCGGTGGGTTCATCCAGCAGCACGATGTTGGGATCGCGCAGCAGCATACGCGCCAGCAGCAGCGACTGGCGCTGCCCGCCGGATAAGCCAATGCCGCCTTCCATGATCGGATGATCGAGGCCGAGCGGCAGACGGCGAATGAAATCCGCGCCGCCGCTCACGGTCAGCGCGCCAAAGATCGCATCATCGGTGGCGTGCGCCGCGCCCAGCGTCAGGTTCTCGCGCAGCGTGCCGTGGAACAGGCGCGCATTTTGCGTCAGCAAACCGACGTTGCGCCGCACATCGGCTAAGTCGATATGCGGCAAGCTGAGGTTGTCTAAACGCAACTCGCCGCCGACCAGATCCATGCCGCCGCTCATCGCCTGCAGCAAGGTGGATTTGCCGGAACCGTTGCGTCCCAGCACCGCAATTCGCTCGCCCGGTTTGATGGTCAGGCTTTTAATGCGCAGCGCGATGGTGAGTGAATCGCTGTAGTAGCGGAACATCGCATCGTTAAACTGGTAATGACCAAACAGCACCGGACAGTGTATACGCGTCTCGTCTTTGCTGTTTTCCACCGGCAAGTTCATCAGCGCATCGAGACTGCCTTTCGCCGCCTTAACCTGCTGCCAGCGCGCCAGCACGCCGCACAGCGCCGCCATTGGCGCAATCATGCGCGAGGAGAGCAGCGAGGCGGCAACAATGGCACCGGTGGTGATGTCGCCGTTGATCACCATCGGCGCACCGACCACAATCACGCTGGCATACACCAATCCCTGCACCGTGACGCCCCAGGTAATCAGCGAGTGCATCACTTTGCGCATCTCCACGCCGGATTGCGCGGTAATGCGAATGTAGCTGTTCCACTGTTGCAGGAAGCGATCTTCCGCCTGCATCAGCTTGATGTCCTCCAGCCCCTGCACGCTCTCCACCAGCACCGCATTACGCAGCGTTGATTCTTTTAGCGCCTGCTGCGCCAGCTTCGACAGCTTTTTCTGGCTCAGCAGGCCGGGCAGCACCATCATCAGCACCGCCACCGGGGCGATCCACGCCAGCTGGGGCGCAATAATCGCCATCACCAGCAGGAACAGCAGAAAGAACGGCATATCGACAATCGCCGTCACCGTGGTGGAGGTGACCATTTCGCGGATCGACTCCAGCTCGCGCAGCTGCGAAATAAAGGTGCCGGTGGATCGCGGCACCGCGCTGGCGCGCAGGCGCAGCGCGTGGCCGAACACGCGATCCGAGACGCGCATATCGGCGCGTTTGCCCAGCAGATCGGTAACATGATCGCGCCCGGCGCGCAGCACATAGGTGAACACCACTGAAATGATCACGCCGATATACAGCACGTACAGCGTCGGGTACGACTGCGCCGGGATAACGCGGTCATACACCTGCATCGAGAAGATAATGCCGACCAGCGCCAGCAGGTTGATCAGGAAAGAGGCCAACATCACGTGGCCATACGGCTTCATGTCGATCAGCACGAGCTTGCGCAGCCAGTCGGGTTTCACCGTGGCGAGATAGCGATCGACGCGGCTGTCTTTGGCGGCGGTCAGCGGACGCAGCGCGGCGGCGTAGCGAATCTCCGGCAGCAGCGTGGCCAGCGCAATCGGCGCGGGCTGTTCATCACCGGCAAAGTGCACGCGAACTTCATCGTCGCCGTCAAACTGGGTGATGACGCCGACTTGCCCATCGGCCAGCTCCACCGCCAGCGGCAGCCGCCAGCTGGTGATCTCCCATTTGTTCTCTTCGTAGAGCTGGAGTGATAAACCGGCCTGGCGCGCCAGGTGGCGCAGCGCTTTGTCGCGCGACTGTTTGCCCTGCCATTCGGCGGCGGCCATGATCATGCCCGGCGAACAGGGCAAACGATAATGTCCGGCGATAAGAATAATGGCGGTTGCCCAGCCGTTGAGCGGGATATTGCCGCCAGCCGCGCTGTCTGGCGCGTCGGGAATTTGTAACTGAGTCATGGCTGGATCTCCACGGACTGGATCCGCTGATTATTCAACGCAAACGCTGAGCGAATGTTGCCGGTGCTGTAGAGGCAATCGAGTTGCAGTGAGCGTAACTGGCTGATGGTTTGTTGCAGCGTGAAGCGCGTTTGAAACACTTCCTGTTCGGCGTTGAGCACGTCCAGCAGTGGACGCGTGCCGAGTTGCAGATATTGGTCCTGATACAGCGATTGGGTTTTCTCGCCGAGCGCCTGTTGGCGTCCCATGATCGCCAGGCTCAGCGACAAACTCTGCGCCTCATTCTGCGAGGCGCTGAGCTGCTGACGCGCTTTCAGCCGGGCGGAATTGACCGCGGCATTGGCGGCTTGCAGCGCGCTGGCGGCGGCGTCGCGGCTGGCGGTAATGCCGCCGCCCTGGTAGATCGGCATCTCGACGCGCACAAACGCCTGATACTGCGTGCGATCGAGCGATTCGCTCCCGGCGTAGTGATTGTTGAGATAATGCGTGACCTGCGGTTCCAGCGAGATGGTTGGCAGCGACTGCGCGTTGGCATTGTCCAGCTTGGCCTGCGCCTGATTCGCCTGCGCCCACGCCGCCAGCACCGCCGGATTGAGCTTGTCATCGGCTTTGCCGACCGCGCAGGACTTGGCCAGATTGGTGGGGAAATCGTCGCTGACTTTTTTCACCAGCGGCCAGCCGAGATAGGTCGCCAGCGTGGCGCGCCAGCGATCGAGGCTGGCTTGATACTGGGTTAAGGTGGTGCGCGCACCTTCGATACGCGCATCGGTTTGCGTGGCGTCAGAGAGCGACGCCGCGCCCTCTTCATTACGCTGCCGCGCCAGATCGCCGACTTTACTTAATGCCGACAGCTGATCGCGCGCGATCTTCACTAATTGCTGATACGCCTGCACCTGCACCAGCGCCGAGGCGGTGTCGTGCGCCACGGTATCAATGCTGACCAGCACGTTGGCCTGCTCTTGCGCCACGCCCGCTTCAGCGGATCGCACTGAACTGCTGACCTTGCCGAAGTCATACAACATCTGCGACACCGACAGCACAAACGACGGGCTGAAGCCCTTTTCGCTGTAGGCGTTGCTGTAACCGTTATTCATGCCCGCGCTAATTTGCGGATAGTATTTGGCTTTCGCCACATCCACCTGATTGGCCTGTTCCAGCATTCTGCCCACCGCCTGAGCGATATCGGGATGCCACTGAATTGCCCGCTGCACCGCCTGATTAATGGTGAGCGAATCCGGCACGCTGGCAAGCGCCGGTTCAGCGACTTGTCCGGTTAATGAAGGCAGCTCTTGCTGCTGAATTAAACCTGTGGAAGTGATGCGGCCCGCCGACGTGACGGCATCACTGGCGGCCTGAAGTTGTGTACAAGGGAAAAAAGCGATGCTCGCACAGAAGACGCTGAGCTTAGAAAAACGGCGAGTTTTAGCGCCTGAATGCATCAGTTCCATCGATAGTCCACCCGTCATTAAGAGAAATTGGGCACCTCCTTGTGCCCCTACGGCTTCCCTGCATCGTGTTATGCCGTGTGGTTTTGGTGCGGCTGTTGCAGCAGTTCCTCCAGCGAAACGTTCACGCCTTCCAGCGTAATCAGTTGCGTACTGCTGTAACCCGTCCCCGTCCCATCACGGTCAATTGAGAGCACCGTATTGCCATCAGAAGTATGGTCCACTTTCACATAATCATTAATATTACTTGTGGAATCATTCCAGCCGATCAGCAAGTTACTGACGTCAATTTTGTCGCCCTGCGCAACATTAAAGTCAGTCCAGGTGTCGTGACCGTTACCGCCGGTGGCATCTGCGGTGGCCAGCAGGTGGTAAACCAGCGTATCGGCGCCGGCACCGCCGGTGATGGTGTCGTTGTAGGCACCGCCAGTAAGGGTGTCAGCCCCCGCCGTTCCTGTGATGGTAGGATGCAGATCGATGGTAAAGGTCTGCGTGGTGATGGTGCCGTCCTTGCCTGCCAGGGTGTAGCTGAACACCTCTTTATGCGTCAGGGATTGTCCGTCGATGCCCGCATTCAGGTTGTAGGTGTAGCTACCGTTGGCGGCAATACTCAGCACGCCAAAGTCCCCCGCCACCGCCGTATTGCCCACGCTGTGAACCGTGGTGGTATCACCGTGTTCATTAGTGATACTCAAGGTTCCCGTATGGCTGGCGGTTGAGCTGCCGTAGATGCTGCCGCTGGCATCGTGATCGTTCGCCGCCTCGGCAAACAGGCTATTCGCCGTCAGCAAGGTGGTGGCCGGACCGTTATGCAGCGTCACGGTCAGCGTCGCCGTGGTGACTACGCCCTGCGCATCTTTCACCGAGTAGGAGAAGGTTTCGGTCGCCGGCAGCGACGCCACCACCAATCCGGCTTTCAGCGCATAGATGTAGTTACCCTGTGCATCCACCGTCACCGTACCGTAGGTGGTGGTGAACACCGTGTTACCGGTTGCCGCCACCGCATGACCTGCCATCACATTCACCGCCGTACCGGTTGGCACGGTTCCCGCTACCGAGCTGGTGTCGTTCGCCAGCAGGTTGCCGGTCACCGTCGCCGCCACCGTCACCGCCGCCAGCGTGGTGTCATTCACGGTGGTGATAGTGGTGCCTGGCAGCAGCGCAATCCCGCCGCTGGACCCGATGACCACCGCGTAGTTCCCGGCGCCCAAGCCGCTGTAGGTGATGTCACGTCCGGTTTGTTGACCAATCGACAGCAAGGTGGTGGACAGATAGTTATTGGTCACCGTTTTCAGCAACCAGCTGCCATCCGCCTGCTGCTGGTAAAGGTACAGCGCATAGGTGGAGACCAGCGCAATACCGTTCACCGAACCGTGCAGCGTCACCGAACGGGTATCGCCACTGCCCACGTTAAAGGTGTAGGCGTTACCGTTCGACAGCACGCCAACCCCCAACACGTTGCCGAGGTTGACGGTGGCCAGGGCCGCATGGGAAACCGAGGTCGTGCCGTTGTTGATGGTGGCGGTGCTGGTGCTGTAATCCACTTCGCTGGCATCGTTCGCCGCCACGATACGGATTGCGCCCACCAGCGACGCGCTGGACGACACGTTGCCCGCGCGGTCGGTTTGCGTCACCGACAGGCTGGCACCGGTGGTCTGCGCGGTGCTGAGGTTCACCGACCAGGTGCCGCCGCTGCCGACGGTGGCGGTACCCAGGGCAGTACCGCCTGCGTCACGCACCGTGACCGTTGCGCCGATCTCGCCGCTGCCGGTGACGATGGAACCGGCGGTGTTAATCGCCAATCCCGTCACCGCCGCAGGCGGAAGGGTATCGACGTTCACCGTCACCGCCGTGTTGCCGGTGCTGACGTTACCCGCCGCATCCGTCACCGTTACGCTGAGGGGATGCGCACCGTTCGCTAACGCCGTGGTGGTGTAAGTCCATGCACCATTTGTACCGGCGATGACCGAACCGAGCGCCACCGCACCGTCATAAATGGTGACAATCGCGCCCACTTCCGCCGTACCGTTCAACACCGGTGTGGTATCGCGGGTAAACGCGCCATTGGTGAGCGTCACTGGCGTGGTGCCCGCATCATCGGTGATGGTCAGCGTACTTGGCGTTGGTGCCAGGGTATCAATGCGCAACACGGTTGAGACTTGCGGACCGGTGTTACCCGCCGCATCGGTTTGCGACACGTTGATAGTGTGCGTGCCCTGGCTCAGCGCGGTGCTGACAAAGCTCCAGCTGCCGTTGCTGCCCACCGTGGTGGTGCCCAGCAAGGTGGTACCGTCATAGATGTTGACGCGCGCGCCGACTTCACCGTTACCGGTCAACAGCGGCGTGGTGTCATTGGTTGCGCCGTTGTTCGGAATGGTGATCGCCGTGCTGCCGCTGTTGTTGGCTGCCACCAGGTTAGTCACGGCCACTGGCGCAACGGTATCAATAATCACCGTTGCCGACGTTGTGCCGCTGACGTTACCCGCCGGATCGGTCACCGTCACGCTGATCGGGTGCGATCCTTGCGCCAGCGTGGCGGTGGTAAAGCTCCACGCGCCGCTGCTGTTGACAATTGCCGTCCCCAGCAGCGTGCTGCCATCAAAGATCGAGACGCGGCTGCCCGCTTCCGCCGTCCCGCTCAGCGTTGGCGTGCTGTCGTTGGTAGCACCGCCGCTCGGCACTACCGTGCTGGTGATGTCGTTGGTGATCACCAGCGTCGAGGCACTCGGTGCCACGGTATCCACGGTAATCGACACGGTTGCCGACGCCGCGCTGGTGTTACCGGCGGCATCGGTCACCGTCACGCTCAGTGGATGCGTGCCGTTACTCAGGGTGGCGGTTGTGAAGCTCCACGCGCCGTTGCTGCCCGCGGTCACCGAACCCAGCACCGTGGTGCCGTCGAGAATGGTGACAATCGCGCCCGCTTCCGCCGTGCCGCTCAGGGTTGGCGT
>CBIFUL010000020.1:0-68433 GCA_966185695.1 uncultured Pantoea sp. | reverse complement strand
GGTTTCGTAGGGTGCGCATTCTTGCGCACCTGGCACTCTATCCGCGCTAACATCGTGTAGTACATCGCGCCAATGCTAATCCCTGCGGGATGTCAGCATCCGAACCCCCCCTACGGTGTGATTACCTTCACAACTCTTTAACGCCGACTTGTATGGTAGTATCACTGCGCGTATTTTTTCATCATTGCATTCCCGTTAATGCCTCTGTCCTCCAATGGCAGCCGGCAAGGAGTAACTGATGAAAAGTGTGGTGATTGAACAACCCGGCGCACTGGTCGTGGCAGATCGTCCGCTGCCGCAACCAGCAGCCAATGAAGTGCGCGTTAAAGTGCAGTTCGCCAGCATCTGCGGTTCCGATGTGCATATCTGGCACGGCCACAATCCCTTTGCGAAATATCCGCGCGTGATTGGTCACGAATTCTTTGGCGTGATTGATGCGGTGGGCGACGGGGTTGCTGCAAGCCGCATAGGCGAGCGCGTGGCGGTTGATCCGGTGGTGAGCTGCGGACAATGCTACCCCTGCTCCATTGGGCGCCCCAATGTCTGCAAAGAATTAGAGGTGATTGGCGTACACCGCGACGGCGGTTTTAGCGAATATGCCGCCGTGCCCGCTAAAAATGCGTTCACGCTGCCCGCCAGAATTCCTGACAAGCTCGCCAGTTTGGTAGAGCCCTTCACCATCGCCGCTAACATTACCGCATTTCTTCAGCCGCAACCCAACGATGTGGCGCTGATTTATGGTGCGGGTCCCATGGGATTGACCGCCATTCAGGTGTTGAAAGGCGTGTATGGCGTGAAAGACGTGTTGGTGGTGGATCGCCTGCCGGAACGTTTAGCGCTGGCGAAAGAGAACGGTGCCGATCGCGTATTCAACAACAGTGAGATTCCGCTTGCGGCCCAGCTGGAAGGCGTGCAGCCCACCTTAATCATTGATGCCGCCTGTCATCCCACTATTCTCGCCGAAGCCGCCGCGCTGGCCTCGCCTGCGGCGCGCATCGGTTTGCTCGGCTTCTCTGGCGAACCGTGCAGCATTACGCAGCAAAGCTTAACCAGCAAAGAGCTGTCGCTGTTTACCTCACGTCTTAACAGCCATCGCTTCCCGCAGGTGATTGAATGGATGGAGAAAGGCCAAATCCAGCCAGAAAAACTGGTGACGCACTATTTCCCGCTCGCTGAAATTGAGCGCGCCATGACGCTGTTTGAAAAAGATCCGCGCACCTGCTGCAAAGTGATTCTGCAAATGGGTTGAGTTAACCTGCACATCAGGTGTCCTTGTGCCGGTGCGTACCCGCCGGCATCACTATTATAAATAAATGAAAACGACGGAGTTTCTATGTTCAAGAACCTGCGCTGGACCCTCGTATTGCTGCTGTTCCTGGTGTATATGATCAACTACCTCGATCGTATTGCCCTGTCATTGACCGTGCCGCTGGTGGAAAAAGACCTGATGATCAACGCCGAAGAGTTCGGCATGATTTTCGGCAGCTTCTTCTTTGGCTATGCCCTGTTTAACTTCATTGGCGGCTTAGCCACCGATAAATTTGGCCCGACCATTGTACTTGGCACTGCGGTGGGCATGTGGTCGCTGTTCTGCGGCATGACGGCATTAGCCACCGGCTTTTGGTCGATGATGATTCTGCGCGTGCTGTTCGGCATGGCGGAGGGTCCGATTTGCGCCTCAGCGAATAAGGCCATCAACGGCTGGTTCCCGAAAAAGCAGGCCGCTACCGCCATGGGCTTATTGAGCGCCGGTTCGCCGTTAGGCGGCGCGGTTGCCGGTCCGATTGTCGGCTATCTGGCGCTGTCGTTCGGCTGGCGTCCGGCGTTCCTGGTGATCTGCGCGATTGGCTTCGTGTGGCTGGCGCTGTGGTTCTTCTTTGCCGCCGATAACCCGGCACGCAGCAAACGCGTTTCTGCTGAAGAACGCGCGCTGATTGAGAAACTGAAAGATGAAGAACCGGCCGACGTGATCGATCCCAGCGGCAAATCGCACGGCATGGGTTACTACCTGCGCCAACCGATCATCCTGGTCACCGCCTTCGCCTTCTTCTGCTACAACTACATCCTGTTCTTCTTCCTGAGCTGGTTCCCGGCGTATCTGGTGCAGGCGCACGGTTTGGATATCAAAGCGATGAGCATCACCACCATGATCCCGTGGATTGTGGGCTTTGTGGGCCTGGCGCTGGGCGGCTGGATCTCCGATAAAATTTTCAACATCACCGGCAAATTGCTGCTGTCACGCAAAATTGTGCTGGTGGTTTCCCTGGCGGCAGCGGCGATCTGCGTGGCGCTGGCTGGGACGATTAAAGAGGTGAATTCAGCGGTGATCATGATGTCGATCTCCATCTTCTTCCTCTACATCACCGGCGCGATTTACTGGGCAATCGTGCAGGACGTGGTGCATAAAAGCCGCGTCGGCAGCATCAGCGGTTTCATTCATCTGATCGGCAGCTTGTCCGGCGTGATTGGCCCCATCGTTACCGGCTTTATCGTGCAGAACACCGGTAAATTCGACAGCGCCTTTATCCTCGCGGGCGCGGTGGCCGGAATGGGTGCGCTGCTAGTGCTGTTCGTGATTCGCGAACCGAAATCCACCGATAAACCGGTGACCGTTTAACCGCGTGTTTGACTCTGATGGGGCGCCTGGCGCCCCGTTTAGCCTAAGGAAAAACCATGTTAGAGCTTGATCGCCTTCCCGCCGACGTAACCCGCCCCGCTTACGACCGTAGCCAACTCAAAACCCGCATGGTACACATCGGCTTCGGTGCTTTTCATCGCGCACATCAGGCATTAGCCAGCGATAAATTGGCGGCCACCGGCAGCGATTGGGGTTACTGCGAAGTCAATCTCAACAGCGGCGAAGTGATTCAGGCGCTGCGCCAGCAGGATTTGCTTTACACCGTCACCGAAATGGCTGATAGCAGCCTCAGCACGCGCGTTGTCGGCGTAGTCACGCAAGCGCTGCATGGCAAAAGCGACGGTATTGACGCGGTGATTGAGGCGATGTGTCAACCCGATGTCGCCATTGTCTCAATGACGGTGACGGAAAAAGGCTACTGCTACATGCCGTCGAGCGGCCAGCTTAATCCCGATCACCCGGATATCGTGCACGACCTCGCGCATCCTGATGCACCGCGCTCGCTGCCGGGGTTGATTCTGGCGGCCATTATCCGCCGTCGTGCGCGCGATTTGCCGCCGTTTAGCGTGATGTCTTGCGATAACATGCCGGAAAATGGCCACGTAACGCGCAACGTCATCACGCAGCTGGCCGCACGGCACAGCAGCGAACTGGCGGATTATATTCAAACCCACCTCACCTTCCCGTCAACGATGGTGGATCGCATCGTGCCAGCAATGACTGCCGCCTCTTTTGCTGCACTGGAAGCGCGTTTAGGCAGTCGCGATCCGGTCGCGGTTGAAGCCGAGCCGTTTTTCCAATGGGTGATTGAAGATAATTTCGTGCGCGGTTGTCCGGCGTGGGAAAACGCCGGTGCCGAACTGGTCAGCGACGTGTTGCCTTTCGAAGAGATGAAGCTGCGCATGCTGAACGGCAGCCATTCGTTTCTGGCTTATCTCGGTTATCTCGCCGGTTACGAACACATCAGCGATTGCATGGCCGATGCCAGCTTCCGCCGCGCGGCGCGTGCCTTGATGCTGCAGGATCAGGCACCGACGCTGCGTACGCAAGGCGTCGATCTGGCTGCCTATGCCGATTCGCTGATTGCGCGTTACGAGAACCGCGCCATCAAGCATCGTACTTATCAAATCGCTACCGATGGCACGCAAAAGTTGCCGCAGCGCCTGCTCGACAGCGTGCGCTGGCATCTGCGCAACGGCAGCGCCTGTGATCTCCTGCTGCTTGGCGTGGCGGGTTGGATGCGTTATGTCAGCGGCGTGGATGAGCACGGTCAGCCGATTGAGATCCGCGATCCGCTGAAAGAGCAGCTGGCGAGCATTGTCGCTCACAGTGCCGACGGCGCGGAACGGGTAAACGCGCTGATTGGCCTGCGCGCAGTGTTTGGCGACGATTTGCAGCAGCAGGCGGCGTTTGTTCAGCGTGTTACCGAACTCTATCAGCAGCTGGTTTCACAAGGCGCTCGCGCCACGGTTCACGCCCTTGTGACGCAAGGCTAAGCGCGCTCACAAATGTGTAGCGCAGACGCAGCGTGCTGATTAGACTGAACCTTTCTCATCGGGCTGGCACGCGCCAGCCGTAATACGGATATTGCTGCATGTCGATTGCCTACACCATAACCACCAGCGAACCGGTCAATCAGCAGATTTATCGCTATCTGCGCAAAGACATTGTGACCTGCGTGATTCATCCCGGCTCGCTGCTGTCGGAAAAAGACGTGTCGGCGCGCTTCAACGTATCGCGTCAGCCGGTGCGTGAAGCGTTTATCAAACTGGCCGAAGCCGGATTGGTGCAGGTGTTGCCACAGCGTGGCACCTTTGTGCGCAAGATCTCGGCACAGCGCGTGGCGGACGGACGTTTTATCCGTGAAGCGGTAGAAATTGCCGTGGTGCGCCGTGCGGCGCTGGAGATGGGCGATGTCGGATTAATGGCGCTGGAGCATAACCTGCAGCTGCAGCGTTTGGCCGCTGAGCGTCATGACAGCCAGGCCTTTCTGACGCTGGACGATGAGTTTCACCGCTTGATTGCCGCCGGTATCAACTGCCTGCTGGCATGGGAAACGGTAGAAAACATCAAGGCCACCATGGATCGCGTGCGCTTTTTGACGCTGAGCGAAGTCTCACCGCCGGAGAGTTTGATTCAGCAGCACGAAGATATTTATCAGGCGCTGAAGGCGAAAGATGTCGATGCCGCCGAAACCGCGATGCGTCGCCATCTGCAGGAGATGATTCTCACCATCACGCCGATTGCCGAGCGCAACAGCGAATGGTTTGAAGCGCCGTAAAAAGTTTTATGCAAAAGCGATTTTCATCACGTTTCGATCTACAACTCAATGCCCGTATTTTTGGTAGCGGCGCAATTTATTGCGCTTCCTACAGCGATACAGCAGCTTCAGGTTCGCGCGATTAATCGCGCCGCTACCGAATGCGGTTTTGCGAGTTAGCCGTTTAATTTAACGGCATCAAGCAATGGTAACGTCCTTCGACAGATACACGTCTTGCACCGCGTTAATCAGTTCCACGCCCTCTTTCAGCGACTTCTTGAACGCTTTACGTCCCAGAATTAACCCCATGCCGCCCGCACGTTTATTGATCACCGCCGTACGCACCGATTCCGCCACGTCGGTTGCGCCTGCTGACGCGCCACCGGAGTTGATCAAGCCGGCGCGGCCCATGTAGCAGTTCGCCAGCTGATAGCGCACCAGATCAATCGGGTTATCGCTGGTCAGGTTGCTGTACACGCGTGCATCGGTATGACCGAATTTCACCGCATTGTAGCCGCCGTTATTCTCGGCCATTTTCTGCTTCACAATATCCGCGCCAATCGTTGCCGCCAGATGGTTGGCCTGACCGGTTAAATCAGCGCTGGCGTGATAATCCACGCCCTCTTTCTTAAAGTCATTGTTACGCAAGTACGCCCACAGCACCGTCACCATGCCCAGCTCATGCGCGCGCTCAAACGCCGCTGCAATCTCTTCAATCTGGCGACGAGATTGCTCAGAACCGAAGTAGATGGTGGCGCCGACCGCGACCGCGCCCATGTTGAACGCCTGCTCAACGCTGGCATACAGCGTTTGGTCGTATTGCGTTGGATAGCTCAGCGTTTCGTTGTGGTTCAGCTTCACCATAAACGGAATGCGGTGCGCATAGCGCCGCGATACCGAAGCCAATACGCCGTAGGTCGAGGCTACGCAGTTGCAGCCCGCTTCAATCGCCAGCTCCACGATGTTTTTCGGATCAAAATAGGCGGGATTGGCAGCAAATGAAGCGCCTGCCGAGTGCTCAACGCCCTGATCGACCGGCAAAATCGATAAGTAACCGGTGCCCGCCAAACGTCCGGTGTTGTAGAGGGTTTGCATATTGCGTAACACGGTAGGAGAACGATTGTTGTCGATCATCACGCGATCAACATAATCCGCGCCTGGTAAATAGAGGCTTTCCGCTGGAATGGTCATGCAGCGATGTTGAAGAAGTGAATCCGCTTCTTGGCCCAATAACTGTACGATGTCCGTCATGTTCGCTCCTGAAAAATAGATGGATGTGAACCGGCACCTGCCGATTCGCCCCCCACAGCCTGGACCTAAATTGCCCTGGCTGGCAAATTGCTGACTCCATTTTTCAGACGGATTCGCAGTGAAAAAGCGTCACTTTGGCGTTACGCCCTACCACCATTGATGGAAATGGTGCACCGGCCCAATCCCTTTGCCCACCTCGAGCGAATCAGCGTGCAGCAGCGCCTGTTGCAGCCAGGCCTTGGCTTGCGCCACGGTTGCCGCCCAATCATCATGGCGTGGACGCAGCGCCGCCAACGCCGCCGACAGCGAACAGCCGGTGCCGTGCGTATGGCGCGTATTGACGCGCGGTGCGGTAAAGCGCTGGCGACCGGCACGGGTGATCAGCCAGTCCGGGCTTTCCGCATCGCTAAGATGTCCGCCCTTCATCAGCACCGCTTCACAGCCCAAATCCAGCAGCGCATCGCCCTGTTGCAACATGGTTTTTTCATCCTGCGCCATGCTGCGTCCTAGCAGCGCCGCGGCTTCCGGCAAATTGGGTGTGATCAGCGACACCTGCGGCAGCAGCAGCTCACGGATGCTGGCAACGGCGTCAGGCGACAGCAGCGCATCGCCGCTTTTGGCGATCATGACCGTGTCGAGTACCACAAATGGCAGGCTGGCGCGTTTCAGCCGCTCGGCCACCACCTCCACCACCGCAGTTTCTGCCAGCATGCCAATTTTGGCGGCATCGATGCGCACATCGTCCAGCACCGAATCCAGCTGAGCGCCGACGAAAGTGGGTTCGATGCGATACACCGACTGCACACCGCAGGTGTTTTGCGCCACCAGCGCGGTGATCACGCTGGTGCCATACGCGCCGAGCGCCGAGAACGCTTTGAGATCGGCCTGAATGCCTGCGCCACCGCTGGGATCGGTTCCGGCGATGGTTAATGCGTTGATGCGCTTCATGCGGCTACCTCCAGCGTCCACAGGGTATCGATGAACGCGGCAACGAAGCTGCCCGGCCCGTTGGCATCACGCGCCGCC
The DNA here is from genome assembly GCA_966185695.1 of uncultured Pantoea sp. Taxonomy (GTDB): domain Bacteria; phylum Pseudomonadota; class Gammaproteobacteria; order Enterobacterales; family Enterobacteriaceae; genus Pantoea. The sequence goes on along the minus strand of CBIFUL010000020.1, from coordinate 61,258 downwards.
CGTTCGCCGGCCAGCGACATCACCCGGCACGCGGCCGCCACATGGTGCAGGCGCTCGCCCGGTAGGCTGCTGAAGGCCGCGACCACCGCCGACAGCGCGCAGCCGGTTCCGACTACGCGCGTCATTAGCGGGCTGCCGCCGGGAATCGCCAGTGTTAGTGGGCCGTTGGTGACGTAATCCACTTCGCCAGTGACGGCGACCAGAGTGTGGTGATCCTGCGCCAGCTGCTGCGCCGCGCTCAACGCGGCATCGGCCTGATGCAGGCTATCAACGCCGCGTCCGCCTGCGGTTTGTTGAGCTAAGGCGAGGATTTCGGAGGCGTTGCCGCGAATTGCCGCCGGTCGCAGCTTGAGCAGCTGTTGGCAGAAATCACTGCGCAAGCTCAGCGCGCCCACCGCGACCGGATCAAGCGTCCAGGGTGTTCCGGCGGTTACCGCCGCCTCCACCGCCGCCAGCATCGCATCGCGACGATTGCGCGTTAAGGTACCGACATTGATCAGCAGCGCATCGGCGAAACCGGCAAACTGCGCGGCTTCAGCGGCATCGATCACCATCGCCGGTGAGGCTTGTAGCGCCAGCAGCACGTTCGCGGTAAAGGTTTGCACCACGTCATTGGTCATGCAGTGCACCAGCGGCGCCTGCTGGCGCAGCAGCTGCAAAGAGTGCGCGAGTTGCGCGGGGGAAAGAAAGTCAGGCTGGTGTGTCATAAAGCTCCCAACCGGCGATCAAGAAGGCGAATGCGGTCAGGCATCTGACTTCCCTACGCTGGCATTATCCAGATCAGGTATTACGGGTGTTTCTCAGCCTTCACGCAGAAGGGCACCCCGAGTCAAAACAGCAGACACGAGCATAAGTAACTCCGGTTGTTAAAGCAATAATGGTTAAGTTAACGTTAAATCCTGCTTAAAAAATTCCCATTAGTGATTCCATTAACCCATTGATAACACACCTTAAAAAGGCGTTTTTTTGCGTGCCAGTTCATACTTTGACATCAACACAATTGATAATTCGCGTCGCGAAAAATAGCATCGCGGCGTGGAAATAACCGCGCATTTCACAGGGTTTATTGTTTTTCAAGGAAGCATCATGGAGGATTACTATGTGTTGGAACTCACGCACGCCCGTCGCAGCCGCAATGATGACTTTGCTGGCTGGCGGCACCTTACTGCCCACTTCAGCAGCGCTCGCCGCAGGATTTGTTGAAGACGCCACGCTTAACGGCAACCTGTTTTACTGGCAGCGCCAGCGCGATCGCAAAGAGATGGATCCGCAACAGGGTCGCTACGGTCAATACGACGCCAACCTGCATCACGCCTCGGCCAACGCCAATCTCGATTTTTCTTCCGGCTATGCAGCGGATTTTATCGGCCTCGACCTGGCGGCATTTGGCGCGCTGGAGCTTAGCAACAGCGGCCCGGCCGCGCCGAATGAGATTGGTTTTAGTCATGCGCACAGCCGCTGGGATGAAGACTGGAGCGGCGACAGCAGCGGACTTAGCCTGTACAAAGCCGCGCTAAAACTGAAATGGCAGGATAACTGGCTGCGCGCCGGTTATCTGCAACCCAGCGGGCAAACGCTGCTGGCTTCGCACTGGAGTTTTCTGCCGGGCACTTATCGCGGCGTTGAATCTGGTACCACCTTTGACTTTGCCGACAGCGGCGCACTTTCGCTGTCATACATATGGGCCGATCAGTACAAAGCGCCGTGGTATCGCAGCATGTATAACTTCCGTAAAGCGGATGGCGTCACCGGTTTACCTTGGGTGCAATCCCTGGGCGCCAAATACGCGTTCAACAATGATGTGATCCTTGAAGGCGCATACGGCCAGGCCGCTGATTACATGGATCAGTATTTTGCCAAAGTTTCCTATCCCGTTTCATTGGCCGGATCGCCGCTCCGCACCAGCTACCAATTTTATGGCGCAAAGGATCGCGAGAACGGCGGAGCCAGTAACGTCAATGACGTCTACGACGGCCTGGCCTGGCTGCAAGCCATTACCTTCGGCTATACCGCAGGCGCCTTTGATTTCCGCGTGGAGGGAACCTGGGTCAAAGCCGAGGGCAATCAGGGCTTCTTCCTGCAACGCATGACGCCTTCCTATGCCAGCTCGAATGGCCGACTGGATGTGTGGTGGGATTCCCGATCCGACTGGAACGCCAACGGCGAAAAAGCACTGTTTGCCGGGGTAATGGTAGATCTTGGCCATTGGCAACTGCCCGGCTGGCAAGTCGGTACTTCCTATGCGTATGGCTGGGATGCCAAACCGTCCACTCATCCCGCCTTTGATCAAAATCAGCGCCTGCGTGAATCGGCATGGAACCTCGACCTCGTCTACACCATTCAGCAGGGCCGCGCCAAAGATACGCAATTCAAACTGCATTACACCCGTTACGACAACTACAGCGATCTGCCCAGCTACAGCGGCGGCTACGGCAACATTTTTCAAGATGAAAAAGACATCAAGTTCATGATTATTGCGCCATTTAGCGTGTTCTGAATGCCCGCTGGCGCAGCCAGAGACGTTGTTTATGGAAAAGGAAATCAAGATGAAACAATTAAAGATCAGTTTGTTAGCGTTGAGCGTGATGAGCTTGGCGGCCTGTAGCAGCGGCGGGCGCAACAATCAGCAGGTGGTGGATCAAATCAGCCATTTCGGCGTGATGTATCAGGTAACGGACAATCAGGCCGCCGATCATGGCGTTAACTGCGCGAAGCTCGGTGCCGATTTTGCTTCGTGTAATACCGCCACCATTACACTCACCAATAACGGCCCGGCGCTCACCAGTAAAAACTGGGCCATCTACATGAGCAACGTGCATGAAACGCTGCGCGTCGATAACGACCAGTTCAAGATGACGCACATCGTTGGCGACTTGACGCGTTTGGAGCCGACGGAGAAATTTACCGGCATCGCGGCAGGAGCATCCGTTGAAATTCCTATCGTGAATGAATACTGGCAGCTGTTTATTACCGATGTTATGCCGCGCTGGTATGTCACCGCTGCCAATGCCACGCCGAAAATTATCACCAGCACCGATACCGAAGATCTCACTGACTTCGTTAAGCCGTTTGGCAACCAGTGGAAACGCGTCGCGGACGATAACAATGTGTTGATGCAACCGGCGAGCCGTTTTACCAAAAACAGCGATGTAGCCTTGCTGCCCGCGGCACAGCTGCGTGGCCAAATTACGCCAACGCCGCGCAGCGTTAAGGTGCACAGCGCCGATGTCGATCTCAGCCACGGCGTGAAATTGCAACTGGGTGCCTTAGCCAGCGATCAGGCTGTTGCCGTGCAGCAACGTTTCGCGTTAATGGGCCTGCAACTGCATCATCAAGGCTACCACGTGAATACGCTGGTCAACGCCGCGCAGTTCCGTGGCGACGAGGCGGTTTCCGGCGCTTACACCTTGCGCATCACACCGCGTGGCACCGAGATCGTCGGTTACGATCGGGCGGGCGTGTATTACGGCTTAATGTCGCTGCTGTCCCTGGTGCCCGCAGAAGGCAAACCGGTTATCGCCACGCTGGAAGCGCATGATGCACCGCGCTTCGCCTATCGCGGAGCATTTTTAGATGTGGCGCGCAACTTCCACAGCAAGCAAGCGGTGTTGCGCATGTTGGATCAGATGGCCGCGTGGAAAATGAATAAATTCCACTTCCACTTAACCGATGACGAAGCCTGGCGCATTGAGATTCCCGGCCTGCCGGAACTCACCGACGTCGGCAGTAGACGCTGCCACGATCTCACCGAACAAACCTGTTTAGTGCCGCAGCTGGGTTCGGGGCCGTTTAGTGACAACAACGGCAGCGGACATTTCAGTCGCGCCGATTACATCGACATCGTTAAATACGCCAAAGCGCGCAGCATTGAAGTGATCCCGGAAATCGATATGCCTGCGCACGCGCGTGCGGCGGTGGTCTCAATGGAAGCGCGCTACCACCGCCTGCTGAAAGCCGGCAAGACGCGTGAAGCCAGCGAATTCCGTCTGGTTGATCCCACCGACAGCTCCAACACCACCTCCGTGCAGCTTTACGATCGTACCAGCTACCTCAATCCGTGCCTCGACTCGTCGCAACGCTTCGTGGAGAAGGTGATAAGCGAAGTGCAAACCATGCACCGCGAAGCCGGACAGCCGCTGCAAACCTGGCATTTCGGCGGCGATGAAGCGAAGAACATTCGCCTGGGCGGCGGCTACACCGATGTGAAGCAACCGGTGGCGGGAAAAGGCATTCTCGACCAAAGCCAGGAAGATAAGCCGTGGGCAAAATCGCAGGTCTGCCAGGCCATGGTGCAAGCCGGTAAAGTGGAAGATCTGGAGCATTTGCCAAGTCATTTCGCGCTGGAAGTCAGTCAAATCGTCAAAGCCAACGGCATTCCGGTGATGCAGGCGTGGCAAGACGGTTTGAAAGATGCCAAAAACGCCGACGCTTTTGCCACCGACAAAGTGCGCGTCAATTTTTGGGACACCTTGTATTGGGGCGGCTTCGCCACCGCGAATGCGTGGGCGCAGAAAGGCTATCAGGTGGTGATCACCAATCCGGATTACGTCTACATGGATTTCCCGTACGAAGTGAATCCAATGGAACGCGGTTATTACTGGGGCACGCGCTTCAGCGATGAGCGCAAAATGTTTGGTTTTGCGCCGGATAACTTGCCGCAGAACGCCGAAACCTCGGTGAATCGCGACGGCAAACACTTTGATGCCTCCTCCGATACGGCGTGGTCTGGCGCATACGGGATTTCCGTACATCTTTGGAGCGAAACCACCCGCACCGATCGTCAAGTGGATTACATGGTGTTCCCACGGTTGCTGTCGGTAGCCGAACGCGGCTGGCATCGTGCGGAGTGGGAGCTGGATTATCAGCAAGGCCGCGATTTTAAAGGCGGGCAAACCCATTTTGTTGATCAACAGCAGCGCACGCAAGATTGGCAGCGCTTCGCCAATCTGCTTGGGCAGCGCGAATTGAGCAAACTGGATAAAGCCGGTGTGCATTATCGCCTGCCGGTGCCGGGCGCACGCGTCGAAAATGGCAGATTGCTGATGAACATTGCCTTGCCGGGACTCCCGCTAGAGTACAGCCTGGATAACGGCAGCAGCTGGCAGCGTTACGCTGCGCAGACGCAGCCCGCGATTAGCCACAGCGACAAAGTCATGGTGCGCAGTACCAGCCCAGATGGACAACGCTTCAGTCGCGCCGAAGCGCTGTAAACCGCCCGCCCCGCGCGGCGCTGAAGAAAAAAAAGCCCCGCAATAAATTGCAGGGCTTCTTCAAAACAAGCGCGAGATTATTCCGCAGGCTGCGTACGAATCAGATAATCAAAGGCGCTGAGTGAGGCTTTCGCGCCTTCACCGCTGGCGATGATGATCTGCTTGTACGGTACCGTGGTGCAGTCGCCTGCGGCGAACACGCCTTTCAGGCTGGTTTCGCACTTGGCGTCGATGATCACTTCGCCCATCTTGTTACGCTCCACCGCGCCTTCAAGGAAGGTGGTGTTTGGCAACAATCCGATCTGCACGAAAATGCCGCTCAGCGGGAGGTTGTGGCTGGTTTGCGTGGTGCGATCGAGATAGGTCAAACCGGTGACTTTGCTGCCGTCGCCGACCACTTCGGTGGTTTGCGCGTTCAGGATCACATCAACGTTTTTCAGGCTGCGCAGTTTGTCTTGCAGCACTTTGTCGGCGCGCATTTCGCTGGCGAACTCCAGCAAAGTAACGTGCTCAACCAGGCCAGCCAAATCGATAGCCGCTTCCACGCCGGAGTTACCGCCGCCGATCACCGCCGTGCGCTTGCCTTTGAACAGCGGGCCATCGCAGTGTGGGCAGTAGGTTACGCCCTTGGTGCGATACTGTTCTTCGCCCGGCACGCCCATGTTGCGCCAGCGCGCGCCGGTCGCAATGATGATGCTGCGGGATTTCAGAATCGCCCCCGAAGCGGTTTCGATGGCGTGCAATCCGCCCTCTTTCGCTGCGGGAATCAGCTTGATGGCGCTTTGGGTGTCGATCACATCAACGTCGTAATCATCCACGTGCGCGCGCAGCGAACCGGCCAACTTCGCGCCTTCGGTTTTCTGCACTGAAATGTAGTTTTCGATGTCTACGGTATCCAGTACCTGACCGCCAAAGCGTTCGCCCATCAGACCGGTGCGAATGCCTTTACGCGCCGAGTAAATCGCCGCCGCTGCGCCCGCCGGGCCGCTGCCGACAATCAGCACTTCATAGGCTTCGCGCTGGTTCAGCTCTTCGGCCGCGCGCTTCTCGGCGTTGGTGTCCACTTTACCGACGATTTCTGCCAGGCTCATGCGGCCCTGACCGAACTCTTTACCGTTGAGGTACACCGCAGGCACACCCATGACGTTGCGTTCGGTGATTTCGTTCTGGAACATGCCGCCGTCAATCGCGGTGTGCGTTACGTTCGGGTTCAGTACGGCCATCAGGTTGAAGGCCTGCACGACGTCAGGACAGTTGTGGCAGGACAGCGAATAGTAAGTTTCGAAATGGAATTCGCCTTCCAGCGCCGCCACCTGATCCAGCAGGCTTTGCGCTTCTTTGGAAGGGTGTCCGCCGGTTTGTAGCAGAGCTAAAACCAGAGAAGTAAATTCGTGGCCCATCGGCGAACCGGCAAAGCTCGGACCGCTGTGACGACCGGGGTTCGTAATCAGGAAAGAGGGTTTACGCACCGGACGATCGTTCTCTTCACGGAAGCTGACTTTTTCTGACAAGCTCGCGATATCGGTCAGCAAAGAGCGGATCTCTGCGGATTTAGCGCCATCATCCAATGTGGCAATCAACTCAACCGGTTTCGTAAGTTTCTCAAGGTAAGCCTTGAGCTGGGTTTTTAAGTTAGTGTCGAGCATAGTGAGTTCCTGTCATGAAAATCGGGTGCCGTAGCACCCGATAGAGAAAGATCGAATGGCTGGGTGTGACTTAGATTTTGCCAACCAGATCCAGAGATGGAGCCAGCGTCGCTTCGCCTTCTTTCCACTTAGCCGGGCACACTTCGCCTGGGTGTGAAGCCACGTACTGAGCCGCTTTCACTTTACGGATCAGGTCAGATGCGTCACGGCCAATGCCTTCAGCAGTGATTTCGATAGCCTGAATCACGCCTTGTGGATCGACGATGAAGGTACCGCGATCTGCCAGGCCTTCGTCTTCACGCATGATTTCGAAGTTGCGGGTCAGTGCGCCAGTTGGGTCGCCGATCATCGCATATTGGATTTTTGCGATGGTGTCAGAAGAACCGTGCCAGGCTTTGTGGGTAAAGTGCGTGTCAGTAGAAACAGAGTAGATATCTACGCCCAGTTTCTGGAACTCTTCGTGGTGGTCTGCAACATCACCCAGTTCGGTTGGGCAAACGAAGGTGAAGTCAGCCGGGTAGAAGAAGAAAACACTCCATTTACCTTCAACGTCTTTCTCGGTTACGTCGATGAATTCGCCGTTTTTAAACGCTGCGTTTTTGAATGGCTTGATTTTGGTATTAATGATGGACATTGGTGACCTCCGTTAAAAGATGTGATGCAAGTTACAGAATTTTCGGGCCAACTTCTAATATGCAGACGTTATCAATCAGATAATCAAAAGCTATCAAAAGGCCGACGCCAGTGTTCATGCGGCTCGCCGCGGCATTCTACACAGAAACGCCGTGGCGATAACAGGCTTTATCTTGTTACGGGGTTACTGCTACTTTTTTTTGAGCGAGCAAATTTTTGAACAATGGAGCCTTAGCGTGAAAATTCGTTTGTTTGAGGAAGCCGACCGCCCATTTCTGCGTACGCTTTTTTTGGCGGCACGGCGGCACAATTGGACATGGCTCGACGGCGCGGAGTGGCGGCTGGAAGATTTCGATGCAGTGATTCTCGGGGAAACCGTGTTTGTGGCGGAGCTTGCTGGCCAGCGCGTGGGCTTTGCGGGCGTGCTCGATAATGACAACTTCCTGCACAGTTTATACGTTGATCCCGCGGCACAAGGGCAAGGCGTTGGCAGCGCCTTGCTGCGTCACGTACAGGCGCGCTTTTCGTCAACCGGGGCGTTGAAATGTCTGGAGCAGAACCAGGCAGCGCAGGATTTTTATCTTAAACACGGCTGGCGGCGTGAAGCGCAGGGAGAAGGTGAACAGGGAAAATATCTGCTGATGCATTTTCCGCTGACGGCGCGCGCCAGCGGAAATGCGTCTTAAACCGCGCGGAAGGCGATATCGCCGGGAATGATTTCTCCCTGCCAATAGAGCTGCGCCGCCACGCGACCGGCTAGGTGGCGATACAGCGTGGTGAATTCACTGTCGGGACGACGAATCACCGTGGGTTCGCCATCATCCAGATCTTCTCGCAGGTTGATGTGCAGCGGCAGCTGCGCCAGCAAACGCGTGTGATAATCTTCGGCCAGCTTCTGCGCCCCGCCGGTGCCAAAAATCGGCTCATGATGACCGCATTCGCTACATATATGCATGCTCATGTTCTCAACCACGCCTAACACCGGAACATCAACCTTCTCAAACATCACAATGCCTTTGCGCGCATCAATCATTGCGATGTCCTGCGGCGTGGTAACCACCAGCGCGCCGGTTACCGGTACGTTTTGCGCCAGCGTCAGCTGAATATCGCCGGTGCCTGGCGGCATATCAAGGATCAAATAATCGAGATCCGGCCACAGGGTTTCATTCAGCAACTGCATCAAGGCTTTGCTCGCCATCGGGCCGCGCCACACCATCGCATTATCGTCAGTAACCAGATAACCGATTGAGTTGGTGGCTAAACCGTGCGCCATAATCGGCGCCATATGGGTGCCGTCCGGCGAGGTGGGACGCTGGTTTTCGGTGCCCAGCATATTGGGAATCGACGGGCCATAAATATCCGCATCGAGAATGCCGACGCGCGCGCCTTCAGCGATCAGCGCCAGCGCCATGTTCACCGCAGTGCTGGATTTACCCACCCCACCTTTGCCCGAACTCACGGCGATAATGTTTTTCACCCCGGCGGCACCCGGATGGTTCTTCACCCGTTTCAGCGTGGCGATGTCGTGACGTAGTCGCCAGTCAATCGCGCTGGCGTGGGTTAAGCGCAACAGCTCCGCGCTGGTTTGCGCTTTTAACTCCTCAAACGCGCTCGCCCAGGCAAAAGGCATCACCAGTTCGATGTGCAGTTTGTCATCCAACAGCGCCACGTGGCGCAGCGCTTTCAGCGTGGTCAGATTGTGTTGCAGCGTTGGATGTTCGAAGCCACTCAGCACGCCAATAACCACGGCGCGCAGCGCTTCGGGGGAATGTTGCCGGGATTGTGCAGTCATCCCTTCTCCTTGTTTTTTCATCACGCCAGAATGCGGCGGTATCTGTTCAATAGTATCAGATGCCGTCCAGTTGTGTTTACGCCAGAGGGTGCTTCGGGTAACATCGAAACCCGATTTTTCTTTAACGGAATGCTACGCAAATCATGACTCAAGTCGCTAAAAAAATTCTGGTAACGTGCGCGCTGCCGTACGCCAACGGCTCTATCCATCTCGGTCACATGCTTGAACACATTCAGGCTGACATTTGGGTCCGTTACCAGCGAATGCGTGGCAACCAGGTTCATTTCATCTGCGCCGATGATGCGCATGGCACGCCAATCATGCTGAAAGCGCAGCAGTTGGGCATCGCGCCGGAGCAGATGATTGCAGAGATGAAGCAGGAGCACGAAACCGACTTCGCCGGCTTCGACATCAGCTATGACAACTATCACTCCACGCACGCCGATGAAAATCGTCAGCTGGCGGAGCTGATTTATGGGCGTTTGAAAGAGAACGGCTTCATCAAGAACCGCACCATTTCACAGCTGTACGATCCAGAAAAAGGCATGTTCCTGCCGGATCGCTTTGTCAAAGGCACCTGCCCGAAATGCAAATCACCGGATCAATACGGCGATAACTGCGAAGTGTGCAGCGCCACGTATAGCCCAACCGAGCTGATCGATCCGAAATCGGTGGTGTCTGGCGCGACGCCGGAACTGCGTGATTCTGAGCACTTCTTCTTTGATTTGCCGTCGTTCAGCGCGATGTTGCAGGCGTGGACGCGTTCTGGCGCGCTGCAAGAGCAAGTTGCCAACAAGATGCAAGAGTGGTTTGAGTCGGGCTTACAGCAGTGGGATATTTCGCGCGATGCGCCGTATTTCGGCTTCGAGATTCCCGATGCGCCAGGCAAATACTTCTACGTGTGGCTGGATGCGCCCATCGGTTACATGGGTTCCTTCAAGAATCTGTGCGACAAGCGCGGCGACCTCGATTTCGACGAGTTCTGGAAGAAAGATTCCACTACCGAGCTGTACCACTTCATCGGTAAAGACATCGTCTATTTCCACAGCCTGTTCTGGCCAGCCATGTTGGAAGGCAGCAACTTCCGCAAGCCCACCAACCTGTTTGTGCACGGTTATGTGACGGTGAACGGCGCAAAGATGTCCAAGTCGCGCGGCACTTTCATTAAGGCCAGCACCTGGTTACAGCATCTTGATGCCGACAGCCTGCGCTATTACTACGCGGCAAAACTCTCGTCACGCATTGATGATATCGACCTGAACCTGGAAGATTTCGTGCAGCGCGTCAATGCCGATATCGTCAACAAAGTGGTGAACCTGGCGTCACGTAACGCCGGCTTCCTGACCAAACGTTTTGGCGGCAAGCTGTCAAGCCAGCTGGCCGATCCGGCGTTGTATCAGACCTTTGTTGATGCGTCCGAGAAAATCGGTGAAGCCTGGGCGAGCCGCGAATATAACCGTGCCATTCGTGAAATCATGGCGTTGGCCGATTTGGCCAACCGTTACGTTGACGAGCAGGCTCCTTGGGTGGTGGCGAAACAGGAAGGCCGCGATGCCGATCTGCAAGCGATCTGCTCAATGGGTATCAACCTGTTCCGCGTGCTGATGACCTGGCTTAAACCGGTATTGCCGTCGCTGAGCGCGCGTACCGAAGCCTTCCTGCAAAGTGAACTGAGCTGGGATGCGATTGCGCAGCCGCTGCTGGATCACGACGTCGCGCCGTTCAAAGCCCTGTATGGCCGTATCGAAATGGCGAAAGTGGAGGCGCTGATCGAAGCCTCAAAAGAAGACGCCGCTGCTGCCAACAAACCGGCGGTAACCGGGCCGTTAGCCGACGCGCCAATTGGCGATACCATCACCATTGATGATTTCGCCAAGATTGATATGCGCGTGGCGCTGATCGAAAAAGCCGAGTTGGTTGAGGGTTCCGATAAACTGCTGCGTCTGGAGCTGGATCTGGGCGGCGAAAAGCGCCAGATCTTCTCTGGCATTCGCGCCGCTTATCCCGATCCTGCGGTTCTGGTGGGTAAAATGACCATTATCGTGGCTAACCTTGCGCCACGTAAGATGCGCTTTGGCGTGTCGGAAGGCATGGTGTTATCTGCGGGTTCAGGCGGTTCAGACCTGTTTGTGCTGTCGGTGGACAGCGGCGCGCAGCCGGGCATGCCGGTGAAGTAATCTCGCGCCTATCCGCGTTATCAATCAGCCGACCTTGCGTCGGCTGATTTGCTTTTATCTTCTGACAATGTGATCGCTAGCACGCTAAGCGCTTAATGCGTATGATGAAGCGCCATGAAAACAGGAGCCTGACATGCCTTCCGTGCTATCTGCCTGCTGGCGCTATCTGCGCGCCTTTATCATTATCTATGCGGCGCTCTACGCCGGAATTGCCCTTTCTGCCCTGCTTCCGTTCACCATTCCCGGTAGCATCCTCGGCATGCTGCTGCTGTTCTGCCTGCTGGCGCTGGGCATTGTGCGCGTTGAGTGGATCAAACCCGGTTGTCACCTGCTGATTCGCTATATGGCGCTGCTGTTTGTGCCGGTAAGCGTTGGCGTGATGGCCCATACCGATATTCTCAGCGCACAGTTTGGCCCGATTGTGGTGTCCTGCGTCGTCAGCACCTTTATGGTGTTGCTAATTGTTGGCGTCGGTGCCGAGCGCCTGCAGCGTGCAAAGGAAGTGCCGCATGATTGACGCATTGTGGTCGCTGCCGTTGACCGTAGCGGCCTTTTTCGTGGCGCGTAAACTGGCCACTAAAATCAATATCTCCATTATCAATCCGCTGCTGGTGGCGATGGCGATCGTCATTCCCATTCTGCTGCTGACGCACATGCCGTACACGCGCTACTTCGCGGGCAGCGCGCTGCTGAATCAGCTACTGCAACCGGCGGTTGTCGCCCTGGCGCTGCCGCTGTATGAGCAGATGCATCAAATTCGCGCACGCTGGAAAACCATACTCGGCGTCTGTTTTATTGGCAGCATCACCGCAATGGTGTCCGGTACCGCAATTGCCTTGTGGATGGGCGCGACGCCTGAGATTGCCGCTACCATCATGCCGAAATCGGTCACGACGCCCATTGCGATGGCGGTTTCCGGCTCGCTGCACGGCATTCCTGCCATCAGCGCCATTTGCGTGTTGATCGCCGGGGTACTGGGTGCGGTGTTTGGGCATATGTTGTTGAATCTGTGCAAAGTGAAAAACAAGTCCTCGCGCGGGTTGGCGATTGGCACGGCTTCCCATGCTCTTGGCACGGCACGCGCCGCCGAAATTGATTATCAGGAAGGCGCATTCAGTTCGCTGGCGCTGGTGATCTGCGGCATCATCACCTCGCTGTTAGCCCCCTTTCTGTTCCCGCTGCTCATGCACTGGTTCGGCTAAACTTTGCGAGAGATCTCGCAAAGTTGAAACAACTCAATCGGCTTGCATTGTCATAGCGACTTGGATCACATATAAACCGCTAGACTAGGCACTTTGCCGTTAATGAGGTCAGCACATCATGCACCCACGATTTACTTCTGCTTTTTCCACTCTGCCTGCCACGCTGCAAACGGCAATTCAACCGCTGCTGGATGCGGATGATTTTCACGGTGTATTTAGCCCGCACGATGTGGCGCAGTTAAAGCAGCAAACCACCCTGGATGACGATGCGCTGGCCTTAGCGCTGCTGCCGCTGGCCGCCAGCTGCGCGGTGGCGACGGTTTCACATTTCAACGTTGGCGCAATTTCGCGCGGTGTGAGCGGTTATTGGTATTTCGGTGCCAACATGGAGTTTCCTCACGCGCCTTTGCAGCAAACCGTGCACGCTGAGCAAAGTGCCATCACGCACGCCTGGCTGCGCGGCGAAGAAAAGCTGGCAGCCATCACTGTGAATTACACGCCGTGCGGCCATTGCCGCCAGTTTATGAACGAATTGAACAGCGGCACCGCGATTCGCATTAGCTTGCCGGGGCGCGCTGTCAGCACCCTGGCTGATTACTTGCCGGATGCATTTGGCCCGGCCGATTTGCATATCACCGAACGACTGTTAACGCCGGTTGATCACGGCTTTGCCGCCGAGGGTGACGCGCTACAGCAAGCTGCCGTTGCCGCAGCCAATGGCAGCCATGCCCCTTACAGTCACAGTTACAGCGGCGTAGCGCTGCGTAGCCAAAGCGGCAAAATCTTTGCCGGACGCTATGCCGAAAATGCGGCATTCAATCCGAGCCTGCCGCCGCTGCAAGCCGCGCTGATATTAATGAACATGAGTAACGAAGCGCTGAACAGCGTGCAGCAAGCGGTATTAGCCGAGTGCGAGCAGAGCGGGTTAAGCCAGCAGGATGCTACGCGCGCAACGCTGGCGGCATTAGGATGTGAAGATTTTTCAATTACTTTAGTTTCGAAAACATCAGTTTAGTGATCCTTTCACCGCTTTTGTGACCTTCAATTAACAAAAGCTGTACATCTGCAGGAATTTTCATAGGATCTTGCGCCAGAACCTCTTCACTCCACTCAGGTCTGGCGTGACCTTTGAAAACACTGCAACCGGAGCAACACTGCATGGAACTCGACTACGAAAGTAAACGTCCGCTGTATATTCCTTACGCGGGTCCGATTTTGCTGGAATTTCCGCTGCTGAATAAAGGCAGCGCCTTCAGCCTCGATGAACGTAACGAATTCAACCTCAATGGTTTGCTACCTGAAGCGGTAGAAACCATTGAAGAACAGGCCGAGCGTGCCTGGCGTCAATTCCTGGATTTCAAAAACAATAACGACAAGCATGTCTATCTGCGTAACATCCAGGATACCAACGAAACCCTGTTCTACCGCCTGCTTGATAATCATCTGGAAGAGATGATGCCGATCATTTACACCCCAACCGTCGGCGCGGCTTGTGAACACTTCTCAGAAATTTATCGTCGCGCGCGCGGCGTGTTTATCTCCTATAACAACCGCGATCGCATCGAGGACATGCTGCAAAACGCCACCAAGCAGAACGTGAAGGTGATTGTGGTGACCGACGGTGAGCGCATTCTTGGCCTCGGCGATCTTGGCATCGGCGGCATGGGCATTCCGATTGGTAAGCTGTCGCTGTACACCGCATGCGGCGGCATCAGTCCGGCATACACCCTACCGGTGGTGCTGGATGTCGGCACCAACAATCAGCAACTGCTGAACGATCCGCTCTACATGGGCTGGCGTCATCCGCGCATTACCGGCGAGGAGTACGAAGCCTTTGTTGATGAGTTCATTCAGGCCGTAAAACGCCGCTGGCCGAACGTGCTGTTGCAGTTTGAAGACTTCGCGCAGAAAAACGCCATGCCATTGCTGGAGCGCTATCGCGATGAAGTGTGCTGCTTTAACGACGATATTCAGGGCACCGCGGCGGTAACGGTTGGCACGCTGATCGCCGCCAGCCGCGCAGCGGGCAGCCGTTTGTGCGAGCAGAAAGTGGTGTTCCTCGGCGCCGGTTCCGCCGGTTGCGGTATCGCTGAGCAGATCATTGCGCAGATGAAATCTGAAGGCTTAAGCGATGACGAAGCGCGCGCCCGCGTGTTGATGGTCGATCGCTTTGGCCTGTTAACCGATAAACTGCCTAACCTGTTGAATTTCCAGAGCAAACTGGTGCAGAAGAGTGACAACCTGAAAGAGTGGGATGTCACTAACGACTCTATTTCACTGCTGGATGTGGTGCGCAATGCTAAGCCCGATATTTTGATTGGCGTCTCGGGCCAACCAGGCTTGTTCACCGAAGAGATCATCCGCGAGATGCACAAGCACACCAAGCGTCCAATCGTGATGCCGCTGTCGAACCCTACCTCGCGCGTGGAAGCGACACCAGCCGATATCATTGCGTGGACCGATGGCGATGCGCTGGTCGCTACCGGCAGCCCGTTCTCTCCGGTTAACTGGAAAGGGAAAACGTACCCGATCGCGCAGTGCAATAACTCCTATATCTTCCCGGGGATTGGTTTAGGCGTGATCGCCGCAGGCGCAACGCGCGTGACCGATTCGATGTTGATGACGGCCAGCCGTGCCTTAGCTGACTGTTCGCCGCTGGTAAACGACGGTGAAGGCCCGGTATTACCGGAAATCAAAGATATTCAGGGCGTTTCCAAGCTAATTGCCATTGAAGTGGGCAAAGCTGCACAGCTGGCAGGCGTTGCAGTCGTGACTTCGGAAGATGTGCTGTCGAAAGCCGTGAGCAATAACTTCTGGCTGCCGCAGTATCGCCACTATCGTCGTACGTCGATTTAACGCACAAGCGTCGGTTCCTTCAGATCCGACGCTGCTTAAAATAGCGCCAGGCAACTGGCGTTAACTTGCTTCCCCGCCTCGCCTCAAGTAGCCTTTATCCATCCTGATTTTCGCCAACCGAGTGCCCAGGCGCATGATTAAACGCGTTTTCTTTGGTCTGATAATCATCATCTTACTGATGATGGCGACCGCGCTCGGCCTGGATCGCTGGATCAGCTGGAAAACCGCGCCATTTATTTATGAAGACGTTACGTCCCTGCCGCACCGCCAGGTCGGCGTAGTCTTGGGCACCGCTAAATATTACCGCACCGGCGTGATCAATCAGTATTACCTGTACCGCATGCAGGGCGCGTTGAACGCCTACAATAGCGGCAAGGTGAACTACCTGCTTCTCAGCGGCGATAACGCGCTTCAGAGCTATAACGAACCCATGACCATGCGCCGCGATTTGATTAAAGCCGGCGTCGATCCTGCGGATATCGTGCTGGACTATGCGGGTTTCCGCACTCTGGATTCGATAGTGCGCACGCGTAAAGTGTTTGATACCAACGATTTCATCATTATTACGCAGCGTTTCCACTGTGAGCGCGCGCTGTTTATCGCCCAGCATTTGGGAATCCAGGCGCAGTGTTTTGCCGTGCCATCGCCGAAAAATATGCTGTCGGTGCGTTTCCGCGAAGTCGGCGCGCGCTTGGGTGCGCTGGCCGATCTTTATGTAATGAAGCGCGAGCCGCGTTTCCTTGGGCCGCTGGTGCCGATTCCTGCGGTGCATCAGGTGCCGGAAGATGCGCAGAGCTATCCTGCCGTGACGCCGGAGCAGCTATTAGAGTTGGAAGAGAAGCTGCGGAAGCCGTAACGGGATTTGATCGTCTGCACATTTGGTAGCGGCGCGTTTTTAACGCGCATCTTCCAACAACACCGCTGCTTCGAGAATGCGCGATGAATCGCGCCGCTACCAAGTGTGTGTAACTGCTTCAGTAGTTTCGACATCGAGCAATGAAGAGTTAAACAGAACAGCAAAGCCCCGCCTGAAAAGCAAAGCGTCAGCCGCAGGACGCGGCGGGCGATCGGCATGGACGCCGGGTTTCATTGCGATCGGGCGGGGCTTTGCGGGAGCGGGCACCACCTCCACAGCGATACCCTGTAATCAATCACAAAAAATAAAGCCGCGAATTCTCGCGGCTTTTTATTAACTACTGCTGTGTGAGGTCTTTTATTTTTTACGTGCGTACTTCAGCGAATCCAGCGCGACCGCGAAGATAATGATGCCGCCCTTGATAATGTACTGCCAGTACGGGTTAACGCCGATATAGGTCAAACCGTAGTTGATGACGGTGAAGATCAGCACACCGGTAACCACACCTGCAACTGACCCTACGCCACCCGCAAAGGACACGCCGCCCACCACGCACGCAGCAATCGCATCCAGCTCATACATAAAGCCGAGGTTGTTAGTGGCGCTACCGATACGGCCCGCTTCTAACATGCCGCCGAAGGCATAGAACACACCAGAAAGCGCATACACCAGAATCAGGTTAAGCGGTACGTTGACGCCAGACACTTTCGCCGCTTCCGGGTTGCCGCCGATGGCAAAAATGTTCTTGCCGAAGCGCGTTTTATTCCACAGCACCCAAACAAACACGATAGCGATCACCGCGTAGAAGGTGATAAACGACAGTTTGAAATCACCGAAGCGCAGGAAGCCTTGTGCGAAGGTCGAGAAGCCCGCATCAAAACCGGCAACAGGCGATGCGCCAACGAAATCGTAGTAAAGCGAGTTAATGCCGTACACGATGATCATGGTGCCCAACGTAGTGATAAATGGCGTTACCTTGAGGTAAGCAATGATCACGCCGTTCACCAAACCAATTACCCCACCGATGATGCACACGGTCAGGATTACCAATGGAATTGGCACGGTATCCAGATGAGGGAACACCTTGTTGGCGTTATCCATCGACTGTAACAACGTGGCCGCTACCACCGCCGCCAAACCCACCTGACGTCCGGCGGACAGGTCCGTACCTTGCGTAACAATCAAACCGGCCACGCCAAGCGCGATAATAATACGCACCGAAGATTGGGTCAGAATGTTACTCAAGTTCATTAAACTTAAGAAGGTGGGATCCTGGAAAATAATAATTGCCAGCAGTACAAACAGGACAACGTAAATGCCGCCCTCTTTTAACCAGGTTAGCGCATTCTTTTTAGTAGTCGCTTTCATGTTAAAGCCCTTGCTTCATTAAAGGTGTAATGACGCTAAACGCAGGATTTCATTCTGCGAGGTCGTTTTTGTATCGACAATACCGGCTACCTGACCGTTACTCATTACCAGAATACGATCGGTTATACCCAGCAGCTCTGGCATTTCTGAGGAGATAATAATAATGCCCTTCTCTTTTTTGGCCAGTTCTGAAATCAGCTGATAAATTTCAAATTTAGCCCCTACGTCAATACCGCGCGTAGGTTCATCAAGCATTAATATTTCCGGCTGGGTCAGCAGCCAGCGGCCAATAATGACCTTCTGCTGGTTACCGCCTGAAAGCGAGCCAATCTGCGTATGGTGGCCTGGCGTTTTTACCCGCATCGAGTCAATTACCCACTGGGTATCGCTCTTCATACGCTTATTATCAAGCAGGCCGATACTGGATTTATATTTTTTAATATTGGAGATAAGCGAGTTAAAGCCGATATCGAGATAGGCGTAGATCCCGGTGGAGCGACGCTCTTCTGTCACCAGCGCAAAACCGTGGTTGATCGCCTCGTTTGCACTGTGGTTGTTGATCGCTTTGCCGTGCAGCCGGATAGTTCCGCCCGACTTCTCACGAATGCCAAACAGCGTCTCAACGATATCGGTACGCTTGGCACCCACCAGTCCGGCGATACCGAGGATCTCTCCTTTATGCAGGTCAAATGAGATATCACGAATCGAGGGCTGACGCAGTGAAGTGAGGTTGCGGACTTCCAGAATCACCTCGCCCGGCACGTTGCTCTTATCCGGGAAGCGCTGATTAAGCGAACGACCCACCATCATGGCGATGATCTTATCCATATCCAGCCCTTCCAGCGACTGAGTGGCGATCCACTGTCCGTCGCGCAGAATGGTGATCTCGTCGCACAGCTGAAAGATCTCTTCCATCTTATGCGAGATATAGACAATACCGCAGCCGCGATCTTTTAGTTTACGAATAATAGTAAACAGGTGGTTAACTTCTTTTTCCGTCAGCGAAGAGGTCGGTTCATCCATAATGACAATTTTGGCATCATAGGAGAACGCTTTGGCAATTTCAATCATCTGCATCTGCGATACAGAAAGATTCGCCACTTTATCGCGCGGATCGATATCAATATCGAGTTCATCAAAGATCGCTTTGGTATCGCGATACATTTTTTCCTGATCGACAAATGGCCCTTTACGCGGGTAGCGACCCAGCCACATATTATCCATCACGCTGCGCTGCAGCACGAGGTTTAATTCCTGATGCACCATTGAGACGCCATTTTCCAGCGCTTCTTTGGAGCTTTTATAGTCAATCTCCTGGCCCTGAAAAAGAATACTCCCCGTATCTTTTTTATAGATGCCAAATAAGCACTTTAATAATGTCGATTTTCCGGCGCCGTTTTCACCCATTAAGGCATGGACGGAGTGCGGCCGCACTTTCAAATTCACATTATCTAAGGCTTTCACCCCTGGAAATGATTTCGAGACATTCGTCATCTCCAGCAGATATTCACGCTGTGTGGTCGGATTCTCACTGGCCATAATTTACCTGGCTAAAAAAAGCGTATGCAGATGCAATAAGGCGCGGCAAATTGCCGCGCCCGGAATAGATTACTTCGCAAACTGAGAGAGGTTCTCTTTATCTACGGCGACATAAGGCACGCGAACCACTTTATCTTCCATCTTGAAGTTAGTGCCCGCGGTTGGCTCTTTGCCATCTGCCAGGTTCTTCGCGATATCCAGCGTGGCTTTCGCCTGGTTTTCCGCATCGTTCAGCACGGTACCCGCCATCGCACCCGATTTCACCAGCGCCAGCGCTTCTGGCAGCGCATCAACACCAAACACCGGAATGCTTGATTTGTTGTGTGCTTTCAGCGCTTCAACCGCGCCCATTGCCATTGCATCGTTGTTGGCAATGATCACTTCAATTTTGTTAGCGTTCGGACCGGAGAGCCACGCATCGACTTTATCTTTCGCCTGAGCGGTATCCCACATTGCGGTATCCATCGCCAGCTGCTGCGTCTTGATGCCATCTTTGTTCAGGGTGTCGATAACATATTTGGTACGCGCTTCAGCATCCGGGTGGCCTGGCTCGCCTTTCAGCAGGACAAACTGAATCTGTCCATCTTTGTTCAGATCCCAGGCTGGCGTCGATTTCCAGTGCTTCTCAATCAGCTCGCCCTGTTTGATACCTGACTCTTTTGAGTCTGTACCGACATAATAGGCTTTCGGATAGCTGGCCAGCACTTTGGCGTTCGGCTCTTTGTTGAAGAACACAATCGGTACGTCATTGGCTTTTGCTTTGTCGATGACTACCGCTGCCGCTGCCGGATCTACCAGGTTAATTGCCAGCGCTTTCACGCCCTTGGCCATCAGCACGTCAATCTGATCGTTCTGTTTGGACTGGTCATTCTGCGAGTCATTCATCAGCAGCTGAATGCCGCCCAGCGTTTTCGCCTCTTTCTCGATATCCTTACGCACCATTGACATGAAGTTGTCATCATATTTGTAAATGGTCACGCCAATGCGGGTATCGGCGGCGTGTGCAATTGCACCAAACATCATGCTGGCAACCAGTGCTGTGAGCGTGAAAACCTTCTTATTCATGGTATCTCCGGTTTTTATGTAGGGCATTTCATTGCGCTGTGTTGCAAGTCAGCAAACAGCGCCGTCGGTTTAAACGTCAATGTGGCGGACGCGTAACGCTAAGTCGGGCCACCCTGCAATCCTGACTTCCCTGTACGTAAACGCTTCCTGAAGAGTGTTGTGAACTATTTCAATCGGCTACTGAAACCTGACCGGGTGTGACATCTCCGGCGTTACATGATGTTTCAGTCCGGTAAGACGCAGCCATCATAGTGAGCAGCATGTTAATTAACTGTGAATGTAATCACAGATTGGAAACGGTTACACTGCGCTATCGCCTGAATTAGTGACCGACTCCACAATTTGCCGCTGTGCAACGGAATGACGGCGCACCAGCGTGGGCATAAAGCAATGCGTCGACTGTGGATCCAACTCTCCTGCCGCCCCTTTCAGTGCCAGCTCAGTGGCCAATTTAGCCATTGAAACAATAGGATAGCGGACGGTTGTCAGCTGCGGGTCGGTGTAACGCGAAATCGGGATATCATCAAAACCGATGACAGAAAAATGCTGCGGCACCTGAATGCCGTTGTCTTTCAATGCCGTTAGCGCGCCTGCCGCCATGCCGTCGCAGTAGGAAAACAGACCTGTTAAATGTAAGTTACGTCCCAGTAACTCAACCATGGCTGCTTCACCGCCCTGCATGTCAGGATCGCCCTGCGCAATCCAGGATTCTGGCGGGCTAATTCCCTGTTCTGCCAAGGCCTGTAGCCAACCTTCACGCCGTTGCGTAACGTCTTCAATGGGATGACTTGAGCTTAGAAAACCGATGCGTTGATGCCCTTGCTGTAACAACATGCGTGTTGCTACCAGCGCACCCGTCACATTGTCGAGACAGACGCAGCGATGCTCATAACCGGGAATTGTTCTGTTTATCAAGACCATGCCGGAAACCTGATCCATAAACTGCATCAATTCCGCGTCTGAAAGCGTTTTCGCGTGCACCACTAAAGCGTTGCAGCGTTGGCGAATTAACACCTCAATCGCATGGCGTTCGCGATCTTCATAATGGCCAGAGTTGCTGATCAGAACATGTTTATGCACGCGCTGCGCCACGGTGTCCACCGCTTTTACCAGCGCGCCAAAGAAGGGATCGGAAACGTCCATCACCACCACGCCGATGGTATCGCTCACCTGCGTTGCCAGCGCCTGCGCGTTGGCGTTTGGGCGGTAACCCAGCGCGTCAACCGCTTGCAGCACGGCTTCACGGGTATCCGAGGTGACTGCACTGCTGTTATTGAGCACACGCGAGACGGTGGCAACGGACACACCGGCCTGACGGGCGACATCACGAATCGTTATCATGCAGCTGTTCCACAGAGGCTGAAAATGCGCGACCAGCGCGCAACGGCGCTATTTTGTCAGGGCGTCTGGGTAAGCTTCGTGAATCACGTCACACGAATGAAAACGGTTACATACAAATCTGCAACCTTTGTGATGAACATCATTATCTGCTGCGATGAGAAGGGTCGGGTTTCCCTGCCGCCAAGCGTGTGAGCGCTCGCCAGATCCACTCCAACGGACCCTGGGTGAAAAAGCGCAACCAGATAACGGAAAACAGGATATTGATCAGCCAGATAGCGGGTACAAAGGCCAGTAAATGAAGGCGATCAAATTTGAGGAAAAGTTCGAAGCGGTAGAACAAAGTGGTGCAAATCAGCGTTTGTAACAGGTAATTGCTTAACGCCATGCGCCCGACGCACTGCATGGCGTAGCTGAAACGCGTTGCCGCAATTTGTGGCCAAAAGCCGAAACACAGCGCGGCATAGCCCAGGCTGATAAAGGGGCTGGCAAGATCGCGTGGAACCTGCAAGAAAAAGCCGGTCCAGCGGAACTCCCAGCCTATTGACCACTGCGCCACAATGCCGGGAATGGCGAGCAGCCAGCCGATGGTAAGCAGCAGCGCGGCGGAGCGGCGATAGTGTTGCACGCTAAACTGGCCGCTGAGCCAGCCGCTGCGCATCAGCGCGGCACCGATAAGCATCAATCCCGCCAGCTGCCAGCCGTACTGTGCGGCTAACGCCATCAAACCCGACGACAAGTGATCGAGCCGGTTTTGCACCGCTTCCCAACCGCCAAGCAGTTTCCAGTAGCGTTCATATTCCAAATCCGCCGCGCCCGGCAGCCAGGAACGGCTTGGCTGCGCGCTGGAGATTAAACCGAATACCAGTAGCACGCCGCAACCCATCAAATAAAGCAGCGCGCCGGTTTGCAATAACGCACGATCGGACGGCACGTCGCGCAGCATGCGCCAAATAATCAGCCCGATCAGACCGTAATCCAGCAGGATGTCGCCTTCCCAGAAGAAGATGGCGTGAATGAAGCCGATAAACACCAGCAGCGTTAAGCGCGCCGACATCCAGCGGCTGCCGCGCGGCGCTTGCAGGTAAAGCCCGGCACCAAACAGCAGCGCAAACAGCGTGAGGAATTTCAGCTGCGCGAGGCCATCCATGATCGCCCACGTCCAGGCATCCGAGGCTGAGGCCTGACCTTGCCACGCAGGATTGAGGTAAGCCGCCGACGGTAAACCGAAGCCGACGATATTCAGCAGTAAAATACCGAGAATGGCGCAACCACGTATGAAATCCAGCGCGAGATAGCGTTGCATCGAGTGCCTTGGCAAAGAGGTGAATACGGGCGACGCGCTGTCGCCCAAACAGACTAGCTGTGACGTACCGCGCGCAGGAATTCCTGACGCGTATTCTGGCTGGATTTAAACAGGCCGCCCAGTGATGTGGTGGTGGTGGCGCTGGTGGCATCTTTTACGCCGCGCGCTTTCACGCAGTAGTGCACCGCATCAATTGATACCGCAACATTGTTGGTGCCGAGCAGCGTTTGCAGCGCCACCAGCACTTGCTGCGTCAGGCGCTCTTGCACCTGCGGACGCTGCGCAAAGAACTGCACAATGCGGTTGATCTTCGACAGGCCAATCACTTTTTCTTTCGGGATATAGGCCACGGTGGCTTTGCCGTCGATGATGACAAAGTGGTGTTCGCAGGTGCTGGTCAGCGTGATATCACGCACGGTAACCATTTCATCGACCTTCATCTTATTCTCGATGACGGTGATTTTTGGGAAGTTAGCGTAATCGAGTCCTGAGAAGATCTCATCCACGTACATCTTGGCGATGCGATGCGGCGTTTCCATCAGGCTGTCATCTTCTAAATCCAGATTCAGCAGCTGCATGATTTGCGTCATGTGGCCGGCAATTTCACGTTTACGTGCGGCGTCATCCATTTCGCGCATCGGGGCGCGCAGCGGCGTTTCCAGACCACGCGCTAACAGCGCTTCGTGAACCAGTGCGGCTTCCTGACTTAAGGTGCTCATCTTACTCTTCTCCGGCAGGTGATGCGCCCGCAGGTCTACGCCTGCGGGGGAAATTCTGAGCGCGTATTGTGAAACACTCCGCGCCCTTAATCCAGCAATCAATCCGATAGCGGATGAAAGCGTTTTAAGTGGTCTGTCGACGTAAAACTAGCACGCCCGCGACGATCAAACCGATCCCCGCTACCCACAATGCCGGTTCTAACTGGTGCCACAACAAGCTGGAGATCCATGACAGCAGCGGCCCAGCCAACTGCCCCACCGCATAACCGGTGGTGAGCAACCCCGCCAGATAGCGCGCATGATGCGGGGCCAGCTCGCGGCCATATTGCAGCGCCAATTGCACCACGCACAGGAAGCCGCCGCCGATCAGCAGCGCGCCCAGCATCAGGCCATTCAAGCTCGGCATCACAATCGCCGCTACCACCCCCAGCGCCTGAAGCCATAACACCACCGCCAGGCGCAGGTGCGTGCTGCCCCAACGTCGCGTCATAATGCCCAGTGCGATACCCATCACCGATGCGCCACCAAATACCGGCCAGACAAACTGCGCAAACGCGCTCTCCGGGAAGCGCGCTGCCGCCATCTGCGACATAAAGGTGGCGGGAAGAATGTAGCCGAACCCGGCGAGGCTGTAGCTCAACACTAACCGTTTAAGATCGCTGTTCAGCACCAGCGGCGCAGGCGCCTGATCCGGGCGATGCAGATCGCCGCTGCGCGGCAGAAAGCGTGCGATCGCAGCGATCAGCAGCAGCGCTAATAAGCCATAAGCCGCCCAGGCAAAGGCGGCGCTGACGCCGCTGGCGTGCAGCACCACCGCCAAAATACCGCTAATGAAAATTCCGGTGCCCGGCCCGGCAAACACGGCTGCCGACAAACCCGGACGACCATGATGCAGCAGCTGTTCGTTACTCCATGCGGCAACTAATACCAATGCCCAGCCGCTGGCGCAGCCAATCAGGAAACGAATTAAGCCATGTAGCCACGGGCCGCTGACGCACGCCGACAGCAGCGTAAGAACCACCGCGCCCCACACGCCCGCCTGCAATCGCCACTCCACGCGTTTGTGCGCGCGCATGGCATCAAACGAGCCGCATAAATAGCCGAGATAGTTGAACGCCGCCACTAAGCTGGCGCTAGTGAGCGTGAGCTGATGATCCTGAATCATCAAAGGCACCTGCGGCGTGAAGGCAAACCGCCCAATTCCCATCGCAACCACTAAACTTAAAAACGCGCTGAGCGCGACGCGAAACGCCATTCTGTCTCCAGGAATTTTTTTAGACTTGTCTCAAGCATGCCAGACGATTACACTCACGGAAAGTGAATAATACTAACCAAGTTGTTTACGAGAAGAGAATATGGATCTAGTACAACTGCGCATGTTCTGTTCTGTGGCCGAATCGGGTTCGCTGGCGCGCGCGGCTGAACAGATGCATCGCGTGCCGTCTAATCTCACCACGCGACTGCGCCAGCTGGAAGAGGAAATTGGCGTGGATCTGTTTATTCGTGAGAAGCAGCGCATCCGTTTGTCGCCAATGGGCCACAATTTTCTTAATTATGCGCAGCGCATTCTGGCATTGAGCGATGAAGCGCTCAACATGGCGCGCGCCGGTGAACCGGGGGGTAATTTCGCGCTCGGGTCAATGGAAAGCACCGCCGCCACGCGGCTGCCGGCTTTATTAGCCGCGTATCATCAACGCTTTCCCGCGGTTGAGCTGTCGCTGATCACTAATACCTCTGGCGAGATCATCGATAAAGTGCGCGAAGGCACGCTGGCGGCAGCGCTGGTGGATGGCCCGGTGGCTCACGATGACCTTAACGGCTGTATCGCCTTCCGCGAACAAATGATGCTGATCACCAGCCCGGAACACGCGCCGATCCACAACGCGCGTGACGTACAGGGCAACACGCTGTTCGCCTT
The DNA here is from genome assembly GCA_966185695.1 of uncultured Pantoea sp. Taxonomy (GTDB): domain Bacteria; phylum Pseudomonadota; class Gammaproteobacteria; order Enterobacterales; family Enterobacteriaceae; genus Pantoea. The sequence continues at coordinate 35,633 of CBIFUL010000020.1, read as the reverse complement.
TCGCAACAGCTGTTCGTATCGCACAAAGCTGGAAGCCTGGTATCGCGAAAGTCACACCGCCCCCAGCAGCGTGATGGAGATTCAGTCTTATCACGCGATGGTGGCCTGCGTGGCCGGTGGCGCGGGCGTAGCCATGATTCCCGCTTCAGTACTGGCACAGATGCCGGGCCGCGCTCGCGTGCAGGAACATGCGCTACCGCCGCTGTACCGCGATACCGCAACCTGGCTGATGTGGCGACGCGATGCTTTCACCCCTAACGTTGAAGCGTTGAAATATTTGATTATTGAACTGTTTGACGATCGCCCACTTAACGATGAGCTGATGCATCCACTGCATACGGCTGAGTGAGTTTGACCTTTACATCACGACGAAGAGGAATTGCATGAACATGATTAAAACCCGCGCGGCCGTGGCCTGGGCCGCTGGCGAACCGCTGAAAATCGAAGAAGTGGATCTGATGCCACCGCAAAAAGGGGAAGTGCTGGTGCGCATCGTCGCAACCGGCGTGTGCCATACCGATGCTTACACCTTGTCGGGGCAAGATCCGGAAGGCGTGTTCCCGGCGATCCTCGGGCATGAAGGCGGCGGCGTGGTAGAAGCGGTTGGCGAAGGCGTGACCAGCGTGGCGGTTGGCGATCACGTGATTCCGCTTTACACCCCAGAGTGCGGCAAATGTAAGTTCTGCTTATCCGGCAAAACCAACCTGTGTCAGGCGATCCGAACCACGCAGGGCAAAGGGTTAATGCCAGATGGCACCACGCGCTTCTTTAAAGATGGCCAGCCGATTTTCCACTACATGGGCACCTCGACGTTTTCTGAGTACACCGTAGTACCCGAAATTTCGCTGGCGGTGATCAGCAAAGAAGCGCCGCTGGAAGAGGTGTGCCTGCTGGGCTGTGGCGTGACCACCGGTATGGGCGCGGTGATGAACACCGCCAAAGTCAAAGAAGGCGACACCGTGGCGATTTTTGGCCTCGGCGGCATTGGTTTGTCGGCGATCATCGGTGCGAAAATGGCGAAAGCGGGCCGCATCATCGGTATTGACCTCAACACCAGCAAGTTTGATTTGGCGCGCAAATTAGGTGCGACCGACCTGATTAACCCGAAAGATTACGATCGTCCGATTCAGGATGTGATCGTTGAGCTGACCGACGGCGGCGTCGATTTCTCGTTTGAGTGTATCGGCAACGTCAACGTGATGCGTTCCGCGCTGGAGTGCTGCCACAAAGGCTGGGGCGAATCGGTGATTATCGGCGTTGCGGGCGCAGGCCAGGAGATTTCCACACGTCCGTTCCAGCTGGTTACCGGTCGCGTCTGGCGCGGCTCGGCGTTTGGCGGCGTGAAAGGCCGTTCGCAGCTGCCGGGCATCGTGCAGGATTACCTTGACGGCAAATTCGCGCTGAACGATTTCATTACGCATAAACTGCCGCTGGAAGAGATCAACGACGCCTTTGATCTGATGCATGAAGGAAAATCGATCCGCACGGTGGTGCATTTTAACCAATAAGAGGGAAGCGTGATGGCATCCACTTTGGAGCTGTTAGAAGAGCACCGTATTTTCGGCGGCTGGCAACAGCGCTGGCGTCATCAGTCGGCGGTGTTGGACTGCCCGATGACGTTCAGCATTTTCCTGCCGCCGCCGCAAAACGACAATCCGCCGCCGGTGGTGTGGTTTCTGGCAGGATTAACCTGCACCGACGAGAACTTCACCACCAAAGCGGGCGCACAGCGCGTCGCGGCGGAGCTGGGTTTGGTGCTGATTATGCCGGACACCAGCCCGCGCGGCGAAAAGGTGGCTAACGACAACGGCTACGATCTCGGCCAGGGCGCCGGTTTCTACCTCAACGCCACGCAGCAGCCGTGGGCAGCCAACTATCGCATGTTTGATTATCTCAGCGCCGAGTTGCCAGCTTTAGTGGCAGACAACTTTAAGCTGAGCGATCGTCAGTCGATCATGGGGCATTCCATGGGCGGACACGGCGCGCTGGTGCTGGCGCTGCGTTTGGGCGGACGTTTTGCGTCGGCGTCGGCATTTGCGCCCATCGTCAATCCCACGGAGGTGCCGTGGGGACAAAAAGCGTTCAGCGCCTATTTGGGGGAAGATCGTCAGACGTGGCGGGAGTGGGACAGCTGCCTGTTAATGCAGGACGTGGAACAGCGCTTGCCGATTCTGATCGATCAGGGCGATGGCGATCAGTTCCTCGCCGATCAGCTGCGCCCTGAACGTTTAGAGGACGTAGCGCGCGAGCAAGGCTTCCCGCTGGAGCTGCGCGTACAGCCGGGTTACGACCACAGCTACTTCTTCATCGCCAGCTTTGTGGAAGATCACTTGCGCTTCCACGCGAAGCATTTACTGGTGTAATGAGGTCGCCATAAATGGCGACCCTACGTAGGGTGCGCATGGATGCGCACCTGGATTACACCAGCGTTTCCGCTAAGCCATCAATCATCACCTGCGGCATGCCTTGCGAACAATGTTCGATACGGCCGCGCACGCCATAGACCTGCGCCAGCGTTTCCGGCGTAATCACCTGGGACGGCGCGCCATCGGCCAGCAAATTGCCCTCTTTTAACATCAATGCATGGTCGGCATGGCGCAGCGCGATATTGATGTCATGCACCACCACCACCGTGACGATATTGCGAAGTCGCGTTTCGCGTCGCACCAAATCCATCACGTGGAACTGGTAGTTCAGATCGAGCGCACTCAGCGGCTCATCCAGCAGCAGCAGTTCCGGGCGACGAATCAGGGATTGCGCCAGCCCCACCAGCTGCTTTTGTCCGCCGGAGAGCTGATCGAGATAGCGCATGGCCAGATGCGCAATGCCCAGCTGCTCTAGCAGATGCATGATTTCCGCTTCGCTGGCGGCGCTGTGCAAACCGCCGGACGCACGCTGCGCCACGATGATCGATTCCAGCACGTGCAGGTGCACGCCGGCCGGCAAACTTTGCGGCAGATAGACCACGCGCTGCGCACGGCGGGCAAACGGCTGGCTCATCAGCTCCTCGCCGTTGAGCCACAGTTCGCCCTGCCCTTTACTCAACCCCGCCAGCGCACGCAGCAAGGTGGATTTACCGCAGCCGTTTGGCCCCAGCAGCACGGTGATTTTGCCGCGCGGCAGCTCTGGCACGCTGAGATCTTCAATCACTTTACGCTTCGGATAACCGGCATAGAAATGGCTTAGACGTAATCCACTCATCACACCGTCCCCCGATGACGCAGAATAATGCTGAGGAAGAACGGCACGCCCACCAGCGATGTCACGATGCCGACGGGAATGATCACGCCGGGAATCAGGTTTTTGGATGCCACCGACGCCAATGACAGCACCAGCGCCCCCACCAGCGCACTGGCGGGCAGATAATAGCGGTGATCTTCACCAAACATCATGCGGGCAATGTGCGGCGCGACCAGGCCAATAAAGCCGATTGGGCCGACAAACGCCACCGCCAATGCCGAGAGAATGCTGATGCGCAGCAGCGTGGCTAAGCGCAGACGACGCACGTCGATACCAAAACTCACCGCACGATCTTCACCGAGGCGCAGCGCAGTCAATTTCCAGCTTGCCAGCATCGAGAACGGGATCAGGAGGGCAAACGCAGCGGTTAACACCCCGAGTTTTTCCCATGACGCGCGCGCCAGGCTGCCCATGGTCCAGAACACCAGGCCCTGCAAGGTATCTTCGCTGGCGATGAACTGCATCATGGAAACCAGCGCGTTGAAGGTAAACACCAGCGCGATACCAAACAGCACCACGCCCGAAGTGGAGACTTTAGTCCAACGCGTAACGCCATCCAGCATCAGGGCAGCAAACAGCGCAAACACGAAGGCATTGGCAGAGATGAACCACTGGTCCGGCACGCCCGGAATACCGATACCAAGGATAATCGCCAGCGCGGCACCAAAGGCTGCCGCCGAGGAGACGCCAAGCGTGAACGGGCTGGCCAGCGGGTTGTTAAGAATGGTTTGCATTTCCGCGCCGGCGAGGCCAAGCGAGAAGCCCACCACCACCGCCATCAGCGCGTACGGCAGGCGAATATCCCAGACGATAACGCGCGTGCCCGCATCAACCGCATCGGGATGCAGCAGCGTTTGCCATAAGGTGTCGAGGGAGAGCCCGGCCGGGCCGAGCGTGAAATCCAGCATCACCGACGCCAGAATCGCCAGCACCAGGACGCTAATCAGCATCAGGCGTTGGCGGAGGATCTGGCGGTAGCGCGTGAGAGTGTCGGCTTCAAGGCCGTTTTCCACCACCAGGGTGGCGTCTGAGGTACGCATTGTTTTACCCGTGTTTTATCGAAATCTTAACGGCTGCCACAATAGTGCAGGTGATAATAATTATCAATTATATCTATGCAGCTAAGCGCAACGATTGTCGTCGGGTTGAAGATGTGGAATGTGCCGTGCGGGAATGCCAGGTGCGCATAAATGCGCACCTTACGAAAGCCAGTGCCTGTCTCGTAAGGTCGCCATTCATGGCGACCTGGAAACAGCGCAATGTGCTGCGCTTTACAGCGGCATTACTCTTTAAAGGTTGGGAATTCCATCTCGCTGTACTTCACGAAGCGGGAGCCGCGCGTAAGCTTGTAACCGAACCAGATAATCAGGAACAGTGGAATACCAATATAGGTTGCGGCGACGCCGTACCAATCAATGCGATCGGCAAGGAATGCCTGGTAATTCTGCCCCAGCGTGATGATCAGGCACAGAATAAAGGCAAAGATCGGCCCCAGCGGGAAGAAGCCCGAACGATACGGCAGATCGGCCAGATTATGGCCCTGCGCAACATAGCCGCGACGGAAGCGATAATGGCTGATGGCAATGCCCAACCAGGCGATAAAGCCGGTCATGCCGGAGGTATTCAGCAGCCACAGATAGACTTCCTGATTGCCAAACTTCGAGCTGAGGAAGCACATCCCCGCCACCACCGTGGTAGCAATCAGCGCGTTGCGCGGCACGCCACCTTTCGACAGCTTGCCAAAGATGCGCGGCGCTTTGCCTTCGCGTGCGAGGTTAAACAGCATACGCGTGGATGCGTACATGCCGGAGTTACCCGCCGACAGCACCGCCGTCAGGATCACCGCATTCATCACCGCCGCCGCCGACAGCAAACCGGCATTCTGGAACACCAGCGTGAACGGGCTGATCGCGATATCGGTGACATCGTTGTGCAGCAGTTTTGGATCGGTGTACGGCAGAATCAGGCTGATGATCATGATCGCGAAGATGTAGAACAGCAGGATGCGCCAGAACACCTGACGCACCGCGCGCGGAATGTTCTTCGCCGGATCTTTCGATTCACCGGCAGCGATGCCGATCAGTTCGGTGCCCTGGAATGAGAAACCGACAATCATCGCGACGCCAATCATCGCGGAAAATCCGCCAGCAAAGGGCGCTTCGCCCACCGTCCAGTTATGCCAGCCCGCATTTTCCGCGCCACGCATAATGCCGGTGATCATCAAAATACCGACCACAATAAAGATGATCACGGTGGTGACTTTGATCAGCGAGAACCAGTACTCCGCTTCGCCAAACCCTTTTACCGAAATGTAGTTCAGCAGGAACATCAGGCCGAGGAACAGCGCGCTCCAGATCCAGCCCGGCGTATCGGGGAACCAGTAGTTCATCACCAATTGTGATGCCACCAGATCCACGGCGATGGTAACGGCCCAGTTGTACCAATAGTTCCAGCCCAGCGCGAAGCCGAAGCCTTCTTCAACGTATTTGGCACCGTAGGTAGAGAAAGAGCCGGAAACCGGCATAAATGCCGCCAGTTCGCCGAGGCTGGTCATCAGGAAGTAAACCATTAAACCGATCAGCGCGTAGGAGAGCAGCGCGCCGCCGGGACCGGCTTGCGAAATGGTCGCGCCAGAGGCGACAAACAGGCCGGTGCCAATCGAACCGCCAATGGCGATCATGGTGAGATGGCGCGCCTTTAATTCACGGCGCAATCCAGGTTGTTGTGTTGTTTTTGAGTCATTATGCATGTGTAAACGCTATGCTGGATAAAAATGAGGCGAGATTGTAGCAGCTCGCCCCAAGCTGTATAGCATTCACGGCGGGTTATTAGTTAGCTTCATGATCGCGCCGGAATTATTAGCCGCAACGCGTTAAATACCCCATTTATTCACGGCAGTAGGTCAGAAAACGACTCAAGGCTTTGGAAATATGCTTCTGGCGATGATGGATGCGATATAAGCTGCGCGTCAGGCGCGGCAGCGGCACCGCCAGCTCAACCAGCGTGCCGGCTTCCAGCAAATCGCTGATGACGCGCCGTGATAAGCAGCTGATGCCCATGCCGTGACGCACCGCGTGCTTGATCGCTTCCGAATTGCCCAACTCCATCCCAAGCTGAAACTGCGGCAGATGCGACAGCAATAAATAGTCGACGATTTCACGCGTGCCGGAACCGCGCTCGCGCAAAATCCACGGCGCGGCGGCAAGGCTGGCGAGCGTAATCGGCTGTTGCAGGATCTCGGCATCCGGCGCGGCAAACACCACTAATTCATCGTCCAGCCACGGCTCGCTGATGATGTCGGGTTCGTGGCACGGCCCCTCGATCAAGCCGATATCGACGCGAAAATCCGCCACCGCGTTGATGGCATCCTGGCTATTGCCGACGCTGAGTTCCAGCGGCAGCGTGGGGAAATCGCGGCGATAGGCGGCGATCATTCCCGGCAGCAAATAGTTACCGATGGTGCTGCTGGCAAACAGGCGAATTGCCCCGTTATCCTCTTTGAATAACAGCTCAATTTCTCCTGCCTGCTCAAGCAACCCCACCGCGCGCGGATAGAGCAAGCGCCCATGCTCATTGACCACCAAACGCTTGCCAACGCGATCAAACAGCTGCACGCCAAGCTGGTTTTCCAGATCGGCCAGCGCGGCGCTCACCGCCGACTGCGACAACGCCAACACCTGTGAAGCTTGCGTGGTTGAGCCGCTTTTCAGCACTTCTGCAAACACCTCAATCTGACGCAAGGTAATGTGCATGATCGTTTCTCGCTTAACACTTATTCTGGTTGATTATAAATATATTATCAATTTCACTTTTAAGCCAGCCTGGCGCAACCTATAGCCAGATTAAGGAGAAGCGTATGGCTGAGTTAAGCGTCAACAAAACCCCGATTCATTTGCAACACTGGCTGCCGGGCCTGCTGTTGACCGCCGCGATAGCTGGCGGCGCAGCCTGGTTATCGCATCAGCCGTGGCTGGCCGGAGCCGGATTCGGCGCGCTCACGCTGGCCATTATTCTGGGGATTCTGCTGGGCAATAGCCTCTACCCGCACATCATGCAGCCCTGTGACAGCGGCGTGCTGCTGGCGAAACAGCGCTTACTGCGCCTCGGCATTATCCTGTATGGCTTCCGCATTACGGTGCAGCAGATTGCCGATGTCGGCCTGAGCGGCGTGCTGATTGACGCACTGGTATTAAGCTCGACCTTCCTGTTGACCTGCTTTATCGGTGTACGCCTGTTCAAAATGGATCGCGAAACCGTCTGGCTGATCGGCGCAGGCAGCAGCATTTGTGGCGCAGCGGCAGTGCTGGCGACCGAGCCGGTGGTTAAAGCGGCACCGTCAAAAGTCTCTGTGGCGGTGGCCACGGTGGTGCTGTTCGGCACCGTTGGCATTGTGCTGTATCCGCTGCTGTGGACGACGTTGCCGGGTGTTAGCGCCGCGCAGTTTGGCATCTTCACCGGCTCCACGCTGCACGAAGTGGCGCAGGTGGTTGCCGCCGGACATGCGATGGGCAGCGAAACCGAAAACACAGCGGTCATTGCCAAGATGATACGCGTCATGATGCTGGCGCCGTTCTTGCTGCTACTTGGCAGCTGGCTGAAAGGCCAGCACCGCCAGCGCGCTACGCCACAGCACGCGGTGAGCTTCCCGTGGTTTGCGCTGCTGTTTATTGGGGTCGCGCTGTTTAATTCGCTGCATCTGCTGCCCGCAAGCGTGGTGCAGGGCTTGAATCAGCTGGCGGATTTGCTGCTGGCGATGGCGATGGCCGCGCTGGGCTTGACCACCCGCTTCAGCGCGCTGAAGCAGGCCGGTATCAAACCGCTGCTGCTGGGATTGGTGATGTTTGGCTGGTTGATTCTCGGCGGCGGCGCACTGAATGTGCTGGTGCAACATTTCATGGCGTAAGCGCATCCGCTATGATGTGCGCCTTGCAACAGCATTCGCCCAATCAGGAGAGCGGCATGAAATATATCGGCGCACACGTCAGTGCATCAGGCGGCGTAGACCAGGCAGTTATCCGTGCCCACGAACTCGAAGCGACCGCCTTTGCTCTGTTCACTAAAAATCAGCGCCAGTGGAAAGCCGCCCCGCTTTCCGGTGAAACAATCGATGCGTTCAAAAGCGCCTGTGAACAGTACAACTTCAGCTCGGCGCAAATCCTGCCGCACGACAGCTATCTGATAAACCTGGGCCATCCGGTGATGGAGGCGCTGGAGAAATCACGCGAGGCGTTTCTGGATGAGATGCAGCGTGCCGAACAGCTCGGCCTGACCTTGCTGAATTTCCATCCCGGTAGCCATCTCAAACAAATTGAAGAGGACGCCTGCCTCAAGCGCATCGCCGAGTCGATTAATATCGCGTTGGATCAAACCCGCAGCGTGGTGGCGGTGATTGAAAATACCGCCGGCCAAGGCAGTAATCTGGGCTTCCGCTTTGAACATCTCGCCACCATTATTGAACACGTTGAAGATAAGTCGCGCGTGGGCGTGTGCATTGACACCTGCCATGCGTTTGCCGGTGGTTACGATTTGCGCACCGTTGAGGCCTGCGTTGAAACCTTCAGCGAGTTCGAACGCATTGTCGGATTCCAGTATCTGCGCGGCATGCACCTGAATGATGCCAAAAGCACGCTGGGCAGCCGCGTCGATCGCCATCACAGTTTAGGTGAAGGCAATATTGGCAAAACGGTGTTTAGCTGGCTGATGAAGGATACTCGCTTCGACGGTATCCCGATGATTCTGGAAACCATCAATGCAGATATCTGGAAAGATGAGATTGCGTGGTTGAAGTCAGAACAGCAGGGGTAATTGCGCGCAATAACCTCGTGGCATCGCCCTTTATGGCGATCTGGTTTCCAGGTGCGTAAGGATGCGCACCCGACAAATTCATTCACTGCGAGCATAAAAAAAGGGAGCCAAAGCTCCCTTTTTTTACGTCTGACCCTCAGAGGATTAAGCGACTTTCGCCAACTCTTCTTCGGGGCGTTTCAGAATCGCATAGCCGAGACCCGCGACCGCTGTTCCCACGACAATTGCCATCAGATAACCCAGCACCGGGGTAATCGCGCCTGGAATCAGCAGCACGAACAGACCACCGTGCGGTGCCATCAGTTTGGCACCAATCCACATTGACACAGCGCCCGTGATCGCGCCGCCCACGATGCAGCATGGCAGCACACGCATTGGATCACGCGCCGCGAAGGGAATCGCACCTTCCGAGATAAAGCACAGACCCAATACCAGCGCCGCTTTGCCGCCTTCCTGCTGACCTTTGTTGAACTTACGACGCGCAACCAGCGTTGCCAGCCCCATTGCCAGCGGTGGCACCATGCCTGCGGCCATGATTGCCGCCATCGGCGCGTAGGTTTGCGAACTCAGCAGGCCAACACCAAAGGCATAAGCCACTTTGTTCACCGGGCCGCCCATATCAGTACACATCATGCCGCCCAAGATGGCGCCGAGCAGCACCGCGTTCGCTGTGCCCATGTTTGCCAGCCAGGTTGTCAGGCCCGTCATGATGCCCGCTACCGGTTTACCGACCACGTAAATCATCAGCAGGCCGGTAATCAAACTCGCCACCAGCGGGATGATCAAGATGGGTTTCAGCGCTTCCATACTTTGCGGCAGCTTCACTTTGCTACTCAGCATTTTTGCAGCATAACCGGCAATGAAACCGGCAATAATGCCACCGAGGAAACCGGCATTGATGCTGGTGGCGATCATGCCGCCAATCAAACCAGGCGTCAGACCTGGACGATCCGCAATCGAGAAGGCGATGAAACCGGCCAGCACCGGCACCATCAACGCAAACGCGCTGCCGCCACCAATCTGCATCAGCGCCGCGGCTAAGGTGCCCGGCTCTTTAAAGGCTTCGATACCAAAGGCGAAGGAGAGCGCGATGCTCAAACCGCCAGCCACCACCATCGGCAGCATGTAGGACACGCCGGTCAGCAGGTGACGATACGCACCGGCTTTCTCTTTACTGTCGCTTTGCTCGCTGGCAGAGGCACTGCCGCGCGGCTGGTAGGTTTTCGCTTCGTTCTGAGCTTTATCCAGTTCCTGCGCGGTTTTCTTCAGCGCCAGGCTGGTTGAAGTGCGATACATCGGCTTACCGGCGAACTTCGCCAGATCCACGTCAATATCAGCGGCCACGATCACCAGATCGGCTGCCGCCACTTCTTCTGGCGTGATCGCGTTTCCTGCGCCCACCGAACCGCGGGTTTCAACTTTTACCCACCAGCCGCGTTTAGTCGCTTCGGCCTGAATTGCTTCCGCCGCCATAAAGGTATGCGCGACGCCGGTTGGGCAGGCGGTGACCGCAACAATGCGTTTCTGCGCGTTGACGGCCGCCGCAGCGGGCGCCGCCGTGGTGGTGGTGGCTAACGTCTGCGCACTGGCTTTCGCCTGATTGATGGCTGCCAGCGGATCGCGCAGCGCTTGCTGCACATCAACCAGCCCAACCGATTTTCCGGCCAGCTGGGCATCCTGAGGGGCGCGATCGCCCGCTACCAGCACCAGCTCAGCGTCGGCGGCGCGATCAACCAGCGTCAATCCGGCTTGTGCCGCGCTTGCGCGCAGACGTTCCAGCGCCAGATAGCCTGATGCCAGTCCCAATGAAGAATCTTTTATCAGCAGCGTTTTCATTATCGCTCTCCTGCTGTTAGTTAACGGGTTGTAAGTCGACGCGCGCCATCATCGCGGCCAACTGGGTACGATCGGTCACGCCCACGTTGCTTTGGCTGACGGCCATCGCCGCCACTGCCGTCGCCAGACGCAGCGTGTGTTCGCTGGATTCACGCATCAATAAGCCGTAAATCAAGCCGCCTACCATGGAATCGCCAGCACCCACGGTGCTAACCACTTCACAGGCGGGCGGTTTGGCGATCCATTCGCCAGAGGCGTTCACCCATAGCGCACCTTCCGCACCAAGGGAAATCACCACGTGAGCAATACCTTGCTCGCGCAGTTCATGCGCCGCATCAATCACATCTTGCAGCGCAGGCAGTTTACGCCCGGCCCAAATCTCCAGCTCGCGGCGATTGGGTTTCACCAGCCACGGCGCGGCTTTCAATCCCGCCACCAGCGCTTCACGGCTGCTGTCGAAGATGATGCACGGGCACAGGGTGCGCAGATCGCTCATCCATTTGGTGAACGCTTCCGGCGCAACGCCAGCTGGCAAGCTGCCGCTGACGCATACCATGTCGAACTGGCCGAGCCAGGTAAGGGAATCGGCAGTGAAGCGATCCCAGTCTTGCGCGGTAACATCAAAACCGGAGAAGTTCAGGTCGGTAACGTCGCCCTCTTTTTCCGTCAGCTTGACGTTGATGCGCGTGCGGCCCTGCACCACCTGAAAACGGTTGGCAATGCCCAGCTCGCTGAACAGCTGCTGAAAGCCGTCCTGATTCTCTTTGCCGAGGAAACCGCCAACGGTGACATCAATGCCAAGATCTTTCAGCACTTTGGCAACGTTGATGCCTTTGCCTGCGGCGTGCAGGCCGGTGGTTTTCACCAGGTTCACTTCACCGCGTTCGATTTCTGGCGTGTATCCCACCAGATCGTACGCCGGATTTAAGGTGATAGTGGCTACGCGACGACTCATGCTGCCCCCTCGCCTAAACCGCTATTAATCGCTTCTTCGATGGTGCTCAGCGCCTGCTGCGCATCTTCGCCGCTGGCGGTAAAGCGCAGGCGATGGCCTTTCTTCACGCCCAGCGCCACCACTTTCATCAAGCTACGGCCGTTGGCGGGTTTGCCGCTACCGTCAAGGTTAGTGATGGTGATATCGCTGTTAAATTGTTTGATGACGGTAACCAGCGCCGTGCCAGGACGCGCGTGCAAGCCGTGCTCGTTGCGAATGATAAATTCAGCGGTCAGCACTTCTGCGGCTTCATCGACTTCGCTGGTCAGCAACGCCAAAATGCCCGCAGAATCGGCCTTCAGCAAACGGTCAGCTTTGTTGCTTAGCAGCAAATTGCTCAGGAAGCCAAGCACGTCCAGCGGGCGATCGTCGTTGGCCGCCACGGTAAGCAACAGCGCAACGTTCTCGCCCTGATGTTGGAATGGCGCTGCCGCGCGGCTTACGGCCACGGCGCTGTTGAGATTGCCGTTGGCGCTGTCGCTCAGCCAGATGCCTTGACCAAGGCTCAGCGGCGCACGTGACACCACGTCGGCCACAAATGACGCGTCTACTGCGCCCGCGCTTTGCAGACGACCCGCGTTCAGTGCTTGTAAGGTCATCAAATCGCTGGCGGCCACATCCACGGCAATCAACGAGGTATCGAATTTAAATTCAGCGCCCTGCTTTTCACCCATCAGTAGCGCACGCAGGTCTTCCGCTGATGCGGTTTTCAGCTGTTCGGCAATGCTGTCATCGCTGAGCACGTGGGTGAGCTGACGCAGCAGCGCGAGGTGTTCATCAGATTTTGCCGCGATACCGATCGCGACATAAGCCGTTTGGCCGTCGCCCCAATCCACGCCCTGCGGGAATTGATAAACCTGCACCCCGGTTTTCAACACCAGATCGCGCGTGTCGGTGGTGCCGTGCGGAATGGCGATGCCGTTACCCAGAAAAGTGGTGGTCTGCTGTTCACGCGCCAGCATGCCGTTAACGTAGCCTTCTGCCACATTACCCGCTGCGGTTAACGCCGCAGCAACCTGACGAATGGCCTCTTCTTTATTCTGTGCATTTGCACCGGTGTGAATGGCCTGAACTTCGAGCTGGAACATAATTCTCCTCGCTTGCTGATTGAATCGTTTCAGCTAGATCGCAGAAAAAGAGGCTGTGCACTGCGGATGTAGCCGGAATGACAACGCTGAAACGTTTCAGGTAATATGGTACAGCATCAGTAAGCAGGCAAGAAAATGCGCGATCTGCGTAGCAGATTTTTGACGTCCCGCACATTTCATCCTGGTTTTAGGATTTTTACTTGAAGATAAGCTGACACTTTTGCTGTAACGAAAGCAGGCTTACCGCAAAAGCTTCAGCAAAACGTCAGCCTGGCTTAGGGCGCGGTATCCGCTTCAAGCTTTAACAGAAAAATCATGGCGGCGGCACGGCTGCTACCGCACATTTCAGCACTTGGCTGAAGGCCCGCACACACCGCCGGACGCAGCGGCGAACCGAAGATTTTACAGCGTTGCCGATCGTCCAACTGCACGCAGCGCGTGTTGGCCGGTTTGCCGTGCGGCATGCCAGGAATGGGGGAAGAGATCGAAGGGGCTGTGCAACAGGCACCGCACTGGTCACGACAATACATCGGGCGCTCCTGTATGGCATTCGCCGCGACAATAGCAGCCTGTTGGCGCGATTGCCATGCATCGGCGACAATTTTAGCTGGCCTCACTTGCCTGTTTTTCCCGGCGCGAGTAACGTGGCGCGCATTAACCTTCTCTAAGCGAGTACAGATCATGCCAAAGGCAAATGAAATCAAAAAAGGAATGGCGGTTACCTGGAACGGCAAGCTGCTGTTGGTGAAAGATATTGACGTGCAAAGCCCCAGCGCACGCGGTGCAGCAACGCTGTATAAAATGCGTTTCACCGATGTTCGTACCGGGATGAAAGTGGAAGAACGCTTTAAAGGTGATGACATCATTGATGCCATCCAACTGAGCCGTCGCGCCGTCACCTTCTCCTATATCGATGGTGACGAGTACGTGTTTATGGATGACGAAGATTACACGCCGTACAACTTCAAGAAAGACCAGATTGAAGAGGAGCTGCTGTTCATTCCTGAAGGCGGCATTCCGGGCATTCAGGTTTTAACCATGGATGGACAAGTGTTGGCACTTGAACTGCCACAAACCGTGGATATGGAAATTGTGGACACCTCACCAGGTATCAAAGGCGCCTCCGCCAGCGCGCGTACCAAACCGGCGGGCATGAGCACCGGTTTATACATTCAGGTGCCGGAATATCTCAGCAACGGCGATCGCATTCGCATTCATATTGCTGAACGTCGCTATATGAGCCGCGCCGACTAATCCTCCGTTTAATCCGCTGCGTGACATAGTTATACTATAACAATACGTTGCGCGCCGGATGTGTTGTCCGCGCGCGGTTTTAGGGAGCTTTAACATGACGCGCGTTAATATCATCACCGGATTTCTCGGCAGCGGCAAAACCACCACGCTGCTGCATCTGTTAGCCCACAAACCCGCCAATGAAAACTGGGCGATTCTGGTTAACGAGTTTGGCGAAGTGGGGATCGATGGCGCACTGCTTGCCGATCGTGGCGCTACGCTGAAAGAGATTCCTGGCGGTTGTATGTGCTGCGTTAACGGTTTGCCGCTACAGGTTGGCCTGAATATGCTGCTGAAGCAGGCGAAACCCGATCGCCTGATCATTGAACCTACCGGCCTTGGCCACCCCAAACAACTGCTCAACATGCTGCGCGCTGCCGTTTATCAACCCTGGATTGAGGTGGACGCAACGCTGACGTTACTCGACCCACGCCAACTGGCGGACGCGCGCGTAGTGGAGAATGAAAATTTCCGCGATCAGTTAACCGCAGCCGATATCATCATTGCCAATAAAAGTGACCGCTGGCGTGATGACGATCGGATGCGTTTGCAGGCGTGGAGCCAACAATTTTTGGGCGAGCGTCAATTAGTGGAATCGGCTTGGGGCCAAATCGATCCCACATTGCTGACTCAACCCGGCTTGGCGGATCGTGCGGTTCCCGACGCGGCACATCATCATCACGCGTCCCGTCCACAAGGCTTAGCGGCGTTAAAACTGGACGGCAATGCCCGCTGGCGTCGTGCGCTGAATGAAGGCCAGGGCTATGCTTCATGTGGCTGGATTTTCGATGAAGAAACGGTGTTCGATACGATCGCCGCGCTAGAGTGGGCGCGGCATGCGCCGGTGGATCGCGTGAAAGGCGTGCTGCGTACTGCCGACGGCTTGGTCAATATCAATCGTCAGGGCGATGACCTGTTTATTGAAACGCGCCCCACCACGCCGCCCGATAGCCGTATCGAATTGATCCATCATCAATCTGTCGACTGGAACCTTTTGCAGACCTCATTGTTGAAGATTCGTTTAAATTAGGTGCGTTAGGTTGCCCCGTTATTTTCACTTTGAGCTTATTTTATGCGCGCGACTCGATTAATCACCATCCTGCTGCTTAATGCATTGGGCGTGATGCTGTTCCTTTCCTGGTATCTTCCGCCAGAACACGGGTTCTGGTTTGGTATCGACAAAGCCATCTTTTTCGGTTTTAACGATCGGATGGTTGACCATTACGGCTTCGCGCTGCTGGTGGCCATCACTAATTTCCGCGGCTTTGACGCGGTGTCGCTGCTGGCGATGGGTTTACTCTATTGGGGATTTTGGCGGCGCGAAACGCCACAAGGCCGCCGCCGCATGCTGGCGATTGGCATCACCATGTTGCTGACTGCAGTGGTATTGAATCAGTTAGGTCATTTGCTGCCGGTGCAACACTCCAGCCCAACGCTGTTCTTTGACAATGTGCATCGCGTGAGTGAAATCACCGGTATTCCGGCGAAAGATGCGTCAAAAGATAGCTTCCCTGGCGATCACGGCATGATGCTGATTATCTTTGCCTGTTTTATGTGGCGCTATTTCGGTTTCCGCGCATTTCTGGCTGGTGCGTTAATTGTGCTGGTGTTTGCCTTGCCGCGCGTGATGGCTGGCGCACATTGGTTTACCGATATTGCGGTGGGATCGCTTTCCGTCATCCTGGTGGGGTTGAGCTGGTGCTTATTAACGCCGCTCAGCGACATCGTGGTGAATTGGCTAAATCGCTCCCTGCCCGGCAAATATAAGCCGCGCCATTAATAGTTAAGCGCGAGTGATCATACACAGTAAAGTCGATCATTCGCGCTTATTGAAACTTAATATAAATTATTAGCCAGCTAAGTTTATTCTGATAAAAGAAAACATTATGGCCTAATTTACGCAACATTAACCGTTTTCCCATGCTGTCCAGCCAGAACCCTCTTAAAATCAGCCTTAGCGCCGGAATTACCCCCCTGTTACACCGCTATTTGACGCTTTAATAGCTGCCAATTGTTGATAAAGTAACCGTTGTGTTACAGATTGATTTCACATCGAAAAAACCTATATAAATTTATATAAAAGCACTCGCCACGCGGTCTGTAATCGGTTAACCTCGAATCCGATTAGTAAGCAACAGCATAAAATGCGGTGTCTTAATCAACAAAAATGTGTGCATTAACACATTTTAGTAATTAAGGAATTGTCTTAGGCGTTCGCTCTTATTAATCTCGAAACCGTTTTGTCATCTGGCTGACGACATCCTGTCGTAAGGAAATCGAAGGAATACACGTACAATGGTCAAGTCTCAACCAATTCTGAGATACCTCAGGCGGATTATCCCCGCAGTAGCTTTAGCAACACTCTTATCGGCATGCAGCAGTACACATAACGGTCAGAACGCGAATAACGAGAATCATGAAGTTAACAACCAGAATGGTTTTTTACTTCAAGCGTCTCAGGACGAATTTGAACAGATGGTGCAGAACGTGGACGTTAAGTCCCGCATCATGGAACAGTACAGTGACTGGAAAGGTGTGCGTTATCGCTTAGGCGGTGACACCAAACGCGGCATTGATTGTTCTGCATTTGTTCAGCGCACCTTTCGCGAGCAGTTCGGTTTAGATTTGCCACGTTCAACGTCAGAGCAGCAAGACACCGGCAAAGAAATTTCACGCAGTAAATTGCGTGCGGGTGATTTAGTGCTGTTCCGCGCCGGTTCGACCGGACGCCACGTTGGCATTTATCTCGGTAATGATAACTTTGTGCACGCCTCCACCAGCAGTGGTGTGATGATCTCCAATTTGAACGACAGTTATTGGAAGAATCGCTATCGCGAGGCACGTCGGGTTTTAGCTAAAAACCCAAGCTAAAGAGTTCTTTCGAAGATCCTCTCAGCCAGAGAATCAGAAACGCTGCCCCGGCAGCGTTTTTTTTCGTCTTATGTTTTTTAACTCAAATTAAAACCAAAAAAAGTTATTGTTAATCAGAAATATAACAAGACTTTTCTTAGCTCTCCGTTATATTCTCGTTGACTTGCTTGCACCCAAAATCGCATTGCAGACAGTGTTAAAATTCCTGCCGCGAGCAGCAAACGACACGCAACCTGAGCGATAAACATAATAAAAATGGCGAGACAAGGGGAATGCACTCCATGCCACTGTCGGGAACGTTAAAACGTCATGCAAGCTACTCGCGTCGCATTGCCTGGAGTAGCGCGATCATCGGCGTCATCTTCTTTTTGCTGTTTGTCACCGTTCTGTTAACGCTGACCTGGCAAAAACGCATCCAGCAACATGAGCAACTGCTCACGCAGAGCCGCGATGATTTGCAGCAGGTCATGGCCACGCTGGTGGATACGCTTTATCCCTTGCAGCAGTACACGCAACTTGAATGCACTAGCGTTAGCCGCGAATTGACGTCACGCGCCGCGTTTGCCGGAAATATCCGCGCTATTTTGCTGGTGCGCGCAGGCAATGCCTATTGTTCCTCTGCAACCGGCGCTTTCCTGTTACCTGCAATGGATATATCGCCGCAATCGGAACTGGAACGCGATCGCGATATGCGTTTGCTGGAAGGCACCCCGCTGATGCCCAATAAGCCGGCGCTGGCGCTGTGGCTGAAAAATCCCGGCGGCGCGGAAACCGGCATTCTGGCCACCATGAACATCAGCTTGACGCCTTATCAGCTCATGGCCTCCTATCATCCTGAAATTACCGGCATGGCGTTAGTGATGGGTGGAAAAGCGCTGCTGAGCGGCACCAACCGCGTAGTTGAGGTTAAAAATCTACCCGCGTCACTTCGCGAATTGCCAATGAAAAACAACGAGATGCATTTTATGTTGTTTGGCAGTACGTTGGCACCCCGCGATTACTACATCACCCTGCTTACTGGCCTGCTGTTCTCGTTATTGATGGCCGGCGCCAGCTCGCTGCTGTTATCACTGCACCAGCGCCCCGGCAAAGAGATTATGCAGGGCATTAAACGCGGACAGTTCCACGTTGAATATCAACCGCTGGTAACGGCACACGATGGTCAGCCCTACGGCGTCGAAGCGCTGCTGCGCTGGACGCATCCCACCGAAGGGATGATTCCGCCCGATGCCTTTATCAGCTACGCCGAAGCGCAAAACCTGATTATTCCACTAACGCAGCATCTGTTTCAGCTGGTGGCGCGCGATGCGCAGTTCCTTTGCCAGCAGCTGCCGCGCGGTACGCGCCTGAGCCTCAACCTTTCGCCACTTCACCTGGCTTCTGACGGCTTCCGTCAGGATGTACAAACGTGGATCGACGCGATGCCCGGCGATCATTTCAACTATGTGTTTGAGATCACCGAACGCACGATGGTCGGCGAAAAAAATGCCGACGCAATTTTTCACTGGTTGCACGATCACAACTTCAAAATTGCGATTGATGATTTTGGCACCGGGCACAGCGCGTTGATCTATCTGGAAAAATACCCCTTTGACTACCTGAAGATTGATCGCGGTTTTGTCCAGAGTATTGGCACCGAAACGGTTACCTCGCCGGTGCTGGACGCCGTTTTGCTGTTGGCAAAGAAGCTCAATCTTAAAACCGTGGCGGAAGGCGTTGAAACCGGCGATCAAGCCGCCTGGCTGGTCAATCGCGGCGTCACCCATTTGCAGGGTTATCTGTTCAGTCGTCCGCTGCGCCCAGAAAATTTGGTGAGCTATTATCAACGCCTGCGTGCCCTGAGTTAACATCACGCGAACCTCATGAAACTGCTACCATAAAGTGCGGAATACCACAGGAGATCGCCTCACTTATGCTGCTGCGTCTTGCTACAGCGTTGCTGGTTTGTAGCGCCATTGCGCCACTGCATGCCGAAACCATCAATGAAAGCTATGCCTTTGCCAAACTGGGCGAACCAAAATATGCGGTGAACTTTACGCATTACGCTTATGCCAATCCGGCTGCGCCCAAAGGCGGCAAAATGACGCTGGCGGTGGTGGGCACCTACGATAACTTCAATCGTTATGCTTCGCGCGGTAATCCTGGCGCAGGCACCGATTCGATGTACGACGGCCTTTTCACTACCTCCGACGATGAACCCGGCAGCTATTATCCGCTGATCGCCGAATCGGCGCGTTATCCCAGCGATTATCACTGGATGGAAGTGTCGATCAATCCGCATGCGCAGTTTCAGGACGGCACGCCGATCACCGCACAAGACGTCGCGTTTACCTTTCAGAAGTTCATGACCGAAGGCGTGCCGCAGTTCCGCGTGGCGTTTCGCGGCGTTGAAGTGAAAGCGCTTAATCGTCTCACCGTGCGCATTGAGATGCCCAAGCCCGATAAAGATCTGGTATTGAGCTGGATCACCTTGCCGGTGCTGCCGGAAAAATTCTGGCAGAACAAAAAATTCAATGAACCGCTTGGCTACCCGCCGCTCGCCAGCGGCCCGTATCGCGTCACTTCGTATAAATCTGGCCAGTTTATTCAATACAGCCGCGTCAAAGATTATTGGGCGGCAAATCTGCCCGTCAATCGCGGCCGCTTCAACGTCGATACGCTGCGCTACGACTATTATCTCGATGACAATGTGGCGTTTGAGGCCTTCAAAGCCGGCGCTTACGATTTGCGGGAAGAAGGCTCTGCCAAGAAATGGGCGACGCAGTATCGCGGGCGTAATTTTGACAGCGGCGCCATCGTGAAAGCCACCACGCCCAACACCGTTGCCACCGATACGCGTTGGCTGGCATTCAACAATGAAAAGCCGCTGTTTACCGATCGTCGCGTGCGTGAAGCCATCTCACTGGCGTTTGATTTTGAGTGGATGAATAAAGCGCTGTTCTACGGCGCCTACAAGCGTACCAGCAGCTATTTCCAAAACACCGAATACGCCGCCGCGGGTTATCCAAAAGCCGATCAGCTGGTTTTATTAGCGCCTTACAAAGCGCAGCTGCCGCCGGAGGTGTTCAACGATCGCTATGCGCCACCGCGCTCTGACAGCAACGGTTTTGATCGTCAGAATCTGCTCAAAGCGAAACAGCTGCTGCAAGAGGCGGGCTGGCAGATTAAAAATCAGCAGCTGGTCAATGTGAAAACCGGCCAGCCGTTCCGCTTCGAACTGCTGATGCGCAGCGGCACGCAAAACGATTGGGCGCTTCCCTTCCAGCACAGTCTTAAACGGCTTGGCATTGAGGTATCGTTGCGCCAAATCGATACTTCGCAGTATCTGCGCCGTCTGCGTGAAGGCGATTACGACATGATTCCCTCGCTGTATCAGGCGATTCCGTGGCCGTCCACCAGCTTGCAATATCTTTGGCAGTCGGAGTTCATTGAATCCTCCTGGAACACCGCACGCCTGAAAAATCCGCTGGTCGATCATTTCGTTAAGCAGATCGCCGCCCATCAAGGCGATAAACCCGCCTTGCTGCCGCTCGGTCAGGCGCTGGATCGCATCTTGCTGTGGAATGCCTACATGATCCCAATGTGGTACAGCGCAGAAGATCGCATGGCGTATTGGGACAAGTTTTCTCATCCAGAGATCAAACCCGCATTTGCCGTTGGGTTGGATAACTGGTGGTACGACGTGAACAAAGCCGAGCGTTTGCCGGCCGATCGACGCTGAGGAGCGCAGTTTGCCAGCTTATTTTCTCCGCAGATTACTGCTGATTATCCCCACGCTGTGGGCGATCATCACCCTGAACTTTTTCATCGTGCAGATTGCGCCGGGCGGCCCGGTGGATCAGGCATTGGCAAACGCGCAGTTTGGCCACAGCACCGGATTCAGTAACGGCGGCGGCGGCGACAGCGGCACGCGCGGCGCGCTGCTGCGTGACAACCCCGGCGACAGCCAATACCGTGGCGCACGCGGCCTCGATCCTGAAGTGATTGAAGAGATCAAACACCGCTACGGCTTCGACAAACCGCTGCTGCAGCGCTACGGCGAAATGCTGTGGAACTACATCCGTTTCGATTTTGGCGACAGCCTGTTTCGCAGCGCGTCGGTACTGCAACTGATTAAAGAAAGCCTGCCGGTTTCCATCAGCCTCGGTCTGTGGAGCACGCTGATCATCTACTGCGTCTCGATCCCGCTCGGCATTAAAAAAGCGGTGCGCAACGGCAGCGCTTTCGATATCTGGAGCAGCACTTTTATCATCATCGGTTATTCCATTCCGGCATTTCTGTTTGGCATCATGTTGATTGTGCTGTTTGCCGGCGGCAGCTATCTCGATTGGTTCCCGCTGCGCGGCCTGACGTCGCCGCAGTTCGATGCGTTACCCTGGTACGGCAAAGTGACGGATTATTTATGGCACATTGCGCTGCCGGTGCTCGCCACGGTGATTGGCGGATTTGCCACGCTAACCATGCTGACCAAGAACGCGTTTCTTGATGAGATCCGCAAGCAATACGTCGTCACCGCACGCGCGAAAGGTCTGGATGAGAAGCGCATTCTGTACGGTCATGTGTTCCGCAACGCCATGCTATTGGTCATCGCCGGATTCCCCGCGACCTTTATCAGCATGTTCTTTACCAGTTCGGTGCTGATTGAGGTGATGTTTTCCCTGAACGGGCTTGGCCTGCTCGGCTACGATGCCACCATTCAGCGCGATTATCCGGTGATGTTTGGCACGTTATACATCTTCACGCTGATTGGCTTGCTGATGAATATACTCAGCGACTTGACCTACACCCTGGTCGATCCGCGCATTGATTTTGAGGGACGCTGATGCCGTTATCTCCTGCTAACCAGCAGCGCTGGCAGCGTTTCCGCCATAACCGCCGCGGTTATTGGTCACTGTGGATTTTTTTGGTGATTTTTGTGCTGTCGCTCGGGGCCGAACTCCTCGCCAACGACAAGCCACTGCTGGTGCATTACCAACAGCGTTGGTATCTGCCCGTGTTATTTGACTACAGCGAAAGCGATTACGGCGGCGATTTCGCCACCTCCGCCGACTATCAGGATCCCTGGTTGAAGCAGCGCATTGAACAACAAGGCTGGGCGCTTTGGGCACCGATTCGCTTCAGCGACAGCACCATCAATTTTGCCACTGCGGTGCCCTTCCCTTCGCCGCCGTCCGCACAAAACTGGCTCGGCACCGATGCCAGCGGCGGCGATGTATTGGCGCGCTTGTTATACGGCACGCGGATTTCGCTGCTGTTTGGCATTTTGCTGACGCTATTTTCCAGCGCGATCGGCATCGTAGTCGGCGCAATACAGGGCTATTTTGGTGGACGTATCGATTTGGTCGGGCAGCGCATGATCGAAGTGTGGTCTGGCATGCCGTCACTGTTCCTGCTGATTTTACTCTCCAGCGTGATTCAACCCGGCTTTTGGTGGCTGCTGTTAGTCACGGTGGTATTTGGCTGGATGAGCCTGGTCAGCGTGGTGCGCGCCGAGTTCCTGCGCGCACGTAACTTCGATTACATCCGCGCCGCGCGCGCACTGGGCGTGAGCGATAGCCGCATTATGCTGCGTCACATGCTACCGAACGCGATGGTTGCCACGCTCACCTTCCTGCCCTTTATCTTGTGCGGTTCGATTACGACGCTGACGTCGTTAGATTTCCTCGGATTCGGTTTGCCGGTGGGATCGCCGTCGCTTGGCGAGCTGTTGTTACAGGGCAAAAACAACCTGCAAGCACCGTGGCTGGGATTGGCGGGCTTCTTTGCCCTCGCCCTGCTGCTGTCGCTGCTGATTTTTATCGGCGAAGCGATCCGTGATGCCTTTGACCCCAGCCGAGGACGCTAAATGAGCCTGTTAACCGTTAATCATCTCGCGGTGGCGTTTGGCGAACGCCGCGTGGTTGAAGACATTTCTCTGCGCATTGACGCGGGTGAAACGCGTGCGTTGGTCGGTGAATCCGGTTCCGGTAAAAGCGTGACCGCGCTTGCTTTGATGCGGCTGCTGCCGCAACCGCCGGTCACTTATCCGCAGGGCGAAATCCTGTTTAACGGCCAGGATATTCTTAAAACCAGCGAACGCACTATGCGCGGCATGCGCGGCAACCAAATGGCGATGATTTTCCAGGAGCCGATGGTTTCACTTAATCCGCTACATAACATCGAAAAACAGCTGTATGAGGTGTTGTCGGTGCATCGCGGGATGCGGCGGGAAGCCGCACGCGGTGAAATGCTTAGCTGTCTCGATCGCGTGGGGATTCGCAATGCCGCTGGGCGTTTGCAGGATTTCCCGCATCAGCTTTCAGGCGGCGAACGTCAGCGCGTTATGATTGCCATGGCGTTGTTAACGCAACCAAAACTGCTGATTGCCGATGAGCCAACCACCGCGCTCGACGTCACGGTGCAGGCGCAAATACTGCAACTGCTGCGGGAGCTGCAACGCGAGCTGAACATGGGCATGCTGTTTATCACCCACAACCTGAACATTGTGCGTCAGTTGGCGCACAGCGTAACGGTGATGCGCCACGGCCGCGAAGTGGAAAACAATCGCTGCGACTTATTATTCGCTCAGCCGCAGCAGCCTTACACGCGCGAGCTGTTAGCCGCTGAACCCGATGGCAAACCGGTGCCTTTAGTCGATGCGCAGCCGCTGCTACAGGTTAAAAATTTGCAGGTTGGCTTCCCGATTCGTCGCGGTTTTTTGAAGCGGAAAGTGGCAGAAAATCTGGTTGTACAGAATCTCAGCTTTACGCTGCGGCGCGGCGAAAGTGTGGGGTTGGTCGGCGAATCCGGTTCAGGAAAAAGTACCACCGGCCTGGCGCTGCTGCGCTTGATCGCCGCGCGCGGGGAGATTTGGTTTGAGGATCAGCCACTGCATCAGCTATCAGCGAAGCAATTACTGCCGCTGCGCCAGCGGATTCAGGTGGTGTTTCAGGATCCCAACTCATCACTCAACCCGCGCATGACGGTGCAACAGGTGATTGCCGAAGGGTTAGCGGTGCATCGCCCGGAGATCAGCGCGGCGGAGCAGGAAGCCAAAGTGATCGCGGTGATGCAGGAAGTGGGATTGGATGCCAGCAGCCGCTCGCGTTATCCCTCTGAGTTTTCCGGCGGCCAACGTCAACGCATCGCCATCGCACGTGCGCTGATTCTGGAGCCGCAGCTAATTGTGTTAGATGAACCGACCTCGTCGCTGGATCGCTCAGTGCAGAAGCAAATCCTGACGCTGCTGCGCCGCTTGCAGCAGCAACATCAGCTGGCGTATCTGTTTATCAGCCATGATTTGCAGGTGGTGCGGGCGCTGTGCCACCAGCTGATTGTGCTGCGGCAAGGTGAAGTGGTGGAACAAGGTGAATGCGACGCGCTGTTTAACGCGCCGACGGCTGAGTATACGCGTCAGCTGTTGGCCTCTGCGCAGGGTAAAAATATCGCTCAGTGACCATCAAAGGTCTCAGCAATGGCTACGCCCTGATTTTTCAGGCAGCAGTTGGTGGCGCTTTCATCAACGCGCTGAATCAGTAAACACGGCTGGCCTTCACAGGCGGCGATTTTGCTCTCCACCTGAATCTGCGCCAGCGATTCTTGCAGCTGGTGCAGAATCTCCAGCGCTAAATGCCCATCGTGGCTCAGCAGGCGCAATACCACTAAATCGCCATCATGTTCACCATTCGCGGCTTCCTGACGCTCAATTTCACCGATGTGATCCAGCGACCATCGGTAATTTTGTGGCAAACGGTGCACCACAGAAAGTTGCAGCATAGTTACCCCAGCCCCCAGAGACGTTAACGCTATTCATCGCGACGGCGCTTCAGCGCCCTCTTTAGCCAAAAGTGGCTCAAAATCTCGTTGTATTGTGCTTACGCGTTTTCGCTGTAAAGCCTTTGGCAAAATCGTTATTTGCGAGCTTTCTCACATTTATGCCTATGTGTACCCTGTTCAGCTGCTGTAAACAATCATTTTTGAAGCAATGTGATTACTTTTCTATCCATAAATTTTCACATTATGGAAACATTAAGCATAACGAATGAATGGGAATTTGCGCGGGAATGTGCAATATGCGGAATGTCGCGGAGGAGATAAGCAGATCGGGAGACGCTGAACAGCGTGAGATCTTCAGGAAAAACCCGCATGCATGCATACGGGCGAAAGATTAAGACGTTTTTACCGGACGCGCAGCGTAGTTAAACAGCACAATCGATACCGTGGCGCACAACGCAATCGTCGCCACCATCGGCCAGGCGCTGTTCATGCTCACCAACGACAGCAGCGCGCCCACTAATGCACCCACGCCAAAACGCAGCGTACCTGCCAGAGATGAAGCCGTGCCCGCCATGTGCGGGAACTCATCAAGAATCACCGCCATTGCATTCGACGACACCACGGAGACGCAGCCAATAAACATTGCTACGCCAAATACCAGCGACAAGAAACCTAAATCCAACGCGCTGGAAATCAGCAACCAAAGCCCCATCAGAAACTGAATCACCAACCCGCTACGAAACATCTTTAACGGACCAAAACGGCGCACCGCGCGGCTGTTGATAAGCGTCAGCACAAACAGGAACACCACGTTGAGGCCAAAATAGTAGCCAAAATTCTGCGGTGAAACGTGATTCACTTCGATGTAAACAAAGGGCCCGGCATTGAGGAAAGCAAACAGTCCAGCAAACGAAAAGCCGCTCGCCAGCATGTAGCTAAAAGCACGTTTATGCCGCACTAGCGCCACGAAATTACTCAACGTGGTGCGCAGATGAAAGCGCTGGCGCTGGTCAGGTTTTAACGTTTCACGAATCTGCGTACACACTAATACTGTGGTGATCAACGCCGCGCCGGAAAGCGTCCAAAAGATGGCATGCCAGTTCCATATCAGCAGCAGCCAACCGCCAATGATCGGAGCCAGCAGCGGCGCAATGGTGGTGATCAACATCACGAACGACATCATGCGCGAGAAATCCTCTTTCGAGTAGGTATCACGCATCAAGGCATTAATGACCACGCTCGCGGCAGCGGCGGATAAGCCGTGCAGGAAGCGCATAAGAATCAGCTGGTCGATGGTTTGCGACAGCGCACAAGCCGCAGCGGCGCAGGCAAAGATCAGCGTGCCCAGCACAATCACCGGTTTACGCCCATAGCTGTCTGCCAGGGGGCCATAAACCAGCTGACCAATGGCAAAACCCAGGATGTAGAGGTTGAGCGTCATCTGCACGCTGCCGGCAGAAACCGCAAACTCACGGGCGATCTGCGGCATTGCAGGCAAATACATATCAATCGACAGCGGCATTAACATTGCCAGCAAACCGAGAATGACCACTAAACCAACCGGTGAGTTCTTTTCCTTACGCACCTCAAGCTCCCGCTATTTACGTTTTTTCAATTCTTCCGGCAGGCCGATGCTGTCAACTTCTTCCTGGCTCAGCTCGCGGTATTCGCCTTCAGCCAACTCGTCATCCAACACGATGTCGCCGATGCTTTCACGATGCAGTGCGGAAACGTGATTGCCCATCGCCGCGAACATACGTTTGACCTGGTGATAACGCCCTTCGCTCAGCGTCAATCGCGCGGCTTTCTCATCGAGGATTTCCAGCACGGCCGGCTTGGTGAGTTCGCGCTCATTGTGCAACTGAACACCCGCGGCAAACTTCTCTACCAGCGCAGGATCAATAGGCTCTTCCACTTCCACCAGATAGGTTTTTTCCAGATGATGGCGTGGCGAAGTAATACGGTGTGACCATTGACCATCGTCGGTTAACAGCACCAAACCGGTGGTGTCAATATCCAGGCGCCCTGCTGCATGCAGCTTGAATGCCGCCGGTTCTTCAATAAAGAACAGCACGGTAGGATGATCGGGATCGTCGGTCGAGCAGACGTAACCTTGCGGCTTGTTCAGCATGAAATAGCGCGGACCACTCTGGACTACCAGCGGATTGCCGTCGTATTCGATTTCGTCTTCCGGCGTGACTTTATACGCCGCATCGCGCACCACTTCGCCATTGATAGTGACTTTTTTTGCGCGGATTTCGCGGCCAGCAATCGCACGGCTGACTTCCAGTTGCTGAGAGATGAATTTTTCGAGTCGCATGAATTCGTTTTGCCTGTTACTGCGGAGGGAAACTGAAACGGTGGATTACACGTCATACTTCGAAGTGCAGGTGCGTTGGCTGCTGTGGTTTGCCGCCTTCCTGCGCCTTGAATTGTTTTGTGCTTTCACCGCTTAAAAAGTGTGGGAAGTATAGCCTGATCCTTCGCCTGCTAACAGTAGCGAACCTGTGTTTCACATGCTTTCATGCCATAATGCGCGCCCGTTCCAGAAAAAAGTTGGCTCATGTCTTTTACACTGCGTCCCTATCAACAAGAGGCGGTTGACGCCACGCTTAATCATTTTCGTCGCCACACCACGCCAGCGGTCATTGTGCTGCCCACCGGAGCGGGGAAAAGCCTGGTGATTGCCGAACTGGCGCGGCTGGCGCGTGGTCGCGTGTTGGTTTTGGCACACGTTAAAGAGCTGGTAGAGCAGAACCACAGCAAATATCAGGCCTACGGACTGGACGCGGATATCTTTGCCGCCGGTTTGCAGCGCAAACAGAGCGAGAGCAAAGTGGTGTTTGGCAGCGTGCAATCCGTGGCACGTAATCTGGACCGTTTCGATAGCGCGTTTTCGCTGGTGATCGTGGATGAGTGCCATCGCATCAGCGATAACGAAGAGAGCCAATATCAGCAGCTGTTTGCCCATTTGCGTCAGCATAATCCGCAGCTGCGCCTGCTGGGGTTAACCGCTACGCCGTTTCGTCTTGGTAAAGGCTGGATTTACCAGTTCCACTATCACGGCATGGTGCGCGGCGATGACAAGGCGCTGTTCCGCGACTGCATTTATGAATTGCCGCTGCGTTACATGATCAAGCACGGCTTTTTGGTGCCGCCCGAACGGCTGGATATGCCGGTGGTGCAGTACGATTTCAGTCGCTTGATACCGCAAAATAATGGTCTGTTTAGCGAAGCCGACCTGAATCGCGAGCTAAAACAGCAAAATCGCGTTACGCCACACATCATCCGCCAGATTGTTGAGTTCGCGGAAGATCGTCGTGGCGTGATGGTGTTTGCCGCAACGGTTGAGCATGCCCGCGAAATTTTGACGCTACTGCCGGAAAACAGCGCCTTAGTCTCGGCCGAAACGGCGGTGAAAGATCGCGACAGCTTGATCGCGGCATTCAAAGCGCAGCAGCTAAAATTCCTGGTTAACGTTGCGGTATTGACCACCGGTTTTGATGCGCCGCACGTTGATTTAATTGCCATCCTGCGCCCAACCGAATCGGTGAGCTTGTACCAACAAATCGTGGGGCGCGGGCTGCGCTTAGCGCCCGGCAAAACCGATTGTTTGATCCTCGATTATGCGGGCAATCCACACGATCTTTTCACGCCAGAAGTCGGTGCACCGAAAGGGGCCAGCGACAATCAGCCGGTGCAGGTCTTTTGTCCAGCCTGCGGTTTCGCCAACACCTTCTGGGGAAAAACCACCGCGGATGGCCTCATCATCGAACACTTTGGTCGTCGCTGTCAGGGCGTACTGGAAGATGATGAAGGCCAGCGCGAGCAGTGCGATTATCGTTTCCGCTCAAAAAGCTGCCCGGACTGCGGCGCAGAAAACGACATCGCCGCGCGTCGCTGCCATCAGTGCGACAAAATCCTGGTGGATCTTGACGACATGCTCAAAGCGGCGCTGAAACTGAAAGATGCGCGCGTGATCCGCTGCGGCGGCATGACGTTGGAGCAAGGCCGCGACGACAAAGGCGAATGGCTGAAAGCCACCTATTTTGATGAAGATGGCACCAGCGTCAGCGAACGTTTTCGCCTACAAACGCCCGCGCAGCGCAAAGCGTTTGAGCAGCTGTTTATGCGCCCGCATCAGCGTGCGCCGGGCGTGGAGCTGGGATGGCAAACCGCCGCCGATGTCATCGCTTTGCAGCCGCTGCTGCGCCACCCCGACTTTGTGGTCGCGCGCGCAAAGGGGCATTTTTGGCAGATCCGGGAAAAAGTGTTTGATTATCAGAGCAGATTTCGCCGCGCCAATGAATTGCGATAAGCGGCGGAATCATTTGCCCCCTCGCCCCCGAACGGCTATAATCCCGCCCGCTTTTGCAACCGTAAAAGCGTTTGAATAACCGTTCTGTTGCTGGGTCGCCTGTAGCAGGAATTATTGAAGAGATATCAAATGTTAACTATTAACGCTGAAGTACGTAAAGAGCAGGGTAAGGGTGCGAGCCGCCGTCTGCGTGTAGCAAATAAATTCCCAGCCATCATCTATGGCGGAACTGATGCACCAATCGCTATCGAACTGGATCACGATTACATCGTGAACCTGCAGGCTAAGCCTGAGTTCTACACCGACGTGCTGACCATCGTTGTTGATGGTAAAGAAGTTAAAGTTAAGGCGCAGGCGGTGCAACGTCACCCGTTCAAGCCAAAACTGCACCACATCGACTTCGTTCGCGCTTAATCGCGGAATGAGTTGAAGGTTAAGGGCCGATTGCAAAATCGGCCCTTTTCTTTTATGTGGTATGAATAAAAAGCGGATGCCGAAGCGTAATGCCGGTCAGTTAAGTCATCCGTTTGCCCATCTTTGGTAGCGGCGCGATATATCGCGCGAACCTGAAGCAACTGAGTTGCTTAACGAAGCGCAATGAATAGCGCCGCTACCAGGCTATGCGATTTTTGATCACTGAAAGCGTTAACTGACAAGCGTTAGGCGCCGAGGCGCCCTTTTTCATGTTAGTTGCTGGTGCGTCGCTGCAGTTGGTCACGCAAGTTTGGCGGCGTACCTTTAATGGT
This sequence comes from uncultured Pantoea sp., assembly GCA_966185695.1. Taxonomy (GTDB): domain Bacteria; phylum Pseudomonadota; class Gammaproteobacteria; order Enterobacterales; family Enterobacteriaceae; genus Pantoea. Next base: position 5,687 of record CBIFUL010000020.1, on the reverse strand, counting down.
TAAGGTATCGGTGGTGGGATCCCAGAAGATACGTTCACCCAACAGCATTGCATCGAAATTCAGCGTTAAGCCGCCGCCGCTCCCGGCGAACTTGGTCAACTGACGCAGCGTGCTACGGTCGGCTGGAAAGTGCTCTTCCAGCTCATAACCCTGTTCTTGGGTAAACGTCTGAAAACTCTTTTCACCCAGCGGCGGCAACTCGCTGGAGAGATCTTCCAGCGCAATCTCCTCTCCAGCCTGCAGCTGTTCATTGCAGTAGTTGTAAACCTGCTTGCGATAATCCTGACGCTCATTCTTATCCAGGTTCGATTCGGAACAGTAATCGTCTACCGCTTGCAGCAAACCACGGTTCTGCGCTTTGGTGTCTAATCCCACGCTGGCACCGAGGAAATCCATGAAGAAATCCGCCACTTTGCGTCCAACGCGTCCGCGCAGGAACGTCAGATAGCGCGTGGATGCGGGATTGGTTTCCCATTCCGTCAGATCGATACGCGCCACAATATCTGCGTGATTGATGTCAAGATAATGGGTGCTGCTGATATCCAGCTGTTCATTGACGCGCATGCTGGATTGGCTGTTTAACATCGCCACCAGTAAATATTCCACGGCCAAATAGCGATAGTGCAGAAACAGCACCACGCCACTTTCCGCAAACGGATACTTGCTCAGTTCATCGCGCAGACGGCCGGTGGCTGCACGGCTGAATGCCAGGAAGTCATCTTGCCCTTTACGGCAATTACGCAGCGCATCAGCCAGCTCGCTCTCTTCATTAAAAAGTCCGTACGCTTTGCTTTTAGCGCTGTAAACCCGGTGCAACTCTTCCGCCATCTCTTCAACCGCGCGGGTCGCGGGCAGCAAGGTGTCGCGTAGCACCACTTCCAGCTGGTTTTCATCACGTTTCACTAACTGATGCAGGGCAATCTGGTCGATATCCAGACTCATGATAGACTCTCCTTTAAGCTCAGGCGCGTATTCAAACATCGCCCGCTGCGGCTTTCAACTGCCAGCACAAACTGATCGCAAGGCTTGCGATAAAATTGCGGAAAAAAGTGCGTTGTTACGGTAATATACCGCCTTTTCACCCTTGATTAGACGACGATATGCCACAATCATCCCGTTACAGTGACGAACGCGTGGAAAAGCTCCTCGCAGAGATGGCGCAGATTCTTGAAAAAGACAAAGCGCCAACTGACCTTTCCCTGATGGTATTGGGAAACATGGTCACCAATTTGATCAACACCAGCGTTTCGCCGGCTCAACGCCGCAGCCTGGCGCGATCTTTCGCGGAAGCATTGCAGTCTTCCGTTCGCGATGACAACGCCCACTAAATTGCAGATCTGACCTCATAAATATGGTAACCAACCGGCAGCGCTACCGCGAAAAAGTCTCCCAGATGATCAGCTGGGGGCATTGGTTTGCCCTGTTTAACATTCTCTTCGCGTTAATTTTAGGCAGCCGCTACCTGTTGGTCGCCGACTGGCCCGCGTCGCTCGCGGGTCGTATCTATGCTTACACCAGTTGGATCGGCCACTTCAGCTTTATTGTCTTCGCCGCTTATCTGCTGATTATCTTCCCGCTCACCTTTGTCGCGATGTCACAGCGCTTGCTGCGCGTGCTGTCGGCGATCATCGCCACCGCTGGCTTGACGCTGATTATGGTGGACAGCGCAGTGTTTAACCGTTTCCACTTACACCTCAATCCGGTGGTGTGGGAGCTGGTGATCAACCCCGATCAAAGCGAGATGGCGCGCGACTGGCAGCTGATGTTTATCAGCGTGCCGCTGATTTTCCTGGTCGAAATGCTGTTCGCGACCTGGAGCTGGCAGAAGCTGCGCAGCCTCAATCGCCGCTCGTTCGGCAAGCCGCTGGCGGCGCTGTTTATCAGCGCGTTTTTCGCCAGTCACCTGCTCTATATTTGGGCCGATGCCAACTTTTATCGCCCGATTACCATGCAGCGCGCTAACTTGCCGCTCTCCTATCCGATGACCGCACGCCGCTTTCTTGAGCGTCACGGCTTGTTGGATGCGCAGGAGTATCAGCGTCGTTTGGTGCAGCAAGGCGATCCCGAAGCGTTGTCGGTGCAGTATCCGCTGAGCGATATCACCTTCCGCGATGGCGGCACGCGCCATAACTTATTGGTGCTGACGGTGGATGGCTTAAGCAGCGCCAACGTCGAAAAAGCCTTGCCGTCGCTCAATCAGTTTGCCAGCGACAATGTCCGTTTCACTCAGCATTTCAGCGCCGGTATTCAGCCGGAAAAAGGCCTGTTTGGGCTGTTCTACGGCATTTCGTCCAGCTATATGGATGGCGTATTGGCTGCGCGCATGCCGTCTGCACTGCTCAACGCCCTGAACGCGCAAGGTTATCAGTTTGGGCTGTTCTCGTCGGATGGCTTCAGCCAGCCGCTGTATCGCCAGGCTTTGTTAGCGGATTACTCATTGCCGAACGCCGATGCACAATCAAACGGCGCGACCGTAGCGCAATGGCAAAACTGGTTGAACGGCCAGAAAACTAACAGTGCGCCGTGGTTCTCGTGGGTGGCGTTAAATGGCGTCACGGTAAGCAGCGATAACCCGAAAGCGCGCCAGCGCAGCTACTTGCGTCAGGCAAACGGCGTGGATGAACAGATTGGCGCGGTGCTGCAAACGCTGCAACAGCGCGATCTGTTGAAAAACACCGTGGTGGTGATTACTGCACAGCGGGCAATCGATCTTGATAACAATGACGATAACGTTGGCGACCGCGCCAGCTTGCAGGTGCCGTTAGTGGTGCATTGGCCGAATACGCCAGCGCAAACCATTGACCGCTTAACCGATCAGCAAGATGTGATGACCACGTTAATGCAGCGCTTGCTGCACGTACGTACCAACGCCGCTAACTATTCGCAGGGCGAAGACCTGTTTGCCGCACAGCGCAGCCACAATTGGGTGGCGAGCAGTGAAGAGGGCAAATTGGTCGTGACCACGCCTAACGTGACGCTGGTGTTGAACAACAATGGCAGCTACAGCGCCTACGATGTGGATGGCAAAGTGTTGAAGGATCATAAGCCGCAGCTGGCATTGTTGTTGCAAGTGTTGACGGAAGAGAAGCGTTTTACCGCAAACTGATTAAAAATGAGGCAGTTAAATGCGGGCGTTATTGCAATTAGCCAAAGAAACAGTAGACTATTGTACACGTTCGGCACGTAGCGCAGCCTGGTAGCGCACGGTCATGGGGTGTCCGGGGTCGGAGGTTCAAATCCTCTCGTGCCGACCAAAACCTTCAAAAAAGCAGCCTGCATGGCTGCTTTTTTATTGCCTGCTGCCGGCCACTTCTCGCCGGGAGGAAACTGATTTTGCGCACACCCGCATTATCAGAATAGTGCCAAAGCCACCGTAATCACATGCGTAAATTCAATCGCTTAACTGTAAGCTAAGCTATAAAGCGCGATCACATTTTTCGCTAAATATGACAGCGGATCATCAAACTGAAACAAATCTGTCACGTAAACCCCTTAATCTTAAAGCTCTGTTAATCTCGATGGATGTCGTTATGGTTATCAAAGCAAAAAACTTGCAGGATGCGGAAGATCTCCTGCATTCGGGTATCAATAAAGTGGAACTGGCTTACGATATCGGCAGCGACGATTTCTTCCGTTTGGCCATGCGCTGGTGCGATCGCGGCGCGCGAATTACCAAAGGCGATCGGCACTTCATGGTGCAGATCAAAGGGATGTCGATTCCTCCGAACCGGTAAAAGCAAGCGCACGCCTTTGGCTTGCCCTCCCTCCGGCTGGCTGGTAAAACGGTGTTTTCCGTCAGCCGTGATTATTTATGTTTCCCTGCAAAACCTCGCTTGGCCTGCCCTCCTCCCCGTTTATCACTGCGGCGGGTATCACGCCGGATGCGCTAACCGTTGCCTGGTGTGCATTCGACCAACAGCATTGGCATGCTGAACTGCATCACCGCTGGCAATTACCGCTGCCTGTCTCGCTGCAAACCGCCGTCACCAAACGTAAAGCCGAGTATTTAGCCAGTCGCTGGTTGGCGCAGCAAACCCTGACGCAACTTGGCATGCCAGATTTTGTGCTGCGCAATGCGCCCGATCGCTCACCGGTTTGGCCCGCTGCGGTGCAAGGTTCACTGTCGCACACCCGCAGCCAGGTGCTGCTCGCGGTTACGCGCGAAGCGATGTGTGTTGGGGTGGATATTGAGCGACACATGGCGGAGGAGACCGCTTGTGAGACAGCGGACATGCTTATGCAGCCCGCCGAGCGGGCGCTGCTGAAACGGCTACCGCTGCCGTTTGCACAGGCCGCCACCCTGCTATTTTCGTTGAAAGAGAGCGTTTACAAAGCGCTGTGGCCGCAGCTGCATCAGCCGATGGATTTTTTACAGGCAGAATTGACGGCTATCGATATCGCTCAGGGCAGCGCGACACTGCACTTATGCCAGGACTTCGCGTTGGGTTTTAACCGCGCCACCGCCTTGCATGCGCGTATCTGGCTGGATGAGACGCACGTTATGACGCTATTAACCCATCCGCTACCGCCAAAATAAAAAACCGGCTCAGTAAAAAACCTTGAGCCGGTGACAACATAAGACGACGATATTCCAGGGACGCAGAAACGAGGAATTTCCGCTGAGATTCACTCTACTCGCCAGGCAACACCTTGCCCAATAAGGCTTTTTGCTAAGCTTTGCCAGCTGACGTTAATGGCCGGTATCGGTGCGTTTAACCGCATCCAGCGTAGCCATGTCGCGCTCGTTGCCAGTGAGTTCATGCAGATGACCTTCACGCATCTCCAGCAAGCGATCGGCATGAATGAAGTAGTGATCGTCATGGCTAATGGCGAACACGGTTTTGCCCGATGCCTTCAGCCACGGCAGCAGTTCACGATAGAAGATGCGGCGAAAATGCGGATCCTGATCTGCCGCCCATTCATCCAATAACAAAATATCGCGCTCTTCCGCTGCCGCCAACAGCAGCGCCAGCCGCTTGCTCTGCCCTTTCGACAGTTGCAAATTCAGCACCTTATTGCCTTCCAGCTTGAGTTTGTCCTGCATCTTCAGGCGTGCCAGCCACTGCTGCACCAGCGCCGGATTGGCCGGTTGTCCCTGATCGCCAATCAAGCGATCAAACAGATGGACATCGGTGAACACCGCTGAAAAGTGTTTACGATACGCGTCAAGGTTTTGCCAATCCACCGCTTTACCATCCAGCAAAATGCTGCCGGATTGCGGCTGATATAAACCGGTCAACAGCATGGCAAGGGTGGATTTTCCGCTGCCGTTGCCGCCAATCAGGAACACCAACTCGCCGCGATGCAGCGTCATGTTGATCGGCCCAACCTGGAAACCGTGCTCGCCGTAATGGAAGCTGACGTTGCGCAACTCCAGCGTTTGCCAGTCGCTGACTTTGGGGAGCGCCTTAAAGGTAGCGTTGTACGGAGCCAGATCGAAGGTATGCAGTTTGCGGTAGGCCACTTGCGCACTCAGCAGCGTCGGCAGCGCGCCAACGGCCGCCAGCAGCGGCGTACGCAGGAACAGCAGCGTTAAGGAGTAGGTCGCCGCCACCGCAGTGTTCGCCCAGCCCAGGCCGTTCGCCATGTAGAACACGATGCCAATTGCGCCCAGCATCATGATATTTGACCAGTTCACCGCGCTGAGGTGGAAGGTATCCGCGCGCACAATGTGGTGACGATAGCGT
>CBIFUL010000019.1:0-73505 GCA_966185695.1 uncultured Pantoea sp. | reverse complement strand
CCGAGGTAGACGGATTTGCAATCCGTTGCATGGCCACTCTGCCAACGCGCCTTTAATCTGAGATGCAATTCGTGGGTACGAATCACTAAATTTGGAGCGGGAAACGAGACTCGAACTCGCGACCCCGACCTTGGCAAGGTCGTGCTCTACCAACTGAGCTATTCCCGCATCATCTTCGAACTTGATACTAAAGATTCGATTCTGAATTCATCGAACTCACTGATTTAACTCAGCTTCTTGCAGACTTGCTGCCGTTCGATGCGATGCATTCTACTTATCTGACGCAATGAGTCAATATAATTATCCACACACTGCGTCCGTTTGCTGCTTTTTAAATCGCTTCGATCAGCTATCGAGCAGATCACCGCGCGCAGCGCTTAAATATTGATACATCGACCAGAACGTGAGCACGGCGGCGATGTAAAGTGCGACCACGCCAACGCCCACCACCGTGACATTGGGATGCCATAACAGCACCACCAGCGAGAACATTTGTGCAGTGGTTTTCACTTTGCCAATCCACGACACCGCCACGCTGTTGCGCTTGCCAATCTCTGCCATCCACTCACGCAAGGCGGAGATAATGATTTCGCGCGCAATCATGGTTGCTGCCGGCAAGGTAATCCACCACGCATGGAAGTTTTCCGCCACCAGTACCAGCGCAATCGCTACCATAACTTTATCCGCTACCGGATCAAGAAATGCACCGAAACGCGTGGTTTGTTTCCAGCGGCGCGCCAGAAAACCATCGAACCAGTCAGTAATCGCGGCAATGACAAAAATCAACGCGGTGGCAAACGGTGCCCAATGAAATGGCAGATAAAACGCCAGAACAAAGAAGGGAATCAGTACGACTCGAAACAGGGTAAGACACGTCGGAATGTTAAATTGCATATGCCAGTAACTGTCTGGTGTGAGTAGGGTTTCATGTATGTTCCTACATTGCCCCCCCTGTTTCAACGTTAGTGTTTCAGCGAGAAGTATATTTTTTCTGCCAGCGCAGAGGAAATTCCCGGCACTTTGGCAATTTCTTCCACGCTGGCATTCATCAGCGGTTGCAGGCCGCCCATATACTTCAGCAGCTGCTGGCGGCGTTTTGGCCCCACGCCTTCGATGCTTTCCAGCGCGCTGGTGTTTTTCACTTTGGCGCGTTTTTTACGGTGGCCCGAAATTGCATGATTGTGAGAGTCATCACGAATGTGCTGGATAACATGCAGCGCAGGTGAATCCGAAGGTAACGAAACGCCCTCGCCTTCCGCTTCGAAAAACAGCGTTTCCAGGCCCGCTTTACGATCGCTGCCTTTAGCCACACCCAGCAGAATCGGCCGGTCTTTATCCCACGGCACGTTTAACTCGGCAAACACCTGCTTCGCCTGAGCCAGCTGACCTTTACCGCCATCGATGATGATCACATCCGGAATTTTATCTTCTTCCAACGCTTTACCGTAGCGACGGCGCAACACCTGATTCATCGCCGCATAGTCATCGCCTGGCGTAATGCCTTCAATGTTGTAGCGACGATAATCAGAGCGCAGCGGGCCATCGCGGTTAAACACCACGCATGACGCAATCGTCTGTTCGCCCATGGTGTGACTGATATCGAAACACTCCATGCGGTGAATGACGTCGAGCTCAAGAAACGTCGCCAGCGCCGCTAAGCGCTGTTGAATGGTCGAATGCTGCGAACGCTTGGTGGTCAACGCCGTCGCCGCATTAGTGCGCGCCAGTTTGAGATAACGCGCGCGATCGCCGCGCGGCTTGGTTTGGATATTCACTTTGCGTCCGGCCAGCGCGCTAAGCGATTCCGCCAGCAGTTCGCGTTCGGGCAGCGTGAAATCAAGCAGTATCTCCGTTGGCAAACTGCGCGCTTCGCTGCCCTGCAGATAGAACTGCCCGACGAAAGTTTGCACCACTTCGGTTAATTCGGTATCTGCCGGAACTTTCGGGAAGTAGCTGCGGCTGCCCAGCACTTTGCCCTGGCGAATAAACAGCACGTGTAAGCATGCCATGCCAGAATCAAATGCCACGCCCATCACATCCAGATCGTCGCCCTGATTGGATACGAACTGTTTCTCTGTTACGCGCCGCACCGCCTGAATTTGATCGCGCAGTCGACCCGCGTCTTCAAAACGCAGCGCCATGCTGGCCTCTTCCATACGTTTGACCAGTTGATTGATCACCTGATCATCTTTGCCCGCGAGAAAAAGTCGCACGTAATCCGTCTGCTGTGCGTACTCTTCTTCACTGACTAAACCGGCAACGCAAGGTCCCAGACAACGCCCAATTTGGTATTGCAGGCACGGACGCGAGCGATTGCGATAAACGCTGTTTTCACACTGACGAATCGGGAAGACTTTTTGCAGCAGCCCAAGGGTTTCGCGCACGGCGTAACCGTTAGGAAACGGGCCGAAATATTCCCCTTTAGCATGCTTCGCGCCACGGTGCATAGCCAGCCGCGGATGCGTATCACCGCTAAGAAAAATGTACGGATAGGATTTATCGTCGCGCAGCAGCACGTTATAGCGTGGCTGGTACAGCTTGATGTAGTTATGTTCCAGCAGCAGCGCTTCGGTTTCGGTGTGCGTTACGGTGACATCAATATTCTGGATGTTACTCACCAGCACTTCGGTTTTGCGGCTGCCCACCTGAGTGCGGAAATAGCTGCTCAGGCGCTTTTTAAGATCTTTGGCTTTACCGACATAGATCACCGTACCGGTCGCATCGTACATGCGATAAACGCCGGGTTGACTGGTTACGGTGCTGAGAAAGGCTTTGGAATTGAAAACGTCATTCACTACTGATTAATGGCTCCGCATTGAACAGACCATGTCGAATGGCCAAATGCGTTAACTCTACGTCGCCACTGATGTTCAGTTTGCTGAACATGCGATAACGGTAGCTGTTAACGGTTTTCGGGCTGAGGTTAAGCTGCTCGGAAATTTCCGTCACCTTTTGCCCACGGGTAATCATCAGCATAATCTGCAATTCCCTTTCCGACAAACAGCTGAAGGGTGATTCGGCTTTTTGTGGCTCGATTTGGCTCAACGCCATCTGCTGTGCAATATCAGAGGCTATGTAACGCTGGCCAGAATGCACCGAGCGAATCGCACTTACCACTTCTTGCGGCGCAGCACCTTTGCTTAAATATCCCGCCGCACCCGCCTGCATCACTTTAGCCGGCAGCGGATTTTCGGTGTGAATGGTGAGCATAATGATGCGGATATCGGGGTTGAAGCGCACGATCTTACGCGTGGCTTCGAGGCCGCCGATGCCCGGCATATTCATGTCCATCAGCACCACATCCACCGGATGGCTGCGGCACCATTTTACTGCGTCTTCACCGCAGGCGACTTCCCCGGCAATCACTAATCCCTTCATATCTTCCAGTATGCGGCGAATACCGGCGCGGACCAGTTCATGGTCATCAACAAGTAGCAGGCTGATCAACGGGACGTACTCCGCAGGTTAGTGAAGGGAAATATAATTCTGGAGCGCCATCTTACCGGGTTTCCGATGGAAAAAACATCGGCCTATGCAGATAAATCCCAAATGAAATGATACACATCAATTAGATTGAAATAGTTTTAGTTTCATTACTCAATTGCACCAGCATGCAACAATGAATAAGTAAAATTGTGACAAATATCATTATGTTATAATTTATAACCCATTAATCCATCTCTGGCGAATGTCGGGAATAAATATCCGCGCTTGATTGCCGGTTAATACCCGAAAACGGCATCGATAAGTGGCGGTTTGTTTTTCCTAATGGCTTGCCATAAATTCGCCAGACAAGCATATGATATACTCTGTTTTTTACGCACAAGACGAATGTGCCACGTGAAAGACACCACCAAGGAGTGAATGATGAGTGATGAAGACTTTGCAACTTCGCGAGATACCCAAGCGTTGGCCGATGAAGTGGCTTGCTTGAAAATGATGGTGACGCTGATTCTGAAAGGTATGGGACAAGCCGATGCCGGTAAAGTGATCATCAACATGGAACGCTATGTGCAAACATCGTTAGGTGATAAACCGCAAGCGGAAGTGTTCAGCAACACCATCCGCCAGATCAAAACCGCTTATCGGCAATAAGCGATCCGCCCCGCGTTGCGTGCGCGGGGAGTTTTTTAGCTATGTGATTGCCAGTTCACTGAAACTCCCAGCGAAGGCAGCACTTCTTCCGGGCTGAAACGGCGCGTACCGCGATACTTCTCTGCCAAGGCCGGTTGCTCAACCGGGATACGGATGGCAAACAGATTGTCTTCAGACTGGATCAACCCCGGTGAGAGCGGTTCATAAACCACCTGATGCTGCTCGAACATTTTCTCCAACATCGGCGTAGCCGAGCTAATCAAAAAATCCATCCCGTTCAATTCGGCTAACTGCACCGAGTGCCACAGGATATTCAGCGGCAGTTCAGCATCGACTTCAAGACGCGCCGAAAAGCGCGACATTTCCCACACTTTCTCCTGGTCGAACGGTAACACAAACCCTTCCGGCACTTCCGGTTCGTGCCATGGCAGAAGACGCGCGCAGCCGCAAATGCCCTGACGCGCGTTCCAGGCAATCAACCAGGTGACGTCCGAACGATCAAAGCGATCGTACTCCTGGCCCGGCGTGCTGAGACGCGGCGGAATTGACCACCCCTCTCCGCGCGCGAAAACGCTGTAACGATAGGTTCCCAATTCGGCTAGCAGTGAGGACGGCATATCCTTAAGCTGTGTTTGAATTACTTTCATCATGCGCCCCTGACATCCTCGTGTATGCAATGATTTCTTTGCGCCGGCCTGGCAAGTTCCGCGCAGGGTAGACAACTGACCCTGGAGTGGGAACTACTAAAATTAGTAGTTGCCATTCTGCTATATCAGGCCAATAGCCGCGGCATAACAGGCAATCTGCGTTTTATTGGAAACATTAAAACGCTTTTGCATATTCTTTTGGTGAAAATTCACCGTGTGTTCAGAAATCGCTAAAATAAGTGAAATTTCCACAGAAGTTTTTCCTTCTGCCGTCCATTTCAGAATTTCCAATTCGCGTTGACTAAAATCGTTAGATAAAACTATCATCGATCCATCATTAAGACGCGCTAACACACGCAAACTCAGTTCCGCCAGAAGGTGCAGTTTCACCTCCAGCTCAATGCGTAAGTGTTGGGTCTTACTGTGAAGCTTAGATGCAATAGATAATATACCAATGGCACGATTTGGTGCCATTGCTGAACAGGAAAAGCCGCTCATTAATCCCGCCGCATTGGCTTCTGCCCATAAATTACCCGCGCCGGTAAATAAATCACGCGTCCACTCCACACCGCGCCCCGGCCGCTGACACAGCAACAGCACCGGATCGACCGCATAATAGTTTTGGCTTTCGTAGTGCTTTACCCAGCGTTCTGGATAAGTACTAAACAGAAACACCCGTGGCCGGGTAAAAGGCACCGGATGCTGGACTAAAAACGCGAAGTAATCAAAACCCAGCGCCTCAATATGTTTTTGCAAAAGCGACTTCAATTGCATCACTTCCGTCAGCGCCTGAAATTCATTTTCAGTTTCGCCTCGCCAGACGAAATAATTATCGGTTTTCATTATTGCCTTAGCGCTGTTTCACGCTTTTGCCGCGTTAAATGCATTGTGATTAACGCAAAAAATAAATTAAAAAGAGTAAAAATATTGATTGAAAAGAGAACAAATTCATAGCGAAAATAGATAAGCGCTATATAGTCAACAGCTTATCAACGCAGTAATACGCTGACTGCAGCCAATTGTTAACGTTCTCATAACCTTTAAATCCTTTGAAGATTAGAATAGGATTTTTCTGAAGTAGTTTCAATCATCCTGTTCATTGAAAATTATCGTTAGATGGATAGATGTTTAGCATCGTCATTAACTAAAATTATCCATAAAGGAAGGCATTTCTTTTTAGCAGAAAATCCATTAATCGGAAGAATTAGTTTCGACTTATGCTTAATCCCATTTATTTCTGTGGTGTTGTTATTAAGCTAAGCTTTAACGTGATTTTCGTCACCTGCTTTTACCGCTACGCTTAGCGGATAAGCGGCACGGGACCGGGGAAAGGAGAGCAATGCTGCCGTGCGCCGCATTGTAAGGTGTATTCGGAAACTCAGCGAGACTGACTATGTTGAACCAGTTGGCATTACCTTTCCTCATATTAGGCGGCTGCACTGCCCTGATGATTTTAAAAGATCTGTTTCGTCATCCTCATCCGGTCGCGGTAATGAATATTATCTGGCCATTAACCGGATTGTATATGCCCTTTATTGGATGGCTGGCATGGTGGCATCTGGGACGGAAACCTTCCTGGCAGATGAAACTGGCGCTTTTGAGGCCGCAGAAAATACGCGGCATTTCCGGCTGGCAAACCATATTTATTTCCACCTCATTATCTGCCGCCGCCTGTATATTTGGCGACATAATGACATTCCCGATAATCACCTTACTAAAGCACTTCGCAATTAATCCGGCCATCTGGATGCAGGCGCTTATTTGCATCGCTATTTCATTGCTGATGGGATTATTGTTTCAGTTTCTGGCAATACGCCAACATGAAAAACATTCATTTAGTCGCGCATTATTATTAGCGCTAAAAACCGAAATTTTCCCGCTGCTGATTTATCAATTAGGGATTTTTATCTTTATGGCGCTGGCCCTAAAATTTGTCCTCCAACAGCAAGTCAATCCCTTACTGGGCGCATTTTGGTTTATGCTGCAGTTAGCCATGATGATTGGCTTTATTTTCTCCTGGCCGGCTAATCATTTCCTGATAAAACGGGGGCTTAACCCCGCCGTGTAGTTAGCGGCAGTAACCTGAGCCGCGCATGCCAAGGTGAAAATGGCTGGCGTGCGCGGCATTGTAATCCGGTCCCAAAGCATTGCCGAAGGTCGCACAGCCATTGCGCCACAGCGCGTGCAATCCCGCCGCGGCATCGGCTGGCTGCTGCCAGTTTTTCGCCACCTGCAACCAACGTCCATTCGCCAGCTGAAAGCCGGTAAGATCCCAGGCATCTGCGGTGGCGTGCTCGCTCAAACGCCCACTCTGCCGATGGTAAATGTTGCGACAGGCATAGCTGCCAACGTGTGCAATGCGCTTCAACGGGCTATCAATGCCAGCTTGCTGTAACGCCTGCTGGCTATTAACCACAAACATCGCGCTACTCACCGCCATGGGGCAGCTGGCAATAAAACTGCTGCTTAACGTGACATCGCCGTAACCGCTGATACGCAGCGGCTGTTCAATCGGACAATCGCCCTTCATCGGCGGCAATGCACGAAACTGCACCAGCCGTTGTGCGCTGGCCTGCTGCATAACGGCCATGCAGGCTTGCGGATCGCTGCTCAGCCGCTTCAGCTTGTAGCGTGTCATCCAACCCGGTGGATCGGTCACCGCCAGCGGCGTGAAGGGATTCCACTGCGGCGGCAGATGCGTTTTTAGCCACGGCAAGCTCCACCAGCCCAACAACGCCAGCAGTGCAATGGCAATGAATGCGCGCATGACGCCTCACTTTTACGTAGGAAAGGAATTAGCAAGTGTAGAGGCCAGAAAATAAGAGAAGACGGTAACGGGTTTAATTGCTGAAGATTTACGCAAAATGACTGAGCTTTGTACCATGTAAATATTTACTGACAGAGCAAAGCGCGCAAAAGCTCACAACGGCAAAAAAACAATTACCGAATGTGGCGGCGTTTCCACTATCTTATGCGACTTGCCCTCGAGATATCCCAGATAATTCAAGGTGCAGCAAGCGGGCGAGCGACTGAATCCGATGCGTTTACTCAAGTAACTGATTCGGGTGATTGAGAGCAGCCAACGCGCCTGCAGCGTGAAATATGCTGGGTTTACGGCAGGGGATCTAACAGCCAGCAGAGCTGACACAACATCAAGACAGGAAAGAATAATTTATGGTTGATCAATCAAAAGAAGCGCTCGCTGCGTCCGAACAGCCGGATAAGCTCCAGCGTAACTTGCATAACCGTCATATCCAGCTGATCGCCATTGGTGGCGCAATCGGCACCGGCTTGTTTATGGGTTCAGGCAAAACCATCAGCCTGGCCGGTCCCTCGATCATCTTCGTTTATATGATCATTGGTTTCATGCTGTTCTTTGTGATGCGCGCGATGGGCGAGCTGCTGCTCTCCAATCTCGAATACAAATCCTTTAGCGACTTCGCCGCCGATCTGCTGGGCCCGTGGGCAGGCTACTTCACCGGCTGGACTTACTGGTTCTGTTGGGTGGTGACGGGCATCGCCGATGTGGTGGCGATCAGCGCGTATTTCCAGCTATGGTTCCCGGACTTTTCCATCTGGATGAGCGCCCTGCTCTGCGTGTTCGTGTTCCTTGCGCTGAATATCGCAACCGTAAAACTGTTTGGTGAGATGGAATTTTGGTTCGCGATTATCAAAATTGTCGCCATCGTCGCGCTGATCGTTACCGGCATTGTGTTAGTGAGCATGCATTACCCGTCGCCAAACGGCGGCAGCGCTTCGCTGAGCAATATCTGGGATCACGGCGGCATGTTCCCGAAAGGCTTGAGCGGTTTCTTTGCCGGTTTCCAGATTGCGGTTTTCGCCTTCGTTGGCATTGAGCTGGTTGGTACCGCCGCTGCCGAAACTAAAGATCCGCATAAGGTCTTGCCGCGCGCCATTAACGCGATTCCCCTGCGTATCATCATGTTCTACGTACTGGCGCTGCTGGTGATTATGGCGGTTACGCCGTGGAATCAGGTGCTGCCGAACCGCAGCCCGTTCGTGGAGATGTTTGTGCTGATTGGCTTGCCCGCCGCTGCCAGCATCGTCAATTTCGTGGTGTTGACCTCTGCGGCGTCTTCGGCCAACAGCGGCATTTTCTCTACCAGCCGTATGCTGTACGGTTTGGCGGAACAAGGCGTGGCGCATAAAGCCTTTGGCCGTTTGTCATCACGCGCGGTGCCGACCACCGGTTTGTTCTTCTCCTGCCTGTGTTTGTTAGTGGGCGTGGCGCTGATTTATCTGATCCCTGATGTGATGACGGTCTTCACCATGGTGACAACCGTGTCGGCGATTCTGTTTATGTTCGTCTGGACCATCATTCTGTGCAGCTATTTGGCCTATCGCAAACAGCATCCGCAGCGTCATGCAGAGTCGAAATTCAAGATGCCGCTCGGCAAATTTATGTGCTGGGCATGTATGGCGTTCTTCGCCTTTGTCCTGGTGCTGCTGACGTTGCAGGAAGATACGCGTCAGGCGCTGATGGTGACGCCGCTGTGGTTTGTCATGTTGACGATGGGATGGTTGTTACGCCGTCGTAAAGCATAAGAAGTCTGCAAATCATAAAAGCCGCGATTCCTTTTGGAACCGCGGCTTTTTTATTGACGGGTTTTAAAGCCTTTCCCGCAATTTTCGCCACGCCTCAACCAGCGACGGACGTACAGAGGGTATGCGCTGCGGCGCTGCTTCAGGCATCTCTGGCGATCCCAAATCAAAAGTAAAGGTGTAATTCGGTTCTTCGCCCATGCGTAAATCGGCGATCAGCGTGCGTTCCCCTTGTTGGCGCATGGCGTAAAAACCGTGGCTGAACCAGGCCACGCGCTCGGCGTGCCATTGGCCTTTAAACGGGGCAAACCACTCTGGATGACGAGCCTGCCAGCGAATGTCCAGCGGGCGATGCGGCGACAGTAACGACCAATAGGCTTCGCCGTAGCGATCGGGCGTGATAATTACCGTGCGCCACACCAGCGTGTTAAACGCGGTTGGCGTGACTAAGATTTGCTGCGGCTGTTCATCTTGACGCGCTACCTGCTGCGCAATGTGATGCGTCGCCACGCTTTGCGCCACCATGCTCCAGCCGAGATACAGCGTACTAAACAGCAATCCACATTGATTCCACCGTAAACCCAGCGCGTCGCGCCGCCACAGTGCAACAATCAGCGCCCCCAACAGCGGCAGCGTGTAGAGCGGATCAATGATGTACATACTGCCGATCGCATACGGGAAGTCGCTAAACGGCAACCCGAGCTGCGTGCCATACACCGTGGTGAGATCCAGCAGCGGATGCGTTACCAACGCCAGCCAGGTCGCCAGGGTCCAACCGCGCCAGTATTGGCGGCTGCGCATGACACCGGCGATCAACCAGCCAAGCAGCGGTGCAATCAAGGTCAGGAAAATTAAGGCATGGCTTTCGGTGCGATGCAGCGTCATGTTGCGAATGGCATCGCCGTGATCGATAAACACATCGAGATCCGGCAAGGTGCCAACCACCGCGCCCACTAAAGCGGCTTGCCAGCGCGGCACGCGTCTGCCCATCACCGCAACGGTAATTGCCGCGCCCAACGTCAATTGTGATAGTGAATCCATGCACTCTCCAAATTATTTTGTATCTATACCCTAAATAATTCGCGCTGCAGGAAGGCGGCAAACGAATGACTAATCGACTTGTCGATTTGAACAGCGCTTGCGCTGGCCCGAAGGGTGAACCGCAGGTTCATAATCCCGATGAGCTTACTCGAGTAAGTGATTCGGGTGAACGAGAGCAGCTAACGCACCTGCAGCTTGAAGTATGACGGGTATAGCGGGATCAACGTACGCGGATCCCCTCGATAATCATGCGCTGTACGTTTTCCAGCGTCTGTTCAAAGAATTCAGGATCGTTCAGCGTTTGGCCGGTTATCGCTTCAACCTGCGAGGCAAAATCAGCGTAGTGCTGCGTGGTCGCCCACAGCAGGAAAAACAGGTGCTGTGGCTGCACGCCCGCTAACCGCCCTTCGCCAATCCACTGTTCGATAATTGCCGCTTTCTCATCCACAAGCGCTTTAAGATCGCCAGCCAGCTCCCCCTTCAGCAGCGGCGCGCCTTGCAGCATCTCTAAGCAGAACAGCCGCGACGCTTGCGGATGATCGCGCGACACTTCCAGCTTTAAGCGAATGTATTTGCGGATCGCCGTCAGCGGATCCTGATCGTGGCGCAACGCGCGCAGCGGCGCCAACCACACATCAAGAATCTCTTTTAGCACCGCCACATACAGCACTTCTTTTGACGGGTAGTAATACAGCAGATTGGTTTTCGACACATCGGCGCGCTCCGCCACTTTATCCAAACTGGTGCCGTGAATGCCGAATTGCGAAAAGAAGGCTAACGCCGCGTCGAGAATGGCGGCCCGTTTCGCTGCAACCGCGCGTGAACGTCGCCCCGGTTTTTTTTCATCGCTTTTCACACTGTTACCTCATTCATCCTGCGTAACAGCATCATAACAAAGGCCCCCTTCCCTGCCTAATGGCCGCCCTGCACCTTTTTTGACCATTTGACGCATGGAAAACGTGCAAAACGTTTTGACCAAACGGTCTGAAATAGACCAACTGCTCCACCTTCTCCCTGCATCTTACTTTAACTGGTTGTTGCAAAAGGATTTTAAAAGGTGGCACAGGCTTTGCAGATTTGTGATGGAGCGCCGCCCGCAGGATGCGTGCAGGAAGCAACGCAGCGCGTGAAGCAACCCCCGTCTACTGCAGAGAGGTTTCACATGAAAATTGGCGTGTTTATCCCGATTGGCAACAACGGCTGGCTCATCTCCACCCATGCACCGCAATATCTGCCGACCTTTGAACTGAACAAGCAGATCGTTTTAAAAGCCGAGCATTACCATTTCGACTTTGCGCTTTCGATGATCAAGCTGCGCGGCTTTGGCGGTAAAACTGAATTTTGGGATCACAATCTCGAATCCTTTACGCTAATGGCGGGTCTGGCCGCGGTGACTTCACGCATTGAAATCTACGCCACCGCCGCCACGCTCACCTTGCCGCCAGCGATTGTGGCGCGCATGGCGTCAACCATTGATTCCATCTCCAATGGCCGCTTCGGCGTTAACCTGGTCACCGGTTGGCAGAAGCCGGAATACGAGCAGATGGGCATGTGGCCGGGCGATGCCTACTTCTCCAGCCGCTACCAATACCTGACGGAATACGTCACCGTGCTGCGCGATTTATGGGGCACCGGCCAGAGCGATTTCAAGGGCGATTTCTTCACCATGAACGATTGCCGCGTCAGTCCGCAGCCGCAGAAAGCAATGAAAGTCATCTGCGCCGGACAGAGCGATGCCGGCATGGCGTTCTCTGCCCAGCACGCCGATTACAACTTCTGCTTTGGCAAAGGGGTCAACACGCCAACCGCCTTTGCGCCGACCGCATCGCGCATGAAGCAGGCTGCCGATCTCGCCGGGCGCGATGTGGGTTCCTACGTACTGTTTATGATCATCGCTGCGGAAACGGATGAAGCCGCCCGCGCCAAATGGGAGCACTACAAAGCGGGTGCGGATACCGAAGCCCTCGCCTGGCT
This sequence comes from uncultured Pantoea sp., assembly GCA_966185695.1. GTDB lineage: Bacteria > Pseudomonadota > Gammaproteobacteria > Enterobacterales > Enterobacteriaceae > Pantoea. The sequence continues at coordinate 61,185 of CBIFUL010000019.1, read as the reverse complement.
CACCACGCAAAGTCAGCAGGACACCACATCCGGCAGCGACACCAACGTGCGTCAAATGGCCGATCCCACCTCTGCGGTCAACATCAACATGGGCACATTAGTGGGCTCCTTTGCCAATGTGGCACGAATGTTGGATGAGGTTGCCTTGGTAGACGGCACGCACGGCGTGTTGCTGACCTTCGATGATTTCCTGCAGGGCCTCGAAGATTTCGGCGAGCGCATTCAACCGTTAATGCAGTGTCGTCATGAATTACTCGCATCCCAGCAGGAGGTTGCCTGATGAACGCCGTAGTTTGTGCTCATACCTCCAGCTTGCCGCATATTACTTTGCCCGCTCGTCCGGAAGCCATTGCGCTGCCGCCCGCGCAGAGCGCGCTGATCGTGGTGGATATGCAGAATGCCTATGCCAGCGAAGGCGGCTATCTCGACCTCGCCGGGTTCGACGTGTCGGCCACCAAACCGGTGATCGCGAAGATTCAGCAGGCGGTTAGCGCCGCACGCGCTGCGGGGGTGCAGATTATCTGGTTCCAGAATGGCTGGGACGATCGCTATGTCGAAGCGGGCGATGCGGGTTCACCGAACTTCCATAAATCCAACGCGTTGAAAACCATGCGTAAGCGCCCGGAATTGCAGGGGACGCTGCTGGCTAAAGGCGGCTGGGATTACGATTTGGTGGATGAGCTGGTGCCGCAAGCGGGCGACATCGTGTTGCCAAAACCGCGTTACAGCGGCTTCTTTAATACGCCGCTCGACAGCATGTTGCGCAGCCGCGGCATCCGCCACCTGATTTTCACCGGCATTGCCACCAACGTCTGCGTGGAATCCACGCTGCGCGACGGTTTCTTCCTCGAATACTTCGGCACGGTGCTGGAAGACGCGACCTATCAAGCCGGACCGCCTTTTGCTCAGCAAGCCGCCATTTTTAACATCGAAACCTTCTTTGGCTGGGTGAGCGATACCGAAACATTCTGCGAAGCGCTGAAAGGCTAACGCGCGTCAGCACAACTCAAGAGAAGGATGTAGCTATGCCTAAAAGTGTGATCGTTCCGCCCGGCAGCAGCACGCCGATTGCCCCTTTCGTGCCTGGCACCTTAGCCGACGGTGTGGTGTACGTGTCCGGCACCTTGCCGTTCGATGCCGATAACAACGTGGTGCACGTGGGCGATGCCGCCGCGCAAACCCGCCATGTGCTGGAGACGATTAAAAAGGTCATCGAAACCGCCGGTGGGTCAATGGATGACGTGACGTTCAACTCCATTTTCCTCACCGACTGGAGCCACTACGCAGCGATTAACCAGATTTACGCCGAATACTTTCCCGGCGATAAACCGGCGCGCTTCTGCATTCAGTGCGGTTTGGTCAAACCCGACGCGCTGATTGAGATCGCCTCGATCGCGCACATCGGTAAGCAGGAGGCGTGATGCATCTGGAGATTCAGGGATTGAGCGCCAGCGATGCGCCCACGCTGGTGCTGTCATCCGGTTTAGGCGGCGTGGCCGGTTTTTGGGCGCCGCAGCTGGCGGCGCTGACGCCCCATTATCGCGTGGTGACTTACGATCAGCGCGGCACTGGGCGCAGCGCCGACACGCTGCCGGAAAGCTACAGCATGGCGATGATGGCGGCGGAGCTGGCCGATGCGCTGGCTGCGCGCGGTATTACTCAGTATGACGTTATCGGCCACGCGCTTGGCGGGTTGATCGGCTTGCAGCTGGCGCTGGATTTTCCGCACCGCGTAGGCCGCGTGGTGGTCATCAACGGATGGCTTTCGCTGGATGCGCATACGCAGCGCTGCTTCCGGGTGCGTCAGGATCTGCTGATGAACGTGGGTGTTGAAGCCTTTGTACGCGCGCAGCCGCTGTTTCTCTATCCTGCCGAATGGCTGGCGCGCCACCAAACGCGCATCAATGCCGAAGATGTGCATCACGTTGCGCATTTTCAGGGCAAGGAGAATTTGCTGCGCCGCCTGCACGCGCTGCAGAGTGCTGACTTCCGCGCACTGACAGCGCGTATCACCCAGCCGGTGCTGGCGATTTGTAGTCAGGACGATCTGTTGGTGCCGTGGAGCTGCTCACCGCAGCTGGCCCACGCGCTACCGAATGGCAGCCTGATCGAGATGGCTTGGGGCGGACACGCGATGAGCGTTACCGATGCCGATAACTTTAACGCGCTGCTGTTGCGCTGGCTGCGCGACAGCGCCGTCCCCGCGCAGCGCGCCGCCAGCTAAACACAGGAGTTTGCGATGAGCGTACATGAACTACCGCTGATGCCGCAGGTGGAGCGCGATGCGTTTCGCGCTGCGATGGCCAACCTCGGCGCGGCGGTCAACATCATCACCACCGATGGCCCCGCAGGCCGCGCCGGATTTACCGCGTCGGCAGTGTGCAGCGTCACCGATACGCCGCCGACGCTGTTGGTGTGCCTGAACCGTTCAGCCTCGGTATGGCCAACGTTTAACGCCAACGGTTTTTTGTGCGTCAACACGTTAGCAGCGGGACAGGAGCCGTTATCCACGCTGTTTGGCGGTAAAACCGCGATGAGCGAGCGCTTCGCCGCCGCCAATTGGCACACGCTGAGCAGCGGTTCGCCGCTGCTCCAGGACGCGCTGGTGTCGTTTGATTGCAAGGTGACGCAGGTGACCAGCGTGGGAACGCACGACGTGCTGTTTTGCGAAGTGCTCGCGTTGCAGCACAACGAACAGCAGGCCGGATTGGCGTGGTTTGATCGCGCTTATCATCCGCTGCTACGTCGCAGCGTCCTACACCCCTGATTCCCAGCCAGCCCCTTTCTGGCAACGCGCTTGCGCGCGATGTTTAACCTGAAGCGGCACATTGCCCTTGGCAGTATTGTGCAAAAACATGCGCCGCTACGATGGTGTGCGGCCTGGTGACACTGACATTCTGGAGATGACGATGGCGAATTCCTGGTTTCCCCGCTGGCAGAAAAAGTCAGCTTTGACCGATGATGGGTTGATTGCCCCGGATGAGACGCTGCCGCTCGGGCAAACGTTGGTGATGGGCTTGCAGCATGCGGTGGCGATGTTTGGCGCAACGGTGCTGATGCCGCTGCTGATGGGGCTGGATCCCAACCTGGCGATTCTGGTATCAGGGATCGGCACCCTGCTGTTCTTTGTGATCACCGGCGGGCGCGTGCCGAGCTATCTCGGCTCCAGCGCGGCTTTTGTTGGGGTGATCATTGCCGTCACCGGCTTCAACGGTCAGGGACTTAACCCCAATCTGGCGCTGGCGCTCGGCGGCGTTATCGCCTGTGGCGCGCTCTATATGCTGATTGGTTTTGTGGTGATGAAAGTGGGAACCGGCTGGATTGAGCGACTGATGCCGCCGATTGTCACCGGCGCGGTAGTCATGGCGATTGGCCTGAATCTTGCGCCGATTGCGGTACACAGCGTGTCGGCCTCCATGTTTGATAGTTGGATGGCGGTGATGACGGTGCTGTGCATCGGCGTGGTGGCGGTGTTTACGCGCGGCATGGTGCAGCGTCTGCTGATTTTAGTTGGCCTGATCGTCGCGTGGGCAATTTATGCATTGCTTACCAATGTGTTCGGCTTCGGCAAGCCGGTGGATTTCAGCGGTCTGGCTGCGGCACCCTGGTTTGGCCTGCCGCACACCACCGCGCCAGTGTTTGATATGCAGGCTATTGTGCTGATTGCGCCGGTCGCCATCATTCTGGTGGCCGAAAACCTCGGCCACATTAAAGCGGTGGCGGGCATGACCGGGCGCAATCTCGATCCGTGGATGGGACGCGCCTTTGTCGGCGACGGCCTCGCAACCATGTTGTCAGGTTCGATGGGCGGCAGCGGCGTCACCACCTATGCGGAAAATATCGGCGTCATGGCGGTGACCAAAGTTTACTCAACGCTGGCGTTCGTTGCCGCCGCACTGATTGCGCTGGTGCTCGGCTTCTCGCCGAAGTTTGGCGCTTTGATCCACACCATTCCCGGCCCGGTGATTGGCGGCGCATCCATTGTGGTATTTGGGTTGATTGCGGTGGCGGGTGCACGGATTTGGGTGCAAAACCATGTGGATTTCAGTCAGAACGGCAATCTGATCATGGTCGCGACGACGTTGGTGCTGGGAGCGGGAGATTTCGCGCTGAGGATTGGTAGCTTCACCGTTGGCGGCATCGGTACCGCAACCTTTGGTGCGATTATCCTCAACGCTATTCTGCAAAAACGCGGGGCCGCGCTGGCGAACCAGGCGGCACGCCAGCATCCCTAAGGTTACAGCGGTGTGTGTTCCGGCAGCGCTTTCTTGCGGCGAATGCGCAGTTCACTGACGATAACGCCGCACACAATCAGCACGCCGCCTAACAGCGCAGCGGCCGGTAAGCGTTCACCGGCCAAACGCCCTACCACGCCCGCCCACACCGGTTCACCGGCATAAATAACCGTGGCGCGGGTCGGCGACACGCTGCGCTGCGCCCAGTTCATGGTGACCTGAATCAACGCGCTGGCCGCGCCCAGTCCCAAAGCGCTGAGCAGCAATGGCGTCGAGATTGGCGGCAGGGTTTCGCCGTTGGGGATCATTAAGACAAAGGCGCAGGCTGAGGCCACCATCAGCTGAATTAACGTGACGCGGCGCACGTCAACCTGCCCGGCGTAGCGGCTAATCAAAATAATTTCCGCCGCAATCGCCAGGGTGCTGAGCAACGTGGCGATTTCACCTGCATTTAACTTCAGACTGCCATCTTGCGGCCCGGCCACCAGCACCAAACCGGTGAACGCCAGCAAAATCCCTAACCACGCCATTAACCCCGGCGGGCGACGCAGGAACACCCACTGCAGCAGCGGCACCACCGGCACGTAGAGTGCGGTAAGAAACGCCGACTGGCTGCTGGAGATGGTTTGCATGCCCCAGGTTTGCAGGCCGTAGCCACCCGCAATCGCCAGGCCAATCAGCGTACCTGCTTTGATTTCCAGCCAGGTGAGGTGTTTGAGATAGCGACGAAAGAAGAACGCCAATAGCAGTGAAGCGGTGGCAAAACGCAGCCCCACAAAAAAGAACGGGCCGGAGTACGCCATCGCGCGGTGCACCACAAGAAACGTGCCGCCCCACACCATGGTGATGAATATGAGAACCAGCTCCTGGCGCGTCATGCGCAGGCTGAGACGAGAAGATGAAGCGGACATAACGCACCAGATTAATCAGTTGGCGGCTATTTTGGTTCAAACTGAGGGGGAATTGCAATCGGCGTTACCGCCGGGCGAACCCGGCGGCGCAGGGATTAACGATCGGACGTATTATTGTTGCCTCGGCTGCGTCCACCTTTTTCACCTGCGGCAGAAGCGCGCTGCGGATCATTTCTGAAATTACCGCCGCTGTTTTTACCGCCTTTGCGGCCGGCTTCTGCGGCTCTTTCACGATTCTCTGCGAAATTACCTGATCCTCCACGATGTTGAGCCATCATTTCCTCCGGGGATTGGTCATCTTGGGGAAGACTTTTCATTCGGGTTCGATGAATAAGCCAGGTGACAGTGAATTGCCGTCACCTGACTAAAGAATAGCCAACCTGGTGCCAGATCCCGCTGACATTCACGTTTTGAAACAGATTATTCGCCAATTTAGGCCTAAAAAGCCGGATTTATCGCCATCCAACATGCGTTTAGCCGCGAAAAAATAGAGCTTGCTCAAGCTCTGTCCAGCAGAACGCGCCAGCTCTTCTATACTCCAGATTACTCATCACCTCAGTAGGATGGTAACAATGGCAAAAGTTCTGGTGCTGTATTACTCGATGTATGGACACGTCGAAACCATGGCGCAAGCCGTGGCAGAAGGAGCAAAAAGTGTGGGCGGTACTGAAGTCACCATCCTACGCGTGCCGGAAAGTATGGATGCCGAACGCTTTGCCCAAGTTGGCGGCAAAGTGAATCAGGCGGCACCAGAAGCGAAACCTGAAGACCTGCCGCACTATGATGCAATTATCGTCGGTACGCCAACGCGCTTCGGCAATATGGCCGGACAAATGCGCAACTTCTGGGATCGCACCGGCGGGTTGTGGGCATCTGGCGCGCTGCACGGCAAAGTCGCCAGCGTATTCGCCTCTACCGGCACCGGCGGAGGCCAGGAACAGACCATCACCTCTGTTTGGACCACCCTCGCCCATCACGGCATGGTTATCGCGCCAATTGGCTATGGCAGCAAAGAACTTTTCGATATTTCCCAGGTGCGCGGCGGTACGCCTTATGGCGCTACGACGCTCGCCGGTGGCGATGGTTCACGTCAGCCGTCGCAAGCCGAACTGGAAATCGCCCGTTATCAGGGGCAATACGTCGCCGGTCTGGCGGTAAAACTGCATGGATAAATCCACAACAGGAGACTTTTATGGCAACTGAACAGTCGAAAGCTCACCACGTGGGCGAATGGGCAACATTACGCCACACCTCGCGTGAAATCGCAGAAGCGATTTTTGAAGTCGCTAATTATGATGAACGCCTGGCAGAAGAGATTTGGCGTCAGCAAGGCAGTGATGAGGTACTCATCCGCGCATTTGAAAAGACCGATCAGGACGTATTGACGTGGGACGATAAAACCGTCGAGCGTAAAAACGTATGAGTGTCAGGCGGGATTCATTCCCGCCTTTGTTTGTTTTTAATTGCCAAGGAATCCTTTATGTCAGCCTACCAAAGCATCAATCCGGCCAACAATGAACTGCTGAAAACCTGGCCCAACCATGATGACATTTATACGCAGCGGGCGCTGAAAACCGCTGACAATCTGTACCACTCTGCGTGGAGCAAAGGCGATATGCAGCCGCGCTTACAGGTGCTGCACCGGTTAGCCGATTTGATTGACCAGCGCGCTGAGCAGCTTGCCACCATTGCCAGTAAAGAGATGGGCAAGCTGATCGGGCAGAGCCGGGGTGAAGTGAAAATTTGTGCACAGATTGCGCGTTACTACGCGGACAATGCCGCATCGCTATTGCAAGCGCAGCCTTACCCCAGTTCGGTCGGCGACGCGTGGTTAGAATACCATCCGATTGGCGTCATTGTGGCGGTTGAGCCGTGGAACTTCCCCTATTACCAGCTGATGCGCGTACTGGCCCCAAACCTGGCGTTAGGCAATCCGGTGCTGGCAAAACACGCCAATATTGTGCCGCACTGCGCCGATGTATTTGAGAAGCTGGTTATTGAAGCTGGTGCACCTGAAGGCGCGTGGACCAATCTGTTTATCTCGACCGATCAGGTGGCGGATTTGATTGCGGATTCACGCGTACAGGGCGTGGCGCTGACCGGTTCTGAACGTGCCGGAAGCGCGGTAGCGGAACAAGCAGGCAAGCATTTGAAGAAATCAACGCTGGAACTGGGTGGCAACGACGTATTTGTGGTGCTGGATGATGCCGATATTGATGAAGCGGTACGTCAAGGCGCGCAGGCTCGGCTCAGCAACTGCGGTCAAGTTTGTACAGCGGCGAAACGCTTTATTCTGCACGAGAACATTGCCGACCAGTTTATGGCTAAATTTAGTGCCGCACTGCAAGCCGCCACGCCGGGCGATCCGTTGGATGAGAAAACCACGCTTGGCCCGCTGTCATCAAAAGATGCGCGCGACCGCCTGGTGAAACAGGTGGATGACGCAGTGAAAAACGGCGCACGCGTGGAGTTGGGTGGGCGCGTGATTGACGGCGTCGGCTGTTATTATCAACCCACCATTCTCACAGGCTTAACGCCCGACAATCAGGCCTATTATCAAGAGTTCTTTGGCCCGGTGGCGCAGGTGTACGTGGTGGCCGACGATCGCGCTGCTGTTGCCCTGGCCAACGATTCGCATTACGGCTTGGGCGGTTCGGTGTGGACCAAAGACATCGCGCGGGGACGTAACATGGCCTCGCAAATTGAAACCGGCATGGTGTTCATCAATTCCCAAAGCGATACCTCTGCCGAATTACCGTTCGGCGGCGTAAAACGTTCCGGTTACGGGCGTGAGCTGTCGGATCTCGGTTTGAAAGAGTTCGCTAACCAAAAACTGGTGGTCGTTGCTGGCTAGCAGACAAAAAAAACCCCGCAACGCGGGGTTTTTCATTTATTGCAGCATACTTAATTGCTGGCGGCTGCCGGTTGTTGCGCCGGTTCAGCAGGTTTGGCTGGCGTAGCATCAGCCTCTGCTTTTTGCGCGGCGGCAGCATCGGCCTTCGCTTTCTCTTCTGCGGCTTTTTGCGCGCTGGCTTTCTCGGCTTTAGCTTTCTCATCCGCCGCTTTCTGCGCCGCGGCTTTGTCCGCTTTCACTTTCTCATCGGCAGCTTTAGCGTCTGCGGCCTTCTGCGCGGCTTCTTTGTCGGCGGCGGCTTTATCCGCAGCGGCTTTCTCGGCCGCAGCTTGATCGGCCTGCTGTTTGGCGTCATCGTTGGCTGGCGCGGCAGCCTTTGCCGGTTGTTCGGCCGCAGCTGGCGCAGGCGCTGCCGGCTGCAATGGCGTGCCTTGCAGAGCACCGTTCAACGCAGTGGCAAACTGATCCCAGCTGCAATAACCATTAGCATCGGTGTCACAGCCGTTCAGCTGCAATGTCACGCGCTTCGGTGGATTTTTCAGGCTCAATACATCGGCATCACGCAGCTGATCGGCGGTCTGATAAACGTATTCCACTTTCAACAGATCTTTGTTGTTTTTCACGTCGTGCCAACGCTCAAATACCACCTGACCGCCGATTGGCGTTTTCTCGTCATTGCCTGGCAGCTCGTAGGGTTTCACCTGCAGTGCACTCAGTAATGATGCGATATTTGAATCGTGGCCAACCATTAACGTGACTTTCGGCGCGTTGGCAAGATCTTGATTCACTAACTGACTGCGGATGTAATCCACTAACGGTGCGGCGACTTCACGCGCGACTTCAGGCGAAGCAAACAGCGCATCCTGATAACCGTTTTTAATGGCCGCCAGCTCTTTCCACTGCTCAGGCGTTTTGATCTGGCCCCAGGCGACCTGCTCCGCCGGGAAGCCTTCGTAATACTGCAGTGTGAAGGCATCTACCAGCGAATTGCCAACTTTCAGCGGCCCATTCACACCCGGCTCTTTACCGTTTTCCGCGCTAAAGGTGTTTTCTCCGCTGCTCAAATCGCACTGCTTTTTACCGTTGCAGGCTGGCGCGCTTTTGTAATCAATGATTTTTTCCAGACGCTGGAAGGCCGGCTTGAGCGCCAGCTTCTCATTGGCGGCGGTCATCGCGGCTAAGGCTTTCTTATTGAACTCTTCGCTGCCATCGGTGACGACGGGATTGAAGATGGGATCCATGGTGCCCATCGCATCCTGATGCGTGACGGAGATATCACAACCTGGGAATGCGCCGGTAACGAAATATTGTGCGGTTGCAACAGTACGCTGCAAGCTGTTGGCGTAAACAAAAATGTTGCTGCTGTCTGGACATGTGCCCTGCTCAACTAAGCCCTGCTGAGCCAGCCACTGACGGGTATAGTTGCCCATGTAGACTTCCAGCACGCCACCTTTAGTGGTCAGTTCGCCACCTGCCACATCCCACTGCGGCCAACTCTTTTTGGTGGATTGCTCCAACACGCTGCCGTTATTGGCCAGCGGCGCGCGCAAATTGTGACGGCTTAACATCAGCACTTGTTGTAACTGCATATCGCCCTCTGCGGCGTATGCGGACATGCCCATCGGGAGCGCAGCAATAACTGACAACGCGCAAAGACTCAGTTTCTTGATCATTGTGCCTATTCCATAGTTCATCAGTGAAACACTCTGGCTTTCAAACGATTAGCTCGCCACAGAGCGAATTGCCGCACAGTGTAACCCAGCTTGTATCGGAAAATCGCCAGATGTTTGCAAAAACCGTGAATGGAATATAGCAGTAAACGCGCCTGTCGTCGGGCGATGGCAGCAGATGGAAAAGCAACGGGATGTTTTTCAGATTCTGTGAACGCAGAAAAGCAAAAAGCCCGCATCGCTGCGGGCTTCTTTAATATGGCGGAGGAACAGAGATTCGAACTCTGGGATGGTTTCCCATCGACGGTTTTCAAGACCGTTGCCTTAAGCCACTCGGCCATCCCTCCGGGGATTTTTCTGTAACGTCACTCTGCAAGAGTGATGGCGGAGGAGGAGAGATTCGAACTCTCGGATGGTTTCCCATCGACGGTTTTCAAGACCGTTGCCTTAAGCCACTCGGCCACCCCTCCGCAATGAGGCGCACTATAAACATCCCCCCGAACGATGTAAAGACTGCATTGATTCGTTCGCGTGAAAAACAGCCAAAATCGATTTATTCGGCGTCAATTTCGCCATTCTGCTCACTGAAACAGCAATTTATCGCGTAAAGAAGGGTAAAACGCCTTTTATGTCTTCATGCCGCTGCGTATGCTCGCCCCATATTTGGTGTTCTCTCTGCTATTAAGGAACGCGTGATGGAAAAAATCATTAGCTCGTCACAGCAACAATCGCTGCTCAGCACCCATCGTGTGCTGCGTAATACGTACTTCTTACTGGGTCTGACGCTGGCGTTCTCCGCCGTCACCGCCACCCTCAGCACCGTTTTTGCGCTGCCTTCTCCGGGACTGATCCTGATGCTGGTTGGCTTCTACGGTTTGATGTTCCTGACCTATCGTCTGGCAAATAGCCCGGCGGGTATTTTAGCTGCGTTTGCTTTCACCGGTTTCCTCGGTTACTGCCTGGGTCCAATCTTGAGTTCGTTCTTGAGCGCGGGTATGGGCGACGTGATTGCGATGGCGCTGGGCGGCACCGCATTGGTGTTCTTTGGTTGTTCTGCTTATGTGCTAACCACGCGTCGTGATATGTCCTTCCTTGGCGGCATGATGATGGCTGGCTTTGTAGTGTTGCTGGTCGCGGTGGTTGCAAACATCTTCCTGCAATTGCCCGCGCTGCACCTGGCGATCAGCGCCCTGTTCATTTTGTTCTCTGCGGGCGCCATCCTGTGGGAAACCAGCAACATCATTCACGGTGGTGAAACCAACTACATTCGCGCGACCGTGAGCCTGTATGTGTCGCTGTATAACATCTTTGTTAGCCTGTTGAGTCTGCTGGGCTTCGCTAATAAAGAGTAATCACTGATTAGGCATCACTGGAACCCCGCTTCGGCGGGGTTTTTGCTTTTTAGCGCCGAGCGAATTTACAATGTGCCGATTAATACGATGAGGAATAACTGTGATTTTTGCCGGGAAAGAGATTGCCACCGATGCGGAAGGCTACCTGAAAAACAGCGCGGACTGGAGCGAGTCGCTGGCGGCTGCCATCGCCGAACAGGAAGCGATTGTGATGAGTGAAGCTCATTGGGAAGTGGTGCACTTCGTACGCGCGTTCTATCAGGAATTCAACACCTCGCCCGCCGTGCGCATGTTAGTCAAGGCGATGGCGCAAAAATATGGCGAGGAGAAAGGTAACAGCCGCTATCTGTTCCGCCTGTTTCCCGAAGGGCCGGCCAAACAGGCTACTAAAATCGCTGGCTTGCCCAAACCGGCTAAATGTTTGTGATCAGCCGGTGGTGAAGCGTGTCGGTATTGAGGTAGGTTGATGCGGTTCAACCAACACTTTATCGACGTGCGCACTGCGTGGCCCGCCCGCTTTTAGCCAACTGATCAATGCCTCAACCTGCTGCGTTTCACCGGTAGCCAAAACTTCTACGCTGCCATCATGCAGATTGTGCGCGTATCCCGTCACACCTAGCTGATTAGCTTGCGCTTGAGTGGAGTAGCGAAACCCCACGCCTTGCACTCTGCCATGCACCCAAATTTTGTAGCTGCTGGTTGTCATTGCCTTCTCCCATCACTGCGCGTTGCAATTTGCCGCTATCCACCGGAAAATGGCGCCTCATTTTTTTAGGTAAGCATAGCAAACTATGACCGTTCGATTGATTCTCGCTAAGGGACGTGAAAAATCCCTGCTCCGCCGCCATCCGTGGGTGTTCTCAGGTGCCGTTGCACGTATGGAAGGTAAAGCCCAGCTGGGTGAAACCATTGATGTTTGCGACAGCAATGGCAAATGGTTGGCGCGCGCCGCGTATTCGCCACAATCACAAATTCGCGCACGCGTCTGGAGCTGGCAGCAGGATGAGTCAATCGACATCAGCTTCTTTGTGCGTCGTTTTGAGCAAGCGCAAGTGTGGCGCGAATGGCTGGCAAAACGTGATGGGTTGGATAGCTATCGTTTGATCGCCGGTGAATCCGACGGCATGCCGGGCGTGACCATCGATCGCTTTGGTACTTTCCTCGTCATGCAGCTGCTGTCTGCAGGCGCAGAATATCAGCGTCCCGCCATCATCTCTGCCTTGCAGCAATGCTTCCCGGATTGCGCCATCTACGATCGTTCCGACGTTGCCGTGCGCAAGAAAGAAGGCCTGGAATTGGCGCAAGGCCCGGTTACTGGCGAACTGCCGCCGCCGCTGCTGCTCATTTCCGAACACGGTATGCAACTGCTGGTGGATATTCAGGGCGGCCACAAAACCGGTTATTACCTGGACCAGCGCGACAGCCGCTTTGCCACGCGCCGCTATGCAGAAAACGCGCGCGTGCTGAACTGCTTCTCGTACACCGGCGGTTTTGCGGTGTCGGCCCTGATGGGTGGCTGCCGCGAAGTGATCAGCGTAGATACTTCACAGGATGCGCTGGATGTCGCCAAACAGAACGTAGAGCTAAACGGTTTGGATGTGTCCCGCGCGCAGTTCCTGCGGGATGACGTGTTTAAATTGCTGCGCCGTTATCGTGACAGCGGTGAGAAATTTGACCTGATCGTGATGGACCCGCCTAAATTTGTTGAGAACAAGAACCAGCTGATGGGCGCGTGTCGCGGCTATAAAGACATTAATATGCTTGCCATGCAGCTGCTGAACCCCAATGGCATCCTGATGACGTTCTCCTGTTCAGGATTGATGCCAACCGATCTGTTCCAGAAGATTATCGCCGATGCCGCAGTGGATGCGGGACGTGATGTACAATTTGTAGAGCAGTTCCGTCAGGCAGCCGATCATCCGGTGATCGCCAGTTATCCTGAAGGGCTTTATCTGAAAGGTTTTGCCTGTCGCGTGCTGTGACTTGAAAACGCTGTTCCTGCCGCCATATTGGTAACAGGGCAGTCTTTTGGGAGGTCACAATGATTACTACTAAGTTTGGAATTGGACAGCAAGTACGGCATCGTCTCTCCGGGGTGCTTGGCGTAATTGTGGATGTCGATCCGGAGTTTTCGCTCGATGAGCCCGAGCAGGATGATGTTGCAGCCAGCGAAGCGCTGCGCGCCGCACCTTGGTATCACGTGGTAATGGAAGATGAAGAGGGCGACCAGGTGCACACCTACGTTGCAGAGATTCAGCTGGCCGGTGAAACCTCGTTTGAACACCCTGAACAGCCTTCAATGGATGAGCTGGCGGCGTCGATCCAACAGCAGTTGCAGGCACCAAGCCTGCGTCATTAAGGTTAACGGCGACTCAGGTCGCCGTTTTTATTTATATACCCAGTCGCGGAATTTCAATTTTTGGGCAACGATCCATGACTACCGTCATGCCCGCATCGCGCGCTAACACCGCCGCTTGCTCGTTGATCACGCCTAACTGTAGCCACAATGTCTCCGCACCAATGGCAATTGCCTCTTGCGCCACGCCCCACGCCGCTTCAGCATTTCGAAACACATCCACCATATCCACTTTGCCAGGAATTTCTGCCAACGTCGCGTAAGCGGTTTGACCAAGAAGCTGCTGCCCGGCCAATTTCGGGCTAACCGGAATCACCTCATAACCGCGTTCGAGCAAATACTTCATTACGCCGTAACTGGGACGATCGCTGCGATCGCTGGCACCCACCAATGCAATACGCTTCGTTTTCGTTAATACTTCGCGAATCGTTTGATCATTCATCATTTTTCTCCTTTTTCTCTCGCTTGAGTGTAGGTGACTTTTTGTTACGCTGTGCAAGTGTCACAGAGGTAAACCTTGTGCCGCAGCACGAATAAATATGTGAAAATGTAAATTAACTGCCATAATGTAATAATTTGCTACATATAACCGATTTATCCCCCCCCTTTTTCCGGGAGCAGAAATGAAGCTGTCTTTGGCTGTTACGAGTTTACTCGTGTTGCTCGTATCGGCGTCTTGCCATGCCATCACTCTCAAGCTCGATCCCGAGATCGACCTGCTGGTGTTGGATGGGCGCAAAATCTCAGGTTCGCTGTTGAAAGGCGCGGGCAGCATTGAGCTGGAGCGCGGTCAGCATCAGTTTCTGTTTCGCGTGGAAAAAGCAAAAAAAGATAGCCCCCATTTTCAATCTATTCCGATGATAGTGACGTTCAGCGCCAACGTCCGTTCAGTCGCGATTCGTTTGCCTGCTCTCGACAACCGTCGCGAACGTAATAGCTTCAATAAGGCGCTTAATTTTCAGCTGATCGATGAACGCGGCAATGAAATTGTGAGCGTGCGCGATCGCTTGCCGCCTGCCAGCGATGGCAATTTCGAACAGGCGATGCTGAATTATAATCGCAATGCACAAGCCGCTTCGGTACCGCGCTTCGCGCTGCAATCCACGCGCGCTGCTGAAGCACCGCTGGACCTCGATTTTGCCTGGCAAGAGGTTGAAAACCTGCCCTCTCTGCAACGCTGGTTTCAGCGTTTTGATGCTGCCACGCGCCTACGTTTTATCAGTTGGATGAAAACCTTACGCACAAGTTGATAGTGAGGAAACGCCAGGAGTAAACTCATGCACAACAAAAAACGCATGAGAAGAAACAGGAAGCCCTATGGAGCAGACCGTTCGTACCCTTCACGTTCAAAAACATATTGCCCTCGTTGCACACGATCACTGCAAAGCTGCGCTGCTGGAATGGGTTAAAGTGAATCAACCCGCACTGCATCCCCACGTTCTTTACGCCACCGGTACCACCGGTAATCTGATTAATCGTCATACGGGTTTAGACGTTAACGCCATGTTGAGCGGCCCGATGGGCGGCGATCAGCAGGTTGGCGCATTGATTTCGGAAGGAAAAATTGATGTGCTGATTTTCTTCTGGGATCCGCTGAACGCGGTACCGCACGATCCAGATGTAAAAGCGCTGCTGCGTCTGGCGACCGTTTGGAACATCCCGGTCGCCACTAACCGCGCCACCGCCGATTTTATTATTCAGTCACCGTTGTTTGCAGCGCAATCTGAGATCCAAATTCCAGATTATCAGCACTATCTTGAAGCACGTTTGAAGTAATCACTATCAGGCCTTGCGGCTTTGCGGCACGCCCAATTCGCGGAAGTGTTCGACAAACACCGAAGGCCGCTCTTTGTCATACATTAGCCATACCTGCTGACGCGCGCGGGTCAGGGCGACATACGCTAAACGCCGTTCCTCTGCATCCGGGAAATCTTCCGGCTGCGGCAGCAAACCCTGTTCCATCACCGATTCTCGCGCCTCAGCGGGAAAACCATCGCGTCCCTGATGCAGTCCCAAAAGCATGACAAAATCCGCTTGTTGACCTTTGCTGGCATGAATAGTCATAAAATCCAGCTGCAGTTTAGGCCAGCGCGTTTTCGCTTTATCGAGGATAGCCGGACGTAAATGATGGTAGCGCGCCAACAGTAAGACGCGCTCTGTCGGTTTCGCGTATCCGCTGAGTTTATCCAGCAGCGCTTCCAGCTGTTCCTGCGGGAGCAACGTCACCGATTTTTTATTGCCTTTAGTCAGACTATTGAGCGGCTTGCGCAGCTGATGGGGATTTTGCTGGACAAACCGGTTAGCGATATCGCCAATCCGATCGTTAAAGCGATACGTCGTATCTAACATGCAGCGATCGCCATCGCCAAAATAGTGATGGAATGCGGTGGTCAAACTCATCTCCGCGCCGCTAAAGCGATAGATTGCCTGCCAGTCATCGCCAACTGCATACAAGCTGGTGCGCTTATTCTGCTGACGTAGCGCTGAAAGCAAGGCGGCGCGCTGCGGCGAAATATCCTGAAATTCATCCACCAGGATATGTTTCCACGGGCTGATAAAGCGTCCTCTCTCAAGAATGGCAATGGCCTGATGAATCAGCCCGGAGAAATCCACCGCGCCCTCTTCTTTCAGCGCAGATTTCCACGCTTTCAACAGTGGCGCCATGAGCTTAATGCGTTTGCTAAAGCTATCGCGCTGCTCCTCCGGCACGTCGGCAATCATTGCCGCCTGCGCCCCGCCATGCATACGCATCAATCCCAGCCAACGCTCCATGCGCGACGCAAGGCGCTGGGCCAGTTTGTCATCCTGCCAAAACGGCCCTTCCGGCACGTTCCACTCCAGTTCGTCGTTCAGCCATTGCCGCCAGCCGCTGGCCTGCGCTTTTTTACTGTTGCACTGTTCGCGCCAGGTTTCGATCAGCAGTTGACGCCGCGCTTTGCTGTCACTTTCCAACTGACTAATGATGGGTTGCTTGTTGCTGCCTTCGCGGATGACGTGTAGCGCCAGCGCATGAAATGTTCGCGCCTGAATGGCGCTTGCACCGAGACGAGTTTGAATACGGTCGTTCATCTCTTCCGCCGCCTGACGACCGAAAGCCAGTAGCAGAATCTGCTCAGGCTGGGCCAGTTTGCGTTGCAGTAACCAACCTGCGCGCGCCACGAGTACTGAAGTTTTACCGCTGCCCGCCCCCGCCAGCACCAACAGCGCATCTTCGCCATTGACCACCGCTTCGCACTGCGCAGGATTGAGCGGCGTCGTTTCAACAGTCGAGAAGAAGTCGTGATAATCCTTGAGGATTTTACTGGTCCATTCACGGTTGCGCTGCTGAATCGCTTTTTCGCCCTGCTCCAGCCATTGCTGGCAAAAGTGCCAGGGTTCGCGGCAGTTATCAAATTCAGTCATACGCGCTAAGGGCAGCGGCAGAGCGGAAAATTGCCGCGTGATATTCTCTTTCACGTTTTGCAGTTCGCTGCGTTTTAGCCAGCGATCTTGTTGAGTAAAGGCAACAATGTCCTGCTCCAGCGCCGCTAACACCTCAGCGCTGACCTCACTCATCTCGAGACTCCACTGTTGCCAGGCTTGTTGCAGATAGTGGTAAAAGCGCTGCGTTTCCTGCCATTCGGTACCGTGCAAGCGCACCACTTTTTCATCCGGTAGCAAAAACTCCAGCTCGCCCCATACCATGCCGCGCTTGCAGGCAATATGAAGCAGTTGATTAAACGGGATCAGGTATTCGTGACGATCGCCGCTGACTTCCACGCCGGCAGCCAGCAAACGCACCCGATTATAGGGATGTTGTGCCAGACGTTTGCCCATTGATGTTGCTTTCAGTTCCATGTCTGCACCGTCATGCGGAATTCGAATATCGCGCAGTTTACCTGTCAGAACCTTGGCGCTCCAGCCTTAAAAGAGGCTAAACTTGGCGACTCATATTGCGGATTGCAAAAGGAAAAAGCGTCATGCGTACCGTGCTAAATATTCTTAACTTCGTCCTTGGCGGCGTGTTCACCACCTTAAGTTGGCTGTTTGCCACGTTGGTCAGCATCGTGCTGATTTTTACACTGCCACTCACGCGTTCCTGTTGGGAGATCACCCGATTATCGCTGCTGCCGTTTGGCAATGAAGCGGTGCACGTTGATGTGCTGCGTCCGGGCAGCAAAAGCAGCGTGATGAACGCAGGTGGCACTTTCCTGAATATTTTCTGGCTGGTGTTTTTCGGCTGGTGGCTGTGCCTGATGCACATTTCTGCTGGCATCGTGCAGTGTTTGACCATCATCGGTATTCCGGTTGGCATTGCTAATTTCAAAATAGCCGCCATTGCGCTATGGCCGGTGGGCCGTCGCGTAGTGTCGGTTGAAGAAGCACAAGCCGCGCGCGAAGCTAACGCTCGCAGCCGCTATTGAGACTCAGCCATGTTTCATGATGCCTTGCCAGGCTGGCGACGTTATCTGTTTAACAGCAGCTTGCGCTATTTACTGCGCATCTTCTTTGCCCTCGCAGGCTGCGCTGCCGTGCCTTGGTTTCTGCAACAGATCGAGTGGACGATACCGCTAACCCTTGGCGTGGTGGCCGCAGCGCTAGCCGACCTTGACGATCGCTGGACCGGCCGCGTGCGTAATCTGTTTATCACGCTGCTGTGTTTTTGCGTGGCGTCGGTTTCGGTCGAGCTGTTATTCCCGCATCCGTGGGGATTTGCGCTAGGCCTGGCGCTTTCGAGCTGGGGCTTTATTCTGCTCGGCGCTCTCGGTCAGCGCTACGCCACCATCGCTTTCGGCGCCCTGCTGATTGCGGTCTACACCATGCTGGGGATCACGCTGTTCCCGCAATGGTGGATGCAGCCCTCGCTGCTACTGATCGGCGCGCTGTGGTACAACTTGCTGACTTTTATCGGTCATTTGATGTTCCCAGTCAGACCGGTGCAGGAGCAGCTGGCAGGCAGTTTTTCTCAGCTGGCGCGCTATTTGGAGGCGAAAGCCAATCTGTTTGATCCTGATGGCGGCGAACATGATGATGCCACGCTAATCGCTACGGCAATGGTCAATAGCCAACTGGTTGCGCAACTTAATCTCACCAAAAGCACCATTCAAAGCCGCCTGCGTGGCGATCGCGGATCGCGCAGCACCAGACGTAGCCTGCATTACTATTTTGTGGCGCAGGATATTCACGAACGTGCCAGCTCATCGCACCTGCAATATCATCTTTTGCGCGATGACTGGCGGTACAACGAAGTGTTGTTCCGTTTCCAACGCTTGCTGAATATGCAGGCGCAGGCGTGCCGTCAATTGGCGGAAAACATCGTTTTGCGAGAACCCTGGCATCACGATAGCCATTTTGAACGCACCTTTGAGCGGCTGGAAACTGCGCTGCAACGCTTGCAGCAAAGTGACGCGCAGGATCCGCATATTCACGCGCTGTTTTGGCTACTGCGTAACCTGCGCGCCATTGATGCGCAATTAGCCTCAATTGAATCGGAACAGATGTTGGCCGAACCCTCCCCACACAGCGATCATCATTTGTCGCGCGAAGGGCTGAGCGGCTGGACTGATATACGTTTGCGCTTAAGTCGTCATCTGAGCCCGCAGTCCGCGCTGTTTCGCCACGCGGTGCGCATGTCGCTGGTGCTGTGCGTGGGTTACGCCTTTATTCAGATAACCGGCGTGGAACGCGGTTACTGGATTTTGCTCACCAGCCTGTTTGTCTGCCAACCAAACTACAACGCCACGCGACGCCGACTGGCATTGCGCATAGGCGGTACGTTAGCCGGCATCGCCATTGGTTTGCCGGTGTTATGGTTAGTGCCATCGATTGAAGGGCAATTAATTTTGATCGTGTTGAGCGGCGTACTGTTCTTTGCCTTCCGCCAGATTCAATATGCGCAAGCCACGTTATTTATCACCTTGCTGGTACTGCTCTGTTTCAACTTATTGGGAGAGGGTTATGACATTGCGCTACCGCGCGTCGTCGATACGCTCCTCGGCTGCGGCCTGGCATGGTTGGCAGTGGCTTTTGTCTGGCCCGATTGGCGCTTTCGCAAAATTACTGCCGTGGCCGATCGCACGTTAAACGCCAATTGCCGTTACCTCGATGCCATCATGGAGCAGTATCACCAAGGCAAAGATAATCGACTGACCTATCGCGTGGCGCGCCGTGACGCACACAATGCAGATGCTGAACTCGCCTCGGTGGTATCCAATATGAGTAGCGAACTCAAATTGCAACAAACCCAGCGCGAAAACGCCTTCCGTTTGCTGTGCCTCAATCACTCGTTTTTGAGCTACATTTCAGCGCTAGGGGCGCATCGTACTCAATTAACCGATGGCGCACTTCTCAGGTTATTAGATGATGCAGTGTGTTTTGTTGAAGATGTGCTGCAAATCGAGCGTGTGAACGATAATCAAGCCAGTGAAATGCAGCAATCCTTGATACAGCGCTTAAGCGAAATGAAGTCCAGCGCGGAAGCACAGGCGCCGCTGGTGCTGCAGCAATTAGGTTTACTGATTGCACTGCTGCCTGAAATTGCACGCCTGCGCCGTAACCTGACTAGCCTTTAATCCCCTGCTCCGCCGCAGCTTGTTGGCGGAGCGTTTTCGTATACCACGCTTCCAGCTCTTCTCTTATTTCACTGGGCAATGCTGCTTCATGATGTCCGGTGATGGCACCTTCCAGCGCTAACAACGTTCGCAAGCCAATATTTTTATTTATCGCACGCAACTTCAGCCAGCTCTGACGCGATCCTATCTCACATAACAGACGTACCGAACAGATCCCCACTTTGTGTAACATCATCTCCATTCGCATGCTCAAATTAGGCAAATCTTTCAGGCGCAGCGAGATAAGTCTGGTAGCAACTTCATCTTGTGCAGCCCGCAGCGAGCAGGCCGAAAGCTGTAAAAGTTTGTCCCTGTTCTGCCACAGCGGCTTATCCACTTTGTAATAGTTTAAGGTGACAGGCATACCTCGCTTTCGATACACCAATGGCTCCAGCTGACGCTGCGCGTTGTAGACCTGAAGCGCCTCACTGGCACGCAGATACAGTGCATCGTCACTGATATAAGCAAAAACCACCTTCTCCACGGCTAGCGCGTATCCACCAAATTGCGTGCGCGATTCAATTTTACCTAGCGCTGCCAACTGCGTTTTTGATAGCTCAACAACCCGGTTCTTTGTTCTCATAACATCCCTTCCTTTGATTCCTCATGCGGGAAATTTCCTATAAAAACTCGAGTATTCATCTGGTTAGAAGATAAAAAAAACGAATTAGCTGTTCAATGAATAAAAACATAAACAGGGGATCTTATGCAGAATTTGCGAGGCGTTTTCAGAAATTGAGGTTGATCTTTATGCAGGAAGCCATTACTGTACATCCATACAGTTCATTACTGAGTGATTAAATTATGCGTACTCATTTCTCTGGCCATGCAGATCGTACACCTCGTTTCGCTTCCTCAAAATTAGCGCAACCTATGCTGGGTGGAATCACTGAACTGCGCTCTAGCGAACAACCAGGCATGATGCAGCTGTTGCTATTACCGGTTTTAAAACAGCTCAGTGAGCAATCACGCTGGCAGCTCTGGCTGACACCGGCGCAAATGCTTAATCGCAATTGGATGCAACAGGCTGGGTTGCCACTGGATAAGAGTATGCATATCACGGAATCTGAGCGGTTCAGTACGGTTGAAAGTATGGTTAAAGCATTGCGTACTGGAAATTACAGCGTGGTTTTGGCCTGGATTCCGTATGAATTAAACGACGTGGAACGTGCAGAATTAGAACAGGCGGCGGCAGAAGGTGAAGCGCTTGGCTTAATTTTGCGTCCACAAAGTCGTGAACGCGCACTCTCCAGACAATCGAACGCGACAAAAATTCCATCTGATTTGTTTCATTAAGTAAAACCAGGAATTTTCTCAGGTTAATTTTTGTGGATGTTACGTCTAAGCCACTGATTCTTTTCCCGCCAGCTTTGACAATGGTTTAGCGTCTTTTTTCATTTTGCGTGCCGAAGATTTTGCCGTGTTATTTGTTAAAATGTGTGTATAAATCTCTGTTTATTTACATACAAGCCTCACATCATACTTGTAAGTTTCCAATCTCGTTGTAGACTTTAGCTCGCCAGGGTGCTCAAAAACCTCCGTTTTTCGGTAGAGTCAAAAGTGAGCGTTCAGACCCGGCGAAGGATTAATACAAAGAGCAACTTTTTTGCTCATTGCCTATTTGGATGATAACGAGGCGCAAAAATGAAAAAGACAGCTATCGCAATTGCAGTGGCACTGGCTGGCTTCGCTACCGTAGCGCAGGCCGCTCCTAAAGATGACACCTGGTACACCGGTGCTAAACTGGGCTGGTCTCAGTATCACGATACTGGTTACTACGGTAACGGTTACGCGAACAACGACGGTCCAACTCACGAATCTCAGCTGGGCGCAGGTGCTTTCCTGGGCTATCAGGCGAACCCATACCTGGGCTTCGAGCTGGGCTATGACTGGCTGGGCCGTATGCCTAACAAAGGCGACAACATCAACGGCGCATTCAAAGCGCAGGGCGTTCAGCTGGCAGCTAAACTGAGCTACCCGATTGCTGATGACCTTGACGTGTACACCCGTCTGGGTGGCATGGTATGGCGTGCAGATTCTACCCAGAACAACACTCTGACCGGCGAACGCCGCAGCGACCACGACACCGGCGTTTCTCCGCTGGCTGCAGTGGGTGTTGAATACGCAGTGACCAAGAACTGGGCAACCCGTCTGGATTACCAGTGGGTTAACAACATTGGTGATGCAGGTACCGTTGGCGCGCGTCCAGACAACGGCATGCTGAGCGTAGGCGTTGCATACCGCTTCGGTCAGGATGAAGCTGCTGCACCAATCGCTGCACCAGCTCCGGCACCAGCTCCGGTTGTTGAAACCAAGCGTTTCACTCTGAAATCTGACGTGCTGTTCACCTTCAACAAATCTACCCTGAAGCCAGAAGGCCAGCAGGCTCTGGATCAGCTGTACAGCCAGCTGAGCTCAATGGATCCTAAAGATGGTTCCGTTGTCGTACTGGGCTTCACCGATCGCATCGGTTCAGAGCAGTACAACCAGAAACTGTCTGAGAAACGTGCTCAGTCAGTCGTAGATTACCTGGTTTCTAAAGGTATCCCTTCTAACAAGATCTCTGCACGTGGCATGGGTAAATCTAACCCAGTTACCGGCAACACCTGTGACAGCGTGAAAGGCCGTAATGCCCTGATCGATTGCCTGTCTCCGGACCGTCGTGTAGAAATCGATGTTAAAGGCATCAAAGACGTTGTAACTCAGCCACAGGCTTAAGTTCACACGTTATAAAAAACCCCGCTAAGGCGGGGTTTTTTTATGCCGGTCATCTACCTGTCAGCGCACACACTCTGAAATCCCCTGCCCGCTTACTCGTTCTCTGAACCCGACTTACCCAGAATCGCCTGTAAATCCTGCTTCAGACTCGACATCTGAGTCGCATATTTCTCTTTGCGTTCCGCATCTTCTATCAGCTGAACAATTGTTTCTGAAAGCGTGCAGCCGCGCCGCTGAGCCAGACCTGCCAGCCGCTGCCAGACCAGATACTCGAGGTCTATCGATTTTTTACGGGTGTGCTGATGTTCAGCGTTGAAATGGCGTTTCCGCCGGGCACGGATAGTCTGCTTCAGTCGGTTATCCAGATCGGAATGAATATGTTCTGCAATCCACTCATTCACCGTCACCGGATTGTTTTCCATCGCCAGCAGTTTATCTACTGCCGCCTGCGCCGCGCTTAACTCAAGGTGACGCGTGATCAGTTCACCTTCCCGATGTTTTTTCACCAGGTATTTCCACTTCCATCCACATTCAAGATTTTCGAGTTGCTGGTATTTCATCGGAATCTCATCGTGATCACGTAACAATCTAAGAATAACAGCTTTTTTCCGAGATGCAGTAAGGAAAAACATGTCGCTGACGTCACAATCCGCGCCGGAAGTCCGCCGTGATTAACCGGGTCGATTCCTGTATAATCGCGCTTTTCCTAAATCAGACAAATGCGAATATTTTGACCAGCACTCAAATTACGTGGCAAGCCCTGCAGCCGGATAGCGACCGTTTCCAATCCATTTTCTCAAACGTCTCACTGGAAGATAGCGATAGTCTTGCCGCGGTTCAGCCGCGTCTGCTGAATGCGCTGGCGCATTTACATCATCAATCGCTCGGATTTCCACTGTTGCTGTTACGCAGCCAGGAAAACAGCGATTACCTCGCCTGTATCGCTGAAGCGGCTCAACGCTTCCAACCTGATGACGTTACCCTGTTCGGCGGTGATTATCTTGTAATGGGCGATAACGTTAGCCTGTTGCCGCCAAGCGATGCCAATCGCCCATTCACCAGTCAGGGTGGCGTGCACTACGCCGACTGGATTGAAGCCGAGCAACTGTTTGGCTGCGTGCGCCAATATAAAGATCGCGTTCAGCCCGAGCCAGGATTGTTGCATCGTGCCAATGGTGGCACGCTCATTCTTGCGGTCAATACGTTATTGGCCCAACCGCTGCTGTGGTTACGTCTGCGCAGGTGTATTGAGCAAGGCTATTTTACCTGGTATTCACAGGATGAGCGTCAACCGCTTCCAGTTGCCATTCCTGCCTTGCCGCTGCAAGTGCGTCTGGTGCTGTGTGGTGAGCGCGATGCGCTGGCTAATTTCCAGGAGTTGGATGCCGAAGTGCATGAAATGGCGCTGTACAGCGAGTTCGAAGAGAATTTGCAAGTGCAAGATGAAGAGGACATGACGTCCTGGTGCCAATGGACACTCTCTCAAGCTGAACAAGCCGGTTTACCGCTCCCCGAAACTGATCTTTGGCCGGTACTGATTAACGAAGCCGTCCGCATGACGGGGGACCAGGATGTACTGCCGCTGTGTCCGCGATGGTTGCGTCGACAGCTGCAAGAAGCCGCGCTGCATGGTGAAACCCTGAACGCCGGTGCGTTGAAAGAGGCGCTCGAAGCACGTCAGTGGCGCGAAAGCTATCTTGCAGATCGCATGCGTGACGAAATTCTGCTCAATCAAATCATGATTGAAACTGAAGGCGAAGTGGTCGGCCAAATTAATGGCTTGTCAGTAATTGAATTCCCTGGCCATCCGCGTGCATGGGGTGAGCCTTCACGTATCACCTGCGTGGTACATCCGGGTGACGGCGAATTCACTGACGTTGAGCGCAAAGCAGAACTCGGTGGCAATATTCATGCTAAGGGCATGATGATCATGCAAGCCTACCTGATTGCGGAGCTGGAGCTGGAGCAACAACTCCCCTTCTCCGCCTCGCTGGTGTTTGAACAATCCTATTCCGAAGTCGATGGCGATAGCGCTTCATTGGCGGAACTCTGTGTATTGATTAGTGCGCTGGCTAATCAGCCGCTGAATCAACACATTGCGGTGACGGGTTCAGTTGATCAGTTTGGTAACGTGCAGCCGGTCGGTGGCCTGAATGAAAAGATTGAAGGTTTCTTTCACATCTGCAACTCGCGCGAGCTGAACGGTAAGCAAGGCGTCATCTTCCCCGCCAGCAATGCGCGTCACCTCAGCCTGAGCCAGGAAGTGGTGGATGCCGTGAAACAGGGTCAGTTTAATCTGTGGGCGGTGGAGAGTGTGGACGAAGCCTTACCGTTACTCACCGGCATTGCGTGGCAGGCCGAGAACGGTGAATCTTTGCTTAACACTATTCAGGAACGCATTACGCAGCTTAATCAGCAAGAAGCGCGACTGCGTCCGTGGCCATTACGTTGGCTCAACTGGTTTAACCACAGCTGATTGCATTGCTCAGCGTACAACTGTTCGCTAATATTCGGGCTTCACTAAAAGAAGGCATATTAAACATATGGTAGATAAACGCGAATCCTATAGCAAAGAAGACCTGGTTGCCTCAGGTCGCGGCGAACTGTTTGGCGAGAATGGGCCACCGCTTCCCTCTGACAACATGTTGATGATGGACCGCGTGGTCATGATGACCGAAGACGGCGGTAAATTTGATAAAGGTTATGTGGAAGCCGAACTGGATATCCGCCCTGACCTGTGGTTCTTCGCTTGTCATTTTAAAGGCGATCCAGTGATGCCGGGTTGCCTCGGCCTCGATGCTATGTGGCAGCTGGTTGGTTTTTACCTCGGCTGGTTAGGCGCAGAAGGTAAAGGCCGTGCATTGGGCGTGGGTGAAGTGAAGTTCACCGGTCAAGTGCTGCCAACCGCGCAGAAAGTTACCTACAAAATTCACTTTAAGCGCGTAATCAATCGCAAATTGGTGATGGGCGTAGCTGATGGCGAAGTCTTTGTTGACGGTAACCTGATTTATACCGCAACCGATTTGAAAGTGGGTCTGTTCAAAGACACCAGCGCTTTCTAATCTTGCCAAACGAAAACCTCCGCACGCAGCGGAGGTTTCTTCTCTTGATGTTAGACATCCAGCAGTGCTAAACCACCGCTGACCTATCCTCCATGGCTTGACGCCAACCTCCCAACCAGTAAGACCGCTGATCGATCAATTGATAAGGGCATAGTTCTTTTGAACGCCCTGCAATACCGGCTTGATAGCCTCGTGAGTGTGCTCGTTCCAGGCGGTCTCGTTTCTGTCTCTTCATGCCTCGTTTCCCTCATTTCAGGTCTGGTGGAATCTGGGTGGAAAGAAAAAGAGTGGCGACATAATGTTCAACCACAGTAATGTTCTAACTCCACGGCAGAAAAAGGTCAATGCGCAATATTCACGCCAATGTCATGATCATGACGTTAAAATGACATCAAGATTTGTCAATTCCCTGTCTATCTGGCTGATTAGGCAATAAAAAAAGCCCTTGATTTGGCTGCAATCCCACCACAGCAAATCAAGGACTTAATATAAGCTTCGAACTTTTCTTAATTTAGCGAAACGATACCATTGGCGATTTGTTGCGCGGCTTGCTGCCAGCCAAGCGCTAAGGTGCGCACCAGCGCATCATAGCCATCTTCGGTTTGCGGCAGCACCAGATTAAAGCCGTGTTTGATTAGGCGTCCTTGATGTTGCAGCAGCCATTCACCACTCACCACAACTTGCCCATCATAACGTCCCTGGAAGCCAATGATGTTTACCGACAGCGTATCATGTGACTCACCCAGCGGCGCGCCTGCCACTAAACGTCCCGGTAGCGCTTTGCTGAGATTGGTAATCAGCGTTTGATGCAGTTGCTGATCTAATGGGCTGGCCCACAAATTATTGGCCGCAATCACGTATTTCACATCGCTGGTTTGATAAACCAAACCATTACCCGCCATGTAGTCCGGCACTGTCACCTGCTCAACCCAAATCATTGGCTGTTCGCCGCTGGATGCACTGTCAACACGCGCCACACTGCTGCCCACAGGCAGCTGATAATAGGTATTTTCAATCGTGCTGCTGCACCCTGCTAACAGCAGCAGTACACCGATAATCAGCCCTTTTTTCACTGTTTCGCCCTCTTTGGCTGTGGATCCTGACCCGGTTTGGCTTCAAACACCAACGCATTGCTTTTGGTATTGAGCGTTTTCAGCACCGGCTGCAATTCACGCAGCACCTGATCCAGGCGCTGCATATCGCCCACCAGCTTGTTGTACGCCGGCGAGCCTGGTTGCAACCCTTTCATGCTGCGATTCAGCTCGCGCAGGGTTTGTTGCATATCCTCTGGCAACCCCTTCATCGCCGGGCTGGCGGTAATCTGATTGACGTTATCCAGCGTTTTTTGCAGCTGCTGCAAGGTGCGCTGACTCTCTTTTAGCGTACCGGTGGTTTCATTCAGTACCGGATTCAGCGGCAGGTTGTTGATCTTATCCAACGCTGCCATCAGCTTCTGCTGAATCTGCGCCAGGCCGCCGCTAACCGTCGGAATCACTTCCAGTCCTGCTACTTCGTTAGGCCCTTTATATACCGGCGCGTTATCGTAAAAGTCGAGATCGATAAACAGTGCGCCCGACAGCAAGTTGCCGGTTTTTAACGTTGCGCGCAGGCCCCGCTTCTTACCGTCTTGCAAATGCTGTTCGAGATTGAAATCGTTCCCCAAGCGGCTAATGAAGCGGTCGGGTTCAATGCGGATCAGCACCGGCACGCGGTAATCGGTATTTAACGCCTGATTCACCCCCGGAATCATATAAGGCACCTGCGAGACGGTTCCCAAACGAATTCCGCGGAACTCAACGGGCGCACCGACCTGCAAGCCACGAATCGAGTCAGAGAAGAACAGCAGGAAATCCGTGTGCGCGCTGTACAACGAATCCTGAATGCTGCGTTGATCGTCGAACAGGTGATATTCCGCCTTGTTCTGCGCCACTTGCCCCAATTCCGCGCCATCCGGTACGTCGAAGCTTACGCCGCCGCTGAACAGCGTAGTCAGCGATCCCATTTCCACACGCATACCGGAAGCCGACATATCCACCGCGATGCCGCTGTCTTTCCAGAAACGCACATTGGTGGTGATCAGTCGATCGTAAGGGGCACCGATGAACAGCTGATAGGTCATCATGCGTT
Organism: uncultured Pantoea sp.; assembly: GCA_966185695.1. Taxonomy (GTDB): domain Bacteria; phylum Pseudomonadota; class Gammaproteobacteria; order Enterobacterales; family Enterobacteriaceae; genus Pantoea. The sequence continues at coordinate 33,310 of CBIFUL010000019.1, read as the reverse complement.
TTTCGGTATCAAAGTTACTGGATTCTACCGAACCGACACGATAACCGCGGAACAGCACCGGATCGCCGGCATTAAGCTGGCCAGATTTTTTGCTGTCGAGCGTAATGCGAATGCCTTTCGCATCTGGCGGCGCCAACGGTGGTGCATCCAGCAGCGGATAATGCTCTGGCATCTCCCCCTTCGCGCCCGGTTGCAGCTCGATATATGCACCTGAAAGCAAGGTACCGAGTCCGGTGATTCCTTCGCGGCCAACCTGCGGCTTCACCACCCAAAACACGCTGTCGCCCTGCAACAGTTTTTCCATGCCAGAGTTAAGTCGCGCTTTGATTTCCACATGGTGTAAGTCATCAGTCAGCACTGCGCTTTCCACCACGCCGACGTTGACGCTGCGACTTTTAATCGCCGTTTTGCCTGCTTCAATTCCCTCGGCATTTTCGGTAATCAACGTCACTTCAGGACCTTGATGGCTGAAGTGATAAAAAAGAATCCATCCGCCGATTAATAGCGTAACGATGGGTACAATCCACACTGGCGACCAGCGTTTAATCTGGTCGACTTTAGCAGTCCCGTGATGGTTGTCCGTCAAAACGCGGCTCCTTAGGTTCAGTTTCTTGTTGTCGATCCCACAGCAGGCGGGGATCAAAGGTCATCGCAGCAAACATGGTGAGAATAACCACCAAGGCAAACAGCAGCGCTCCCGGCGCAGGATACACACTCATCAGCCGTCCCATACGCACCAGCGCAGAGAGAACGGCAATCACAAACACGTCAATCATTGACCAGCGGCCAACAAATTCCACCACCTCATAAATCAGGTGCATTTTTTCATCATCACGCTTACCGCGCCCGCTGCCATGCCAGCACAGCCAGGCGATCGCCAGCATTTTCAATGACGGCACCATGATGCTGGCAACGAAAATTACCAGCGCCACCGGCCACGAACCTTCGCTCGCCAGCAAAATCACCCCGGCCATAATGGTCGAGGGATATTGCGTGCCCAGCGTTTCGGTCACCATGATCGGCAGAACATTCGAAGGGATATACAGCATCACCGAAGTGATCAGCAGGGCCAACGTCCACTGCAAACTGTGTTTGCGCCGCGCATGCGCTTTGACGCCGCAGCGCGGACACTGTAACTGATCAGCCGCTAAAATTGCGGTACAGCACGGACAGCTGCGCAGTCCCTGTTTCATTCCGCCGATGCCCGCCTGCGGCAGCAGCGGCAATGCTGGCGGCGGCGCAATGCGTTGCCACACCCAGCGCCGATCAACACATTGAAACGCACGCAGATGCAGCACGCAGAACAAGCACCACGGCCAAAAACTGCTGCCGAGACCAATTTCACCATAGGCCATTAACTTAACAAAACTCACCAGCACGCCGGCCATAAAAATCTCGGCCATGCCCCAGCTGCGCAGCTGGAACAGAATACGCGCCAAGCCGAGCCGCAAACCCTGCGGCATGCGGACGTTATTGACCAGTAAGATAATGGTGATCATGCAGAAAGCGGGAATGGCCTGCACAAACAGCAGAAACAGCGTGGCAAGGCTGCGGTAATCTTCGCGCTCCATCACCTGCGGGATTTCGAGCAGCGATATCTGGCTGCTTAACCCCGCGACGTGCATGGTGATGAACGGAAAGAGATTCGCCAGCACCAGCATAAACAGCGCCGAAAGGGCGTAGCCGGTCGGACGTCGACGCGGCTCAACCCAGTTGGCGCTGAGCGTGGTGTGACAACGCGGGCAGCGCGCGCGGCTGCCCGCCGGCACAGAGGGCAGCTTTACTGTTAAATCACACTGTGGACAAAGACTCCACTGGTGCGCCTGATCCGCTGCACACATGTTAATTCCTTTTTGATTAGGCGCCGTTTTTCAGCGCTTCCAGCTCTTCCCAACGTGCAAAGGCCACGTCCAGCTCTTGCTCGGTTTGCGCTAGCGCATCCAGCACCGGTTGGGTTTTGTCGTGCGGTTGGCTAAAGAAGTCAGGATGACTCATCTGCGCCTGCAGCTCGCCGATGCGCGCTTCCAGCTGCTCCAGCTTTTGCGGGAGCTGCTCAAGTTCACGCGTCAGGTTATAGCTTAGCTTGCCAGCGCTACGTTTGGTGGCATCCACTTTTTCGGCAGGTTTCGCGGCGGCAGGTGCGCTTTTCACGCTCGCCGATTTGGTCTGCTTGTAAGCGGCACGCTGCAGCTGCGCATCGTGGTAGCCGCCAACAAAGGTGCCAATTTCGCCGTTACCTTCAAAGATCCAGCACTCCGTGACGGTGTTATCAACGAATTGACGATCGTGACTTACCAACATCACGGTGCCCTGATAACCGTCCACCAACTCTTCCAACAGTTCGAGCGTTTCCACGTCGAGGTCGTTGGTGGGTTCATCGAGAATCAACAGGTTACTTGGCTTCAGGAACAGGCGAGCCAGTAATAAGCGGTTACGCTCACCGCCCGACAACGCGCGCACTGGCGTCATGGCGCGTTTGGGATGGAACAGGAAGTCCTGCAAGTAACCCAGCACGTGGCGCGGTTTACCGTTAACCATCACTTCCTGCTTACCTTCCGCGAGGTTATCCATCACGGTACGATCCGGATCCAGCTCGGCGCGGTGCTGATCGAAATAGGCAATTTCCAGCTTGGTGCCGCAGTGCACGCGGCCGCTGTCGGCTTTCAGCTGATCGAGCATCAAGCGCAGCAAAGTGGTTTTACCGCAGCCGTTCGGGCCAATCAGCGCAATCTTGTCACCGCGCTGCACTTGCGTTGAGAAATCTTTCACCAGCGTTTTGCCACCCACGCTGTAATCGACATTCTCCATTTCGAACACGATTTTACCCGAACGCGCAGCTTCGCCGACTTGCATGTTGGCTTTGCCCATCACGTCACGGCGTTCAGAACGCTCACGACGCAACGCTTTCAACGCGCGCACACGGCCTTCGTTACGCGTGCGGCGCGCTTTGATGCCCTGACGGATCCACACTTCTTCCTGCGCCAGCTTGCGGTCGAACTCAGCATTCTGCATCTCTTCGACGCGCAGCGCTTCTTCTTTACCGGTCAGAAACAGATCGTAATTGCCCGGCCAGGAAACCAGCTTACCGCGATCGAGATCGACAATGCGCGTCGCCATATTGCGGATAAACGAACGGTCATGCGAGATGAAGACAATGCTGCCGGTGAAGGTTTTGAGGAAGGTTTCCAACCAGTCGATGGTTTCGATATCGAGGTGGTTAGTCGGTTCATCCAGCATCAATACACGCGGGTTGCTCACCAGCGCGCGACCCAGCGCCGCTTTACGCAGCCAGCCGCCGGAGAGCGACGATAGCTCGGTATCGGCTTCCAGGCCGATCTGCTGCAGCACATCGTTGATGCGGCTGTCGAGCTGCCACAAATTTTGGTGATCGAGAATGGTTTGCAGACGCCCCATTTCGTTAAGGTTTTTTTCGCTCGGATCGTCCATCACCAGATGCGAAATCGCGTGATACGCCTTGAGGTGCTCCGCCTGCTCGGCCACGCCTTCGGCAACGAAGTCATACACGGAACCGGTGATGTTACGCGGTGGATCTTGCTGCAAGCGCGATACCACCAAATCCTGCTCATAAATGATGCGGCCATCATCCAGAGGCTGTTCGCCGTTGATGATTTTCATCAGCGTGGATTTGCCTGCGCCGTTACGGCCAACTAAACACACGCGCTCGCCTTCTTCGATATGCAGCTCGGTGTTATCCAACAGCGGCGCATCGCTGAATGAGAGGTAAGCGCCATGGATACTGATTAGAGACATAAAACTTATTCCTTACCGGCGTGGCTTACCAGCCAGCAGTTGTGAATTTGACGGTTGCGCGCGAAATCTTGCGACAGCGTTTTTTGGGTAATTTCCTGCGCCTGCAATCCCAGAGCCGCTAAGCCCTCAAGATCCATTTTGAAGCCGCGCTTGTTGTTGGAGAACATAATGGTGCCGCCGCGACGCAGCAAACGTTTCAGGTTGCGCATCAGCATCATGTGATCGCGCTGCACGTCGAAATCGTCTTCCATGCGCTTGGAGTTTGAGAATGTTGGCGGATCGATAAAGATCAGATCGAACTGCTCGTCGCTCTCGCGCAGCCAGCTCAGGCAATCCGCGTGCATCAAGCGGTGCTGGCGACCGGTTAAGCCATTCAAACGCAAATTGCGCTCGGCCCATTCCAGATAAGTGCGCGACATATCCACCGTGGTGGTGGTTTTCGCGCCGCCTAAACCGGCGTGCACGCTGGCGGTGCCGGTATACGCGAACAGGTTAAGGAAGTCTTTACCGGCGCTCATTTGGCCCAGCATCTGACGGGCAATGCGGTGATCGAGGAACAGACCGGTATCTAAATAATCGGTCAGGTTCACCAGCAGACGCGCATCAAACTCCTGCACTTCAAAGAAATCGCCCTTTTCACTCAACTTTTGATACTGGCTTTTGCCTTTTTGACGTTCGCGCGTTTTCATCACTAAGCGATTCGCTGGGATTTCCAGCACGCTGAGCGTGGCGCTGATGACATCAAACAAGCGTTGACGGGCTTTATTGGCATCAACGGTTTTCGGCGGCGCATACTCCTGAATCACTACCCAATCACCGTAGCGATCCACGGCCACGTTGTATTCCGGCAGATCGGCATCGTACAGGCGATAACACTCGATGTTGGATTGGCGCGCCCACTTCTCCAGTTTCTTGAGGTTTTTGCGCAAGCGGTTGGCAAAATCTTCCGCGATTTGCGCGCCGCCTTCACCGCTGGTCGCGGCCAGCTGATAATTTTTCTGAACACATTCCAGCGGGCCGTTTTTCGCTTTGAACTGACGATCGGCACGCAATTGCAGGCAGCTTAGCAGCTCTGGCGAGGCGCTAAACAGCGACAGATTCCAGCCGCCGAAATGCTGCTTCATCAAACGTCCTAACTGGCTGTGCAGCGCGATCAACGCTGGCTCGCTCTCGAGACGCTCACCGTACGGCGGATTGCTTAACACCGTGCCGGTGATCTCCTGACCAGCCAGCGGATTTTTCAGCTTAATGACATCCTGCTGCGTGAAGGTAAACAGCTCAAACACGCCGGCGCGACGCGCGTTGGCCCGCGCAGATTCCAGTACGCGGCTGTCATTATCATAGCCAAAGAAACGCGCAGTCGCGGCGGCAGTACCGACGCGTGCACGCTCTTTTGCTTCGCCCAGCACGTCTTGCCACACGGCCTGATTATGGTTTTTCCAGCGGTTGAAGCCCCAATGCGTACGCAGCAAACCCGGTGCGCGATCGGTGGCGATCAGCGCCGCTTCCAGCAGCAACGTACCGGAGCCGCACATAGGATCGACCAACGGCGTACTGCTCTGCCAGCCAGAACGCATCACAATGGCCGCCGCTAGCGTTTCTTTCAGAGGCGCAACGCCGGTTTGCTGACGATAACCGCGCTGATGCAGCGCATCACCGCTCAGATCCAGCGCGATGCTCACGCGATCTTTATTCAACCACGCATTAATGCGAATACCCGGCTGCTCGCGATCCACGCTGGGACGCTCCAGATTCTGACGGGTAAAGCTATCGACGATGGCATCTTTAATCCGCAGCGCGCCGAACTGGCTATTACGAATCACTTCGTTGGTGCCGCTAAAATGGATGGCAAAGCTGGTAGTACTGTCGAACATCTCGGTCCACGGAATGCTCTGCGCGCCGACATACAGATCGAGATCGCTCCAGACGCCAAATTCTCCCAGCGGCAGCAAAATGCGCGAAGCCAGACGGCTCCACAGCAGGCTTTGGTACATTACGCGGTCATCGGCACGGAAGTGGACGCCGCCCTGCACCACCTGCAAATCCTGCGCACCTAGCGCGTCCAGCTCACTTTTCAACAGCTCTTCGAGCCCACGCGCCGTACTGGCAAACAGAGAATTCATATCGTCACTTATACTCTTGCTAAAATTGCTGCGCATTATAGCGAATCAGCGTCCTATGTCATAAAGTTAGCTTCTTTTTCCCTGATAACCCTATTTGCGGAGGGGCGATGATTACGCTATCCCGTTTGTTTGTTCACCCGGTTAAGTCGATGCGCGGCTTGCAGCTCTCATATGCGCAGGTACTGGAAAGCGGTTTGGCGTTTGATCGCATGTTCATGGTGACGGAAATCGACGGCACCTTTATTACTGCGCGCCAATATCCTGACATGGTGCGTTTCACGCCCGCGTTGCTGCCGGATGGCCTGTTTTTACAGGCGCCGGACGGCACGCAGGCGCTGGTTCGTTTTGACGATTTCGCCGCTGAGCCGTCGCCCACCGAAGTGTGGGGCAACCATTTCACCTCCCGTATTGCACCTGATGACATCAATGAGTGGCTGAGCGGTTTCTTTCCACGTTCGGTGCAACTGCGCTGGACCGGGGAAGCCCCAACGCGCCGGGTTAAACGCTTTGAAGATGTGCCGCTGAGTTTCGCTGATGGCTTCCCTTTCTTATTAGTGAACAGTGCTTCATTGCAGGACCTGCAACAGCGCTGTCCCGCCAGCGTGCGGGTGGAGCAGTTTCGCCCCAATTTGGTCGTCAGCGGCGCGGCGGCGTGGGAAGAAGACAGCTGGAAACGCCTGCGTATCGGCGCGATTGAATTTGAGATGCCGAAGCCGTGCAGTCGCTGCGTGTTCACCACCGTGGGCACCGAAAGCGGACGCAAACATCCCGACGGCGAACCCCTGACAACCTTGCAGCATTTTCGCAGCGCGCAAGACGGCAGCGGGGATATTGATTTCGGGTTGAATCTGATCGCGTTGAACAGCGGCATTATCCGCGTGGGCGATGCGGTTACCATTCTGGAAAAACAGACGCCGCGCGCTTACGGTGCGGGCGAAGCGGTCGCCACGCTGGTGCCGGAGGCCAGTAGCCAGCGCGCGGTCAGCATCGATTATCAAGGCAACACTTTCACGGGTGACAACCAGCAAGTTTTGCTGGAGCAGCTGGAAGCGCAAGGCATTCGCCTACCTTACTCTTGCCGCGCTGGACTTTGCGGCAGCTGCAAAGTCACGTTAGTGGCAGGTGACGTTAAGGCGTTAAAGCAGAGCGCGGTGCGCGCAGACGGCACCATTTTGAGTTGTAGCTGTATTCCGGTAGGGGATATCGAACTGGCTTAAGCGCTTACACCGCCCGCGCGAAGTGGGCGGTCTCTTCTTGCTGCTGCGGCCACAAGCGATCATTCATGATCTTAATGGCATCACCAAGCTGCATGCCTTTGCCGGCAACGGTTAATGCGTGTTGCGCCAGTAAACACAGTGCGGCATTTTCACCACTTTCCACTACCAGCAATTGTGCCTGCTCGCCGCTGTCGGCCAGCGTCACAGCCACCATATCGCCTGCCGTTGGCTGCCAGCTGTGGGCGTGACTGGTGAAATGCCAACTTTTTGGCATTAAGGGTTTTAAGAAACGGCTAGCGACCAAGGCGTTTAACACTAATTCGGCCCGCTGATTGCCTTTTAATCCACACTGGCGGCAGCGTTCGTCGAAATTAAAATAGAGCGCCGCATCGTCTACGCAAAAACCACTGACGTGAAAGGCATCCGGCGTCAGCATTTTGCGCGAGAAGCGAGAGCGAAATAGCATGCCATCTGCCAAATCCAGCATCATACGGTCATGCTCTGCGTCAAAATACCAACGCCAGTTATCATCAGGTTTGATTTTCATGATGTGCCCTGTGGTTATCGCTGCGCTAAATGGCGCTAATCCCGACATACTTTAAGCCGCAGCTGCGTTCTCTGCTGTGATGCGCTGCCTTACCGCAACTGGCATTATTCGAGATATAAATTAAAAGAAATTTTGGGAAAAAGCTGAAAATTGCATCAGCAGGACAAAATATAAACGAGCCGACGGCATAAATAAACCCCCCGGCTACGTAAAGTGGGAAATGTCTTAGAGGTGGGTCACGATGTCTTTAATTAACGCCGGTCCTTTATAAATAAAGCCGGAGTAAATCTGCACTAATGTAGCACCGGCGGCGATTTTTTCTCGCGCGGCAACTAATGAATCAATCCCACCTACGCCAATAATCGGCACTCGACCCTGCAGCTCTTGCGCCAGGCGGCGAATCACTTCCGTGCTGCGCGTCTGCACCGGACGACCACTTAATCCCCCCGCCTCTTCGGCATATTTAAGGCCACTAACCAGCGAGCGATCCAGCGTGGTATTTGTCGCAATGACGCCATCAATGTTATGACGCACTAAACTGTCGGCTACCTGCACTAACTCATCTTCAGAAAGATCCGGCGCAATCTTTACCGCCACCGGCACATATTTAAGGTGCCTTTCTTGCAGCTCTTGCTGTTTTATTTTGATAGCAGACAACAAATCGTCCAGCGCTTCACCATATTGCAGTGTGCGTAAACCTGGCGTGTTCGGTGACGAAATATTGATAGCGATATAACCGGCATGGGCATACACCTTTTCCATGCAGATCAGGTAATCGTCTTTGCCGTTTTCTACCGGGGTATCTTTATTTTTGCCAATATTGATGCCGAGCACACCTTTAAAGCGCGACTTTTTCACGTTCGCAATCAGATGATCCACGCCGTGATTATTAAAGCCCATGCGATTAATGATGCCCTCGGCGGGAATTAAGCGAAACATGCGCGGCTTGTCATTTCCCGGCTGCGCCAGCGGCGTAACGGTGCCGACTTCGACAAACCCAAAGCCCATCGCGCCAAAAGCATCAATACACTCCGCATTTTTGTCGAGCCCGGCCGCCAAACCAAGGGCATTTGGGAAGGTTAATCCCATGCAGGTCACCGGACGGGAGGGCAGCGATTGGCGAATCAGCCCTTCCAGCGGCGTGCCGCTGATAAAGCGTAATTGTTGAAAGGTGAGTTCGTGCGCACGCTCAGGATCAAGCTTAAACAGCGCCGGCCGGACGATAGGATATAACATGCACTCTCCTGAATGGCAGAAGCTAGAAAAGTCGGGGTGCACGAAAAATTGTGCGCCAGAATGGTAAAGGCCTCTGGCGCAAAAGTAAAATGCTCAGCGGGATCGCACGTCGACCAGCATCAGCGCCGTGCGGAGTAGCGTCCAAGCTGATTGCGGCAGGCCTGCAAGCCCATATAGATTGGCGGGCAGTACCACAACAGTTTGAGGCGGGCGCTGTGCTGTAACACTTTACGCACCAGCTGATTCACCTGCGGCTGCCATTCCGCCGGGATCACCATGCGATTTTTGCGAATCTGCGACAGGCAGCCGTGCATCACCGTTTGGTAATAGCTGTCGAGCAGCGCTTCATCCACCGGCAGCTGATGTTCACGCAAAAAGGCTTCGCTGCTGCCGCGCGCAATAAAGTAGTTTTTCACCCACGAGAAATCGCGGGTGCTTTGCGACAGCGAACTGAGCATGAATCGCTTGTAGTAATAACTTTGGCTGGTGCAATACATGCCGCGCGCCTGCATGTAGAGCGCAAACATAAAGGGCGCGTCTTCGTGGTTCTGAATCGGCAGAAAATGCAAATTCAGCTCATCGATCAAACGACGCGAAATAATGCTGCTCCACACTACGCGATGCGCACTCTGATGCTGCATCAACGTGCGCAAGCTGGCGCTGCCGCCCGGCAACAAGCCGCTGACGTGGCGCTGATGAATGGTTTGATATTGACGCTGCGCGGCGGGCACATCAAAGAACATTTTTGCCCCGAAGCAAAACAGGTCAATCTCTTCATGCCGCGCCTGCACGCGACGAAAATCGGCGAACAGTTCGGTGGAGACAAAATCGTCGGCATCCATAAAGTAGACGAAATCACCGGTGGCGGCCGCCAGGCCCTTCATGCGTGCGGCGCTGACGCCGCCGCGTTCACCGCTCAGCAAGATCACCTGCGGGTGCTGCGCGGCAAAATCCGTCAACCACGCCACGCTGTTATCGCTGGAGCCATCATCAATAATGATGATCTGCTCCGGCGGCGATGACTGGCGCAGCAGCGACCCCATCGCATCCGCCAGCCAGGGCGCACAATTCCAGTTCGGCACAATCACCGATACGGTGGGAACACGACGTGCAGCGATCACGCTCATCCTCTTTCCTCGACGTTAAATAGCGGAACCTTAAGACGCTTCAGCACCACGCTGTGCAGCAAGCAGCACACGCCTAAATTGACTGCGCCGATTGCGCCCAGCCACAGCAGGTTGATCCAGCGGTTTTGATTCCAGGCGATGGGCAGGAAGGTGCTGAGCCAGGCGATCAGGGCGGAAACCGCCCAAATGAGCATCACGTCGCGGGTCAACCACGTGAAGTGGATGCCCGGCGCAAAGCGGCGATGCACCAGCCACGCCCAGCCCACTAAATAGAAAATGTTTTGCCCCAGCCACAGCCAGCCGGTGCCGAGCGCGCCAAAGTGCATCGCGCACCAGATATTGAGCGGCACCAGCACAATGGCGAAGCAGGTGAAGCCTTTCATATGCAGCTTGAGGTTGCCGTTGATGTATTGCAGGTGATACAGCAAGCCGCAAATCGCCTGAATGCCGCTGCCCAACGCATACAAGCTGAGCACAAAGGCCATTTCGTCAACGATCTGCGTTTTTTGCGTCCATGCCCACAACAGCGGCCCGGCATAGCAGGCGATGGTAATACTGAGCGGCGCCATGAAGATGGCAACCGCCTGCGTGGTATAGCGATAGAGTTTCAGCGATTCGGCATCGCCCTCTTTGCGCGTTTTCATGCCGGTCATGCGCGGCACGATCGCCTGCATAATCGGGCTGCTGAGCAGCAGAATCCCGGTGGCGGCTGTAGCGACCACGGTGAACGAACCGTATTCACTCAGCGGCAAGGTTTTCGACAGCACCAGGCGATCGATCTGCGAAATAAAGGTCCACACCGCGCTGGAGAAGGCTGCGCTGAGCGCAAAGCGAATAAAGGGTTTCAGCACCTCTTTAAGATCGCCACGCTTCTCTTTACGCGCCGCTTTGGGGATCAGCTGGCAAGATTTATAGATACAGCATGCGGCCTCAGCAATTGACACCAGCAACTGCCAGATAAAGAACGCCAGCACCGGATTGGAGAACAGCTGGATGACCAGCACCGCGCCAAATGTGCGCAGGGTGGTGATGATCAGGTTGACGCCGTTCAGCCACACCTGATGTTCGAAGCCGACAATCACGCTGCGATACGGGCTGGTACGCCAGCGAATCGCGGCGGTAATCACCATGATCGCTACGCAGGTCACCACGTCGCTGGACGGCAGATTACGCGCGTCCAGCCAATGGGTCGCAATCCACGGCGTCGCCAGCCAGCCCAAGACCACCAGCACTACGGTAGAAAGCAGGAAGAATTTTGCCAGCGTTGAAAACAGCGCCGGAAACCAGACAAACTCTGCCTGGTTGGCACGATAACGCGCTGCTTCGCGCATTAAGGTGGTCGACACACCGGCATCCAGCAATTGCAACCAGGTGAGCAGGATCGAAAAGAAACCCACTAAACCGTAGGCTTCCATTCCCAAGTGTTGAATATACAGCGGTACAACCAAAATACCTGACAGCGTCAGATAGATCTGCCCAACATAGTTGGCAATCGCGTTACGTTTTATAGACATAGGTGTTTTGGCATCTGGGTATTTATCTCAATAGCCGTCAGCGTGACACAAAATTATTCACCCGCACACCGGAGTTATTCTTAAAATTAACGCTGGCGCTAAGCGCCCAGCTTTTTTCTCATTTTCATTACTGAGAAATAGATGTCAGGTTGTTTCAGCATCAACTTTTCCATCGCGCTGCGTGCCTTAAAGTTTTCGGCAAAGTAACGCAACGCATGTCGCACATTATTGGAAAACGAAGCGGCGTGATCTAATTCCTGACGCACTAATTGTAATAAGCCGCTGCGTAAATAACTTTCGCGATAGCGGTTTCGCTCAGGAATATAGTGTGACAATCGGGTGAGCTTTTCATAATCAGTAATAAATTGCTGATAGGAAATAGTCTGCTGCTGCGCCACTGGTACTGACATTGCCGTTTCGCTTGAATAATCGAGCAGCCAAACCGATTGGGTATTTAACAGCCCTACCAGCATCACATCCTGCAAGCCGTGCAGCGGCACCGCCATTTTTGCCAGCCCGGCGCGCAGGATTACCGCGAATGCGCCCTGCTGCCACCCGCGCTGCTCTTGCAGCTGCTGAAATAACGCGACCGAACCCTGCAAGCCGCTCGCCAATTCGCGGGTTGCCAGCGAAATAATAAAGCAGTTCAGTTCCGGGCGCTGGTCACTCAGCTTCGCAACATCCTGCAGCAAGCTGGCCGGCAACGCGCCCTGCTCGGCGCTAAACAGCAGGAAATCGTCTTCAGCTGGCGTACTGTGGGGAAAGGTTGGCAGCAGTGAAGCCTTGAGTTCGCCGCCAGCCGTATCGGTTTGCAGCCAGTAACAGACCAGCTGCGGATCGGTTATCGCGGATGATGAGGTGTGCGTTAATGTCGCAGGCACGGCCTGCTGCTCAGTAATATCCTGAGCCAATGAAACTCTTCCCATATTCCTCTCCCTAAACCTTATGAGGTTGCCGCAACGGCATGACGCGTCACAAAAAGGTGACGTAAATAAATATTCGAAGTGTCGTTATCAATTTCTAGCGGAAATAAACTCAACCGATTATAAACAGGCGCGTAACCAGAATACCAATCCAGCCCGGACCAGGCGGCATGATAAGTCGATTGATTGTTTAATACGATTGCACTTAGCAACCTGACATTGTGTAAACAGCGCGCATAATTGTTACAAGCATTCATTAAAATGGACTTTATCGTTATCTTTTGACGCTATTCCGCTGGCAAATTCAGCATTAAAAAACCACCCATTGTTAGAGTGATAAAAATTTCACCTGGCGATATTCCGAATCTGCGCCATGTGAATAAACGCGAATAGCGCCATTAAGGCTTTATTATCAGCGTTGCTTTTAATCCAGTAATAAAATTTAACACCTGTTTTAAAACGTATCTGCGCTTACGCCTCTACTATCGGCATGTTTCAGGTCAATTAATCATTAATTGCCCTTGCTACTTCTCGCTTATTAATGGAAGCGTATCTATTTCAATTTGTTTTTCGGAATATACCTAACTTTTACGCCAGTAAAAATTTGGCTTTTATCGCTACCCGCCGTTATCCCACTTCGCAGCTTAAGATTACCGGATAAATCATTTAAGCCTCGCTGCCCGCTCTGACAGTATTGAACTCATCAGTTCTGAATATTAGATAATCAATAACTTTCAGTTATAAGGAGCGATCATGCGGGTTATTACGCTGGCGGGCAGCCCTCGCTATCCATCACGATCAACTGCGCTACTGAGCCTGTGTCAGCAAACGCTGGAAGCACGCGGCGTTGAAGTGATTCCGTGGAACATTCACAACTTCCAACCTGAAGATTTGCTCTACGCGCGCTTTGATTCTCCGGCGTTGATCGCACTGAAAGACGATTTAGCGCTGGCCGACGGCCTGATTGTCTCAACGCCGATTTATAAAGCCTCATTTTCTGGGGCGCTAAAAACGCTGCTCGACTTACTGCCTGAACGCGCGCTGGAACACAAAGTGGTGCTGCCGCTCGCCAGCGGCGGAAGCGCGTCACATCTGTTAGCGGTGGATTACGCACTTAAGCCGGTGCTGAATGCGCTAAAAGCGCAGGAAGTGTTGCACGGCGTGTTCGCCACCGACGGGCAAATCACCCATTACGATCGCCAGCCGCAGTTTGACCCGCTGCTCACGGCGCGTCTGGATGAAGCCTTAGCGACTTTCTGGCATGCGCTGCATCGCCGCCATCAACCCTACGCGCAAGCGGTATAAAGGAAGAGAAAAATGAAACGGATGTTTTCCCGTTGGTTACTGCCCGCTGTGGTGACGTGGTTGGCGCTGAGCACCAGCGTCTACGCCGCCGATGCGCCGTCGCAGGTGCGCATCGGTTACCAGAAAGGATCGGTGAGTATGGTGCTGGCGAAATCGCATCAGCTCTTAGAGCAACGCTTTCCCCAGACGAAAATTAAATGGATCGAATTTCCGGCAGGCCCACAAATGCTGGAAGCGCTGAATGTGAACAGCATTGATATCGGTAGCACCGGCGATATCCCGCCGCTGTTTGCCCAGGCGGCGGGCGCGGACCTGCTGTATGTCGGCTCTGAACCGCCGAAGCCGCAGGCCGAAGTGATTCTGGTGCCTGTAGACAGCCCGATTCATTCGGTTGCCGATCTTAAAGGCCGCAAAGTGGCCTTCCAGAAGGGTTCCAGTTCGCACAATCTGTTGTTGCGCGCGCTCGAACAAGCCGGATTGAGCTTTAAAGATATCCAACCTACCTACCTGACGCCCGCCGATGCACGCGCTGCCTTCCAGCAAGGTGATGTTGATGCCTGGGCAATTTGGGATCCCTATTACTCCGCTGCCCTGCTGCAGGGCAATGTGCGCGTACTGGTGGATGGCAGCAAACTCAAGCAAACCGGTTCGTTCTATTTAGCCACGCGCAGCTTCACAGAGGCCAACGGCAACTTTGTCCAGCAGGTGCTGGACACCTTCACGCAGGCTGATGCCTTAACGCGCAGCCAGCGCGACCAAAGCGTGGCGTTGCTCGCCAGCGCGATGGGCTTGCCGCAGCCGGTTATTGCCAGCTACCTCGATCACCGTCCACCAACGACGATCGCGCCGGTTAATGCGCATACCGCCGCGTTACAGCAGCAAACTGCCGATCTGTTTTACGCCAACCATCTGATGCCGGTGAAAGTGAATATCGCTGACCGCATCTGGCACCCTCAATCCGCCCAGCCTTAAGGAATGCAATCATGAGCGTATCTGTATTTTGGTTTCTCCCCACGCACGGCGATGGACACTATCTCGGCACCGCAGAAGGCGCGCGCCCGGTCGATCACGGCTACTTGCAGCAAATTGCCCAGGCGGCCGATCGTCTCGGCTTTGGCGGGGTATTAATTCCCACCGGACGCTCGTGCGAAGACGCATGGCTTGTCGCCGCGTCGTTGATTCCGGTCACGCAGCGATTGCGCTTTTTAGTGGCGCTGCGTCCCGGCGTGATTTCCCCAACGCAGGCTGCACGTCAGGCCGCCACGCTGGATCGCCTGTCGAATGGTCGCGCGCTGTTTAACCTCGTGACCGGCGGCGATCCCGAGGAGTTAGCCGGTGATGGCGTGTTTCTCGATCACCGCGAACGTTATGAGGAATCGGCAGAGTTCACCCGCGTGTGGCGTCGCGTTACCGAAGGCGAAACCGTCGATTACGAAGGTAAGCACGTCAATGTGCGCGGTGCCCGTTTACTGTTTAAACCGGTGCAGCAGCCGCGTCCGCCGTTATGGTTTGGCGGTTCATCCGATGCCGCGCAGGATCTCGCCGCTGAACAGGTGGATGTTTATCTGACATGGGGCGAACCACCTGCGCTGGTGAAAGAGAAGATTGAACAGGTGCGCGCCAAAGCGGCGGCGCAGGGTCGCACCGTGCGTTTCGGCATTCGCCTGCATGTGATTGTGCGCGAAACCAACGAAGAGGCGTGGCAGGCGGCGGACCGTCTGATCGCGCATCTTGACGACGCCACGATTGCCAAAGCGCAGGCGGCGTTTGCGCGCACCGATTCGGTTGGCCAGCAACGCATGGCAGCGCTGCACGGCGGACGTCGCGATCGGCTGGAAATCAGCCCTAATTTGTGGGCGGGCGTTGGCCTGGTGCGCGGCGGCGCAGGCACCGCGCTGGTCGGCGACGGTGCAACCGTGGCGGCGCGTATGCAGGAGTATCAAGATCTCGGCATCGAAACCTTTATTCTTTCCGGCTATCCGCATCTCGAAGAGGCTTATCGCGTTGGCGAACTGCTGTTCCCGCATCTTGATTTAGCCGTTCCAGAAGTACCGAAACCGCGCGTGGTGCAAGCGCATGGCGAAGCGGTGGCCAATGATTTCACGCCACAAAAAGTGTCGCAGAGTTAAAGGAGCCGATGATGGCAAAGGTGAATAACAAACTGGGCAATGCGCTGCTGCCGTGGGCGTTGCCGGTGCTGCTTATCGCGGTGTGGCAACTGGCGTCGCAGGTCGGCTGGCTATCGACCCGCATTTTGCCGTCGCCTGAAAATATTCTGATTACGTTCTGGAAGCTGACCCTAAGCGGCGAACTGTGGAACAACCTGGCGATCAGCAGCTGGCGTGCGGCGATTGGTTTTGCCATCGGCGGTTCGATTGGCCTGGTGCTAGGTTTGATTACCGGCACCTCGCGTATCGGCGAACGCCTGCTGGATACCTCGGTGCAGATGCTGCGCAACGTGCCGCATCTGGCGCTTATTCCGCTGGTGATTTTGTGGTTTGGCATTGATGAATCCGCCAAGATTTTTCTGGTGGCGCTCGGCACCTTGTTCCCGATTTACCTCAACACCTATCACGGCATTCGCAATATCGATCGCGGCCTGGTGGAGATGGCGCGCAGCTACGGCTTATCCGGCTGGAGCCTGTTTATTCAGGTGATACTCCCTGGCGCCCTGCCATCAATTATGGTCGGCGTGCGTTTCGCCCTCGGCCTGATGTGGCTGACGCTGATTGTGGCCGAAACCATTTCGGCTAACTCGGGCATCGGCTATCTGGCAATGAATGCGCGTGAATTCCTGCAAACCGATGTGGTGGTGGTCGCCATCATTCTTTATGCCCTGCTCGGCAAGCTGGCCGATGTCACCGCGCAGCTGCTGGAGCGCGTTTGGCTGCGCTGGCATCCGGCGTATCAATTGAAGGAGAGCGCATGAGCACGTTCACAGATAACCCGGCGCGCCTGAATCGCGGCACGCCGGTTGGCGTTAACGGCGTCAGCAAGCAATATGGCGATCGCACCATCCTTAACAATATCGATCTGCACATTCCTGCCGGCCAGTTTGTAGCGGTGGTCGGCCGCAGCGGCTGTGGCAAAAGTACCCTGCTGCGCCTGCTGGCAGGACTGGAATCCACCACGCGCGGGGAGTTACTGGCGGGAACCGCGCCGCTGGCGCAGGCGCGTGAAGATACCCGCCTGATGTTTCAGGATTCGCGTTTGCTGCCGTGGAAAAAGGTGATTGATAACGTTGGGCTGGGGCTAAAAGGTAAAGCGTGGCGCGCTGCGGCGTTGGAGGCGCTGGCCGCTGTCGGCCTGGCCGATCGCGCCAATGAATGGCCCGCCGCGCTATCCGGTGGACAAAAACAGCGCGTGGCGCTAGCGCGAGCGCTGATTCACCGCCCGGGATTGTTACTGCTTGATGAGCCGCTGGGTGCGCTGGATGCATTGACGCGCATTGAGATGCAGGGCTTGATTGAGTCGCTGTGGCAGCAACACCATTTTACCGTGCTGCTGGTGACGCACGATGTCAGCGAAGCGGTGGCGATTGCCGATCGCGTGCTGCTAATAGAAGAAGGACGCATCGGGCTGGATTTGCTGGTTGATCTGCCGCGTCCGCGTCGTCGCGGTTCGCCGCGCCTGGCGGAGCTGGAAGAGCAGGTGCTGGATCGCGTGATGAAACGCGGCACCTCGGAACAGCCGCTGAAGTTTGCGCAGCAGCGTTAATTAATGCTCGTCACTTCACGATAAAAATGATGACACATTTCGATAGCGGCGCAATTTAGCTGCTTCAGTTTCGCGCGATAAATCGCGCGAAACTGAATGTGTGACTCACGGCTAACCACTTAACTTATCGACATCGCGCAATTTTTTCTTATGCGCTCAAGGCCTTAGTGATCTTCTCATACAGGTCGCCCGACAGCTTATCCAGGCCTTTTAAGGTTTCCAGCGCGTTGCGCATCAGCGCCTGGCGGTTAGCATCGTAGCGTTTCAGACGAATCAATGGCTCGATCATGCGCGCGGCCACCTGCGGGTTACGCGTGTTGAGATCGGTCAACATCTCCACCAGGAACTGATAACCGCTGCCATCTTTAGCGTGGAAGGCCGCCGGATTGGCCGCCGCAAAGGCGCCGATCAGTGAACGAATGCGGTTGGGGTTGCCCATGGTAAAGGAGCGGTGATGCAGCAGCTCGCGCACCTTGCTCAATACATCGGCCGCCGGGCTGGTGGCTTGTAGCACAAACCATTTATCCATCACCAAACCATCCTGATGCCAGCGCTCGTCGTAAGCCGCTAACAGCGCATCGCGACACGGCAAACCTGCCGCCACCGCCGCCGACAGCGCCGCCAGCGCATCGGTCATGTTGTTGGCCTGCTGATATTGCGCCTGCACCAGCTTGTCGGCTTGCGCGCCATCCGCGAAGGCCAGATAGCTCAAGCACACATTCTTCAGTGAGCGCTTACCAATTTCTGCGTGCTCCACTTTGTACTCCTGGCTCTGATTCGCCAGATACAGCGCATAGAACTCGTCGCTCAACTCTCGCGCCAACGTGCGCACCAGCGCATTGCGCACCGCTGCAATCGCCAACGGATCGATCACCTCAAACAACTCGGCGATTTCATTTTCAGATGGCAACGTCAGAATCAGCGCGGTCAACGCCGGATCGCTCTGCTCTTCCAGCAGCACCGCGCGGAAGGCATCGGCGACGTGCAGCGGCAGCGACAGAGGCTGGCCCTGCTGATGACGCGCGACGTTAAGGCGAATGTAGGTTGCCAGCAAACTCTGCGCGGCATCCCAGCGGGAGAAATCATTGCGCGCATGCCGCATCAGGAAAGTAAGCTGCGCATCGCTCCATTTATAGTCAAGCTTGACCGGCGCAGAAAACTCACGCAGTAGCGAGGGCACCGGCTGGAAGTAGACGTTATCGAAAATAAAGGTTTGGAACTCTTCCGTGACGTTCAGCACGTGATGCACCGGATGACCGTTGTGCTGCAACGGAATGACCTTGCCTTGGTTATCGTACAGCTCGATGTCCAGCGGGATGTGCAGCGGCAGCTTCTCTTTTTGCTCTGCGGTGGCTGGCGTGCGCTGCGTAACGTGCAGCGTGTACTGTTCCAGTTCCGGATTGTAGTCGTCGCGCACCGTGACAATCGGCGTGCCCGCCTGGCTATACCAGCGGCGGAACTGCGACAAATCGACATTTGAGGCATCTTCCATCGCCTGCACAAAATCATCGCAGGTGGCGGCGCTGCCGTCGTGACGTTCGAAATAGAGCGTCATGCCTTTCTGGAAATTCTCTTCGCCCAGCAAGGTGTGCAACATGCGAATCACTTCCGAACCCTTTTCGTACACCGTTAAGGTGTAGAAGTTGTTCATCTCGATAACCTGATCCGGGCGAATCGGATGCGCCATTGGGCTGGCGTCTTCGGCAAACTGGGCGCCGCGCATCACGCGCACGTTATCAATGCGGTTAACCGCACGTGAACCCAGATCGGAGCTGAACTCCTGATCGCGGAATACCGTTAACCCTTCTTTCAGGCTGAGCTGGAACCAATCGCGGCAGGTGACGCGGTTGCCGGTCCAGTTATGGAAATATTCATGGCCGATTACCGCTTCGATGCCGAGGTAATCTTTATCGGTGGCGGTTTCGGCTTTTGCCAGCACATATTTGGAGTTGAAAACGTTGAGGCCTTTATTCTCCATTGCGCCCATGTTGAAGAAGTCCACGGCGACGATCATAAAGATGTCGAGATCGTATTCGAGGTTGAAACGCTCTTCATCCCACTTCATGCTGGCTTTCAGTGACGTCATCGCCCAATCGGCGCGATCCAGATTGCCGCGATCGACGAAGATCTCCAGCGCCACGTCGCGGCCTGAACGGGTAATAAAGTTGTCGCGCAGCACGTCAAAATCACCGGCCACCAGCGCAAACAGGTAGCAGGGTTTCGGGAACGGATCTTGCCATTTTACCCAGTGGCGACCATCTTCATGACGGCCGCTGTCCAGCTTGTTGCCGTTTGACAGCAGGAACGGATAGCGCGCCGGATCGGCAAAAATGGTGGTGGTAAAGCGCGCCAGCACGTCCGGGCGATCGAGATACCAGGTAATGTGACGGAAACCTTCGGCTTCACATTGGGTACAGAGCGCCTCGCCAGATTGATACAACCCCTCCAGCGCGGTGTTTTTGTCTGGATGAATCTCATTGATGATGGTCAGCGTAAAGTTGTCCGGCAACTGGCTGATGAACAGTGCGCCTGCTTCTTCGCGATAGTGTGGCCAGGGATTGCCATCCACCGCCAGCGCTATCAGGGTGAGATCTTCGCCATCAAGACGCAGCTCGGCATCGGCCGCACCCAACCGCTTCATCTGGCTGACCGCCGTGACGCGCGTGGTCGCTGCATCCAGATCAAATGTCAGGTCGATATCGGTGATGGTGTAATCCGGCGCACGGTAGTCGTGGCGATATTTGATTTGCGGCTGTTGCGTCATAAGTCCTTCTCGCATGTTAAAAATTGTTGACCCATCAAAGTCTAAGCGTGTTGTGTGTTTGATGCCACGCACAATGCGTACCTTCTCTGAAAAGGCTACAATTTGTTAACAATGGCACAAATGACGCTCGACCCGCCCCCCGCTTTTATGGTGTGATCGCAGTCATTACTGTTTTATACTCCGCGTCTTTACGACTTTGCTTATCCGGGCCCTGCTCCGCGGAAGAGGATGCTGAAACGCACCATGACTGGACACGCTTCCCCGATTTTGACCACGCTGCTTGATACCGATGCGTACAAGCTTCATATGCAGCAGGCCGTATATCATCGTTACTACGATGTCCCGGTTACCGCAGAATTTCGCTGTCGCAGCGATGAACAGCTTGGCCGGTATGCCAGCGAGATTCGCGCGCAAATTGATACTCTGCAAGATCTGACCCTGAGCGACGATGAGTTTGCCTGGCTCAGTAACCTGCCTTTTTTCCAGCACGACTATCTGACCTGGCTACGCGCCTTTCGCTTCAATCCGGCGCAGGTTGAGGTACGGGACGAGCGGGGCCAGCTGCGCATCCAGATCCGCGGCCCGTGGCGTGAGGTCATTCTGTGGGAAGTGCCGCTGCTGGCGCTGATCAGTGAAGTGGTACATCGCCACCGCACGCCGCAGATCGCCGCAGAGCAGGCGGTCGCGCATCTGCAGCAAAAACTTTCAGCCTTTCAGACGCAGGTTGCCGATCTCGATATGTCGCGCTTTCAGCTGATGGATTTCGGCACGCGCCGCCGCTATTCACAGGAGGTGCAGGAAGCGATTGTCAGTACGCTGAAAGCGGAGTTTCCATGGCTGGTGGGCACCAGTAATTACGATCTGGCGCGTCGTCTGCAGCTGACGCCGGTTGGCACCCAGGCCCATGAGTGGTTTCAGGCGCATCAGCAGATCAGCCCGGTGCTGGCCAACAGCCAGCGCGCGGCGCTGCAGTCGTGGCTGGATGAGTATGATAACCAGCTGGGCATTGCGCTCACGGACTGCATCACCATGGACGCCTTTTTGCGCGATTTTGGTCCCGGCTTTGCCCATCGCTATCAGGGACTGCGCCACGACTCCGGCGATCCGGTTGAGTGGGGCGAGAAAGCCGTTGCGCACTATGAGCGGCTCGGTATCGATCCGCGCAGCAAAACGCTGGTGTTCTCTGACAATCTCAACCTGGATAAAGCGCTGGCGCTCTATCGTCACTTTGGTCAGCGTGCCAACGTGGTGTTTGGTATTGGCACGCGCCTGACCTGCGACATTCCGGGCGTAACGCCGCTTAACATCGTGATCAAACTGGTCAGCTGCAATGGCAAACCGGTCGCTAAACTCTCTGACAGTCCGGGTAAAACGATTTGTCAGGATAAAGCCTTTGTGCGTGCGCTGCGCAAAGCATTTGACCTGCCGCTGGTTAAACGCGCCAGCTGACCTGCCCCGGGCAGGGTTCACTCCCCTGCCCGCCGCCATTAAAATCACTCACTTCCCGCAATTTTGCTTGTTTCCTGATGGCTCGCAAGTAACATAGCAACACCCCTGAACGTGGGAGAATTGGCTGTTTCTGTCAGCACCGTACGTCACCTGTGACGATAGCCGGGTGCGGCGGGACACCCGTTATTTCATCTATATATAGAGAGATTTTTATGAGCGTAGTGCCTGTAGCGGATGTACTGCACGGCCGGGTCGCGGTTGACAGTGAAGTCACCGTACGTGGTTGGGTGCGTACCCGAAGAGATTCCAAAGCCGGTCTTTCCTTTATCGCCGTTTATGACGGCTCCTGCTTTAATCCCGTTCAGGCTGTCGTCAATAATTCTCTGAATAATTATCAGGATGAAGTGCTGCGTCTGACCACGGGTTGTTCCGTGATTATCACCGGCAAAGTGGTGGAATCACCGGGCGAAGGCCAGGCATTTGAAATGCAGGCGACCAATGTGGAAGTAACCGGTTGGGTTGACGATCCGGACACCTATCCCATGGCGGCGAAACGCCACAGCATCGAATATTTGCGTGAAGTGGCGCACCTGCGCCCGCGCACCAACCTGGTGGGCGCGGTGGCGCGCGTACGTCACACGCTGGCGCAGGCGCTGCACCGCTTCTTCCATGAAAACGGTTATTTCTGGGTTTCCACGCCGCTGATCACCGCTTCAGATACCGAAGGCGCCGGCGAGATGTTCCGCGTTTCTACGCTGGATATGGAAAACCTGCCGCGCGATCCGCAGGGCAAAATCGATTTCGATAAAGATTTCTTCGGCAAAGAGGCGTTCCTGACCGTTTCCGGCCAGCTGAATGCCGAAACCTATGCCTGTGCGCTGTCAAAGGTTTACACCTTCGGCCCTACCTTCCGCGCAGAAAACTCCAACACCAGCCGCCACCTGGCCGAGTTTTGGATGCTGGAGCCGGAAGTGGCTTTCGCCTCCTTGGATGATGCGGCGGCGCTGGCGGAATCTATGCTGAAGTATGTTTTCCAGGCGGTGCTGAATGAGCGCGCGGATGACATGGCCTTCTTCGCCGAGCGCGTTGATAAAGATGCGATTGATCGTCTTGAGCGCTTCGTTACCACCGATTTTGCCCAAGTTGATTACACCGATGCGGTGGAAATCTTGCTAAAAAGCGGCCAGAGCTTCGAGAATCCGGTGTCGTGGGGGGTTGATCTCTCGTCTGAACACGAGCGT
The DNA here is from genome assembly GCA_966185695.1 of uncultured Pantoea sp. Taxonomy (GTDB): domain Bacteria; phylum Pseudomonadota; class Gammaproteobacteria; order Enterobacterales; family Enterobacteriaceae; genus Pantoea. Next base: position 10,376 of record CBIFUL010000019.1, on the reverse strand, counting down.
TATCTTGCCGAGCAACACTTTAAAGCGCCGGTGGTGGTGAAAAACTATCCGAAAGACATCAAAGCTTTCTATATGCGCATGAACGACGATGGCAAAACCGTGGCGGCGATGGATGTGCTTGCGCCGGGCATTGGTGAAATCATTGGTGGTTCACAGCGTGAAGAGCGTTTGGATGTGCTGGACGCGCGCCTGGCAGAAATGGGTCTGAATAAAGAAGATTATTGGTGGTATCGCGATCTGCGTCGCTATGGCACCGTGCCACATGCTGGCTTCGGATTAGGTTTCGAACGATTAATCGCCTATGTCACCGGAGTACAAAATGTAAGGGACGTTATCCCGTTCCCACGTACTCCACGCAACGCGAATTTCTAAATTTACCTATTAATTATAAGAAATTCATATATATAAAGAGGTCGGCTTAGCCGGCCTTTTTTTATTTTTGGAAATTTTGAGTTCTCTCACAAAGTTCCCGAAATATTACAATTTGATACACAATTTTTCCTTTTGATACTTAATTAGGAGAATTGAATCATTTTCGGGCTAGAATTAGCAACCCTGTGATGGAAAGATGCGTGCAGACACAGGAGACATCAAACTTCTTTCAAGGTTCCCGTAAAGGTTTCTTGACGGCAGTGGCAGATGTCCAAATAACTCCAATGAGGGTAATAAATAATGATGAAGCGCAACATTCTTGCAGTGGTTATCCCTGCTCTGTTAGCTGCCGGTGCAGCAAATGCAGCAGAAATCTATAACAAAGATGGCAACAAACTGGACCTCTACGGAAAAGTTGACGCACGCCACACATTCTCTGACGACGCTGGCAACGATGGCGACGCCTCTTATGTGCGCTTTGGTTTCAAGGGTGAAACGCAGATTACCGACCAGCTGACCGGCTACGGCCAGTGGGAATACAACATCCAGGCAAACGTTGCTGAATCTCAGGGTACCTCAGGTTCCAAAACCCGTCTGGGCTTTGCCGGTCTGAAATTTGGCGACTACGGCTCATTCGACTACGGTCGTAACTACGGTGTAGGCTACGATCCACTGGCGTGGACCGACGTTCTGCCAGTATTCGGCGGCGACTCTGGCCGTTCTGACAACTTTATGCTGGGTCGTTCTAACGGTCTGGCGACCTACCGCAACAGCAACTTCTTTGGCCTGGTTGATGGCCTGGCGTTCGCTGCTCAGTATCAGGGTAAAAACGACGAAGCTGATACCGGACGCGATATTAGTAATGCGAACGGCGACGGCTGGGGTACTTCTTTAACCTATACCTCTGAGATCGGCGTAGGCATCTCTGCTGCGTATACCTCTTCTGACCGTACCAACGGCCAGCAGGCTAACTTCTACGGTAACGGCAGCGAGAAAGCTGACGCCTGGTCAACCGCGCTGAAATATGACGCGAACAACGTGTACCTGGCTGCGATGTACGGTGAGAGCCGTAACTCAACCTGGATCAGTACTTCTGTTGCTACTCCAGCTGGCGACCTTGATCGTGCAGGCGCAGTAAACAAAGAGCAGAAGTTTGAAGCCGTTGCTCAGTACCAGTTCGACTTCGGTCTGCGTCCTTCCCTGGCTTACGTCCAGTCTAAAGGCAAGGACATCGAGACCTGGGGCGATCAGGACCTGTATAAGTACGTTTCAGTGGGTACTTACTACTACTTCAACAAAAACATGTCTACCTATGTTGATTACCAGATCAACCTGATGGACGAAACTGACTTCACTCGCGCAGCTGGCATCTCTACTGATGACACCGTTGGTGTTGGCTTGGTTTACCAGTTCTAATCCTCTGATTAGCATTGCGTAACACCTTAAAACGGAGCCTTCGGGCTCCGTTTTGCATTTCAGTGATCGGCTTCTCAATTAGCGCTACTACTTTATACACCTGCGTTATTTCTTTTTTATGTCAGCGGTTGGCAAGCGCGCACTCAAACGCTAACCTGATAGCTCATTTTGCTAAAGTTTACGCAACCGGAACTGACTCATGTTTGAATCAATCTCTGCCGCACCCGCCGATCCTATCTTAGGACTGGCTGACCTGTTTCGCGCCGACGATCGCCCGAATAAAATTAACCTTGGCATTGGTGTCTATAAAGATGAAACCGGTAAAACACCGGTGCTTACCAGTGTCAAAAAAGCTGAGCAGTATCTGCTGGAAAATGAAACCACCAAAAATTATCTCAGCATTGATGGCCTGGCTGACTTTGCTCGCTGCACCCAAGAACTGCTGTTTGGTAAAGAGAGCGCATTGATTGCGGCTGGTCGCGCTTGCACCGCACAAACGCCTGGCGGCACTGGCGCACTGCGCGTTGCTGCTGATTTCCTTGCTAATCAAACCAGCGTAAAGCGCGTTTGGGTAAGCAATCCAAGCTGGCCAAACCATAAAAATGTGTTCAATGCTGCTGGCCTGGAAGTGTGCGATTACCAATATTACGATGCAGAAAACCACAGCCTCGATTTCGACGGCATGATCGCGTCGCTGCAAGAAGCCAAAGCCGGCGATGTGGTGCTGTTCCACGGCTGCTGCCATAACCCAACCGGCGTTGATCCCTCCGCTGAGCAGTGGAAACAGCTTGCACAGCTTTCTCAGGAAAAGGGCTGGCTGCCGCTGTTCGACTTCGCTTACCAGGGCTTTGCACGTGGATTAGATGAGGATGCTGAAGGCCTGCGTATTTTCGCTGCCACACACCAAGAACTGATTGTTGCCAGCTCCTATTCGAAAAACTTCGGTCTGTATAACGAACGTGTGGGTGCGCTAACCTTGGTTGCGGCTAACAGCGACGTTGCTAAAACTTCGTTCAGCCAGGTGAAATACACCATCCGCTCTAACTACTCAAATCCGCCTTCACATGGCGCAGCTGTGGTTGCCACCATTTTGGGCAACGACGCATTACGTACTATCTGGGTTCAGGAACTGACCGATATGCGTCAGCGCATCCAGCGCATGCGTCAGCTGTTTGTCAACACGCTGGCTGAGAAAGGTGCAGGGCAAGATTTCAGCTTCATTATCAAACAGAACGGCATGTTCTCATTCAGCGGTCTGACCAAAGATCAGGTAGTGCGTCTGCGTGATGAATTTGGCGTTTACGCAGTAAATTCAGGCCGCGTTAACGTAGCAGGCATGACGCCGGACAACATGTCGGCGCTGTGCGAGGCGATTGTCGCCGTACTGTAAATCAGTGCTGAAGACAGAAATGCAAAATGGGCCTTAATGGCCCATTTTTTATTGCAAGAAAGGATTACTGATGCGCTCTTGCCCCAAGGTAGAGATGGGGCCGTGACCCGGCACAAAGGTTACATCGTCGCCCAGCGGCAACAATTTGGTTTTGATTGCGGCGATTAAGTCGCTGTGGCTTCCCTGCGGGAAATCGGTGCGCCCTACGCCGCCATTGAAAATGACATCGCCTGAAATCAGCAAGCGACCGGCGCGATCGAAGAACACAATATGTCCCGGCGTATGCCCTGGGCATAACAGCACCTCCAGCGTCACATTTCCAACCTGAACGGTCTCGCCCTCTTGCAGCCAGCGATCGGGCGTGAGCGGTGCGCATTCGGGTAAACCAAACATGCGGCTTTGCGTAGGCAAGTTATCTAACCAAAAAGCATCAAGAGGATGTGGGCCGACAATCGGCACCTGATAGTGCGCAGCCAATTCAGCGGCCGCGCCTACGTGATCGAGATGTCCGTGCGTTAGCAGAATCTGTGCTGGCGTTAAACCACGTTCTGCCAGTTCCGCTTTGATGGTGTCTGCATCACCGCCTGGATCAACTAATGCTGCCTGCTGAGTTTCATCGTCCCAAATCACAGAACAGTTTTGAGAAAAGGCGGTAACCGGAATAATAAGGTAATTCATAGCGCTCCATGACCGACACACGCAGCGCTGCCGGTATCAGGACCAGTGCCTTGCAGGCCCGGTATCTATGTGTACGAAGTTGCTGCGCGGGTAATATCCTACACCACCAGCACGCATAGATAACGCCGCTTTGCGAACATTGCTTAATGAAATCCCCTCAATGTGGAAATCCATCGCCTGCCCTTTGGTGTGATAACTTTTTTTCGCCACGCCGGGGCCCGATTCGCGCAACATATTGTTTGTTGCCAGCGAACGATAGCCTGAAATTAGCTGCACCGGCTTACGCGTATCCAGCAGCGTTTGCAGGCGATAGAGCTGATCAAACAAATGGGGATCGATGTTCTTAACCTGATTAACGCGGAAATCGCGGAAGAAGTGGTTTAAGCGGGCTAACTCATCCTTATCATAACGCTTGCCGTTAAAAAACTCTGTTTTGAGGGTTTCACCAGTATGAAGGTTACTAAGCGTCAATACTCGTGGGCGGGCGGTTGAAAGCGAGGCCAGAGCAGAGCCTGGCAGCAGCGATAAACCGGCTGCAGCGCCTCCTAACAGGAGTAAACGACGACGTTGAGAATCAAAATTAGCCATGAAGCGAGGTTACCTAATCTAAAGCGGGTTAAATATGTGCAAAAAGTAGACAAGCCGAACCTTAACCGTAGGAAAAGGGTCAGTCAACCCTGAATACGACACAGAGTGGCCGAAACCAGCGCGAAATCAACTTTTCGCGACTGGTCCTGGACACCTTAACAAGGAAGAGGAGGAGGCAAATCAAGGATTAGAGCAGCAGCTGACCCACTTTAGTCATAACCCGGCTGCCCGATCTTGCAGGATTATCATAATTGTAAATATCTGTACGATATTGGGTTTGGCCATCTTCAGCCACCCAAGCCGTCAAATAGTAGAGATTGACCGGGATGCGATGACGAATCGGCACATAGCGTGTATTCCCCTCTTTCAGCGTGTCAGAGATACGACCGTCGTTCCAGCCAACGTCCTGAAGCAGCAAATCGGCCAACTCTGACGCTTTGTTCACGCGGACACAGCCTGAACTCAATGCCCGAATGTCGCGCTGGAACAGCGTGTGATTGGGCGTGTCGTGCAGGTAAATGGCGTCAGAACTCGGCATATTAAACTTATAGCGCCCCAGTGAATTGGTAGCGCCCGGTGCCTGACGAATGCGATACGGGAAATTTGAAGCAGACACCATGCGCCAGTCAATCATCGAGGGATCGATCACTTCCGCATCTGCACTCCAGCCTGACAACAGGGTGTAGCCGTGCTTGTAGAGATACATCGGATCTTGCTTAACCTTCGGCACAATATCCTGACGCACCAGCGTGGTGGGCACATTCCACGGTGGATTGAGCACCACATTGTTGAGCGCGCTGCGCATCAACGGCGTTTTACGATCGGGCCGACCTACAATCACCCGCGAAGAGAGAATGGTGGAACCGTTGTTGTAGTAGGTCAGCGAATAGTTCGGGATGTTAACCATAATGCCGTTGTGCATGTCATCGGGCAGCAGACGTAAACGCTGAATATTCAGCGCCAACAGCGCCGCACGTATCTGCGGCGAGACATTTAGCCACTCCCGGGTGCGCGGGCCAATGGCACCATCATCCGCCAGACCTTGCCAATGCTGGAAGCGCTTCACGCCATCCACCAGCTGGCTGTCATACACATTGTTGCTGGTCACCGCGACGTTCTCTGCCACGATACCTGCGGCTTCTGGCGACTGTGCAGGTAAATCATTGACGCTAATCGTGGAGGGGCTAACGGCAACCGGTTGATTGCTCTGGCTTACCGGCACAGGCGACGTAGGCACCGCGTCATCCGCAGGCGTTGGCGTGCTGCTGTGACTGGCGCTTAACATGCCGGTGCGCTGGAGGATCTCGCGCAGCGCGGGCACGTCGTTGCTGATTTGCCCCGGCCGCAGCGTGGCGCTGTCACGCAGCTGTGGCCACGGACGATTATCGGTAAGCAGAGTTTTCAGCGCGCTGTGCATCGGCGCATATTGTGGATGTTGTGGCTGCAGCGACACCACAAACGCGCGTGTACCGCCGCCGTTCACCGCATTCTGCCACTGATTAACCGCCGCTAAAGCCGGCATGGTCATTTTGTAAGGCACATTACTGTAGAGCCAGGTTTCGCCCTGCGTCGGCACGTTAGCGACGAATTGCAGGTAGCCGAGCATCGCATCGCTCAGCACGATATCGCGCGCGATACCTTTGATTTCGGGATTGGTCAGCAACTCTACCCAGCGAGTAAACTGTGGCTGCACGCCAGAAAGCGCCACTTCCGCCAGCTGCTGCTGAAACGCCTGCACCGCATCGCGATCCTGCCACAGCGGCGCCATCCGGCGTGCAGCGTAGATCCCGGCTAAACCCGGCAGATAGAAAGGTTGTTGGCTGGCGCTAAAGGCCTGCTGAATTTGTTGTTGACTGGCGGCGACGGACATCACGCTTTGTGCACTGTCGGGTTGCGTAGACGTAACGGCTGCCTGACCTATCGCCCATGGCGACAAGACCAGCGCAACGCTGAGTGCTAATGCAGCACGATGATATCTTTTCTTGTTCAGCAACATCCTTGCCCCCTTCTCACCTATGACACAGCGCCCTGGAAACACCGTGTTTCACGTAAATCTTATTATTGAGTATATGAATAAAAAACGGCATCTGCCGTTGAGTGCAGATGCCGCTTACAGATTAACCGCCGCGCTGTTTTTTAACCAGATTCAGGGCGAGGAATTTTCGATTTCAAGACCCATTCCAGCTTTCTCTGATTTGGTCGGGGCGGGATCGGCCGAGAAGCCGCGCAGGCCAACCACATGCACGTGTTCAGTGTTGTTAAACACTTTACGCACCAGCTTATAGGTGGTGCCTTTTTCCGGGCTGATGTTTTCCGGCGCGGCAATCACCAGCTGCATCTCCAGACGTTCACACAATTCAAACAGCGTGGCGATGGAACGTGCATCAAGACGTGCGGCCTCATCGAGGAACAGCAGGCGGCAAGGGGAGATATCTTTGCCACGCAGACGCCGCGACTCCTCTTCCCAACTCTGCACCACCATCACCAGAATCGACATACCGGTACCGATCGCTTCACCGGTTGACAACGCGCCACTCTCCGCGCGCAGCCAGCCGTCTGAACCGCGGTTAACTTCCACTTCCATCTCCAGATAGTTGCGGTAGTCCAGCAGCTCTTCGCCGATGGTTTGCGGCGTGCGTTGGCCCATATCGATTTGCGGATTCAGGCGCTGATACAGTTTCGCCAACGCTTCCGAGAAGGTCAGACGATTACTGGTAAACAAGTCCTGATGCTGCTCGTGCTGTTCCGACAGCGTATCCAGCAGCGTCGCGTGCGCTTCCCGCACGTTAACGTTGAGGCGCACGCTGCGCACCTGACCAAAACTCACCGCCTGCAAGCCTTGGTTCAGCTGGCGGATGCGGTTCTGCTCGCGCTGAATGGTTTTGCGGATGATGTTGGCGGCGCTGCGCGAGCTGATTGCCAGCGTTTGTTCACGCGCCGTCAGCTCTTCGGTCAGGCGATTCAGTTCGATCTCCATCTGTTCGATGGCTTCAACCGGATCGTCGGTGCGAATGATGTCCTGACGAATACGTTCGCGCAGATGCTGATACACCGCGATGAAGAACTGGACTTTGCGTTCAGGGCGTTTCGGATCTTCTGACATGCGCAGCACGTCGCGCAGATGTTCGTTGTCTGCCACAGCCAGGCGCAGCGCACCCAGCGCCTTATCCGACATCGAACGCAGCTCATCGCCGCTGAGATACGCCAGCTCGCGGCGATGCAGTCGACGCTCAACGCCATTCTCTTTCACCAGACGCAATACGGTGCACCAACCCGCTTTGGCGTTAACCACCTGCTCGCGAATCTGGTGATAATCGCGCTCCAGCTTGCGTAACTTCTTCTGCAGGCTGTCCATTTCGGCTTCACAGAACGTCAGCTGTTTTTCCAACTGATTGCGCCGCGCACGGTTATGGCTCAGCGCGGTATACAGCTCGTCGCGACGTGTGCGCGCGCGCGCTTCGGCGCTGGCATCGGCATGCACGCCAATGTCCTGCATCTCCTGCTGTAGCTCTTTCAGCATGTCGCGCTTGGCGTCGTAAGAACTCTTCAACGATGCCAACACTTGCGCATACTGCGTCAGCTGCGCCTGATGCCCGCGCAGACGTTCACGCGCGCTACTGCGCTCGCCTTCGGCCTGCTCTAAACGCCGGCGCAGTTTTTCATTCAAATCGCTGTTGCCGTTCAGCATGCCAGCAGAGTCTTCGTAACTAAAGTGCGCGCGACGCTGCACCACTTCGGTCAACGCAAACGCCTGCTGACGCGCATCGCGCTGCTGCTGCTGCGCCTGTTGAAAATCGCGCTGCAGCTGATCGTGCTGCTGCGGATCGCTCTGCAATACTGCGATCAGCGGCTCCAGCTTGCTGAGTTTGCTGCCGTGCTGATGCAGGAAGCGCGCGGCGTCCTGCGCTTCTTCTACGCGCTCGCGGATCTCTTCACAGCGATCGCCAAGCGTATCGTCCAACAGCAGGTTAACGCGCGGCAGCAACCGGTTCAGCTGGCTCACGCCCTCTTTCGCCTGTTCAAACTGCGCACGCTGCTGCTGGTTATCATTTTCGTGCTGCGCCAGGCCACGCTCCAGTTCACCACGGCGTTGATTGAGCTGGCGTATCTGCGCTTCAGGATCTTCATCAAACGCCACCGCTAAGTGGCTGCCGATAAAGCGGCTAAAGGATTGATGCAGACGCTGCGTTTTCTGCACGTCAAACGACAGCGTCGCGTAACGTTCGGCCAGCTGTTCGCGTTCATTGTTAAGCAGTTCCAGCTGATTTTCCCGCGCGGCGCGGCCAAACAGCGGAATTTTCGGGAAGCGGGAGTAGCGCCATTGCCGCTCGGCCACTTTTACCACCACCGCGTTTTCCAGCTCGTCCACGCCAAAGACGCTGTCATCGAACGCCTGCGGATCGCCTTCAATCAGATAGAGATCTTCCGGGCACTCTTCAAGGCCGTTGAGCAACTCGCGCACCAGCGACAGATCCGGCACCACGATCGCGTGGCGCGAAGGGCCGTACAGCGCCGAGAAATACGGCGCATCGTCGAGCGTGACGTCATCATAAATCTCTGACAGCAATACGCCGCCAAAGCGCTCGGCCAACTGCGTCAGTCGCGCATCTTCCGCACCGCCCGGCTGGCTGAGGCGTTCAATTTGCTGTTCCACTTCACGCTTACGCGCCGCCACGTCGTCACGTTCAACGGTGGTTTCACGCTCGCGCTCCAGCAGCAGCTGCATGTATTCGGTAATTTGCTGGCTGCTGCTCAGCTCCTGCCCGGTTTGCTCGCTGAGCTGAGTCAGAATTTCCTGCGCCGCCAGCCAGTGTGGCGCACGCGCGGTCAGCGCGGTGATGCGTACGCGCAGCTGTTCCAGCTCCTGGCGCATTAACATGCGGCGTTCACCGGCATCGGCCACGCTTTCGCTCAGCTGTTCAATTTGCGCTTCAAGTTCACGCTGCAAACCCTCCAGCGCGTCGGCATCGTAGTGCTGTCCCTGGCGTTTACAGAAGTCCGCCAGCAAACGTTCGGCATCTTGCTGTTCACGCAGGCGCGTTTCCAACTCATTTAAACGCAGACGCAGCGAAGACAACTGCTCGGCATGATGACGTTGATGGGTGGCATCGCGCAGCATTTCGCGGCCAACCTGCCACGCATCCTGACGAGTGACGTCGCCCGCAATGCTGGTGACCAACGCCAGCGCCTGCTCAAACTGGCTGTGCGCCGCTTCTGCTACGCTCAGCTTCTGTTCAAGACGCAGCAACTGCTCGGTGGCCTCTTCTTCACGCGCCTGGAAGGTTTCCTGCCATTCGGCGGCATTGGCAATATTCAGATCCGGCAGCTGGCATTGCGCGCGCGCTTTTTCCAGCGCCTGCAACGCTTGCTGATACTGAATGGCGCGGGTTTGCTGCACGTCGAGCGCCTGCTGGAAATCAGCCAGTTGACTCTTCAGCTCATCGACTTCGATTTCTGCCGCTTCGGCGCGCGCTTCGTTCACTTCCTGCACTTCACGCGCTTCAGCGACGACTTCATTTTGCTCTTCGAGGCGGTAAGTTAGCTCTTCGAGATCGGCATCATAACGCTCGATTTTCTCCTGCTGACGCATTGCGGTCTGCACCAGGTTCAGGTGATCGCTCGCGCCCTGATAATCGGTTTCAAGATCGTTTTCCGCGCCGTTGTGCTCAGACAACTCGCGCGCCATTTCAATGTGACGATATTGCTCCGAGGCCAGCTGATTACGACTGGTAAACAGCTCATTACGCAGCTGCAACGCGCCGTCGAGATGGATGCGGCGCTCATTGGCGTGGCGCATGTAGTCGGCGGAGACATAGTTGGTGGCTTCGGAAATCAGATGTTTGAACAGGTCACGATCGGATTGCGTAACGCGAATGGCTTCCAGCGTCATGCGGTTTTCACGCAGCGCCGCTTCCATGTCCTGGAAGGCTTT
>CBIFUL010000018.1:0-81615 GCA_966185695.1 uncultured Pantoea sp. | reverse complement strand
GTCGTCGTGTCTGCTGCTTCTGCGCTGGCGTGACTGAGAACCATCGCTGAGGCAATGACGACGGCGGTTAAGTAGCGCATCGTTTACTCCCAGTTCGTTCCGTTTTGCGATTCAACGAGAGCCAGTGTACGGCGGTGGCTGCAAACATCCGTCAGGGGGTGTAAAACTACGTAAAGCGTTGGATTGCCTGGCTAGGAACACGGTATTTTGCCTGCGGAGGGCAATAAAAAATGAATAAAATCCTGTTGGTTGATGACGACCGCGAATTAACTTCGCTGCTTAAAGAATTGCTTGAGATGGAAGGTTTTGAGGTGATTGTTGCCAGTGATGGCGAGCAGGCGCTCAACGTGCTGGACAACACCGTGGACTTGTTATTGCTTGATGTGATGATGCCGAAGAAGAACGGTATCGACACTTTGAAAGAACTACGCCAACAGCACCAAACTCCAGTCATTATGTTGACTGCACGCGGCAGCGAGCTGGATCGCGTTCTGGGCCTTGAATTAGGCGCAGACGACTATCTGCCAAAGCCGTTTAACGATCGCGAACTGGTCGCGCGTATTCGAGCCATTTTGCGCCGTTCAAACTGGAGCGAACAGCAACAGCAGCACGATAACAGTTCGCCAACGTTAGAAGTAGATTGCCTGCGCCTGAATCCGGGTCGTCAGGAAGCCAGCTTCGATACAGAAACGCTGGATCTCACCGGTACCGAATTTACCCTGCTCTATTTGCTGGCACAGCATCTTGGTCAGGTGGTATCACGTGAGCATCTCAGCCAGGAAGTGCTGGGCAAACGCCTGACGCCGTTTGACCGCGCTATTGATATGCATATCTCTAACCTTCGTCGTAAATTGCCGGAACGTCGTGATGGTCATCCGTGGTTTAAAACCCTGCGCGGACGCGGCTATCTGATGGTTTCGGCATCATGATTGGAAGTTTAACCACCCGCATCTTCGCCATCTTCTGGCTCACGCTAGCGTTGGTGTTGATGCTGGTTTTGATGGTGCCCAAACTCGACTCACGTCAGATGACCGCATTACTGGAAAGTGAGCAACGACAGGGCACCATGATTGAACAGCACGTTGAGGCTGAGCTTTCGCAAGATGCACCCAACGATTTGATGTGGTGGCGTCGCCTGTTCCGCGCCATCGACAAATGGGCTCCGCCCGGCCAACGCTTATTGCTGGTGACAAGCGAAGGTCGCGTTATTGGGGCGCAGCATAATGAAATGCAGGTGATCCGTAACTTCATCGGGCAATCTGATAACGCCGATCATCCGCAGAAGAAAAAGTATGGACGAGTTGAAATGGTTGGGCCGTTCGCCGTGCGCGATGGCGAAGATAACTACCAACTCTACCTGATTCGTCCTGCTACCAGCTCCCAGCTTGACTTCGTAAACCTGATGTTTGACCGCCCGCTACTGCTGCTCATCGTTACCATGTTGATAAGCTCGCCGTTGCTATTGTGGCTGGCATGGAGCCTGGCGCGCCCCGCTCGTAAACTTAAACATGCTGCTGATGAAGTCGCGAGCGGTAATTTGCGCCAGCATCCAGAACTGGAATCAGGCCCGCAGGAATTCCTTGCTGCCGGATCAAGTTTCAACCAAATGGTGAGCGCGCTCGAACGCATGATGACCGCCCAGCAGCGTCTGCTGTCGGACATCAGCCATGAATTACGCACGCCGCTGACGCGTTTGCAGCTCGCCACTGCGTTGCTGCGTCGTCGCCATGGTGAAGGTAAAGAACTGCAACGCATCGAAACAGAAGCGCAGCGCCTTGATGGCATGATCAATGATTTGCTGGTGCTGTCACGTACACAGCATAAAAATGCATTGGTCAGTGAGGCGATGAAAGCCAATCAGCTATGGAATGGCGTGCTGGAAGATGCCAAGTTTGAGGCCGAGCAGATGGGCAAGAGCATGGAGGTGCCCTATCCGCCAGGCCCGTGGCCGCTGTATGGCAATCCACACGCGCTGGAAAGCACGCTGGAAAACATTGTACGCAATGCGCTGCGCTATTCGCATACGCATATTCAGGTCAGTTTCTCGGTAGATATTCAGGGCATTACCATTCACGTTGATGATGATGGCCCGGGCGTAAGCCCCGACGATCGCGAGCAGATTTTCCGTCCGTTCTACCGCACCGATGAAGCGCGCGATCGCGAATCAGGTGGCACCGGTTTGGGCTTAGCGATTGTGGAAACGGCCGTGCAACAGCATCGCGGCTGGGTTAAAGCAGACGACAGCCCGCTGGGTGGTTTACGTTTGACGCTTTGGCTGCCGCTGTACTCCTCCGCCCGCCAATAATTTGCTATGCTTCGGCCCTCGTTTCCGGGGGCCTTATGCTGAACATCGTTTTATTTGAACCTGAAATCCCGCCAAATACCGGCAACATCATCCGCCTTTGCGCCAATACGGGCTTCCAGCTGCATCTCATTGAGCCGCTGGGTTTCGCCTGGGATGATAAGCGCCTGCGCCGTGCTGGACTGGATTACCACGAATACACCGCGTTAAAAAAACACGCCAACTACAGCGCCTTTTTGGCGTCCGAAATGCCGCAACGCCTGTTTGCGTTGACCACCAAAGGCACGCCCGCACATAGCGCGGTGAGTTATCAGAAGGGTGATTATTTGGTGTTTGGTCCGGAGAGCCGCGGCTTGCCGGCTGAAATCCTTGAGGCTTTACCCGCTGAGCAAAAAATCCGCATTCCGATGATGGCGGAGAGCCGCAGTATGAACCTGTCTAACGCGGTTTCTGTGGTGGTTTACGAAGCGTGGCGCCAACTCGATTACGCTGGCGCGCTGATTAAAAGCTAGATGCCGTCACCAAACTCAAAGCCCGTGCCGGTAAAATGCTGATCCATATCCATTGAGGGTTTCTCACTGGTAGGTTTGCCAACAATCCGCGCGGGCACGCCAGCGGCCGTGGTATGCGGTGGCACCGGCTGCAGTACTACGGAACCCGCGCCGATTTTTGCACCACGTCCTACTTCGATATTGCCCAGAATCTTGGCGCCAGCGCCAATCATCACCCCTTCACGGATCTTCGGATGACGATCGCCGCTGGTTTTGCCGGTACCGCCGAGCGTTACCGATTGCAGTATCGATACATCGTTTTCAATAATTGCCGTTTCACCAATAACGATGCCGGTGGCGTGATCGAGCATGATGCCGCGACCAATACGCGCCGCTGGATGAATGTCCACGGCAAAAGAGACTGAAATTTCATTTTGCAGATACACCGCCAGGGCGCGGCGTCCCTCTTTCCATAACCAATGGCCAATGCGATAAGCCTGCAGGGCGTGGAAACCTTTGAGATACAGCAGCGGCGTGGAGTATTTATCCACAGCGGGATCGCGCTGGCGTACCGCCTGAATATCGTAGGCCGCAGAAACAATCATCTCTGGATCTTCGCGATAGGCTTCTTCAACGATTTCACGGATAGCAATCGCTGGCATGATCGGGTTGGCCAGCTTGTTCGCCAGCATATAGCTGAGCGCGCTGCCGAGGTTTTCGTGCTTGAGCAATGTCGCATGATAGAAACTGGCCAGCATCGGTTCACAGTCGGCCAGCGCTCTGGCTTCGGCTTTAATATGGTTCCAGACCAGTTCTAACTCTTCAGACGACATTGCTGTGTACTCCCGATAAAAAAAAGCGCCTGATGGGGCGCTACAGGTGATGACGCTGCGCATCCTGCTTCAGCTTTGGCTGTTTTCGTCCTTCCTTGCACGGCCAAGTAAGCTCAATGCTGCCTCTCGCGCTGATTTTCCGCAATAGAGCACCTGATAAATCTGCTCTGTGATCGGCATTTCAACGCCGACGCGCGCAGCCAACGCTTTGACTTCTTTGGTGTTTCTATAGCCTTCTACAACTTGTCCGATAATGCGTTGCGCCTCATCAACGCTCTCGCCTTGTCCCAGCATCATGCCGAATCGACGGTTACGTGACTGGTTATCGGTACAGGTCAGCACCAGGTCGCCTAATCCCGCCATGCCCATAAAGGTGGTGGGATCGGCACCCAGCGCCGCGCCGAGACGACTCATCTCCGTTAGCCCGCGCGTAATCAGTGCGGTTCGCGCATTCGCGCCAAAACCAATACCGTCAGAAATCCCTGCACCAATTGCGATAACGTTTTTGACTGCGCCACCGAGCTGCACGCCGATAAAATCAGAATTGTTATAGACGCGGAAGCTTTTGCCGCAGTGCAGTTTTTGCTGCAAATCATCAGCAAACTGCGCATCCGTTGCGGCCAGCGCGATTGCCGTTGGCATGCCTGCCGCCAACTCTTTGGCGAAGGTTGGACCGGAAATGACCGCCAGAGGAATGGTATCGCCGAGGATTTCACGCGCGACATCTTGCAGTAAGCGCCCAGTCTCTTTCTCTAAGCCTTTGGTCGCCCAGACAATACGCGAATCAGCGCGCAGATGCGGTTTCAGCTGCGCCAGCACGTCGCCAAAAACATGGCTCGGCACGACAACCAGCAGATCGCGACTCGCATTAACCGCGGTGGCTAAGTCAGCTTCAGGAACGAGATTATCAGGGAAAGGCACATCTGGCAGGAAAGCGGTGTTGCATCGGTCAGCTTGCAGCTGCGCTACGCTTTGTGGGTTGTGGCCCCAGAGCAGAACCGGGTGGCCGTTGCGGGCCAGCGTAATGGCCAAAGCGGTGCCGTACGAGCCGGCACCGATGACGCTAATTGAAGCGTTGAGTGTAGTCATCAGGCATCCTGATGTGGCGCTTCGCCTTCACCTTGCTGCTGCAGATAATTCATAAACAGCGCATCAAAGTTAACTGGCGCCAGGTTGAGCTGCGGGAAAGTACCGCGCGACACGAGGCTGGTAACGCATTCACGCGCATACGGGAACAGAATGTTCGGGCAATAAGCGCCGAGGCAGTGCGCCATCTGCGTACCTTCGATGCCGCTGATGGTGAAAATACCTGCCTGCTGCACTTCACACAGGAATGCCGTTTCTTCACCCACCGTTGCCGTTACGGTAAGACGCAGCACGACTTCAAAAACGCCGTCAGCCAGCTGTGAGGAAGCGGTGTCCAGATCCAGTTTCACCTCGGGTTCCCACTCTTTCTGGAAAACCTGTGGCGCGTTGGGTGCTTCGTAAGAAACATCTTTGGTATAAACGCGTTGGATCTGGAACTGCATTTCGTTAGTGCTATGTTCTGACATGTGACTAAATCCTGTTAGTTAAAAATGCCTGACTGAAAAGTTACGCCTGGAGTAAGGGATCAAGTCCCTGACGCCCATCCAGCGCGAAAAGATCGTCACAGCCGCCAATGTGCTGCGCATCAATAAAAATTTGCGGCACCGTGGTGCGGCCGCTACGTTTGATCATCTCTTCGCGTTTCGCCGCGTCCCCATCAATGGGAATCTCCTGGAACGACACGCCTTTTTGATCCAGCAACGCCTTTGCACGGTGGCAATAAGGACAAGTCACTTTGGTGTAAATTTCTACATTAGCCATGCGGATACCTCGAAGAGTTTATTTGCCGCGAACCAGTGGCAGATTTTCACCACTCCAGCCGCTGATGCCATCTTTTAATACAGACACTCGTGCGAAACCGGCAGCGTTCAGTTTTGCCGCAGATTCGCCTGCGCTTTGCCCGGTTGCACACACCACAATGATAGGCTGCGCTTTATGCTTTTCCAGCTCGCCAAAGCTGTCTTTCTTGATGTCTGCGGCTGCGATGTTGATAGCCCCGGAAATATGTCCTCTGCGGTAATCGTCGCGTGAACGAACGTCTACCACCACCGCATCCTCTTTATTAATCAGGTGGGTCGCTTCACCACGGCTGATGGTTTTTACTTTAGAGAACATACCTTTAACGGTGGTCGCAATCACCAGAACGAGTAAGGCAACCCATGCCAGACTGAGGACGGGGTGATTGCTTGCAAACTGCATAATTTCTTGCATGAGGGGTAACGACTCCAAACCGGGCTAATAAGGTAAAAACAAGGGTTCTGAGTATACCTGCGCCACTTCTCATGTACAGTCGCGAAAAGGACGGAGTTACGATTTGTGCGTCATTTTCCAAAAAAAGTGTTCTAATCGCAAAATTAAGACAAAGTTTATGCCGATAAGCTCTGGGCAGACATCTTTCGCAAAGTAAAACCCAGCCTGGCTTGCTGGTAAGCGGCTGTTCATCGTGGAATAATTATCGACTATGAAGGGAAAAGCGACCGTTTCACCCACAAGGACCTGTTACAACGGCCCAGCGCATCCGTTGTTCATTCGCTGGTCCGACACTGCCCTGAGCCTGCTGTGCGCGGGCGTCCTGTTAATGCCTGTGATTGCTCACAGCGCGGACGACAACAAATCTCAGCTCAAGTCCATTCAGCAAGACATCGCCGAAAAAGAAAAAAGCGTTAAAGCGCAGAAACTTCAACGCAGTAAGTTGTTGGATCAGCTGAAAAGTCAGGAAAAAGTGATCGCGCAAGCCAGTCGCCAACTGCGCGAAACGCGTAATAGCCTGAGCACGCTTGACGGCGAAATTGCGCAGATAACCTCGTCTATTTCTCGCCTCGAAAAGCAGCAGGCTGAGCAGGAAAAATTGCTGGCACAACAGCTGGATGCCGCCTTCCGTCAAGGTCAGCATAACGGCGTTCAATTGCTGCTTGGCGGGGAAGAAGCGCAGCGCAGCGAGCGTATTCTTGCCTATTTCGGTTATCTCAACGCTGCACGTCAGAAAAATATCGACGATCTCAAACTTACCCAGCAGCAGCTCGCGGAACAGCGCCAGGCATTGCAAGGCAAGCAGGAGCAGCAGAAATCGCTATTAGCTCAGCAGCAAACGCAGCAGAGCAAGCTGGAAACCGCCAGCGCGGCGCGGAAAAAAACGCTCAGCGTATTGGAAAGCTCGCTGGAAAAAGATCAGGCCGATCTTGTTGAAATGCGTCAGAACGAAAGCCGCCTGCAGGACAAAATCGCCAAAGCGGAACGTGAAGCACGCGAGCGGGCCGAACGCGAAGCGCGCGAAGCGGAAAAGGTGCGCCAGCGTCAGGCGCAGGCAAAAGCGAAAGGATCTAGCTATCAGCCGACGCAGAGTGAGCGCGAGCTGATGGCGCGTACCGGTGGTTTAGGCAAGCCCGGCGGGCAAGCCATCTGGCCGGTGCGGGGAAGAATTGAACATCGCTTTGGTGAATCAATGCAGGGCGAACTGCGTTGGAAAGGACTGGTGGTTGATGCGCCAGAAGGCACCGAAGTTAAAGCTATCGCCGATGGACGCGTACTGATGGCCGATTGGCTGCAAGGCTACGGCTTGGTTGTGGTGCTGGAACACGGTAAAGGCGACATGAGTCTTTACGGCTACAACCAAAGTGCGCTGGTGAGTGTCGGTGCTCAGGTGAAGGCAGGACAGCCTATCGCGCTTGTGGGCACCAGTGGCGGCCGCGGCATGCCCTCACTCTACTTTGAAATCCGACGCCAGGGACAGGCCGTCAATCCACTACCGTGGTTAGGAAGATAAGTTTTGTTTCAGCCCTTTAAGCTTTCGGCCGCGCTGTGCGGCCTGTTTTTCGCACTTTCCGCGCACGCGGGAAAATTGGCGATTGTGATTGATGACTTCGGTTATCGGCCGGTCGAAGAGAACAAAGTGCTCAATATGCCAGCCGCGATCTCCGTTGCGGTGCTGCCCAACGCGCCGCACGCCCGTGCCATGGCGACCAAAGCGCATCAGGGTGGCCATGAAGTGTTGATTCACTTACCCATGGCACCGCTCAGTAAACAGCCGCTGGAAAGAGATACCTTAACGCCCGACATGAGCAGCGATGAGATCATGCGCATTATTCGGGAGGCCAGCGCTAAAGTGCCGTTCGCCGTCGGCCTGAATAATCACATGGGCAGCAAAATGACCTCGAGCTTGCCGGGCATGCAGAAGGTGATGCAGGCGCTGAATCAGTACAATTATTACTTCCTCGACAGCATGACCATCGGTAACAGCCAGTCAATTCCTGCAGCGCAGGGCACGCGCGTTAAGGTTATTAAGCGCCGCGTGTTTCTTGATGACAGCCAGAATGAAGCGTCAATTCGCCAACAGTTCACCCGCGCGGTGAAACTGGCGCAGCGCGACGGCTACGCCATCGCCATTGGTCATCCGCATCCAACGACCGTACGCGTGCTGCAACAGATGCTGCCTTCGCTACCGGCAGAGATTACTTTAGTGCGTCCCAGTCAGCTGCTGAACGAGCCGCTGCATCAAGGCTCCACCGCGCCGACGACAAAACCCACAGCGCCGCACAGCCCACATTTCCGAGCGCCGGGCGCGTGTAAAGTCAGCAAACCGTTGCCGCCGATACCGCAGAGCAAAGCCGTTGAGGTGTTGAGCGACAGTTTGGCGCAAAGCCCGATGCTGCAGACGCTGAAACAACTCTTCTAGTATCCCCCTTGATATACAGAGTGCGGCAGGCACTTTATACTGCCGCGCAACGACTTACCGGGTAAGGATATCGGGACGCATGCAAGCCAAGAAAAAAATCCTGTTGCTGGATACCGGCCGCGAATGGGGCGGCGGCACCAACAGCATGCTGGAATTACTGAAGCGCATTGACCGGCAGAAATTCGACATCACCTGCTGCTTTTACAGCAATTACACGCGCGGCGCAGGAGAAACTATCGAGTCGGTTTTGAATGCCATTGGCATCCCGGTGATCTTCATTCCACAATCGCCGCAACCGCTGTGGGCAAAAATCAGCAAAGAGTTGATTCGCACGTTATTGCTGTTTAATCGTGCGCTGAAAAGACAGCAGGTGGCGCGCATTGATGAGAAATGGCGCGTGTTACCGAATGCCGCGAAGATTGCCGCGATTTTACAGCGCGGCAACTATGACGCGCTGTATATGAATAATCAGCCTAGCACCAATGCTGAGGGCTATCGTGCTGTGCGCGATCTCGACATGGCGCTGATTCAGCATTGCCGCATTGAACCGCAGCTCAATCCCGCGCTGGTGGCTATGATCAATGCGCGCGTTGATGCGGTTATCGCGGTGTCGCATGGCGTGAACCACAGCTTGCGTCACAGCGGCGTGAAAGCGCAGCGCTGCTTTACCGTTTCCAATGCCATTGATATTCATCAGCCTTTACCCGATCGCGCCACGGTGCGCACGCGCCTGGGCTATGCGCCAGAAACCTTTGTGTTCGGTTCGATTGGTTCACTGATTCCCCGCAAAGCCAATCACCATATTTTCCAGGCGCTGGGTCAATTCAAACGCGCACATCCCAACGCCAACTGGCAGATGATTGTGGTAGGTTCCGGTCCTGAGCAGGAAAATTTGCTGCAGCTGGCGCAGAAAGAGATGATTGAAGCCCATGTGGTTTTCACTGGCTTTCAAAACAACCCGCTGGATTATCTCGCTGCTTTCGATGCCTTTATTCTGGCCTCCAGCAGCGAAGGTTTACCGCGCGTGGTGTTAGAGGCGATGTTAGTGAAAACCGCCGTTATCGGTTCGAATGTGGTCGGTACTGCTGAGCTGATTAATCACGATGAAAGCGGATTACTGTTTGAATACGGTGACGTTAAGCAATTAAGCCAGCATGTCGCCGCGCTATGGCAGGATGCGGCACTGCGCCAGCGATTAATTACCGCTGCTGAAATGCGCGTACGCGAGTGCTATGCCATTGAGAATTATGTTGCTGGTGTCGAAATGATCTTAGAAAAAAGTATTGAAAGGAAAACGCATGTTTGAGTTCCTAAATAAAAATCGCCGCTACATTCGCTCTCGCCATAATATTCCCTATGCGCAAGAAAACGCGCAAGGCGCCATTGCCGTGGATTCTGTGGTCATTCCTTGCACCGGTGCGGACTACATTGAAGAGGCGGTATTAAGCGCTGAATTTGCCAGCCGCTTTGCCACCCAAGTAAAAGAAATTGTTATTGTCAGCGACCAGCCCGCTTCAGCCTTTCCTGCGCTACCGGCGAAAGTGCGCGTTGCGACACTGGATGTCCCGCACCGTGAAGAGAGCTATCGGTATAAGCAGATTTACCGCAGTCGCTTAATTAAACTGCAAGCGCCTTTGCAGGCTCAAGGCAATGGCATCTTGATGATTGATTCTGATTTAAACCTGCTTCAAGCACCGAATATCAATCTGCATGAACATTATCTTTACAGCAGTTTCCGTCAGGGAAAAATGATCGCGAAATTGGCTGATGCTCCTCAAGATCGCGTTCCGGCTTATTACCGCACCGCGATCCGACCTTATTTTCAGGATCATGTTAACGGGGCTTATTTAGCGGCATCCCGCCGCACCTGGCAGAGAATTTGCCCGCTGTGGCTAACGCTATTCCAGGATACCTGGGAATTAATGAACGACAGCCAGCCCCCCACCGATCAATTACCGCTGGCTGCATTACTGGATTTATTGGATATCCGCACTATTAACCTGGGTGAATGGGCGAACTGGCCGGTTTCCAAACGGATTGGCGGCCAGGCGGCGGTAATTCCTTCCGAGGTAATCGGTGCACACGGTGGATTCCCGTTGAGCGAATGGCAAAAATACCTGCAAGATCCCACGCAGCCGCTCACCTTCAAAGGCCAGGATTACACCCGCAAGGTGCGTTACCTGACCGATGATGAGAAAAAACAGGCGTAACAGGCTCCGGCCCTGCGGTCGGGGCAGCGGTTAATCCCAGCTCAGCACCACTTTCCCGGAGCGACCGGAACGCATCTCATCGAAGCCCTGCTGGAACGCATCAATGTGGTAGCGATGGGTGATAATGGGCGTGAGATCGAGGCCAGATTGGATCAGCGCCGCCATTTTGTACCAGGTTTCAAACATCTCGCGGCCGTAAATGCCCTTGATGAACAAGCCCTTAAAGATCACCAGATTCCAGTCGATCGACATTTCCCCCGGCGGAATACCCAGCAGCGCAATACGCCCGCCGTGATTCATGGTCTCCAGCATGGTGCGAAACGCTGGCGGTGCGCCGGACATCTCCAGCCCGACATCAAAACCCTCCGTCATGCCGAGTTCGGCCATAACATCGCGCAGGTTTTCCTGCGCCACGTTCACTGCACGCGTAACACCCATTTGCCGTGCCAGGCCGAGACGATAGTCATTGACATCGGTGATCACCACGTTACGCGCGCCAACGTGTTTGCATACCGCCGCCGCCATAATGCCAATCGGGCCTGCGCCGGAAATCAGCACATCTTCGCCAACCAGATCAAATGAGAGCGCGGTGTGCACCGCATTGCCGAAGGGATCGAAAATCGCGGCGAGCTCATCGGAAATGTTCTCGGGGATTTTGAACGCGTTAAAGGCCGGGATCACCAAATATTCGGCGAAGCAGCCCTGCCGATTTACCCCAACACCCACCGTGTTGCGGCACAAATGGGTGCGACCCGCGCGGCAGTTACGGCAATGTCCGCAGGTGATGTGGCCTTCACCGGAAACGCGGTCGCCGACAGAAAACCCTTTCACCTCTTCGCCCATGCCAACCACTTCACCAACATATTCGTGTCCGGTGATCATCGGGACGGGAATGGTTTTGCGTGACCAATCATCCCAGTTGTAAATATGCACATCGGTGCCGCAAATCGCGGTCTTACGAATTTTGATCAGCAAATCGTTATGGCCAGGCTCCGGGATCGGCGCATCCGTGACCATCCAAATGCCTTCTTCAGCCTTTAATTTGGCAAGTGCTTTCATTGCGCGGCTCCTGCAATCACGCCCAGCTGCTGGCCGATGCGGGTAAAGGCGGCGACGGCATGTTCCAGCTGCGCCTGCGTATGTCCGGCGGAAATTTGCGTGCGGATGCGCGCCTGGCCTTGCGGCACCACCGGATAAAAGAATCCGGTCACGTAAATGCCCTCTTGCTGCAGCAGGCTGGCAAACTGCTGGGCTATTTTGGCATCGCCTAGCATCACCGGAATGATGGCGTGATCGGCTCCGGCCAGCGTGAAACCTGCGGCACTCATCTGCTCGCGGAAGAAGCGCGCGTTATCCCACAAACGCTGGCGCAAACCATCTCCTTCGCTCAGCAGATCCAGCACGCGCAGCGAAGCGGCAACAATGGCCGGCGCCAGCGAGTTGGAGAACAGATAAGGACGCGAGCGCTGGCGCAGCCACTCAACCACCTCTTTCTTTGCCGCAACGTAGCCGCCCGATGCGCCGCCCAGCGCTTTACCCAAGGTGCCGGTGAGGATATCCACGCGATCCATGACGCCGCAATATTCATGGGTGCCGCGTCCGGCCGCGCCGACAAAGCCCACAGCATGGGAATCATCCACCATCACCAGCGCGTCGAACTCCTCTGCCAAATCGCAAATGCCCTGCAGATTGGCGATCACGCCATCCATTGAGAACACGCCATCGGTGGCGATCAGAATGTGGCGTGCGCCGTGGCCACGCGCTTCCTGCAGACGCGCACGCAGCTCGTTCATGTCGTTGTTGGCGTAACGGTAGCGCTGCGCTTTGCACAGGCGCACGCCATCAATGATCGAAGCATGATTGAGCGCATCGGAAATGATCGCATCCTCAGCACTGAGCAGCGTTTCAAACAGGCCGCCGTTGGCGTCAAAGCAGGACGAGAACAGAATCGCGGCTTCCATGCCGAGGAACTCAGCCAGCTTGTGCTCCAGCTGTTGATGAATGTCCTGGGTGCCGCAGATAAAACGCACCGACGCCATGCCAAAGCCGTGCGAATCCATGCCGTCTTTGGCCGCCTGGATTAATGCCGGATGATTGGCTAAACCCAAATAGTTGTTGGCGCAAAAGTTGATCACCGGCGCGCTGTGCGCCACGTTGATTTCCGCCTGCTGCGCCGAAGTGATGGTGCGTTCCTGTTTGAACAATCCATCCTGACGTGTTGTCTCAAGTTGTTGACGTATTAGCGAATAAAACTGATTGGACATGATTCTGCTCCTCAGATAGCAAATCTTTGGCACATATTACTGATCCAAACGCATCATGCCGACATTTCAGCCAGCGAAATCTCGATTTTGCAGCATAGTTCACGCGGTGAGCAGGTTTTGTGCAGCGCTTCCGGAGTCATCTGGCTGCCTGCGCCGGGTTGAAATGTTATGATGCAGGCATTCGAGCGTGAAACCTCCCGTTTCACCCTAACTCTTTAAAGGCAAAGCATATGATTATCGTAACCGGTGGCGCTGGCATGATTGGCAGCAACATTGTTAAGGCGCTCAACGCTCGCGGAATTTCCGACATTCTGGTGGTGGATAATCTTAAAGATGGCACCAAATTCGTGAATCTGGCGGATTTGGACATCGCGGATTACATGGATAAAGAGGAATTTCTCTCTTACATCATGTCGGGCGAAGATCTCGGTCCGATCGAAGCGGTGTTCCACGAAGGCGCATGCTCCGCGACCACCGAGTGGGACGGCAAGTACATGATGGATAACAACTATCAGTATTCGAAAGATCTGCTGCACTTCTGCCTTGAGCGTGAAATCCCGTTCCTGTACGCCTCTTCTGCGGCGACCTATGGCGGCCGCAACGAAAACTTCATCGAAGAGCGCCAATACGAGCAGCCGCTGAATGTCTACGGCTACTCAAAAATGCTGTTCGACCATTACGTGCGCCAAATTCTGCCAGAAGCGAATTCGCCGGTTTGCGGCTTCCGCTATTTCAACGTCTACGGCCCGCGTGAAGGCCATAAAGGCGGCATGGCAAGCGTCGCCTTCCACCTCAATACGCAAATCAGCAACGGTGAAAATCCCAAGCTGTTTGAAGGCAGCGACGACTTCCGCCGCGACTTCATCCACGTGGATGACGTGGTTGCCGTGAACCTGTGGTGCTGGGAAAACGGCGTTTCAGGCATTTATAACTGCGGTACCGGTCGCGCCGAATCGTTCCAGGAAGTGGCCGATGCGGTACTGAAATTCCATCAGAAGGGCCAGATTGAATACATTCCCTTCCCGGACAAGCTGAAAGGCCGCTATCAGGCATTTACGCAAGCCGACATGACTAACCTGCGCGCGGCGGGCTACGACAAGCCGTTCAAAACCGTGGCAGAAGGCGTCGGCGAATATATGGTTTGGCTGAACCGCAACGCATAAGGAAACCGGCACCAGCGATGAAAATTCTGGTTATAGGCCCATCCTGGGTCGGCGATATGATGATGTCGCAAAGTCTCTATCGCACGCTCAAGGCTGAGCATCCTGATGCGGTGATTGATGTGATGGCGCCAGCGTGGTGTCGGCCTTTGCTGTCACGCATGCCGGAAGTGCATCAGGCGTTGGCGATGCCGCTCGGCCACGGCGCGTTGGCGATCGGCGAACGTCGTCGCCTGGGGAAAACCCTCAAGGCCAGCGGCTACGACCGCGCCTATGTGCTGCCAAACTCTTTCAAATCCGCGCTGGTGCCGTTTTTTGCTGGCATTAAACGCCGCGTCGGTTGGCGCGGTGAGATGCGCTATGGCGTGCTGAATGATGTCCGCGTGCTGGATAAAGCCGCGTTTCCACTGATGGTTGAACGCTATGTGGCGCTCGGTTACGACCAGCCTGTTGCTTCAGCGCAACAGCTGCCGCAACCGCTGCTGTGGCCGCAGCTGCGCGTGGAAGAGAGCGAGAAGCGCATGACGGCAGCGCAGTTTATGCTGTCTGCCGATCGGCCGCTGATTGGCTTCTGCCCCGGCGCGGAATTCGGCCCGGCCAAACGCTGGCCACATTACCACTACGCGGCGTTAGCAGAGCAGCTGATCGGTGAAGGTTATCAGGTGGTGCTGTTTGGTTCGGCTAAAGATCGCGAAACCGGTGACACCATTGTGCAAACGCTGCCTGAAGCTGCGCGTGCGCACTGCAAAAACCTCGCAGGCGATACGCAGCTGGAACAAGCGGTGATTCTGCTGGCGCACTGCGCTGCGGTGGTAAGCAACGATTCTGGCTTGATGCACATCGCGGCCGCGCTGAATCGGCCTTTGGTGGCGCTCTATGGCCCAAGCAGCCCCGATTTCACGCCGCCGCTGTCGCAGCAGGCGCGCATCATTCGTTTGATCACCGGCTATCACAAAGTACGTAAAGGTGACGCCGAGCAAGGCTATCACCAAAGTTTGATTGATATTCAGCCGGCGCAGGTTCATCAGGAACTGCGCGCGCTGTTGCATCCGGTGCAGGAGTAAAGATGCACGTTTTGATTGTGAAAACCTCCTCGATGGGCGACGTGCTGCACACCTTGCCTGCGCTCACCGATGCGATGCAGGCGATTCCTGGCATTCGCTTTGATTGGGTGGTGGAAGAGAATTTTGCGCAGATTCCAGCCTGGCATCCGGCGGTGGACAAAGTGCTGCCGGTGGCGATTCGTCGCTGGCGCAAGCATTGGTTTGGCAGCCAGCAGCGTGAAGAGCGCGTGCGCTTCAAGCGCGATTTGCAGTCGCGTCAGTACGATGTGGTGCTGGATGCGCAAGGGCTGATCAAAAGTGCCGCGCTGGTTACGCGCCTGGCAAAAGGCGAAAAGCATGGTCAGGACAGCCGCAGCGCGCGCGAGCCGTTTGCCAGCTGGTGGTATGACAAACGTCATGACATCGACAAAAAACAGCATGCGGTGGAACGCACGCGCGAGCTGTTTGCAAAAAGTCTTGGTTATGAAAAGCCTGCTACCCAAGGCGATTACGCGATTGCCGAACATTTCCTGTCCACGCTGCCGGATGAGGCATCGCCCTATCTGGTGTTTCTGCACGCCACCACGCGTGACAACAAGCATTGGCCGGAGGCGCACTGGCGCGAACTTATTCAGCGGGTGCAGCCGCACGGCCTGCGGGTGAAATTACCGTGGGGCGCTGAGCATGAACATCAGCGTGCGCAGCGCTTAGCAGAAGGCTTTGACCATGTTGAGGTGCTGCCGAAGTTAACCCTGGAACAGGTGGCCCAGCAGCTGGCTGGCGCGCGCGCGGTGGTGTCGGTTGATACCGGTTTAAGCCATCTCACCGCGGCGCTGGATCGCCCGAATATCACGCTGTTCGGCCCAACCGATCCGGGCTTGATTGGCGGTTATGGTAAGAATCAGTATCAGCTGCGCCCTGCTGAGGGCAACAGCATGGCGGATATCTCCGCCCAGGATGTTATCAGCAAGATGCAGGAGATTGGCGTGTAGCGCTACGCCTCACTTCGCTTACGCAGGGCATATTCCGTTAACGTCATGCCCTGCGTGCGTGATTGTAACCAGCTGAAAAGCTGCTCTAAATCGTCATACAACCGCTCAATATCCGCCTCAGTTTTAAACGTTGGGCTGCCATCCGGCATGAATTCGGATGAGTGCAGCATAAATTCAACGTAATCATTTCGACTCAGCGACTGTTCCACCACCTGCTTCATCTGCGCCAGATTACCGCCCACCGGGCGCAGCCAGTTCACCGAATGGCCGCGCGTCTTGCCACGCAGATCGTTCCACACTTTTTTCAGCTGATTAGTGAATGCGCCATAGCGATAGTGAATGCTCATTGGCAACTCAAGCAGCGGGCTGTTGCCAGCTTTGGCGATGTCATCAACATCAAGGTAATAAGCATGGTCGGGGAAGTGGCGATAATCGGTGCCACCTTGACCTTGCGGTGACCCCGAAGAGGCGCGCCAGTCCACGCGCGGCGTCACCGAGCAATCCACCAGATAGCCGTTATCCACCAGCGCGCGCGCGTAAACCTCGTTAAATGCCCAGCGCCCGGCGCGATGGCTGGTCATTTTTTGTTGAAACGCGTCCTGCAGTAAATCGGTCATAAACGCGACCTTTTCACGCAATATATTTTCAGGATATTCAATTAAATAGGGTTGATAGCGCCAGTCATCATCCGTTAACGCGTACTCCGGTGGGCTAAACCACGCATGCAGATGCATACCGATTTCCCCCTGGCCGCGCGCCAGCAGATCGCGGCCAAATTCGACATAAGCGGGATCGCTCGCCATCTCGTAATTGGTCAGCCAGGTGGGTTTAAACCCGTATTTCTCACATAAGCCTTGAAAACGTGGCAGAAACCGGACATTTTGCGTGGTAACCTTGCCGCTGCGATTGCGCCAGAGGTTATCCCCTTCGGTATCAAGGGTGATTAAAAAGGCTGGTTTATCCATGTGTTATCCGGGGAAATGAGTGATTTCTCTCCACTATGGTACGCAAGCCGAAAAAGTGGCGCAAATTTTTGATCTTTGCCGCTTAAACGCTGGCTGATAGCGCGATATGCAGAGTTACACTACAGTTGAATACACTGCAACTCACTGTTATCGCGCCTATTGTTTAGCATCGACAGCGCGCGCCAAGCTGAACTAATAAATTGATTTATCTTATTTTCAGTCCTGTTCAATACGGGGATGATAGCTGCAACGTCATAAAGAACAGGCTGGCCATTAGGGGTAATGATTTTGTCGAAGCGCATTCTGATGGTGATCGATGGGCTGCCGGGTGGCGGTGCTGAAAAAGTGGTGCTGACGCTGGCGGAAGGATTTGTCAGACAGGGCCATCGTGTTTCTTTATTCTCCTTACGTAAAGTGTGTGATTACCCGATTCCCGCTGGGGTCGATTATCAAACCGTTATTGATACCTGCACCTTTCCGTGGCGCAAATTGACAGAAACCCATCGTCGCGCCCATCAGCTTGATGTTGCCGTACGACAAAGCGAAGCGCAGCACGGCCAGTTTGATTTAATCCTGTCGCATCTGCACAAAACTGACCGTATCGTGCGTCACGCGCACGCGCTTGATGAACGTAAAACCTGGTTTTGCCTGCATGGCGTGTTTTCCGCCTCTTACCTCGCTCGCAAAACGGGCTTCTCGCTCTGGCTGAAACGACTCAAAATTCGCGATGCCTATCAAGGCCGCCAGCTGATTGGCGTTTCGCAATATGTGATTGACGACATCGTCGAAAACATTGGCGTGAAACCCAGCCGGGCAGAAGTGATCTCCAATCCCTTCGATTTTGCCGCTATTGCCCAATTGGCAGACGAGCCTTGTCCTCTGGCAGGCAGCGATTACATCCTGCACGTAGGCCGTTTTCACGAAACCAAACGCCACGATCGCCTGCTGGAAGCTTATGCCGCCAGCGGTATCAGCGCCCCGCTGGTGCTGTTGGGCCAGGGAAACGAAAAAATTACGCAAAATTTGCGCCAGCGTGCCGAGGATTTGGGCATTGCCGAGCGGGTAAATTTCGCCGGATTTCACGCCAACCCCTATCCGTGGATTCGCCACGCCCGCCTATTGGTGGTGAGTTCGGATAGCGAAGGATTTGGTAATGTGCTGGTTGAAGCCTTGAGCTGCGGTACGGCGGTAGTGAGTACGCGCTGCCCAGGCGCACCGGCCTCGATCATGAAAGGCGATCTGTCGCGCGGGCTGGCTGAGATGAATGTGGCTTCGCTGGCAGAGAAAATGGGTGAGATTTATGCCAATCCACCTGAGTTGCAACAGCTGGACTTAAACATTTATAGTCTCAACGTTATTTGCCAGCGTTATTTGCAGCTGGCTGAGGCAAAAGAAGCGTCATTTTCGAGCACACAACACGTTTCAAGTTAACAGGTCCCCTTGTCGGTGCGACCGTAAATGGGGATAGATCGTTGACGTATGTAATTCTCTTTATCTTATTTCTACCGGTGAAATGGCTAATGAAAATCGGCCATGGTCGCACCGGTAAAAATTTGGTGATTCAAACGGCGAAAATCGGCGATTTCATTAATATCACGCCGTTATTAACCCATCTTGGAAAAAGTGATGCGTTGCTCAGCAACAGCGTTGCAGCCTTTGCCTCACGCGATAACACCTTAGAAAATATCTGGTATATCGAAGATCATCGCTCCGGCGTGATGAAGAAAATGAAATTGGTGTGGCAGCTGCTCAATCGCTACGACAATATTTACGTGCTGCACCCCACCAATCTCAATTTATTTATCGCCGCCTGCTGTAACGCCAGCAATAAACAGTTTCTTTCCAGCTATCGCCGGAAAGCTTATCAAGGGCTGTTTTACCTCACCGCCAGCGGCGAAGTGCAGCATGAGAAAAATACGCTGACGCTGGAAAACTATTTAAAGCTTGCCGACCGCTCTTTCACCAAAGAGAGCTACCCCAAGCATGCGACTAAACCGCTGTGGCAACCGGATACGCTGCCGCCGGAAATTTTTCAGCGTGCTGGCATTCGTGTAGGTATCAGTATTACCGCAGGCAACCAGGCGAAAACTATTCCACCGGTGATTTGGCAACGCCTGTTTGATCGCTTAAGCGATCTACCGTGCCAGTTCTTTGCCTTTGGCGCTCCGAATGAGCAATCTCGTTTGCAAGAACTGATCAAAGTGGTCGGTGACCGCGATAATTTGATTAGCCTTGTAGGCAAAGTGCCGCTGGAATCGGTACCCGCCGCCATTAACGAGATGGATTTCTATATCGCTTCAGACTCCGGCAATGTTTATATTGCTGATGCGCAGCAGGTGCCCATTATCTTAATTTACGGCCCATGCTGTGTTGAAGAGCAGCGACCATTGGGCGATGTATTGTTAATTGGCCCGAATCATATCGCGCCGTCATCGTTTGTATTTGATGCCAAATATAAGTTTATGCATCCCGCCGAACAGCTGTTCGAACTGGACGCGCGCAAACTTAATGACATTCACGATTTTATTGCCTCCAGACAGCAGCAGCGTCTGGCGCGCCGCAACGCAATGAAAACAGCATGACCACTACTCCGCTTCTCAGTCTGATTATCCCGATGTTCAATGCCGGTAACGATTTCGCTGCCTGCATGCAAGCCCTGCTGGCGCAAACGCTCACCGATCTGGAGATCATCATCGTTGATGACGGCTCCACCGATGGTTCCGGTGAACGCGCCGATGCCTATGCGCAGCAGCATGCGCACGTGCAGGTGATTCACCAAGCCAACGGCGGCGTGTCGCGTGCCCGCAATGCCGGATTGGCGATCGCGCGCGGCAAATATGTGTCCTTTCCCGATGCCGACGACACCATGGATCCGGCGATGTACCAAACGCTGGTTGAGATGGCGCAACGCGATAACCTTGATGCCGCGCAGTGTAATGCCGAATGGTTTTTCAAAAGCAGCCAGAAGGTTAAGCCGCTGATTCCCCTGGATCGCCTCGCCAGCACCCCGGTGTTAAGCGGCGCGGCATGGCTGAACACCGCGCTGAAAACCCGTCGTTATATGCACGTGGTGTGGCTGGGCATCTATCGCCGTGAATTAATCGAACAGCTGCAGCTCTATTTTGAGCCGGGTTTGCATCATCAGGACATTCCCTGGACCACCGAGTTCATGCTCAACGCGCAGCGCGTGCGCTATACCGATCGCGTGTTGTATCGCTATTACATGCACGATGCGTCCATCAGCAACCGCAAGCGCACCGGTCAGCGCAACGTGGAATATCAGCGCCATTATTTGAAAATTGCTCAGCTGCTGGAAGAGATTAATCAGCGCTATCGCCATAAAGTAAAAATCTATCCGGCGTTTCACTATCAAATCACTCATGAAGCGCTGAGCGTGTGCCACTGCATTCGCCGTGAACCAGAAGAGCATGCACGGCAGGCGATGATTGCCGATCTGTTCAGCACGCAAACCCACAAGCGTATGCTGCGCAACGCGCGCGGGCTGCGTCAGTGGTATCAGCTGCTGCTGTGGCTCAGCCGTATTTATCGCTGGCGTAACAAATAGGCACACAGCCCGACTTTCACCGTTTTGGGCTTTGCCCTACAATCAGCTGACTGAATTCTGAGATCAATTGAGTATGGCAAGTCCGATTCCAGCCCACTTTACCGCGAAAAATATTCTGCTGATCAAGCTGCGCCATCACGGCGATATGCTGCTGACGACACCCGCCATTAATGCTCTCCGCCAACGCTATCCGCAGGCCAATATCGATGTGCTGCTGTATAAAGAGACACGTCCGATGCTGGAGGCGCATCCCGCAATTCGTCAGTTGCACATCATCGATCGCAACTGGAAAAAAGAGGGCGGCTGGCGGAAATTCCAACATGAAATGGCCTTGCTATCCGCCGTTCGTAAATGCCATTACGATGTGGTAATCAATCTCGCCGACCAGTGGCGCAGCGCGATTATTACCGCCGCCTCTGGCGCGCCGGTGCGCATTGGGTTTGCCTTCAACAAGCGCGACAACGCGTTATGGCGCTACTGCCATAATCAGCTGGTGTCCACCGCCAACCACAGCCGGCTGCATACCGTGGAACAGAATATGGTGGCGCTGGCACCGCTAGGCATTGGCGTAGAAGGGGCAAAAGCGTCCATGCATTTCAGCGCGGCCGATCGGCAAAAAGTGCAAGCGGTGCTGGCGCAACAGCAGGTGCCCGCGCACTTTATCGTGGTCCAGCCGACTTCGCGCTGGCAGTTTAAATGCTGGGAAGATGAAAAAGTCGCGCAGATGATTGATGCGCTCGCCGTTGCAGGCCGCCCGATTGTGCTGACCGCCGCGCCGGATAAAAAAGAGCTGGCGATGATCGCCAATATCCAATCGCTGTGCCGCAGCCCCAACGTCATATCACTCGCCGGACAATTTTCCCTGCCGCAGCTGGCGGCATTGATTGATGCAGCGCAGCTGTTTATTGGCGTGGACTCCGCGCCGATGCACATGGCCGCCGCGCTCGACACGCCGTGCCTCGCGCTGTTTGGCCCCACCAAGCTGCAACATTGGCGTCCATGGGGCGACAATAACCGCGTGATTTGGGCCGGAGACTACGCCGCATTACCGTCGCCGGATAAAATCGATACCCAAACCGAGCAGCGTTATCTTTCCGCCATTCCGGTTGAGGATGTCGTCGCCGCAGCAAGGAATTTTTTGCATGACTAAGTTACGCCTGGCGATTGTCCGGCAGAAATACCGCCCGGACGGCGGTGCCGAGCGTTTTATTTCCCGCGCGCTGGAAGCGCTGGACAGCGAGCAGCTCGATCTCAATATCATCACCCGCAGCTGGCAAGGCACGCCAAATCCGGCGTGGCATCTGCACATCTGCAATCCCACCAAGCTCGGCCGTATCTCACGCGAACGCGGTTTTGCCCGTGCGGCGCGCGCGTGTTGGCAGCGTGAAAAGTTCGATATCGTGCAGAGTCATGAGCGCATTGCCGGCTGCGACATTTTTCGCGCCGGTGATGGCGTGCACCGCGTGTGGCTGGAACAGCGCGCCCGTATTGTGTCGCCATGGCAGCGCCTGAGCGCGCAGCTCAGCCCTTATCATCGTTACGTATTGCAGGCTGAAGCCGAGATGTTTAATGCCTCGTCTTTAAAAGCGGTGATCTGCAATTCGGAAATGGTGAAGCAGGACATTTTGCGCCACTTCACGCTCGATGCCGGTAAAATCCACGTTATCCACAACGCCATTGACAGCCAACGCTTCCAGCCCGCCACCGAGCAGCTACGCCACGCTGCGCGTCAGCAGCTGACGTTGCCGCAGGATGCAACGGTGATGATTTACGTCGGCTCGGGCTTTGAACGCAAAGGGCTGAAAGCGGCGATTGAAGCTGTTGCCAGCAGCGACCGCTATTTGGTGGTGGTTGGTCAGGATAAGCATTTGGCCCGCTATCAACAGCTGGCAAACCAGCTTAACTGCCTCGACCGTCTGCGCTTTGTTGGTGTGCAACAGGACGTGCAGCCGTTCTATCACGCTGCCGACGCGCTGCTGTTGCCGACGCTGTATGATCCTTTTCCGAACGTGGTGTTAGAAGCGATGGCCTGCGGTCTGGCGGTGATCACCAGCACCGGCTGCGGCGGCGCAGAATTTATTACAGCGGGCCAAGAAGGCTTTGTCTGCGATGCATTGGATATCAAGGCGTTAAATGACGCGGTGATGGCCACACCCGCACTTTCTGAAAATTCCGCGATGGGTGAAGCCGCACGCCGTAAAATCGAACCTTTTGGTCCGCATCGTCTGGCGCAAGCGCTGACCTCGCTTTATCAGCACGTCCTGCAAGCGCGCTGACGAAGTGGTATGAGCAGGCGGTGAGTTTCTGATAACATGCCGCCTTTCATCTGTTTTTTGACGCGAATGTGTCGTAACGGTAACTATGACGACTCTCTACACAGCCCTGCTCTATCTGATTCAGCCACTGATTTGGCTGCGCCTGTGGCTGCGCGGTCGAAAAGCGCCCGCTTATCGTAAACGCTGGGCGGAACGTTACGGCTATTGCAGCGGCAAAGTGGAACCGCACGGCATTGTGCTGCATTCGGTTTCCGTGGGTGAAACCCTGGCGGCGGTGCCGCTGGTGCGGGCGCTACGTCATCGCTATCCGACGCTGCCCATCACCGTGACCACCATGACGCCAACCGGTTCCGAACGGGCACAATCGGCGTTTGGCAAAGATGTGCACCACGTTTATCTGCCTTACGATTTGCCAGGCTCAATCAACCGTTTCCTTGATACCGCGAATCCGCGCTTAGTGATCATCATGGAAACCGAGCTATGGCCCAACATCATCCGTATTCTGCACCAGCGTAAAATTCCGCTGGTGATTGCCAACGCACGCCTCTCTGAACGCTCGGCAAAAGGCTATAAAAAGCTCGGTGGCTTTATGCGCGATTTATTGCAGCGCATCACGCTGATTGCCGCACAGAACGCTGAAGATGGCGACCGTTTCCTCAGTCTGGGATTGAAACGTTCTCATCT
Source organism: uncultured Pantoea sp. (assembly GCA_966185695.1). Classification (GTDB taxonomy): domain Bacteria; phylum Pseudomonadota; class Gammaproteobacteria; order Enterobacterales; family Enterobacteriaceae; genus Pantoea. Next base: position 58,071 of record CBIFUL010000018.1, on the reverse strand, counting down.
GGCGGTGACCGGCAGCCTGAAATTCGATATTTCCGTGACGCCAGAGCTGGCCGCTAAAGCGGTAACGTTGCGCCGTCAATGGGCGTCACGTCGTCAGGTATGGATCGCCACCAGCACGCACGAAGGCGAAGAGGCGATTGTGCTCGATGCACATCGTCGCCTGCTGCAAAAGTTTCCCGATCTGCTGCTGATTCTGGTGCCGCGCCACCCTGAACGTTTCAAAGATGCCTGCGATCTGACGCAAAAACGTGGTTTCAGCTTCACCCTGCGCAGCAGCGGCGAAATCCCATCCAGCTCTACGCAGGTGGTGATCGGCGATACCATGGGCGAACTGATGATGCTGTACGGCATCGCGGATATCGCCTTCGTAGGCGGCAGCCTGGTGGAGCGCGGCGGGCATAATCCGCTGGAACCGGCAGCGCACGCCATTCCGGTGTTGATGGGGCCGCACATTTGGAACTTCAAAGATATTTGCGCCAAGCTGCAGCAGGCCGAAGGCTTGATCACCGTTACCGATGTGGTCTCGCTAGAGAAAGAAGTCTCTAACCTGCTGCAAGATGATGATTATCGTCGCTATTACGGCCGTCATGCCGTTGAAGTGCTGCATCAAAACCAGGGCGCGTTGCAGCGTCTGCTACAGTTACTCGAACCGCACTTACCACCGCGAGCCCACTAATTCATGTCGCAACGCCAACGCCTTTCCGTGGTGATGATCGCCAAGAACGAAGCTGAACTGCTGCCGGAAGCGCTGGCATCGGTGAGTTGGGCGGATGAGATCGTGCTGTTAGATTCCGGCAGCGCGGATGCCACCGTCGACGTGGCGCGTGCCCATGGTGCGCAGGTTTATCAAGCGGAAAGCTGGGCGGGTTTTGGTAAGCAGCGCCAGCGCGCGCAGGCGTTCGCGACGGGCGATATGATTTTGATGATCGACGCTGATGAGCGCGTCACACCAGAACTGCGTCACGCCATTGAACAGGTGCTGGAGAAACCGGCCTCTGACACCATTTATAGCCTGGGTCGCAGCAATCTGTTTCTGGGCCGCTTTATGCGTCACAGTGGTTGGTATCCCGATCGCGTGATGCGCCTGTATCCGCGCAACGTCAATTACAACAACAACCTGGTACATGAATCGCTGGAGACGCAAGGCGCGCCAGTGGTGACATTGCCGGGCGATCTGCAACATTTGACCTGCCGCGATCTCATCGCCTTCCAGCGCAAGCAGATGAACTATGCGGATGCCTGGGCGCAAGAGCGCTTCCAGCGCGGCAAACGCTGTGGTTTGTTTTCAATTTTCAGCCACACGCTTGGTGCGTTTCTCAAAACGCTGCTGCTGCGCGCCGGTTTTCTTGATGGTAAGCAGGGCTGGATTTTGGCGGTAGTGAACGCGCAATACACCTTCAATAAGTATTCAGCGCTCTGGGCGCTGCATCACACCTCAACACAAGGCCGCGTATGAAAACCAAAGCGATTTATCCCGGCACCTTTGATCCCATCACCCTGGGACATCTGGACATTGTGACGCGCGCTGCGCAGATGTTTGAGCACATCGTGGTGGCGATTGCCGCCAGCCCCAGCAAGAAGCCGCTGTTCACGCTGGATGAGCGCGTGGAGATGGCGCGCGAGGTCACCTCGCATCTCTCGAACGTTGAAGTGGTGGGCTTCAGTGATTTGATGGCGAATTTTGCTAAAGCGCAGAATGCCAATGTGCTGGTGCGCGGATTGCGTGCGGTGTCAGATTTCGAATATGAGCTGCAGCTGGCGCAGATGAATCGTCACCTGCTGCCTACTTTAGAAAGCGTGTTTCTGATGCCGTCGGAAGGCTTTTCCTTCGTCTCATCTTCGTTAGTCAAAGAAGTGGCGCGCCATGCAGGCGACGTGCAGGCATTTCTGCCTGCCGTGGTGCATCAAGCGCTGCTCACGCGACTGGCGCAGCAGTAACTCAGTGCTGACAGCGCGGACACCAGAAGGTGCTGCGCTGGCCGTGCTTGCCGCTGACAATCGGCGTACCACAGGCGCGACAGGGTTCTCCGGCACGCCCATAGACCTGCAGCTCCTGCGCGAAATAGCCCGGCTTGCCGTCGGTTTGCAGGAAGTCACGTAACGTAGTGCCGCCCTGCTCAATTGAGCGTAGCAACACCGCTTTAATGGTCGCGACCATTAATTCCGCTTCTTCTTCGCTCAAACTCATAGCTGGACGATCGGGTAAGATCCCGGCGGTAAACAGCGATTCGCTGGCGTAGATGTTGCCAACGCCCACCACCACTTTGTTATCCATCAGCCACTGTTTGATCGCTGTGCGCTTGCCGCGTGACTTCTCAAACAGATAAGCGCCATCGAAGGCGTCGCTGAGCGGCTCCGGGCCAAGATGTGCCAGCACGCTGCTGCCTGCAAGGTCAATGCTCCACAGCCAGGCACCAAAGCGACGCGGATCGGTATAGCGCAGCACTTTACCGTTGCTCATCACTAAATCGACGTGATCGTGTTTTGCTGCGGGTTGTTCGCCGGTCAGCATGCGCAAGCTGCCGGACATACCGAGGTGAATGATGATCCAGCCATGCGGCAATTCCAGCAGCAGGTACTTGGCGCGGCGCTGCACGCTTAACACTGGCTGGTCGCTCAACGCGTGGATTTCGTGCGAAACCGGCCAGCGCAGGCGTGCGTTACGCACAATGGCGTGCAAAATCGTCGCGCCGACCATATGCGGCTCAATGCCGCGGCGGCTGGTTTCTACCTCTGGTAATTCAGGCATGTCATCTCCTCAACAAACCGCAGAAACAAAAAACCCGGCCGAAGCCGGGTTTTTCACAGAACACTAAAATTACTTAATTTTAGCTTCTTTGTAGATCACGTGCTGACGTACAACCGGATCGAACTTTTTCAGTTCTAATTTCTCTGGTTTAGTACGCTTGTTCTTCGTGGTGGTATAGAAGTGACCTGTACCAGCAGAGGAAACCAGCTTGATCTTCTCACGAATACCTTTAGCCATGATTCAGTTCCTTAGTACTTCTCACCACGGGCGCGGATTTCGGCCAGAACCGTATCGATGCCCTTTTTATCAATAACACGCATACCTTTAGCAGATACACGCAGAGTAACGAAGCGCTTCTCGCTCTCAACCCAGAAACGGTGAGAGTGCAGGTTCGGCAGGAAACGGCGTTTCGTCGCGTTCATTGCGTGGGAACGGTTGTTACCCGTCACCGGACGCTTTCCAGTTACCTGGCAGACTCGTGACATTTCTATTCTCCAAAAATCAAATCAGCTCGAGCTTTAAAAACATAGGTTTTGGCCGCCTCGTCAGGCCTTAGCCCGCCAGGCGAGTTCCATGTGAACCCGCTAAGCTGACCCAAACGCCAAACCCGAGATTCTCAAAGGTGGCGTAGTATACGCCGCTCAGCCGGTGTGCTCAAGTCCCGAACAGATAAAGATCCCCCTGGATCGCGCAAAAACGCGGCATTTTTGTTCAAATGGTTCCCCAGGCTAAAGCCAACCGCGCTCGGCAAAAGAGGTAAACTCGCCGTGACCGATCACCAAATGATCCAGTAAACGGATATTGAGCAGTGCGCAGGCTTGCGCCACCTTGCCGGTGATATCGCGGTCGGCGCGGCTCGGTTCCGCTATGCCGGACGGATGATTGTGCGCCAGAATCACCGCGGCCGCGTTGAGCTTCAACGCTTCACGCACGATTTCACGCGGATGCACTTCCACGCTGGCAAGCGTGCCCGAAAACATCTTCTGCGCCTGCAACACGCGATGCTGATTATCGAGGAATAGCGCCATAAAGACTTCGCGCTCCTGATGCGCCAACACGCTTTGCAGGTATTGCAGCGTAATCTGCGGATTTTCCATCACGTTTTCGCGCGCCAGCTGGCTGGCGAAAAAGCGCCTGCCCAATTCGGCAATCGCATACAGCTGCGCCATTTTAGCGCTGCCCACGCCCTTGATTTGCGCCAGCTCATCTTGATGGGCAGTCATAATGCGATACAGCGAACCAAAGTGATTGAGCATTTGCTGCGCCAGTAACATCACGCTCATGCCGCAGCTGCCGGTGCGTAAAAAAATCGCTAATAGCTCGGCATCACTCAGCATTTCTGCGCCGCTTAACATCAATTTTTCTCGTGGTGCCAGTTCCGTCATTGCCTTCTCCTCCCTGCTGTGCGGCGATTCTGCGCGTCTGCGGCGGCCTGTGCCAGCAAGCCGTGCTGGATTTCAGAGCCGCCTCGCAAAGCCCGCAGTGCGTGAAAAGGCGACCTGTGGATTTTGTGATAAAGTTGCCCTCATTCGCCGCGCCTGACGCGGCACTCTGTTTTCAGTCGAGGCGAGAAACATGACGGGATTAGCCGGAAAGAAAATTCTGCTGGGCGTCAGCGGTGGCATTGCAGCCTACAAAGCGCCGGAATTGGTGCGCCGTTTGCGCGATCGCGGCGCCGACGTGCGCGTCATGATGACGGAAGCCGCCAGGGCGTTTATCACGCCGCTCAGCCTGCAAGCTGTCTCGGGTTATCCGGTATTTGATGACTTGCTCGATCCCGCTGCGGAAGCGGCAATGGGCCATATTGAGCTGGCCAAATGGGCGGATTTGATTCTGCTCGCCCCGGCTTCCGCCGATTTGATTGCCCGTATCACCGCCGGCATGGCGAACGACCTGGTCACCACCGCGTGTCTTGCCAGTGCCGCGCCACTGGCGATTGTGCCGGCGATGAATCAACAAATGTACCGTGCCGTCGTTACCCAAGAGAATCTGCAGCGTTTGCATCAACGCGGCGTGCTGATTTGGGGGCCGGATAGCGGCAGCCAGGCGTGCGGCGATATCGGGCCTGGACGTATGCTCGATCCGTTGGCGATTGTGGCGCATGCGCTGGAATGGGCCGCGCCCGTCAACGATCTGCAACATCTCAACATTATGATCACCGCCGGTCCAACCCGTGAAGCGCTGGACCCGGTGCGTTATCTCACCAATAAAAGCTCAGGAAAAATGGGCTTTGCGATTGCCGCCGCTGCGGCACAGCGCGGTGCGCAGGTCACGCTGATTGCGGGCCCGGTAACGTTGCCAACGCCGCCTGGCGTGCAACGTATTGATGTAGATAGCGCATTGGAAATGGAAGCGGCGGTGATGGCGCAAATCCGCCAACAACATATTTTCATTGCCAGCGCAGCCGTGGCAGACTACCGCGCGGCCAATATTGCCGCTGAGAAAATGAAAAAACAGGGTGGCGTTGATAACGTCACGCTGCAATTGGTGAAGAACCCGGATATTGTCGCAGGCGTTGCTGCACTGGCGAAAAATCGACCTTATGTTGTCGGGTTTGCGGCCGAAACCCAGAATGTGGAAGAATACGCGCGGCAAAAACGGGCGCGAAAAAACCTGGACCTGATTTGTGCGAATGATGTCGCGTTGGCGGGTCAGGGATTCAATAGCGACACCAATGCTCTTCACCTTTTTTGGCAGGAAGGAGAGAAAGTCTTACCGCTGAATGATAAGACGCTCCTTGGCCAACAATTAATAGACGAGATTGTCAGCCGTTATGATGAAAAAAATCGACGTTAAAATTCTTGATGCTCGCGTTGGCAACGAATTCCCGCTGCCAACCTACGCTACCTCGGGATCTGCAGGTTTAGATCTGCGCGCGTGCCTGGATGACGCACTGGACATCGCGCCAGGCATGACCACTTTAGTGCCAACCGGCCTGGCGATTCATATTGCCGATCCCAGCCTGGCGGCGGTAATTCTGCCGCGTTCAGGGTTGGGCCATAAGCACGGCATCGTGCTGGGTAACCTGGTTGGCCTGATCGACTCCGATTACCAAGGTCAGCTGATGGTTTCCGTGTGGAACCGCGGTCAGGACAGCTTCACCTTGCAGCCAGGCGATCGCCTGGCGCAGCTGGTGTTTGTACCGGTGGTGCAGGCTGAGTTCAACCTGGTCGACGATTTCGATACCAGCGATCGCGGCGCAGGCGGTTTCGGTCACTCAGGCCGTCAGTAACACGCAGCACTTTTCATTTAGCCATCTTTTTATTTCTTCTCACCACAGGCCGCTTTGCCTGTGGTAGATGAGAATGTGTTGCCTGTTTTTGGTGAATTTCAGGGGTCTTGAAGGTCATGGCAGAAAAAAAAGTCGCGAAACCGAACCGTCGCGAAGAGATTTTGCAGGTGCTGGCACAAATGCTGGAGTCAGGCGATGGCAGCCAGCGCATCACCACCGCCAAGCTGGCCGCGAATGTGGGCGTTTCGGAAGCGGCGCTGTATCGCCACTTTCCCAGCAAAACCCGCATGTTCGACAGCCTGATTGAGTTTATTGAAGACAGTCTGATTACCCGCATCAATCTGATCCTGAAAGATGAAAAAGATACGCTGGCGCGACTGCGGTTAATCGTGCAGCTGCTTCTGGGATTTGGTGAGCGTAATCCGGGGCTGACGCGCATTATGACGGGCCACGCGCTGATGTTTGAACAGGATCGCCTGCAAGGGCGCATCAACCAACTGTTTGAGCGCATTGAAGTGCAGCTGCGGCAGGTGATGCGTGAGAAGAAAATGCGTGACGGTGAAGGATTTCAGACCGATGAAACGCTGCTGGCCAGCCAGCTGCTGGCGTTCTGCGAAGGATTGCTGTTGCGCTATGTGCGTTCGGAGTTCCGCTTCCGCCCCACCGCTGATTTCGACAGCCGCTGGCCGCTGATGGCGTCACAGTTGGTGTAATGTGTTTGTTGCAGCGTCGCGATATATTGCGACGCTGCGGCTAAAACTTAAATCCCGTACTCTTTACGATAAGCCCGCACTTTCGCCAGGTGATCCGCCATCTCCGGCTTCTCTTCCAGATAATCAATCAGCTCGGCCAGCGTAATGATCGCGGTAACTTTGCAGTTATAGTCGCGCTCCACTTCCTGAATCGCCGATATATCGCTACGACCGCGTTCCTGGCGATCCAGCGAAATCAGCACGCCCGCTAAGGTTGCGTTATGCGCGCTGATGATATCCATCGATTCACGGATCGCCGTACCCGCCGTGATCACATCATCCACCAGCATCACTTTGCCCTGCAGCGGGCTGCCGACCAGCAAGCCGCCTTCGCCGTGATCTTTGGCCTCTTTACGATTAAAGCAGTAAGGCACATCGCGCTCATGATGATCGGCCAACGCCACCGCCGTGGTGGTAGCAATCGGAATGCCTTTATAAGCCGGGCCAAACAGCAGATCGAAATCTACGCCGCCGTCCACCAGCGCTTGCGCATAAAATCGTCCCAGCAGCGCTAAATCACGTCCGGTATTAAACAAACCAGCATTGAAAAAATACGGACTTTTACGTCCGGATTTCAGGGTGAACTCACCAAACTTCAGCACCCCTTTGTTCAGGGCGAATTCAATAAACTGACGCTGCCAGGCTTTCATTTCTCACTCCTCAAATAAAGAAAAGGCGACTCTGCGGTCGCCTGATAAATCAGTTTGCCAGCGCTGCTTTTTGCGCCTGAACCAGCTGCTCAATGCCGCCTCGCGCCAGCGCCAGCAGCTGCAGTAACTCTTCGTGGCTGAACGGCTCGCCTTCGGCAGTGCCCTGCACTTCAATCATGCGGCCATCTTCGGTCATCACCACGTTCATGTCGGTTTCGGCATTGGAGTCTTCCACATATTCCAGATCGCACACGGCTTCGCCGCCCACGATGCCGACGGAGATCGCGGCCACCATGCCTTTCAGCGGGCTGGCCTTCAATTTGCCGGCCGCCACCAGCGCATTCAGCGCATCGGCTAACGCCACGCAAGCACCGGTAATCGCTGCGGTACGCGTACCGCCATCAGCCTGAATAACATCGCAATCCAGCGTGATAGTGAATTCACCTAAAGCTGACAAATCCACCGCTGCGCGCAGTGAACGGGCGATCAAACGTTGGATTTCCAGGGTGCGGCCGCCCTGCTTGCCTTTAGCGGCTTCACGCGCCATGCGGCTGTGAGTCGAACGCGGTAACATGCCGTATTCGGCGGTGACCCAGCCTTGACCTTTACCTTTGAGGAAACGCGGTACGCCCTCTTCGACGGTTGCCGTGCACAGCACTTTGGTTTCACCGAACTCGACGAGCACAGATCCTTCGGCATGTTTGGTGTAGTGACGAGTGAGGGTGACGGGACGCACATCTGCGGCGTTACGGCCTGCTGGACGCATAATTTCTCTCCGGCTTGCTTAGGTTTGGCTGCGCATTATACGGACTTCGTACCCGGCTGTCCTTTAAAACGCGACACACACCAAGCCATCCACCCGCATCACCGATTCTTGCCCAAAGCGCTGCTTATAATGGTCGCGCAGCACGTTAATGCTGTCGGACGTAGCGCGATCCGGCGCGTGAATCAGCATCAGCGCTTTACTGTTTTCGCGCATTACGCTGCCATTGTTGGCTAACCATTGCCCTTTGCCGTCATACACCGACAAACCTGCTTTGAACCGCGGCGTGACCTCATGATCAACAAACTGCTGCCACTCCAGCGCGCTCACCGTGCCGCCATCCGGCTTGTTCATGCCGAACCATAACGTGGTTTGCATCATGATGTCGCCGGAACCACATACCGCAACGGGCGCGGTGTGTGGCGGGATCTGCTGACGCGGCGCGGCGGGCGTTTGACATCCTGCCAGCAATAGGATGGCGAGCGGCAACGCTAATTTATTCAGCATCATAGCCTCAATAATTTGCTCAACACTTGAGACATGATAGGAGTTGGATCGGTGATGCGCACCCTTTTCGCCCGAAGTCGTGCGTTACGCGGCAAGCGCAGAACAGGCATACGCCATAAGATTTGGTGCATATGACTTTACCCCACCTCATTCAAGGTGCTGGACGGCGGCGAACGCGAGAAGACAACGCACCTGCAACTTGCAGTATGACAGGTATATAATGCGGGGAACCTTCCTGAAATGAGTACAAGCTTATGATCCGCAGTATGACCGCTTACGCCCGCCGCGATATTAAAGGCACCTGGGGCAGCGCCGCCTGGGAGCTGCGTTCAGTAAACCAACGCTATCTGGAAACCTACATTCGTCTGCCGGAACAGTTTCGTGGCCTGGAGCCGGTAATCCGCGAGCGCATTCGTAACCGTTTAACGCGTGGCAAGATCGAGTGTTACCTGCGTTTCGACGCCGATGCCAGCGCGCAAGGCGAGCTGCAGCTGAATGAAACGCTGGCGAAACAGCTGGTACAAGCGGCGAACTGGGTGAAAATGCAAGCTGATGAAGGTGCCATTAACCCGCTGGATATTCTGCGCTGGCCTGGCGTGATGTCTGCGCCGGAGCAAGATCTCGATGCCATCAACGCTGAACTGCTGGTGGCGCTGGAGGGCGCGCTGGATGACTTTATCGAAGCGCGTGAAAGCGAAGGCACCGCGCTGAAAACGCTGATCGAAACGCGTTTGGACGGCGTCGCGCAGGAAGTGGCGAAAGTTCGCGCGCAGATGCCGGAAGTGCTGAAGTGGCAGCGCGAGCGTTTGGTGACCAAGCTGGAAGAAGCTGAAGTGCAGCTGGAAAATAATCGCCTGGAGCAAGAGCTGGTGATGATGGCGCAGCGCACTGATGTGGCAGAAGAGTTGGATCGTCTGGATGCGCACGTCAAAGAGACTTATAACATCCTGAAGAAAAAAGAAGCCGTTGGCCGCCGCCTCGACTTCATGATGCAAGAGTTCAACCGCGAATCGAATACGCTGGCATCGAAATCCATCAATGCCGCTATCACCGCCTCGGCCATCGAGCTGAAAGTGCTGATTGAGCAGATGCGCGAGCAGATTCAGAATATCGAATAATTTGCCCCTCCTATTTTCGCAATAGCCTCTTCCGAGGCTATTTTTTTGCCCTTAACCTAAAGGCGCGCAGACCGCGCGTGGGAAGTGGCTGCTGCCGACGGCGAAGTCGCCGTTAGCAATCTTTACTATCACGCCGTAGGTTTTCTGGCCGACGCGAAAGCCTGGATAAACAAAATCGATTGCCTGCGCATCGCTCACTTCATCACCCTGAATTTGCGAAGCGTTGAGCGTGGTGGTTTTCACCAGGCCAGGTTTGAACTCGTATGAAAATTCCAGCGCACGATGTACCGATAACTCTTTTTCTATTTTCCCCTGCGCATCAAGATAATAAAGGCGGCCAATATAGGTGCCGACGCCATTTCCTCCGCTGTAATAAGCAAGCTGCATGCTGCCGCGCGACGCAATCGATCCGGCACCGTTAGGTTCTAAATATTGATAGCCAAACTGCGATTCACAATGATAAGGCAGGGAGAGTTGGTTAAATGTCCAAATACGCTCGGCCAGCCAGGGCGCAATGGCAATAACCAGTGCCAAACACCCCAATCCTTTAGTTATGCGCATGACCCACTCCCTCGCGAATTGACGTATAAGCTTCACAGCTTTCGGCATGGCGCTGTATATCCTGCTGGCAGAGAAAATAACTGAACACATCGCGATTGTAGGAGCCGTTAATATAAATGTAAGGCCCGCGCTCGCGGCTTAACGCGCTTAACCAGCTATCACTCTCCAGCTGTTTGATGGCATGTTCGATATATTCTCCGTGCTGGCTTATTGCATCGTTAATAAACACGTTAAGCTGTGGGAATGGCGTATTGACCGGGATGTAATTCACTTGGTGATATTTTATCGACCATTGCTGAATCACGCTGCGATGAACCGTAACGAACAGCAGCACGCTGGCGATAATAACCAGCAGCATTACCATCAGCGGAGAAAGTTTGCGCTTTTTAAGCAGGCGGCGCGGCGGTGAAATTATGGCAGCCTGCTCCTCACGCACCAGCACTTCGCGCGGCATCAAATCTACGCCAAACACGCGTGAGATTTTATAGCCTGCGCGCGGCAAGGTCAGAATAAAATCACCCGGCAGCTGAGCTTCTTTGAACGCTTTACGCAGCTGGGTAATGGCTTGATTCAGGCTGTTCTCCGTCACCACTTGCCCGCTCGCGCCCCAACCCACGTGCATTAACTGATCGCGCGTGACGATTTCGCCGCCCGCATCAATCAGCGCCACCATGCAACGCGCCGCCGCGGCGCTAATGATGATCTTCATTTCTGGCGCATCAAGTCTGGCAATGGCTAATACGTCAGTATCAAACGCAATTTGCTGCTCGATTACATAAACAGACATAGCTTCCCGCTTTCTGGTTGATACGCACCTGCGTGCGTAAATAAATAAAGGCGCTCATAGAGTAATTCCTGCCGCATCGTTAAATTAATGTTATCAATAGTTCTCATGAACCCAACATTAATAGTCATGAAAAGTATGAATATATTATCGGCAAAAAATTATTTTATGAATCGCTCGAAAAACCTGTGAATTAGCATGATAAAAACCCGCTAACGGCCAATAGTTAAAAATTGGCGAAGCTATAACACGGCACAGCAACATTAGAACTTAAGCCACTATCGAGCTAAATCTGATAAAAGCGTTTATATAACTAATGAAAGCAGTCATTTATTTTATACCGCCCCATTAAACCCCTTAAAAATCAGCGGATTGATATTTATTCAAGTAAGAAATGTCCTGTTTTTGACTTAACTCCGCGCGCTCTGAATAATGCCCCCACTTCAGCCAGTCCGGTTAAAGCTTTTTAAATACCGCAGCTGAGGCATTAAAGATAATCCTGATATTGACCGCCTGTTATTAACCCGGCAATTGAGCGGCGAAATAGCAACGTCTTTATCAAGCGCGACTTTCGAGAATACACACAGGAAACAACAGAGATGAAACTGAATAAATTAGTGATGGCAATGGGCTTCAGCCTGGTAATGGCAGCTGGCGCAGCCAATGCCGCCGTAACTGACCAAGGCCACGGCACCGTGACCATCAAAGGTTCAATCATCGATGCACCTTGCTCAATCACGCCAGATACCATTGACCAAGTGGTTCCGATGGGTCAAGTCTCTAACAAACAGTTGAAAAACAAAGGCAAATCAAATCCACAGTCTTTCAATATCAAACTGGAAAACTGCGATCTGGAAACCGGCAAAAACACCGTCAGCATCACCTTCACCGGCATGGCTTCCAAAGGCAACCCAGCACTGATCGGCATGACCGGTTCTGCTGAAGGCGCCAGCATCGGCCTGACCAACGGCGCAGGCGAGCTGATCAAACTCGGTGAGCCAACGGACGTCACCATCGCCAACGGTAATAATACGCTGAGCTTCTCTGCTTACCTGCAGGGTGATGGCTCTTCAGACGTGGTACCGGGTGCGTTCCAGAGCACCGTGGACTTCAACCTGGTTTATCCATAAGTCCAGCCTTGTTGATGCCAGCCGACATGCGCCGCACGCGCATGTCTGGCTCATCATGCAGAGCCTGCTAAACCATGCTAATGCGAACTCTCAAGCGAAGTGCACATCCCCGAGCGGCCGCTGTGAAGCCGCTGGCGGTAGCTATCGCATTGGCATTATTGAGCAGCGGCTCGCTGGCGCAGGAGATCGAATTTAACCTCGATAACCTTGATGTGAGCGATCGCGCCAACATCGATCTGAGCCAGTTCGCCCGCGCCGGCTACATCATGCCGGGCGATTACGACATGACGGTGCACGTCAATAAATCCGAACTGCCGGAGATGCCGATCACCTTCCTGCCGCCGGAGAACGATCCCAAAGAGAGCGTCGCCTGCTTATCGCCTGAACTGATGATGCAGCTCGGTTTGAAGCCCAACACGCTGGCGAATCTCAGCTACTGGCACGATGGCCAATGTGCCGATCTCAGTTCGCTGGCGGGCATGACGGTGCGTGGCGATCTCAGCAGCTCCACGCTGTATCTTGCGGTGCCGCAGGCGTATCTGGAATATCAGGCACCCGACTGGGATCCCCCTTCGCGCTGGGACGACGGCTTGCCCGGCGCGATGTTCGATTACAACGTGAACCTCGGCTACAGCAAACAGGCGCGCAGCGGCGATGTCACGAATGTCAGCGGCAACGGCATTGCGGGCATCAACGTAGGGCCGTGGCGACTGCGCGCCAACTGGCAAGCCAGCTACAACCAGGCACAGCACGGCAGCAGCCGTAGCATGACCTGGAATCAGTTTTATGCTTATCGCGCGCTCAAATCCTGGCGCGCGAAGTTGCAAGTGGGCGAAGGTTTTCTGGCGTCGGATCTGTTCGACAGCGTGCATTATCTGGGTGCCAGCATTACGTCTGACGACAGCCAACTGCCGCCGAATTTGCGCGGCTACGCGCCGGAAGTCAGCGGCGTGGCGCGCAGCAACGCCAAAGTTACCATCAGCCAGCAGGGCCGCGTGCTGTATGAAAGCCAGGTCGCACCCGGCCCGTTCCTGATTCAGGACTTAAGCGATGCCATCAGCGGAACGCTGGATGTGCGGGTGCTGGAGCAGGATGGCAGCGAGCAGACTTTTCAGGTGGATACCGCCTCAATCCCGTACCTGAGTCGTCCGGGCCAGATTCGCTACAAAGTCAGCGGCGGCCAGCCGATTGATGCCATGCGCCATACGCGCGGCACGCTGTTCCAGACCGGCGAATTTTCCTGGGGTATCAGCAACGGCTGGTCGCTGCTGGGCGGCGGCATCACGGCGGGCAAATATAATGCGGCCACGCTCGGCGTGGGACGCGACCTGCTGGCGCTGGGTGCAGTTTCAGTTAACGCCACGCAGTCGCGCGCTGAACTGCCGCGCAGCGGCAAGCTCACCGGTAACTCATTCAGCGTGAGTTACTCCAAGCGTTTTGAAGAGTACGACACCCAAGTCACCTTCGCCGGCTATCGCTTCTCGCAGCAAAACTACCTGACCTACGGCAACTATCTCGATGCGAAAGATCGCGATGACGGCTTAGCGGGCAAAGGCGGCAACAAGCAGACTTACTCCATCACGCTGAACAAGCAGTTCCGCAAGCTCGGCGTCAGTCTGTTCCTTAACTACAACTACCAAACCTACTGGAATAAACCGGCGACCAGCCGCTGGAACATGTCGTTTGCGCGCTACTTCGATCTCGGCAGTTTCAAAAATCTCAGCGTTAACCTGTCGGCCTATCGCACCCAGCTACGCGGCAAAAACGATAACAGCCTCTATCTCAGCGTTAGCGTACCGCTCGGCGGATCGCAAACCCTCAACTACAGCGCACAAAACGGCAACAGCGGCAGCAGCCAGCACGTCAGTTGGTATGACCGCCTTGACGAACGCAACATGTATCAGCTCGGTGCCAGCAGCGACAGCGGCAAAAATCCCGGCTTCAGTGGGTTCTACACCCACGTCGGCGACATCGCCCAAACCAGCACCAGCGCCAGTTATCAGCCGGGCAACTACGCCTCGGCGGGCTTCTCGGCGCAGGGCGGCTTTACCGCCACCGCACAGGGCGCGGCGCTACACCGCATCAACATGCCGGGCGGCACGCGCTTGATGGTGGATACCGAAGGCGTCAGCGGCGTGCCGGTGCAGGGCAGCGGCGCGGTGACCTACACCAACCTGTTCGGTAAAGCGGTGATCGCCGACATCAACAGCTATTACCGCAATCAGGCCAGCATCGATATCAACAAGCTGGCTGACAACGTGGAAGCTGAGCGCCCGGTGACGCAAATCACTCTGACGGAAGGTGCGATTGGCTACCGCAGCTTTGGCGTACTGAAAGGGGAAAAACTGATGGCGGTGATTCGCCGCGCCGACGGCAGCTTCCCACCGTTTGGCGCCAGCGTGCAGTACAAAGGACGCGAAACCGGCATCGTCAATGATAACGGCTATGCGTGGCTGAGCGGCGTTAATCCCGGCGTAAAAATGGACGTGAAGTGGAGCGGCAAAACCCAATGCGTGGTGAGCCTGCCGGATCCGCTGCCGGACAATGAACTGGGCGAGACCAACCTGCTGCTGCCGTGTGTGGAAACGCTGGAATAAATGTTTAAAAGACGATGCGTGCGTGTCGCCTTGGCTAACCAGAGACGATTTTTGAGACAGAACTGATGAAAATGCATAAACACCTGATCACCCTCAGCGTGCTGCTGAGCACCTTGACTACGCAGCAGGCGCTGGCCGCCATTGCGCTGGATCGCACCCGCGTGGTGTACAACGGCAACGAACGCTCCATCAGCCTGAAGATCAGCAACGAGAACAAAAGCCTGCCGTATCTGGCGCAGGGTTGGCTGGAGAATCCGCAGGGCATTAAGGTTAATTCGCCGCTGCTGGTGCTGCCGCCGGTGCAGCGCGTTGAACCGGGCCAGAAAAGCGCGGTAAAAATTCAGGCGCTGCCGGCGGTGAAAATGCTGCCGCAGGATCGCGAAAGCCTGTTCTATTTCAACCTGCGCGAGATTCCGCCGCGCAGCGAAAAACCCAACGTATTGCAGATTGCGCTGCAAACCCGCATCAAGCTGTTTTACCGCCCCGAAGCCATTATTGCTAAAGGCGATGAAGCGTCCGCGCCGTGGCAGGAGCAGCTCACGCTGAGCAAAAAAGGCGAGCGCTATCAGGTGCATAATCCCACGCCTTATTACGTGACGCTGGTCGGCGCGGCGGCGAACAAAGACGCGCAGAAAGGCAGCAACTTTAAGCCGCTGATGATTGAGCCAAAGGCCAGCGCCGATTTAGGCGTTAACGCGGCGGCGCTGGGCGCGCATCCGGTGCTGACCTATATCAACGATTACGGTGGCCGCCCGGATTTGACCTTTAACTGCAACGGCGGCGAGTGCAAGGCCGTTCCAGAGAAGGCGGAGAAGTAGAATAAATAGGTAGCAAGCTGAAGTGTCACGGTTCAGCTTGCTTACGGTAATCATTAAGTCGTCTGTTCAAAAATTCCCAGGCGAATTCAAACTGGAGCTTGAATGAACAGAGCGCTTATTCCATTCATTATCATTTTATTATTTATTAAAAACGGGATGGCTTTGCAAACAGACAGGGAGTTTAAGCCGCTCTACGATTTGCCTTTTACTACGATTGACATCACTGGCGTAATTGTGGATCCACCACCATGCACAATCAATAATGACAAACCCATCGACGTTGATTTTGACATATTGGTATTACAGCTTGTTGATGGTATTCATTACAGGGAAAAAGTGCCAACCCTCATTGATTGCCCGGCTACCTTTATGGGCGAGGTAAGCCTCCAGATCAAAGGCAACCCCGCAGATTTCAATCAACAGTTATTAAAAACTGACAGTAAAGGGCTGGCACTTAAATTTATGCTGAATGGAAGCCCGCTTACTATTAATCAATTTACAACCCTTGACTGGCGAAATAATACGGTGGTGGAAGTTATACCCATCGCAGATACGAATACCAAACTTGCCATTGGTGAATTTACTGCCACGGCGACAATGCTACTTATGATGTATTAACATGAGAAAATCACAGGACATATCTAAATGCTCAATAAATTAAAAAACAAAAGTGTCAAGAGGGCATTAAGGATAATCACATCCTGTATGATTTTAGCTTTCCTTTTTTTTTCATCTCAAGTTAGCTTTGCATCTGTAGCAGTCATTTCAAAAATTGAGGATGGAGGTGGTGGCTACAATGATTGGTATGGAGAACTGATACATATTGATTTTCCAGAAAATACGCCTAATCCATGCTACAGCAAATCAACATATTATACCTCGTGTTATCCACATCTACTACTTAGAAAGCGAGACGGAACTTACACATACTTAGCAATTCGAGGAGGCTCAGGGAGTACGTTAGACATTAGTAAGAAAGAAACATTAGCTGAAGTTAAAGCGCATATGCTTACATATTATCCGCCTATTCAAACATTCGATTGGCGTATAGGGGCTGGTATAACTTATGTTTGCATGGGGTTTGGCTATGGTTTCATGGATGAGGGAACGTTTAGAATGGAGCTTTTTCCTCAAGAAGCATGCAGGCCGATCCCTCCCATGGATTTAGTTTGCACTCTGATCGGTGACCACGAAATAAAACACAATGAAGTATTGAGCGATCGTGTTGATAGTTATCAATCACAAATACAGCTAGCCATCAATTGCAATCAGGATGCTACGCTACGCGTTAATGTTTTTAGCTTTGAGAAAAACATTGTCTCCCTGCGTCCTGATGATTCGCTACAATCTTATTTATCCATTAATGATAAAGAGGGACATGTTGGCGACGTTATCAATGTTAACGCACATCAAAACAAACCAATTAGGATTGATTCGGTGCTTAAGGCACACGGAAAACCATCAACCGGGCCTTTCCACGGTTCGGCTATATTAATTGTTTTATATGAGTAAAAAGGCGAACTGCGTTTTTTTAATGACAATCTTGATGTTTTATTCAAATCGCTTTAATAAACTAGTCGATTTAGGAAATTGTATATGTTTAAAAAAACAAGACTTTCTTACGCCGTAATGGGAACTTTTATCTCGCCCCTTTGCCTGGCAGCGGCTGATATAAATTTCCACGGCACATTAATTGAGTTAACCTGCAAAATCGGTAATGATAAGCCGATCGAGGTGGACTTCGGCGATCAGGTGGTTACCGATTTGATCGATGGTCAGCACTATATGCAGGACGTTATGCTGCAAATAATGTGTAATCACGATTATAAAAGCGATCTGGATTTCACAATAAAAGGTACCGCCATTAGTTTTGATAAATCCGCGCTTGAAACCGATGCGGCGGACGTAGGCGTAAGAATTCTTTTTGCCAGGGATAATTCTCCGGTAGAAATTAATAAAGCCTATGTTTATCGCCATCGTGATGATGTCAGTCTAAAAGTTGTACCCGTAAAAAAATCCGGCTCAGCCCCAAAAGGTGGTGAATTTCAGGCCAGCGCTCAATTACTGGTAGAACCGCAATAATGAGTATGCTGCGCATTATATTAGCGTTGACGTTAACTCTCTCGCTAAACCAGCCGGGCTTAACTGCCGGAATGAAGATGCGCGGTACGCTAGTTGTGATTAGTTGCTCAATCAACAACGATAAGCCACTGGAAATTAGCTTCGGGGAAGCCGTCGGCGTTAAAAAGGTGGATGGCGTTCGCTATAAGCAACCACTGCCAGTAGATATAAAATGCTCACGTGCCCCCGGTGACTTACTCAATCTGGTATTCAAAGGAACTGCCGCCAGTTTTGAATCTACGGCCTTAGCTACACAAAATAGTGACCTTGGCATTCGCCTGTTGAAGGAAGATCAACCTGTAGAGGTGAATAAGCCGCTGATATTAGATGAGAACGCCATACCTAAATTTTATGCCGTTCCCGTTAAACGGGCAGACAGCCTATTGGTCGGTGGGCAATTCAATGCATTGGCAACATTAGCCATTATTTTAGAGTGATTTCATTTATGCCAAAATTAATTATAGCGCTTCTATTTTTCGTATTTTCAATGCCGTTAAAGGCTAATTCTGACGTTTCTTTTAGCGGAACCTTAGTTGAAGAACCTTGCCTGCTGGATCCTAACGACAGCGCACTTGAATTGGATATGGGCACGGTAATCGCCAAAATGTTATATAGCCATACGCGCATGCCGGGCAAGCCTTTTTCTCTGCATCTGCTGGAGTGCGATCTTTCTTTGGGTAACACCATTTCCATTACCTTTTTAGGCACTGAGGATTTAGAGCAGCCAGGCTTAATTGCATTAGGAGCAGGCAGCACTGCTAAAGGGGTGGCATTGGGCATTGAAACCCCGCAAAATATCTTGATTCCGGTGAATAAACCTTCTGTTGCACAACCTTTGCAGGAAGGTGCGAATACGCTCTCTCTGCAATATTTTATTTCTGCCAGTAAATCTTCGCTGGAAAATAAATTGATAAAGCCCGGCACTGTAAATTACGTCATGCCTTTCGCACTTGAGTATGAATAGAAGTGAAAAAACATGACTCACAATATCAATTGATAAACTTTCACCACGTAAATAATTTTCCTGTGTCAGGCTGTTCATTGTTATTTTCCAGGTCTTGATTCGGTATAAATGAACATCATCACATCAGCAATATTGCGAGAATATTATCCTCGTAACGTTTTCATCACACTGCTTTTGGCTTTCTATTTACTTATCATCATGCACCTCAGCATCCCCAATATGGGCGGCAGCGGGTTACGCGTACCGCAAAATATCCTTGCGCTTGGGGTAATCGGTTTTGCCGTGCTGCTGCTAAACGCTAACGTGCATTCAACCTATCCAAAAACGCTGCGCACCTCGCCCGGCACCCGGTTGCTGCTCATTGGCTGCCTGCTGCTGTGCTTACCCATCTTCTGGAGCCCGATGCCGATGTGGCGCTGGAACGCGTTTCCGGCGGTGCTGGGTTATGCGGTGGCGGCGTTAGGTTATCTGGCGCTGTTGCAGGTGCGTCTTTCACCACAGCAGAAACGCAACTGGCTGGCGCTGATCCTCGCCTCGGCGGTGATTGAAGCGTTGCTGGCGCTGCTGCAACTGTTTGTGCTTCCGGCGGATAACTGGATGGAGTACTCGCCGCAACAGCGGCGCATCTTCGGCATTTTCCAGCAGCCCAATCTGCTGGGTAGCTACCTCGCCACCGGCTGCGGTATCGCGCTGTACTTTATCTTTACGTCGCGCAGCCGTGCCGTCAGATATCTCGCTTCGGTTACCTTTGCGCTGCAGCTCGTGGTGCTGATTCCCACGCAATCACGCATCGGCTGGGCGGGCGCGGGTACGGCGATCGCGGTGCTGCTGTGGCACTTCCGCGCGCGTAGCTCGCTGCGCAATACGCTGATGATTGCGTTACCGCTAGGTGCGATCATGGCCATTATCGGCGCGCTGATGCTGCTCCCGGAAAGTAAACTGCTCGCCACGTTGCCTGATGAGGTCACGCAATTCACGCAACATCCTGCGTTTACGCCCATCGATAAAAGCCACTCCACCAGCCTGCGCTGGCAGATGATTATGCACTCGCTACATATGATTGCCGAACATCCGCTGCTCGGCTGGGGCATGGGCGGGTTTGAGCACAACTTTACGCAACATGTAGTGGTGATGAATCACAGCATGACGCTGGGCGGCCGCCCGCCCACGCATCCGCATAACGAAATCCTGTTTCAGTGGATTGAAGGCGGCATGTCGGCACTGGTTGGTACGCTGCTGCTGATTGCCGCGTGGATCAAGCTGGGCTTTGTGCCGCGCGGTTTGCGGCGTCAGCGCGCCTTTCCAATATGGTGTTTGACGCTGCCCATCGTGTTGCATACGCAGTTTGAATATCCTCTTCACCTGTCGGCCACACACAGCATTGTGCTGGTGCTGCTGTTACGTTTGACGCTGAAGGAAAAACAGCTGCGCCTGCGCCGCACTCCCGCTCTGTTGCATCATACCGGCCGATTCAGCAGCCTGGCGCTGGCGCTGACTTTGGTGGTGTTCGCCAGCACCGGCTTGCGCACGCACCTGTGTCTCACCGCCGCCGAACGTAACGGTTTTCGCGGCATGGAACGTTGCGCTGCGCTGCCCAATCCCTGGGTGCAGTGGCAGCGCATGACCTTTGATCAGCAGATGTATAAATTGCAGCGCTTCAACCAGACGCGGGATTATCACTATCTTGAGGAGTTTCAGGTGTGGGGCGATAAGTACATTAATGTGCATAACGACGCCAACGTGTATCACAGCTTAATTTTGATTGCGCAGGCGCAGCAAAGTGCCATCCGTAAGAATCAGTTGCTGGCGCGCGCGCACGTGCTGTTTCCCACGGATCGGCGCTTTAAGTGAAATTTATTCGTAAGCGAGCATAAGTTGGGTAATGGCGGAAGCCGTATCACTGTGAAAAGCGGTGTGCTGCAACTGTGCTGAATAATCCAGCGTGTGCTGCGGGCTAAGTGTTAACGCTGGCTCCGGCACCGCAGTCATTTTGATGATCTTACCGCTGGCGTCCTTGAGCTGTACCGCTGCGGCACCGGGCATGGCGATCAGTGCGTTATTGCCCGGTACATCGCGCCCGGTAAACGTGGCGGTAATATTGCTGAGCGTTTCTTGAGCGCAGCGATCAACGCGAATTGAGAAACGCGTCGCCTGATGCGGATTCAACTCCACGGCTTGATCCTGCTGCTGGGGGATAAAGGTACAAGGCGCCTCGCCTTCAACGATTTCACCGTGAAAGGTGATACGTCCGCTGTCGCGCGATGCCGCTCCTGGGCCGCTTATAAATAGCAGTGAGACAAAGATGGCGCAGGTGGCCCAAGTGATTTTCATTGTTCTTCCCCTTCCGTGGCTAAGTTTCATCTTCCAGTTTTCCCCTTGATGCAAAGCACTATTGGGCGAGACATAAGATAACGAACGTGGGAAAAATCGATGGCCAAGAATGTTCTTAATAAAGGTTCACAACGTGAATTTTAATGATCAGAAGATGTCTTAAAGTGAGTAGACTAAATTATTGAATTTTCAATGTAAGGATTTTGTCTGGTTAGGTGTCAATTTTTAACCAAATGTTCATTGACATACCATCACCATTAATTCTCACTGCATTGAATTAAAATAGTTTTTCCCTTGATGGGTAAATTTTTTTCACAAATTTTCATCTCTCTATGAATCATCTCAATCCTGAAGATTACAGAGTTTACGTTTCTTTGAAGGCACTATTTGCTAATCTACTGGTCGTAATTAACACAGTTGTACCGCCAGGAACTCATGAACTCTCTTCTTTGTGCGATACATTTTCCCCCGACATGAAGGCGTTATGATTAAAACCGGGCAGTTCCGTTCTAAGCTTTTACATCCCCGCTACTGGTTCACATGGTTTGGACTGGCAGTGCTCTGGCTGCTGGTGCAGCTTCCCTATCCTGCCCTCATTCGCCTTGGCGCAGGCGCAGGTAGATTGTCTCGTCATTTTCTGAAACGTCGTGAGCGTATTACGCGCCGTAACATTGAACTCTGCTTCCCGCACATTAATGAAGAAGAGAAAGAAGTGCTGATTGCCGGCAACTTTGAATCGCTGGGTATGGCGCTGGCCGAAACGGGCATTGCCTGGTTCTGGTCGGATGCACGCGTACGTCGCCTGTTCCATGTTGATGGCCTCGCTAATCTGCAACATGCGCAGCGCAATCAGCGCGGCGTGATGGCGATCGGCGTGCACTTTATGTCGCTGGAACTGGGCGGTCGCATTACCGGGCTGTGCCAGCCGATGATGGCGATGTATCGCCCGCACAATAATCAGGCGATGGAGTGGGCGCAAACCAAAGGCCGCATGCGTTCAAATAAAGCGATGATCGACCGTCGCGATCTGCGCGGCATGGTGCAGGCGCTGAAAAAAGGCGAAGCGGTGTGGTTTGCACCGGATCAAGATTACGGCCCGAAAGGCAGCGTGTTCGCGCCGCTGTTCGCGGTGGAAAAAGCTGCCACCACTAACGGTACCTATGTACTGTCGCGCCTGGCGAAACCCGCTATGTTGACCATCGTATTGATTCGTAACGCGGATAAGAGCGGCTACCAGCTGATTATCCAACCCGAGTTGGAAGATTATCCGTACGAAGATGAAGCGGCCGCTGCTGCTTATATGAATAGAGTGATCGAGAAGGAGATTATGCGCGCACCCGAGCAATATCTCTGGCTGCATCGCCGTTTCAAAACCCGCCCGCCGGGCGAACGCTCGCTTTACATCTAATCTCATGCGCAGCAGGCTTTTGCCTGCTGCGCTTTCATCTGCACTGCCCTTTTTCCCGCCCTGCATCCTGGCATTCTGCTAAACATTCATGAATGATAGTTCGCACTGAGTAATCACCTGTGAGCAATCATCATGGAACAGAATAACGACGCGGGCTGGTTGCAGCCGCTGTTTGCCGACCGGCTGACGCCTTACCTCGAAATCAATACGCCACGCTTGCTGCGCAATCTGGAACAGATGCAGCATAAAGCCGATGCCGCTGGCGTCGCGCTGCGCCCGCATATCAAAACGCACAAGAGCGTCTGGATTGCCGCGCAGCAGCGGCAACTTGGCGCACGCGGTATTACCGTGTCAAAACCGAGCGAAGGCGTCGCCTTTATTCGTGGTGGCGAACGCGATCTACTGCTGGCATATCCGATAGTATGCGCCGAGGCGCTGGCAGAATTGCTAACGTTAGCTGCGCAGCATCAGGCTCGTATTACCTGCATTGCTGATAGCGCGCATGGCGTTGCGGCGATTGCTACCGCTCAGCAAAATCAGCCAGATTGCCAACTGGCGGTGGCGATCAAAGTGGATGTGGGTTTGCACCGCATTGGCGTGGATCCCCATACCGATGCGGCGATTACGCTGGCGCAACAGATCGCCGCCGCTAATTTGCCGTTTGCCGGGTTGGTTTCCCACGCCGGTCACGCCTATGGCGCAGGTCATCCCACAGCGATTGCAGAGATCGCAGCACAAGAAATGGTGCTGATGCGTGACGTGCAGCAGCGCCTGGTTGCCGCCGGTTTCGCTTCCTGCCCGATTTCGGTCGGTTCCACGCCCACCGCATTGGCCGCGCCGGTAGTGCCGGGCAGCGCTGAAATTCGCCCAGGAAACTATGCGCTGCTCGATCTCACCGCGTGGCGTTTAGGTCTGTGCTCCCCGGATGCGCTGGCGTTAAGCGTAGTAACGCGCGTGGTGGCGGTAAATCCACATTTCATAATTGTCGATGCCGGTTCCAAAATGCTCAGCTCTGACAAAGGCCCACACGGCACCAATGCCAGCGGTTTTGGCATCGCGGTGGATGAGCATGGCCAGCACTTTGACGTGTTGAAGCTCTCGGAAGAACATGGCTTCCTGGCTTATCGCGACTCGGCCCCGCCAATTGGTGCGCTGCTGCGTATTTTCCCCAACCACAGCTGCGCGGTGGTAGCGCAGTCCGATCGCGTCGTGCTGCGTCATGCCGATGGTTCAGCAGATGAGCAAGAGATTCAGGGACGCGGCAAGTTTATCTAATCCGCGAAACCCTTGCTGCACCACACTTCCACCATCGGGTCGTTTGCGGCCCGATTTCAGCATGCTTTAATGACTTTTTGTTCCCGTAACCGGAGGTTCCATGCTGCCATCTCAAACCGTCACGCTGACCGTGCCACGTAACTGGTTAGATTTATATGAAACCATTTGGAAACCTGAATGCTTTGCCAAGTGGGCAAGCGGGCTGAGCGCCAGTACGCTGACGCAGGAAGGCAACAGCTGGAAAGCCAAAGGCCCTGAAGGCACAGTTAAGATTCGTTTCACGCCGCACAATCCGTTTGGCGTGATGGATCACTGGATTGATACCGGCAGCGGTAAAGAGGTTTATATGCCGATGCGGGTCATTGCGAATGAGCAAGGGGCCGAAATTGTGATGGTGGTTTATCGTCAACCCTTTATGTCCGATGAGAAGTTCGCACAGGACGTTGCCTGGGTTGAACGCGATCTTGATCGGCTTCTTCACTTGTTAACCCATTAGAATCAATGGATTATAAAAGCATCAATGCTTTAATACCCGGTGGAATCAATTGCTAAAAAAGGGATTCTTTTTTGCACAGTAGTGTTTAACTGTTTACTCGCCGACATCATGCAAATGCCTGTTAATCACCAGCCCGGCTAAAGCATCCTCTCCAGGAAAACTCCTGGAGAGGATGCAGCAAAAAATGCTGTTCTCCTCTGATTTATCAAGACTTTTTTATTATCCGCTCTCGACCTCGCTTGTCGACACGTCTGACTGACAAAAAAGACTAATAAATACGAAATCGGCACGCTTATATATTCTGATGCAAACTCTGAAACCATTTATTTCTGGTGTCTATTTATAGGAGTTTTCTGATGGTGTTAATTTAATTAAAACACGGTATAACTTCTCCACACACAGCAGTAACCATAATAACAACAGCAGGGAAATAACATGGATCGCTCAACCTATCCTTTGTTGTCAGAAAAAGAATTTGTTGAGATTGCCAGGCGGATGCTGGCCGGGGAATATATAAACTCAAAGGGATTTTATAATGATCTGACGGATTTCCTCCGTACTGGAGGAGATACCGTTAAGACAAAAAAACCACTAAGCGCCAGGGGCATCTTTTTATATTCAGAACATCATTTAATTGAATGCATATATCGGTGGCAATCACTGAAAGGTATTTCAGGCTTGCGCCAGGAATCATTGCATTGATGCGATCTGTGCTCTGGTCTTCATCCAGGGTAAACCCTTAATTGTACTGGTACATGTACCATAACGAGCAGGCTATGGCGATACACGAAAAAAATCTGACCAGCGCCAAATGGTCAATTTTGTCATCCATTAAAATCGTCGGCATTGGTGTTTTACAACTTTCACTTCTGGCGCAAATACTTCAGGCAAACGAGTTTGATTTACTCGCGATTGCCATTGTTATTCTATTGGTTATCGATACTTTGTCCGATCGTGGATTTAGTAACAATATCATTCGCAATCAAAAATTAAATAATAGCGATCTCTCCCTTTTATATTGGGGGAATGTATTAAGCGGAGTGGTTATCTTTGCTGCGCTCTTTATCGGCAGCGATGTGTACAGCCGTATTATGAATCAGCCCGAAATGGCGATCATGTTGGAAATGATTTCGGTCATCTTCATTATTATTCCACAAGGACAACATTATCGCGCCATATTACAACGGGAAAAACAGTTCTCACGTATCGCCTTTACGGAAGTGTTGTCGGTGCTGGTGGGATTAGGCGTCACCATGTTTACCCTGTGGCTGACACCTTCGGTGCTGTGCGCCATCTGGGGTTACCTCGCGATGGTATCCATCAGAATGCTGGTCTACTGCTACTACGGTCGTTCCTGGTTCCAGCCAGAATACCGTTTTAGCCTGAAAGGTTTCGCCAACGTGCGAGCAAGAAAGGGATAATAAAAACAAGTCTGTATGGTGGGCTCTGGGCATCTGACAAGATGCGTTCGCGTGCTGGTCGCCAGCACGCTTTTTTCTTTTTTATACGTCTAACAACTCTTCTAATGCGTGAAACGCCAGTTCATTCAGTTTGCCGTTGCGCTGCAGGCGCAGCCAGCTCACCAACATACGTAATTCATCAATCACCATAAACAGATCGGCCATATCGTTTTTGCTTTTGATCTGTAGCCGCGTCAGAGCATTGAGCTTGTGCGCATTCACCGTTTTATGGCTGATACCTAAGCGAGCACCAATGTGCTCGGTGCCATAACCCCATGCCATCATCAATAACACCCGCAGCTGCCGATCCGGCAGCAAGATATCTGCCCCTTCAGGCAAAGCAAACGGCACATAATTGCTTAAGCAAGCGTTTAAGCTGGCGGTGAGTGTGGCACGCGATGATTTGAGATCCACAACGTTAAGCCTGGGCAGATAACGGCTAAGCGCATGCATCAGCGGCAACAAACGACGAGTCAGCACCAGAATTTGCATGCCGGCAAACTGCTGCTGTAATGCATAAAGCACTTTCAGGGTCCCCGCCAGCGGCATGTTTTCATGGAAGATACACACCAGCAGCCGCGGTTTAATTTTCTCGCACTGCGCGATCACGGTGCTAAGCGACCACAGCTCATGCACCTGACAGCCAGCGGTGAGCCCCGCCAACAGACCTTTCAGCCCCAGCGCCGCCAGTTTGTCAGAAGAGAAAAAGAGTACGTCTTCGTTACGAGTTTTCATGCCTGTCCAATAGTTACAGCGCGTCATGCCAGAGTGAACCGCCTGATAAAACAGGCAGTAATCAGGTACGACACAAGCAGGACAGAACTTAAGCTAAGCCAAGTCACTCCACATCATTTTTGCTCATGCGAATGCTGCCCTGCATGCTAATTTATCCCGCTAGCCAAGCCTGTTAGCATGCTCGCTATTAAAATCCCTAATCCGATGTCGTTTTCGTTAGAAATTCTAAGTGGTCGAGACTCAGAAAACTCTTTAGCCTTGCCGCCAGTTACGTGGAGTGCTCAATGTTATTAACCGTTCTCTATATTATTGGTATCACAGCCGAAGCCATGACCGGCGCGCTGGCGGCGGGCCGACGTAAAATGGATCTGTTTGGCGTGATCATCATCGCCTCAGTGACCGCCATCGGCGGCGGTTCAGTGCGCGATATTCTGCTCGGCCACTATCCGCTGGGCTGGGTGAAGAACCCTGAATACATCATGATTGTCGCTGCCGCAGCCGTGGTCACCACCTTTGTTGCGCCGTTGATGACGCATCTGCGTAAAGTGTTTCTGGTGCTGGATGCGCTCGGTTTGGTGGTGTTCTCCATTATTGGTGCGCAGGTGGCGCTGGATAGCGGCCATGCCTCAATCATTGCGGCTATCGCAGCGGTGATCACCGGTGTTTTTGGCGGTGTGCTGCGCGATATGTTCTGCAATCGCATTCCGCTGGTATTCCAGAAAGAGCTGTATGCCGGTATCGCTTTTGCTTCCGGTTGGATCTATATCCTGTTGCTGAAAACGCCATTGGCACACGAAGCGGTGGTCATCATCACCTTACTGTTCGGCTTCTTTGCGCGTTTGCTGGCGCTGCGTTTCCGTCTCGGCTTGCCGATTTTCAACTATCCCCATCCTGAACATTGATGGCGCAGCAGGAACGGCCCGCTGCTGCAAAAAGTGAATAAGCTGCAGCAAATCCGCATCCTGCAGCATCGCCACAATGCGCTGCGCCAGCACCTTGCCAACGCCGGGTAATTGCTGCCAGCTTTCTGCTGAACGCTCCAGAAGCTGTGACCATTGTGTATCGGGTAGGGCTTGTAAGGCGGTACGCGGCAGCGGCAAGCCCAGTGCGGAAATCCAACGACGCAGCGGCTGTTGCCGTGTTAATTCAAAGCGATGCCAAATTTGCTGCGCGCGCTCAGGCGAAATCCCGTTGGCCTGAGCAATTTGTTCCGGTGTTAACGTCAGCCAGGAAAAAAGGTGCGTGATGTTGCCGCTATCCAGCAGGCGCTGCCAGTTGCTGCGCTGCACGCCAGCAATATCCAGCACCGATTTTTGGCTTAACCAACTAAGACGCGACAGAAACTGGGCGCGACAAGCGGTGCTGAGCTGCAAACAGCTCAACCCATGAAATTCACCCTCCTGCGGCGCGAGCGGATAATCGCGCTGAGCCACGCGCCAAATCACCCGTTCCAAACGCGGAATGCCTAAACCGGCTAACGTCAGCGTGACCTGATCGCCCGCAATCACATCCAGCTCATGCCAGCGCCGTAACGATCCGAGGTTCACACGGCGCACGGTTTTGTCTTCCAGCTGTACCGGAATCAGATTGAGCACCACCGCAATTTTTCCGGTGCGACCTACGTTGAAATCAACCGAGACGACCTCACTGCTCACTTCCGGCGGTTGGTATTTCCACGCCGCCGACCAGTTACCTTGCCCGGGCTGCCAATCACGTCCGGCAGCGCCTGGCGATTGATGAATCACCACGCCATCGGTAACAAACGGCAGCGATTGCTGGAACCAGCGATCGCGCCACATTGCGACGTCTTCTTCATCATTGACCTGGCGACTCCAGCGCTGTGCCAGCCCAAAGCCCCAACGCGTAAGCTGCGCCAGCCGTTCCGGCATTGATGTGCTGCCATCCGGCCACGCCCAGATAAAGATGTCGAGCTGATCCAGCAGTGCACTTGACTCACGTCGCATCATCGCGCCAGCCACCTGCGCCCGGGCGTTTTTTCCGCCGTCACGCGCCTGTTGATGATCGGTCATACGCAGGAACAGTTCGCCTTGCAGCACCACTTCTTCGCGATCGGTATCAATGTGCGCGGGAATTGCCGGGATAAAAGGGACTTTGGCGAGCCACTCTTCACCACGTAGCCCATCGCCCCGGCTGATCAGTGAGGCAAGCTGTCCGTGCCGGTATACCAGGGTTATCGCGACGCCATCTATTTTTGGCTGCACCCAAAGGGCGGAGCGATTCTGCATCCAATACGCCACCGCCAGCTTGTCACGCAGTTTATGTACGCCTGTATGCGCTACCGGATGAGCGCTGCCGCCGTCGGTAGTGAGTTGTGCCTCGTAGGCCGGTCGCGTTGGCGTAAAGCAGCGCTGCCACTGCCTTAACCGCTGTTGCAGGCTGTCATAATCGGTATCGCTGACCAGATTGGTGCCCTGCCGATAGTAAGCATCATCCCAATGGCGCAGCTGGGTTTGTAGCTGACCGATCTCCTGCCCGGCGCGGGTCGGCGACCAGTTCGGACACAGCGCTTCGGCCCAGCAGCCAACGCTGCTTAGCCAGCAGCATAGAAATAGCCATCCTTTCATTTTTGCTCTCCTTTTTACTGATTGGAGAGCGTATGGCGCCGTTTTTCCAGCGGCAGAGTGAATTCGCTGGAGCGCGCTTCGCGCTTTTTTACCCTGTTTGCAGCCCGTTACCTGCGCGGCTGGCGCGAGCGCACAGAAAAACCCGCGGGCAAACGCTGCGTGGTGGGCTTAAGCCGTGTATACTGCGCAGGAAATCGACTCCGCTCTTTACTCAATTCAAGATAATCATGGCTCAAGGCACGCTTTATATTATTTCCGCCCCCAGCGGCGCGGGTAAATCCAGCCTGATTCAGGCGCTGTTAAAGACACAACCGCTCTACGACACGCAGGTGTCGGTATCGCATACCACCCGCGACATGCGGCCTGGCGAAGCGCATGGTGAGCACTACTTTTTTGTTTCCAAAGCTGAATTCAAAAGCATGATTGCTGAGGATGCGTTCCTCGAGCATGCCGAAGTGTTTGGCAACTATTACGGTACATCCCGTGCCGCGATTGAGCAGGTTCTGGCCACCGGCGTGGATGTCTTTCTGGATATCGACTGGCAGGGCGCGCAGCAGATCCGCAGCAGAATGCCTGCAGCACGTAGTATTTTTGTCCTGCCGCCGTCAACCGAAGAGCTGGATCGCCGTCTGCGCGGCCGTGGTCAGGATAGCGAAGAGGTTATCGCCCGCCGCATGGCGCAGGCCGTGGCGGAAATGAGCCACTATGCTGAATACGATTACCTGATTGTTAATGATGATTTCGATCTGGCGCTGTCCGATCTGAAAACCATTATTCGCGCAGAACGTCTGCGTATGGGACGCCAGAAAGCGCGTCATGATGCTTTAATCAGCAAACTATTGGCAGTCTGAATTCAGTTTCAGTATTATGCCCAGTCATTTCTTCATCATCTGTGGAGTAGCACACCTATGGCACGCGTAACCGTTCAGGACGCAGTAGAGAAAATTGGTAACCGTTTTGACCTGGTGTTGGTCGCTGCACGTCGTGCACGTCAGATGCAGGTTGGCGGTAAAGATGCGCTGGTTCCAGAAGAGAACGATAAGCCAACCGTTATCGCACTGCGCGAAATCGAAGAAGGCTTGGTCACCAACCAGATTCTGGATGTCCGTGATCGTCAGGAACAGCAAGAGCAGGAAGCCGCTGAATTACAAGCCGTTACCGCTATCGCTGAAGGTCGTCGTTAACAGCACTCTGCAGGTCAACCTTGTATCTGTTTGAAAGCCTCAATCAGCTGATTGAAAAATACTTGCCTGAGGAGCAGATTAAGCGCCTCAAGCAAGCTTATCTTGTCGCGCGTGATGCCCACGAGGGTCAAACACGCTCCAGCGGTGAACCTTACATCACCCATCCTGTCGCCGTTGCCTGCATTTTGGCCGAGATGAAACTCGACCACGAAACGCTGATGGCTGCGCTGCTGCATGATGTGATCGAAGATACGCCCGCCACTTATCAAGACATGGAACAGCTGTTTGGCAAAAGCGTGGCCGAACTGGTTGAGGGCGTTTCCAAGCTCGATAAGTTGAAATTCCGCGATAAGAAAGAAGCGCAGGCTGAAAACTTCCGCAAAATGATCATGGCGATGGTGCAAGACATCCGCGTCATCCTGATCAAACTGGCTGACCGCACCCACAACATGCGCACGCTCGGCGCGTTACGTCCGGATAAAAAACGTCGTATCGCGCTGGAAACACTGGAGATTTATAGTCCTCTGGCGCACCGCCTGGGTATTCATCACCTGAAAACAGAGTTGGAAGAGTTAGGCTTTGAAGCGCTCTACCCCAACCGTTTCCGCGTGATTAAAGAGGTGGTGAAAGCCGCGCGTGGTAATCGTAAAGAGATGATTTATAAGATTCTTTCTGAAATCGATGGCCGATTGCAGGAAGCGGGCATTCCATGCCGCGTGAGCGGACGTGAAAAGCATCTCTATTCGATTTACCGCAAAATGCACCTGAAAGAGCAACGTTTTCACTCGATCATGGATATCTATGCTTTCCGCGTCATCGTGAAAGATCTGGATACCTGCTATCGCGTGCTCGGCCAGATGCACAGCCTGTATAAACCGCGTCCTGGACGCGTCAAAGATCATATCGCCATTCCCAAAGCCAACGGTTATCAATCGCTGCACACGTCGATGATTGGCCCGCACGGCGTGCCGGTCGAAGTGCAGATCCGTACTGAAGATATGGATCAGATGGCAGAAATGGGGGTGGCGGCGCACTGGGCTTATAAAGAAGCCGGTGAAAGCAGCGGTACAACCGCGCAGATTCGCGCCCAGCGCTGGCTGCAAAGCCTGCTGGAGCTGCAACAGAGCGCCGGTAGCTCGTTTGAATTTATCGAAAGCGTTAAATCCGATCTCTTCCCGGATGAAATTTACGTGTTCACTCCGGAAGGCCGCATTGTGGAGTTGCCCGCAGGCGCAACGCCGGTGGATTTCGCCTATGCGGTGCATACCGATATCGGTCACGCCTGCGTCGGCGCGCGCGTCGATCGCCAGCCTTATCCACTGTCCCAGTCGCTGACCAGCGGGCAAACCATTGAAATTATTACCGCGCCGGGCGCCCGTCCTAACGCGGCATGGCTGAACTTTGTCGTCAGCTCAAAAGCGCGCGCCAAAATCCGCCAGCTGCTGAAGAACCTCAAGCGTGAAGACTCCGTTAGCCTGGGTCGTCGCCTGCTGAGCCATGCGCTTGGCGGCAGCAAGAAGCTGGCCGAAGTGCCGGTGGAGAATATTCAGCACGAGCTGGAACGCATGAAGCTTGCCAGTATTGATGACTTGCTGGCCGAAATTGGTTTAGGCAATGCGATGAGCGTGGTGGTGGCGAAGAACCTGCTGCAATCCGATAGCGCAGAGCCGCAAAGCAACGGCAAGCGTAAAAAGCTGCCGATCAAAGGCGCCGATGGCGTGCTGATCACCTTTGCTAAGTGCTGCCGCCCCATTCCTGGCGATCCGATTGTCGCCCATGTCAGTCCCGGTAAAGGCCTGGTGGTGCATCACGAATCCTGCCGTAACATTCGCGGCTATCAAAAAGAACCGGAGAAATTCATGCCGGTTGAATGGGATAAAGTGACCGATCAGGAATTTGTCGCCGAAATTAAGGTGGATATGTTTAACCACCAGGGTGCGTTGGCTAACCTGACCGCCGCGATCAATACCGCCAGCTCCAACATTCAAAGCCTCAATACGGAAGAGCGCGATGGCCGCGTGTACAGCGCCTTTATCCGCCTTACCGCGAACGATCGCGTCCATCTGGCTAATATCATGCGCAAAATTCGCGTCATGCCGGATGTGATCAAAGTTCACCGAAATCGTAACTAATCCATGAATGCTCAACGCTTTGCACGAATTCAGGAGATGCTGGCCCTGCGCCAGCACGATCTCACTGTCTGCATGGAGCAGGTGCATAAACCGCATAACGTTTCGGCGGTGATTCGCACTGCTGACGCGGTGGGCATCCATGAAGTGCACGCCGTTTGGCCGAGCGTGCGCATGCGCACCATGGTGTCCGCCTCGGCGGGCAGCAACAGTTGGGTGAAGGTAAAAACCCATGCGCATATCGCTGAGGCGGTACGCCACCTTAAAGATCAGGGCATGCAGGTGTTGGCGACCAATCTGTCAGACAAAGCGGTAGACTTCCGCAATGTCGATTACACTAAACCTACCTGTATTTTGATGGGCCAGGAGAAGTTCGGCATTTCTGCGGAAGCGCTGGCCTTGGCCGATCGGGACATCATTGTGCCGATGGTCGGCATGGTGCAGTCGCTCAACGTTTCCGTTGCCTCGGCGCTGATTTTGTATGAAGCCCAACGCCAACGGCAGAATGCGGGCATGTATCAACGCAAACATAGTTTGCTGGATGAAGACGAGCAGCAGCGTCTGCTGTTCGAAGGCGGATATCCGGTGCTGGCGCGCGTTGCGGTGCAAAAAGGCTTGCCGTATCCGTTCATCAACGGCGAAGGCCAGGTGGAAGCGGACAGCGAATGGTGGGCCACCATGCAAGCCACAGGAAGAAAAAAATGAAAGGCCGTCTGCTGGATGCCATCCCGCTCAGTACCCTGACCGGCGTCGGCGCCAGCCAGGCGAGTAAACTTGCCAAGCTCGGCCTGTTTACTATTCAAGATTTGCTGCTGCATCTGCCGCTGCGCTACGAAGATCGCACCCAACTTTATCACATCAATGACCTGCTGCCGGGCGTTTGGGCCACGGTAGAAGGCGAAGTGCTTAGCAGCGAAATCACCTTTGGCCGTCGCCGCATGTTGGTATGCCATATCAGCGATGGCAGCGGCATGCTGACCATGCGCTTTTTCAATTTCAATGCCGGGATGAAAAACAGCCTGGCAACCGGCCGCCGCGTAACCGCTTATGGCGAAATTAAACGGGGTCAGCGCGGCGCCGAAATCATTCATCCCGAATATCGCGTGCAGGGCGAACAAGGTGGCGTAGAGCTGCAAGAAACGCTGACGCCGGTGTATCCCACCACCGAAGGGATTCGCCAGGCGACGCTGCGCAATCTTACCGATCAGGCGCTGACGCTGCTGGAAAGCTGCCCGATCGCCGAGCTCTTACCTGCGGAACTCAGCGGCGGGATGATCAGCCTGCCGGATGCGCTGCGCACGCTGCATCGCCCGCCGCCGGATTTACGTCTGAGCGAGCTGGAAACGGGCCGCCACCCAGCGCAAAAGCGTTTGATTCTGGAAGAGCTGCTGGCGCACAACCTGAGCATGCTGGCGGTTCGCGCCGGAGCTCAGCGTCACCACGCGCTGCCGATGCCGCCGCGTCATGCATTAGCCCATCAATTACTGGCGGCGCTGCCCTTCTCGCCAACCGGCGCGCAGCAACGCGTGGTGGCGGAAATCGAACGCGATCTGGAAAACGATTTCCCAATGATGCGTTTGGTGCAAGGTGACGTTGGCTCCGGTAAAACGTTAGTGGCGGCGCTGGCGGCGCTGAACGTCATCGCTCACGGCAAGCAGGTGGCATTGATGGCTCCCACCGAGCTGCTGGCCGAGCAGCACGCCAATAATTTCCGTCAGTGGTTTGCGCCGCTGGGTATTGAAGTGGGCTGGCTGGCGGGTAAGCAGAAAGGCAAAGCGCGCGAGGCGCAGCAGGAAGCCATTGCCAGCGGACAGGTCGCGATGGTGGTTGGCACGCATGCCCTGTTCCAGGAACAGGTGAAATTTAACGGCATGGCGCTGGTAATCATTGATGAGCAGCATCGCTTTGGCGTACATCAGCGGCTGGCACTGTGGGAAAAGGGCGAGGAACAAGGCTTTCATCCGCACCAGCTGATCATGACCGCCACGCCAATTCCTCGCACCCTGGCGATGACGGCATACGCCGATCTCGACACCTCAACCATCGATGAATTGCCGCCCGGCCGCACGCCGGTGACCACCGTCGCGATTCCTGATAGCCGCCGCAGCGAGATCATCACGCGGGTGCAAAGTGCCTGCCATGAAGGACGTCAGGCATATTGGGTGTGCACGCTGATCGAAGAGTCCGACGTGTTGGAAGCGCAGGCAGCAGAAGCGACGTGGGAAGAGTTGAAAGTGGCGCTGCCGGATTTGCAGGTGGGATTGGTACATGGCCGCATGAAACCAACGGAGAAACAGGCGGTGATGGCGGCGTTCAAAGCCAATGAGATTCAACTGCTTATCGCGACCACGGTGATCGAAGTTGGCGTGGATGTGCCGAATGCCAGCCTGATGATCATTGAAAACCCGGAACGGCTTGGCCTGGCGCAGTTGCACCAGCTGCGCGGACGCGTGGGCCGCGGCGCGGTGGCATCGCATTGCGTGCTGCTGTATAAAGCGCCGCTGAGCAAAACCGCGCAGAAACGCCTGCAGGTATTGCGCGATAGCAATGACGGTTTCGTGATTGCGCAGCATGATCTGGAGATTCGGGGTCCGGGCGAAATGCTGGGCACACGTCAAACGGGCAATGCCGACTTCAAAGTCGCGGATTTGCTGCGCGATCAGGCGATGATTCCGGAAGTTCAGCGCGTAGCGCGTCACATCCACCAGCACTATCCTGAACAGGCACAAGCGCTGATTGAGCGCTGGCTGCCGGAAACTGAACGCTACAGCAACGCCTAATTAAACCTCCTTTATCTCCAATGCAGCCCGATTAAAACGCGTGGTAGCAAACGATTGCTTTCATAACGCAACCGTTTAAAATCCCCCCTTTGCTGGAATTGAGAGCGCCCACCATGTCCGTGAATACCGTTGAATCGCAGCAGCCTGCGAGTTCGAAAAGTGAACTGATTTATCGTTTGGAAGATCGCCCGCCGCTGCCGCAAACGCTATTTGCTGCCTGCCAACATTTGCTGGCGATGTTTGTCGCGGTGATTACCCCGGCGCTGCTGATTTGTCAGGCGCTGGGTTTACCGGCGCAGGATACGCAGCACATCATAAGCATGTCGCTATTTGCCTCGGGCGTAGCCTCTATTTTGCAAATCAAAACCTGGGGGCCGGTGGGTTCAGGTTTGCTGTCGATTCAGGGCACCAGTTTTAACTTTGTCACGCCGTTAATTATGGGCGGCATGGCGCTGAAAAATGGCGGCGTGGATGTACCCACCATGATGGCCGCACTGTTTGGTACGCTGATGGTGGCGTCCTGTACTGAAATGGTGCTGTCGCGCGTGCTGCATCTGGCGCGCCGTATTATCACCCCGCTGGTTTCCGGCATCGTGGTAATGATTATCGGCCTGTCGCTGATTCAGGTGGGCTTAACGTCCATTGGCGGCGGCTTTGCTGCGATGAACGATCACACCTTCGGCGCGCCGAAAAATCTGCTGCTGGCGGCAGCGGTGTTAGTGGTAATTATTCTGTTGAATCGCCAACGTAACGCCTATTTGCGCGTTGCGTCGCTGGTGATTGCCATGGCGGTCGGCTACGCGCTGGCGTGGGCGCTGGACATGTTGCCAGCCACCAGCACACCAAGCGATCAACCGCTGATTGCAGTGCCATCACCGCTCTATTACGGCCTGGGCTTTGACTGGAATCTGCTGATCCCACTGATGCTGGTGTTTATGGTGACCTCGCTGGAAACCATTGGCGATATCACCGCCACCTCTGACGTTTCCGAACAGCCGGTGAGCGGGCCGCTCTATATGAAGCGCCTGAAAGGCGGCGTACTGGCGAACGGACTCAACTCCTTTGTCTCGGCGCTGTTTAACACCTTCCCGAACTCCTGCTTTGGCCAGAATAACGGCGTTATCCAGCTAACCGGCGTTGCCAGCCGCTACGTTGGGTTTGTGGTCGCGCTGATGCTGATCGTGCTGGGCCTGTTCCCGGCGGTAAGCGGTTTTGTGCAGCACATTCCAGAACCGGTGCTCGGCGGCGCGACCATTGTGATGTTCGGCACCATCGCCGCTTCGGGCGTGCGCATTGTGTCGCGCGAGCCGCTCAATCGCCGCGCCATCATGATCATCGCGCTGTCGCTGGCCGTTGGCTTGGGCGTTTCGCAGCAGCCATTGATTCTGCAGTTCGCACCAGACTGGCTGAAAACCCTGCTGTCATCCGGTATCGCGGCGGGCGGTATTACCGCTATCGTGCTGAACCTCGTCTTCCCGCAAGAAAAATAAGTGTTCAGGCAGGCTCCGGCCTGCCTGATATTTATCCGCATTTACCTCCAGCCTGTTGAGCTACAACGGTAATTCAGGCATAACAACCACTCACCGGATAACGATCGGGATGGATGAGTGCGATGAAATTTTTAGGCAAGTTTTTCCTTACCTTACTGCTGCTGGTTTTTCTGGCGGTGGTCGTTCTGTATGTGTTGCTGCAAACACAATGGGGCGCTGGCTGGTTTAGCCGTTGGGTAAGCGATAAAACCGCCTGGCATCTTTCCCTGAGCAAGATTGAACACAACTTCTCTTCGCCTTCCCATCTGCTAGTCAATAACGTCAGCTTTGGCCACGATGGCCAGCCCGCGGTGTTGGTGGCGAAACGGGTGGATCTCGATTTCTCGCTAGTGCAATTCAGCGATCCGCTGCACTTCAACAGCATTGAAATACGCGACGGCGAAATTAACCTCGCCAATCAAACATCGAACACCACGCTGCCGATTCAGGCACAGCGTCTGCAACTGAATAACGTGCGTATTGATAGCCCCAACAGCGCGCTGCCGCTGTTTGCCGAGCGGGTAAACGGCGGCATTGTGCCATGGAAGCCGACGCCGAATGATGTGTTGGGCACCGATGCGCAGTTCCAGGTTAGCGCGGGCGCGCTGACGCTCAACGGCGTACCGGGCAACAATGTGCTGCTGCAAGGCAGCGTACAGCAGCGTCGTTTGGTATTGAGCAATATTGGCGCGGATTTAGCACGGGGTTCAATGACCGGTAACGCCGAGCGCGATGCGCAGGGCAACTGGCAGATCGACCAGTTGCGCCTTAATGATATCCGGCTGCAAACCCATCAAAGCCTGAATGCTTTCCTCAGCCCGCTGCGCAGCGTGCCGTCGGTGAGCATCAACCGGCTGGATATGACCGATGCGCGTCTGCAAGGACCCGATTGGGCAGTCACCGATCTCGATTTAACCCTGAAAAACGTCACCTGGCGCGGGGACGACTGGCAAAGCAATGACGGTTCGCTGTCGATGAATGCCGGTAACTTTATCAATGGCGCGTTTGAGCTGAACGATCCGATCGTCAATGCCAATCTTTCCGCGCAGGGCGTGGCGTTAACCCAGTTCAGTTCGCGTTGGGCGAATGGCGTAATCCGCGCCAACGGGGCCTGGACGCGCAGCGACAAACGGTTGACGCTGGATGATGTGGCGATTGCCGGGCTGGAATATACGCTGCCGCAGAACTGGCGCGCGCGCTGGCAGCAAACGCTGCCAAGCTGGCTCGACAGCGTCGTGGTAACGCGCGCCACCGCTAACCGCAACCTGATTATCGATATCAATCCAGCCTTCCCGTTCCAGATGACGGCGCTGGATGGAAACGCCGATAACCTGCTGCTGGCGCGTCAGCACCAATGGGGAATCTGGAGCGGAAAAGCCAGCTTTAACGCGGCGGAAGCCACCTTTAATCGTAACGATCTGCGCCATCCTTCCATTGCTTTTAACGCTAACGATCAGCAGATTCAGGTGACTGAACTGAGCGCCTTTAGCGGCGGTGGACTGCTGGAAGGCACCGCGAATGTCGGGCAAGATGCGCAACGTGCGCTAACGCTGAATCTTAAAGGCCAGGCGGTGCCGGCCAACGTGCTGCAAAACTGGGGCTGGCCAGCGTTATCACTGAGCGGCAACAGCAACTTGCAGTTAGAGATGAAAGGTTCATTGAGTGGTGATGCACCGCTGCGTCCCAGCGTGAACGGTTCGCTTTCTGTCACGACGGATACGGGTGCGGTGCAACAGACGATGCGCGGTGGACAAGTACAGTAAGGGGATGAAAAGCAGGCCGCCGCGTCGGGCGACCTGCTGACGTTAATTAATACGCGCGCCAGAACCGCCCTCTTCTAACGCGCCCTCTTCATCGGCAGGCAACACGATATAGACGCCTTCAAACACCGCCCCCAGCTCCTCATCGCCGAACAACTCCACTTCCATCTGCACGCGTGCCTTACGACCGCGCGCCAGACGATCGAGATCGCCGCTCAGCGAGCCGAGATCGGCAATGGCGCCAGGACGGCCGGTAATGGGCTTGCTGTAACGAATATGCGCATCGGCCAAAATAATGGTGCCGCCGAGATGGCGTTCGCGCAGCAGCAGCCAAATCAGCCCCCAGCCGGTGAGCGTGGCAAGCGAGAACAGGCTGCCCGCAAACAGGGTGTGATGTGGGTTCTGGTTGCCGGTTTCCGGCATGGTGGTGACAAATTTTTGTCCGGTGTATTGCAGAATGCGCACGCCCATCTTTTCGCTCAACGGGATATGGTCATACCACGCCTGTTGTAGCTGTCCGCACCAATCGGCGCGATGCAGAATATCGTCGAGCGTTACCACCGGCTTAATCATCAGGAAGTGGCGCAGCGGTGTGGTTTGCGGCGCAGTGATTTCGCCCTGATTGACGTAACCGAGTTTGGCAAAGAACTCGACGGCATCTTCACGCGCGCTACAGGTAACGCGCTTGGCGCCTTCCTGACGCGCCACCGACTCCAGCGTCATCGCCACCAGCGTGCCAAGACCTTTGCCCTGCACGGAGGGATGCACTGCGAGGAAGCGGATCGCCGCCTCGTTTTCCGCATTGATGTACAAGCGGCCAATCGCCACCGCTTTACCCTGCTCATCCACCACCATTTGATGATGGGCTAACGCATCCCAGGCATCACGCTCGGAACCCTGCGGCTGACGCAGCGGCTTTCGTAACATTTCCCAGCGGAACTGGTAATACATGTCCAGCTCTTCCGCCGTTTGCGGCACGCGAAGATGATACATAAAGTGATTCTCTCGTTCGGAGCTTGCGTGGCTGATCCCTTGCCGCTCGGCTGAAAATCTCACACCTGCAACCAAAAGGTCACCGGTCCATCATTGACTAACGAAACCTGCATATTAGCGGCGAAACGTCCGTTGGCGGTTGTCACTCCCTGCGATCGGCAACAGTCGCTGAAGTAGTGGTAGAGACGCTCCGCTTCGGCAGGTTCAGCTCCGCCAGAGAATGAGGGCCGCATGCCTTTATTGGTGTCGGCGGCCAGCGTAAATTGCGATACCACCAGCACGCTGCCGCCAGCCTGCTGCACGTTGCGGTTCATTTTGCCGTTCTCGTCACCGAAGATGCGATAACCCAATACGCGCTCGGTTAACCGTTGTGCTTTTTGCTCGTCATCGCCCTTTTCTACACCCAATAGCACCAACAAACCGGCATCAATTTCGCCCACCGTCGCGTTATCTACGCTGACGCTGGCGCGCGTGACGCGCTGAATCAAAGCAATCATGTTTCCTCTCGTTCTTTTATTCGTTCTTGCTGTTTTAACTGGCGATAGCTGTTGAGGGTGACGGTGATTTCCGCGCCTAACAACACAATACACCAGGTCCAGTACACCCAGAGGAACAGGATCGGGATGACCGCCAGCACGCCGTAAATTAATTGATACGAAGGGAACATCGTAACATAGAGCGCAAAGCCTTTTTTCCCCAGCTCAAACAGCAGGCCAGCAACAATCGCGCCAATCAGCGCGTCACGTGACGGTACGCGTCGCGTCGGCACGATGCTGTAGAGTAACCAAAATGCCAGCACCGAAAGAAACAGCGGGAAGATACGCAGCGATTGGTCGATTAAGCTGGTGACGCCAGACACATTCACCCAGCGCAACGACAGTAAATACGAGCTGATTGCCAAACTGGCACCGGCAAGCAGCGGCCCAAGCGTGAGAATCATCCAGTACACCGCGAATGAATAGACCAGCGGGCGCGGCTTGTCACTGCGCCAAATAGCATTGAGCGCGCTGTCCACCGAATGCATCAGTAGCAGCGCGGTGATGATCAAACCGATCGCGCCGACCGCCGTCATCTTATTAACGTTAGCGACGAACTGGTCGAGATAACGCTGAATGACATCGCCTGCGGCGGGCATTAAGTTGGAAAACACGAAGTGTTTAAGCTGAACGCTGATGTCAGAGTACATCGGGAATGCAGCAAACAGGGCGAATACCACCGCAATCAACGGCACCAGGGCCAACAGGGAAACGAAGGCCAGATTACCGGCCTGCGTCGTCATGTTGTCTTCATCAATGCGTTGCCACAGCAACTTGATCCACAGGAAGAAGGCATGCGCCGAGTGGCGCAGATGTCGTCGCTTTAGCACTTAAAGACGACCTGCGAACCAATCCGGCACCGTTTTGCTATCGACCACCAGCACGCTTTCAATACCGATCGCACGCGCGGCGTCGATATTGGCTTGGTTGTCATCAAAGAATACCGCCTGATCGGCCGTGAAGCCTTCGTGCTCTAACACATGGTGATAAATGCGTGCTTCTGGCTTACGCATTCCGACGTCCTGCGACATATACAGGCGATCGGTCGCGTTTTGTACTTCGGGATATTGGGTCGGCCAAAATTCGAAGTGCAGCTGGTTGGTATTCGACAGGATCACCACGCGCTCACCTTTGGCGCGCAGCTGGTTCATGATGGCCAGCGTTTCCGGACGTACGCCAACAAATACCGCCTGCCAACCCGCGACGAATTGCGGATAGCTGAGAGCGATATCTAATTGGTCACAGATGCGTGCAGCAAATTCAGGATCGCTAATTTCGCCGCGCTCATGTTTTTCGAACGCTTCATCCATGCGAAAACGACTCTGTAAAGTGGCGAGCGGCACGCGACCTAAATCGCTCCAGACCCCCAGCACCCGGTTAAAGTCGATATCAACAATCACATTGCCTAGATCAAAGATGTACAGCATGACGTCTCTCCTCATCATTCCCTGGATCATTCACTCTAGCGGCAAAAACCAGTGCTGAACAGGCACGACAGGGGGAAATCAGCATTCTGGAAGCGGGTGCAACTTTCGCCAATCGCGCGTTACAGCGGGTTGCAGGCAAAAAAAAGCCCCGCAGTGCGGGGCTTAATATCAGATTGTTTCGCTTACTCTTTACCGCCGCGAGACGCACGCTTACGGTCGTTCTCGGTCAGGTGACGTTTACGAATACGTACAGACTGTGGCGTCACTTCTACCAGTTCGTCATCATCGATGAACTCGATAGCCTGTTCCAGCGTCATTTTCTGCGGTGGAACCAGGGTGGTCGCTTCGTCAGTACCTGACGCACGCATGTTGGTCAGTTTCTTACCGGTCAGGCAGTTTACGGTCAGGTCGTTAGAACGGCTGTGAATACCGATGATCTGGCCTTCATACACTTCCGCACCGTGACCCAGGAACAGCTTGCCACGATCCTGCAGGCTGAACAGCGCGAACGCGACAGCTTTACCCTGGCCATTAGAAATCAGTACACCGTTCTGACGCTGGCCCACTTCGCCCTGACGAACGTCGTCATAGTGGCTGAAGGTGGAGTACAGCAGACCGGTACCTGAAGTCATGGTCATGAATTCGTTACGGAAGCCGATCAGACCACGGCTTGGGATCATGTAGTCGAGACGTACACGGCCTTTGCCATCTGGATCCATATTTTTCAGGTCGCCTTTACGCTCACCCATCGCTTGCATCACAGAACCCTGGTGGGTTTCTTCGATGTCGAGGGTAACGTTTTCGAATGGCTCCTGCTTACGGCCTTCGAACTCGCGGAAGATTACTTTCGGACGGGATACCGCCAGCTCGAAACCTTCACGACGCATGTTTTCGATCAGAACTGACAAGTGCAGCTCACCACGACCGGAAACGCGGAAGGCGTCAGAATCTTCAGTCTCTTCAACGCGCAGTGCAACGTTGTGAACCAGTTCTTTGTTCAGGCGCTCCAGAATCTGGCGCGAGGTCACGAACTTACCTTCTTTACCGCAGAAAGGTGAAGTGTTGACGTTAAAGAACATGGTTACGGTTGGTTCATCGACGCTCAGCGCTGGCAGCGCTTCCACTTTCTGCGTGTCGCAGATGGTGTCAGAGATGTTCAGCTCGCCCAAACCGGTAATCGCGATGATATCGCCAGCTTCCGCCAGGGTGCTTTCGATACGCTCCAGACCTAAGTGGCCCAGCACTTTACCGACTTTACCGTTACGGGTTTTGCCTTCGCTATCAATGATAGTTACTTGCTGGTTCGGCTTAACCGTACCGCGCTTGATGCGGCCGATACCGATAACACCCAGGTAGTTGTTGTAGTCCAGCTGCGAGATTTGCATCTGCAGTGGCGCTTCAACTTCAACCTGTGGTGGAGAAACGTGGTCGACGATCGCCTGATACAGCGGGGTCATGTCGTCAGCCATGTTGGTATGTTCCAGACCCGCGATACCGTTCAACGCCGAAGCGAAGATGATCGGGAAGTCCAGCTGCTCGTCGGTTGCATCCAGGTTTACGAACAGGTCGAACACCTGATCGACAACCCAATCAGGACGCGCGCCCGGACGGTCAACTTTGTTGATAACCACAATCGGCTTCAAACCATGAGCAAAAGCTTTCTTGGTTACGAAGCGGGTTTGCGGCATAGGGCCATCCATCGCATCTACAACCAACAGCACCGAATCAACCATGGACATGACACGTTCCACTTCACCACCGAAGTCGGCGTGTCCTGGGGTATCAACGATGTTGATACGGTAATCATTCCATTTGATGGCGGTGTTTTTTGCGAGGATGGTAATCCCACGCTCTTTCTCCAAATCGTTGGAGTCCATTACGCGCTCAGTCGCTTCGGTACGAGCATCAAAAGTACCGGACTGTTGCAGCAGCTTGTCAACCAGGGTGGTCTTACCATGGTCAACGTGCGCGATGATGGCGATGTTACGCAAATTTTCGATCACAGCTTTGCCTCAGGCATTATAGAAATAACGCGGTATTGTACACGGATTAAGCGGAATACTGAACATGATCACAGTTTTCCCGACAATATTCTCACGCTGCTGGTTTTTAGCACCATTAGCGGTGCAAATATCTGCACTCTGCTGGCTTTATGCACCATTTTAGTGCCATCAGCGCACCGTTTTGCACCATAATAAAGCAATGCGTCTGTTCTGGTGCAGCTGCTGATGCACCGCAGCGCGCCGCACAGCGCTATTTATTGCGCTTAAAAAAAGTTGGCACAGAATTCGCTTTATCTTTTTTAAGTGCAAACGACAGTGGCCTGATGGCTGAATAGCTTGCCGGGATCTTAGTCAGGGGTGGTCAGTAGTCGTGACACATTCCAGGCATTTTGAGTTCTCTCACCACGACAACAGATGACCATTTCCAGGAGAGTTGAGTATGTCCGCTGAACACGTTCTCTCGATGATGAACGAGCATGAAGTTAAGTTTGTTGACCTGCGTTTTACCGATACCAAAGGTAAAGAACAGCACGTTACGATCCCTGCTCACCAGGTTAACGCTGACTTCTTCGAAGAAGGCAAAATGTTCGATGGCTCATCCATCGGTGGCTGGAAAGGCATTAACGAATCAGACATGGTGCTGATGCCGGATGCAACCACTGCGGTGATGGATCCGTTCTTCGAAGACTCGACGCTGATCATCCGCTGCGACATCCTTGAGCCAGGCACGCTGCAGGGCTACGATCGTGACCCACGCTCCATTGCAAAACGTGCAGAAGAGTTCCTGCGTTCTTCAGGCATCGCGGATACCGTGCTGTTTGGACCAGAGCCAGAGTTCTTCCTGTTCGATGACATTCGCTTCGGTTCTTCTACTTCGGGTTCACACGTTGCTATCGACGATATCGAAGCGTGCTGGAACACCGGTAAAGAGTATGAAGGCGGCAACAAAGGCCACCGTCCAGGTCTGAAAGGCGGTTACTTCCCAGTGCCACCAGTAGACTCAGCGCAGGACATCCGTTCTGCTATGTGTCTGACAATGGAGCAAATGGGGCTGGTTGTTGAAGCACACCACCATGAAGTGGCAACTGCTGGTCAGAACGAAGTGGCAACCCGCTTCAACACCATGACCAAAAAAGCTGACGAAATTCAGATCTACAAAT
Source organism: uncultured Pantoea sp. (assembly GCA_966185695.1). Taxonomy (GTDB): domain Bacteria; phylum Pseudomonadota; class Gammaproteobacteria; order Enterobacterales; family Enterobacteriaceae; genus Pantoea. The sequence goes on along the minus strand of CBIFUL010000018.1, from coordinate 13,534 downwards.
ACGTGGTGCACAACGTTGCACACGCTTATGGCAAAACTGCCACCTTCATGCCTAAGCCAATGTTCGGCGATAACGGTTCTGGCATGCACTGCCACATGTCCCTGTCAAAAGGCGGCGTGAACCTGTTCGCTGGCGACAAATACGGCGGCCTGTCTGAAACGGCGCTGTTCTACATCGGCGGTATCATCAAGCACGCTAAAGCCATCAATGCGTTGGCGAACCCAACCACTAACTCGTACAAGCGTCTGGTTCCAGGCTACGAAGCGCCGGTTATGCTGGCTTACTCAGCGCGTAACCGTTCAGCGTCAATCCGTATCCCAGTGGTTGCCAGCCCGAAAGCACGTCGTATCGAAGCACGCTTCCCGGATCCAGCGGCTAACCCATACCTGGCGTTTACCGCGCTGCTGATGGCTGGTCTTGATGGCGTGATCAACAAGATCCACCCTGGCGATGCCATGGACAAAAACCTGTATGACCTGCCTCCAGAAGAAGAAGCAGAGATTCCAAAGGTTGCAGGTTCTCTGGAAGAAGCACTGAACGCACTGAACGAAGACCGTGAGTTCCTGACGCGTGGCGGCGTATTCACTGACGACGCAATCGATGCTTACATCGAACTGCGTAAGCCAGATGTTGACCGCGTACGTATGACTCCACACCCCGTTGAGTTCGAACTGTACTACAGCGTTTAATTTAAAAATTCAGCCTGCTTTGCGCCGTATGATTTGGCGGCGTGAAGAACCTGAACATTTTTAATATTGCCGTGGAAACTTTGGCCCATCTTCGGATGGGCTTTTTTCTCCGCGCAGACACCGTTTAAGCGACAGATTTCCGTCCCAAAAGGCTATAATGCACTAATTTGGTGCAGAGGAACGCTGTATGGCAACTGGTACGCTGCCCGACGCGGGGCAGATTCTCAACTCCCTGATCAACAGTATTTTGCTGGTCGATAACGATTTAGTTATCCATTACGCCAATCCTGCGGCGCAGCAATTATTGTCGCAAAGCTCACGTAAATTGTTCGGCACGCCATTACCGGAATTAACCGGCTATTTTTCGCTGAATATTGAGGTGATGAACGAGAGTCTTGGAGCTGGCCTGGGCTTTACAGACAGCGAAGTGACATTAGTGGTCGATGGCCGCGCGCACATCATGTCGCTGACTGCACAGCGTTTACCGGATGGCCTGATCTTACTGGAAATGGCGCCAATGGATAATCAACGCCGTCTTAGCCAGGAACAGTTGCAGCACGCTCAACAAGTGGCTGCACGCGATTTAGTGCGTGGGCTGGCACACGAAATTAAGAATCCGCTGGGAGGATTACGTGGCGCCGCGCAGTTGTTAACCCGCGCGTTACCCGATCCTTCTCTGCACGAATATACCCGCATCATCATTGAGCAGGCCGACCGCTTGCGCAATTTGGTTGATCGTCTGTTAGGCCCGCAGCAACCCGGTTTGCACGTGACGCAAAGCATTCATCAGGTGGCGGAACGAGTGGTGAATTTGGTGTCGATGGAGCTGCCGGATAACGTTTCGCTGGTGCGTGATTACGATCCAAGTCTGCCGGAACTGCCGCACGATCCCGATCAAATTGAACAAGTGCTGTTAAACGTGGTGCGTAACGCGTTGCAGGCGCTGGGCAGCGAAGGTGGCACGATTGTGATGCGCACGCGCACCGCCTTCCAGCTCACGCTGCACGGAACGCGTTATCGCCTGGTAGCACGCATCGATATTGAAGATAACGGCCCCGGTATTCCGGCGCAGTTACAAGACACGCTGTTCTATCCGATGGTGAGCGGACGCGAAGGCGGTACCGGTTTAGGTCTTTCCATCGCGCGTAGCCTGATCGATCAGCATTCTGGAAAAATTGAATTTAACAGTTGGCCTGGTCACACCGAATTCTCGGTTTATTTGCCTATTCGCCAGTGAGGTTTCTATGCAACGAGGGATAGTCTGGATCGTCGATGACGATAGCTCCATCCGCTGGGTGCTTGAACGTGCGCTCACTGGAGCCGGTTTGAGCTGCGCAACCTTTGACAGCGGCAACGACGTGCTGGATGCACTCGCAAGCAAAACCCCAGACGTTTTATTGTCAGATATTCGCATGCCGGGCATGGATGGCCTGGCATTGCTGAAACAGATTAAACAGCGTCATCCGATGCTGCCGGTGATCATCATGACCGCGCACTCGGACCTGGACGCAGCGGTCAGCGCTTATCAGCAAGGTGCATTCGACTATCTACCAAAGCCATTTGATATTGATGAAGCAGTGGCATTGGTAGAGCGTGCAATCAGCCATTATCAGGAACAGCAGCAGCCGCGTAATCAGCCGGTGAGCGGCCCAACCACCGACATCATTGGTGAAGCGCCAGCGATGCAGGATGTGTTCCGCATTATTGGTCGCCTGTCACGTTCGTCGATCAGCGTGTTGATCAACGGCGAATCCGGCACCGGTAAAGAGCTGGTGGCGCATGCTTTGCATCGGCATAGTCCACGCGCGAAGGCACCGTTTATCGCCTTGAATATGGCGGCCATTCCCAAAGATTTGATCGAGTCCGAGCTGTTTGGCCATGAAAAAGGGGCGTTTACTGGCGCGAATCAAATTCGTCAGGGCCGCTTTGAACAGGCCGATGGCGGCACGCTGTTCCTCGATGAGATCGGCGATATGCCGCTGGATGTGCAAACCCGCTTGCTGCGTGTGTTAGCCGATGGCCAGTTTTATCGCGTCGGCGGCTATGCGCCCGTGAAGGTAGATGTTCGCATCATCGCGGCAACGCATCAAAACCTCGAGCTGCGCGTGCAGGAAGGCAAGTTCCGTGAAGATTTGTTCCATCGTCTTAACGTGATTCGCGTTCATCTGCCGCCGCTGCGCGAGCGCCGCGAAGACATTCCACGTTTGGCGCGTTATTTCCTGCAGGTAGCAGCACGCGAATTAGGCGTTGAAGCGAAGATCCTGCATCCGGAAACCGAAACGGCGCTGACGCGTCTGCATTGGTCCGGTAACGTACGTCAGCTGGAAAACACCTGCCGCTGGTTAACCGTCATGGCCGCCGGCCAGGAAGTGTTGATTCAGGATCTGCCGCCGGAACTGTTTGAATCCAGCACGCCGGATAATCCGGTGCAGTCGCTGCCTGATAGCTGGGCCACGCTCCTGGCGCAATGGGCCGATCGCGCACTGCGTTCCGGACATCAAAACCTGCTGTCGGAAGCACAGCCGGAAATGGAACGGACGTTGCTCACCACTGCGCTGCGCCATACGCAAGGGCATAAACAGGAAGCTGCGCGCCTGCTGGGTTGGGGACGTAATACGCTGACGCGAAAGCTGAAAGAGCTGGGAATGGAATAGCGCAGCTGGATTGCGCGTTTCAGTGATAACAAAGGGAGCTGATGGCTCCCTTTGTGTTTTTATATCACGCGTGAAAATTGCTGCATGCGCACCTTTTGCCGCATGTACACATCAAAACACATGCAGATGTTGCGAATCAGCAGGCGGCCAACACCGGTAACCTGCAAGCTGCGTCCGCGCTGCGCCACTAATCCATCCTGCACCAGCGGCGCGAGAAGCGTTAAATCTTCCGCGAAATAGTCTTCAAAGGTGATGGGCCATTGCGCTTCAATCGCTGTGAAATCGAGGGCAAAATTACAAATCAGCGCTTTGATCACGTCACGGCGCAGACAATCATCATCGCTTAGCGTCAGTCCGCGCCATAGCGCATTACCGCGCTGCTCAACGTCCGCGTAGTAGCCTTTGAGTTCTTTATGGTTCTGCGCGTAGCTGTCACCCAACATGCTGATGGCCGACACGCCAAACCCCAGCAGATCGGTTGCGCCTTGCGTGGTGTAGCCCTGAAAATTTCGATGTAATTCACCGGCGCGCTGCGCCACCGCCAACTCATCATCCGGCCGCGCGAAGTGATCCATGCCGATAAACTGGTAACCATCGCTGGTTAACGTAGCAATGGTTTCCTGCAAAATTTGCAGCTTCTGCGCGGCACCCGGCAACTCCTCATCTTTGATTTTGCGCTGTGCCGCAAACAGCGTTGGCATGTGCGCATAATTGAAGACGCTAAGACGATCGGGATTGAGCGCAATCACGCGCTGCAAAGTAAAGGCAAAGCTTTCTGGCGTTTGCAGCGGCAGGCCATAGATCAGATCGAGGCTAACGGAACGAAAGCCCTGCGCACGCGCACGCTGCACCAGCGCGAAAATTGTTTCTTCGTCCTGCACGCGATTAACGCGTTCCTGTACCGCTTTGTTGAAGTCCTGCACGCCCATGCTCAGGCGATTAAAACCTTCAGCCCGCAGATGATCGATCATCTCCAGTTCGATTTCGCGTGGATCGACTTCGATCGACATTTCTACATCAGGCGCAATCGTGAAATTGTCGCGTAGCAGCGCCACCAGCCGAGTGACCTGCGGCTGATTGAGGAACGTTGGCGTCCCGCCGCCCCAATGCAGCTGTGTGACCGTGCGCCCGGCAAACTGCGGCGCGCGCTGACGGATTTCATGCTCGAGCACATCCAAATAGCGATCGGCTTTGTGTAGCTGGCGCGTCACGATTTTATTGCAGCCGCAAAAGTAGCAAAGACGATGGCAGAACGGGATGTGAACATACAGCGACAGCGCACGTTCGGGATAGCGCACAGCTGCTTGTTGGAAATCAGTTTCGGCGAAGTTCTCGCTGAACTCTAAAGCGGTGGGATAGGAGGTGTAACGCGGGCCGGCATAGTTGTATTTTTCGATCAGGCGCTGATCCCATTCTATCTGCTGCGATGACATGCTCACTCCTTACGGTGACGTCGTCTAAGGAAGGGTCGCGTAGCAGAAGAGTGGACGAAGCGGTGGGCTGAACGCCGACGTAAACGCGACTTCAGACGCGACAGGCGGCGTAGTTTAAACAATAACCAGATCAGATAACATGTCAGCAGCAGCGCGAAAATTGATCCAGGCCAAAACATAGGTGAATACCTGTTTAGCGCGGCATGCGCAAATCCGCATGCCGATCAAAATAACCTTAGTTGCCTCGCAGCAAGCGCATCATGTCGTCTTCTGCTTGCTCATCTTCAGCTTCGTCATCCAGCGCGATGCCCAAGGTTTCCATCAGCTCATCAATGCGATCTAAGGTTAAATCCAACCAAGCCTGATCTTCGCCGCTCAGCGTTTCGCCGTTTTCCAGGCGATCCAATAAGGTATCGAGACGTTCGTCATTTTCCAACTTCGCCAACTCTTCCTGCGGCGTCAGACGTACCTTCTCGGCTTTGGGCTTAGGCTTTGCCACAGGCTTTTTCTCTGGCTGAGTTTTGCCATCGGCCACCAGCGCGATGGGCTTTTTACTGCCAACGCGGGGATCCAAACTCTTTTTGCCTTGGCCTTTGCCAGCAGATTGCGTTTCCGGATTTGCGCGGCTGCCTGACTTGTGGCCGCTATGCTTTTTATCGCGTTTGCGATCGCGCGCTTCCTGATTCAATTCTTCACGCGATTTGCGTTTGGCTTTTGCAGCAGGTTTGCCACGCGGGGCTTGTGCAGGTTGCTTCATGATGTCCGGTCTCAGCGGTTTTTATTCAGTATAGAATTGCGGCGAAATCTAGCAGAAAGCACGCAAAGAAAAAAGGCGATAGCCTATGCTATCGCCTTATTTCACACCTTCTTTCGAAGGAAACACAGATTAAATCCTTTACGGCTCACAACGTCCCGGTCTTTCCTTCGCCACATCGCTCCTGCGATTATTCCCTGTCCTTGTTCGATTCCTGCCTGAATCGTGTCCTGCCATGCTCTTGGTCTTCCCAGACGCTCCTGAGCTCATCATCCTGATGGGTGCTGCCGTGCACTGACGTCAAATGTAGACCAATGAGTAAAATGAACAAGTGAGACTTGTCTCTATTTTAGAGTGGTATTGCGTAACATTTCCATAATTCATTGAAATTAAACAAATAATCTATCAATGAATTTTCAATGAAAGGGTAAAATCTGGCAGTAATAGTCGGCGATCTCTCACAAAATAGCGTGTTAAGACGCTATCGGGCACTTTTGCGCCATTACAGGTATACTCTGCGCAATTGCCCGAATCATTTTGCTGGAGTTTTACTTTGTCTGCTTTGAACTATCACATGACCCATTTCGTGCTCAGCGCCCCAGATATTCGCCATTTGCCGGCGGATGCAGGCATTGAAGTTGCCTTTGCGGGGCGCTCAAATGCAGGCAAATCTAGCGCGCTGAATACCTTAACCAATCAGAAAAGCCTGGCCCGTACCAGTAAAACGCCTGGCCGTACTCAGCTGATTAACCTGTTTGAAGTGGTCGAAGGCAAACGTCTGGTGGATTTGCCCGGTTATGGCTACGCAGAAGTGCCGGAAGAGATGAAGCGTAAATGGCAGCGTGCGCTGTCAGAATATTTACAGAAGCGTCAGGCGCTGAAGGGATTGGTGGTACTGATGGATATCCGCCATCCACTGAAAGATCTCGATCAGAATATGATCGAATGGGCGGTGCAGAGCCAAATTCCCGTGCTGGTGCTGCTGACCAAAGCGGACAAGCTGGCATCCGGCGCGCGCAAAGCGCAATTAAAAATGGTGCGTGAGGCGGCATTAGGCTTCATGGGCGATGTGCAGGTTGAGATGTTCTCGTCGCTGAAAAAGCTGGGCGTTGATGTGGTGCGTCAGAAATTAGACAGCTGGTTTAACGAATTCCAGCCCGCGCAAGAAGGCGATGACGACGCATCAACCGACTGATTTTACGAGCGGATTATTCAATCCGCTTTTCAGAAAAAGCCCAATAAAAAACGCCCCAGTCATAAATGACTGGGGCGGCTAAATATTCAGCCAAATCCGATTACGTGAAGTAAAAGGTCTGAAAGATAGAACATCTTACCTCTGTACCCTACGCGACAAACTTTACCTGATTTTCCCTGACCGACAAAGGGTTTTTTGTTGTTAAGTTTCAGGATTCAGCGTCTTTTTTTCCAGGTTCGTCACATTTTCATGCGTAGCATGTAGTTTAATTACTAAAAAAATGCTTAGCCGATAAGCAGTTACCCGTCACCCCATTTAACGTCCCGCTTCGGATGTTGCTGAACCGATTAACTAAACTTTTTTCTTATGACGATGCCAGCGGCTTGCATAAGCTGCTGGCAAAGCCAAATCAGTGTGCTTGATCCCAGTTATCGCCCGTTCCTACCTCGACTTGCAGAGGCACATCCAGCTTCATGCTGTTTTCCATCAGGTGACGAATTTTCTCGCTGGCACTTTCAACTACGTCTTTGCGGATCTCAAACACCAATTCATCGTGTACCTGCATGATCATTTTCACCGCGTCGTCATTCTGCTCTAACAGCCAGCCATCAACGGCAATCATTGCTCGCTTAATGATATCCGCTGCGGTGCCTTGCATCGGGGCATTAATCGCCGCACGTTCGGCCGCTTTGCGGCGAATGGCGTTACTGGAAGCGATATCAGGCAGCCACAAGCGACGACCATCGAGCGTTTCGACATAACCTTTCTCCGCCGCCTGCGAACGCGTCTTTTCCATGTAACGCAGCACGCCAGGATAGCGTTCGAAGTAGAGATCCATGTATTTCTTGGCTTCACCAGCGCCGATATTAAGCTGACGCGATAAACCAAACGCGCTCATACCATAAATCAGGCCAAAGTTAATGGCCTTCGCGCTGCGACGTTGCTCACCAGTAACCTTGCTTAACGCCACGCCAAAGACTTCTGACGCCGTTGCACGGTGAATGTCTTCGCCTTGCGCAAACGCATCCAGCAAGCCTTTATCTTGCGACAAGTGCGCCATAATACGCAGCTCAATCTGCGAGTAGTCCGCTGCGACAATAATATTGTCCTTACCGGCAATAAATGCCTGACGAATACGGCGACCTTCTTCGTTACGCACCGGAATATTTTGCAGGTTCGGATCGGTGGAAGAGAGGCGTCCAGTGGCGGTAACAGCCTGATGGTAGGAAGTATGCACGCGGCCAGTGATCGGGTTAATCATCAGAGGCAGCTTGTCGGTGTAGGTAGATTTCAACTTCGACAAACCACGATGTTCAAGAATTACTTTTGGCAGCGGATAGTCGAGCGCTAATTCCGCCAGCACTTCTTCACTGGTCGAGGGTGCGCCGCCCGGCGTTTTCTTGGTGGGTTTAATGCCCTGCTTTTCAAAGAGAATTGTTTGCAGCTGTTTAGTGGATGAAAGATTAAATGGCTCGCCCGCCAGTTCATGCGCTTTCAGCTCCAGCTCCGCTAAACGCGTCGTCAGCTCCTGCGAATGTTTCGCGAGAATATTCTGATCAATTAGCACGCCGTTGCGCTCAATACGTGAGATCACCTTTAACAGCGGCATCTCAATGTCTTGAAATACTGTTTTTGGTCCTGCTTCAGGCTCCAGCTTTTCCCACATCTTGAGGTGCAGTTGCAGCGTGACGTCAGCATCTTCAGCGGCATAATGCCCGGCTTCTTCAATCGCAATCTGATTAAAGGTGAGCTGATTTTTGCCTTTACCCGCAATCTCTTCAAAGGTAACGGTTTTGTGGTTAAGCCAGCGTGCCGCCAGGCTATCCATGTCATGTTTACCGCCCACGCTGTTGAGGCAGTAAGATTCCAGCATGGTATCGAACTTGATGCCATTCAATTCAATATCATAATTCTTCAGCACGCCGCGATCGTACTTGAGGTTCTGTCCAACTTTGAATGCGTGGTGATCTTCCAGCAACGGCTTCAGCTGCTTCAGCACTTCGGTACGATCCAATTGTTCTGGCGCATCAAGATAATCGTGGCCCACCGGTAAATAGGCCGCTTCGCCTGGTGCAATCGCCAACGCAATGCCGACAATATTGGCGCTCAGCGTATCAAGCGAATCAGTTTCCAGATCGAAAGCGAACAGATCGGCCTTCTTCAGCTTTTCCAGCCACTCAGCGAAAGTCACTTCATCGAGAATGGTGACATAACCCTCGGCAGAGAGTGCACTCGTGATTTCTAAGGCAGCGACCGGCTCATCAGGTAAGGCTTTCTGAGCCCGCGTGTTGCTCTTTTTCCCTTGCAACCACGTGCCGTCCTGCAAATCTGCGATCCAGCGTTTAAATTCGTAGCGGCTAAATAAGGCTTGCAGCGCTTCTACGTTGGGTTCATTAACGGCAAGTTGATCGCAGGTTAATTCCAGCACCACGTCAGTTTTGATGGTTGCCAGCTGATACGACAAGAAAGCTACGTCACGATTCTGCTCAAGCTTCGCGGCCATGGTTTTAGCACCACGGAAAGACAGATCCGCCACTTTGTCGAGGTTATCGTAAATCGACTGCATGCCGCCTAAACCCTGTAGCAGCGCCTGCGCCGTTTTCTCACCTACGCCAGGCACGCCCGGAATGTTGTCCGAGCTGTCGCCCATCATGGCGAGAAAATCGATGATCAGCGCAGGCGGCACGCCGTACTTTGCCTCAACTTCATCAGGGCCAAGTACCGTGTTGGTCATGGTGTTAATTAGCGTGATCGTAGGCGTAACTAATTGCGCCATATCTTTATCGCCGGTGCTGATTAACACTGGACGACCGAGCTTTTCCGCCTCTTGCGCCAACGTTCCAATTACGTCATCAGCTTCAACGCCGCTCACCGCCAGCAAGGGTAAGCCCATCGCCTTCACCATTTCATGTAATGGTTCAATCTGCGCCCGTAAGTCGTCCGGCATGGGTGGGCGATGGGATTTGTAGTGCTCAAATAACTCATCGCGGAAGGTTTTGCCCTTGGCATCGAAAACCACAGCCACATGACTTGGTTGATACTGCATCAACAAGCTTTTCAACATGTTGAGCACACCATACATCGCGCCAGTTGGCTCGCCTGCACTGTTAGTCAGCGGCGGAAAAGCATGATAGGCCCGATAGAGATAAGAAGAGCCGTCGACCAGAATCAGGGGGTTCTCTGCGATTTGCGCCATAGGTTTGTATTTTCTTCGTTGCGATAATGAGGGCTATAAGGATGCCACATCCCGAGGTGAATGTTGAATGTGAGCGGGCTAAAGCGGATTTTTTTCACCGTTACGCGGCGCGGATCGCAAGGATCCACTTGTGGATAAGTTTGTGCGTAAATTTCATAACGTATTGTTATTTACGCTAATTGCAATCAATTTACGTTTTAATAATGTTTTTAATCAATAAGTTATGCACTTACCGTGACACAGTGCACCTAATTGAAAAGGTGATCGTCCATGTGGATATTAAGCGAAGGGGTGAGTAAAAAGGAGAAATTGGCAATGCGGTAACTGCAAGAAAAACGCCGACATTGTCGGCGTTATATGAGGTTATGTTATTTCTTCTCGACTAAGAATTTCACCACGTTGGCGTAATCCGCAACAAAATTATCCATAGAACTGGTATCTAGACCGCCATTGTTAACCATGTATTTGCCGTTAACAAAGATGGCAGGCACGCCCTGAAGATTGACGTCTGAGGCTGCTTTCTGTTGCTGAGCAACCAGCGCTTTAACCGCAAAGCTATTCCAGGCGGCATCATAATCTTCAGATGAAATGCCTGCGGCTTTAATGAAGGTCTCTTTCAGGCTGGCAGCATCGGTTACCGTCTGAGTTTTTTGAATGCCATCAAAGATGGGTGCCGTTACCTTACTTTCCACGCCCAGCGCCATGGCTACAGCCCATGCCTGAGTCACAACAGGACCTAACTCACCGCCAAGGAAATCAACGTGATATTTGGTAACTTTGGTATCCGCTGGGAGATTCTTTTTAACGGCATCGCTTACGTGATAGACGCGCTCAAACTGATAGCAGTGCGGGCAGAAGAAGGAGAAGAACTCCAGTACCTGCGGTTCTCCGGCAACGGGTTTTGGCAAAGTAGTGAATTGCTTGCCATCATTGAACTGTGCCGCTGAGGCGCCAAAAGCCAGCATCAATCCTACCAGCGCGAACATAATCTTTTTCATCGTGAAAACATCTCCTAAGAACTTCATTAATATTGCGGGCTAAGCTGTAACGGCGGTTCGTGTAACAACTTTTCCTGCTCGATAAATAGTGCAATCTGTCGACGCCAAAAATCTTCATCCTGCATCCAGGAGAAGGCGCGCGGAAAAGCGGGATCTTGCCAGCGGCGCACTACCCACGCCAAATAATAAACCATGCGCATGGCGCGTAAAGGTTCAACAAGTGACAGTTCGTTAGTATTGAATTCACTAAATTCACTGTAGGCTTCCAGCAAAATGTCCCATTGGATAAGTTGCTCCTGGCGATCGCCATTGATCAGCATCCATAAGTCCTGTACCGCTGGCCCATTACGCGCGTCGTCAAGATCAACAAACATCGGACCATCACGCCACAGAATGTTGCCTGGATGGCAATCGCCATGCAATCTGAGCGGCTGCCATTGATGATGCCAGCGGAGCTGAAGAGTGGCAGTTAACGTGTCGACTGCCGTCAATAAGGCATCTTTGAGGGCATCAGGAACTAATGCACTGTTCGCTAACTCATGACGCGGTTCAAAGACATACTCTTGCAAGCCAAACGTTGGACGTTGCTGAAACACTTTTTTGCGTCCAGTTTGGTGCATACGCCCCAGAAAACGGCCAACCCACTCCATCTGATCTTCATTGTCAGTTTCATATTGCCGTCCACCCAAACTTGGGAAAACCGCAAACATAAACCCTGCGTGATGATGCAGCGTACTGCCCTGTAATGCCAACGGCGCGGCCACTGGAATGTCGTCACCTAACATATCCTGCGTGAATTGATGTTCTTCGAGGATTTGCTGCTCACTCCAACGCTGTGGACGATAGAATTTCGCCACGTAGCGACGTTTTTCATCGTCACTGAACTGATACACGCGGTTTTCATAGCTGTTGAGGGCGGTTAAGCCTGATTCGACACGCAAACCTGCATCCCAAAGTGCATCCAGAATGACATCAGGGTTTAACGTCTGGAAATTAAATGCGGCTTCGCTCATCATTTTGCCTGTGTGTTACCTTGCTAAGAATGCGCAAGGATAACACTACTCATCATCCTTGATCACACCACGCGCGCGTAATAGCGCGGTTTTGAAATCTACCTCGTAGTCCTTCTTCAGCCCAGGAATAGCCTCCTGTCGGTCTGCATCGCGCATTTTGAGATGGTAAATTAATACATCATCCGTTAATTCACTTAATGGGCCACTGAAACCAGATTCCTGAGCCAGTTTTTGTAAAAATGCCAACAGGTTGAGGTCAGATTCCTTTTGCCAAGCCGGCTGCAACAATTCAAGCAATTCATTTAAGCGGTGATATTTCATCAGTGATTCCTTTTTGCAGGTGATACGCTGCCACCTCTAAACATCGTCACTAATCTAGCAAGGAGACGAAGATGACAGCATTTACTGGCGTAATCCTCGCAGGAGGGCAAGGCAGCCGAATGGGGGGCCGAGACAAAGGGTTGATCATTCTGCAAGGCGAACCGCTTTACCAGCACGTACTGCGACGATTTAGGCCGCAGGTCAATATTGTGTTGATAAGTGCCAATCGCAACATTGATCGTTATCAGTCTAGCGGTTGTCAGGTTGTTACAGATTTGCTGCCGGACTACCCCGGGCCGCTAGCGGGTATGTTAAGTGGATTGCGTAACAGTAAAACGGAATGGGTAGCGTTTTGCGCTTGTGACACGCCATGGTTGCCTACAGATTTTGTGGCACGTTTATGGCAACAACGCGGTAATGCTCCGGCGGTATGGGTCCGGTCTACACAACGTGAGCATCCCACACTGGCGTTGGTTAATCGAACTTTAGCCGATGACCTTGAAGCTTGGCTATTACGAGGGGAACGGCGTTTAATGCAGTTTTTACATGAATATGGTGGGCATGCAGTGACGCTATCAGATGAAGAATCAGCTTTTCGTAATATCAATACCCCTAATGATCTCAAAAATGAGGAGCGCTTGTCATGAATATTCCTATGCTTGCGATCACCGCATGGAGCGGGACAGGGAAAACAACGTTGCTTGAACAGGTTATTCCAATTTTAAAAGCGCGTGGTATTCGAACCGGATTAATTAAACGCACGCATCATCAAATGGATATCGATACGCCTGGAAAAGATAGCTATGTGCTACGAAAAGCGGGCGCTGACCAAGTTATTGTAGCCAGTAGTCAACGTTGGGCTTTGATGTGCGAAACACCGTCGATCGCACCAAATCTCAGAGAATTGGCTTCTAAAATGGATAGGTCGATGCTGGATCTGGTGCTTATTGAAGGCTTTAAGAATGAGGATGTGCCGAAAATTGCGCTGTGGCGCTATGGCTTAATGAATGGAATTACCGAGCTGTTGGATGAGCATGTTATTGCAGTAGCCAGTGATGAGGATTTAGCCTTAGATGTGCCTTTATTGGACATTAATCAACCTGACCAAGTAGTAGATTTCATTATTATGTGGTTGAAAGGAGGATAAATGCTTAGAGAGGAGGCATTGATATGTTGAAAACGCGATTTTTGTATGAGCTAAACGGCGTTTTTATACTGTTTTACAGACGTAAAAAAGCCCTGAACTTTCGTTCAGGGCTTCTTCACTTATTTAATGCCTGG
>CBIFUL010000017.1:0-91207 GCA_966185695.1 uncultured Pantoea sp. | reverse complement strand
CGTCGAGAATGGTGACAATCGCGCCCGCTTCCGCCGTGCCGCTCAGGGTTGGCGTGGCGTCATCGGTAATCGCGCCGTTGGCCAAGGCGCCGGTGCTGCTGCCGACGTCATCGGTGATCACCAGATTGGTGACCGCCGCAGGTGCCACGGTGTCGATGGTCATCACCGTTGACACTTGCGGGCTAACGTTACCCGCGGCATCGGTGGCGGTGATGTTCAGCGTGTGGGTGCCGTTGCTCAGCGCGGTGGAGATAAAGCTCCAGGTGCCGTTGCTGCCCACCGTGGTGGTGCCCAGCAGGGTCGTACCGTCATACACGCTGATGCGCGCGCCCACCTCCCCGGAACCGGTCAACAGCGGCGTGCTGTCATTGGTGACGCCATTGTTCGGAATGGTCACCGCCGTGCTGCCGTTGTTGTTGGCCGCCACCAGATTGGTGACTGCCGCCGGCGGCGTGGTATCGATAATCACCGACGCCGAGGTGCTGCCGCTAACGTTACCCGCCGCATCCGTTACCGTGACGCTGAGCGGGTGCGTGCCCTGCGTCAGGGTGCTGGTGGTGAAGGTCCACGCGCCGCTACTGTTAACAATCGCCGTGCCGAGCAGCGTGCTGCCATCAAAGATGGAGACGCGGCTGCCCGCTTCCGCCGTGCCGCTCAGCACAGGCGTGGTGTCGTTGGTGGCTCCGCCACTCGGCACCGTCACCGGCGTGCTGCCGCTGTCGTTGGTGATCACCAGCGTTGAGGCGGTCGGCGCCACGGTATCCACGGTAATCGACACCGTTGCCGACGCCGCGCTGGTGTTACCGGCGGCATCTTTCACCGTCACGCTCAGCGGATGCACGCCGTTGCTCAGGGTCGCGGTGGTGAAGGTCCACGCGCCGTTGCTGCCTGCGGTCACCGAACCCAGCACCGTGGTGCCATCGAGAATGGTGACAATCGCGCCCGCTTCCGCCGTGCCGCTCAGGGTTGGCGTAGCGTCATCGGTGACCGCGCCGTTCGCCAAGGCCCCGGTGCTGCTGCCGACGTCATCGGTGATCACCAGATTGCTTACCGGTGCCGGTGCCACGGTGTCCACGGTGAAGGCGATAGAGGCATTCGGGCTAACGTTGCCCGCCGCATCGGTCGCCCGGACGTTGATGGTATGCAAGCCGTCCGCCAGCGTGGTGGAGGTCAAACTCCACGCGCCGTTGCTGCCTGCTCCCACCGACCCGATCAAGGTGGTGCCATCGTAGACGCGCACGATGCTGCCCGCTTCCGCCGTGCCGCTCAGCGCTGGCGTGTTGTCGTTGGTGCTGCTGCCTGCGGCGATGGCCACCGGCGTGCTGCCGTTGTTGTTGGCGGCCGCCAGCCCCGTTACCGCCACCGGCGGCGTGGTATCGATAATCACCGACGCCGAAGTGGTGCCGCTGACGTTACCCGCCGCATCGGTCACCGTAACGCTGAGCGGATGCGTGCCGTCGGTTAAGGTGCTGGTGGTGAAGCTCCACGCCCCGGTGCTGCCGACCGTGACGGAGCCAAGCACCGCGGTGCCATCGCGAATAATCACCAAGCTGTTCGCTTCCGCCGTGCCGCTCAGCACTGGCGTGCTGTCGTTAGTGGCACCGCCACTCGGCACCGTCACCGGTGTGGTGCCGCTGTCGTTGGTGATCACCAGCGTTGAGGCATTCGGTGCCACGGTATCCACCGTGATCGATACCGTGGCCGAGGCCGCGCTGGTGTTGCCCGCCGCATCACGTACCGTCACGCTCAGCGGATGCACGCCGTTGCTCAAGGCGGCGGTAGTGAAGCTCCACGCGCCGTCGCTGCCTGCGGTGATCGAACCCAGCACCGTGGTGCCGTCGAGAATGGTAACAATCGCGCCCGCTTCCGCCGTGCCGCTCAGGGTTGGTCGGTTGTCATCGGTGACCGCGCCGTTCGCCAACGGCCCGGTGCTGCTGCCGACATCATCGGTGATCAGCAGATTGGTGACCGGAGCCGGAGCCGCGGTATCCACATTCAGCGTAATTGATGCATTCTCGCCAACGTTGCCTGCCGCATCGGTGGCGGTCACGTTGATGGTGTGCGGGCCATCAGCGAGCGTGGTGGAGGTCAAACTCCACGCGCCGTTGCTGCCAGCCACCACCGAACCGAGCAAGGTGGTGCCATCGTAAACGCGCACGATGCTGCCCGCATCCGCGGTACCGCTGATCTGTGGCGTGTTGTCGTTGGTGCTGCCGTTATTGGCAATCGGTACTGGCGTGCTGCCGTTGTTGTTGGCCGCGGCCAGGCCAGTCACCGCCGCTGGCGGCGTGGTGTCGATAATCACGGTTGCCGAGGTGCTACCGCTGGTGTTACCGGCGGCGTCCGTGACGGTGACGCTTAACGCATGCGATCCCTGACCGAGCGCGGCGGTAGTGAAGTTCCACGTGCCGTCGCTACCCGCGATGACCGAACCGAGCACCGCGCTGCCATCCCGGATGGTGACGATGCTGTTGGCTTCCGCCACGCCGCTCAACCTTGGCGTGTTGTCGTTGGTGGAACCGCCATTCGGCACCGTCACATTTGGTGTGGCGTCGTTGTTGGTGATCACCAGCGTTGAGGTAGCAGGCGCGACGGTATCCACCACAACGGTGAAGTTGGTCGGCGTACTGCTGTTGCCCGCCGCATCCCGCGCCGTGACGCTCAACGGATGCGATCCTTCGCTCAGCGCGGCCGTGGTAAAGGTCCACGCGCCGTTGCTGCCTGCCACCACGGAACCCAGCACCGTGCCGCCCTCGCTGATCACCACCACATTGCCGGGGTTAGCGGTGCCGCTGAGGGTTGGCGTGTTGTCATCGGTGGAGCCACCGTTCGCCAGACCGCCGGTTACCGTGCCGACATTGTCATTCACCACCAGGTCAGCCACTGGCGCAGGCGCTTCGGTGATCACGTTCAGGGTAATCGCCGCGTTCGGGCTGACGTTGCCCGCCGCATCGGTCGCCCGGACGTTAAGCGTATGCAAGCCGTCGCTCAAAGCCGTTGAGGTGTAATTCCACGCGCCGGTGCTGCTGGCGGTGACCGAACCCAGCAAGGTCGTGCCATCGTAAATTCTCACGATGCTGCCCGCTTCCGCCGTGCCGCTCAGCGCTGGCGTGTTGTCATTGGTATTGCCGTTGTTGGCAATCGTGACTGGCGAACTGCCGTTGTTGTTGCTGGCAGTCAGACCCGTGATAGCCGCTGGCGGTGTGGTGTCCACCACAATAGTGGCGCTGGCGGCCACGCCGGTGTTGCCTGCAGCATCCGTGACGCGCACGCCGAGGGTGTGGCTGCCTTCGCTCAACGCGGTAGCCACCGGGAAGCTCCAGGCTCCCCCCACACCGACGGCAACAGAACCCAGCACCGTGGTGCCATCGTAAACGGTGACAATGCTGTTGGCTTCCGCCGTGCCGCTCAGCACTGGCGTGCTGTCGTTGGTGGCACCGCCGTTTGGCACCGTGACCGGCGCGGCGTTGTCATTGGTGATCACCAGCGTTGACGCGTTCGGTGCCACGGTATCGACCGTCAGATTCACCACATTCGAATTGCCGCTGACGTTGCCCGCTGCGTCCGTCACCGTCACGCTCAGGGCATGTCCACCCTGGCTCAGCACCGGTGAAGTGAAGCTCCACGCGCCGGTGCCGCTGGCGGTGGTGGAACCAATTGCGGTGGTGCCATCGTAAATAGTGACAATGCCGTTGGCTTCTGCGGTGCCGGTCAACTGCGGCGTGCTGTCGTTGGTAACGCCGTTGTTGGCGATGGTTACTGGCGTGCTGCCGTTGTTGTTGGCGGCGGCAAGGTTGGTTACAGCGTCAGGTGCAACGGTATCAACGTTGATGGTGGTGGCAGGCGACTGCACGCCGTTGTTACCGGCGGAATCGGTGACCAGCACCGAAATCGCGTGGGCACCTTCACCCAAGGTCGGCGTGTAGGTCCACTGCCCGTTTGCGCCCACGGTCACGCTGGCAATTTCTGTCGTGCCGTCGAAGATGCGGACGATGTTATTCGCGGTACTCTGCCCGGTGAGCACCGGCGTGGTGTCTTGGGTGTAGGCGCCGTTGGTTAAGGTCACCAAGGCGCTGCCGCTGTCATCAGTGATCTGCAAGGTGCTGGTGGCCGGAGGCAAATCCGCCTGCACGTTGATGCCGAATGGTGCAGAAGCGGGGCCGACGTTACCGGCCTGATCCGTGACCTGCACCGTGAAGCTGTGCAAACCGTTGCTCAGGGCCGCCGTCGTGAAGCTCCAGGCGCCGCCTGCGCCTACCGTTACCGAGCCCAGCAGCGTGGTGCCATCGAAAATCGCCACTACGTTACCAACAGTTGCGCCCGTGCCGCTCAGCGTTGGCGTGCTGTCATCGGTGGTTTGACCGTCGCTCAACGGACCGGTGACAGTGCCGACATTATCGTTGACCACCAGATTAGTAATGGCATCAGGCGCTTGCGTATCAATAGTGATGGTGATCGGTTCCGCTTCTGGCCCAGTGGTGCCAGCCGCATTGGTCACGGACACGGTATAGCTGTGCGTTCCCTCGTCTCTCACGCTGGTTTCGAAGCGCCACACGCCGTTATCGCCCACGGTGGTGGTGCCGAGCAGGGTGCTGCCCTCGTAGACATTAATGGTGGTGCCCGCTACGCCGGTACCGCGCAGCACAGGCGTGTTGTCGTTAGAGTAGCCGTCATTCGCCACCTGCACCGCGGTGGTATTGGCGTTGTTGTACACGCCAAAGGTGGTGACGGCGGCGGGGGTTGAAGTATCCACCGTTAACGAGAGCGAGGCCTGCGGACTGACGTTACCCGCCGGATCGGTCACAGTGACGTTCAGCGTGTGCGCGGCGTTGCTCAAGGTGCTGGTGGTGATGCTCCAGCTGCCGTCGGTGCCTGCTACCACAGACCCTACCAGCGTGGTGCCGTCATACACGCGCACCGTGGCACCGGCTTCCGCCGAACCGCGAATCACTGGCGTGCTGTCGTTGGTGATCCCGCCGTTGTTGATGGTGATCGGCGAAGCGCTGTTGTTGTTGTTCAACATCACCAGGCTGCTGGCCGGTTGCGGCGGCGTCGCATCCACCTGCACCACAAAGTTAGTGGAAGGCGTGCTGACGTTGCCGATCTCATCGGTCACCGTTGCGGTCAGTGTATGCGAACCGTTGGTTAAGGTTGGCGTGTTCAGGCTCCAGGTGCCGCCGCTGGTTGCCACGGTGGAAGCGATCGCCACGGTGCCGTCATAGATGGTCACCAGACTTCCGGCTTCAGCGGTGCCACTCAGCAACGGCGTGTTGTCGTTGGTGAGCGTGCCGTTGCCAATGGTTACCGGCGTGCTGCCGTTGTCGTTGGCCGCCACCAGCGTGGCGGATGCTGGCGGGGTCGCATCGACGGTGATCACCAGCGGCGCAGACGCGGCGCTGCTGTTACCGGCGGCATCGGTAGCCGTGGCCGTCAGGCTGTGCGAACCGTCGCCCAGCGTCGGTGAGGTAAAGCTCCATTGACCGTTGCTGCCGACCGAGGTACTGCCCAACACCGTGGTGCCGTCACGCACCGTGATCACGCTCCCCGCTTCGCCCTGCCCGCTGAGGAACGGCGTGCTGTCGTTGGTGGTGCTGCCGCTGGCAATCGCTACTGGCGTCGTGCCTTCGTCATTTGCCGCCGTTACGCCGCTTGGTGCCGCAGGCGGCGTGGCATCGATCACCACGCTGATGGCGGTGGGCGCACTGACGTTACCGGCGGCATCCCGCGCGGTGACGCTCAGATTATGCGTGCCATCGGCCAGCGCCGTGGCAGGGGTAAAGCTCCAGCTACCGCCTGCCGTCACGGTGACGGAACCCAGCACGCCATTCTGATCCGACACGGTGATGATGCTGCCCGCCTGGCCGGAACCGCTCAACACTGGCGTGCTGTCGTTAGTCAGGCCACCGTTGGGGATCGCAACCGGCGTACCGATGTTGTTGGTCAAGGTCAAACCGGTGGCCGCTGGTGGCGCCACGGTATCAACCGCGACGGTAATGGCGGCGCTTGGTGCGCTGGTATTCCCGGCGGCATCGCGCACCGTAACGCTCAGGTTGTGCGTGCCGTCGGTCAGGGTTGGCGTAAAGCTCCAGGCGCCCGCGCCATTTGCCGTGGTGCTGCCCAGCACGGTGGTGCCATCTGAGACAATCACAATGCTGTTGGCTTCGGCGCTGCCGCTCAGGGCTGGCGTGCTGTCGTTGGTGGTGCCGTTATTGGCAATCGGCTGCGGCGTGCCGCCGTTGTCGTTATTCAGCACCAGATCGGTGGCCGCCCCCGGTGCCACGCTGTCCACGGTGAAGGTGAGCGTAGGCGAGTTGGCGCTGGTGTTCCCGGCCGCATCGCTGACGGTCACGCTCAGGTTGTGCACGCCCTGGCTCAAGGTATCGGTGGTGAAGATCCAGCTGCCGTTGCTGCCCGCAACCACGGAACCCAGCAGGGTGGTGCCATCGTAGACGCGCACGATGCCGCCCGCTTCGGCGGTACCGGTCAATTCAGGCGTGGCGTCGTTGGTCGCGCCGCCTGCCGCAATCGGCACCAGCGAACTGCCTTCGTTGTTATTGACGGTAACGCCCTGCGCCACATCCGGCACCTCGGTATCTACGTTCACCGTCACGGTAGCCGACGCCGGGCTAACGTTGCCCGCAGCATCGGTTACGGTGATGCTCAGCGGATGGCTGCCATCCGACAAGGTGGTGGTGGTGAAGCTCCACCCGCCTTGGGCATTGGTGGTGGTGCTGCCAATCGCCGTGGTGCCATCGTAAATAGTGACCAGGCTGTTGGCGGTAGCCGTACCGCTCAGCGCTGGCGTGCTGTCGTTGGTGAAGCCGTTATTCGGCACCAGCACATCTGACGGACCGTTGTTATTATTGACCACGAAATCAGCGGTCGGCGGCGCGGTGGTATCCACCGTAATGGCGACCACGTTGCTGGTTGGTCCGACGTTGCCCGCCGCATCGGTGGCACGCACGCTCAGGCTGTGCGCCCCATCGGTGAGCGCCTGGGTGGTGAAGGTCCACGCGCCGGTATCGGCATTCGACTGCACCGAACCAATCGCCGTGGTGCCATCGTAGATGGTGACCAGGCTGCCCGGTTCCGCCGTGCCGCTCAGCGCTGGCGTGTTGTCGTTGGTGAGGTTGCCGATGGTAGTACCGGCATCGTTTCGCGCCACCAAATCATTGACGGCGACCGGCGCAACGGTATCCACGGTAAAGGTAATCGGTGTTGATGCCGGGCCGGTATTGCCTGCCGGATCGGTGACCGTTGCCGTCACGCTATGCGCGCCTTGGGCAAGTGCGGTGGTGGGCGTAAAGCTCCAACTGCCGTCGCTGCCCGCGGTGGTACTGCCGAGGATGGTGTTGGTGTTATCGCGTACCGTGACGATGCTGCCGGCTTCTGCCGTACCGGCAATCGCTGGCGTGGCATCGTTGGTGGTGCCGCCGGCGGCAATCGCCACCGGCGAGCTGCCGTTGTTGTTGCTGAGCGTGATAGCTGACGGCGCAACCGGCGGCGTGGTGTCGACGGTAAAGCCAAGCGCCGCCGATGGCGCACTGACGTTACCCGCCGGATCGGTCACGGTGGTGGTGAGGCTGTGCGCACCCTCGCCCAGCGTCGGAGAGGTAAAGGTCCAGCTGCCGCCGGTGCCGACTACCGCGGTGCCCAGCACCAGGTTGCCATCACGCACGGTAACGGTGCTGCCCACTTCTGCCGTGCCGCTCAACACGGGCGTGGTGTCGTTGGTGCTGCCGCCAGCGGCGATCGGTACTGGCGTTGAAGTGGAATCATTGCTGAGCTGCAGCCCGCTCGCTGCCGATGGCGCTTGCGTATCAACGGTGAAGCTGACGGGCGCAGACGCGGCGCTGCTGTTGCCCGCTGCATCGGTGACGGTCGCCGTCAGGCTGTGCGCGCCCTGGCTGAGCGCTGGCGTGGTGAAGGTCCAGGTGCCGCCGGTCCCCACCACCACCGATCCCAATACGGTGGTGCCATCACGCACCACAACGGTGCTGCCCGCGTCCGCTGAGCCACTCAACACCGGCGTGGTGTCATTGGTGGCACCGCCTGCGGCAATCGGCACCGCCGTGCCGCTGTTGTCATTGCTCAGGGTCAAGTCGCTCGCCACAGGCGGCGGCGTGGTGTCGATGGTAAAGCCAATTGCTGGCGAGGTCGGGCCAATATTGCCTGCGGCATCGGTGACGGTCGTGGTCAAGCTGTGCGAACCCGCTGACAGCGGCGACGACGGCGTAAAGCTCCATCTGCCGTCTGCGCCCACCGCCACGCTACCCAGCACGGTGGTGGTGTTATCGCGCACCGTTACCACGCTGCCCGCTTCGGCCGTGCCGCTCAACACCGGCGTGGTGTCATTGGTGCTGCCGCCGGCGGCAATCGGTACCGCGCTGCCGCTGCTGTCATTGCTGAGCTGCAGCCCGCTGGCGGCGGCAGGCGGCGTGGTGTCCACGGTAAAGGTGATAGGCGTGGACGCGCCGCTGCTGTTACCGGCCGGATCGGTAACGGTGGTGGTCAGGCTGTGGCTGCCAGGGCCAAGCGCCGTGGTAGGCGTGAAGGTCCAGCTGCCGTTGGTGCCAGCCACGGCAGAACCGAGCACGGTGGTGCCATCACGCACGGTTACCGTGCTGCCCGCTTCGGCGGTGCCGCTGAGGGTTGGCGTGCTGTCATTGGTGACGCCGCCTGCGGCAATCGGGTTGTCGCCATCGCTGCTGAGTTGCAGTCCGGTAGAAGCCGCAGGTGCCTGGGTATCAACGGTAAAGCCAATTGCGCTGGAGGGATCGCTGACGTTGCCCGATGGGCTGGTAACGGTGGTGGTCAGGCTATGTGCACCTTCACTCAGCGTTGGCGTAGTGAAGCTCCAGGTGCCGCCGCTGCCCACGGTCACGGTGCCGAGCACCGTGGTGCCATCCAGCACGGTGACGGTGCTGCCCGCGGTAGCGGTACCGCTGATCACCGGCGTTCTGTCGTTGGTTGCACCGTTGTTAGCAATCGGTACTGGCGTGCTGCCATTGTCATTGTTGAGCACCACCGCGCCCGCTGCTGGCGGTTGTGCGGTGTCAACGGTGACGTTAACTGGCGCGGAAGCCGCACCGGTATTGCCTGCCGCATCGGTCACGGTAGTGGTGATGCTGTGTACACCGCTATCCAGCGGTGTGGTTGGCGTCAGGCTCCAGCTGCCGTTGCTGCCCACGGTGGCGCTGCCGAGTACGGTGGTGCCATCACGCACGGTGACAACGCTGCCCACTTCGGCGGTGCCGCTGATCGTGGGCGTGGTGTCGTTGGTGCTGCCGCCTGCGGCAATCGGTACCGGCGTACCGCTGCTGTCATTGCTGAGCTGTACCCCGCTCGCCGCCGGTGGCGGCGTGAGATCGATCGCCACCACAATCGGCGCAGAAGGTGCGCCGGTGTTGCCCGCCGGGCTGGTAACGGTGGCGGTCAGGCTGTGATTGCCTTCGGTCAGCGCGGGGGTGGTGAAGCTCCAGGTGCCGCCGCTGCCGACGGTGGTGGTGCCCAGCACGGTTGCGCCGTCAGAGACGGTGATGGTGCTGCCTGCAGCGGCGGTGCCGCTCAATACAGGCGTGGCATCATTGGTGGTCCCGTTGGTGATCGGCACCGCTGTACCGCTGGCATCATTACTGAGCTGCACACCACCGGGTGCGGGTGGAGCCGTGGTATCAATGGTGAAGGTCAAGGCTGGCGTTGACGCCGCGCCGGTGTTGCCTGCCGCATCGGTGACGGTGGTCGTGAGGCTATGCGCCCCCTCGCCCAATACCGGCGTGCTAAAGCTCCAGTTGCCGTCGTTACCCACGGTGGTGCTGCCGAGCACGGTGGTGCCGTCGCTTACCGTCACCACGCTGCCCGCTTCGGCACGGCCGGTCAGCAGAGGCGTGACGTCATTGGTGGTGCCGCCTGCGCTAATCGGTACTGCGGTGCCGCTGCCGTCATTGCTGAGTTGCAGACCCGTTGCCGCCGCAGGCGGCGTGGTGTCCACAATCACAATCACCGCCGTGGTGGCTGGGCCGGTGTTGCCGGCCGCATCGGTCACGGTGGTGGTCAGGTTGTGCTGCCCTTCGCTGAGCGGCGTGGTTTCTACGCTCCAGCTGCCGTTGGTGCCAACTGTCGCGGTGCCGACCACGGTATTACCGTCGGTGATCGTGACGGTGCTGCCCGGTTCCGCCGAGCCGCTCAGGGTTGGCGTGGTGTCGCTGGTGCTGCCGCCCGCCGGAATCGCCGTGCCCTCTTCGTTGGTCAACTGGACGTCACTTGCCGCCGCTGGCGGTTGCGTATCCACGGTGACGGTAACAGGCGTAGAGGCCGGGCCGGTATTGCCCGCCGCATCGGTCACGGTCGAGGTCAAGCTGTGATCGCCGTCGCTCAGCGGTGGCGTGGTGTAGCTCCAGGTGCCGCCCGTGCCCACGGTGGTCGAACCGAGCACGGTATCGCCATCTGAAATGGTGACAGTGCCGCCCGGTTCACCGCTGCCGCTGAGGGTTGGCGTGTTGTTGTTGGTGCTGCTGCCGGTCGGGATCGGATCGCCGCCTGCGCCGTCCGTCAAGCCAACATCGATTGGGGCGGTGGGTACTGAGGTATCAATGGTGACGTTGATGGTGGGCGAATCGGTGGTGACGCCCGCGCTGCTCGTGGCGGTGGCGTGGAAGGCGTAGGTGGCATCGCCCAAGGCCGCAGGCGTGTAGTTCCACTGCCCGTTGGTGCCCGCCACCACGCTGCCGATCTCGGTGGTGCCGTTGTAGATGCGGATCAGATCGTTCGCGCCCGCCTGGCCGCTGAGAATCGGCGTGTTGTCGCGGGTGCTGGCGTTATTTTCCAGCTGCACCAGCGTCACGCCGCTGTCGTCCGACACCACAATCAGGCTGCTGGTGGCCGGTACGCCCGCCTCGACGTTCAGCGCAAACGGCGGCGACGCTGGACTGACGTTGCCCGCTGCATCGGTCACGGTGGTGGTAAAGCTGTGCTGGCCGTTGGTGAGCGGTGCATCGGGCGTAAAGCTCCAGCTGCCGTTGCTGCCGACCGCGACCGAACCCAACAGCGTGGTGCCGTCATACACGCGCACCACGCTGCCCACTTCGGCCGTACCGTTCAGGGTTGGCGTGCTGTCGTCGGTGGTGACGCCCGGCGTCAGTGAACCGGTGCTGCCGCCGACGTTGTCGTTCACCGTCATGCCGCTTACCGCCGCCGGAGCGGTGGTATCAACCTCAAAGGAGATGGGCGTGGTTGCCGGGCTGACGTTGCCCGCTTTATCGGTGACGGTGGTGGTCAGACTGTGGTTGCCATCGCCCAGCGTTGGCGAGGTGAAGCTCCAGCTGCCATTGCTGCCCACCGTTACCGTGCCAAGCACGGTGGTGCCGTCCAGAATGGTGACTCTGCTGCCCGCTTCTGCGCTGCCGCTCAGTACCGGCGTGGCGTCGTTGGTCAAACCGCCCGAGGTAATCGGCTGGGCGGTGCTGCCGGCGTCGTTAATCAATTCCACGTCGCTGGCCGCCGCTGGCGGCACGGTATCGACGATGATGTTGAGCGGCCCGATATTGGTGCTGTTGCCCGCCGCATCGGTGATGGTGCCGCGAATCGAATGCAGGCCATCGCTCAGACTGCTCAGGCGGAAAGCCCATTGTCCGTTGCTGCCTGCGGTGGTGCTGCCGAGCAGCAAGCTGCCGTCATACAGGGTGATGATGTTGCCAGGACTGGCCACGCCAATCAGCACCGGACTGCTGTCGTTGGTGCTGCCGCCATCGGTCAGCGGGGTGACGGTGCTGCCGTCATCATTGATCACTTCCAGCGGCGCAGTAGCGACCGGCAAACCGGCTTCGATATTAACCACAAACGGGGCGCTTGGCGCACCGACGTTGCCTGCGGTATCGGTAGCAATGACGGTTAAGGTGTGCTCGCCGTTGCTGAGCGTCGGCGAGGTAAAGCTCCAGTTGCCGTCGGTGTCGACGGTGACGTTGCCGAGCAAGGTGGTGCCATCGTAAATGCCGATCAGCGCATTCGGTTCACCGGTGCCGCTCAGGGTTGGTGTGGCATCGTCGGTGACATCGCCGGACGTCAACGCGCCGCGACTGTCACCGGCATCATCGGTGACGACAAGGTCGCCGACAACGGCTGGCGGCGTGGTATCCACGATAACGGCAATCGGCGGCGTTGAGGCCGGGCCGGTATTGCCAGCGGGATCGGTCACGGTGGTGGTCAGGCTGTGATTGCCTTCAGTCAGCGCAGGCGTGGTGAAGCTCCAGTTGCCGTCGGTGTCCACGGTGGTGGATCCGAGCACGGTGTTGCCATCACGTACCGTGACGGTGCTGCCCGGCTCGGCGGTGCCGCTCAACACTGGCGTGGTGTCATTGGTGCTGCTGCCTGCCGGAATCGCCGTCAGGGCGCTGCCGTTGTCGCTGCTGAGTTGCAGACCACCCGCTGCGGCCGGTGGCGTATTGTCGATGATAATGGTGATGGTGCCGGAATCCGTTGCATTACCGTTGATGTCGGTGGCAATGGCGTGGAAGGCGTAAGTACCTTCCGGCAGCGCGGTGCCGGGCGTGAAGCTCCACTGTCCATTGGCGCCGGCGGTGGCGGTACCAAGCAAGGTGGTGCCATCGAAAATTTGCACCGTGGCGTTCGGTGAGGCCAGGCCGCTGACGATTGGCGTGGTGTCTTGGGTGCTGGATCCCGTCGGCAGCACTTTCAGGGTGTTGCCGCTGTCATCGGTCACTTGCAAGGTGCTGGTGGTTGGCGGCACGCCAGCGGCGATAGTCAAGCCGAATCCTGGGGTGGCTGGGCTGACGTTGCCCGCCGCGTCGGTCACCGTCACGCTTAGCGTGTGGTTACCGTTGCTGAGCGTTGGCGTGGTGAAGCTCCAGGTGCCGCCGCTGCCCACGGTAGCGCTGCCAAGCAGCGTGGTGCCATCGTAGATTTTCACGATGGCGTTAACTTCACCGCTGCCGGTCAAGGTTGGCGTGCTGTCATCGGTGGTGGCGTTCGGTTGCAGCGGGCCGGTGCTGGCACCAACGTTATCGCTGATCACCAGATTGCTGGCTTGCGCTGGCGCTTGCGTATCCACGGTGAACGGCAGCGCCGGGGACGCCGGGCCTACGTTGCCCGCTTTGTCGGTCACGGTGGTGGTCAGGCTGTGGCTGCCTTCCGAGAGCGTCGGCGCGGTGAAGCTCCAGCTGCCGTTGCTGCCTACGGTGGCGGTGCCGAGCACGGTAGTACCGTCACGCACGGTAACGGTGCTGCCCGGCTCTGCCGTGCCGCTCAGCACAGGCGCGCTATTGTTGGTCGCGCCGCCAGCGGCAATCGGCTGTACGGTGCCGCTGGTGTTATCACTCAGCTGAATGCCGCCCGCCGCCGCCGGTGGCACGGTATCGACGGTGATAACGATGGTCGGCGTTTGCGTGACGTTGCCGCCGCTGCTCACCGAGGCGTGGAAGGCATAGGTGCCGTCACTCAATGCGCTCGGCGTGAAGCTCCACTGGCCGTCGCTGCCTGCGACCACGCTGCCCAGCACGGTCGTGCCGTTATACAGCGTGATCAATGCGCCAGCGGTGGCCAGGCCGGTCAGCGTTGGCGTGGTGTCGTGGGTGCTGGCACCGTTACCAAGCTGCACCAGCGTGTTGCCGGTGTCATCGGTGATCTCCAGCGACGTGGTGGCGGGCGGAATTCCCGCCTGAACCGTGACGTTAAACGGCGACGAAGCTGCACTGACATTGCCAGCCGCATCGGTGAGCGTCACGGTCAAACTGTGGCTGCCATTGCTCAACGTAGGCGTGGTGAAACTCCAGGTGCCGTTGCTGCCCACGGTGGCAGAACCGAGCAAGGTGGTGCCATCGTAAACACGCACAATAGAACCGGCCTCACCGCGACCGCTCAGGGTTGGCGAGTTATCGTCAATGGTTGCGCCGTTCGGCACCGTATTGGGCGCGTTGCCCGCGTTATCCGTCAACGACAGATTGGTCGCGGCCGTTGGCGGCACGTTATCCACGGTAAATGTGATGCTGGTGACCGGGCCAGTGTTGCCCGCCGCGTCGGTGGCGGTGATATTCAGCGTGTGGCTGCCCTGGCTCAGGGTTGGGCTGGTGAAGCTCCATGCGCCGTTCGCGCCTGCCGTCACGCTGCCCAGCACGGTGTTGCCATCACGAATAGTGACGATGCTGCCCGCCTCGGCGGTGCCGCTCAGTACCGGCGTAGCATCTTTAGTGGCGCTGCCGTTGGTGATTGGCACTGAAGTCGCATCGGCGTTGTTGATGACCGTTAATCCGGCCACCGCAGCGGGCGGCACGCTATCAACGGTGAAATCGACCGGATTGGTGGCACCGCTGGTATTGCCTGCCGCATCTGTAACCGTAACGCTCAGGCTGTGCGCGCCGTTCGCAAGCGCGGGCGTGGTGAAGCTCCAGCGGCCATCGCTGCCCACGGTGGTGGAGCCAATCAGCGTGTCGCCATCGTAAATGCGGATGACGGCACCGGCTTCCGCGGTGCCGCTCAGGGTTGGCCGGTTATCGTCGGTGACGGCCCCGCTGTTGATTGCGCCCTGATAGGGGCCAACAGCATCGCTGATCAGTAAATCGCTAACCGCGCTGGGCGGCGTGGTGTCATCGCCGCCGCCGTTGTTGCCGCCATCGGGCGAGGCTGAATCACCGCCTCCGCCGCCGCCGCCCGCGAACATCGCGCCCAAGCCCGCCAGCGCCGCGCCGCCGATACCAAAGGCCGCGATGGTGCCGTCATTGGTGGTATTTTCCGCCAGCAGCCCTTCGGTGCTGTCAATGGAAACGAACTGCATGTTTTCGGTTGCGGGATCTTCAACCCACCACATGGCGCCGCGATCGTCCTCAAGAACCAGATCGCTGTCGCCCTGCGCGCTGTAAAAATTCTGAATAACCACCACTTCACCAGACGTGGTGGTGACAACTAAATCATTACCATTGCGTGTGAAAGACTTAACGTCAGCTTGATTAAGGTGGAGCTTCACTAAACTCGGAGCGGTCAAATTAACTTGATTACCACTCAGCTCGGAAGCAACGGTTCCACCTTTAGGAGTTACTGAGATATTATTCATGTTATCTACATCCCGCGCAGTTATTCGTTTCCATAGAAATGCCCGGTACCCGTAGATACCGGCTTTTTAACGTGAACAATCGCTGGATTATTCACTTTTTCTCGTGATCGACTTCGTATAAGCCAGTGACGAAATCGTATTGAGCCTTATTGAGCCGCCATCCTGATAACTGATTGGTTTTATTTCGCAAAATCACCTTGGGAAGAGAAAGCTTATTTCCACCCGGTTGATTACCAATAAGCTGGAACGCACTGAACCCATGCTGTGGCATTTTTGCATCTCCCCTAACAACAGATGCCTGGCCAAGTTCAATCAGAATTGTGCAAGCAAATCATCGAGATAAACATCCTGCCAACGGTAACCTTGCATGCCGTAAATCGCTTTACGCGCCAGCAGGTCAACGTGTTGCTGTGTTTCGACGCCCTCAACAATCACGCCGCGGCATAATTCGTTGAGGTGCTCGAGCAGAATGTCAAAGGTGTGACCGTCGCCAAATTGCCAAAAAAAATCTTTGTCAATCTTGACGATTTCAAATATTCCGCTATCAAGCATATTCAAATTGGAATAGCCCGGACCAAAGTCATCAAGCCATAAAGGGGCGGGCGTCACTTTCGCGACACCTTTTAATATCAACAGATCGGCGCTATTAAAGCGCGCCGTGAAGAAGGCTGATATTTCCAGCCGCATCAGCGGCAGTTGAGACAATTTTTCTTGCAGTTCAGCATCTTTAAAAATGCTGGCTACGATATCTCGATCAACATTCACACTGATAATCTGGTCGAACCCTTTCTGGTATAGCTGAATAAGTTTTCCGATCTGGTGGAGGAATAACTGCCATTTAACGTCAGCGGGAAGCTGACTGAAGAACCCTGCATCCCTTTTAAGGTTTTGTTTATTATTTAAATCTGCGTCATCAACAAGACGCGTTAACAATTCCCTGGCAATCACCTGACCGGATAGGTCGTACACCGGCTCCAACACAAAGAGGGTATGCGGTTGATTGCTCATTTCTTGTCCTTACTGCAACATCCTGAAATGATTAAATTGTCAGGATTTCTCATGTAAAGAAGCGGTGAAACATCGATAATTCTTAACACCTTAACGGAAGGTTAACTTACTACTTACACTTTGAAAAATAGATTTCAGTCAACACTGTAGTTAACTTTAATCGTTTAAACCAATCAATTACGCGGGTAAATTTCTTTAAATTTCATATAATGACCGGAAAAAGCCTGGCGTTAAATTAACCGCCCCCGTAGCTTGACAGAATGAAATTAATCTACTTCATTGATAAATATCATAAAATCACAACGCAACATCGCTGCGCTTTTTATTTGCACCTAAAATGCGAAATAAACCTTATGGAAACCCTGATTCCAAAAAGCGCCAATAAATAGTAATAACATTAGTTATTATTTTCTCTTTAATGTTTAAATTTTCATAATGCATTGCATGGACGTCATAACAGCAGCGCTCGACAATCGAAAAGCGTGCGTAGTTGTGTCGGGAAAATGACAGTGAAGGATTTTAGAGAAATTTGACTTTATGAGGAATATTAAGAGGATGGCGGCAACGTATGGCTGTGGTAAACCAAATCAGCACAATGGCAAATATTGCAGTGATGACCAGGATCACAATTTAAATAAAAGATCATTGATTAGAAAATATAAGCGAAAAAAAACCGGACCTCTTACGAAGTCCGGTGATGGAAACGCTAATTACTCATCTTCGAGGTAGGTATAGCCATACAGGCCGCTCTCAAACTCCTCCAGGAACTGCGCGCGTAACTCTTCGTCGATATCTTTCTGCTGGGTTACCTGATCGCGGAACAGCGTCATCAGATCGTTGGGATTTAACTGCACATATTGCAGCATATCCGCCACCGTATCGCCCTCATCCGACAGCTGCACTTCTACGCTGCCATCCGGGAAGGCGAACACGTTCACCGCTTCGGTATCGCCAAACAGGTTGTGCATGTTGCCAAGGATTTCCTGATACGCGCCTACCATAAAGAAGCCGAGGATCGGTGGATTGTCGACATCGTATTCCGGCATCGGCATGGTGGTGGCAATGCCGTCGCCATCCACGTAGTGATCGATGGTGCCGTCGGAATCGCAGGTGATGTCAAGCAGCACCGCACGGCGTTCAGGAATCTTGTTCAACCCTTCCAACGGCATCACCGGGAACAGCTGATCGATGCCCCACGCATCCGGCATTGACTGGAACAGCGAGAAGTTAACGTAAATCTTGTCCGCCATGCGCGCCTGTAGCTCATCAATAATCGGGCGATGCGCGCGGTTGCTGGGATCGAGATGCTGCTGAATATAGTGGCAGATGCTGAGATAGAGCTGCTCAGCCCAGGCGCGCTGGCTGAGATCGTACGCGCCAGAGGAGTAGCCGGTGTGAATGTCCGACAGATCCATTTGGCTGTCGTGCAGCCATTCGCGCAGCGAGCGACGCACGTTGGGTTCGTGCATCTCCTGCCAGGTATCCCACAGGCTCTGAATCGGACGCGGCGCATCCGCTTCTGGCTCCACCGGCGTGCTGAACTCGTTGCGTTCCACCCCGATGATGTTGGACACCAGCACGGTGTGATGCGCAGTTACGGCGCGGCCCGATTCAGTGATCACCGTTGGGTGCTCTAAACCGTGCTCTTCGCAGGCGTCGCCAATCGCCCAAATCACGTTGTTGGCGTATTCGTTCAGGCCGTAATTGACCGAGCAGTCCGACTGCGAACGCGTGCCTTCGTAATCAACGCCCAAACCGCCACCAACGTCGAAGCACTTGATGTTAACGCCGAGTTTTGCCAGCTCAACGTAGAAACGCGCCGATTCACGCACGCCGGTGGCGATATCGCGGATGTTCGACATCTGCGAACCGAGATGGAAGTGCAGCAGTTGCAGGCTATCCAGACGACCCGCCTTGCGCATGATGTCGACCAGTTGCAGCACCTGCGAAGCCGCCAAGCCGAACTTGGATTTCTCGCCACCGCTTGATTGCCACTTGCCGGAACCCTGCGACGCCAGGCGCGCGCGGATCCCCAAGCGGGGCACCACGCTCAGACGTTCCGCTTCTTCTAATACCAGGCGCACTTCGGTCATCTTCTCGATCACCAAATAGACTTTATGACCGAGCTTTTCACCGATCAGCGCCAGGCGAATGTATTCGCGATCTTTGTAGCCATTACACACGATCACTGAACGGGTTTTGCCCGCGTGCGCCAGCACCGCCATCAGTTCCGCTTTCGAACCGGCTTCCAGACCCAGCGGTTCGCCTGAGTTGACCAGCGATTCGATCACGCGCTTATGCTGGTTGACCTTAATCGGGTAAACCAGGAAGTAATCACCTTTATAGCCGTAAGATTCGCGTGCGCGTTTGAAAGCGGCGTTAATCGAACGCAGGCGATGCTGCAAAATTTGTGGGAAGCAGAACAGCGCGGGCAGACGCTGACCGTCGGCTTCGCGCTCTTTCACCAGCTTGGCTAAATCAACGCGCACGTCCGGCCGATCCGGATCCGGGCACACGCTGATGTGCCCCAGCTCGTTGACGTCGTAATAGTTGTTACCCCACCACGCAATATTGTAGGTACGCAACATTCTGCTGGCTTCATGATCGTTCATCGCCACCTCCTGCATGGAGCGGAGTACACCCTGTTCGCCAGCTGACGAACCCTTGATATTCTTCATGTCGTCAGACATCGCAAACCTCAATTTTCCGTTGAATTATAAAACAGTTACCAATTTTTTTCATGGTCATGCCGGGTAATGATTGCCCTATTCCGCTTGCTGCTGAATCGCCAGCGGCAAGTCATGTCACTAACTTTAAGTGTAAAACACCGCGCCGAGGTCGGTGAAATCCGTCCACATTCGCCAGCGACGATCGTTACCAATAGCGAGTGAAACACAGTGTGAGAAATGCGAAAAGAGCTTAACAGCCGCGCGTGTCGGGATAATGACCGCAGCAACACCGTCGACATAAAGAGAAAAGAACTGAGCTGGAAGAAAGGATTGCCAGCGCGCGGCTTGAGCGCAGTGAACCTGAGAGCGAGTAAAGGGGGTTCATTACTGTTATCACCTCCAACGCTTGCCAGAAAGCAGGCGCGAAACAACTTGGGTGAAATGTCAGAAGCGTTCTGACGGCGCGACGCACGGCGGCATCATCCTTTGGGGCTATAAAATAGCAGCGGCGTTTTATACAGCCAGACAGCAAATAATGCAAAATTTTTGTCGGCTAAATGCGCGCTGTGTCAGGAAATTGTTCCAGTTACTCGCTTGTGTATCTGTGCGGATGGAGAAAAATCACTGGAAATCTGTTGAGCGACTATCCTAGAATAGCCGTCCAGATGGTTTTCCATCTAAAAGAATTAATTATCCTGGGGTTATCGCCGATATAGGTTTTATCCTCAACTGCTCGCGGCTTTGCCTGAAGGGGCGTCGAGTGGACCCCAACCACTTACGCTATGCAGTCGTATTCAAACCATTTGTAAGGTAAAGAACAGAATGGCTAAACATCTTTTTACTTCCGAGTCTGTATCAGAAGGACATCCTGATAAAATCGCTGACCAAATTTCCGATGCCGTGCTGGATGCGATCCTCGAGCAGGATCCTAAAGCGCGCGTGGCCTGCGAAACCTACGTAAAAACCGGGATGGTGCTGGTTGGCGGTGAAATCACCACCAGCGCCTGGGTCGATATCGAAGAGATCACCCGTAATACAGTACGTGAAATCGGTTATGTCCATTCCGATATGGGCTTTGATGCCAACTCTTGTGCGGTATTGAGCGCGATTGGTAAACAATCTCCTGATATCAACCAAGGCGTTGACCGCAGCGATCCGCTGGAGCAAGGCGCAGGCGACCAGGGTTTGATGTTTGGCTATGCCACCAATGAAACCGACGTACTGATGCCTGCGCCGGTCACCTACGCGCACCGTTTAGTGCAGCGTCAGGCGGAAGTGCGTAAAAGCGGTGCCCTGCCGTGGCTGCGTCCGGATGCGAAAAGCCAAATCACCTTCCAGTACGATGGCGGCAAAATCGTGGGTATCGATGCAGTGGTGCTGTCAACCCAGCACGCTGATGATGTGACCACCGCCGATCTGCGTGAAGCGGTGATGGAAGAGATCATCAAGCCGGTGCTGCCTGCTGAGTGGGTGAATGCCAGCACCAAATACCACATCAACCCTACTGGCCGCTTTGTTATCGGTGGTCCAATGGGCGACTGCGGTTTAACCGGTCGTAAAATCATCGTCGATACCTACGGCGGTATGGCACGTCATGGCGGCGGCGCGTTCTCAGGGAAAGATCCGTCGAAAGTTGACCGCTCAGCAGCCTACGCGGCACGCTATGTGGCGAAGAACATCGTGGCAGCAGGTTTGGCGGATCGCTGTGAGATTCAGGTTTCCTACGCGATTGGCGTGGCAGAGCCTACCTCAATTATGGTTGAGACGTTTGGCACCGAGAAAGTGTCTACCGAGCAGCTGACGCTGCTGGTGCGCGAGTTCTTCGATTTGCGTCCGTACGGTTTGATTCAGATGATGGATCTGCTGAAGCCGATCTACAAAGAGACCGCCGCCTACGGTCACTTTGGCCGCGAGCACTTCCCGTGGGAGCAGACCGATAAAGCCGCGGTGCTGCGTGAAGCGGCAGGTTTGTAAGTTCTGATTGATTTAAAAAGCCCGCGATTGCGGGCTTTTTTGTGCCTGCCGATCGTGAACCGCGTAGGGTCGCCATTTTGGCGACCTGATACCGATTACGCATACATGCGTGCCAGGTGAAATGTGCCATCACACTTTTTGCCTCCCCTTCCGCCAGCGCAATTTTTTGCGCTGTCTACACTTCTTACGCAGCACTTGCAGCACGGTGATAACGATTACATTTTGAAATTCTTTTGTTATCTGCAATTTAGAGATTTTTCAGCGTAGTTATTACTGTAAAAATGCGTTATTTTCAGCGCCCTCTGATAGCCGTTAATCGGTGCAATGTCAGAAACTTAAAGGGAGCTATACCTTACTGGTTACGTAACTTTTTCAGGCGGAAAATGCTGGATTGCAGGGTTTCAGCGTGTGTAACCGATTACACTGATGTGATCGTACTCACTTTTTTCCGTTTGCAGGTTTCATAACATTGATAACAACAATGATGATTAATTTATGGAGGCATCATGCCTGGTAATACTCATAAAAGCAGAACGTCAAACAAGGTCATGACCTTGTTTGTCTGCTTTCTGGCTGCTTTAGCGGGTCTGCTGTTTGGCTTGGATATCGGCGTTATCGCTGGTGCTCTGCCGTTTATCGCCAAAGATTTCAACGTTACCGCACACGAGCAGGAGTGGATTGTTAGTTCCATGATGTTTGGTGCCGCCGTGGGTGCTATTGGCAGCGGCTGGATGTCTTCGCGTCTCGGTCGTAAAAAGAGTTTGATGGCCGGTGCGATCCTGTTCGTCGTGGGTTCCCTGTGGTCGGCAGGTGCGCCCAACCCAGAAATGCTGATTGCCGCTCGCGTGGTACTTGGCCTGGCCGTGGGTGTCGCCTCCTACACGGCGCCGCTGTATCTTTCTGAAATTGCACCAGAAAAAATTCGCGGCAGCATGATTTCACTCTATCAGCTTATGATCACCATCGGCATTCTGGCAGCATATCTGTCGGATACCGCGTTCAGCGATGCAGGTGCATGGCGCTGGATGCTGGGCATCATCACGATTCCGGCGGTGCTACTGCTGGTCGGCGTGTTTTTCCTGCCAAACAGCCCGCGCTGGCTGGCGGCGAAAGGCGATTTCCGCAGTGCCGAGCGCGTGTTGTCGCGCCTGCGTGATACCAGTGAACAAGCCAAACGCGAGCTGGATGAGATTCGTGAAAGCCTGAAGATCAAACAATCCGGCTGGCAGCTGTTCCAGAGCAACAGCCACTTCCGCCGCGCGGTGTTCCTCGGCGTGCTGTTGCAGGTGATGCAGCAGTTCACCGGCATGAACGTCATCATGTATTACGCGCCGAAGATCTTCGAAATCGCGGGCTTCGCCAATACCACACAGCAGATGTGGGGTACGGTGATTGTGGGACTGGTCAACGTTCTCGCCACCTTTATCGCCATTGGTTTGGTGGATCGCTGGGGCCGTAAACCGACGCTGGTGCTGGGCTTTATCGTTATGGCCGCTGGCATGGGCATTCTCGGCACCATGCTGCACCTCGGCATCAACTCGGCGAGCGCGCAATACTTTGCCGTGGGCATGCTGCTGATGTTTATCATCGGCTTCGCGATGTCTGCCGGTCCGCTGATTTGGGTATTGTGTTCTGAAATTCAGCCGCTGAAAGGCCGCGATTTTGGTATCACCGTTTCCACCGCAACCAACTGGATCGCCAACATGATTGTCGGCGCAACCTTCCTGACCATGCTGAACACGCTGGGCAACGCGCCAACCTTCTGGGTTTACGCGGGTCTGAACCTGTTCTTTATTGTGTTGACGCTGGTGTTGATTCCAGAGACCAAAAACGTCTCGCTGGAGCACATCGAACGCAACCTGATGTCGGGTAAAAAACTGCGCGATATCGGTCAGCAGTAATTCCGTAACGTGTGAATCAGGGCTGCCGCCGGGCAGCCCTTTTTTTATGCGTCAACCACGACAATGCGCGTGGTTGATCTCGCTGGCGCAACCTCTTATGCTGCCCGACATGAAAACCGCTCGCCTGCCCATCGCCCTACAACAAGCCGTTATGCGCTCGCTGCGCCATTTTTTACAGCTCGCCGAAAGCAAGCTGGAGCGGCAGTTTGACGAGCCGAAACTGGTGTATCAACAGCGCGGCACCGCAGCAGGCACCGCGTGGCTGGAGAAGTGGGAAATCCGCCTGAATCCGGTGCTGCTTCTGGAAAATCAGCAGGCATTTGTCGATGAAGTGGTGCCGCACGAGCTGGCGCATTTACTGGTGTGGAAAGCCTTTGGCCGCGTGCCGCCGCACGGTAAAGAGTGGAAATGGATGATGGAATCGGTGCTTGGCGTACCCGCGCGCCGCACGCATCAGTTTGAAATTGCTTCAGTGCGCAGCAACACCTTTGCCTATCGCTGCGGCTGCCAGCAGCATCAGCTCACCGTGCGTCGCCACAATCGCGTGCTGCGCGGCGAAAGTGAATATCGCTGCGTGCACTGCGGCACCTTGCTGCAACCCGGTGAGTACAGGGCAAGTTAATCCCTGAATCTCATTTCCCGCCCTGCGCCATTCTGTTAACCTGCCGCCCTTTTTCAGCACCAGGTTAATTTTTGGAATATGTCTCGCAAAACGCTGCTTTTACTTGCCCTACTCGTTGCACCGCTTAGTGCTTATAGCCTCAGTTTCACCCAGTATCATCAGAATAATTTTCAGCAGGCAAAAACCTATGCCGCGCGGATCAATGCCGACGCACCCGCCGATTTCTACTGCGGCTGTAAAATCAGCTGGCAAGGCAAGAAAGGCGTACCGGATCTCAGCAGCTGCGGCTACAGCGTGCGTAAAAACGCCAATCGTGCGCAACGCATTGAGTGGGAACATGTGATGCCCGCGTGGGAGTTCGGCCACCAGCGTCAGTGCTGGCAGCATGGCGGACGTAAAAATTGCAGCAAAGATGCTGATTACCGCCGCATCGAAAGCGATCTCCACAACCTGCAACCGGCGATAGGTGAAGTTAACGGCGATCGCAATAACTTCCAGTACAGCCAATGGAACGGCGGCGATCAGCCTTACGGACAATGCAGCATGAAGATCGATTTCAAACAAAAACGCGCCCAGCCGCCAGAACGTGCGCGCGGAGCGATTGCCCGCACCTACTTCTATATGCGCGACCAATATCAGCTGCGCTTGTCACGCCAGCAAACCCAGCTGTTCACGGCCTGGAACACGCAATATCCGGTCACGAAATGGGAGTGCGAGCGCGATAACCGCATCGCTCAAGTACAGGGAAATCACAATGCCTGGGTTCAGCAGGCTTGCCAGCGCTAAAAGCGCTGCCCTACACTAACTTTTTTCGATTGCGCCGTGCTTGAAGGCACGGCATAACGCTGGCAGGAACCGCATGCGTATACCTCGCATTTATCACCCTGAATCTCTTGAAGTGCACAGTGAAGTTTTCCTCGATGAAGATGCCGCCAATCACGTCGGGCGCGTGCTGCGCATGACGGCAGGGCAGCAGCTTGAACTGTTCGATGGCAGTAATCTGACTTTTAGCGCCGAAATCACCCAAGCGGATAAAAAGCGTGTAAAAGTAAGGGTCCTTGCCAGTCAGGCGGATGACCGTGAATCCCCGCTGCACCTGCATCTTGGTCAAGTGATGTCGCGCGGCGAAAAAATGGAATTCACTATCCAGAAATCGATCGAACTCGGCGTAAAGGTGATTACGCCCTTGTTTTCCGAACGCTGCGGCGTAAAGCTGGATGCCGATCGACTGGCGAAAAAGATTCAGCAATGGCAGAAAATCGCAATTGCCGCCTGTGAACAGTGCGGTCGCAATCGCGTGCCAGAAATTCGTGAACCGATGACGTTGGAAGCCTGGTGTGCAGAAGCTGACAGCGGTCTGAAACTCAATCTTCACCCGCGCGCCAGCCACAGCATTAACACGCTGCCGCAGCCGGTTGAGCGCGTGCGCTTGTTGATTGGGCCGGAGGGCGGCTTGTCGGCCGATGAAATTGCCATGACCGCACAACAGGGTTTTACCGATATTTTGCTTGGGCCACGCGTATTGCGTACCGAAACCACCGCGCTCACCGCGATTACGGCACTTCAGGTGAGGTTTGGCGATCTCGGTTAAGCGATACTTGCAGGTTAAACAACTACACAGCACAACGCTTTCGCATGGAATGGCGTCGCTGATTTCCCCTTAGAGGAGAGAATAATGATCAAGCTTGGCATCGTTATGGACCCAATTTCGTCCATCAACATTAAAAAAGACACCAGCTTCGCCATGTTGCTGGAAGCACAGCGCCGTGGTTACGAAATTCATTACATGGAGATGGGCGATCTTTCTCTGCGCGGCGGCGTAACCTATGCCCGCACGCGCCTGCTGAGCGTTGAGCAGAACTACGATAAATGGTACGAATTTGGCAGCGAGCAAGTGATTCCGTTGGCCGATCTCAACGTGGTGCTGATGCGCAAAGATCCACCGTTCGACACCGAATTTATCTATGCAACCTACCTGCTGGAGCGTGCCGAAGAGCAAGGCACGCTGATCGTGAACAAACCGCAGAGCCTGCGTGACTGCAACGAAAAGCTCTATACCGCATGGTTTGCCGATTTGACGCCGGATACGCTGGTCACGCGTAATAAAGAGCAGCTGCGCGCCTTCTGGCAAGAGCATGGCGATGTGATTCTCAAGCCGCTCGACGGCATGGGCGGCGCATCCATCTTCCGCGTGAAGCAGGATGATGCCAACTTCGGCGTGATCACCGAAACGCTGACCAATCATGGTCAATACTTCTGCATGGCGCAGAACTATTTACCGGCGATCAAAGATGGCGATAAACGTGTTTTAGTGGTGGATGGCGAGCCGGTGCCTTATTGCCTGGCGCGTATTCCGCAGGGCGGCGAAACGCGCGGCAATCTGGCGGCGGGCGGTCGCGGTGAAGCGCGTCCGTTGAGCGACAGCGACTGGGAAATTGCGCGTCGCGTTGGCCCAACCTTGAAAGCCAAGGGGCTGATTTTTGTCGGTCTCGACATCATCGGTGATAAACTCACCGAAGTTAACGTAACCAGCCCAACCTGCGTACGTGAAATCGAGGCGGCGTTCCCGATCTCGGTGACCGGCATGCTGATGGATGCCATTGAGAAACGTTTGGGCTGAGACCAATGAAGTGAAAACTTCGTGAACACCCAACACCGGCGCAGCCACAGTCGCGCCGGTTATTTTGGTATACGAGTGATAATGAATTTACAGCATCATTTTTTAATTGCGATGCCGTCGCTGCAGGATCCGCTCTTCAAACGCTCCGTGGTGTATATCTGCGAGCACAATGAAGATGGCGCGATGGGCTTGATTATAAACAAGCCGATGGACAACCTGACCGTCGAAGGCATTCTTAAAAAGCTTAAAATTAGCCCATCCGAGCGCGATCCATCGATCAAACTGGATAAACCGGTGTTTGCTGGGGGGCCGCTGGCGGAAGATCGTGGCTTCATTTTGCACTCTGCGCAGCGCATCTACTCATCCAGCATCCGCATCTCTGATAACACCGTGATCACTACCTCACGTGATGTGCTGGAAGCGATTGGCAGCACGACGCAACCCGAGAGCGTGCTGGTAGCGCTGGGTTACTGTGCGTGGGAGAAAGGCCAACTGGAAGATGAGCTGTTGGAAAATGCCTGGCTCACTACGCCAGCCAATACCCAAATTTTATTCCAGACGCCAATCGCCGAACGCTGGCGTGAAGCGGCGCGCAGCATGGGTGTAGATATCCATAACATGACCAGCGATGCAGGGCACGCTTGATGGCCAGTGAAACGCTTCTTGGTTTCGATTTCGGCACCAAAAGTATTGGTGTCGCCATCGGTCAGCAATTGACTGGCACCGCGCGCGCCTTGACCGCGCTGAAAGCGCAGGACGGCACGCCCGACTGGAACCTGATCGAAAAGCTGCTGAAAGAGTGGCAGCCAGATTTTGTGGTGGTCGGATTGCCGCTGAATATGGATGGCAGCGAGCAGCCGCTCACCGCGCGCGCGCGCAAGTTCGCTAACCGCATCCATGGCCGTTTTGGCGTGCGCGTAGAGTTGCAGGACGAGCGGTTAAGCACCGTCGAAGCGCGTGCCGATCTGTTCGAGCGCGGCGGTTATCGCGCGTTACAGAAAGGCCAGGTCGATTCGCAATCGGCGGTGATCATTCTGGAAGATTGGTTCGAAACGCATTAATTTCCCCTGGCACATGCCGGTTTAAGCGGCATTGGGTCAGGGTGCGCATGAGTGCGCACTCTGCAAAAACGCGCTGCTTTTTCAGAGGGCTATTGCTGGCGATCCACCGATTTTCAAATCAGTCCCGCCTTCTGCCGCGCCTGCTCGCTCTGCGCGAAGGTCTGCATGCCCGCCTGCGCGCCGGTTTGCAACACGCCGGGTAGCTGGTGCATTTTGCCTTCGCGGATCAGGTTCGCCACCGCTGGCGTGCCTACTAACACTTCAAATACTCCCACGCGCCCGCCGTTTTTCGCCGGCACTAAACGCTGCGCCAGCACCGCTTTTAAGCTGCTGGCCAATTGGGTACGCACCAGGTTTTTCTCCTCGGCGGGAAACACATCCACCAAGCGATCCACCGCCTGCGTAGCACCGCGCGTGTGCAGCGTAGCCAGCACCAAATGGCCGGTTTCCGCAGCCGTCAATGCCAGGCGGATGGTTTCGCTGTCGCGCAGTTCGCCCAGCAGAATGACATCCGGATCTTCGCGCAGCGCCGCTTTTAAGCCCTGTTGGAACGACGCACAATGCGCGCCGACTTCGCGTTGTTGAATCAATGAACGCTGGCTGTAGTGCACAAACTCAATCGGATCTTCCAGCGTTAAAATGTGTCGCGCCTGCTGGCGATTAAGGTTATCCACCATCGCCGCCAGCGTGGTGGATTTACCGCTGCCGGTCGCGCCGGTGATTAAAATCAGCCCCTCTTCCAGCTGCAGCAGTTGGCTGACAATCTCCGGCACTTGCAGGCTGGCTAAATCCGGTGGCGTGCTGGCAATCAGGCGCAGCGCCAGCGATAACCCGTGGCGCTGCATAAATACGTTGGCACGCAAGCGCACCCCGCTGTTGAGCGTGAGGGCGAAATCGACGTGCCCGTTCTCCTCAAGTTCGGCCTGCTGCGCCGCGTCGAGCCACTGTTGCATAAAGGCTTCCAGCCATGCGCCATTCAGCACGGGCTGCTGCGGGATGGGCTCCAGCTCACCCTGCCGTCGCCAGTGAGGCAAATGTCCGCTGCAAAGGTGCAGATCGGCGGCGTTATGCTTTACACTAAGCGCCACAACTTCATCCAAATCCATTTAACTTCTCCTGACTATGACTTCCATTGAGCACAACTTACAGCAAGTGCGAGCGCGTATTGCCGCTGCTGCCGCACGTTGCGGGCGCGCGCCAGAAGAAATTACCCTGCTTGCAGTGAGCAAAACGAAACCTGCGAGCGCGGTCGCAGAAGCCATCGCGGCGGAACAGCGGGCGTTCGGTGAAAATTACGTGCAGGAAGGGGTTGAAAAAGTGTCTGAGCTGGCCGCACATCCTGATCTGCAATGGCACTTTATTGGCCCGTTGCAATCCAACAAAAGCCGTTTGGTGGCCGAGAATTTCGCCTGGTGCCACACCGTTGATCGCCAACGTATCGCGCAGCGCCTGAACGATCAGCGCCCCGCCGCGCTGCCGCCGCTCAACGTGTTAATTCAGGTAAATATCAGTGACGAAAACAGCAAATCTGGCATCATGCTCGAGGCGTTACCCGAGCTGGCGCAGCACATCGCGCAGCTGCCGCGGCTGCGCTTGCGCGGCTTGATGGCGATTCCGGCTCCGGAAGCGGATTACGCGCGTCAATTGGCGGTGTGTCAGCAGATGGCCGCTGCGTTTCATGCCTTACAACAGGATTATCCCGACGTCGATACGCTTTCTCTGGGAATGAGCGACGATATGGACGCGGCAATCGCCGCAGGCAGCACCATGGTGCGCATCGGCACCGCCGTTTTTGGCGCGCGGGATTATGCGCGCCCTTCACAACAATAATTGAGGAACCACATGTTAACACTGACGTTTTTAGTCAAAACGCTGATCGATTTGTACGTGATGGTATTGCTGCTACGTATTTGGATGCAGTGGTCACGCTGTGATTTCTACAACCCGCTGTCGCAGTTTGTGGTGAAGATTACCCAGCCGATTATTAAGCCGTTGCGCCGCGTGCTGCCTGCGTTAGGCCCGATTGATACCGCTTCGCTGCTGTTGGCGTTTGTGTTGGTCACGCTGAAATACCCGCTGCTGCTCTTGATTCAGGTCGGCGTGTTCTCGGTCGATCCGACTAACTTGCTGGTTGGCCTGCTGTCGCTGGTGAAATCCGCCGGTTATCTGGTGTTCTGGGTGATCATCATTCGCTCGCTGATGAGCTGGATCAGCCAGGGTCGCGGCCCGCTCGACTATGTGCTGCTGCAACTGACGGAACCGCTGATGGCACCGATTCGTCGCATCCTGCCCGCGATGGGCGGCATCGATTTCTCTGCCATGATTGTGATTCTGGTGCTGTATGCGCTGAATTTCCTCGGCATGGACCTGTTCCCAGGTCTTTGGTATTTGCTGTAATTCGTTAATCTGGAACTGTTATGCAAAAAGTTGTGCTCGCCACCGGCAATCCGGGCAAAGTGCGTGAA
Organism: uncultured Pantoea sp.; assembly: GCA_966185695.1. Lineage (GTDB taxonomy): Bacteria > Pseudomonadota > Gammaproteobacteria > Enterobacterales > Enterobacteriaceae > Pantoea. The sequence continues at coordinate 61,826 of CBIFUL010000017.1, read as the reverse complement.
CTGGCCGATCTGTTAGCCGCCTTCGGCCTCGATATCGTGGCGCAAAGCGAATTGGGCGTTGAGTCGGCGGAAGAAACCGGCCTGACGTTTATCGAAAACGCCATCCTCAAGGCGCGTCACGCCGCGCAGATCACCGGTCTACCGGCGATTGCTGACGATTCCGGCCTGGCGGTAGATGCGCTGGGCGGCGCGCCGGGCATCTACTCCGCGCGCTTTGCTGGCGTGGAGGCCAGCGATCGGCAGAACCTTGATAAGCTGCTGGTCGAGCTGGAAAATGTGCCGGACGCAGAACGCCAGGCGCAGTTCCACTGTGTGCTGGTTTACGTGCGTCACGCTGCCGATCCTACGCCGCTGGTGTTCCACGGCAGCTGGGCGGGTGAAATCACCCGTGCGGCAGCCGGTGCCGGCGGCTTCGGTTACGATCCCATCTTCTATGTGCCTGAACTGGGCAAAACGGCGGCAGAGCTGAGTAAAGACGAAAAGCGCGCCGTCTCTCACCGTGGTAAAGCATTGACGCTGCTGCTGGAAGCGATGCGCAATGCCTGAGTTACCGCCGTTAAGTCTGTACATCCACATTCCGTGGTGTGTGCAAAAGTGTCCTTACTGTGATTTCAACTCGCACGCGCTAAAAGGCGAAGTGCCACACATTGAATATGTGCAGCACGTGCTGAGCGATCTTGAACAGGATCTGCCGCTGACCTCGGGGCGCGAAGTGCGCACCATCTTCATTGGCGGCGGCACGCCCAGCCTGCTGAGCAGCAATGCCATGCAGATGCTGATGGATGGCGTGCGGGCGCGCTTGCCGCTGGCGGCCGATGCGGAAATCACCATGGAAGCGAATCCGGGCACGGTAGAAGCCGATCGTTTTAGCGGCTATCAGCGCGCCGGGATTAACCGTATTTCGATTGGCGTGCAGAGTTTCAGCCCGCAAAAGCTGGAGCGCCTTGGCCGTATTCACGGGCCTGAAGAAGCCATTCGCGCCGCGCAGCTGGCGCAAGGCCTTGGCCTGCGCAGCTTCAATCTCGATTTGATGCACGGTTTGCCGGATCAATCGCTGGAGGAAGCGCTGGACGATTTGCGCCAGGCCATTGCGCTCAACCCGCCGCACCTGTCGTGGTATCAGCTCACCATTGAACCCAACACGCTGTTTGGTTCACGTCCGCCGGTGCTACCGGATGATGACGCGCTGTGGGATATCTTTGAGCAAGGTCATCAGCTGCTCAGCGCCGCCGGTTATCAGCAATATGAAACCTCGGCGTACGCTAAGCCGGGTTATCGCTGCGAACATAACCTCAATTACTGGCGCTTTGGTGATTACCTCGGCATCGGCTGCGGGGCGCACGGCAAGCTGACGCAGCCGGATGGCAGCATTATTCGGACGGTGAAAACCCGTCATCCGCGCGGTTTTATGAAGGGAAATTACCTCGACAAGCAGCACGAGGTGGAGAACGACGACAAGCCGTTCGAGTTCTTTATGAACCGTTTCCGCCTGCTGGAAGCCGCGCCGCGCGCTGAATTCCGCCGTTACACCGGCTTGAATGAGCAGGTGATTCGTGTGCAGATGGATGCCGCGATGGCTGCCGGTTACGTCGAGGAAACCCCGGAACATTGGCAGATTACCGAGAAAGGGAAACTGTTCCTGAATTCGCTGCTTGAACTGTTTATGTGAGCCTGAATCAAGGGGCGGCCCTGCAGGCCGCCCTGTTCGTTAGCTAAATATCATCTCCACGTCGTTATTCACCAGCAGCTCAAACTTTTGGCTTGGGTTGGTGAATACCCGCCATTGTTGCCCGCCAATTTCCACGTTCTCCACTTTGGTTTGCCAACCGTCAGTGAACCGATCGCGCGCAATATGCAGACGATCGCCGACATCGCCATCCAGCAGGAACTGGCGATAATCATCCGCGATAAACAGCGATTGTTCACCCTGCAGCAGCAGCGTGGCTAAATCGAGATGCACGACGTTATCGCCGGTACCGGCAATATCGAGCTTTTGCATGCCTGTAACGTGCTGACTCAAGGCGGAGAAATCAATCATCTGCTCGGCTCCGTCAATTACCACGTTGGCGCTCACTACCGCTTGTGCTGCGCTTGTTGCCTGCAGCCATTGCTGTATATCAATAATGTGAAAATCCGCTGCGGGTGCGGACGGCTGGACATTTTGCGGCGCGCTTAAGGTTGAACTCCTGCCGCCGCCCCAATTTAGGGTATCCAGCGTCCACCCAACGTCGTTGGCCACTTTGATATAACCACACCACCAATAGTGTGCATAAACGGCAGGATCTTTCGCCGAATGAATTTCTACATAACCAATGGTTTTTCCAGCCGCTGCCTGATAATCAAAATGATAACTTGAAGACTCGTAATTAATGGTGCCACTTTGCGCGAGATAGTGGGTGTCGAGTAATTCACCGCCCGGGCTAAATATTTTCACGGCGGTGTTATCGTTATGCAAGTTGGCATAGTTAAACGAAAACAGATCGGTTTCACCGTAATCGAACTTCACCACAGAATTATTCATCAGCGTTAGCGCACGCCCATGATAATAACCATTATGCGTTTTTGCCGAAGTGGTAATACCGGTATGCCAACCAAGCCAGTTTTCGCCATGTTTGATTTCAGTGACCTTCAATTCGCCATAGTGATATTCGCGCCCGGTTACCCAATTATCATTGCCACGCGACTCCCAATTCTCGCTGTGTTTTGCAAATTGCGGCTGCGGTTGATAAATGACCTGATAATTCTCTGAGAGATGACTGACATTCCCCGCCGCATCGCTGGCGCGGGCAGAGAAATTATTTATTCCATCATGCATATTGCGATCCGGCGTTAATTGCCAGTTTCCCTGCGCATTGGCTTGAACGGATCCCACCGATGCGCCATCAGCATAAAGTGTCACAATACTGAACGCTTCCGCTTTGCCGCTAAAATCGAGTCGCGGATCATCCGTTATCGCGCCGCGAGCGATATTACCCGGCGTGCCCACATTATCCCAGGCGTGTAAAAGGGTGGGTTGAGTAATAGAAGCATCAATTTCTAACGTCGTGGTGGCGCTCCATGGCGAGTTATTCCCGGCATGATCCACACTGCGTACGCGAAATTGCCAGCTGCCCTCGGCTAAATCTTGCGGCGGCGTCCACTGCCATTGCCCGCGGCTATCAACGGCAATCGTGGCGCTGCTAACCCATTTCCCGTCAGCGCCAGCGTACTGCACACGGACAAATTCACCCTGCACGCCTGCGCCATGCAGTTCGGGGCGGCGATCGTCGGTTGCGCTATGAAAGCCAAACTCGCCTTGATATTGCCCAACGTTATCCTGATAGCGGATCAGCGCTGCCTGGTCGGGTTTCGACGTATCCAGATGGAAAGTCCATTTCGCTGAAGGCTCGCTGCGATTATCAGCGCGGTCTTCGGCAACCGCGCTGAGCGTATACGTGCCCTCTTGCGGTAACTTAACCTCTATCTGCCAATCCCCTTTTTCATTGGCGCGCACCGAAGCTAATTCATTTTTGCCATCGAAGATGTGTACCAGCGAATGTTTCTCCGCTTTGCCGCGCACGGTGGGTTGGTCATCATTGGTATAGCCATTGCGTTTAATACTGGCACCGTTTTGTATGCCGCCCGCAATATCATCTTCAATGGCTTCAATAATCGGTTTTGATGGCGGATGCGTATCAATATTATAATTAACGATGCGCGGCTGGCTAGTATTACCGGCATTATCCTGGGCAAAGAAATTTAAAACATATTCACCATCCCCTAAAGGATACGCGGCTGACCACATATATTTACCGTTAATCACCGGTACTTTTTCCGGGTTCTTACCATTTATGGTGACAATAATCAGTACCGCATCATCAATCACCGAACCTTGCCATAATCGTTGTGGATCATTGTACCAATCCTTGTCGGCTGTTATGACCACCGGGGAAGGAACTACAGAGTTGACGCCAGAGGATAATGATTGCAAATCGAACATATAAACTCCCAAATTAAATGAGTTAAAGAGCTAAAAGCCCGGCCTATACTCATTAACGCGGGGATTATGGCGTTATCAGATTCGTCCCGATTCCAGGAATCTCTAAGGTTTTCGCCTTAAAATAAAAAAGCCAGCGCATTAAGCGCTGGCTTGTCACACTAAACAGGCAATGCCTTATTTTTTGACTGACTGCATCAACCCTTTGCGCTGCGTTTCCAGCACCGTTACGCGATTACACACCTCGTGACCGAAATTCTGGAAATCTTGTTCCTGTTTATTCCATTCCGCCTGCACCGCCTGCTGCAATCCGCCCAGATTACCCATAATCGCCTGCAGCGGATTGCTACCGCTCGCGGCCTGGCTGCTGCCCATTTCGTTCAGGCTGTCCTGCATGATGCCGCCCAGCGTGCTCTGCACCAGCTTTTCACCTTCGGCGCGCACCTGATCGATGGCTTGATGATGGAAGGTTAAGCCGTCCGTACGATGTTCAATGATGCGGTTCATCTGCGCTTTCAGCTGACCATCCAGCTTGGTCAGGCGATTACGCACGTTGCTGTTGGCACCGAGCTTTTCCACAATCACGCTATCCAGCGCCACGCGGCTGCGCTCCAGACGCGACGTGGCACCGTTATCGATCCAGGGCAAATCGCGGCGCAGCGCCGATTGATAATCAATGGCCTGCTGACGCGCGGCGTTATCGATATTCACTTTCTGACCGTTGAAGGTCACATCGCCCTGCGGGAAGATTTCGAGATTGCCGTTGGTTCCCACCACCTGCACGCTCTGCGGTTTAATCAACACATCATCCTGCGGCTTCACGCTGCATTCATAGGCGGCCTGAGCCTGAGTTGCCGCCAGCAGCAGCGCGGCGAGAAGAGCTTTACGAACCATGAAATCTCCTGAATAGCCCACTGTCTTGATTAACTTATGCAGACAGGATGCGCATATTTGGCATTGCGCAGTAAATTGCGCCGCTACCGAGTGCGCGCAGGTGTTTTTCCACATACCTGAATCGTGCTTTATGCATACTCCTGCACGATTCCGCCTCTATCAGCTGCACATTAGGGTAGCGGCGCGATTCATCGCGCGATTTTGACGTCATGCGCCAGAATCAACGTCTGACAGCAGAAGGCAAAAACTTAGTCCCACCAAACATCAAAGAGTTCAGTAACCTTTACATCGGCAAGGTTGCGACCTTCCAACCACTTACGCACCAGTTCGCGATGCTCATCGGTGCATTTGCCGGTTTGCTGCAAGCACACCAAACCTTCCCACACCAGGTAGCCGCTACCATCGTAGGCTAATCCATTGGGATCAATCACTTCGGTGATGAACTGATCGAGCGTGGCATCAATCTGCTCTTCGCTGGTGCCTTCGGCGAAGCGCCATGCCACGGAAAAACCTAATTCCTGAAACTCATCAATATGCAGCTTTTTACGCAAACGACGGCTACGTTGTACGGCCATTATTTCACCCTCTCAAACATCAGATCCCAAACACCGTGGCCTAAGCGATGCCCACGCTGCTCAAATTTCGTTAACGGACGCGTCTCTGGACGCGGCACGTAATCGTGACTTTCCGACTGGTTTTTATACCCGTCGATGCTGCTCATGACTTCCAGCATATGTTTGGCGTAATCTTCCCAATCGGTCGCCATATGGAACACGCCGCCCAGTTTCAGCTTGCGCATCACCAGCTCAGCGAACGGCACCTGCACGATGCGACGCTTATTATGGCGCGCTTTGTGCCATGGATCCGGGAAGAACAGCTGCACCATACGCAGCGAATTATCGGGAATCATATTTTCCAGCACTTCAACCGCGTCATGACACATCACGCGCAGGTTATCCACGTTGGCCTCTTTCGCGGAAGCGAGGCAAGCGCCCACGCCCGGCGCGTGCACTTCCAAACCGAGAAAGTTTTGCTGCGGATTGTTTTGCGCCATGGTGACTAACGAAGCGCCCATGCCAAAACCAATCTCCAGCACCACCGGCGCGTCGCGGCCAAACAGTTGCGCTAAATCCAGCGGTTGCGGTTGATATTCAACGCCCATCTCCGGCCAGAAATTATCGAGCGCCAGCTGCTGCCCTTTGGTTAAGCGCCCCTGGCGGCGCACAAAGCTACGGATACGACGCAAAGGCCGTCCGTTCTCATCATATTCTGGGGTGATGACGTCATTAATCATGTTGAAGCCTGCAGTTAGCCTGTGTTGGGAAACCGGCATTATGCAAAGTTAGATAACAGAAGCAAGCCTTTGCAATCTTCCGGTTTACACCCTGATGTCTCTGTGCTGGAATTCCTGCCTGATTGTAGAGTAACCACGGAAAATTGCCTTCTTATGATGCAAGCGCCGCAGTTCGCGCAACAAGTGCTGGATTGGTATCAGCGCTTTGGTCGCAAAACCCTGCCGTGGCAGCAGGAGAAAACGCCGTACAAAGTATGGCTCTCAGAAGTGATGCTGCAGCAAACCCAAGTTGCTACCGTTATTCCCTATTTTGAACGCTTTATGGCGCGCTTCCCCACGGTAGCCGATCTGGCTGCTGCGCCGCTGGATGAGGTGCTGCACCTGTGGACCGGTCTCGGCTACTACGCGCGCGCGCGTAATTTGCATAAGGCGGCAAAACAGGTGGTGGAGCAGCACGGCGGCGAATTCCCGCATAACTTCGATGATGTGGCGGCCTTGCCGGGCATCGGCCGCTCAACCGCCGGCGCGGTGCTGTCGCTGTCGCTGGGCCTGCACTTTCCCATCCTCGATGGCAACGTAAAGCGCGTGCTGGCACGCTGCTACGCGGTGGGCGGTTGGCCGGGCAAAAAGGATGTGGAGAAGCGTCTGTGGCAGATCAGTGAAGAGGTGACGCCTGCGGCGGGCGTCAGCCAGTTTAATCAGGCGATGATGGATCTCGGGGCGTTAGTCTGTACTCGCTCGTGCCCTAAGTGTGAGATCTGCCCGCTCAATCAAGGCTGCATCGCTTACGCCAACAGCAGCTGGGCACAATATCCCGGCAAAAAACCTAAACAGACGTTGCCCGAGCGCAGCGGCTGGCTGCTGATGATGCAGGATGGCGATGATGTGTGGCTGGAGCAGCGTCCACCGGTGGGTTTGTGGGGCGGCCTGTTCTGCTTTCCGCAGTTTACCACTGAGCAAGCGCTAACAAGCTGGCTGGAGGAGCGCGGCATTCATGCCAAACCGCAGCAGCTCACCGCGTTTCGCCATACGTTTAGCCATTTCCACTTAGATATTGTGCCTATGTGGCTGGCATGGCCTTCGTCCGGGTCGCTGATGGATGAAGCAGGCGGTCTCTGGTATAACTTAGCGCAGCCACCGTCCGTGGGGCTGGCCGCGCCGGTTGAGCGCTTATTGCATGAATTACGCCATCCCCAGCAGCTTGCACTGCATCCAAGCATCACCGAAGAGGAAGAGTAATGAGCCGCACCATTTTTTGTAGTTATCTGCAACGCGACGCTGAAGGTCAGGACTTTCAGCTCTACCCTGGCGAACTGGGAAAGCGCATCTATAACGAGATTTCTAAAGAAGCCTGGCAGCAGTGGATGTCAAAACAAACCATGCTGATCAACGAAAAGAAACTCAGCATGATGAACCCGGAAGATCGCAAAGTGCTGGAGCAGGAGATGGTGAATTTCCTGTTCGAAGGCAAAGATGTGCATATCGAAGGTTACACCCCGCCAGAAAAATAATCGTTCAGGGCCTCCCTTTGAGGCCCGTTTTTTTGAATCAGGCACGCATTCACAATGAATAAAAAACTGATAGCCCTGTTGATCATCGCGCCCCTTTTAGTCTCCTGCTCCGGGCAAAAAAAGTCGCAATACCATGAAGATTGGGTGAAAGACACCAACGGATTCGACATTTTAATGGGCCAGTTTGCCCACAACATTGAAAACATCTGGGGCATCAATGAGGTTCTGATCGCCGGGCCAAAAGATTACGTCAAATACAGCGACGGCTACTACACCCGCAGTCACATCAACTTCGACAGCGGTAGCATCACCATTGAAACCATCTCCGGCACCGATCCGATGGCGAGCTTGCGTCAGGCGATCGTCACTACGCTGTTGATTGGTGAAGATCCCGGCAATGTCGATCTCTACTCGGATGCCAACGATATTCAGATCAGTAAAGAGCCGCTGCTGTACGGCCAGGTGCTGGATAACACCGGCCAGCCGATTCGCTGGCAAGGCCGCGCGGGCACCTTCGCCGATTACCTGATTCAGAACAAACTGCAAAAACGCACCTCTGGCCTGCACGTGATCTGGTCGGTGACCATTCCGATGGTGCCGAACCACCTTGATAAGCGTGCGCATAAATATCTGCCGATGGTGCGCAAAGCCGCCGAGCAATATGGCGTGGATTCCTCGCTGATCCTGGCGATTATGCAGATTGAATCGAGCTTCAACCCGTATGCGGTGAGTCACGCCGATGCGCTGGGCTTGATGCAGGTGGTGCAGCATACCGCGGGTGTCGACGTGTTCCGCATGAAAGGCAAAGGCGGTCAGCCAAGCCGCAGCTATCTGCTGGATCCTGAGAATAATATTGATGCGGGCACCGCGTATTTGTCGCTGCTGCAGAGAAGTTATTTGGGTGGGATTCAAAATCCGGTATCGCGCCGTTATGCGGTGATCACTGCCTACAACGGCGGCGCCGGCAGCGTGCTGCGCGTGTTCTCCAGCGATAAAGATCGTGCCTTCTCGGCGATCAACGGCATGCCGCCGCAGCAGGTTTATCAGACGTTAACCACCAGCCATCCTTCGGCGGAATCGCGGCGTTATCTATACAAAGTGAACCAGGCGCAGCGCAGTTATCACCGATTCTGATGCAGTCGTTTCGTCAGGTGCGCATTTATGCGCACCTGCAAATCGGTCGCCATAAATGGCGACCGAACAACGCAATGGCGCACTATTTTCACACCAGCATATTCGCCACCAACCGCAGCCTGCCGCTGCCGTCATCCTCGGTGTAAACCCCTTGCAGCTCCGGTGAGAAGCCAGGCAGCAGATTGATGCCCTCCTCCAGCGCGAGGAAATAGCGCTGCACCGCGCCGCCCCACACTTCGCCCGGCACCACGCACAGCACGCCCGGCGGATAGGGCAACGCGCCTTCCGCCGCAACGCGCCCGCTCGCCTTGGCGATCTGCACCAATTCCACTTCGCCGCGAATATAGGCCTGATGCGCATCCTGCGGATTCACCTGCACCGGCGGGAAACAGTTGGCGCGGAACATCGCTTTCTGCAAGTCCTTCACGTCAAAGCTCACGTACAAATCGTGCATCTCCTGACACAAACGGCGCAGCGTGTAGCCTTTATAACGATCGATATTCTTGCGATAGACGCTCGGCAACACTTCCGCCAGCAGCGCATCTTCACGCACGTGCTGCTCAAACTGCTCCAGCATCGCCACCAGATGCGCCATTTTTTCCGGCGTTTCCGCTGGCGTCAGCAGGAACAGAATCGAGTTGAGATCGCACTTCTCCGGCACGATGCCGTTCTCACGCAAGTAGTTCGCCAGAATCGTCGCGGGAATACCAAAGCGGGTATATTCGCCGCTCGCCGCATCAATGCCCGGCGTGGTCAGCAGCAGCTTGCAGGGATCGACCAGATATTGATCCTGCGCGTAGCCGTCAAAACCGTGCCACTTCGCGCCCGGCTCAAAGCTGAAATAGGCCGCATCCGCCGCGATAGCGGCCGTTTCCGCCGCTTGCCAGGGTTTGCCGTGTACCTTTTCCGGCAGGAACGGCTGGATCATCTCACAACGTTCCAGAATCGCTTTACGCGCATCAATGCCGATGGTGACGCAATCGTGCCACATGCTGCGTCCCGCCTCGCCTTTGTGCATGCGCGCATTGATATCCAGCGCGGCAAACAGCGGATAAAACGGGCTCGTGGAGGCGTGCAGCATAAAAGCGTTGTTGAGGCGCTTGTGCGGACAGAAGCGTTGCTGGCCGCGAATGTGGTTATCTTTCTTGTGGATCTGCGAAGTTTGCGAGAAACCGGCCAGCTGCTTGTGCACCGATTGGGTGACAAAAATGCCGGGATCGTTGGCGTTAAGCTCCAGCGTCAGCGGTGAAGTGCCCGCCATCAGCGGAATGAACTGCTCGTAACCCAGCCACGCCGAATCAAACAGGATGTAATCGCACAGGTGACCAATGCGATCGACCACCTGACGCGCGTTGTACACCGTGCCGTCGTAGGTGCCGAGCTGGATGATTGCCAGGCGGAACGGGCGGCTCGCTTGCGCACGCTGCGGCGCGACTTTTGCCACCTGCTCGCGCAGATAGCTTTCATCGAAACAGTGCGCATCAATGCCACCAATAAAGCCAAACGGATTGCGCGCCGCTTCCAGATACACCGGCGTCGCGCCTGCCTGAATCAGCGCACCATGGTGGTTTGATTTGTGGTTATTGCGGTCAAACAGCACCAGATCGCCGCGCGTCAGCAGCGCATTGGTCACCACTTTATTGGCGCTGGAGGTGCCGTTGAGCACGAAGTAGGTTTTGTCGGCGTTGAACACTTTCGCCGCGTGCTTCTGTGCATCTTTCGCTGAGCCTTCGTGGATCAGCAAATCACCGAGTTTAACATCGGCGTTGCACATGTCGGAACGGAACACGTTTTCGCCATAGAATTCATAGAATTGTCGCCCAGCCGGGTGTTTGCGGAAGAACGCGCCGCCCTGATGGCCCGGACAGGCAAAGGTGCTGTTTTGCATATCGACGTAGCGCGTCAACGTGTCGAAGAACGGCGGCAGCAGCGCAGATTCATACGCCTGCGCGGCAAGCTCCAGCGCGTCCCACTCTTCTGGCGCGCCGTTGATTTCGCCCGTTACGCCCGGCAGTTTCAGCACCTCTTCATCAAAGGCGTTGGCGACAAACACCGGCAGGTTAAAGCCGGTTTGACGCAGCAGCGTCAGCACGCCGCTGCGCGTATCGGCCAGCGAAACCACCACCGCCGCGACATCGGTGAAATCAGTATTATCCAGCGTCACCACGTCACGCGCGGTGTTCAGGCTCAGGCTTGGCGCTACCGCAACGCTGGCAGCAATTTTCAATGGGTTCATAACACAAATCCTTGAGATGAAGGATGAGTGGGTGCCGATGGCACAGCAATGAGGAGATTTCCTCGGCGAAAACAGCAAGGGAGTTGATCATCAACCGGGGCGGATAATGTCATCTTTTTTTTGCCGGAACAACCCGCCGCAGGCCAGGGTTGAGAAGGGGAACTTCGGTCGCGGCGCAACGTATTGCGCTATGCCAAAGAGGGATCGGTGGGCTACATGAAACGCGGTGAATCGCGCGAAAAATCGCGCCGCTATCGAACAGGCTATTTAAGCGTTAACCTTTAGCAGGTTTCTATTTTCCCTCAACCAGCCGGAGGCCGCATGTTCAAAGCGTTAATGATTGAAAATGATGAACAGGGATACCGCACATCCCTGCAGGATGTGTCAGAAAAACAGCTGCCCGATCGGGATGTCACCCTCGAAGTCAGCTACTCCACGCTCAACTATAAAGACGCGCTCGCCATCTGTAATAAAGGCCCGATTGTGCGTGAGTTCCCGATGGTACCGGGCATTGATTTCGTGGGCCGGGTGATCAGCAGTCGCCATCCCGATTGGCAGCAAGATGACGTCGCGCTGCTCACCGGTTGGGGCGTGGGCGAAAAGCATTGGGGCGGCCTGGCACAGAAAGCCAGCGTTTCAGGGGATTGGCTGGTGAAAGTGCCCGCCGCGCTCAGCCCGCTGCAAACCATGGCGATTGGCACTGCCGGATTAACCGCGATGCTCAGCGTGCTGGCGCTGGAAAAACAGGGTATGACGCCACAGCACGGCCCGGTATTGGTGACCGGCGCCAGCGGCGGCGTGGGCAGTTTTAGCGTCAGTTTATTAGCGCGTTTAGGCTATGACGTGGTGGCGTCGAGCGGCCGCGCCAGCGACAGCGATTACCTGATCAACACGCTGGGCGCATCCTCAATTATCGATCGTGCTGAACTCAGCGCGCCGGGCAAACCGCTGGCGAAAGAGCGCTGGGCGGCGGCGATTGATAGCGTCGGCAGCCACACTCTGGCCAACGTGTTAGCGGGCATCAAGCGCAACGGCGTGGTAGCCGCCTGCGGTATGGCGCAAGGTTTGGATCTGCCCACCAGCGTCGCGCCGTTTATTTTGCGCGGCGTCGTGCTGGCGGGTATCGATAGCGTGATGTGCCCGCTGCCGCTGCGTCAGCAGGCGTGGCAGCGTTTGGCCGAGCTGGTGGACGGCGAGCAGTTGCAGCAGCTCACCAAAGTGATTGCACTGAGCGAGGCGCGCGCAGGCGCAGAGCAACTGTTGGCGGGCCAGGTGCGCGGCAGGTTGATCGTCGATTGCCGCTAAGCCTGATTTGATGGTCGCATCGCTTAAACCAGCGCGATGAATCGCGCCGCTACCGAATGGGCGGTTGGTTTGCTCGGCGATAACTCTCCGCACATTCGGTAGCGGCGCAATTTATTGCGCAAGCCAGCAAACCGCGTGGATATTACCTGATGTCCCGGTTTGCTTCTTGCGCTTTACGCCCGCAGCTGAATCTGCGGCCTGCTCTGCTCGTTTGGCAGCAGCACATCCAATTCCGCCTGATACCAGCGCGTCAAGGTCGGTGCGGTCATCACTTCATGCGGTGCGCCCTGCGCCACCAGCTTGCCCTGATGCAGCAGCAAAATACGATCCGACCACAGCGACGCCAGGTTGAGGTCGTGCAACACCGTGCACACGCTTAACCGCCCGTTGCGCGTCAAGCGATGCAGCAAGCGCAAACTGTGCTGCTGCCAGTACAGATCGAGCGCCGACGTCGGCTCATCCAGAAACAGCCAGCCGCGCGGGCCATCGCTGTGCCACAGCTGCGCCAGCACGCGCGCCAGCTGCACGCGCTGCTGCTCGCCGCCGGAGAGCGAGCGGTAATCGCGCTGCGCCAGCGCCTGGCAGCCGGTGAGGTGCATCACCTCTTCAATCACCGTTTTCGCGGTGCTGGCGGGCCAGGGCGCGCGTCCCATCGCGACCACGTCCTGCGCGGGCAGCGGAAAGGTCACGCTGTTTTGCTGGCGCATTACCGCGCGGCGCTGCGCCAGCGGTTCACGCGGCCAATCATTGATTGGGCGATCGCCCAGCCAACATTCACCGGCTGCCGGGGAGAGAAAACCGGTCAGCAGCCGCAGCAAGGTGGATTTTCCTGCGCCGTTCGGGCCGATCAACGCCACCATCTCCCCCGGCGGCAAGGTCACGGAAACATCATCGACCAGGGCGCGTGCGCCGTGACAAAAGCGCAAACCGCGCGCCTGCAGGCATTCACTCATTCATTCCCCCTCGTTGGCGCAAAATCAGCCATAAAAACCACGGGCCGCCGATCAGGCTGGTCAGCAAGCCAACCGGCATCTCCGCCGGGATCACCACAGTACGCGCCAGCGTATCGGCCAGCAGCAGCAGAATGGCGCCCGCCAATGCCGATCCCGGCAGCATCCAGCGATGATCGCTGCCGAGGCAGAAACGCATCAGATGCGGCACCACCAAACCCACAAAGCCGATAATGCCGCTGACTGACACCGCCGTGCCCACCAGCAACGCGCTCATGACCAGCAGTTGACGCTGGGTGCGCTTAACGTCAATGCCCATGTAATGCGCATCTTCCTCGCCCAGCTGCAGCAGATTGAGACGACGCGCACCCAGCTGAATCACCAGCAGCGCGGGCAGTATCAGCAGTGCGCACACCATTAAACTCGGCCACTGCGCGGCGCTTAAACTGCCCATGCCCCACAATGCCAGCTGGCGCAGCTGCTGATCGTTGCTGAGCCACGACAGCACGCCAACCGCCGCACCGCACAAGGCGTTGATAGCAATGCCAACCAGCAGCAGGCGCGATAGATTGCCCTGCGCTAAGCGGCTAAAGCTGAAGATCAGCAGCGTGACCACCAAACTGCCTGTAAACGCCGCCACGCTCGGCAGCCACAGCGCCAGCAGCGGCGGCAAGCTGAGCGGTACCACAATCGCTAGCGCCACCGCCAACCCTGCGCCGCTACTGATGCCGAGCAAACCGGGATCGGCCAGCGGATTGCGAAACAAGCCCTGCATCACCGCCCCAGAAACCGCCAGCGCCATGCCGAGTAGCACCGCCAGCAGCACGCGCGGCAGGCGGATGTTGATCCAGATTTGCCACGCCATGTCGCTGAACGGCACGTTCAACAGCGTGCGCATCGACAGCGGCATCGCCCCGAAGTTGGCGGCCATCAACATGCAAATCACCATGCTGATACCCATCAATGTCAGCCAACGCATCACGGCCGCATTAGTCATGTTTTAGCGCTTCGGCGATGCGGCGCAGCTTGAGAATGCTGCCCGGCGTATCAATGCCAAAGCTCAAAAATGCCATGTCATCCACCACCAACAGCGCGCGATGCTGACCGGCCGGCGTGAGCGCCAAGCCCGGCAGCGACCACACGTTCTCTTCGCCACCCAAGGTGCGCAGGCCCTCTTCGCCCACCACGATCAGGTCAGGCGCGGCCGCGACCACGCCCTCTTGCGACAGCTGCTGATAGTGCGGCACCGCCGCCATCGCATTCACCAGCCCCGCGCTGCGAATCGCGCCGTCTGCACCGGTTTGCGCGCCAGCCGCCTGAGTGCGCATGCCGCCGTGCGCCATTATAAACAGCACTTTCACTGGTAACGGCTGCTGCGGGATTTGCGCACGCTGCTTGTTCACCTGCTCAATCAGCGCGTTCGCCGCCGCTTCGCGATGCAGCGCCTTGCCGATGGTGGCGATCTTTATCGCGATCGCATCAAGGCTGCTTGCGCCGGTGACATCCACCACTTTCACGCCGGATTGCTCCACCTGCTGCAACACCAGCGACGGTTTCGCCAGCTCGCTGCTCAGCACCAGCGTCGGCTTCAGCGCCAGAATCCCCTCGGCGTTGAGCTGTCGCATATAGCCCACGTCGGGCAGCTTGGTGGCCTGCGCCGGATGGCGGCTGGTGCTGTCGCGCGCGATCAGTTCCTGCTGCGCGTCCAGCGCATAAACGATTTGCGTCACGTCGCCGCCAATTGAAATCACCCGCTCCGCCGCCAGCGCAGGCAGCGCCAGCAGCGCGATGAAACTCAGCACAAAGTTTCTCATAGCGCCGTCACCTGCTCGCGCCAGCGCGCCTGCTCGGGCGTGCCTTCGCTACGTTGACCATACAGCTGCGCGATTTGCGTGCCGTCGGCGGCAAACAGTTCCAGGCTGGTGACGAAGCCGTCGCCGCTGGGTTTACGCGTCACCCAGCTTTCGTGGATGCGATCCGCCTGCACGTGCAGCGTGAAAGTGGGATTGAAGATATTGATCCAGTTATCCAGCGGCATCAGCTTTTCCACCGCGCCGGTGAAGATCTGCGTGCAGCCGCGGTTGCCGACGAAAATCATGATTTCGTTGCCGTCCTGCTGCGCCCGATCCAGCAGTTTGGCCAGCGCATCGTTGCTAACCTGACGCGCTAAATCGTCTGGCACCGCGCGGAACGCCTGCGGACGCGAAAGGTTGTGGCGCTTAAGCAGGCCAAAGAATTGATGCACATCGGTGATGGCGCGCCATTCGGCTTCGACCTTGCTGGCCTCCACCGCCTGGCTGAATTCGGCGGCGACCACCGGCTGCGGTTCCAGTGCAGGCGCGGTATCCACCGCGTATTGCGCGATCAGCGCCTCCCAGGCCGCCATATGGGTGTTGTCGGTGGTGTAGATTTTCAGCACCGCATCGGCGTGCTTATCGAAAATCTGAATGCTTTGACGTTCGCCGCGCGCGGTTTGCTCACGCAGGAAAAACGCGCTGTGCCACTGCTTGGGGAACAGGCGCTGATCGAGCGCACGCGGGTTGAGAATCAATCCGGCATGTTCGCCGAGATGCAGGTTGTCATAGTTGCCCACCTGCTCGTGCACCGCATATTCATTGCGGGTGATGCTTTTGGTTTCGCCCACCGCCGCCAACGCGGCCAGTAGCGCCGGGAAATCGGTCTTAAGGGCGTGTGCATCGTGGCCGACGCGCGCTTCACACAGCTGCGCTTCGCCAATGCCCATTAAGGCCGCGAGATCGCGCGCGTACTGCTTTGGATGTTCGCCTTTCAGGGCTAAATAGTGCTGGTAACGTGGGTTCATTGCGCTTGCTCCGTGGAAATGCCCTGCGTCTCCGCAGGGCGAAAAGGGGTTAGAAATCGACGTTGACGCCCAGCTGGAAGGTGCGGCCCGGCATCACCGCGAGGTTGATGTCGTTGCGCTCCTGCGCGTTGGTGCTGAGCAAATTGCGGCTGCTGCTGTAATCCCAATACTTGCGATCGGTGATGTTATAGATGCCGCCGCTCAGCTTGACGTTTTTGGTCGCCTGCCAGTAAGCCGTGGCATCCACCATGCCATAACCCGGAACGCGCATGTATTCGGTGGTGGAATCGGTAATCGCCGTGCCGCTGTTGCTGTAGCTTTCACGGCTGGTGGCTTCGGCTTTTTTGCCTTTGACGAAGGTGGCGGTTAAGGCTGCGCCGTAGCCGCGCGCTTTGTCATCCCACGCCAAGCCCACAATCGCTTTCATCGGTGACACGCTGTCGAGATCAACATACTTGTCGCCGGAATAGCTCGATTTCGATTTACCCTGGTTGTAACCCAGCGCGAAGGTGCTGCTCAGCCCATCCACCTGCGAGAACCAGGTGCCGTAATTCACCTTGGTCGAGATCTCTGCCCCATAAATGTAGGCTTTATCGCGGTTTTCAGCCTGATAGCTGGTGTAGATGTTGCTCGGAACGTTGGTGAACATTTCCGGGCTGGTGGCGCGGCGATAGCGCGTGTAGGCGATGAAGTTTTTGTACTGGTTGTAGAACACCGAGGTGTTCACCTCAACGCCTTCGGTCGCCTGACCTTTCAGGCCCCACTCAAAATTGTTGCTGGTTTCGGTTTTCAGATCGGTGTTGCCGATCAGCGCATACTGCGCGCTGCCCGCATAGCTTGATCCGAGGTTCCAGGAGCCGTACAGCTGGCTGGTGGTCGGGAACTGCACGCCGCGCTTGTATTGCAGATAGGTGGTCAGCGCTGGCGTGAGATCGTACTGGAAAGTCAGCGACGGCAGCACCTGAGTATCAGAGTTGGTTTTGCCGTACAGCGCTTCAACCTGCTCCTCGGTCAGCACGTCGCTGCCGGTGGTTAAATCGCTGAGATTCTTTGGCTTGGTGCTTTGATACATCACGCGCACGCCGGGAATCACCGCAAAGTTGTGGCTATTCAGATCGAAATTGATCTTATCTTGCAGATAACCGGCAACGGCAAAGGTGCGGCTATCCGACTGCGGCTGGGTGATGGCGCTGAAAGCCGTTGGTGCAGGTTCCTGACGGAACGGACGCTCGCTGTTATCCAGACGCGCATTCACGCCCGCGCTCAACTCGTGACGCCCCAGGGTTTTGGTGCCGCGCGTGTCGAAACCGTAGGTATCAACGTTGAAGTCGGAGTAAACGTAGCCGGTTTGCGTGGCGCTGGTCGGCAAGAAAGTGTTGTCGTGCGCCTGGGTTTGCTGCCAGTAAAAGCGCGTGGTCAGCGTATCGATAACGTCATTGTACGGCGTCCACTCATCGGCGAGGTTGATGCCCCAACGGCGCGTGTCGCTCTGCTGCTGCGCGGTGCCCCAAACGGTGTTGCCGCTGGTATCCCAGGTATCGTAATGGCTGTGGTTGGTTTTGTGGTAGTAATCAAAGGTGGCGCTCAGCTTGTGCCGATCGTTCGGCTGCCAGATGCCCGAGGTCATAAACGCATCCGAGTGCCAGTTAGCTGGATACGCATCTTGCTTGCCGCTGTTGTTCTCGGTTTCCTGGCCGTCGCGACGGCTGTAAGCAAACAGGCCGCGCAGTTCGTCATCGCCCGCTGCGGCGGTGATGCCGTTGTGCCAGCTGCGGTTGGCGGAGTCGTAACCGCTCTGGTAACCGAAGAAGGTACTCTTGTCGCTGCTGAGGTAGTCGTCGGCGGTTTTGTTATGGAATGAGACGTTGCCGCCAATCGAAGTGTTGGGCTGATCAACGGCGGTCGCCCCTTTCTCGATATCGACGCTGTTGAACATGTAGGGATCGATGTAGTCGCGACCAATGCCGAAAGTGTTGTTGCCGGAGCGGCTGACGTAAGGACGCCCGGTGGCATCAGGAATCGGAATGCCGTCGATGTCCATGCCGACGCGGTTACTTTCCAGCCCACGAATGTTGTAGCCGGTGTAGCCCGCGCGATCGAAGCCGCTTTTACCGGCCGATGAGCCGCCGCTGGAGCCGGTGGCGCTGATCAACGGCTCATAACGCATGATCGAACCGAAATCGTTCGCTCCGCGTTTTTGCAGTTCACTGGCGCTGATGGTGGTTTTATTGCCGGCCTGCTGTTTCGGCGCGGTAACGGTTAACACTTGATCGTTATTGGTGTTATCACCGGCTGCGTAGCTGCAAGCGGCGTGGATAGCGGATGACAAGATGGCAACTTTGCACAAACGTTGCTGAGTCATTCCCTGAAAGAGTGAAGACATGCGCGAAATACCTGGTTAATTGTTAGTATTCGCTCACTTATTAGCTGCCAGAAAACGGGTAACCCGTTAATAAACCTTAAAAAATGTGGACTTATTTTATGTAATAAATAATTTCGTCAGGAATGTAATGCAATTGGTAATCATTATCAATAAACTTTACACTAAGATGTATCTTAGACCGCACAGTTTGTTAACTTGTTTGTTATCAATTATTAAGATGAGGCGCGCATGTCACAAAAACCGGCTATCACCATTCACTACTGCACCCAGTGCAATTGGCTACTGCGATCGGCGTGGATGGCGCAAGAGCTGCTGCACACTTTCGCCGAGGATCTCAGCGCGGTTACGCTGCAACCCGGTACTGGCGGCGTGTTTGAAATTAGCATTGATGGCAAGGTGATTTGGGAACGTAAACAGGAAGGCGGATTCCCGGATGCGGCGGCGTTGAAGCAGCGCGTGCGTGATGTGTGCTGGCCAGATCGTGCCTTGGGGCATGTGGATAAGAAAAAACCCGCAGAGAAGTGATGGCGCGATACATCGCGCCGCGAGTTAGTAGCTAGGATTGTGCAATCTTTTCTGCCGCTTCATGCAGTGCGGCAACCACAATCGCTAAGGTTTCCGCCGAAATCTGTTCCTGCGATAAACGATCGTTCAGCGTGTGGCGAACGGCATGGATCGCCTGCTCGACTGCGGGAATGCTGCGGTTATCCACCAGAATTGCCAGCGAAGTTAAGCGCTGAACGATCGCCTCAACGCCAGCGCGATTCTCCGCCAGCAGTGCCGCGCCCGCGTCATTCAACGCATAGGCTTTGCGCGATACCTGCGCGTCCACCACGCGGATCGCATCGGTCTCTTCAAGCAGGGTTAAATTGGGGTAGATAATGCCGGGGCTGGGGGAATACTCCCCTTTGGAAAGCTCTTCAACCGATTTGATCAGCTCGTAACCGTGCGCCGATCCGTTTGCCAGAAAGTGCAGCATTAACAGGCGAATATCCCTGGCATCCAGCATGCGTTCCCGCCGCTTTTTCCGTGCGCCTGCGCACATGTGATGTAAGGAGTCGGATTGCACTGGAATATCCCGCTGCTGTTTCATTGCCTTCCTGAGCGCCAATTTTTGGGGGGCTTGATAGTAGTCTGCCGCCTGGCAAAATTCAACACAGGCGGCAGCTGGCGCGGCAGAGTCGGTTATTTCTGATGCCAGTACGCCACGGCGCGCACGTAATCGGTGTGCGCCCCGCGACCTTGCGTGAAGTAATCGCTGAGCTGCTTCACCGCTTCACCTTCACCGGTTAGCCAGATGAAATAGTCGCTGGCGGGCAGCGTGATGTTATCCAGCTGCGCGGTAAGCGCGCCAAGATTCTCGACCTGCATCACGCCGCGCCCCAGCCAGCTCACCTGCACGTTATCCAGCGCACCCAGATAATCGCGTCCGGTGGTTTCATCGGCAAACGCCAGCAGATGAATTTTTTGCGCCTGCATCTCGGCATGGCGACGCTTAAACGCTGGCAGACCAGTCTCATCACAAACGTAAATCTGCACCGCGTAATCCACCGGCACGATCAGTGAACCGCGCGGGCCGCCCATGGCGATTTGGTCGCCAATGCGCGCCGCGTTTGCCCAGCTGCTGGCCACGCCGCCCTCGTGAATGTAGAAATCCAGCGTCAGTGAATCAACGCCGTTGAACTCCAGCGGGGTGTAATCGCGCGCCGCCGGACGCACGCCGCCCGGCCACACGATGCCGTCGTCGGTCATTTGCGGCAATGCCAGCGCGGCGCCGGCGTGTTCCGGGAAGAACACTTTGATGTGATCGTCGAACGACGGCGAGTTAAATCCGGCCAAATCGTCGCCGGTGAAGACGATGCGCCAGAATTCTCCGGCCACTAAGGTTTTGCTCGCCACGGTAATGTGACGAAAACGCAGCTCATTGCGTACGCGACGTGGCGCACGATCGTGGGTGAAGTTGGCCAAGCGTGATCTCCCTGATTGGAAAGTGAAAAGCAGCTGTGCGCTGGTTCATCGACCTCCGCGCAGCGATCAAATGGTAGCGACAATCATTCTCATTTGAGGGCGGTAGAATAGTTATGATATATCTTCGATGCAATGCCGAAAAATGCTATTGCGGCATTTTTGCGGGATAGCAGGCATGACAAATCGCCCCACGTTAGGCACGTGCGACGTAAAAATATATTAGCGTGACGGGAAGCGGTTGAGACGAAAACCGAGGATTTCAGCCTGCATACAGGGTTGCGACGCGCGGCATGGCGCCCTTTCACCCCGTGTAGGCAGACGTTAAAAAGCGCAGATTACGCCTGATGTTTGGCGCAGTTGAACAAGCTGGCGTCATTCAGGCTGTTTTGCGGCAGCACATTGTCGCCCAAAATCTCACTGTTGGCGCAGTGCGTGTGATGCGGATGTAACCCGCCCGGCGGTGAAAACGGCTCGGCGATTTGCGCACTTGCTAGCGAGGAAAACGCTACCAGCGCTGTCATAAGGAACAACGATTGAAGTCGCATAATGTTATCTTTTCTATGTTGCGGTCCAGAACGGACGCGGAATGCAGATGATTATCCAGCCTGATGTACGGCGGCTAGTGAATTACGCGGCCAATCAGGTTTCGAGGCGGGATTTTACGCCGATTGCGACGAGGAATTTATAAAATCGTGCGGTTTATCACAGTTTACCGCACGAAATATGCATTAGCTGGCCGAGACCGGAATATAAAAGGTGCCTTGCAGCAGATCGGGCGTGCTGTATTTCAAGTCCAGCTTGAGCAGATCTTTCCCCGGACGCCGCGCCACACCCAGTGCAGGCAGGTGGTTATAGTAAATCTCGGCGGTGAACGCGTTGATCTCCTCCGGCGCACCGTGCCAGTCAATTTCGGCATATAAGCCCTTCTCGCCCGTCCAACGCTGCGCATCACGCGGCAGTACCGCCGCGTTTTGGCTTTCCAACGCCTGGAACATACTAATGTGCTGCTGATCGGCAGAATTCACGCCCGGACTAAATTGAAAACCGAGCCAGGCGCGGCTGGCGTGTTGTCCGGCGAACGCCATGAAATCCCGCGTATGCTGCGCCACCACATGATTATGATGCTCAATGTATTCACCGAAGCGGCATTCCCACTCAATCTCTTCACCGTGCAGCGGCAATGCCGGTTTCTCCGCCAGACGTGCCTGCACCCAGGGGCGCTGCGTTGAGATGCGGCTGTGGAAATTCTTCATCCGCATCTCTGGAATACGGCGATACGCGCCCGGCGTCAGCGAAAAATGGCTTTTAAATACGCGGGTGAAGTTCTGCTGGTTATCAAAGCCAAAGCGCACCGCTATGTCGATCAGCGACATGCTGGTTAGCCGCAGCGCCATCGCCGCCAGGGTTAAACGGCGCTTGCGCGTGTATGACGCCAGGGTTTGTCCGGTCATCTCTTTGAACATGCGCTGCATGTGCCATTTGGAATAACCAGATTTCAACGTGATCACATCGATGTTGAGTTCATCGGTGAGATTCGCCTCAATCCAATCCACCAGATCGTTGATGTACTGTTTTTTAAGAGTCAGGCTGAGCATGATTGGGTATCAAATGATGAAATTGAAGGTAAAGGTTTTGCGTGATTCGTCACATAAATATAACAAAAATGAATATGTAACGTAAGGAAGAGTAAAGAGAGCGCAGCGGGAAAAGCATTAATTGCTTAGGTTACTAACGTTTCAGGCGCACGTTGCGTGCGCCTGATATAGATAACCGGGCTATTCATGTTGGAGGGCAGAACGCGGCGCGTTTCATCCTCCATCACAAAGTATGACGTATCAGTGAGAGCGCATGCCCGCCGCCGTCATCATCATACGAAACAGTGATGCCACCGCGCCCAATGCCAGCACGCTTGCGCTATAGATGACCACCAGCCACAGCAGCTGTTTCCACCATGGAATCTTGGCTTCTGAGTGATTTTTCATATTGCTGACCTCGGTTTGCATATCAATGATAGCCTTCGTCGGCACTGATTTTTCCGCGGAACACGTAGTAGCTCCAGAAGGTGTAGGCCAGAATCACTGGAATAATCAGCAATCCGCCCACCAGCATGAAGGCCTGACTCGCCGCGGGCGACGCAGCCTGCCAGATGGTGATCGAGGGTGGAATGATGTTCGGCCAGATGCTGATACCCAAGCCCGAGAAGCCAAGGAAAATCAGCGCTAACGTCAGCAGGAACGGCGAGTAGTGCGCTTCACGTTTAATCGCACGCACAATGCCCCACGAACACGCCACCACCAGCAGCGGCACCGGCAAGAACCAGAACAGATTCGGGCGCGAGAACCAACGCTGCGCGATATCGGCGTGGGTTAACGGCGTCCAGATGCTGATAATGCCCACCACCAGCAGCAGCGCCAATGTCAGCGGCGTTGCCAGCGCCGACATCTTCCGATGCAGCTCATGTTCCGTTTTCATGATCAACCAGGTGCTGCCCAGCAGCGCATAAGCGATCACCAAACCGACGCCGCAGAACAGCGGGAACGGCGCGAACCAGCTCATTGCCGAACCGGCATATTCACGTCCCACCACCGGGAAGCCGTTAAGGATAGCGCCCACCGCCACGCCCTGGCTGAAGGTGGCCAGCAGCGAACCGGCGACGAACGATTTGTCCCAGAACGGGCGATGTTCCAACGTGGCTTTGAAGCGGAACTCAAAAGCGACGCCGCGGAAAATCAAGCCAATCAGCATTGCCGTTAACGGAATCGACAGCGCATCCAGCAGCACCGCATATGCCAGCGGGAAAGCGCCGAACAACCCTGCGCCACCCAGCACCAGCCAGGTTTCGTTACCGTCCCAAACGGGCGCAACGGTGTTGACCATCATGTCGCGCTCAATCGGATCTTTATTAAACGGCAACAGCAGGCCAATACCGAGATCAAAGCCATCCATCACGATGTACATCAAGGTGCTGAATACGATGATAGCGAACCAAATTATTGAGAAATCAATCATCTTAGCGATCCTCACTCTTGTGGTGATGAGTGTGTGCGGCGGACAACGGACGCGCTGGCGTGTGATGCTGGCCTGGACCGCCGTGATCGACCACTTTACCTTCGCCGGTTACCGGGCCCTCTTTGATCAGACGCATCATGTAGAGATAACCCACGCCAAACACCGACGAATAAACGAGGATAAACGCCAGCAGGCTGATGCTCATGTGCATGTCGCCATGCGCCGATACCGCATCGATGGTGCGCTGTACGCCATAGACCACCCAAGGTTGACGGCCAATTTCAGTGGTAAACCAGCCCGCCAGAATGGCGATTAAACCGGAAGGTCCCATCAGCAGCGTGAACCACAGGAATGGACGCGAGCTGTAAAGCCGATTTTTCATGCGCAGCCACAGGCTCACCACGCCCAGCGTGATCATCAGCAGGCCGAGCGCCACCATCACGCGGAATGACCAGAAGATCACCAACGAGTTCGGACGGTCTTCTTTCGGGAAGGTCTTCAGCGCCGGTACCTGTTTATCCAGGCTGTGCGTCAAAATCAGGCTGCCGAGATAGGGTATTTCCAGCGCATATTTGGTGCGTTCCTGCTCCATATCGGGAATGCCGAACAGGATCAGCGGCGTGGCTTCGCCCGGTGGATTTTCCCAATGCCCTTCAATCGCCGCGATTTTTGCGGGCTGATGCTCCAGCGTATTCAAACCGTGCGCATCGCCGATCATCGCCTGAATCGGTGCCACAATCAGCGCCATCCACAGCGCCATGGAGAACATTTTACGTACGGCCGGATTGTCGTTGCCGCGCAGCAGATGCCACGCGCCCGATGCCCCAACAAAGAAGGCGCTGGCAAGGAATGCCGCCACCGACATATGGAACAGGCGATATGGGAATGACGGGTTGAAGATAATTTTCAGCCAATCTTCCGGTACCACAATGCCGTTTTCGATGATGTAACCCTGCGGCGTATGCATCCAGCTGTTAGACGCCAGAATCCAGAACGTCGAGAAGAGTGTGCCGAGCGCCACCATGCAGGTCGCGAAGAAGTGCAGGCCAGGGCCGACGCGGTTCCAGCCAAACAGCATAACGCCCAGGAAACCGGCCTCAAGGAAGAAGGCGGTTAACACTTCATACGTGAGCAGCGGGCCGGTAATGCTGCCGGCAAACTGCGAGAAGCCGCTCCAGTTAGTCCCGAACTGGTAGGCCATTACCAAACCGGACACCACGCCCATGCCGAAGTTGACGGCAAACGCTTTTGACCAGAAGTGGTACAGATCGCGATAGGTTTCATTACGGGTTTTCAGCCACATACCTTCCAGCACCGCCAAAAAGCTGGCGAGACCGATGGTGATAGCCGGAAAAATAATATGGAAGGAAACAGTAAAAGCGAACTGAATCCTTGCCAGGTGAAAGGCATCTAATCCAAACATTGCTTACCTCATTGCCACAAATTGCACCGGGATTTTTACTTATAATTAACAAACAGATCGCAACGGATATTTAGCCGTGCTTAAAGAAATGTCGCATCAATGTAAAACAGCGCGATGCGAACAGTAAGAAACAGTGGAGATCGGTAAAACTATAACAGTAATTTTTGATACCGATCATTGTTTTTATAAGAAACTAACTCTTTAAAATCAGTGCAGTAAGGTTAATCACCCTGATTCATTGTGACAATAATGTTATTAACCGAGCCGGAGATTTGGGATGTCTATTTGCTAACCGATTCATTTAATTATTCTTTAATGCGCAGGGGAAATTAAATAAACGCAACCACAAGCTTGCGGCTGTAAATATTTAGCCACAGTAGCGCATGATCTATTTTGTTAATCAAAAGATAATTTTTTTAAAAATAAACAAACATTCCGGCTGCGTTTTTTCATTGCGAAAGTGATGCGGCGCACGTTAACGCTATGCGGCATCGCATTTGCCAGCGGCGGCAAGCTGTGCTTTTTTAGAGCGGTTATCAATGGTTAATCAGCGAAGGAGAGATTATGGCTCGTCTTACCGCACAGGATTTTCCCCAGGAACTACTCGAGCTTTACGATTACTACGCGCACGGCAAGCTCACCAAGCGTGAATTTATCTCAATGGCAGCTAAATTCACCGTCGCGGGCATGACGGGCGCCGCGCTGTTGGGCGCAATGAGTCCCAATTACGCGCTGGCGCAGCAGGTGGAATTTACCGATCCCGCCATCAAACCCGACTATATTCGTTATCCGTCGCCGCAGGGTCATGGTGAGGTACGCGGCTATCTGGTGCGTCCCGCTAACGCCAGCGGCAAAGTGCCCGCCGTGGTGGTGGTGCATGAGAATCGCGGTTTAAATCCCTACATTGAAGACGTGGCGCGACGCGTCGCTAAAGCCGGTTACATCGCGTTAGCGCCAGACGGCCTGAGTTCACTGGGCGGCTATCCCGGCAATGATGTGGAAGGCCGCGAGATGCAGGCGAAAATCGATCCGGTAAAGTTGATGAATGACTTTTTCGCGGCCGTGGATTTTCTTAAACAGCATGCAGACAGCACCGGCAAAGTGGGCATGACGGGCTTTTGCTACGGCGGCGGGGTGTCCAATGCAGCGGCGGTAGCGTTCCCTGATTTAGCCTGCGCCGTACCGTTTTACGGTCGTCAACCCAAAGCCGCAGATGTCCCGCGCATCAATGCGCCCCTGCTGTTGCACTATGCCGAGTTAGATAAAGGCATCAACGAAGGGTGGCCAGCGTATGAAGCCGCGCTGAAGGCGAATAACAAGGTGTATGAAGGTTATGTCTATCCCGGCGTGAATCATGGCTTCCACAACGATTCCACCCCGCGCTATGACAAAGCCGCCGCCGAGTTAGCGTGGAGCCGCACCCTGGGCTGGTTTGAGAAGTATCTGCACGCTTGATGTATCAATTAATAGCCCAATGATCGCATTCATTGGTAGCGGCGCAGTTTATTGCGCGTACAGCAGCCGCTCATTCGCTGCAAGATGCGCGATAAATCGCGCCTCTACCCTACGTGCGCGCAGCGCGTTTGTATCGTCAAACGGGATTCAATGCGACGCGGCAGATGCTTTCAGAATGCGGTG
Organism: uncultured Pantoea sp.; assembly: GCA_966185695.1. GTDB lineage: Bacteria > Pseudomonadota > Gammaproteobacteria > Enterobacterales > Enterobacteriaceae > Pantoea. The sequence goes on along the minus strand of CBIFUL010000017.1, from coordinate 35,284 downwards.
CACATTGCTCTCCAACCAGTCGGCCAGGCCGATCACCTGGCCCTCTACTTCGCGCCCCAACTCGGTGAGGCGATACTCCACGTGCGGCGGCACCACTTCATAGGCTATGCGCTCGACAAACCCATCCTCTTCCATATAGCGCAGCGTCTGCGCCAGCATGCGTTCACTGACGCCGCCAATTTTGCGGCGCAGTGCGCTAAAGCGCAGCGTCTCTTCGCGCAGCGCCAACAACACCAGCACGCTCCAGCGGCTGGTGATGCGTTTCAGCACCTCGCGCGACGGGCAGTTAACGTTCAATAGCGCACCGCGCGTAAATTTATTGCTTAGTTTTTCAGACATTTAACGCCCCAACTCCTACTAACAAGTCTGTAAGTACCTTACGAAAAGTTAGTTTATTGCCTAGGCTGTTGCCATTCCAGCAAAAACGAGAGAGACATTATGATTGCGATTACCGGTGCCACCGGCCAACTGGGCCGTTTAGTGATTGATGCGTTAGTAAAGAGAGTCCCGGCCAGCAGCATTGTTGCGGCTGTTCGTTCGCCTGAAAAAGCCAATGATTTAAACGCGCTGGGCGTAACGCTGCGCACCGCAGATTACAACCAGCCTGAGACGCTGCGTACGGCTTTTGCCGGCGTAGAGAAGGTGCTGCTGATTTCGTCCAGCGAAGTGGGCCAGCGCGCAGCGCAACATCAAGCAGTGATTGAAGCGGCAAAAGCGGCGGGTGTGAAATTTATTGCCTACACCAGCCTGCTGCACGCCGACACGTCTCCGCTCGGTTTAGCGCGTGAGCACCGCATCACCGAAGCGCTACTGCAAGCCTCCGGCATTCCGTTTGCGCTGCTGCGCAACGGTTGGTACACCGAAAACTACGCCGCGAGCATCGCCCCCGCGCTGGCGCATCACGCGTTTATTGGCGCGGTGGGCGCAGGTCGCATCTCTTCGGCGGCGCGGGCCGATTATGCCGCCGCCGCCGCAGAAGTCATGAGCCGTGACGATCAGGGCGGCAAGGTGTATGAGCTGGCGGGCGACGACAGTTATACGCTGGCGCAATTCAGCGCTGAAATTGCCAAGCAGTCGGGGGAAGCGGTGGATTACATCAACCTGCCACAAGCTGAATTTGCCGCCGCGCTGAAAGGCGCAGGCTTGCCGGAGGGATTAGCTGAGATGCTGGCCGATTCGGATGCCGGTGCGGAACAAGGCGGATTGTTGGATAACAGCCGCACGCTGAGTCAGCTGATTGGCCGGCCTACCACGCCGTTTGCTGAAGTGATTAAAGAGACATTAGCCAAATAGCGCCCACGCAGTCATTTCATCAGGTCGCCTGCCAGGGCGACCTGCTCGCGCTGCCATGGTTAGGTTTTCGCCACCTTTACGCCGCTGCGTTTGCCACAAAATGATCAGTGATATTGGACGTCATTAACCTCAATCGTGGCGATTCTCTTATTTACAGATAATTCCGTACGCTAATTAAAAGCTTCATTTTAAATGACGCTTTCACTTCCTGAAATATAGGGCGTTGTATTCACTGACTATTCGTTATATGCCCCGATCCATAGACAAGATTTATTACGTTCATAGATATTTTGCATTGTTGTCTCAATAGCTTAGGGATCTATAATTTAATCTTTACGCAATCACGATTTATCAGGAGGCCGCTATTAATACTAACCACCAGCAACATAACGCTTACGAGGATCCACGCGCTGATGCTGAACTGGAGTATCAATACGATCCTCACGAATTTATTCGTGAAGGCGCACAAGATTCAGAGCCAGAACCTGAGCTGATTGAAGGCCTGCCCGCGCCGGACGCGCTGACGCCTGCCGATCGCTATCTGGAATTGTTTGAAACTGTGCAAACGTCGCGCATCTTTGCGGATAGCAAAACCTTCCCCGACTGCGCGCCAAAATTCGATCCGCTGGATATTTTAATTCGCTATCGCCGACGTAAACGCGCGGCGGATTTCAATCTCGAAGCCTTTGTGCACGAGCATTTTTATACGCCGCAGGTGAACGACAGTTTTTATGTATCCAATCCGGATAAAACCTTAACGGAGCATATTGACGACCTGTGGCCGGTGTTAACCAAAATGCCGCAGCAACATCTGCCGCATTCATCACTGCTGCCGCTGCCGAAACCCTACGTGGTGCCGGGCGGACGTTTTGGTGAGACCTATTACTGGGATTCCTATTTCAGCATGCTCGGCTTGGCCGATGCGGGACGCGACGATCTGCTGCGCCACATGGCAGATAACTTCGCCTGGCTGATTGATAATTACGGCCATGTGCCTAACGGCAATCGCACCTATTATCTCAGCCGCTCACAGCCGCCGGTGTTTGCGCTGATGGTCGAGCTGTTCGAAGAGGATGGTATTCGCGGCGCGAAGCGTTACCTCGATCAGCTGATGAAAGAGTACCAATTCTGGATGGATGGCGCGGGCGAGTTGATGCCGCATCAAGCCTATCGTCATGTGGTACGCATGCCTGACGGTTCGCTGCTCAACCGCTATTGGGACGATCGCGACACGCCGCGCGATGAGTCATGGCTGGAAGATATCGAAACCGCCCAGCATTCAGAACGCCCGGCCAATGAGGTGTACCGCGATCTGCGTGCCGGTGCCGCGTCAGGGTGGGATTACTCGTCGCGCTGGTTAAGCGATCCGCAGCGGTTAGCGAGCATTCGCACCACGCAGTTTATTCCAGTGGATCTCAACGCGTTCCTGTACAAGCTGGAATTGATGATCTCCACGTTGTCGCACGCCAAGGGCGAAGAGCTCACTGCGCTGGCGTGGCAGAAAAAAGCCGATGCGCGTAAACAGGCAATTAACCACTATCTGTGGGACAACACCGCCGGGGTATATCGCGATTACGACTGGCGTCACGAGCGTTACGGCGCCTTTACCGCCGCGGCGGTGGTGCCACTGTTCCTCGGTATTGCCTCGCCGGAGCAGGCCCGTTTGCAGGCCACGTCGTTACGTCATCTGCTGCTGACGCAGGGCGGTTTGTTGACGTCGATGGTGGAAAGCGGCGAACAGTGGGACAAACCCAACGGCTGGGCACCGCTGCAGTGGATGGCGGTAGTGGGCTTAAACCATTACGGTGAAGAGACGCTGGCCACTGAAATTGCGGTGAACTGGCTGACCACGGTGAAAAATTTCTATTCGCTGCACCACAAGCTGGTTGAGAAGTACGATATCAGCGGCGATCGCGCCCGTCCCGGTGGCGGGGGTGAATATCCGTTGCAGGATGGTTTCGGCTGGACCAACGGTGTCACGCGCCGCCTTCTGACTATGTACGGGCATTTACTGGCGGACTGAATGCCACATGAATATCGTTCGTAGGGTCGCCATTCATGGCGACCTGATTGCCAGGTGCGCATTAATGCGCACCCTACGCATCAACAAATCAACGCTGCAGGAACGCCAGCAAATCGGCATTCAGCTGGTCCTGATGCGTGACCGCAAAGCCGTGCGGGCCGTTTTCATACACCTTCAATTCCGAACCTTGAATCATTTCATGCACTAATTTGCCGGTGGCTTCGAACGGCACGATTTGATCGTTGCTGCCGTGGATCACCAGCGTCGGCACATCCACCTTCGCGATATCGGCACGGAAGTCGGTTTCCGAAAATGCCGTCACACAATCCAGCGTGCCTTTGAGCGACGCCAGCAGCGCGATGTTCAGGGTTTGCGTCAGCACGCCGTCAGACACCGTTTGTCCGGCGTTGGTGCCGTAAAATGGGGCGGCAAACTCTTTGATAAACTGTGCACGATCCTTCAACAGTCCCTGCTTGATGCCGTCAAATACCGATTTCTCCACGCCTTCGGGATGATCCGCCGTTTGCCCAAAGATCGGCGTTACCGCACCCAGCAGCACCAGCCCTTTCACCTTCGCGGTGCCGTAGCGGCCGATATAGCGTGACACATCGCCGCCGCCCATTGAGAAGCCCACCAGCGTGACGTCATCCAGCTGCAGATGCTCAATCAAGCCGTGAATGTCATCGGCAAAGGTATCGTAATCGTAGCCTTCCCACGGCTGCTCGGAGCGGCCAAAGCCACGGCGATCAAAAGCAATCACGCGATAACCGCGCTCCGCGAGGAAATTCAGCTGGCTGTCCCACATGTCCGCATCCAGCGGCCAGCCGTGGCTGAACAGCACCGGTTGGCCTTTGCCCCAATCTTTGAAATAGAGGTTTACGCCGTCTTTGGTTTTGAATGTGCTCATGTTTTTGTCTCCGTAAGTGGGTGATGTTGTGTCTGCCAATCAAACTACATGCGGTGAGGGTAAAAAGCTAAAGCAGAGATTTTGACAACTTGTTCAAGCTTTTTTGCGTAAAAAAGCCTGAACAAGTTGCGCGATTTTTTCCGTTATCCAGCGCGCGCCGTGCTGCGTAAAGTGCGCCCATCACCGCTTAACAGGACCATAATGATGAGCCACAACGCTTCCACCACCGCGCGCAGCAGCGCATTTTCGCCCTTTGGTTACGGCTTATTTGCCCTGATCTGGACCGCTTCAGTGCTCGGCAACACCGGCAGCTTTATTCGCGATGTCGCCAGCGCCTGGCTGATCACCGGATTATCCGATAACCCCACCGCCGTGGCGCTGATGCAAACCGCCGCCACCTTGCCGGTGTTCCTGCTGGCGCTGCCAGCGGGCGTGCTGTCAGATATCGTCGATCGCCGCCGCCTGCTGATCGTAGTGCAAATTTTGATGGCCAGCGTCAGCGGCACCCTATTATTGCTGTCGCACAATCATTGGCTAACCGTGGAGTGGCTGATCGGCCTGACCTTTGTGGGCGGCATCGGCGCCGCGCTGTTTGGCCCGGCGTGGCAGGCAATTGTGCCGGAGCTGGTACCGCGTCATGAGCTGAAAAACGCCGTGGCGCTCAACTCGCTCGGCATCAATATTGCGCGAGCCATTGGCCCCGCTACCGGCGGTTTGCTGCTGGCCAGTTTAGGCGCGATGGCGGCCTACGGTGCCGACGTGGCGAGTTATATTTTCGTCATCGCCGCGCTGCTGTTCTGGAAACGTCCGGCGAAAGCCAAAACTGAACTGAACGAGCACTTCTTTGGCGCGTTCCGTGCCGGCTTGCGTTACGTCAAGGCCAGCCGCGATCTGCACCGCGTGCTGCTGCGTGCGGCAGGTTATTTCGCCTTTGCCAGCGCGATTTGGGCGCTGCTGCCGCTGGTGGCGCGCACCATGCTGCACGGCACCGCCGGTTTCTATGGCTTGCTGCTTGGCGCGGTGGGCGGCGGCGCGATTATCGGTGCGCTGCTGCTGCCGCGTCTGCGCAGCATGCTGAGCCACGATGGTTTACTGCTGCTCTCCGCGCTGCTGAGCGCCGGGGTGATGCTGGCGCTGGCGCTGAGTCCACCGCAATGGCTGGCGCTGCTGTTAATGCTGGTGTTGGGCCTTGGCTGGATCATCGCGCTGACCACCCTGAACGGCGTAGCGCAAGCGGTCCTGCCCGATTGGGTGCGCGGACGCGGCTTGGCGGTTTATTTGATGGTGTTTAACGGCACCTTAGCGGGCGGCAGCCTGGCGTGGGGCTTACTGGCGCAGCAGGTGGGTTTAGCCAACACCTTGCTGATTGCGGGCGTCGCGCTAGCACTCAGCGCCCTGCTGCTGAAGCGTTTGGCGCTGCCCGCCGGTGAAGCCGATTTGCAGCCGTCCCAGCACTGGGCCGAGCCGCAGCTGCATAATGAACTGGATGTACAGCGTGGCCCGGTGTTGATTCAGGTGCACTATCGGGTGCCGCAGCAGGATCGCGCCGCGTTCCAACAGGCGATGCATCAGCTGGCGCAGGCGCGTCGCCGTGACGGTGCCTATTCATGGGGCTTGATGGCGCAAACCAACGATCCCGAGGCGCTGCTGGAGTGGTTTATGGTGGAGTCGTGGCAGGAACATTTGCGTCAGCACCAGCGCGTGTCGCACGCCGATGCCGAGCTACAGCGCGCGGTGCTGCAATATCATCAGGACGATGCGCCGCCAAAAGTGAGCCACCACATCGCCCTTTGATCATGCGGGGGCGTAGACATCCGCCAAGCCTGGCAGCGTGAGTAAGCGCTCACGCCACCAGATTGCCGCATTACCGCAGGCGCTCTCATTCCACGCCAGATACGCCATATCGCGGCGGCATTCGCTGTCCAGCTGCCGCGCCACCAGCGCCCCGCTCGCCAGATGCTCTTGCGCCAGATACCGCGGCAAATAGCCGCAGCCCAGGCCGTCCAGCTGCGCCCGCAGCTTGGCCGGGAAGTCGTGTACGCTCAGGGTTTTCTGTTCATCCAGCACGCGCAAATCCATGCCCGCGCCGTGACGTGATGAGTCTCGTACCGTGACGGCGCGATATTGGCGGATCTGCTCGCGCAGCAGCGGTTCCGGCGCGGATGCCAACGGATGCTGCGGCGCAACGGCAAACACATACTCCAGCCAGCCAAGCGGCTGGCAGACAATCTCTTTGCGCGTGGCGGGTTCTTGCACCGCGCCAAAGACAATGTCCGCTTCGCCGTAGTGCAGCGCTTCCCAGCAGCCCGCCAGCACATCCTGACGAAATTGCAGCTGCGTGTGCGGATGCTGCTGATAAAACGCGTCAATCAGCGGCGTGAGGATGCTGAACGGCACCGATGCATCCACGCTGATCACCAACTGACTTTCCCAGCCGCTCTCCACGTAGCGCGCCTGCTGCTCCAGCTCGTTTACCGCGCGCAGCAGCGTGCGCCCTTTCTCCAGCATCAAGCGCCCGGTTGGCGTAAACGTGGCGCGATGCCCGGAGCGATCCAGCAGCGTAATGTTGAGATCGCTCTCCATCTTCTGCACGGTGTAGCTCAGCGCCGAAGCCGTTTTAAACAGGCGCGCGGCGGCGGCGGCAAAGGTGCCGTGGCGATCCAACGCATCCAAAATCAGCAGCGCCTCAAGGTTTAAACGCATTCCCCCACTCTCCCCAAAATTTGTTGAACAACAAACCTAAAACAATCCGTTATCAATAACCGCTGTCATTTCGTATTTTTTTACCCCACGAAGCAAGCATTTTTACCGGCGTGTTAACACGCATCACCTAACGGAAAAAAACCTTATGACGACCGCGACACTGATTTTTACCAACGGCAAGTTTCACACCGTCGATCGTGCCAAACCGCTGGCCAGCGCGGTTGCGATTAAAGATGGCAAATTCCTTGCGGTTGGCAGCGAAGCCGAGGTGATGCGTTTCGCCGACAATCATACACAAATCATTGATGCCAAGGGTCACACCGGCATTCCCGGCCTCAACGACTCGCACCTGCATTTGATTCGCGGCGGGCTAAATTACAACCTCGAACTGCGCTGGGAAGGCGTCCCCTCGCTGGCCGATGCGCTGCGCATGCTGCGTGAACAGGCGCTGCGCACGCCGTCGCCCCAGTGGGTGCGCGTGGTCGGCGGCTGGAACGAATTCCAGTTCGCGGAACGCCGCATGCCGACGCTGGATGAGATCAACGCCGCCGCGCCCGATACGCCGGTGTTCATTCTGCATCTGTACGACCGCGCGCTGCTGAACCGCGCCGCGCTGCGTGTAGTGGGTTACACCAAAGACACGCCGAATCCGCCGGGTGGCGAAATCCAGCGCGACAGCAAAGGCAATCCCACCGGCATGTTGATTGCGCGTCCCAACGCCATGTTGCTGTACGCCACGCTGGCGAAAGGGCCGAAGCTGCCGCTGGAGCAGCAGGTGAACTCCACGCGCCAGTTTATGCGCGAACTGAATCGCCTCGGTTTGACCAGCGCGATTGATGCTGGCGGCGGTTTCCAAAACTTTCCAGATGACTACGATGTGATCTCTGAACTGCACGCCAAAAAGCAGCTGACGGTGCGCATCGCCTACAACCTGTTTACGCAAAATCCCGGCCACGAGCTGGAAGATTTCGCGAAGTGGACCGACATACTGAAACCCGGCCAGGGCACCGATTTTCTGCGCCACAATGGCGCAGGCGAAATGCTGGTGTTTTCAGCGGCCGATTTTGAAGACTTCCTCGAACCGCGCCCGGATTTAGCGCCAGGCATGGAAGATGAGCTGGAGCGCGTGGTGCGCCACCTGGTCGAGCATCGCTGGCCGTTCCGCCTGCACGCCACCTATAACGAATCAATTAGCCGCATGCTCGACGTGTTCGAAAAAGTGAACCGCGACATGCCGTTCAACGGTTTGCACTGGTTCTTTGACCACGCGGAAACCATCACCGAAGCCAACATTGAGCGCGTGAAAGCGCTGGGCGGCGGGTTAGCGGTGCAGCATCGCATGGCGTTCCAGGGCGAATACTTTGTGGATCGCTACGGCAAAGAGGCCGCGAAACAGACGCCGCCGGTGGCGAAGATGTTGCAAGCGGGCGTGCCGGTGGGATTGGGCACCGACGCGACGCGCGTGGCGAGCTACAACCCGTGGACCGCGCTGTATTGGCTGGTTTCCGGCCGCACGGTCGGCGGCATGCAGCTGTACGATGACAACGCGCGCATCGATCGCGAAACCGCGCTGATGCTGTGGACCAAAGGCAGCGCGTGGTTCTCCAGCGAGCAGAGCGCCAAAGGCGAAATTAAGGTCGGCCAGCTGGCGGATTTGGTGCTGCTGTCGAAAGATTTCTTCAGCGTGAGCGAAGAGGAGATCAAGGGCATTGAGTCGGTGCTGACGCTGGTGGATGGCGAGATCGTCTACGCTGCCGGCGGATTTAGCCCGCTGTCACCGCCGCCCGTGCCGGTTTTGCCCGAGTGGTCGCCGGTGGTGACGGTGCCAGGACATTATCGCAGCGCACCGCCGCAGGCCAGCGGTCGTGCCGCGATGATGCCGAAAGTGCACCAGTGCAGCGGCCCGTGCGGCGTGCACAGCCATTCCCACGACGTGGCGCGTCAGTCATCGGTGCCGGTGTCAGATAATCATGCGTTTTGGGGCGCGCTGGGCTGTTCCTGTTTTGCGTTTTAACACACCGGGTGCGCAAGAATGCGCACCCTACGCAAACCAAGCACTGACGCCGTAGGGTCGCCATTTATGGCGACCTGGGTGCAGGGATTGGTGATGAATAGGCCAATCACCCCGCCAAACCAAACCCCTGCTTACCGTTCTTTTTAATCTGATACATGGCGTCATCGGCGCGGGTTAGCGCGTCGTCAAAATTGTCCTGCGGCTGCACCTGCGCCACGCCAATGGAGGCGCCAATCTGCGCGTGGCCGTTATCCAGATCAAACGGCGTCAGCGCCGCATCCAGCACCGCTTGCAGCATGATGCGCACCTTGGGGAAATCGATCAGGAAGGGCATCAGCAGCACAAACTCATCGCCGCCTAGGCGGCCAATCACCACGTTGGGCGGCACCACGTCGCTCATGCGTTGACTCAGCTGAATCAACACCGCATCACCGCTGCGATGGCCCAGGGTGTCGTTGACGTGTTTAAAGTTGTCGAGATCGATAAACGCTACGCACAGCGGCCCTTTCGCCTTCATCTTGCTGTAGTGCTTGTGCAGCGCGTGCCGGTTGGTTAAACCGGTGAGCGGATCGTGATTCGCCAGCGACGAAAGCTGCTCTTCGTACTGTTTCTCTTTGGTCATGTCGATGTGCGTACCGGTGACTTTCAGCGGATTGCCCGCTTCGTCCCACTCGGTGACGCGCCCGCGATCCAGCACCCAGGTGATTTTGTCGTTCTTTCCCAACATGCGGTGCAGCGCTTCATAATAGGGCGCGCGCCCTTCGATATGATCGAAAAACGATTTCAACACCTCGTCGGCATCATCCGGATGCAAATGCGCCCGCCACGCATCAAAGCGCGCTTCGGTCTCTTTCGGCTGAAAGCCGAGCATTGCGCCCCAGCGCCGATTGAAAATCACCAGTTTGCCGCTGGGAATATCCAGCTGCCACAAACATAAACCGGTTCCGTCCAGCGCCGCGTTCAGCTTATTACGCGCGTCATGCGCTATACGCTTGAGTCGCGCATTATGCTTTTTCAGGATTTGAATCTGCTGGCGCAGCGCTTCTTCTGACATGGTCGGACGAGTAAAAGGAAATATGCGCTATTTTGCCTGCCACGCAGTTTCTGTAAACAATCCAAATGAAAAGCAGATTAGCCACGGTAAATTGCGCTCACTTCAGAAGGAACGGCGAAAAAAACCCGCACTTTCAGCTCACTACACTTAATTGCGCGTCGTTGCGGCGCCGTTTATCAGCATGAACCTTCCGCAGCGGCGCAGTGTACGGTGGGCAAACGGATGGCTTCAGTGACCGGCATTCACCCTATTTTTTGAGAATTTTCTTAGTTGGTGCTTAATTTCGCCACTTCCGCGTGTCGCTCTGAGGAAACATCTGACGCGGGTTCCCGCCGTCAGCAGGCCGATAACCCGCGCGGTTGTTGCAATCCTTATCCCTATGTTTGAGAGTGACCTGTGGCCAGACGCATCCTGAGCTTGTTGTTTTTAGTCGGCTTTTTTATGCCCGCCTGGGGTGCCTCCACGCTCAATTTCACGCCGCGTTATGGCCTGGTCGCGCCAGAGATCACCTTCTCTGCGGAGAGTGAGCGCTGGCTGGCGCGCCACAAAGTGCTGCGGGTAGGCGTGTGGAATAATCCGCTGCCGCCCTATGCGGTGGAGTTTGATAAAGATAATTACGAAGGGTTAGCCGCCGATTATCTGGCTATTGTTGCCAAGGCGATGGATCGTCCAGTGGTAGTGAAAAAATACGCCACGCGTCTGGAGCTGGTGGATGCGCTGCGCGACAGCGAAGTCGATCTGATTCCGTATTACACCCAAGCCGCCAATCAGGACACCAAACTCTCTCTCAGCACGCCCTATTCGCTGGCGCAAAGCGTGTTGATCAGCCGCCGTCAGGCGAAATTCGATCGCCAACTGAAAGACCGTCGCTATCGCCTGATGTACGCCGGTGACGCAGAGCTGAAAATGCTGCTGCATAAACGCTATCCGCAGGCCACGCTGGTGCCCGCCGCGCCCCATTTGTGGGCGTACACCGATGCCGCTTTTAGCGAAGATACGGTGTTCTGGAGCAACACCGCCACGCAGCGTTATTTATCGCAGCGCGGCCTGCAAAACATCATCGAATCCCACGATACGCCCTACACCAACGACGTTGATGCGCGTTTTGCCGCGCGCACCGACAACGTGGCGCTGATTAACACCATTGATGAAGTGTTGAAAAACATTCCGCTGCGCAGTGCCGTGCAGCTGGCCGAAGCCTGGGGTTTGGGTTATCAGTCGGTGGTGAAAAATCACCCGCTCGATCTCACCGAAGACGAAGCGCGCTGGCTGGCACAGCATCGTGATATCACGGTGAATTTCGATCCCACCCATGTGCCCTTCACCTTTATTGATGCCAAACAGCGCGTATCGGGATTAAGCGTCGATCTGTTAAATCTGATTTCGCAGCGCACCGGTATGCGGTTCACGTTCAACCCGATCGAGGGCTTGAGCAACATGCGCGATGCGTTGATCAACCAGCGCGATTCGCTGCTGGTGGTGAGCGATGCCGCCTCGCAGCAGGAGCATATCCGTTATACGCGTGCCTACATCTATTCGCCGTGGGTAGTGGTTACACGTTCCGACAGCAACTGGAAAAGCTTTGATGAGATGGCGGGCAAGCGCATCGGCATCTATGAGCGCTCCTATTATCGCTACGAGCTGCGGCAACGCTGGCCCGATGTGGATTTTATGGAAAACGCCGTGTCGATTGATTCGCTCGGCCAGCTTCAGGACAAGCAGGTTGACGGCTTTATCGTGCCCTACGAGTCGGCGCAGTATCTGCTCAACAATCACTTTAACGATCGCTTCAAAGTGGCGTTTGTCGCCCCTTTACAGATGTTTCGCATGGCGATGGCGGCGAACGTCGCTGACCAGCAGCTGATCGCCATCCTGAATAAAGCGCTGTCCGATATTCCGCAGCCAACCCAGCAAGCGCTGATGGAGCGCTGGATCAAGTACACGCCGCCCGCCACCAGCACGTCGTGGCAAAGCTACCGCAGTTACATCTTGCGCATCGTGGTGGTGGCGGGCTTATGCCTGCTGTTTATCCTGTGGCGCAACCATCGGCTGAAAGCCTCGCTGGCCGTCAAGCGTCAGCGCCAGCGCGAAACCAATAGCCAGCTGCACTACATTGAATCGCTGCTCACCGATCTGCGCAAAGCGAATACCATCGCGGTGCGCGCCAGCGAAGCCAAAAGCACCTTTCTGTCGCACATGAGCCATGAAATTCGTACCCCGCTGGCGGCGCTGATTGGCCTGCTGGAGATTGAGCACCTCGGCCAAAGCGACGCGCAGCAGCGGCAAAAGAACATCGATTTGGCGTGGCAATCCTCGCGCTCGCTGCTTTCACTGGTGGGCGACATTCTCGATTTGGCTAAAATTGAATCCGGCCATTTCAGCGTGCGCTATGTGCCAATGTCGCTGAGCGACGTGGTGAATGACACCGAAGCGCTGTTCCATCAGGTCGCGCAGGATAAGGGCTTGGCCCTGCGGGTGCTGCTGGATATCGATCAGGACAGCGTGCTGTTTGATCCGGTGGCGCTCAAGCAGATCCTGTCGAATCTGGTCAGTAACGCGATCAAATTCACTACCCAAGGCGAAGTGGAAGTGGCGCTGTATCAGGCCGATCGCAGCAAACCCGACTACGTGTTGGAGGTGTGCGACAGCGGCGCGGGCCTGACGCCAGAGCAGCAGCAGGCAATTTTTGAGCCTTTCGTGCAGGTGCATGAAAACAGCAACCGCGTCAGCGGCACCGGATTAGGGTTGAACATCTGTCGCCGCCTGGCGGTGATGCTCGGCACCGAACTGCACGTGGAAAGCGAACCGGACGTCGGCAGCATCTTTATGCTGCGCTTCAGCGCACAGCCGACCGCGTTAACCTGCCACGAACTGCCGCCGGAAGCCGCGCAGGTGGATATCGCGCTGCGCATGCTGGTGGTGGATGACAACGCCATCAACCGTCAGCTGCTGGCGCAGCAGCTGCGTTACGCCGGGCATCACGTGTTGGTGGCTGACGGCGGCGAAGCGGCGCTGGCGCTGTGGCGCGAGCATCAGCCCGATCGCATCATCACCGACTGCAATATGCCGGGCATGGATGGCTTTGCCTTTACGCGTCAGGTGCGTCTTGAAGAGAAGCAGCTCAATCGCCGCGCCGTGCCTATTTACGGCTTAACCGCGATGGCCGAAGAGCGGGTGGCGCAGCTGGCGCAGGCCGCAGGCATGAACGGTTGCCTGTTCAAGCCGCTGGAGCGCACGCAGCTGCTGCAGGTGGTTACCGGCACCGCCGCCGACACGGCGCGCAATGAAACCCTACTGACGCTGGAAAATCTGGCGGCCAACAATCCCGAAGCCTGGCGCGATCTGGTCAATACCGCGCAGCAGCAGAACGCGCGCGATCTCGACCAGCTGGAACAGGCGCTGGCGACTAACGATTTCGCCAGCGCGCGCCACGCGGCGCATCAGCTGCTCGGCACCGCTAAATTGCTGCGCGCCGAAACGCTTATCAGCAGCTGCCTTGCCGTCGAGCAGGCCGCTGAAGCAGAAAACAACGCGCTGCTGCAACAGCGCTTCCCCGCCGTGGTCGCTGCCGTGGCTGAACTGGAAGCGCTGTTCCTGCACGCCTTTGAAAATGATAACAACGAAGAGGTAACACCATGAAACACGAGGCAATCTGGCAGGTTGCGGTACTGGACGATCATCCGCTGATAGGCAAAGCCATTCAGTATCGGCTGGCGCAGGAAGCCGAGTTAAACCTCGCGGCGACCTTTGCGCAGCGCCAGCAGCTGATCGCATTCCTGCAACAAAACAGCGTGGATGTGTTGGTGCTGGATTACATGCTCGGCGAAGACGAGATCGATGGCTTGCAGATGGTGAAGCAGCTGCGGATGCGCTACCCCACGCTGAAAATTTTGGTGTCGTCTGCGGTGGAGAAACCCGCCATCGTGCAGCTGCTGCTGAAAGCGGGCGTACAGGGGTTTGTCGGCAAAAGCGAAGATCAGGAGATGCTGATCACGGCGCTGCATCAGGTTTGTCGCGGCAAACGGTTCTTAACGCCGGACATGCAGCTCGAAATGGATAAGTTTCAGGAGAGCGATAAAGAGATGCATGAATATTTGGTGCCGCGTGAAGTGGGGGATGACATTGTGCTGATGCTGCGTGAACTCAGCCCGCGCGAACTCGAAGTGATCCGCTGCTATCTCGACGGTTTAAGCATTACGCAGATCGCTGGAAAATACGCGCGCAGCCGCAAAACCATCAGCGGGCAAAAGCAAACGGCGCTGCGCAAACTTGGCCTGCGTTCCGATATTGAATTGTTCAAATACAAAGAGCATTTCAGCAGCTTGATCGTCACGCATTAAGGACTTCAGGTGCGGATAAAGTAGGTTCTGTGATGCGGATCAAAGCTTAATCGCGGGATCGCGCTGTCTTCATGTTTACTAGAATGGTAGTTTATCAGTTATCACAGTGACGAAAGCGGTGGATACGATTATGCAACTGACAATGCGTTGGTTTGGTCCGAAAGAAGATAAAGTTTCGCTGGAATACATTCGCCAGGTACCGGGCGTGCGCGGCGTGGTTGGCGCGCTGTACGACGTGCCGGTGGGTGAAACCTGGCCGGTCGATAAGATCAACGTGCTGGTTGAACAGGTGCATGCCGCCGGGCTAACGCTGGAAGTGATTGAAAGCGTCAACATTCATGACGACATCAAAATTGGCCTGCCGAGCCGCGATCGCTACATCGAGAATTATAAACAGAGCATCCGCAACCTGGCGGCGGTGGGTATAAAGGTTATCTGCTACAACTTCATGCCGGTGTTCGACTGGATGAAAACCGACATGAACTACGTGCTGCCCGACGGTTCGCTGACCATGGCGTTCGAGAAGAAAGGCATTGATAAGAGCCTTGATGAAGTGGTGCAGGAAGTGTTGGGCAATGCCAACGGCTTTGCGCTGCCGGGCTGGGAGCCCGAACGTCTGGCGAAGGTGCAGGATCTGTTCGCGCAATATAAAGACGTGGATGATGACAAGCTGCGCGAGAACCTCGCTTACTTCCTGCAGGCGGTGATTCCGGTGTGTGAAGAGGTGGGCGTGAAGATGGCGATCCATCCCGACGATCCGCCGTATTCGATCTTCGGTTTGCCGCGCATCGTGAAAAACCGCGACGATCTCGACTGGATCTGCAACGTGGTGGATTCGGAAGCCAACGGCATTACGCTGTGCACCGGATCGATTGCGGAAGAACCCGCTAACGACGTATACGGCATTTTGGCCGAGTTCTCGCGCCGCAAGCGCATTCCGTTTGCCCACGTGCGTAACATCAAAATTATTCAGGACAAAGATTTCTACGAGTGTGCGCACCCGACGGAATACGGTTCGCTGGATATGTATAAAGTGCTGCAATCGATGTACGACAACGGCTTCGATGGCTATATCCGTTCGGATCACGGCCGCTTTATTTGGGGCGAAACCGGACGTCCGGGTTACGGCTTGTACGACCGCGCGCTAGGCACCACCTATTTGCTGGGCCTGTGGGAAGCGCTGAGCAAGCGCTAATTCCGCGCCGCGATACAAAAATGGCAGCTCAATTGAGCTGCCATTTTTATTTCAGTGCTTAATTCACCCATCTTGCCTTCATAAAAAATTGACCGGCAGATAAGGTTTGGAAGCGGCGCGATTCATCGCGCGAACCTCAAGCAACGGCGTAGCGGGAAGACGCGCAATAAATTGCGCCGCTACCGAGCGGCGCAAGAGGCGGTTAAGTACGCACGCGCAGCGCGGACTCGATCTTGTCGGCGAGTTTGGTCACCACATAGGCAATCACCATGTAGAACAGCGCCGCGATCAGGAAGGCTTCCAGGTAGTAGAAATTCAACGCCGCAGTGAGCTGCGCCTGAGCAAAAATATCTACCACTTCAATGGCAAACGCCAGCGACAGCGCTTTCATGATCACCATAAACGCATTGGCTAAATCTGGGATCGCCGCCACGATTATCTGTGGGAACATCACGCGGCGGAACAGCTGGCCGCTGCTGTACCCCAGCGACAGCGCCGCATCAGATTGTCCGCTGTCAAACGAGTTGAGCGCGCCCTTCCACACTTCCGCCTGAAACGCCGCCACGCAGGCGCTGAGCGCCACAATGATAATCACCCAGTTCGGCAGCGAGTGGGCATTCACTTCAATGCCAAATAGCGTGGCGACAAAATCCAGCGCCGTCGGCAAGCCGTAATAGGCAAGGAAAATCACCACCACCATCGGCACGCCCTTGAAGGCGATCTTGTAGAGGATCACCAGCTGGCGCAGCAAAGGAATGCGGCGATGTTCAATAAAAGCAAACAGCCCGCCCACCAGCGTCGAACAGATAAACACCGTCACCGCCATCAGCAGCGTGACCGGCACCGCGTCGAGAATGCTCCAGAAATCCGGCAGCAATACCTCCATATCGAACATGTTGCCTCCTTATATGCTGGTGAATTTGACGCGCGCAGCCGATTTCGAGCTGTACTTCGCGTGACGTTGTTCGAAGAAACGGATAATCAACCACGCCACGCCGCACAGCAGCGAGTACAGCACCGCCAACACCAAATAGGTGCTGAACTGATATTGGTTGTAATCACGTTCCATGATCAGATGCGCCGTTGCCATCACGTCCGCCGCACCGATGTACATCACCAGCGCCACGTTATGAATCAGATAGATAATCGCATTGCCGTAGCCCGGCAGCGCAAAGTGCACCGCCTGCGGCCCCACGATGCGCAGCATTTTCTGGCGGAAGCTGTAACCCATGCTGTCGGCGGCATCGTGCTGGCCGCGCTCCACGGCGAGAAACGCCGGGCGCATCACTTCGGATAAATAGCCGCCGTGATACAAACTCAGGCCAATCATTGCCGCCACGTTGGCCGTGAAAAAGTCGCCGAAGCCGAAACGATCGGTCACCAGCGGCAGGCCGTAAAAGGCCACAAACAGCTGCAACACCACGGGCACGCTGCGCGCGTAAGAGACATACACATCAACCAGTTGGCTGACGATCGGGATGCGACGCACGCGGAAAACGGTGGCGATCAGCGCCAGAAAGAAGCCGACGATCATCGCCACAAACATAATGCCGAGGGTTAGCGGCAAGGCCGATAACAGCTCGGGAATCATCGCGGAAAGATTCACGGTGAAAACTCCTGCTAAGAAAGACAGCCTGCGCCCGGCGCGATGCCGGGCGCCGTGAATCTGTTACTTCATGTATTTCGACACGTCTTCGCCAAACCACTTCTGCGCCAGCTTATCCAGCGTGCCGTCGGCTTTCAGCTCGGTCAGCGCTTTGGTGATGTCATCGCTCAGCGCCTGGTTCTCAGCCGAACGGTGGATCAGCACGTAGGTGTTGTTGATCGAGACCGGCTCGCTGGCTTTGATCGCCAGTTTCTGGTTATCGATCACCGTCTGCTCGCCGAGGTTGGACGGCAAAATCAGTGCATCATATTTACCGCGCTGCACTTCCTTCAGGCGATCCGGGTACGGCACGCCCGCGCTGGAGGCTTTGATCGTCACTTCATCGTTAGGATTCTCTTGCTGCCACTGCGTGACAAATTTGTACACGCCGCCGCCCGCGGTTACCGGTACGATCTTCTTGCCCACCAGATCTTTCATGGTGTTGATGTTGCTGTCGCTGCGGCTGTAGATTTTCATCAAGCTGGCGCCCATCGGCGCATCCGGGATCAGGAACTGCTTGCTGCGCGCGGGGGCTTTATAATAGCCGCCGGTCGCCATGTCATATTTACCGGTCGCCAGGCCAGTTTCTTGAGCGATATCCGCCGCGCCTTCCATCACAAATTTGTACTGCGGCAGCTTGGCGTTGATGGCTTTCAGCACATCCGGCTCGTAGCCTTCTGGCGCGTGACCAATCGCGCCCCACGACAGCGGCTTGGATTCCGCGGCGGTGGCGATTTTGATGGTGCGCACCGCGTCGGCGAAGCTGTTGCCGCTGATCAGCGCTAACGCGATGATGCCCGGTGCGGCCAGGCGACGTAAGGTGGTTTTGATTGCAGGCATATTGTTGATTTCCTTTTAATTATTAGAATGCGTGTTCGGTATTGAGGAACTGAGCAAGGCGCGGCAGCGTCGGATTTTCAAATATCTCCGCTGGGCTGCCCTGCGCGGCAACCACGCCCTGATCCATAAACACAATGCGGTTCGAAATGCTTTTGGCGAACTGCATCTCGTGCGTGACCAGCAGCGCGGTAATGCCGGATGAGGCGACATCTTTAATCACTTTCAGCACTTCGCCCACCAGCTCAGGATCGAGCGATGAGGTGGGTTCATCAAACAGCATCACGTCCGGGCGCACCGCTAACGCCCGCGCGATGCCGGTACGCTGGAGCTGGCCGCCAGAAAGCTGCGACGGATAGTGATCCAATTTTGCGCCCAGGCCGACGCGCTCCAGCTCCTGCACGGCGATGTCGCGCGCTTGCTGTTTGCTTTTGCGTTGGATGACGATCAGCGGATCCATCACGTTTTCCAGCACCGTCATGTTTTTAAACACGTTGAACTGCTGGAACACCATGGCGGTGCGCAGGCGGATCGCCTGGATCGCTGCTTTATCCGGCGCGCGGTAATCCATACGGATCTGATCGAGCTGAATGGTGCCCGAGGTCGGCTTCGCCAAATAGTTGATGCAGCGCAGCAGCGTGGTTTTGCCGGTGCCGCTTGGCCCGATGATCGACACCACATCGCCGCGTTTTACCGACAGATCGACGCCTTTCAGAATCGGCGTTGCACCATACGCCAACTTTATATCGTTAAGTTCTAACATTGCCGTTCAGCCCTTATTTAGTGAGATCCGCATGGCCAAGCACATGCATCAATCGGTTGGCCCAGCCAAAAATGGCGATGGCGTGGATCAGATCGATAATCTCCTGATCGTTCATGCCGACCGCGCGCAGCGCCGCCATGTCTTCCGCATTCGCTTCCGACGGCGTGACCGATAAACGGCGCGCAAAGCGGTAGATCGCCGCATCGCGTTCGCCGAGCGCATCGGCGCGATCAAAGTAAATCGCGCTTACCACCGCATCGCTTTGCGCCAGCTGCGCGTGACGGCGCGCATGCACCACCGCGCAATATTTACAGCCGTTAACGATCGATGCGCCCAGCGCGCCGAGTTCACGATCGGCGCGATCCAACCCGCCTTCGACATACATGATGGCGTTGAACAGCACGGTGCGCGCCACGTAGCTGTCGGGATCGTGCGCCAGCGTGCGCACGTATTCCGAGATCTTCTTGTTAGACGGCGTCACTTTCATGGCGTCGAGCTGCGCGGGCGTGGCATTTTCCACCTCAACCGGCGCGATATACGGATGCCAATGCAATGGCTTGAGATTAACCGACGGAATCATGCAGACCTCAGCAAACGTAATCCGGCCGCGACGCGCGTCTGGAAGTTAACAAACGCGATCAGCTCTGACAGCGCGACGATCTGCGGATTCGTCAATCCGGCCTGTTCCAGCAGGCGAACATGCTGCGCGGTGGCCTGCATCGGCTGCTGCGTTACCCAGTCGGCGTGACGCGCCAGCGTCGCCAGCGGTTCAGGCAGATCCAGCGAGCCTTCGGCCAGCGCCAACAGATCTGCGCCAGGCTGATGGCTTGCCAGCTGCGCGGCGTACTCGGCTTGCAGCGCCGCATCCTGATTTAACTTCGCCATGCGCTGTGCCAGCGCCACGCGCAGATCCGGCGCTAAGCCTTGATCGTCGTGCGGCGTTAACACCGATTGCCGGCACTGTTCTGCGCCGTCAACAAATTCCGGGCGCAGGCGGCGCGTGCGATACAGCGCCTCATCAGCGGTTAAACCGGCTGCGCGGTCAATAGCGTCAGTCACAACGCGTTCTCCTGTTTGAGTAGGGGCGTGGAATCCACCCATTCATCGCCCTGCAATTCAGGGGTGTCGAAAGCCTGTAAGTTGGCGTAGTGCTGCGCGACGTCGTCGGCAAACAGCGAGGCGCTAATGCCGCGCACCAGGCGATCGGCACCGGCGCTCACCGCCGGAATATCGCCAGACACTTTGCCGTGCGTCAGCATCGCCGCATCGTTGAAGCAGTGGATGTGCGCCAGCTGCGGACAGGCGCCGGTGGTCAGTTCACGGAATTCAAAGGCCGGGCCAAGATCCGGCGCGTCTAACATGCTGGTGCGCGGCGCGCCCATCTCCGGCTGATAGCGGCCGTCGCGCCAGCTGCGAATGTGCGGCGCGATGGCCGCAAATTCCGGGCGACCGTGGAAATCGTTGGTGAAACCGGTGGCGGCAATCAAAAAGTCGTAGCGCAGCGGCCCCTGCGTGGTATCAATCAGCAAGCCGTTGGCCTGTTGCGTGACGGCGATAATGCCGCAATCCAGCAGGAAGCGCGCGTTAGCATGACGCGAAACGCGCAGCGTGGAAGCGCGTGGCGGCGGCGTTTGCGTGGTCGCCGTGTAATCCACAAACTTCCATTTCCACGCGTCTGGCAGCTGATGCATACCGTGCACCACGCCCTGGCTGCCGATGCCGGTCATTTTGTTGATGCGCGGCATTTCCTTACGGCGAATCAGCAGATCCACCGCGCCCGCGCCGTTTTCCAGCGCGGTGGCGGCGTTATCCATTGAGGAGGCGCCTGCGCCGATCACCGCAATGCGCTTACCGGCCAACGCTGAAAAATCGATGTCGTCAGCGGAGTGCGCCCAGAACTGGCGATCGATACCTTGCAGGAAATCCGGCACGGCAAAACCGCCGAGGCCGGAACGTCCGGTCGCCAGCACCAAACGGCGAGTGAATACGCGGCCGGTCTCCGCGCCGTCGAGATCCAGGGCGATGAGGTCACCCGTAAAGGCGATGTGGGTGACGCGCACGTTGTTGCGCACCGGCAGATTCAGCGCCTTGCGATACCAAATCAGATAATCCATCCACTGCGCTTTGGGAATTTTATCCAGC
Organism: uncultured Pantoea sp.; assembly: GCA_966185695.1. Taxonomy (GTDB): domain Bacteria; phylum Pseudomonadota; class Gammaproteobacteria; order Enterobacterales; family Enterobacteriaceae; genus Pantoea. Next base: position 14,368 of record CBIFUL010000017.1, on the reverse strand, counting down.
GCCTGCCAGGCGTCATTGCCCCACTGCGCGGTGAACCACGCGCGGAAGGTGAGCTGCGCCAAACCCAGCGCCGGGCCGTGCAGGGTTTTCGGTGAACGCAGGGTTTCCATACGCGCGAACGTCACCCACGGGCCTTCTGAACCGGCGGGCGCGGCGTCATACGCCACAGAATTGCTGATGCCGGTGAGCTGCAATTTCGCCAACGCCGCCAAACCGCACATCCCTGCGCCAATCACCACCACATCGCGCACCGCCGCGCCGTTGTAAGTGCGCGCGGGCACCCAAGGTTTAGCGGGCAGTTCCAGATAATCCAGATCTTGCTGAAGCTGAGCTTCCAGTGCAGCAAGGCCGATGGCGGCAGATGTCATAGGTGTTTTTCCCCGAGCGTAGCGGCAGCCGCTAACGTGCTAAAGCGCACTGAGTACCTCTTCCCACTATCCCTTTAACACATAGTTAGTGGGTGATAATCAGTAAACCGCATAGTAAAAACCAAGTTTCCGCATAATCCTCTTGGCCTAAAACGGAGTCAACCATCGCGCTCAGCTTTTAACCAATGGATTTCTTATATCTTATGCCGGAAAAGTTATAAGGGGCTTGCGGCGAGGCTTTGTAGGGTCGCCCTTTATGGCGACCGGGTGGATGTGAAGAGAGGAGGCAATAAATTAATCCTGATTAATCAATCGCATAATGCGCGGATGCTCGCTGGCGGGCAGGCGTTCAAACCCCGGCAGCAAATCAGCGGCTACACTCGCCAGCGCTTCGACCAGCGCCTGCGTCGCCGCAGAAATCTGGCGGCCCTGTGGGGTGATCACGCCAAAGTAATAGGGAATATCCTCTTCCAGCGGGCGAATCGCTACGCCCGCCAGCGGCATGCCCCAACCGGTTACCGGCTCCAGAATCGCCACGCCTAATCCCGCGCGCACGCAGCCGAGAATATTGGCGGACGAGTTGGTTTCAATGGTTTCCAGCAGCGGCGCTTTGACCTTTTTCAGCGCCTTTTCATAGCGGCTACGCAAGCGCTGCGGGCTCCACGGCGCAATTAAGCGTTTGCCCGCTAAATCGCTCAGCGACACGCTTGCCTGCGCGGCCAGCGCGTCCTGTTCCGGCAGCGCCACCACACAGCGCGACTGCCCAATCCAGTGCAGCGCCACCGCATGATGCTCCAGCGGCAGGCTGCACAATCCCAGCTCGGCTTCCGTCGCGATCACCGCGTGCGCGGTCTGCACCGCCGATTCGCTGATAATCTGCACCTTGTTCTGCAAATTGAGCGCGGCCAGCGCCTGCGGCAACAAACCGGCAGCGAGCGCGGGCGTAGCGGCAATGCTTAAAGGGCGATGCTGCTGGGTGGCGATCTCCTGCGCACGCAGGCGGATTTGTTGCAGTGACAGCAGCGCTTTCTGCACATATTGATGCAGCTGTAGCGCCTCTTCGGAGGGATGAATGCGCGGTCCGTTGCGGATAAACAGCGGATAACCCAGCGATTGTTCCAGTTCCTGAATCAGGCGCGACACCGCAGGCTGCGAACGATTCAGCGCCTTAGCTGCCGCCGTCACGCTGCCCGCCGAAATCACCGCGGAAAAGGCTTCCAGCTGGCGCAAATCGAGATCGTTAATAATGGTCATCGCACGATTTTTCCCTAACTCATTGATCGCTCCCGACAATAGCGCGGGAAAAAATTCATCATAGAGAGAGTCGTGCCACTTCGCCACTACGGCTAAGAAGAGGTGATCGTTGCGTGCTAACTCCGTTATTACTGTAAAACGCTAACGCCTTTTTTCTCGATCAGCTCCAGTAACGCCAGCGCAGCGCCTTTTGGCTCGCTCACACCGCGTTCCCATTTCTGCACGCTGTTCGCCGTTAAATAGAGGTGTTTTGCGAGCTGGCTTTGACTGAGTTGTTCACGAATACGCAGTGCGCGGATGCGCTCGGCAGACATAGAGGCTTTTTGCGCCTCCCTTTTCGCCTCGGCGAGAAGGTTGTTCACTTCGTGCATTTGCTCATCAGAAATGATGCCTAACTCATGCTGCTGCTGCATCATCGCGTGAATTTTTATGATGCGTTTATCGATCATGATGACTCTCCACTTTCATTGCAGGTAACTCACTGTAAATCCTATTCTTAATGGCCGCTTTCAGCTGCTGTTCTGTGTAGGATTTTGCGACTTTGGACTGAAGTTTATAAAACCGTAGCAGCATTTCCGAAATCTCAGGACCGCTTTTTGGCACAGCTCTCTTTTCCCAACCATCGAGGAAATACACTTTATCTGCTTGATGCCAGGCGACAACGGTTCTGGCACCGCCGCGGGTTCCCGCATCTAATGCAATACGCTTCTTGAAAACGCCACCCCCTAAAGAGCCGTCTTTAGGATCGGCGATTAATTCTGCGGCGATGGCGTACAGTTGGTCATCTGAAATACCTGATTTTTTTCTGTCTTTGTTGTAAGCCCATTCAACAAAAATCCTTATTAACGTATCCATACCCATAACACTCCTTACCGTAGTAAAAAATACTATAGTAGTCGGCGTAATTTCATTCAAGCACTGATCTTTGAGATAACCCTGCCGCAATCGCTGGTGTTGATTTCACTGTCAACTGGCGGTAAACATTCAGCGCATGATGCTTTCCCTTCAAATCGGCGGTAACCATGAGCGAGATAAAAAAAACCACCCTGGATCACATCGCTGCCGCCGCTGGCGTGAGCTTGAGTACCGTGGATCGCGTGATGAACCGGCGCGGCGGCGTGTCACCCGCTAAAGAAGCCAGGGTGCTGGAATGGGCGCATAAACTCAATGTCGATCGCGTACTGTTTCGCGGGTATTTGCCGATGCTGCGCGTCGCGATCTTAATGCAATCGCCAAAAAATCCCTTTTATCGCGGATTACGCGATGCTTTTACCGATAGCGGCGCGGCGATGAGCGAGATGCGGCTGAACTGCGCGATTCACACGCTCAATCTCGCCAAACCCCAAGGCACCATCAAACAGATTCAGCACATTGCCGCAACCCACGACGCGATGATTGTGGTGTGCCCGAACGATGCTGATGTCTCCGCCGCGCTGCGGCAGATCGCCGGCAAAACCCCGGTCGTCACGCTGGTTACGGACATTCCCGCCAGTGGGCGCATCGCCTATGTCGGCCCGGATAACCGGCAAATGGGGCGCGCCGCCGGTGAGTTGATGGGGCGCTTCTGCGGCAATGCGGGTGGCGAGGTGCTGGTAGTACTCGGCATGCAGCACATGATTGGCCAGGAGGAGCGTGAAATGGGGTTCCGCTCGGTGCTGCGCGAACGTTTTCCGCAGTTAGCGATCAGCGAAACGCTGGAGAGCGGCGAAGACCAAACCCGCGCTGGCGAAGTGGTGCGCCGCGCGTTGCAAACCAACGCCACGATTCGCGGCATCTATAACGTTTCAGCGGGGAATACCAATATCACCCAGGCCATTAAATCTTTGGGGCTGGAACATCAGATGGTGTTGATTACCCATGAACTCACCACCGAACGTCGCCGCATGCTGCGTGAAGGCGTAATTGACGCGATCATCGATCAGAATCCGCAGGAGGAAGCGCGGCGCGCGCTGGAGATCATCGCCGCGCATTTTAATCGCGTGGAATCGGATAAAACGCCCGGCGGCTATACGCCGTTTAATATTTATATCCGCGAGAACTGCCCACCGGAAACCGAATTCAGTTAAGCGTTACTGGCTGCGACGGGCATCGGCTGCTGCAACCGTGAACGCGCAGGACGTGCATTGTTGCGCACCGGGCATGCAGCTTGACCTGACAACGGCTGAAGCTCCCGCAGCGAATATTTGCAACTTTCACCCTTTTCATTAACAGTCTTGCTATCCCATGTCTTACGCAGGAAGCCGCATGATCGACCCACGTCACACCCCCGCGCCCGCTGCCAACAACACCCTGTGGCTGGCGCTGCTGGTGGCTGTTACCTTCTTTATGGAAAACCTGGATGCCACGGTAATCACCACCGCCATTCCACAGATGGCGCGGGATTTCGCCGCCAGCCCGGTGGCGCTTAACGTGGGCGTTAGCGCCTATTTGCTGGCCGTCGCCGTAGGCATTCCGCTGAGCGGCTGGCTGGCAGAACGCTTCGGCGCGCGCACGGTGTTTGCCAGCGCCATTCTGATTTTTACCCTTGCCTCAATCCTGTGTGGAGCAAGCGACACGCTGCTGATGTTCACGCTTAGCCGCATTCTGCAAGGCATCGGCGGCGCGATGATGGTGCCGGTCGGGCGCATGGTGGTGCTGCGCGTCACCGAAAAAAAAGCGATGGTCAAAACCATCGCCTTTATTACCTGGCCGGGATTGATTGCGCCGGTGCTCGGCCCGCCGCTCGGCGGATTTATCGTGACCTATGGACACTGGCCGTGGATTTTCTGGCTGAACATCCCGCTCGGCATTCTGGCGCTGATCGCCACGTTTTATCTGGTGCCGCAGCTTAAAGCCGAGCAGTGCCGCGCCTTTGATGTGCAAGGATTTGCGCTGACCGCCTGCGCCTGCACCGCACTGATTGTGGCGCTGGAAGTGCTTGGGCAGATGCATCTCAACCTCGGCGTTCCGCTGTTGCTGTTTGGCGTACTGTGCAGCTGGCTGGCCTATCGCCACAGCTTCCGCCATCCCCAACCGCTGCTGCCGTTCAGCGCCATGCACATCGCCACCTTCCGCAGTTCGGTGATTGGCGGTTCGCTGTTTCGCGCCTCAATAAATGCCCTGCCCTTTCTGCTGCCGCTGCTGTTTCAAATTGGTTTTGGCTGGAGCGCCGCGCAGGCGGGGGCAACGGTGCTATGGATGTTTGCCGGCAACCTGGCGATGAAACCGGCCACCACCTGGCTGATGCAGCGCTTTGGTTTTCGCCGCGTGCTGCTGGTAAACGGTGCGATCAGTTTGCTGGCGATGCTCGGCTGTTTGCTGCTGAGCCCGGCGCTAGACTACGTCGCCGTTGCGGCGATTCTGTTTATCGGCGGCCTGTCGCGCTCGCTGCAATACAGCTGCTACAACAGTTTGGGTTTTGCCGATGTGCCGCAGGCGAAAATGAGCGACGCATCGGTGCTGTTTAGTATCTTCTTCCAGTTCAGCATGAGCGCCGGTATCGCGCTGGCGGCGCTGTTCCTGCGCGGCGCAATGTGGTGGCAGGATCACGAATCTATGATGCCAGGCGATATTCACATCGCGTTTGTTTGCGTGGCGATGCTGGTGCTGCTGTCGCTGATCGACGTATGGCGGCTGGAGAAGAATGCGGGCGAGCAGGTGCTGATACCGCGCTGAGTTGCGCGAAAAATCGCACCGTTATCCGGTCGCCAACCATGGCGATCGGATAACGGTTTAACGTGCGCACTCTTCCATTTTCCGCAACAATGACTTTGCAAATCCGGCTATTCTGCCGCTGATGAGGCTATGCGAATCTAGGGACATCGCTCGGGACAACCCCGAGCTTCCGCTAAGGATTCGCACTATGAAGCTCTACCATTTCGCAAAATCAGGTCATGCCCATCGCGCCCGTTTATGCCTGTCGCTGCTCGGCGTGCCGCACGACATCGTCGATGTCGATCTCAAATCTGGCGAACACAAAACGCCAGCGTTTCTGGCAATGAACCCGTTCGGTCAGGTACCGGTGTTGGAGGATAACGGCGTGTTTATCGCGGACTCCAACGCCATTTTGGTGTATGTGGCGAAAAAATTCGGTCGCAGCGAGTGGCTGCCGGAAGATGCGCACGGTGCCGCTCAGGTGCAGCGCTGGCTGTCGGTGGCAGCCGGCGAGCTGATGTATGGCCCAGCGGCGGCACGCCTCATAACGGTGTTTGGCCGGGCGTTTCATCCTGAAGAGGTGATTGCGCGGGCGCACAGCCTGTTAACCCTGCTGGAGCAGCATCTTAGCGGACGCGAATGGCTGGTGGGCGATCGTCCCACCATTGCTGATATCGCGCAGTACAGCTACCTCGCGGGCGCGCCGGAGGGCAACGTCGATCTCAGCCCTTATCCCGCGGTTAACGCGCTGTTGGCACGCATTGAAGCGCTGCCCGGTTTTGTACCTTTCCCGCAGACCGCTGCGGGCCTGCGAGCGTAACCATCATGGGCGAGAAAAAATCGGTATGGCATGCGGGCGAAATCGCGCTGCAACAGCAAGCGGGCGTGGCGGAACGCATGGCCGATATTGGCCAGCGCGTCATACGCGATTACATGCCCGATCAACATCGCGACTTCTTCGCGCAGCTGCCGTTTGTGGTGGCGGGCAGCGTGGATCGCAACGGCGATGCATGGGCGACGCTGCTGGAAGGCCACGCCGGTTTCATCTTCTCGCCCAACGCCAACACGCTGGATATTGCTGCGCAACCGGATAGCCGCGATCCCGCAGCGGCGGGCATGTTTGATGGCGCAGCGATCGGGCTGCTTGGCATCGAGCTGCATACCCGGCGGCGCAACCGCATGAACGGCGTGCTGAGCAGGATTGGCGGCGGTTTACGCGTGCAGGTTGAGCAAAGCTTCGGCAACTGCCCCCGCTACATCCACCTGCGCGAGTACCGCTTCGCGCGCGATCCCGCCCTAACGCCGCCTGATACCGTTGAGACGCTCCCCGCGCTGGACGACGCGGCGCGCGCCACCATAGCGGCTGCCGATACGTTTTACGTTGCCACCTACGCCGCAGGCCAGGTTGATGCTTCACATCGCGGCGGCAAAGCCGGTTTCGTGCGCATTGATGACGCAGGCACGCTCACCATTCCCGACTTCAACGGCAATCTGTTTTTTTCCACGCTCGGCAACATTCAGCAGAACGGCAAAGCGGGATTGCTGTTCATCGATGATGTCAGCGGCGACATGCTACAGCTGAGCGGCGATGCGGCGGTGATACTTGATGCGCCGGAAATCGCCGCATTTCAAGGTGCCGAGCGGCTGTGGACGTTTCGTCCGCGCCGTATCGTGCGGCGGCGCGGCGCGCTGGCGTTGCGCTGGCAATCTCCTGTTAATGGCGAGTCACCCAGTTCGCTGCTGACCGGCGACTGGCCAGCGGCGGATCAACGCTTACGCGCCCAGGCTTTGGCGTCACGCTGGCGGCCCTTCAAGGTGGTGAAGATTGTGGATGAGAGCGCGACCATTCGATCCCTCCACTTGCAGCCAGAGGATGGCGCGGGCTTGCTGCCGCATCTGGCCGGGCAACATCTGCCGATTCGCGTAACCGTCGCGCAGGGTGAGCCACCGCTGATCCGTTCTTACACCTTATCGGTGGCGCCGTCGGACGGTTTTTATCGCATCAGCGTCAAGCGCGAAGGCGCAGTGTCGAATTACCTGCACCAGCATATTCAGGTTGGTGATGTGCTGGAAGCGCGCGCGCCACAAGGTGATTTCACCCTTGATGCAGCAGAAAAACCTCCGGCGGTGCTGCTGGCGGCGGGCATTGGCATCACGCCGATGCTGGCAATGCTGCGTCATCTGGTTTACGAAGGCCGCCGCAAAGGGGACATGCGCCGCGTGTTCCTGATTCAGTCGGCGCGCAATCAAGCCGAGCGGGCGTTTACGCGTGAAGTCGATGCGCTGCTGGCTGCCGCGCAGGGCAGCGTCACGCTGGTGCGCGTGCTGAGCCAGCCGGATGGCCAGCCCGGTGTCGATTACGACTACGCCGGACATATCGACATGGCGCTGCTGTCGCGCGTGCTGCCGTTCAACGATTATGACTTTTATCTGTGCGGCCCGGCGACGTTTATGCAGCAGCTGTACAACGGCCTGCGCGGCCTGAACATCGCCGACCAGCGCATTCACGCCGAAGCCTTTGGCCCGTCGTCATTGCAGCGTACCCGTGCAGCGGCGACGTCGGAAAGCGCGCTGCCGCCGGTTGCCACGCAGGCGGTGCCGGTGAGGTTTATGCAGTCATTGAAAGAGGCGCGCTGGACGCCGGAAAGCGGCTCGCTGCTGGAACTGGCCGAAGCGCGTGGGCTGAGTCCGGCATACAGCTGCCGCGCCGGACACTGCGGCAGCTGCAAAACCAAGCTGCTCTCCGGTGCGGTCACCTATCGTAGCCCGCCAGAAGCCAAGGTGGCGGCGGATGAAGCGCTGATCTGCTGCGCGTTTCCCGCGCAAAATGATGAGGGCACGCCGGTGCAGTTGGCGCTTTAGCGGCTGTGCGGCGTAGAACTGAAGGTGAAAGTGGCGGAAGCAGAAAAGCAAAAACCCAGCCAAAAGGCTGGGTTTTCAGAATGTTGGTGCCCGGACGCGGAATCGAACCACGGACACGGGGATTTTCAATCCCCTGCTCTACCGACTGAGCTATCCGGGCAACGGGGCGCATTAAACCCTACTCGGCCCACACCGTCAAACGCTTTTCTGCAAAAATGCGCTGACTGCTGGCTTTTACAGCAACCTTCAGACCATTTGGTAAAAACAGATGCGTAACTACTAATTCTGGCGGTGGATTATTTAGCGTGGCTGCCGATAACCGTGCTGACGACAAATACCAATAATAAGGTCCACCATGTTCAGCACTATTACATCAGGTATTCTGTCACGCCTTGCGTGGCAAACCCGCAGTCACAGCGCCGCAACGCTCAGCTCATTGCAGGATGCGATTGCAATGGTCGAGTTTACCCCGGACGGCCACATTCTCAGCGCCAACGACCTGTTTCTTGAGCGCATGGGGTACACGCTCAAAGAGATTGTCGGCCAGCATCACAGCCTGTTCTGCACCGCCGATTTGATTCACTCACCGCAGTATCGCGACTTTTGGCGACGTCTTAATCGCGGCGAAGGCTTCAGCGATAAATTCTTGCGTGTGGCAAAACACAGCCGCCCGATTTGGCTGGAGGCCAATTATGTGCCGGTACAGGATCGCAGCGGCCGCGTGGTTAAAATCGTGAAGCTGGCGAGTGATATCACGGCGCGCATTATTGATGCGCAGGAGCAGCGCTCCATGACCGCCGCCATTGAGCGTTCGATGGCGGTGATCGCCTTCAACCTCCAGGGCGAAGTGCTGATGGCCAACAACAACTTCCTGAAAACCATGGGTTACAGCGCCTCAGAAATTACCGGCGCGCATCACAGCCAGTTCTGTCCGCCCGCAATGCGCAGCAGCGAGGAGTATCGCCGTTTCTGGCACAAGTTAAATCAGGGTGAATTTATCTCTGGCCAGTTCCAGCGCGTGAATAAACGCGGGCAAACGGTGTGGCTGCGCGCCACCTACAATCCGGTTTTCAATGAAGCGGGCGAGCTGTACAAAGTGGTGAAATTTGCCACCGACGTGACCGCGCAGGTGGAGAAAAATCAGCTGGAGCGCGATGCGGCGCAGCAAGCTTATCAAACCGCGCTGCAAACCAGCGAAAGTACGCGCGTGGGTGCCACGGTGATTGAAAGCAGCGTGCAAACCATCAATGAATTGGCGGGTGAACTGCACGGCATTTCGGGCGATATCAATAATTTGAGCGAATCATCCGATCGCATCGGTTCGATTGTGGAAAGCATTCGCCGCATTGCCGATCAAACCAACCTGCTGGCGCTCAACGCCGCCGTGGAAGCCGCACGCGCCGGGCAGCATGGCCGCAGTTTTGCCGTGGTCGCCAACGAGGTGCGCACGCTGGCCGCGAACATTAACCGCGCCACCACCGAAATTGAAAGCCGGGTGCAGCATAATCATATGCTGGCGGAAAAAGCGTTAAAAGGCATTGAATCGAACCTGAAACGTGCCGATCGTGGCGTGGTGCTGGCGAATCAAGCCGGGGACGTGATCGCCGACATTCGCGGCAGTTCCACTGAAGTGGTGCGCGCAATCAGCCACGTTGCCGACGCGCTTAAAGAAGAATAAATTCCGCTCTGCCTCTTCTGTTGCAGGGCGATGACGTAAAAGTGTCACAGCCCTGCCGTAATCTAAGATAATTCCTAATCAACCTCAGATCTCCGCTATGCAACTGCCTGATTTACGCGCGGGCGTAACCTCGTTGTCGAGTCGTTCTCGTGCGCGCGTGCTGTGCATTGAGGTGCCGTTTGTTAGCCCGGCCATCGACAATTTTGCGGTGATGGCGCTGTTCACCGAACACAAAGATTTGATTGGTTTGCCGGTGGTGGAAAATGGCCTGCCGTTTGGCATGATCAACCGCCACATCTTTCTGTCGCAGATGTCGCGGCCCTTCTTCCGCGAGCTGTACGACCGTAAAAGCTGTATCGCCTTCATGGATAAAGAACCGCTGGTGATCGACGCCGATACCGAGCTGGATCGGGTGGCGCAGCAAGTGGTGGCAACCGGCGATAAATCGGTCACCGACGGTTTTATCCTTACCGACGCCGGGCGCTACATCGGCATTGGTTTGGGCATCGATTTAATCCGCACCGTCTCCGATTTACAGCATCAGCAGCATCAGCAGATTTTGCAGAGCATCGATTACGCGCGCGTCATTCAGGACGCGATGCTGGATCGCTCAAAACAGCAGATGGCGCAGCAGTTCAGCGATTGGTGTTTACACTGGCAGCCGCGCGATGGCGTGGGCGGCGACTATTACGCCTTTCATCGCGACGCGTCCGGCTGGCTGGCGCTGATAGCCGACTGCACCGGACACGGCATTCCCGGCGCGTTCATGACGGTGATTTTGCAATCGGCGCTGGAAAACGCGCTGCAAAAAAATCGCTGCGCGCCGGCCGATTTGCTGCAAGCGCTGAATCGCCACATCAAACAGACCCTGGGCCAACTCAACGCGTCGCAGCCCTCATTATCCAACGATGGCTGCGATGCGATTGCGCTGCGTCTCGATAGCGCAACCCATCAGCTGTCGTGGTCGAGCGCGCGCATGCACGCGCTACTGCATCCGGCCACGGGCGCAGCCGCATCGTTGCAAGCCGATCGCGTCGGCGTGGGCTACACCGATACCCCGCAGGATTACCGCTGGCCTCAGCATCAGCGCACGCTGCATGCAGGCGATATGCTGCTGGTGATGACGGATGGCGTGACCGACCAGCCCGGCGGCGAACGTCACATTATGTTTGGCAAAAAGCGCATTCAGACGCTGGTCAATGATTATCACACCCTGCCGATGACCGCGCTGTCCGCAACGTTTGAACAGGAATTTCACCACTGGCAAGGCAACCAGCCGCGACGCGATGACGTCACCTGGTTTGGCTTCCGTTATTAGAGTGCGCGTTATGAACGCAGGTTCAAGCCTCAGCCGCGTCCCGCCCGACAGCGTGGCGCTGCATTATACCGGCCTGTTTTCGCCGCAGAACATCACGGCGATGGGCGAAGTGATTAAAGTGTTTCTGGAAAACCAGCGGGCACCGGTAAAAGTGCGCCGCCGTCTGTTTTCCAGCTTTGTTGAGATCGTGCAGAACATCCTGCGTTATTCGCAGGACAGCCGCAGCGCCAGCCATGCCGAGCAGGAGTTCCGCTTTGGCACCGTGACGCTGCATGTGGAAGGCGACAACTACGTGCTGGAGAGCAGCAATCAGGTGGATGAAGCCGCCTGCGAGCAGCTGCGTTACTGGCTCGATTTGCTGCGCACCATGAGCAATGAAGAGATTAAACAGGCCTATCGCCTTGGCCTGCGTACCGAGAGCCCCACGACCAGCAAAGGGGCCAACATTGGATTGCTGACGCTGGCGCGTGACGTCAGCGAACCGCTGGAGTATGAACTGCGTCCGCTGGCTGCCAACGGTTACGCCACGTTTTGGCTCAGAGCCACCATTCACCAGGATTGATGTTGTTATGCAAAACCTTGCTATTGCTGCCACAGACAGCACACCCGAAGTGCATTTTGATTTTGACGCTGGGCAGTTCGCGCTGCGCGGCGAGTCCTGGCCGGAAAACGCGGCGGCGTTTTACCGTCCGCTGCTCACCGCGCTGGAGAGCTGGCAGCCGCAGCAAAGCGGCCAGGTTGTGGTGAATATCGCCCTGCGCTACTTCAACAGTTCCAGCACTAAGATGCTGTTTAGCCTGTTCGATCTGTTCAACCAGCTGGCGCAAAACGGCCAGCGCGTGGCGCTGAACTGGTTCTTTGATGAAGAAGATGACGTGTCGGAGGAGTTTGGTCAGGAGCTGGCGCTGGACTTCACCGCGCTGCAGGTCAACCTGCGAGCGGAAATGGCGTCATGATGGATCTGAACGAGCTGTTCCGCGAAGAGAGCGATGTGCTGACGCGCTCGCAGGAGGTGGCGGCTCAAACCTCGCTCGAGGCTGCGGAGTATCGCGATGCGCTGCTGCGGGTGAATCGCCATTATCAGCGCCTGATGCGCGAAACCTATCGCATGATTTCGCGCAGTGACCGCGCCGAGCGTGAGCTTAACCGCGTTAACGAGCAGCTGCACCAACTGGCGCAGGAGCTGGAGTACAAAGCCAGCCACGATCCGCTGACGGCGGTGTGGAACCGTGGCGCGATCATTCAACGCATTACGCAAACGCTTAGCACCGGCGCGGCGGCGCTGATCATCCTCGACATCGATCACTTCAAACGCATCAACGACGAGTTTGGACATCCGATGGGCGACAGGGTGATTTGCGGTTTAGTGTCGCGCATTCAGGCGCACTGCCCGGCAGACGCTAGCATTGGTCGTATCGGGGGCGAAGAGTTTACCGTGCTGCTGCCGCACTACCGTTTGTCGGATGCGGTGATTGTGGCGGGGGCGATTCATGCATCGCTCAACGCCTCGCCGCTGGCGGTGCTGCCCGGCCAGTTAGTCACCGCCAGCCTCGGCGTGAGCTATGGAAAACCCGGTTCCGATTTTGAAACTTTGTATAACAATGCCGATGCGGCGCTGTATGACGCCAAAAACCACGGCCGCAATCGCGTGTTCTTCCGCTAGTACCTTCCCGCTGATGCTACCCTGCGCAATTATCCAATCTCTGACATGAATGCGAGCCGGACGCAGGAAAACCTTCCTGCGCATAAAAAAAGAGCATATTGATAAGTTTCGCTACATTCACATTGCGCTTTTTTTAAGCGCCCTATCCCTTTCGCACACGGCTGCCCAACAGGTGCAAAATTGTCGGGATTAACCCCCTTGAAAATATTAACTATTTTCCACTTCGCGCATTGCTGTTAATAAACCGATTATTCCTGTCTTAAGGGAAATAAAAACCGTCACATCATTAATTTTTCTAGATCTGGTAGGTCACCCTTCCAAATGCGCGTCGGCATGCTAACAATTTAGGACTTTTCTTAAATGGAGTTAAGCTCATGAAAACCACCAAACAATACCTTCTCTTATCAATTCTTGCCCCACTGATGCTTACCGGTTGCCAGAACAACGCTGACAGCTACGCGGCCAACGTGTACGACACCACGCAGCTGAACAACAAGCAGGAAACCAAAACCGTTAACATCATTTCGATCCTGCCAGCCAAAGTCGCGGTGGATAACACCCAGAACAAACAGGCGGCGCAGACGTTTGGTGCGGTGCTGGGCTTGGTTGCCGGCGGCGTGGCGGGTCATAACGTCGGTTCACGTTCTGCCTTAGGCACCACCGCAGGCGCGGTTGGCGGCGGCGCACTCGGCGCAGCAGCCGGTTCAATGGTGAAAGACAAAGTGCTGGTTGACGGCGTATCGCTGACCTATAAAGAAGGCACCAAAGTGTTCACCTCGACGCAGGTAGGCCGCACGTGCGATTTCACTTCGGGCTTAGCCGTGGTGATCGCGACCAAAGACAACGAAACCCGCATTCAGCCAAACACCGCTTGCCCGGTTAAAGCCTAAGGAGATGGCGGTGAAACGTTGCATTGCAATTTGCTCTCTGGTGGCGATGAGCCTGACCAGCGTGATGAAGGCCGAAGCGTCATCATTGCAGGATCAGCTGGCGGCAGTCGCAGCAGCGGAAAATGCCGGTAAAGCGGAAGAGCGCTCACAGCAGGATCTGCGCCAGGCCCGCATGGATGCAGAAGCGCGCGCGGAGCGTACGCGCCAGGCCCGAGTTGCAGCGGCGAACGCGGAGCGCCAGCGCGAGCGCAACGCGGCGGCAGCGGCAGAAAAATCGCGTCAGCTGGCCGAATACCAGTCGGACAAAAAGCGCGATCAGAGCTACGAAGATGAGCTGCGTCAACTGGAGTTGGAGCAGCGCAAACTGGCTATCAAACGCGAAGCAGCGCGCGTGGCGCGTGAAGATGAGTTTATCGATCAGGATCTCAAATCACGGGCGGCACGCACGGATGTGGTGCAGTCTGAAGCCGATGCCACGCGCAACATTTCACAAGGTGGACGTGATTTGATGCAGAGCGAAGGCAAAGCGCGCGAAAAGAAAGCGGGCAGCTGGTTTAATTAGTTGGGGGCGGGGAAGCCCGCCGGGCTTCGCTTGTAGCGAGGGGTTGCTGGCGCGGGCGGGTTTCGTTCGTGATTGGCATTGAGCGGGTTTCGTTCGCCATGAGCACGGGCAGTTGCATTTCGCCGGTGCGGCGACCGAGC
>CBIFUL010000016.1:0-100869 GCA_966185695.1 uncultured Pantoea sp. | reverse complement strand
GAGCATCTCCCTTACAAGGAGGGGGTCGGCGGTTCGAGCCCGTCATCACCCACCACTTCGGGTCGTTAGCTCAGTTGGTAGAGCAGTTGACTTTTAATCAATTGGTCGCAGGTTCGAATCCTGCACGACCCACCAATGTAAAAAGGCGCCCTAAAGGCGCCTTTTTGCTATGCATAAAATCCTCACCTAACAAAACCTTTTCAATTTCCTGATGCTTTCCGCGCTCAAGATGCTTTCTCCGCTGGCCGATAACGATAATGGTCTATTGCAAGGAGAAAACTATGTCGACCATTTCAAGTGTTAGCAGTATCAGCAGCGGCGGTGGCGGCGGCGGATCGTCATCGGAAATCGCCAGCCTGAATAAACAAATCCAAAGCATCACTAAACAGCTGAAAGATCTTGCCAGCGACGATACGTTGACCGATGAGCAAAAGTCAGAGCAGGAGCAGATGCTGCAGTCGCAGATACAGATGATTCAGGCACAGATCGCGCAGATTGAGCAGCAGCAAGCTGAAAAAGCGCAGCAGAAGCAGGAAGCGCAGCAACCCGCAGCAACCAAAGCGGATGGCATTAATCGACCCACGGATAAAAATCAGATCGACGTTTACGTTTAAAACGCCGGATTCATCCTGCGTTGTTGCGTCAGCAGCGCCGCCTGCTGGCGCACTTCCTGCCAAATCGCTTCGGCTGCAGGCGTTAAAGAACGATTCTTTCTTTTTATCAGCATCAGGCTGCGATTGATTTCAGGATAGAGCCGGCGCACGCGGAGCTTGCGTCCTGAAGGAAGAGGCAATGCTAGCGCGGGCAAAATGCTAATGCCAATTCCCGCTTCCACCATCGGATACAGCGTGGCCGGATGGCCAATCTCCTGTACCACCTGCACATGAAGCGCCAATTGTTGCAGTGCGGCATCCACCAACACACGGCTGCCTGAAGCATAATCCTGCAGTACCAAGTTGCGTCCGGCCAGCATCGACCACTGCGCCTGTGCAACCTGCGCCAATTCATCATCCTGATGACACAGCAGCAAAAAGGGTTCCTGCAAAATTTCTTCGCCATCAAAATCGCTATCGCTCAGCGGGCCGATCACGATGCCAAAATCCACCTCAGCGTTACGCACGCTTTGTAACACCCACTGCTGCACGCGATCGTGCAATATCACGCGAATATCGGGATAACGCTGCTGGCCGCTGGCCAAACACTGCGGCATCAAATGCGCCGACGGCGTTTGGCTGGCAGCAACGCGTACCGTGCCGCTGCGCTGTTCACCGTAACTTTTCACATCCAGCACCGTGGTATTCAGCTCTTCAAGTAACCGCTCCAGCCGCGTTGCCAGTTGCTGCCCGGCTTCAGTGAGCATGACCTCGCGCGTAGTGCGATCCAGCAGGCGCACGGCCATTTCCGTTTCCAGCTCTTTAATGCTGTGGCTTACCGCCGATTGGCTTAAGCCAATCACCTGCCCCGCCTGGCTAAAACTGCCGTACTGCGCCACGGCGACGAAAGTTTTCAACTGACGTAAGGTGTAATTCATCGATTTTTCTCATAGATTAATGCAATAAATCAATTTTATTTCTAAACGCGACTGGCGCACAATCAGCGCCATCTTTTTTTTAATTTAACCGGATTTTAACAATGGGATTTTTACGCCTCGATCCGATGATGATAAAGCTCATCATCACCGTACTATTAGCCAGCTTTATTCCTGCTAAAGGCGGATTTGTCGATTTCTTTGAATACCTGACAACCGCCGCTATCGCCCTGCTGTTCTTTATGCATGGCGCAAAGCTGTCGCGAGAAAAAATCATTGCAGGCAGCAGCCATTGGCGCCTGCATTTGTGGATCATGTGTAGCACCTTCGTGATTTTCCCGCTGCTCGGCCTGCTGATCGTCTGGTGGCACCCGGTTAACGTCAGCCCAGAAATTTACACCGGCTTTATTTATCTCTGCATTCTGCCCGCCACCGTGCAGTCATCCATTGCCTTCACCTCAATGGCGGGCGGTAACGTGGCGGCTGCGGTCTGCGCGGCTTCTGCATCGAGTCTGCTCGGCGTATTTGTATCCCCGCTGCTGGTCAATCTGGTGATGAATGTACACAGCGAAGCACCCAGTAATGGCCTGGAGCAGATTGGTAAAATCATGCTGCAGCTGCTGGTGCCCTTTGTACTTGGCCACTTGTCGCGTCGTTGGACGGCTGCATGGGTGGAAAGAAATCGCAGTCTGATTGGTAAAACCGATCAAACATCCATTCTATTAGTGGTCTACTCTGCCTTCAGTGAAGCGGTGGTAAATGGCATTTGGCATCGTGTTGGCGTGGATACGCTGCTGTGGATTCTGGCTGGCAGCTTGCTGGTACTGTTCGTGGCGCTGGCGATTAATCTTGGCGCTTCGCGTCTGTTTGGCTTTAGCCGAGCTGATGAAATCGTGGTGCTATTCTGCGGCTCGAAAAAGAGCCTGGCGAATGGCGTGCCGATGGCGAACATTCTGTTCCCGGCCAGTGCCGTCGGGATTATTGTGCTGCCGCTGATGATCTTCCATCAGGTGCAATTAATGGTGTGCTCATTCATCGCTCAACGCTATAAAGCGGGAGGCGAAAAGCTGCTGGCGCAGCAGCAAGCAGATGCACAAAAATCCTGAAAAAACGGCCCGCTGATGCGGGCCGTTTTACCTATTCTCGGCGTTTAAGAGGTTTGACTAAACCTTCCAATCCTTCGATTTTAATCGCCAGCGTCAGCTCCATTAACTCGCCGAGCTTTCCGGCGGGAAACTCATTTTTACGCGCGAACCACAACAAATACTCTTCCGGCAAGTCGATGATGGCACGGCCTTTGTACTTGCCAAACGGCATGGCAGTGTTGGCGATCTCCACCAGCTGCTGTTTATCCATTTCAGGCACCCAACAAGCGAATCATTTCCGCTTCGTCAATAACCTCTATGCCTAACTCCTGCGCTTTCGCAAGCTTGGAACCTGCCGCTTCGCCCGCAATCAACAGATCGGTTTTCTTTGAAACGCTGCCGCTCACTTTCGCGCCCAGCGCCACTAAGCGGGCTTTGGCATCATCGCGATTCATCTGCGACAGTGAACCGGTCAACACCACGGTTTTTCCAGCAAATGGACTGTCGATTTCGTCAGCATTGACCACTTTTACCTGCGGCCAATGTACGCCCATCTCTTCGGTGAGATCGCGGATAACCGCGCGATTGCTCTCTTCGTCCATAAAATTGCGCACGTGCGCGGCCACAACTTTACCCACATCCTGCACCTCGATCAGCGCGTCGAGGTCGGCGTTCATCACCTTCTCCAATTCGCCGAAGTGATTGGCAAGATTGGCGGCGGTGGCTTCACCAACCTCACGAATACCGAGCGCATACAGAAAACGCGCCAGCGTGGTGAGCTTGGCTTTCTCCAGCGCGTCCACGACGTTTTGCGCCGATTTCGGCCCCATGCGATCCAGCCCGGTTAATTTGCCCGCCGTGAGACGGAACAAATCCGCCGGGGTGTGCACGTACTCTTTCTCCACCAGCTGATCGATGATTTTGTCGCCCATACCATCGACGTCCATCGCACGGCGCGAGACAAAATGCTTGAGTGCTTCCTTGCGTTGAGCGCCGCAAATGAGCCCGCCGGTGCATCGCGTGACCACTTCACCTTCTACGCGTTCAACGTCGGAACCGCATACCGGACAATGAGTCGGGTAGACGATTTCTCGCGTATCGTCAGGACGTTCAGATTCCACCACATTGACCACTTGTGGAATAACGTCGCCGGCACGGCGAATCACCACTTTGTCACCAATGCGTAGCCCAAGACGCGCGATTTCGTCGGCGTTATGCAGCGTGGCGTTACTCACCACCACGCCAGCGACCTGCACCGGTTCCAGACGTGCGACCGGCGTAATCGCGCCAGTACGTCCTACCTGGAATTCTACGTCGCGCACTACCGTCATCTGCTCCTGTGCCGGGAATTTGAAAGCAATAGCCCAACGCGGCGCACGCGCAACGAAGCCAAGCTTTTCCTGCAACGCCTGCGAATCAACTTTGATGACCACGCCATCGATATCGAAGCCGAGCGAAGGACGCTCCTGCTCTACCTGATGGTAAAACGCCAGTACCTCTGCAGCGTTGTTGGCTAATCGAATGCGATCGGTGACCGGCAATCCCCACGCCTTAAATTGTTGCAGACGTTCCCAGTGACTGGCGGGCATTTCCCCGCCTTCAAGCAGGCCAAAACCATAGCAGAAGAACGTCAGCGGACGTTTAGCGGTGATGCGTGGGTCAAGCTGGCGCAGCGATCCCGCCGCCGCGTTGCGCGGATTGGCAAACACTTTGGCACCGGTGCGACGCGCCTCTTCATTCAGCTTCTCAAACCCGCTTTCGCTGATAAAGACTTCGCCACGCACTTCTACACGCGCCGGAATGTTGTCGCCATGCAAACGCAGCGGTATCGCATGGATAGTGCGCACGTTGGCGGTGATGTTTTCACCGGTGGTGCCGTCGCCGCGCGTTGCGGCCTGCACCAGTAAGCCATCCTCATACAGCAAGCTCACCGCTAACCCATCTAATTTCAACTCACAGCAATAAGTCAGGTCGTCAGTACTTTTAAGGCGATCTTGCACGCGTTTGTTGAAAGCCAGAAAACCGGCTTCATCAAAGGTGTTATCAAGCGACAGCATCGGCACTTCGTGGCGTACCTGCTCGAAAGCGGTCAGCGGTGCGGCGCCTACACGTTGGGTAGGTGAATCAGGTGTGAGTAAATCAGGATGCGCGCTTTCTAACTCGCGTAGCTGAACCATTAATCGGTCATACTCTGCATCCGGAATTTCCGGCGTATCCATCACGTGATAGCAATATTCGTGATGACGTAACGTGGTGCGCAGCGCGGTGATTTGCTCCTGAACCGATTTCATAGTCTCTTATCCGATAAAAAACCCCCGACATGCGGGGGTTATATTTGATTTGATTCAGTTAGCGGTGATTAGCCGATAACTTCGCGAATACGCGTTTTGTAGGTTTCTAGCTTCTGTGGCGTCATCATGCGGCGTTCATCGTCCAGCACTACGCCGCCAACATCATCAGCGATACGCTGAGCAGATTGCAGCATCAGCTTAAAGTTCTGATTCGCATCACCGTAAGACGGCACCATCATAAAGATTGAAATGCCCGGTGTTGAGAAGTTCGCCATGTCATCGGGATTAAACGAACCGGGTTTAACCATGTTCGCCAGGCTGAACAGCACTGGGCCGCTACCTGCCGGACTTAAATGACGATGGAAAATGTTCATCTCACCAAACTGGAAGCCCGCTTGCAGAATCCCCTGCAACAGCGCCTCACCATCCAACTCCCCACCGGAATGTGCCGCAACGTGCAACACCAGGACAGCTTCATTTTTACGTTGTGAAGTCGCAGGCTGCTGTGGCGCTTCTGCAGGCGCAGCAGGCGCGACGGCTTCGATAACATCTGGTTCTGCATGATATTCAGGTGCAGGCTGCGGCGCGGACAGCGGCTCATTATCCAATAACGGATCGGCTTGCACCGAGGGTTGAGGCTGAAGCGGCGGCTGCGGTGCAGGCTTGCTCACTGGCGCTTGAGGCGCAACGGGCTGACGCGTTACGTGCTCATCATCCAGCAAGGGATCGCCCAGCAACGGATCGGCATGACGCGGCGCAGAGTGACGAACAGGTTGCGGCGCCTGCGGAGCTTTGGCTGCAGGCTGAACATCAAATTCGGGTTCTTGATGCGTATCACGTTCGCGACGAACGCGGACTTCACCGACGCCATCATCTTCTGCATCGCTCAGCAGATCTTCATCCGCGTCTTCGCGCTGTTTCAGACGTTTGTGCGGGCGATCGCGAAACACGGAAGAGCGCTCTTTACGGCTGGTCCACAGTCCGTGAAGAAGCAGCGCTATTATGGCGATCGCGCCAACAACGATTAATATCAGACGCAAATCCTGCATCATTGTATTCTCTGTTGTTCCAATACCTTGCCACCACGGCAAACTTTATCCTCTAACTGTATTTGCCCAGCTAAACAAGTGCAAGTCCGTGCAGTATTTTCTGACAAATTAGATAGCTGACCCACGCTTTTTTGCTGTTTTTTCGCACAAAGCCAGCCTGTTACCGACAAAATGACAGGTTATGATGCTTGTGCCGCTTTATATAAGGAGAAAGGCTCACTATGCCCGCTGACAATCCAGTCTCATCATTTAATGGTATTCACTACTTTTCTCAAGGATGGAAGTTGGTGCGCCTGCCCGGTATTCGCCGCTATGTCATCCTGCCATTGCTGATCAATATTGTGCTGCTGGGCGGCGCTTTTGCCTGGCTATTCCAACGTCTGGGACAATGGATCCCCGCGCTGATGGCGCACATTCCCGATTGGCTGCAATGGCTAAGCTATTTGCTGTGGCCGCTGTCGGTAATTTCCATTGTTCTGGTGTTTAGTTATTTCTTTTCCACGCTGGCCAATTTAATCGCCGCTCCTTTTTGTGGCTTGCTAGCGGAACAGTTGGAAGGACGCTTAACCGGCAAAGCGCTGCCGGATAGCGGCTGGACGGGCATTATTAAAGATATGCCGCGCATCATGAAGCGTGAATTTCAGAAGCTTGGCTACTATTTGCAGCGCGCGCTAGGTTTACTGCTGCTGTACTTCATCCCCGGATTTGGACAAACCGTTGCGCCAATTCTCTGGTTTTTGTTTAGCGCATGGATGCTGGCGATACAGTATTGCGATTATCCTTTCGATAACCACAAAGTCAGTTTTCATCAGATGCGCCATGCCTTACGCCGACATAAGACGGCGAATATGCAGTTTGGTGCCTTAGTCAGCTTATTTACCATGATTCCGATTTTGAATCTGGCCATCATGCCGGTTGCCGTTTGTGGTGCAACCGCCATGTGGGTGGATCGTTATCGTCAGCAACACGCACAGCCATAAATGCATCAATCAGCCTTATGCATTTTTGTTTATGGCTTATGGTTGTGCGCTATATAGATATGCGATTTCTTTCCTTCCGCGTACCGGAAGAAAAGGTATGCTCTGAGGGTTCCCCAAATTTCATACAGTTAAGGACGAGCTATGAGTAAGATCTATGAAGACAACTCTCTGACAATTGGTCATACGCCGCTGGTTCGACTGAACCGCATCGGTAACGGCCGCATTCTGGCTAAGGTCGAGTCACGCAACCCGAGCTTCAGCGTTAAATGCCGTATCGGTGCCAATATGATTTGGGACGCGGAAAAACGTGGAATTTTGAAGCCAGGCGTTGAGCTGGTTGAACCGACCAGCGGTAACACCGGTATTGCGCTGGCCTACGTCGCTGCTGCACGCGGTTACAAATTGACGTTGACCATGCCAGAGACCATGTCAATTGAACGCCGCAAGTTGCTGAAAGCGCTGGGTGCCAATCTGGTATTGACCGAAGGCCCAAAAGGTATGAAAGGCGCCATTGCTAAAGCCGAAGAGATTGTGGCCAGCGATCCCGACAAATTTGTTCTGTTACAGCAATTTAGTAATCCAGCGAACCCAGAGATACACGAAAAAACCACCGGCCCTGAAATTTGGGAAGATACCGACGGCGAAGTCGATGTATTTATCGCCGGCGTTGGCACAGGCGGTACGTTGACCGGCGTGAGCCGGTACATCAAGAACACCAAAGGCAAGAAAGACCTGATTACCGTTGCGGTAGAACCGACGGATTCACCGGTGATTGCACAAGCTTTGGCAGGAGAAGAGATCAAACCGGGTCCGCACAAAATTCAAGGTATTGGCGCAGGTTTCATACCGGGCAACCTTGATCTTCAGTTGATTGATCGCGTGGTCGCCATCTCCAATGATGAGGCGATCAGCACCGCGCGCCAGCTGATGGAAGAAGAAGGCATTCTGGCAGGTATCTCCTCTGGTGCCGCCGTTGCAGCTGCGCTTAAGCTGCAAGAAGATGAAGCCTTCGCGAATAAGAATATTGTGGTGATCCTGCCCTCTTCTGGCGAGCGCTATTTAAGTACCGCCCTGTTCTCTGACCTCTTCACTGAGAAAGAGCTACAGCAGTAATGCCTAAAGTCTGAAACTGATGAAAAAAGCACCCAGATGGGTGCTTTTTTGTGGTGCAGATCTCACTTTTATCACCAGACAGATTGCTTTCAGTGATGCCGCTCTGGTATTTAAGCTCCCAATTATTTCGGTGCCTGAAATTAATCTGCCTTTGAAGTGGATCAAGCTGAATCGATTTACTGATAGGGTGAAACGGCGATTCACGGCATAATTAGCAAAGTGACGATTTCGTGCAGTTTTTGATCCGTCACCGTTAATGATGTACTCATTCAAGCGTAATTCTGGTCAGCTTAATGCCAAACCAGCGCACCTACACAGGCTAAAGTTACGGCTCCAGGCTAGACTTTAGATCCATAACACCAAACCTGAAAAAGTTGGGGAAATAGCATGTTCCAGCAAGAAGTTACCATTACCGCACCAAACGGTCTGCACACGCGTCCTGCTGCACAGTTCGTCAAAGAAGCTAAGGCGTTCCAGTCAGAAATCACTGTGACTTCCAACGGCAAATCTGCCAGCGCAAAAAGCCTGTTTAAGCTGCAGACGCTGGGTCTGACCCAGGGAACCGTAGTCACGCTCTCTGCTGAAGGTGAAGATGAGCAGCAGGCAGTTGAACATCTGGTTAAGCTGATGGCCGAGCTCGAGTAACTTCGCGCGGTCACCACCAAATCGACTCCTTTGCCCCATTGAGTGCAACTATCTTGATCGCGGACAACCTGTCCGCGATATCGCTTCACTAGAGTACTGCTCCACGACAATGGCAATGCATCGGGTCAACGAGCCATCGTGATAAAAAGGTAGGGTTATGATTTCAGGCATTTTAGCATCACCGGGTATCGCTTTCGGCAAAGCACTGCTGCTGAAAGAAGATGAGATCGTCATCAACCGTAAAAAGATTACAGACGACCAGGTTGATCAGGAAGTTCAGCGCTTCCTTGATGGACGTAGCAAAGCAGCAGAACAGCTTCAGGCGATCTGCGTCAAAGCCGGTGAAACCTTCGGTGAAGAGAAAGCGGCGATCTTTGAAGGTCACATCATGCTGCTGGAAGACGAAGAGCTTGAGCAGGAAATCATTGACCTGATTAAAAAAGATCATGTCACCGCTGACGCTGCGGCTCACTCTGTGGTTGAAGGCCAGGCTAAAGCGCTGGAAGAGCTCGATGATGAGTATCTGAAAGAGCGCGCAGCTGACGTACGTGATATCGGTAAGCGCCTGCTGCAGAACATTCTTGGCCTGCATATGGTCGATCTCGGCTCTATTGCTGAAGAAGCGATTCTGGTCGCAAAAGATCTGACTCCATCAGAGACTGCGCAGCTTAACCTGAAAAAGGTGCTGGGCTTTATCACCGATCTGGGTGGACGTACCTCGCACACCTCAATCATGGCGCGCTCGCTGGAACTGCCTGCGATTGTCGGCACCGGTAGCGTGACTACCACCGTTAAAAACGGTGATTTTCTGATTCTGGATGGCGTAAACAATAAAATTTATGTCAATCCAACTGAAGCGGAACAGGAAGAGCTAAAAGCGATTCAGACTCAGTACCTTTCTGAGAAACATGAGCTGGCCAAGCTGAAAGATCTGCCTGCCATTACGCTGGATGGTCATCAGGTTGAAGTCTGCGCCAACATCGGTACCGTTCGCGACGTGGCGGGTGCAGAGCGTAATGGTGCAGAAGGCGTGGGCCTCTATCGTACCGAATTCCTGTTTATGGACCGTGATTCGCTGCCTTCAGAAGAGGAGCAGTTCCAGGCCTATAAAGCCGTCGCAGAGGCCGTAGGTTCTCAGGCGGTTATCGTGCGCACGATGGATATCGGCGGCGATAAAGATCTGCCTTACATGAACCTCCCGAAAGAAGAGAACCCGTTCCTCGGCTGGCGTGCAATTCGTATCGCAATGGATCGTAAAGAGATCCTGCATGCCCAGCTGCGCGCCATTCTGCGCGCCTCCTCTTTTGGCAAGCTGCGTATCATGTTCCCGATGATTATTTCGGTGGAAGAAGTACGCTTCCTGAAAGCGGAGCTGGAGACCCTGAAAGCGCAGCTGCGTGAAGAGGGCAAAGCCTTTGATGAGTCCATTGAAGTGGGCATCATGGTGGAAACCCCGGCTTCAGCCGTTATCGCCCGTCATCTGGCGAAAGAAGTCGACTTCTTTAGTATTGGGACAAATGACCTGACGCAGTATACTCTGGCGGTCGATCGTGGTAATGATTTGATTTCACACCTCTATAACCCAATGACGCCATCTGTACTTGGCCTCATTAAGCAAGTGATCGACGCATCACATGCCGAAGGGAAATGGACCGGCATGTGTGGTGAGCTGGCGGGTGATGAACGTGCTACACTACTGTTACTGGGAATGGGGCTGGACGAATTCAGCATGAGTGCCATTTCAATCCCGAGCATCAAGAAGATTATTCGTAACACCAATTACGAAGATGCGAAGGCATTGGCGGAGCAAGCTCTGGATCAACCAACGGCGGATGATTTGATGAATCTGGTAAACAAATTCATCAAAGAAAAAACGCTCTGCTGATCTGCAGACGCTAGCCCCAAATTACTGCTTAGGAGAAGATCATGGGTTTGTTTTCTAAACTTTTTGGCGAAAAATCAGAGAGCGCATCAGGGACAATTGATATCGTTGCGCCTCTGTCAGGCGAAATCGTGAACATCGAAGACGTTCCTGATGTGGTATTTGCTGAGAAAATCGTGGGTGATGGCATCGCTATCAAACCAACTGGCAACAAAATGGTTGCACCGGTTGATGGTACCATCGGCAAGATTTTCGAAACTAATCACGCATTTTCAATCGAGTCTGATAATGGCATCGAGCTGTTTGTCCACTTCGGTATCGACACGGTTGAGCTGAAAGGTGAAGGCTTCAAACGCATCGCTGAAGAAGGCCAGAAAGTGAAGAAAGGCGATGTGGTGATCGAGTTTGATCTGGCATTGCTGGAAGAGAAAGCAAAATCCACACTGACGCCGGTGGTGATCTCGAACATGGATGAGATCAAAGACCTGATTAAACTCTCTGGTCAGGTAACCGTGGGCGAAACGCCGGTTATCCGCATCAAGAAGTAAGCAGCGATTGCAGCATCAAACAACGGCACCCAATGGGTGCCGTTTTTATTGGATTGATTAACCTTGCGCAGGGCATTAAGGCAACCGCTGCAGGTTGCGACTTACTCAGGCCTCCAGCGCGGTAGCCGCAGGGTCAATTCTAGCCCGCCTTCCGGGCGATTCACCGCCTGTACTTCGCCGTGATGCGCCAGAATCACCTTACGCACAATCGATAATCCCAGGCCATAACCTTTGCCCATCAGCGGCGAATTCACTCGCACAAAGGGATCGAAAATGCTGGAGAGTTTCTCCTCATCAACGCCAGGCCCTTGATCGCGCACCCGAATCGCCAGCCACTGATTTTCTGCCTGCAACAGCACGCTAATCTGCTGGCCTTTGTGCGAGAAGCGCAGCGCGTTGCGTAATACGTTCTCGACTCCGCGCCGGATCAGCTCAGCGTTACCATGCACGGTATAATCCGCATTGTCGCTCACCTGAAAATCAACTTTAACGCCCGGAATCTGCGCTTCGTAGCGAACATCAGTCACTACCGCATGCAGCAATCCGGTCAAATCAAAATATTGCTCGCCCGGCATGCTTTCATGTTCAGCGCGCGACAGCGTCAGCAATTCGCCAATCATTTTATCGAGGCGCCGCGCTTCTTCATCAATGCGATTCAGGGAGGACTCCACCGATTCAGGCATTTGACGTGCCAAGCCGGTGGCTAATTGCAAGCGCGCCAACGGGGAACGCAGCTCGTGCGAAATGTCATGCAGTAACTCTTCACGCGCTTTAACCAGCGTATCAAGGCGCTCAACCATCGCATCAAAATCCTGCGCCACGTTCGAGAGTTCATCATGACGTTTGCGCATTACCGGATACAGCCGCACCGATAAATCGCCGCTGGACACGCGAGCAAAGCCTTCGCGCAGCTGACGCATCGGACGCGTCAGGTTCCATGCCAGCAGCAGGCTGAACAGCAATCCCAGCGCACCGGCAAAGGTAAACATCGGTTCAGGAATATTGAGGATACGCCGTGGGCCGCCGCCGCCCATCGAGCTGTCTTGACGTAAGCCTTTCACGTCATAACGCAGCTCATACGCTTTACCGTCCTGCCCCTGCACCCAACGCACAATCACCTCGGGAAAGGGCCCGTGGAAGGGTTCATTGATGCTTTCCGGCGGGGGATTATTCGGTGTCGCTTTGGGTCTTTCGTGTTGAATCACCGAGAAGAAGCGGCGGTCATTGGGTTCCCAATCCGCCATCATGTCATCCAGCGAGCTCGGCCCACCGCGTTCCAGCACCGACACCGCCGACGCCATTTGCAGATTCACAATACGGCGAATCGCCACCAGCTCCGGTGGCTCATGTCGATTGCCAGAAAGCGTAAATCCAAGCCACAACAGTTGGCTGATAATGACAAACACAATCCAGAAGCCCAGCAAAATCTTCCAGAACATGCGCCCGCGATAGCTGCGTTGTTTCATCGAATGCGATAACCAATGCTGCGCACGGTCTCAATATTGACGCTGTCGGCTGTAAGCGCGGCCAGTTTTTGCCGGATGTTGCTGATGTGCACATCCACGCTGCGATCGTAGGCTTCACGTGGACGTCCCAGACCTTTTTCCGACAGCTCATCTTTCGACACCACGCGATCTGGCGCACGCAGCAGCAGATCTAACAGGTTGAATTCTGAAGCGGTAAGATCAAACGCTTTGCCCTGCCATTCGGTAATGCGCGTCGCCGGATTGAGGCTAAGATCGCCCCATTTCAGCAACTCTTTCTTGTCCGGTAGCGGCGCAGGATCTTCAAAGCGACGCAGCACCGCACGCAGGCGCGCTACCAGTTCACGCGGATAGCAGGGTTTGGGCACATAATCATCCGCGCCCATTTCCAGACCAATGACGCGATCGATGTTATCGCCTTTGGCGGTCAGCATAATCACCGGCAAACGGCTGTTCTGGCGCACCTGACGCAGCACGTCAATGCCGCTCATATCGGGCAGCATGATGTCGAGGATCATCGCGGTGTAGTGGCCGGAAAGTGCGCCTTCAACTCCGGCGCTGCCGGTTAAAACCAGTTGCGTTTCAAAGCCTTCCGTAATCAGGTATTGGCTCAACATGGTGCCAAGTTCTACGTCATCATCAACAAGCAGGATTTTCATTTTTATCTCTCGTACAAAATTGCCGCTATTTTGTCCTGACTGCCGCGCTAACGCAGCCGATTTTACGCGATCCTTACAGAGATAAGGGTAGAAGACGATCCGGTGGGCTACAGACATAAATGGCCCGACCGCAGCGCTAAAGCGCGGTCGAGCCAGATAAAGGGAAAAAAGAGGTTTTAGTGAAAAACGCCGGTAGAGAGATAACGATCGCCACGGTCGCAGACGATCGCCACGACCACTCTGCCAGGACTGTCTGCCGCCACGCGTAACGCACCGGCAACCGCGCCGCCGGAGCTGACGCCACAAAAAATGCCTTCACGCTGCGCCAGCGCGCGCATGGTCTCTTCCGCTTCCTGTTGCGCCATATCGATGACTCCATCCACAAATTCTGGACGGAAAATGCCGGGCAAATAGGCGGCCGGCCAGCGGCGAATTCCGGGAATGCTGCTGCCTTCCTGCGGCTGTAGGCCAATCACCTGCACCGCTGGCGCAATCTCTTTCAGATAGCGCCCCACACCGGTGATGGTGCCGGTGGTGCCCATGCTGGACACGAAGTGCGTCATGCGATGCTGAGTTTGCTGCCAGATCTCTGGGCCGGTCGTGAGATAGTGTCCGAGCGGGTTGTCGGGGTTGTTGAACTGATCCAATACCCTGCCCTCGCCGCGATCCGCCATCTCCTGCGCCAAATCACGCGCACCTTCCATGCCCTGCTCACGCGTCACCAGCACCAGCTCCGCGCCATAGGCACGCATCGCATCTTGCCGTTCCTGGCTCATGTTTTCTGGCATCAGCAAACGCAGCTTGTAGCCTTTCATCGCCGCAATCATTGCCAACGCAATACCGGTGTTGCCGCTGGTGGCTTCAATCAGCGTATCGCCTGGCTGAATATCGCCGCGCAGTTCAGCCTGATGAATCATCGACCAGGCCGCACGATCTTTGACCGAACCGGCGGGATTATTCCCTTCCAGCTTGAGCCAAATTTCACTGCCATTATCAGGCGTCAGACGCTGCAATTTGATCAGCGGGGTATTGCCGATGGTGTTTTCCAGTGTGGTCACGCGTTGATTTTCCAGGCAGAAGAGAGGCGAATAAACCGGGCGGGAAGACGCCGCCCGGTGAAGTGTTAAAAATATCAGGCGCTCTCGGCAAAGGCAACCGGTCGCAGCGGCGTGTTGCCTTGATACAGGCGCGCCTGTTGCAGGCCGACGAACAGGCGTTCCCCGCGCACCGGCGCGACGTGATCGCCGTCGAACACCACCGAGAACACATCGCCCTGCCAGCCGTTGGGCTGCACTACCAATTGCCAGAAGTGGCCGCGCGGACTGACCTCCAGCACCTGCACCGGCAACGGTGTTTCAAGACTGCTTTGGCGCGAAACATCAATTTCCCACGGACGCAGGAACAGCTCGACAGCGCCCTGATGAGCCGGCGTATAGCCCAGCGGCCAGCGATGTGCCGCCACGTGGAACTGTGAGCCATGTACTTCACCATCAAAGCGATTCACTTCGCCGAGGAACTCCAACACAAAACGCGTGGCCGGATCGCGCCATACGTCGTCTGGCGTGCCCACCTGCTCAATGTTGCCCTGACTCATCACCACCACGCTGTCAGCCACTTCCATCGCTTCTTCCTGGTCGTGGGTAACGAACACGCTGGTGAACTTCAACTCTTCGTGCAGCTGACGTAGCCAACGGCGCAGCTCTTTACGTACCTGCGCATCCAACGCACCAAATGGCTCATCCAGCAGCAAAATTTGCGGCTCAACCGCCAGGGCGCGCGCCAGTGCCACGCGCTGTTTCTGTCCGCCAGAAAGCTGCGCCGGGAAGCGATTCGCCAGGTGCGCCAACTGCACCATCTCCAGCAAACGCGTGACGCGCTGCTTGATCTCAGCGGCATTCGGGCGCTCGCGACGCGGCAGCACGGTTAAACCAAAAGCGATGTTGTCGAACACGGTCATGTGACGGAACAGCGCATAGTGTTGGAACACAAAGCCAACCTGACGATCGCGCGCATGAATGCGGCTGACATCTTTGCCGTGGAAATGGATCTGCCCGCTGTTTTGATGTTCCAGACCGGCGATAATGCGCAGCAGCGTGGTTTTCCCCGAACCCGAAGGCCCAAGCAGCGCCACCATCTTGCCGGAAGGAATATCCAGAGAAATGTCGTTCAGCACCGACGTCTGGCCAAACGCTTTGTTAATTTGTTTAATCTCAATGCTCATGATTTTCCTCCTCAAGGCGCTTGCGCTGATGCTCTAATCGCCACTGCACCACGCTTTTCAGAAACAGCGTCACAATTGCCATCAGGGTCAG
The DNA here is from genome assembly GCA_966185695.1 of uncultured Pantoea sp. GTDB lineage: Bacteria > Pseudomonadota > Gammaproteobacteria > Enterobacterales > Enterobacteriaceae > Pantoea. The sequence goes on along the minus strand of CBIFUL010000016.1, from coordinate 85,293 downwards.
CAGCGCGGCGGCGGTAAAGGCGCCTACGGTGTTGTAATCCTGATGCAGTAATTCAACCTGAAGCGGCAAGGTATAGGTTTCGCCGCGAATCGATCCCGATACCACCGAGACCGCACCAAATTCGCCAATCGCACGCGCATTGGTCAGCACCACGCCGTACAGCAGCGCCCAGCGAATGTTGGGTAACGTGACGCGGCGGAACATCTGCCAGCCGGATGCGCCCAACAGCACCGCAGCTTCATCTTCATGGCTACCCTGGCTCAGCATCACCGGCACCAGCTCGCGTACCACAAAGGGGCAGGTCACGAAGATGGTCGCCAGCGCCATGCCTGGCCACGAGAACATAATTTGAATGTTATGCGCGTCCAGCCAACCGCCCGCCGGGCCGTTAACGCCCCAGAACAGCAGATACATTAAGCCCGCAACCACCGGTGATACGGCAAACGGGATATCGAACAGCGTCAGCAGCAGCTGGCGACCCGGGAAGGTAAAGCGCGTCACCAGCCAGGCCAGTAAGGTGCCGAAAACCAGGTTGACCGGCACGGTAATCAGCGCCACCAAAATTGTCAGCCAGATGGCGTGCAGCATGTCAGGATCTTGCAGATTCTGCAGCGAAGCCACTAATCCCTGGCTCAGCGCTTCCCAGAAGATCGAAATCATCGGCACAACCAGCAGCAAAATCGAGAACAGCGCGCCGATACCAATCAGCAGCCATTTGCCCCAGTTAACCGGTTGGCGATCGAGCTGATGAATCTGTGAAATCTCGGCCATCAGTGGCCTCCTAAGCGACGGCCAAAGCGGCTCTGCAAGGTGTTAATCGCAAACAGCAGCAACAAAGACGCCGCCATGATCACTGAAGCGATGGCGCTTGCCGCCGGATAGTCGAACTCCTGCAGGCGCACAAAAATCATCAGCGAGGTCACTTCAGTTTTCCAGGCGATGTTGCCCGCGATGAAAATCACTGCACCAAACTCGCCCAGGCTGCGGGTAAACGACAGCGCGGTACCGGCCATCAAGGCTGGCGCCACTTCCGGTAACACCACGCGACGGAAACTCTGCCACGGCGTGGCGCCCAAGGTTTCAGCCGCTTCTTCATATTCCGGGCCTAACTCTTCCAGCACCGGCTGTACGGTACGCACGACAAACGGAATACTGGTGAACGCCATCGCCACCGCAATGCCCAGCCAGGTATAAGAGACTTTGATATCAAAATGCGCCAGCCATTGGCCATACCAGCCGTTAACCGAGAACAAACCCGCCAGCGTCAAACCCGCTACCGCAGTGGGCAGCGCGAACGGCAGATCCATCAAGCCATCGAGCAGCGCCCGGCCAGGGAAACGATAACGCGTCAAGATCCACGCCATCAACATGCCAAACAGCGCGTTAAAAATCGAGGCGACGCCTGCCGCCAGCAACGTGACTTTATAGGCGGCAATCAATTGCGGATGCGTCACCACATCCCAGTACTGCGCCAGCGTCATTTGCGACAGCTGCATCAGCAGCGCGCTGATCGGCAGCAATAAGATCAGGCAGGTGAACAGTAAGCTGGTGCCGAGGCTAAGACCGAAACCCGGCAGCACGCGTTTTTGTTTTTGCGCCAGCGCCAACATTAGCCGCGCCCCGCTGCCAGTAGTTTGTCCAGCTCACCGCCGCTGGCAAAGTGCGTTTTCATCACGTTATCCCAGCCGCCAAACGCGTCGTTCACATTGAACAGCGCGGTCTGCGGGAAGCGATCTTGCTGCTGCGCCATCAGCTGCGAGTTGTTAACGCGATAGTAGTAGTGGGTGATGATTTTCTGCGCTTCCGGCGTATAGAGATAGTTCAGGTACGCTTTCGCCGCATCGGTAGTCCCGTTGTGCTCGACGTTTTTATCGATCCACGCCACCGGAAATTCCGCCAAAATATTGGTTTTCGGCACGATCACTTCGTAATCATCTTTGCCGTATTGATTGCGGATGTTGTTCACTTCCGACTCAAAGCTGATCAACACATCACCCAAACCGCGCTCGGCAAAAGTGGTGGTCGCACCGCGTCCGCCGGTATCAAACACTTCGACGTTATGCAGAAACTTTGCCATGAAAGCTTCGGTTTTCGCTTTGTCTTTGCCATTCACCCGATCGGCAGCGCCCCACGCGGCGAGGTAGGTGTAACGTCCGTTACCGGAGGTTTTTGGATTCGGGAAAATCAGTTTGACGTTATCGCCAGCCAAATCCGCCCAGTCATGAATCTGCTTAGGGTTTCCTTTGCGCACTAAAAACGCCATCGTCGAGTAAAACGGCGAGCTGCTGTTCGGCAAACGCTGCTGCCAATCAGCGGGGATCAGTTGGCCTTTATCGTGCAAAACCTGCACATCCGTGACCTGGTTGTAGGTCACGACATCGGCGCGCAAACCTTGCAGAATCGCCAGCGCCTGTTTGGAAGAGCCGGCGTGCGACTGCTTGATGGTGAGTTTGTCATTCGGGTGCGCAGCATCCCACTGTTTTTCAAACGGGGCATTCAGGGCCACAAACAGCTCGCGCGAGACATCGTAAGAGCTGTTAAGCAGCTCGGTAGCCTGCGCCGCACTGGCAAGGGTCAGTGATAACGCGATGCCGCCAAGCCAGTTTTTTGAAATCGGAAGTGTCATGCTGCACCCTGAAATTTGGCGATGATGCCAATGTCATTAGATGCTGTCAGTGTATTTATAACTCAGGTCAAAGCAGTAACGGTTTTATATATCGTTTAGGGATTTCAAAGTCTAAAAAAGCATAAGACGGCGGGAGAGTTTATGCGTGGATCGGCAAAGAAATTGCCGGGAGTCAGGCGGTTCGATGCGGCACAAAACGCAGGGTGCGCACGCCTGCGCACCCGAGAAGTTCCGTTAACGCTGCCAAACTATCTTGCTGATTTTCCAGCTTTTTAAGCTATCGTCGGAAGGCATTAACCCTTCAGGGCCATGCCATTCGCCGCTGTAGACGTAGAAAATGTGCTGACTGCCGGGCGCGCGGCACTCAACATCGCGCGCATCCAAGCCGGCGCTCATTTTGCAATTATTGAAGGCTTTGCTGAATTTCTCGCTAAACAGATCGCCGATTTTGCTGCCGTCGGCGGCTTTAGCGTCATTATCCTGCACTTCAATGCGCTCAACGCGGGTGGTGCCGTTGATCACCAACTGCACCTTGTTGTCATCGAGCGCCTGCCAGAAATCCACCACCTGGCCGTTCTGGGTGCGCATGCCCTGACGCAGCTGGTAGTCGCCATCCAACGCTTTGTTGATAGCCTCTTCCGACATTGAGGTGCTGCTGGTTAAGCCCGCCACGCCCTGCTCCGTCACATTCAACGAGCCGCCAAACCAGCCGAGCGGATTGAGCGCCGACCAATGATAAGTCAGCGGGTTGTACCAATCGCTGCTGCTCGAAGCGGACGACGTGGAAGAACCAGAACTGGCGCAACCGGCTAAAATCATGGCGCTGGCCAGCAAGGCGGGACGAACAACTTTCATGAAAACTCCTTGATCTACTCTACAAAAAATTATTCGAGCCGCAGGAAGGCGGCAAACCAGAGCAGCCAACTCATCTGCGACGTGAAGTATGACGGGTAGAAGGCTGATTGGTGTGCCACTTGGAGTCGCAAACCGGCGAAAAGTTTATTCGTAATGTTGATGTTCCGGCAGAAAGGCGTCGCGCAGCCGCTGATGCGCGTGCAGCGCGACCAGCGCCAGCAGGTCAAACAGGCCGAGCAGCAGCGGCAGCGGCGAATTGGCCAGTTCACCTTGCACTAGCGCCGCGCCCTGCCACAGCAAACTCAACAGTAGCGATGCGCTCAGCATATGCCGCCAGCTCTGCCACAGGCGCGGCCAGCGCTGGCGATAACCGGTCAAGAGCAAGCCGATGGCGGCGGGCACGCCCAGCGCCAATCCCAGCCAGAAGCTTTGGCGATCGGGATAGAACAGCGCCAGCAAATCATTGCCCTGCTCGCGCGACGCGCCCGCCATCACCAGCAGCAGCCAGGTACGCGCCTGCAATAACAGGATCAGCCAGAAAAGAAACGGCAGCCGCAGCTGCCCTTTCGCATCGTACTCTTCAGGAAGGTATTTCAAACCGTTCATGCGCAACTCAGTATTCGCGGTCTTCTATCAAACGTTTGCCCAGCAGCATGGAATCCACCGGCTCGTAATCGAGTTTTTCGTAAAACGCGATCACCTGATCGTTCTCTTCGCGCACCATTAAATGGATTTTGGGGCAACCGCGCGCAATCAATTTTTTCTCCAGCCGATTCATCAGCGCGTTAGCGAAACCGCGTCCCTGATAATCCGGATGTACCGCCAGATAATACGCCGAGCCGCGATGACCATCGTAACCGCCCATCAGCGTGCCGACGACTTCAGCGCCAACTTCCGCTACCAAAAACAGCTCCGGGTCATGGTTCATTTTGCGTTCAATGTCCAGCTCGGGATCGTTCCACGGCCGTAACAGATCGCAGCGCTCCCACAGCGTGATCACTTCTTCAAAATCTTCCTGGCGGAAAGAACGAATTTCCATCGACGTTACCTTAGCGTTCGGCACAATTCGCTGATTATCACGCATTCTTTGCCCGGCGCAACCCTCGCACGGCGCGATGGCGGAAAAAAACAGCTAAACACTTCATGATACAGTAAAGATCTGAAATGGTTTCCAGGTCGCCGACAAAGAGTGCTTGCGCTATAACACGGGGCAGGTTTTCCGTCAGGACAGATGAATGAAGAATATTTCGCTATTAAAGCGCCTCACCAATCGTCGTCAGCTGCTGCTTTCCGGTCTGGCGCTGGCGGTGCTCTCCCCACGCGGCGTGCTCGCGAAAGAAGAGCGCACCGAACTGCGCGAGCGCAGAGGCCACACGCCAGCCAAACCGGCCAGTAACGGTAAGCGCATCGTGATGATCGATCCCGGTCACGGCGGTATTGATTCTGGCGCAGTGGGCGGTGAAGGCTCGGAAGAGAAGCATGTGGTGCTGGCGATTGCGAATAACGTGCGTCAGCTGCTGCAAGCGCATCCGCGCATCGAAGTTCGCTTAACGCGCGACAGCGACCACTTTATTCCGCTGTATCAGCGAGTGGAAATTGCCCACCAGCACGGCGCGAATCTGTTTATGTCGATTCACGCCGATGGCTATACCAGCCCGGAAGCGAACGGCGCTTCGGTGTTTGCCCTGTCGAATCGCGGTGCCAGCAGCGCGATGGCGCGCTATTTATCACAGCGTGAAAATGACGCCGACAAAGTCGGCGGCGCGGAGGTGCAGGATAAAGATCACTACCTCAACCAAATTCTGTTCGATCTGGTACAGACCGATACCATCCGCAACAGCCTGACGCTGGGTAAGCACGTGCTGGACAAGATTCGCCCGGTGCACCATTTACACAGCCAGCACACTGAGCAGGCGGCATTTGCGGTACTGAAATCGCCGTCGATCCCTTCGGTGCTGGTGGAAACGTCATTCATCACCAATCCGCGTGAGGAGCAGCTGCTCGGTACGCAGGCGTTTCGCCAGAAAATTGCCAGCGCGATTGCCGACGGCATTACGCACTACTTTGATGAAGTGGATCGCCGCCAGGCGTAACCTTTTCCTGTGCTAGAATCGCGGCAAATTTCTGGAGCGAGTAACTGATGAGCAATCCCGACATTTCCCGCGTCAAAGCCTTTTTGCTGGCGCTACAAGATGATATTTGCGCCCAATTAGCGCAGGAAGATGGCAAGGCCAGCTTTGCCGAGGACGAGTGGCAACGTCCCGGCGGCGGCGGTGGACGCAGCCGCGTGCTGCGTAACGGCGCGGTGTTTGAGCAAGCTGGCGTGAACTTTTCGCATGTGTACGGCGATCAAATGCCCGCTTCCGCCACCGCGCATCGTCCTGAGCTGGCTGGCCGCAGTTTCGAAGCGATGGGCGTCTCCCTGGTGGTGCATCCTGAAAATCCCTACGTGCCTACCAGCCACGCCAACGTGCGCTTCTTTATTGCCGAAAAACCGGGGGCCGATCCGGTCTGGTGGTTCGGCGGCGGGTTCGATCTCACGCCCTATTACGGTTTTGAAGAAGATGCGCGGCACTGGCATCAAACCGCGTTTGATCTGTGCCAACCGTTCGGCGACGACGTTTATGCGCGCTACAAAAAGTGGTGCGATGACTATTTCTACCTCAAGCATCGTGACGAGCAGCGCGGCATTGGCGGGCTATTTTACGATGACCTGAACACGCCCGATTTCGCGCATTGCTTTGATTTCATGCAGGCGGTCGGCAACGGTTTTATGCAAGCTTATCGCCCGATTGTGGCGAAACGCAAAGCGCTGCCGTGGGGCGATCGCGAGCGCCAGTTCCAGCTTTATCGTCGCGGTCGCTATGTGGAATTCAATTTGGTGTGGGATCGCGGCACGCTGTTCGGTCTGCAAACCGGCGGCCGCACCGAATCCATTTTGATGTCGATGCCGCCGCTCGTGCGCTGGGAATATGCTTTCCAGCCCGACGCCGATTCCCCCGAAGCCGCGCTGTATCGCGATTTCCTGCCGGTGAAGGATTGGTTGAAGGAGCAAGGTGCGTAAGAACGCACAAAGCAGGCCGAATCGGTAGCGGCGCAATTTATTGCGCGTTGGGCAGCCACTCAACTGCTGCAAAGATGCGCGATAAAGCGCGCTGCTACCGAATTGTGCCATTTTTGGCGACCCCCGCATCACAACGGCTCGGTTTGCGCCTCCACCACCGCTAATGCCACCATATTCACAATCCGCCGCACCGACGCAATGCGCGTCAACACATGCACCGGCTTGCTGATGCCCATCAACACCGGCCCAACCGTCACGCCCTCCGAACAGGAGACACGCAGCAGGTTGTAGCTGATGCGTGCCGCCTCGACGTTCGGCATGATCAGCAGATTCGCGGTGCCCTTCAGCGGGCTATCCGGCATTAACTCGCGACGAATGCTCTCCACCAGCGCAGCATCACCGTGCATTTCCCCATCGATCTCCAGATCCGGCGCGCGCTGCTGAATCAGCACCAGCGCTTCACGCATTTTGCGCGCCCCCGGCGCGTTCGAAGTGCCAAAGCTGGAGTGCGACAGCAGCGCCACGCGCGGCTCAATGCCAAAACGCCGCACCGTTTCCGCCGCCAGCAAGGTAATGTCGGCGAGCTGTTCAGCGCTGGGATCCTCGTTCACATAGGTATCAGCGATAAAGGTGTTACCGCTCGGCAGCAGCAGCGCGTTCATCGCACCCGCCACGTTGACATCGTCACGGAAACCAAACACCTTCTCCACCACCTCGTAGTGCTCGCGATAATCGCCGATGGTGCCGCAAATCAGCGCGTCCGCTTCGCCGCGATGCACCATGATGGCGCCGATCAGCGTCGGGTTGCCGATCACCGCCCGCTGCGCGGTTTCTGGCGTCACGCCGCGCCGTTTCATTATCTGGTAATACTCGTTCCAGTACTCTTTAAAGCGCGGATCAGATTCGTTATTCACGATCTCAAAATCCTTGCCTGCCTCGATTTTCAGCCCCTGTTTCTGAATACGCATCGCAATGACATTTGGACGACCAATCAGGATCGGCTTGGCTAAACCCAGCGACACCAGCTCCTGCGTGGCGTGCAGTACGCGCACCTCTTCGCCTTCTGCCATCACCACGCGTTTGGGTGCTTTACGCGCCTGCGAGAAAATCGGCTTCATAAACAGGTTAGTTTTGTAGACGAATTCGGTGAGCTGCTCGCGGTACGCCTCAAAGTCGCTGATTGGGCGCGTCGCCACGCCCGAATCCATTGCCGCTTTGGCGACCGCCGGGGCAATTTGCACAATCAGACGCGGATCGAACGGCTTAGGAATCAGGTATTCCGCGCCAAAACTTAAATCCTGATCGTCATACGCCGACGCCACCACATCGCTCTGCTCCGCCTGCGCTAGCGCCGCAATGGCGTGCACCGCCGCCAGCTTCATCGCTTCATTGATCGCCGTTGCGCCGACATCCAGCGCGCCACGGAAGATGAACGGGAAGCACAGCACGTTGTTCACCTGATTAGGGAAATCAGAACGTCCGGTACAGATGATGGCATCTGGCCGCACCTGCTTTGCCAGCGGCGGCATGATCTCAGGTTCGGGATTAGCCAGCGCCAGAATCAGCGGGTTAGGCGCCATTTTCTGCACCATCTCCGGCGTCATGGCTTTCGGTCCCGAACAACCAAGGAAAATATCCGCACCGGCAATCACCTCATCCAGCGTGCGCGCACCGCTGTCCTCAACCGCGTATTGGGCTTTGGTCGGCGTCATGTTGGCTTCGCGGCCGCGGTAGATCACCCCTTTGGAATCGCATACCACGATGTTGTGCTGCTGCATGCCAAGCGTCACCAGCAGATTCAGGCAGGCAATCGCCGATGCGCCCGCGCCTGACACCACCAAACGCACATCGGTGATGGCCTTGTTAACGATCTTTAGCCCGTTGAGCACCGCCGCAGTACAAATGATCGCCGTACCATGCTGGTCATCGTGGAACACCGGAATCTTCATGCGCTGGCGCAGCTGCTGCTCAATGTAAAAGCACTCTGGCGCTTTGATATCTTCCAGATTGATGCCGCCAAAGGTGGGTTCCAGCGCGGCGATAACCTCGATCAGCTTGTCGGGGTCGTGTTCGTCAATCTCGATATCAAACACATCAATGCCCGCAAATTTCTTGAACAGCACGCCTTTGCCTTCCATCACCGGCTTGCCCGCCAGCGCGCCAATATTGCCGAGGCCGAGCACCGCGGTGCCGTTCGAGATCACCGCCACTAAATTGCCGCGCGCGGTGTATTTGTGTGCCGCCAGCGGATCGGCGGCAATTTCCAGGCACGGCGCAGCGACGCCGGGCGAATAGGCCAGCGCTAAATCACGCTGGGTGGCGAGGGGTTTGGTGGGGGAAACCTGAATTTTTCCGGGCGTGGGATATTGGTGGAAATCGAGAGCACTTTGCTTGAGTTGATCGTCCATTGCGCATCCTTTGGCGTAGCGAATCAGGCCATCAGTATAAGAACTCGCGGCACGCAGGAAGGTGAAGGCGCTCAAAGAACGCACAGCCGCTTGCGCACGCATTGCTACCGCTTCGCCTGCGGCTTTGGCGCAGCCTGCTATCCTTATTGATGGCAAAACGCGTAGCTGAACCGATCAGGCAACCCCTTCTGTGACTGATACACCTCGACGCCACAATCAGAGAAAACGCATTTTCTTCGTGCAACGTCTGTAGCACTGTGTTGAGCCAAACTTCAACAGGAAAGGGCACGTTCACTTTGCCCATATTATTGCTCATCAAGGAGTTAAGCGATGAACCAGCTAGAAGCACTTAAACAATTCACCACCGTGGTGGCAGACAGCGGCGATATCGAATCCATTCGCCATTATCACCCGGAAGACGCCACCACTAACCCATCATTGATCCTGAAAGCTGCCGGCCTCGACGCTTATAAACACCTGATTGATGACGCTATTGATTACGCGAAGAAACAGGGCGGCAGCAAAGAGACGCAAATTATTAACGCCAGCGACAAGGTGGCGATCAACCTCGGCATGGAGATTCTGAAAAGCGTGCCGGGCCGTGTTTCGACCGAAGTGGATGCGCGCCTCTCCTTCGATCGTGGCATGTGCGTCACCAAAGCTGAAAAACTGGTGCGGATGTATGAAGAGAACGGCATTGACCGCTCGCGCATCCTGATCAAACTGGCGTCTACCTGGGAAGGCATCAAAGCGGCAGAAGAGCTGGAGAAAAATGGCATTCAGTGCAACCTGACGCTGTTGTTCTCCTTCGCTCAGGCACGCGCCTGCGCCGAAGCGGGCGTTTACCTGATTTCGCCGTTTGTAGGGCGTATCTACGACTGGTATAACGCGCGCAAACCGCTGGATCCCTATGTGGTAGATGAAGATCCGGGCGTGAAATCGGTACGTCGCATTTACGATTACTACAAAAAGCACCGTTACAGCACGGTGATCATGGGTGCCAGCTTCCGCAAAGTAGAACAGATTCAGGCGCTGGCGGGCTGCGATCGTCTGACCCTTTCGCCTAACCTGCTGGAAGAGTTGGCGAATAATAATTCGCCGCTGGAGCGTAAGCTGGAGCCGTCTACCGAAGGCTTCCACCAACCTGCCCCGCTGTCAGAATCGGAGTTCCGCTGGGAGCATAACCAGGATCCGATGGCGGTAGAGAAACTGTCGGACGGCATCCGCCAGTTCGCGGTGGATCAGCAGAAGCTGGAGGATGTGCTGGCTTCGCGCCTGTAATCCACCTCTATCTCATGCCGGACGAGCGTCTGCTCGTCCGCTATTGCCAAATCACAAGGGAGAACCTTATGTCTTCACGCAAAGAGTTGGCCAATGCAATTCGTGCACTCAGTATGGATGCGGTGCAAAAAGCAAATTCTGGACACCCCGGTATGCCGATGGGCATGGCCGATATCGCCGAAGTGCTGTGGCGTGACGTGTTAAAACACAATCCCAAAAATCCCGCCTGGGCCGATCGCGACCGCTTTATTCTTTCCAACGGTCACGGCTCAATGCTGCTCTACAGTTTGCTGCATCTCACCGGCTACGATCTGCCGATGGAAGAGCTGAAGAACTTCCGGCAGCTGCACTCTAAAACGCCGGGACATCCCGAAATCGGCTATACGCCGGGCGTGGAAACCACCACCGGCCCGCTGGGACAAGGTTTAGCGAACGCCGTCGGTCTGGCGATTGCCGAACGTACCCTGGCAGCGCAGTTTAACCGCCCCGGTCACGACATCGTTGATCACTTTACCTACGTGTTTATGGGCGATGGCTGCCTGATGGAAGGCATCTCGCATGAAGTCAGCTCGCTGGCGGGCACGCTTGGCTTGGGCAAGCTGATTGGTTTCTACGATCACAACGGTATCTCCATTGATGGTGAAACCGAAGGCTGGTTCACCGATGATACGCATCAACGCTTCGAAGCCTACAACTGGCATGTGGTAGGCAGTAAAGAAGGGATTGACGGTCACGATCCTGAAGCCATTGCCGCGGCAATCAAAGAGGCGCAGAGCGTTACCGATAAACCGTCGCTGATTATTTGCCGCACGGTGATTGGTTTCGGCTCGCCGAATAAAGCCGGTAAAGAAGAGTCGCACGGTGCGGCGCTGGGCGAAGAAGAAGTGGCGCTGACGCGACAGAAACTGGGCTGGCATCATCCGCCGTTTGAGATCCCAAAAGAGGTCTATCAGCAATGGGATGCCGTTGAAGCCGGTGCGCAGCAGGAGAAAGCCTGGGATGAGAAATTCAGCGCCTATAAGGCCGCGCATCCTGAACTGGCCGACGAGTTTAGCCGCCGCCTGAACGGCGAAATGCCGGTGAACTGGGAGCAGGAAACCCAGAAATTCATTGAGCAGCTACAGGCGAATCCGCAAAAAATCGCCAGCCGTAAAGCGTCGCAAAACACGCTGGAAGTGTTCGGTAAGCTGCTGCCTGAGTTCCTCGGCGGCTCAGCGGATTTGGCTCCGAGCAACCTCACCATTTGGTCGGGTTCCAAACCGATCAAAGAGGATCACGCCGGGAACTATATCCATTACGGCGTGCGTGAGTTTGGTATGACGGCGATCGGCAACGGCATTGCGCATCACGGCGGCTTTGTGCCCTATACCGCAACGTTCCTGATGTTTGTGGAGTACGCGCGCAACGCGGTGCGTATGGCGGCGCTGATGAAAGCGCGTCAGGTGCTGGTGTATACCCACGACTCCATCGGCCTGGGCGAAGATGGCCCGACGCACCAGCCGGTGGAACAGCTCGCCAGCCTGCGCGTTACGCCGAACATGAGCGTGTGGCGTCCGTGCGATCAGGTGGAAACCGCCGTGGCGTGGAAAGCCGCAGTGGAACGGCATCACGGCCCGACGGCGCTGATTTTGTCGCGACAAAATCTGTTGCAACCAGCGCGCAGCGCGGCGCAGGTGGCGGATATCGCGCGCGGCGGCTATGTGTTGCAGGATAGCGACGGCACGCCGGAAGCGATCATCATCGCCACCGGTTCTGAGATTGAAATCGCGCTGGGCGCGGCGGATAAGTTAACCGCCAGCGGCCATAAAATCCGCGTGGTTTCGCTGCCAAGCACCGACGTGTTTGATAAGCAGGACGCGGCGTATCGCGAATCTGTGTTGCCTTCCACGGTGCGCGCACGCGTGGCGGTAGAAGCCGGCATCGCTGATTACTGGTTTAAGTATGTGGGCATGGACGGTGCCATTGTCGGCATGACCACCTTCGGCGAATCGGCACCTGCTGGTAAGTTGTTCCCGGAATTTGGCTTTACCGTGGAAAACATCGTCAGCCACACTGAAGCATTACTCAAGCCGCACTAATCGATCCGCCCTTGCGTCCAGCGGCGCAAGGGCCATTTTTGATTCACAACCCGATACAGAAAAAAATCCGCCCCGCCCCCTTCACGCCTCGCACAAACTGATTACTATAAGCTTTCCTCCGATTCTTATTGCGGACTCTTTCCTGTTGAAAAAACGTACTCCTCTTTTATTGGCCTTAATGGTTGCCCTGGTTCCATTAAAAAGCATGGCGCAGGCTTCGCCCGATCCGCTGTTAGCTTCGCAGATTGTTGATCGTTACGCCGAGCACATTTTTTACGGCAGCGGCGCCACCGGCATGGCGCTGGTGGCGATTGATGGTAATCAACGCGTGTTTGCCAGCTTTGGCGATACGCGCCCCGGCAATAACGTGCGTCCGCAACAGGATTCAGTGATCCGCATCGCCTCATTGAGCAAGCTGATGACCAGCGAAGTGATGGTGAAAATGGCCGAGCGCGGACAGATTCGGCTGGACGATCCGCTCAGCAAATATGCGCCGCCGGGCGCACGCGTGCCGACGTTCAACGGCCAACCGATTCGCCTGATCAACCTTTCCACCCATACCAGCGGTTTACCGCGCGAGCAGCCGGGCGGCAAACCGCATCGTCCGGTATTTGTCTGGCCGACCAAAAGCGACCGCTGGCAGTGGTTGAACGGTGCAGCGTTAAAAGCGACGCCGGGCACCAATGCGGCCTATTCAAATCTTGGCTTCGATCTGTTGGGTGATGCGTTGGCGAAAGCGGCAGGCAAACCCTATCCGGCGCTGTTGCAGCAGCTGGTAACGCGTCCGCTCGGCATGAAAGACACCACGTTTACGCCGTCGCCGGATCAGTGCCAGCGTTTGATGGTGGCCGAAAAAGGGGCCAGCCCGTGCAATAACACGCTGGCCGCGATTGGCAGCGGCGGCGTTTACTCCACGCCTGATGATATGGGCCGCTGGATGCAGCAGTTCCTGAATTCTGCGGTGAGCCAGCGCACAGCGCAGATTGATCGTCTGCAAACCCTGATTTACCGCCGCGATCAGCTGACAAAAGTCGAAGGTATGGATGTGCCAGGTCGCGCTGACGCGCTGGGCATGGGCTGGGTTTATATGGGGCCGAAAGCGGGTCGTCCGGGGATTATTCAAAAAACCGGCGGCGGCGGCGGTTTCATTACCTACATGGCGATGGTGCCGCAGCATAACGTGGGTGTGTTTGTGGTGGTGACGCGCTCGCCCCTCACCCGCTTTACCCCAATGAGCGATGGCGTGAACAACATGCTAGCCGAATTGGTGGGAAATCAGCAGGGTTCGCCGTTTCAGGTCAAAGCAATCCGTTAATGCCGGGTGCGCAAAAATGCGCAACCAACAGAAACCCCGCGCCAGCATCGTAGGGTCGCCATGTTGGGCGACCCGCTAACGCTGCAATCTCAACGCCAGCGACTTATCTAACGGGATTGATATGAACCTGTTTCCCACAATGTTGGCCACTCATCGCTGCTGTGCCACGCATCACAGGTTTTCTCTTCCGCATACTCCGCTAACACAAACTCGTTGCCGTCATATTGCCAGCGCGTCGCCACGCCGCAATCGCCTAAACCACGTCCTTTACTGAAGGTGTACAGCAGCTGGTTGCTGGCATCGAACTCGGCATTAACCAACTCCAGTTGATTATCGCTGCGCGCTGGCGGCGTGAACGGCAGCGTCAAGGTCAATCCGCGCGAGACGTAAGGCTGGGTGCGCGTCACTTCAAATGCCAAATCAATCACGTTATACGCGCCGGTTTCACAGCTGATCAGCAATAGAGCCTTGTCATTGGTGAGCGGCGCAACGCTCACTTCGCGCCGCAGCGGATCGAGCGAGCAGTTATCCGTGTTGACCCGCCAGGTGCCGTAATCGATTAATCCGCTGGTCTCTTCATGGGTCAATGCGGCAGGTTCCGGCTGCCGTGGCGGCAAACCTGGCAGCGCAGGCTGAGGCGGTACATCCCACTGCGCGCGGTCGCCGCGTTTCACCCACGCGCTGGCACCGTTGACGCGCCCCTGCACATCATCCATCAACAGCAGTGCCGCTTTCATGCCGCTGAGCGGAATAGTGGCTTTGGCCTGATAGGTGAGTTGCAGCAGGTGGGCATCCAACGTCTGCGCGAGAAATTCGTCAATAGCAATAGCGTTGCTGGTGGCGAGATGGTGCGGTTCAACCGTCCAATGTTTGAGATCGGGCGTTAAGCGGCGCTGGTCCAGCAGCAGGTTGTCTTTGAGCGTGCCGCCCGGCAGTTCACCGCTGTACGCGCTGCCGTAATCAATGCGCAGCAGCGGCCGATCGTTAGGGCCAGCGTGACGTGAAATCGTCATCACCAAGCCGTTATCGCCGGGAAAACTGCGTGCTACGCAAAACGCCACGTTATTGCAGGTGAGCTGCCAGTCAGAAAATGACTTTTGCAATGGCTCAGCTTGCACGCACGCGACAAACAGGAATGGCAGTAACAACAGCGACTTCATCCAATACGACATTAAAAAAACCGGTCCCCAAATTCCTGGAAAGAGAAGGATAGCGCAATGGCAACGCTGTCAGCAGGCCAAAACTGTGAGCTGGCCTGAAAAGCGGTGTTAACTGCCGAAAAAGCAGTCGCTTCAACGCGATCTGCACCTGAATGCCGTAATGCATCCATCATCCGATTCGGCTGAATTGTGCTCAATCGGATTCGTCGGACTCTGTTGCCAGGGGCAAAACGGTCAAATACACACAAACGGTCATAGTCGGTCATGGTAGGTTACTGCCATGCGGTAGCCGCTTGATTATCTGTTGAGAAGAAATATGGCCGTTTAAGCAGAATAACGTGAAGCACATCACGCCATTTTGATAACCGAACACCTCAATTACATAAAAGTTCTACACACATCACTCAAACACCGATGCGGATTTTGGTGACTGCGGACTCCTGCGCAGCCCACATTTTCCCTTTTCGGTATCCAGTAATTTATCGTCATCGGAGGGCAGCATGTTGCCGATTGAAAGACAGCAGCGAATTATTGACGAACTTAATTTAAATGGTCGGGTTATTGTCGCTGAATTAGTCACCTTGTGTCAGGTTTCGCAAGAAACCATACGTCGTGATTTAACTCAGCTAGAGAAACGTGGGCTGTTGCAACGTAGCCACGGCGGTGCAGTACCAGCAAAACGACAAGCCGCTAACATTCAGGGAAATACGAGAGGTGTTAACGAGTATGAATTATCTTTCCGCCAGAGAATGAATGAACATGTAGATGCAAAAATGGCGATAGCCAAAAGAGCGCTCGATTTCATCAGCCCCGGCGATTGTATATTACTCGATAGTAGCACCACTTGCTGGTATTTAGCGCGACAGCTTCCGGATATTGAATTAACGGTATTAACCAATTCCATCAGAATCGTGCAAACCCTTGCCGCGCGCGGCAGCATACGCACCATCTGTTTGGGCGGTGAATATTCTGACCGTTATGAAGATTTCCACGGCGTAGTCGCTGAGCAGCCGCTCAGGGAGTATCAGATTAATAAAATCTTTTTTTCCTGTAGCAGTTTAGGCAATGACGGTTATTTACGTGAAGGTAATGAAAACAACGCACATTTAAAACAGCAAATGCTGCTGGCGGCAGAAAGAAAACATCTGTTGCTGGACGCCAGTAAATTCCTGCGACCCTCATTCGCGCGTATTTGCCATTACCGCGATGTGGACTTCCTGATCACTGACCAATTAAAAGACAAAGAGCTGGAACAAGAATTAGCCTGGAACGGCGTCAATATTATTGATTGCTCGCAGCGCAGTAATTCTATGCAGCTAATAAAAAATTAATTTGGAGTTTTTATGAAAAAACATCTTATTGCCTGTTCTCTGCTTGCCCTGTTTGCCGCTTCTGGCGCGCATGCAGCTGACAAATTACGTATGGGTATTGTGGTGAAAATCGGCGGTATTCCGTGGTTCAACGCCATGGAAGCGGGCATCAAGAGCGAAGCAGCGAAACGCGGTATCGACGCATGGATGGTAGGCCCAACCGCAGCCGATCCGGCTTTGCAGGTACGCGCCATTGAAGATTTGATCGCGCAGAAAGTCGACATCATCGGTGTGGTACCAAATGACCCTAAAGTGCTGGAGCCGGTGCTGAAGCGTGCGCGCGATGCGGGCATTCAGGTGATTACCCACGAATCGCCGGATCAGAAAGGCGCGAACTGGGACTTCGAACTGGTGGATGCGCCGACCCACGGCATCAACCACATGAAAGCGCTGGCGAAGTGCATGCATGAAGAGGGCAAATACGCCATGTACGTTGGCAGCCTGACGGTGCCACTGCATCAGCAATGGACCGACGCCGCGCTGAACTATCAGAAAGAACACTATCCAAAAATGCAGATGGTCACCGACAAGTTTGGCGTCGGCGAATCGCTGGATGACTCCATTCGTACCACCAATGAGCTGATGTCTAAGTACCCGGATCTGAAAGGCATTATGGCGTTTGGTTCCCAAGGCCCAATCGGTGCCGGTCGTGCGGTGATGAACCGCAGCAAGATCGACCAGGTGTGCGTCATCGGCGCATTCAGCCCAGGCCAGGGCGCTTCTCTGGTGCAGCGCGGCGCCATCAAAGGCGGCTACATCTGGAACCCGCAAACCGCTGGTGAAGTGTTCGTGCGTATCGCCGACATGATGCAGAAGAAAGAGCCAATCACCGACGGAATGACTATCGACGGTCTGGGCAAAGTGAAAGTTGACGAGGCGACCCACACCATCCTCGGCAACAACACCGAAAGCCTGGACAAAGAAAACCTGCCGAAACTGGTGAAAATGGGGCTGTAATGATGAAAGAGGTGATCCCACAGACGCTAATTGCGCTCGACAACCTGTCGAAAACATTTGGTGGCAACCGCGCACTGAGCGATATCTCGCTGACCTTACTGGCTGGCGAAGTGCACTGTCTCGCTGGCACCAACGGCTGTGGCAAGAGCACCTTAATCAAAGTCATTTCCGGGGTTCACGCCCCGGACAGTGGCAGCCGCATCACCCTTGGCGATGGGCCAAGCTTCCCGCGGCTGACCACGCGTCAGGCGCGTGATTTTGGCATTCAGGTGATTTACCAGGATCTGTCGCTGTTCCCCAATCTCAGCGTGGCGGAGAACATCGCCTTCGAGCACAACATGAACGGCCTGCTCGGCTGGCACCGCAAAGCGAAACTGCATGAATCCGCGCGCAACATTATCGAAGAGCTGAAGTTCGACCTCGATCTCGACGAGAAAGTGTCGTCGCTGTCGATTGCTGCTCGCCAGCAGGTGGCGATTTGCCGCGCGCTGGTGGCCGATGCGCGCCTGGTGATTATGGATGAGCCAACCGCCTCGCTGACGCGTACCGAAGTGAACCAGCTGCTGCGCACCGTGCGCTACCTGAAAGAGAAGAATATCTGCGTGGTGTTCGTCAGCCATCGCCTTGATGAAGTGTTGGAAATTTCCGATCGCGTCACCGTGATCCGTGATGGACGCAAAATGGGCTGCTGGCCCGCTAACGAGATGACGCCACATCATCTCACCGAACTGATGACCGGCCTGAAGCTTGACTACCAGCTGAAGACCCCGACCCGCAATGCCGACCGCGCGATCCTTGAAGTCGACAATCTGTCGCGCGCCGGACAGTATCACGACGTCAATTTCAAGCTGTATCAGGGCGAAGTGCTTGGCCTGTGCGGCCTGCTCGGTTCCGGGCGTACTGAACTCGCGCTGTCGCTGTTTGGCATGACCAAACCCGACAGCGGCAAAATTTGGCTCGACAGCAAACCGGTGCGTTTTCGTGGACATGAAGATGCGATCAAAGCCGGCATCGGCTACGTCTCCGAAGACCGGTTGACCCTGGGCTTGGTGCAGCAACAATCGGTGGCCGACAACATGGTGCTGCCGATCCTCGACAAGCTGCAAAACCGTTTTCACATCATCGACGAATACCGCAAAAACAAACTGATATTGCAGTGGATTCAACAACTCGGCGTGCGCGTGGCCGATCCCAATCTGGCGATTTCGACGCTGTCCGGCGGCAACCAGCAAAAGATCGTGCTGGCGAAGTGGGTACTTACCCAGCCGCGTATTTTGATTCTTGATTCGCCCACCGTGGGCGTGGATGTTGGCGCGAAAGCCAGCATCTATCAGCTGATTCACGCGCTGGCGAAAGAGGGTTTGTCGATCATTCTGATTTCCGACGAGGTGCCGGAGGTTTGGTACAACTGCGACCGCATCCTGCACTTCCGAGATGGCACCGTTCATGCCGAATATCAACCCGATACCGTTGAGCAAGAACAGCTGGCGGAGGTGATTAATGCTTGATTTCAACCGTTTACGCCCGCACTCCAGCCAAGGTTGGCTGGCGTGGGTGCTGCTGGCGTTCATCCTGTTTTTCTCGGTGGCCAGCGACCAATTCCTGACGGTGCAAAACCTGCTGGATTTGGCTGAAAGCTACGCCGTGACCGGCATCTTTGCGCTTGGCCTGTTTTTAGTATTAGTGACCGGCGGCATTGATATCTCCTTCGCTGCGGTGGCCTCGGTGGTGCAATACCTGATCGCCTCGCTGTTTGTGCAGTTCCAGTTTGATAACGCCATGCTGAGCATTTTGCTGGCCATCGTCTGCGGCACGCTGTTTGGCGTGATTAATGCCCTGCTGATCACCAGCCTGCGCGTGGTGTCGATCATCATCACCATCAGCATGCAGTCGCTGCTGTTTGGCCTGTTGATGTGGGTGACCGGCGGTAAAAGCCTCTACTCGCTGCCGGATTGGTGGATCACGCTGCGCAGCGTGCTGCCGTTCGAATGGCAAGGTAACCACTTCCAGGTTGGCCTGCCGCTGATCACCATGTTGGTGATTGCCGGTTTAACCGCGCTGCTGCTGAACAAAACCAACCTCGGTCGCCAACTGTATGCGGTGGGCGGCGATGCTGAATCGGCGCGTCGTATCGGCATTCGCGTGGGGCTGATTCACGTTTTCGCTTACGGCTGGCTCGGCGCGATGGCGGCGATTGGCGGGCTGGTGCAGGTCTATCGCATGGGTGAAGTGGTGCCGAATGCGCTGGTCGGCGGCGAGCTGGATGTGTTGGCCGCCACGGTGCTCGGCGGCGCCAGCCTGATGGGCGGCAAAGGCACGGTGAGCGGCACCTTAATGGGCGTGTTCCTGATCGCCATCCTGAAAAACGGCCTCAACCTGATTGGTGTTTCCAACTACTTCATGAACATCGTGGTAGGCGGCGTGATCATGGTGGCAATCGCCGTGACCCACTACAAAAAACGTAAAGAAACTGACGTCAGTTTCGTCTGATCCAAGGAGCATTCCCATGAAATCACTCTCTGCTCTGCGTCCGGACGGCACCAATATCGGCCTGATGATTCTGATTGCGCTGGCGCTGGCGACTTTCACCCTGCTGTTGCCGGGTCGCTTTATGACCGACTCCACCTTTATGAGCATGGCGTTCCAGCTACCGGAGCTCGGCTTGCTGACGCTGGCGATGTTTATCGCCATTCTCAGCGGCGGCCTGAATCTGGCGATCATCGCCACCGCTAACCTGACCGCACTGTTTATTGCCTGGACGCTGATGAGCGCCCTGCCCGCCGATGCAGGCACCGGCCAACAGCTGCTGTGGCTGTTCATCGCCATCATCGGCGCGATGGTCATTGCCGCCTTTATCGGCGTGATCACCGGCGTGATGGTGACGCGCATCGGTGCGCACCCGATTTTGGTGACGCTGGCCACCATGATGACGTTGAACGGCATCGGCATCTGGTTAACCAAAGGCGCCGCGGTGAGCGGCATGCCTTCGATTGTGCAGGCGCTCGGTTCCAATACGCTGCTGGGCATGCCGCTGCCGCTGTGGGTGTTCCTGATTGCCGCCGCGCTGCTGGCGCTGTTCCTCGGCAAAACTCGCGCGGGCAAATGCATTTACATGGGCGGCAGCAACATCAACGCCACCTGGTTTAGCGGCATCAACACGCACCGCATGGTGATTCTGGTGTACGTCATTTCCAGCCTGCTGTGCGTGCTGGCCGGCTTAATCATGATGGCGCGTTTCAACTCAGCGCGTATGGGTTACGGCGATGCGTATCTGCTGTTGACCGTGCTGGCAATCATTCTCGGCGGCACCGACCCGAATGGCGGCTTTGGTCGCGTCACCGGCGTGGTGCTGGCCTTGATTGCCCTGCAAGTGCTCTCCACCGGTTTCAACCTGATGAACATCAGCCAGCACGTTAGCCTGGCCATGTGGGGCGCAGTGCTGATTGTGGTGCTGGCCTTCAAACAGTTCAAAACGCGTTTTAATGAACACCGCGCCGTCAAGCTCAGCAAGCTGGCCGCCGCGCTTAACCCTCTGACCGAAAAGAAGGAAGTATAATGCGAATTCAAGTTTCCCCGTCGTTGATGTGTATGAATCTGATGGAGATCAAGCACCAATTAGCCGTGCTGGATTCTCGCGCCGACTTCCTTCACATCGACATCATGGATGGGCATTACGTCAAGAACATCACGCTGTCGCCGTTCTTTATTGAGCAGATTCGTCCGCACACCAATGTGGCGCTGGATGTGCATTTAATGGTGGAGCATCCCACTGATTTTATCGAAGTGATTGCCAAAGCCGGGGCGGATTACATCTGCCCGCACGCCGAAACCATCAACCGTGATGCGTTCCGCGTGATCAACCTGATTCGCAGCTTTGGTAAGAAAGTGGGCGTGGTGCTCAATCCGGCCACGCCGGTGTCGTTCATCCATCACTACATTCACCTGGTGGACAAAATCACCGTGATGACCGTGGATCCCGGCTATGCAGGCCAGCCGTTCATCCCGGAAATGGTGCAGAAAGTGCAGGAGCTGAAAGCGCTGAAAGTGGCGCACAACCACAAATACCTGATTGAGATCGACGGCTCCTGTAACACCAAAACCTACAACACGCTGGTCGGCGCGGGCGCAGAAGTGCTGATTGTTGGCACTTCCGGCCTGTTCAATATCCACGACGATTTGGCAACGGCCTGGGACATGATGCGCGAAAGCATTGATGAAGCGCAGGGATTGCTGCAGGTGTCCGCATGAAAAAAAGCTGGCTGGGTATCGACATTGGCGGCACCGGCACACGTCTGCAGCTGATGGAAGAAGGACGCGTTTGGTCAAGCTTCCGTAAGGTGCCGACGGCCAGCTGGGCGCAACAACCCGATGCGCTCAGCGCGCTCGGTGAGTTAATTCGTGAAACGTCAGAGCAGCAACCGGTAAGCGGCGTGATGTTGGGATTACCCGGCATTCTCAGCCGCGATCGCCAGCAGGTGATTTCGCTGCCGTTTATTCAGGCGCTGGATCATCAGCCCGTGGCGCGCATTCTCACCGAACGTCTTGGCGTGCCGGTGGCAATGGATAAAGATGTTAACCACCTGATGATGTGGGATCTGCTGCAGCTGGAGCAGCTGCCGGATATCGCCGTCGGGTTGTATCCCGGCACCGGCATGGGCAACAGCTTGTGGATCAACGGCCAGTTTTATCATGGCCATAACGGCGGCGCGGGTGAACTGGGCCATGTGCCGATTGCCGGTAACGATCTGCCCTGCCCGTGCGGCAATCGCGGCTGTGCCGAAACCCTGACCTCCGGCCACTGGCTGAGCCACTGGGCGCAAGCCCATGTGCCTACAACCCATATGTCCGCGCTGTTTTCCCAGCATGGTGAACACCCGGAATTGCAGGCGTTTGTCGAACGATTGGCGCAGCTGATCGCCACCGAGATGAATATCCTCGATCCGGAATACCTGATTCTGGGCGGCGGCGTATTGGCGATGGCCGATTTCCCGCTGGCGCAGCTGCGCCGCCAGATTTTGCAGCATTTACGTCCGCCAGCCACGCGTGACAATTTGAAGATCGTCTTCAGTCAATCCACCGATCACACCGGCTGCCGCGGCGCCTGTTTAGCCGCAGAACGCTTGTTCAGGAGTGCATGATGAAAGGAAAAGTGTGTGTGTTTGGCTCGTTCAACCTCGACATCGTGGCGGTGATGAACCGTTTCCCGATGCCGGGTGAATCCCTGACTGCCCACAACAGCATGATGGGACCGGGCGGCAAAGGTGCCAACCAGGCCACCGCCGCGCTGCGTGCCGGGGCGCGCGTGCACTACATCGGCAAAGTCGGCAATGATGATTTCGGCACCTTCGCCCGGCGTCATCTGGAGAAAACCGGTTTTGATGCAATTACGTTATTCACCTGCAAAGAGAAACCCACCGGCAACGCGTTGATTTACGTGGCGGGTGATGATGCCGAGAATATGATTTCGGTGTTTCCGGGTGCCAACACCACGGTAAGCGCGGCGGAAGTGGCGCGCTGCCAGCCCACCGTGGCCGCAGCGGATATTCTGCTGGTGCAGTTGGAAAATAATGTGAACGCCATTCAGCGCATGATTGATAACGCGCGTGCGGGCGGCACCTTTGTGATTATGAACCCGGCACCGTGGCAGAAAGTGAGCGACGCGCTGCTGGCCAAAGTGGATTTACTCACCCCGAACAGCACCGAAGCCATGCAGCTCACCGGCGTGAAAGTCACCGATTTCGCCTCAGCACAACAGGCGGCGGAAGTGCTGCATCGCAAAGGCGCGCGTCAGGTCATCATTACGTTAGGCATGTCCGGCGCATTGTTATCAGTCGCCGAACAACCGCCGCTGCGCATTCCGCTTTTCCCGGCACAACCGCTGGATACCACGGG
Organism: uncultured Pantoea sp.; assembly: GCA_966185695.1. Lineage (GTDB taxonomy): Bacteria > Pseudomonadota > Gammaproteobacteria > Enterobacterales > Enterobacteriaceae > Pantoea. The sequence goes on along the minus strand of CBIFUL010000016.1, from coordinate 62,287 downwards.
CGCAGGCGATGCCTTTAATGGCGCACTGGCAGCGCGTCTGGCATCCGGCGACGAATTACCGCAGGCCGCGCTGTTTGCCTCCGCTTACGCCTCGCTGTGCGTCGAGCGTTCCGGCGCAGCAGAATCGATGCCATCCTACGCTGAAGCGCGCGAAAGAATGCAGGCGCATCCAGAATGCGTGCCGGAAGCGTTGGGTGAATGTGTTTAACCGCAGCACAATGCTGCCAGCACTGACGCGCCTGTTGCGGCCGGACTATCCGCAGCGCTGAGGCGTCAACGGTGGGCCGAACTGCTTCACGCGGGATGCGTGAAGCAGTTCGGGGACAGCCCGGCCGCAACAGATGCGTCAGGGCGTTAACTCCCGGTTTGAATTTATGGCTTCAACCAACCTGCAATCTGCGCATGCTGCAACAGCATGATCGCTTTGCCATCGCGAATGCGGCCTTGCTTCACCATCGCCAGCGCTTGCGGGAACGGCAACTCCAGCACGGTAATCTCTTCATCATCCACGCCGCCGCCCTGATTCGTGCGCTGCGCGTCAGTGTATTCCGCCGCGAAGAAATGGATCAGCTCCGTGACGCCGCCCGGCGACATGTAGGCTTCAAACAGCTTTTCCACCTTGCCGACTTCGTAACCGGTTTCCTCAATTGCCTCTTTGCGAATGCAATCTTCTGGCGTGTCGTCATCCAGCAATCCGGCGCAGGTTTCAATCAGCTCACCGCTTTCATTGCCGTTCACATAGGTGGCAATGCGGAACTGCTGGATCAGCAGGACGCTGTTTTTTTCTCGGTTGTAGAGCAGGATCGTCGCGCCGTTGCCGCGATCGTAAACTTCACGTTTGTGGCGCACTACGTCGCCATTGTTGCGGGTGAGTTCGTAGGTGAAATTGCGCAGGATAAAGTAATTATCTGACAGCAATTTATCTTTGATGATGTTGATCTTTAACGACATAGCCGCTCCACTGCGTAGCTGAGGGAGCCAACGATGATAAGACGAAGTGCCAGTGAAAACTATCTGAATTGATTGAACGGATGAACACGCAAAGGGAATATTACCAAGTGCGCAATAATGCGCACCCTACGAAAATCCTGCATGTTTTCGTAGGGTCGCCATTTTTGGCGACCTGGTAGCAGCGAGATGCCTGTAACGTATTGAACGCTTAAAAACCGTTCGGCTGGTCTTTCATATCCGGCAGATGGTGCGCAATGCCTTTATGGCAATCGATACAGGTTTTCCCCTCTTCGACCGCTTTTTTATGCATCTTGCCCGCCACCGTTTTCTGCGCGGTGAAGTCCATGTAATCGAAGTTGTGGCAGTTGCGACACTCCTGCGAGTTGTTGTTCTTCATCCGCCGCCATTCGTTTTCCGCCAGTTTGATGCGGTGATCTTCAAACTTCTGCGGCGTATCGATCAGGCCGAAAATTTTAGCGTACACCTCTTTGCTGGCCTGAATTTTACGAATCATCTTCGGCCCCCATTCGTGCGGCACGTGACAATCCGGGCAGGTCGCGCGCACGCCGCTGCGGTTGTTGTAGTGCACCGTCTGCATGTATTCCTGATAGACATTGTTGCGCATTTCATGGCAGCCAATGCAGAACTGCTCGCGGTTGGTCATCTCCATCGCGGTGTTGAAACCGCCCCAAAAAATGATCCCGCCTGCAAAGCCGACAATCAGCAACGTCCCCAGCGCAAGCCGGCTCGGACGTCGCCACCAGCGCCAGATACGTAAAAGTTTCTCTTTCATTTTTACCCTCACTGCCCGAAGCCGTTGGCCGGTTTAAAGGTGTTTTCCACCACCGGTTTGGCATCGGTTTGCGGCACGTGACACTGCAGGCAGAAGTAGCGACGCGGGGAAACGCTGCTGCTCACCAGCCCATCACGATCGGTGAAGTGTGTTGGGCTCACGCGCGGTGCGCCGGTGGTGAGATAGCTTTGCATGCCGTGGCATTGCAGGCAGCGATTGACGTTTTTTGTCACCTGATAGCCATCCACGCTGTGCGGAATTACCGGCGGCTGATTAACATAGTTCAGCGGCTTGCGGCTCTGCTCTTTCGGCTGATGAATCGTGCCTTGTTGTGTCGCCGTCACTTCCGGCGATTGGTTCAGGTCAACGCTGTTCTGGGCGTAAACCGTGCCGCCCAGCATCAGGGCGGCCAATGTGATAAGTGTGATGAAGGGTTTCATTGCATCCTGCCTTAAATTTTAACCAGCTTGACGGCGCATTTTTTGTAATCGGTCTGCTTCGACAGCGGATCGGTGGCATCCAGCGTGACGTTATTTGCCAGCACGCCTGCATCAAAGAACGGCATAAATACCAGGCCTTTCGGCGGCTGATTGCGGCCGCGCGTTTCCACCGTCGCCAGGGTTTCTCCGCGACGAGAAACCACGCGCACTTTTTCGCCGCGACGGAAGCCGCGATCCTTCGCATCCAGCGGATGGATGTACAGCAGCGCCTGCGGCACGGCCCGATGCAACTCAGGTACGCGACGCGTCATGGTGCCGGTGTGCCAGTGCTCCAGCACGCGACCGGTACAGAACCACAAATCGTATTCTGTATCGGGCGCTTCAGCCGGGGCTTCATAAGGCAGCGCGAAGATGGTTGCTTTGCCATCGGGTTTGCCGTAGAACCGCACGCCTTCACCCGCTTTTACGTAGCTGTCGTAGCCTTCGCGATAGCGCCAGCGCGTCTCTTTGCCGTTCACCACCGGCCAGCGCAGACCGCGCGCCTGGTGATAGTGATCGAACGGCGCAAGATCGTGGCCGTGGCCGCGACCAAAGCTGGCGTACTCTTCAAACAAGCCTTTCTGGATATAGAAGCCAAATTCACGCGCTTCATCATTCAGCTGGTCATTCGCCACTTCGCTCAGCGGGAACTGATTCACCTGGCCGTTGGCATACAGCACGTCGAACAAGGTTTTGTCGCGCAGTTCAGGATCGTTGGCGAGCAGCGCTTCGGGCCACACTTCGCTTACGCGGAAGCGTTTGGAGAAATTCACCAACTGCCAGAGATCGGATTTTGCCTCGCCCGGCGCTTTCACCTGCTGATGCCAGAACTGAGTACGACGTTCGGCATTACCGTAAGCGCCCTCTTTTTCCACCCACATGGCGGTAGGCAAAATCAGGTCAGCCGACAAGGCGCTGATGGTGGGATACGGATCGGATACCACAATGAAGTTGCGCGCATCGCGCCAGCCCGGCATACGCTCCTGCGTCAGGTTCGGACCGGCCTGCATGTTGTTGTTACACATCACCCAATACGCATTGAGCTTGCCGTCTTTCAACGCGCGATCCTGGGCGACCGCGTGCAGTCCAATTTTGGCGGGCACGGTGCCCGCAGGCAGCTTCCACAGTTTTTCAGCGGTGGCGCGGTGTTTGTCATTGTTGACCACCATGTCCGCAGGCAAGCGATGGGAGAAGGTGCCGACCTCACGCGCAGTTCCGCACGCTGAAGGCTGGCCCGTCAGCGAGAACGGTCCCGTACCCGGACGGGAGATTTTTCCGGTCAGTAAATGCAGGTTGTAACACAGGTTGTTGGCCCACACGCCGCGCGTGTGCTGGTTGAAGCCCATCGTCCAGTACGACACCACCTTGACGTTCGGATCGGCATACAGCTCAGCCAGCGCGATCAGCTGATCCTGTTCTACGCCGCTCATTTCACTGGCTTTTTCAACCGTGTACTCTGAAACGAACTTCGCGAACGCATCGAAGCTGATCGGCGTGGATTCGCCGCTATCGGGATTTTTCGCTTTCGCCTGTAGCGGATCGGTAGGACGCAGGCCATAACCGATATCCGTCACGCCTTGACGCAGCGTGACGTGGTTCTGCAAGAAGGTTTTATCGACCTTGTTGTTCTGAATGATGTAGTTGGCGATGAAGTTAAGGATCGCCAAATCGCTCTGCGGCGTGAATACCATGCCGTTATCGGCCAGCTCAAAGCTGCGATGGCGATAAGTGGACAGCACCGCAACTTTAACGTTATCGCTACTCAGACGGCGTGCGGTAATGCGCGACCAGAGAATCGGGTGCATCTCCGCCATGTTCGAGCCCCACAGCACAAACGCGTCGGCCTGCTCGATGTCATCGTAGCAGCCCATCGGTTCGTCCATGCCAAAGGTACGCATGAAACCCACCACCGCCGACGCCATGCAGTGGCGCGCATTGGGATCGAGGTTGTTGGTGCGGAAACCGGCTTTCATCAGTTTGGAGGCGGCATAACCTTCCCACACCGTCCATTGCCCGGAGCCGAACATGCCAATGGAATCTGGGCCGTTGGCTTTCAGCGCCGCCTTAAACTTCTCTTCCATGATGTCGAAAGCCTGATCCCAGCTGATGGGGGTAAATTCGCCCTCTTTATCAAACTTGCCGTCGGTCATGCGCAACAGCGGCTGCGTCAGACGATCTTTTCCGTACATAATCTTCGGCAGGAAATAGCCTTTGATGCAGTTCAACCCCCGGTTCACCTCCGCCTGCGGATCGCCCTGCGAGGCCACCACGCGTCCGTCTTGCGTGCCCACCAGCACGCCACAGCCGGTACCGCAGAAACGGCACGGCGCTTTTTCCCAACGGATTGGCGACACCAGCGACGACGCCGCTTTGCTGACGGTAGGAATGGTGAGACCAGCAGCCGTGGCAGCAGCAGCCGCCGCATTGGCTTTCATAAAATCACGACGACTTATGCTCATGATGCTTCCTTACAAGGTTCTTCAATTTCATCTTGCTGGTGATAAACCAGCGAAACCGCTAACACATGGGGAATGTTGCGGGTGTCTTCTATATTGCGCAGCAGCGCCGCGCTGTCGGCTGCGCCGAGCGTAACGGCTAAGGTGCCGCGTGCCGCGTCTTCGGCGGCAATTTCGCAATCAGCCAGCGCCAGCAAGGCCGTTTTCACCCCGGCAATCGACGCCGGTCGCGCCTGAATCACCAGGCCGCAAACGTGCCAGCTTTGTTCATGGTTCATGATGTAGTCCTGTAGCTGAGACCGGACATGGCGCGATGCACGCGCCGCAGCCCGTGCAGTGCTCTGGAAGGGTTTCAGGCTGAGCGATGCCGTTCGGCATCAGGTGGAAACGGATGGCTTGCTGTTCACAGCTCTCCTGACAGCTGCGGCAGTTAACGCCAAGGAAAGCGATGCAGCGATTGTCGATGCGTATGCGGTGTGGGAACGCTGCGCTTTCGCGCGGGTGGAACAGCGGTTGAGGACAAACGTCCGCGCAGGCCGCGCAAAACGTGCATTCGCCATTGAGAAAATCAAGCTGGGGCGTATGACCCGCTGCCAACGTGATGATGCGGTTTTCGCACGCGGCAACGCAGCGTCCACAACCGTCACAGCCGGTTTCTCCCCGCCACCAGGGCAAAGCGATGCTGTCAGCAGACGCTACGCGCTGCCCGGTAAAGAGTTCACGTCGCGACAGCGCCATCGGTTCACCTTAAACGGGGGAAAGAGATGGTGCGTAAAATAACCTGACACTAATGAGGGCTATATCACCCGAAAGGATTAAATCCCGATGCAGGATCAAGAGAAGATGTTTTGCAATAAAAACGGGGGCCAAAAGGCCCCCGTTGATGCGAATCATGACGGATCGGTGCGCTTATTTCTGCGGCGCGTCCGCTTCATGATGATGATCGTGCTCTTTCATCGCTTCGGCATGCACGCGTTTGCGCACGCCAAACCAACCCAGCACCAGAATCACGGCAATCAGTGGAATCGAGGCAGTGGTGTAGGTACCGTTCGGATAATCAAACGCCATCAGCACCAGCACGCTGGCCAGGAACAGCAGCGTTAACCACGAGGTAAAGGGTGCCCACGGCAGCTTAAAGCTGACATCTTCCGCCTTCCCTTCTTTAATCGCTTTGCGCAGACGCATCTGGCACACCACGATAAAGCCCCAGGATGAAATAATGCCGAGTGAAGCGAAGTTCAGAACGATTTCAAACACCTGCGAGGGCACGTAGTAGTTCAGCACCACGCCGAATATGTACACCACAATCGTCACCAGAATGCCCGCGTACGGCACCTGCTGCTTGCTCATCTTCGACATAAACTGTGGCGCAGAACCGCCCATCGACATGGAGCGCAGAATACGCCCGGTCGAATAGAGGCCGGAGTTCAGGCTCGACAACGCGGCGCTCAGCACCACAATGTTCATTACGCTGCCAATGTAGGGCACGCCGAGTTTAGAGAAGAAGGTCACGAACGGACTTTGCCCAGCCTGATACGCATTCCACGGCAGCAACAGCACTAACAGTACCACCGAACCAACGTAGAACAGGCCGATACGCCAGATCACGCTGTTGATGGCTTTCGGCAGCATGGTTTTGGGATCTTTACACTCGCCTGCGGCGGTACCGACCAGCTCAATAGAAGCAAAGGCAAAGACCACGCCTTGCACCAGCACCAGCGCGGGCAGCAAACCGTGTGGGAAGAAGCCGCCGTTATCGGTAATCAAGTGGAAGCCGGTGGTGTTGCCATCCAGCGGCTTACCGCTGCCGAGGAAGACAGTACCCACAATCAAGAACACCACGATCGCCAATACTTTCACCAGCGCGAACCAGAATTCCATTTCGGCGAACCACTTTACGCCGATCATGTTCATGGTGCCGACAATCGCCAGCGCGCCCAGGGCAAACACCCACTGCGGCACATCACCAAACGCGCCCCAATAGTGCATATACAGCGCGACCGCCGTGATATCGACAATCCCGGTCATCGCCCAGTTAACGAAGTACATCCAGCCAGCAACGTAGGACGCTTTTTCGCCAAGGAATTCACGCGCATACGAAACAAAACTGCCGCTTGAGGGACGGTGTAACACCAGTTCGCCCAACGCACGGAGAATAAAGAAGGAGAAGATCCCACATACCAGATAGACCAGCGCCAGCGCCGGGCCAGCCATCTGTAAGCGCGCACCCGCACCGAGGAATAACCCGGTTCCGATGGCACCGCCAATGGCGATCATTTGTACCTGACGATTGCCCATCGCCTTTTGATAACCGGTATCGTGCGAGTTGAGCCAGCGTCTTTTCGCAGCGCGTTGTTCGGCCGCGGTTTTTGTAGTTGAGTTCATAGCTTTCCTGTTTGTCCTGACCATCAATCACCGCGCGACCAAACGTTTGCGTATGGCGGTGCGAAATGGGGTAAAAGCCCGGTACCACTGCGGCGGAACGACGACGCGTGACGAGGCGGGAAATTACGGCGATGAATCCTACCCGTTCTGCATGAACGAAGCAAAAATTACCGCCAGGTTGCACAAAGTGAATTGTAATAATCCATCGCGGTGCACAAAAAAACCGGCCAGGTGAGTGGCCGGTAACAGGGTGGCTACAGGGATAACGCGTGAATCGCTCAACTTTCGAGCGAGATAGAAATTGGCGGCATGAATGCCGCCGCTACGGGGGATTAACGGTAAATCTCGGCGGTGCCGCTCCACAGGCTGGAATCGCCCGGCGTACGCACGCCAATTACGCGATAATGGCTCGCGCCCATCTCTTCCGCTTTTTGCGACAGATGGCGAGTTGCATCATCCATTGAGCCGCGCACACCGCTAACGGAAACGGTGCCTGCACTTTGCAGATTTTGTGCTTGCGCATCGCCTAAAGGCTCTGCTGCCAGCGTGGTAAAACTTGCGGTGGCCAGCAGTGCAGCAGTCAGAACGGCATAACGTGTCTTCATGAGTTGCTCCTGATGTCTTCCGAGAGGGTAAGAATGTGTCGAAGCTAATTATTAGCGACAGAATGAAAACCAGGCTGAAACAGCGGTAAAGGCGTTCAATAATTCGCCAACTAACGCTGGCTAATCCAAGGAAAAGTAAAGACAACTGTTTTTCTCTGCTAAAAGTAACCTGATGTGACGAATTCAGGCTCGCGATAGGCGGGTCGCTGGCCTATAATCCCGCGTCCTTATAAGGGTTATTACTTTGATTGTGAAACGTCCAGTTACTCGCACCATTGCCCGCGCACTTAGCGTGATTGTGTTGCTATCCCTGTTCACTACCGGATTGGCGTTGATGACGCTCTCCAGCAGCCTGCGTGATGCCGAAGCGGTTAACGTGGCCGGCTCGCTGCGCATGCAAATTTATCGCCTCGCGTGGGATAGCACGCGCGATCCGCAGCAGCTCACCCATCACATGCAGCAGTATCAGCACACGCTGGAATCACCGGCGTTACAGCATCTGGAGCGTTCGTGGGTACCGCTGGAAGTGAGCAGCCGCTATCGCTATCTGCGCAACAGCTGGCCGCTTTTACAGGAGACCTTGCAGCCCCAGCGCGCCCAGATTTATCAGCAACAGGTTGCCAGCTACGTCAGCGAAATCGATCGTTTTGTCCTCGCCGTGCAGCGTTACGCCGAACTCAAAATGCATCTGGTCGCCGCCAGCAGCCTGTTTGGTTTCCTGGCGATTGTGGCGCTGGCGCTGTGGACGATTCGCTTTATCCGCCGCAACGTGGTGCGCCCGCTGAATCATCTGGTTACCGCCAGCCACTATATTGAGCAGGCAAACTTCAGTTTCCCGCCGTTACAGGTCGAGCACCCGAATGAACTCGGCGTGCTGGCACAAGCCTTTACCACTATGGCGCAGCGCCTGCATTCGCACTATCGCCTGCTGGAGCTGGCGGTTAGCAATAAAACTCGCGATTTAACCCAGGCCAATCGTACGTTGTCGCTGCTGTATGAAAGCTCGCAAATCCTCACCAGCAGTCCGCTCAATCCAGAACTGTTTCAGGGTTTGCTGCGATTGGTGCAGCGCCGCGAAGCGTTAACGGTGCTGCAGCTGAAAAGTGATGGCATTGAATTTCAGGCTGGCGTGGCCGATGAACACCTGAGCTGGCAGCGCCTGCCGCTGATGCAGGAGGAACAGCTGCTGGGTGAGCTGTGCTGGCAAACCCGGCGCGCGCCGCCCGCCGATGAGCTGCTGCAAAGCCTGGCAAATATGCTGGCGCGCGCGCTGTGGATTTGGCAGACGCAAAAGCAGTATCAGCAAATGCTGCTGATAGAAGAACGCGCCACTATCGCCCGCGAACTGCATGATTCGCTCGCGCAGTCGCTGGCTTTCCTGCGTATTCAATTAACGCTGCTGCGCCGCAACGTGGATGACACGCAAGCGCAAAGCATCATTGCAGATTTTGACCGCGCGCTGGCCGACGCCTATCAGCAGCTGCGCGAGCTGCTGACCACCTTCCGCCTCACTATTGAGCAAGCCGACTTGGTGCAGGCGATGCAGGCGATGATTGCGCCGCTGCAGGAGCAGTCGCAGGCGGCGATTGATTTTGATTACCAGCCGGGCCTGCACACCCTTGATGCGCAGCAGCAGGTGCACGTGCTGCAAATTGCGCGTGAGGCGCTGCTTAATGCGATTCGCCACGCGCAGGCGCGCAATATTCAGATTCGCTATCAGCGTGTCGCTGATGAGGATCACGTGCTGACCATTGAAGATGACGGCTGCGGCATTGGTAGCCTGGATGAACCGCCAGGCCATTACGGATTAACCATTATGGCCGAACGCGCCACGCGGCTTTCCGGCACGCTGCTGATCACCCCGCAAACGCGAGGCACCCGCGTAACGCTGCGTTTTCCGCCGCGCCCAAGGCACCGGCTGGCTTAACGCAATATACTCAACAAAATGGATCGCTAACTGGAGAAACTATGGCTACCCCTTCCCTGACCATCATGATTGTTGACGATCATCCGCTGATGCGCCGTGGCATTCGTCAACTGCTGGCGCTGGAACCGCGACTGGAAGTGGTGGCCGAGGCCAACAACGGTACCGAAGCGCTGGCTGAAGCGCGTCGCTTATCGCCAGACGTGATTCTGTTGGATCTCAATATGAAAGGCATGTCGGGTCTGGACACGCTGAAAGCGCTGCGCAATGAAGGCATCGCCGCGCGTATTTTGGTGCTGACCGTTTCCGATGCACGTAATGACATCTACGCGATGGTGGATGCGGGCGCGGATGGTTACTTATTAAAAGACAGCGAACCCGAGCTGCTGCTGGCGCAGGTGATGCGCGGTGCGCAAGGCGAAACGGTGTTCAGCGCTGGCGTGGCGGACTATCTGGCGACGCGGTTGCCCAACGCCAGCTCCAATCCGTTCAAGCAGCTCACCGAACGCGAGCTGGACGTGTTGCAGGAGGTAGCGCGCGGCTTATCCAATAAAGAGATTGCCGCCACCTTGCACATCTCCGAAGAAACGGTAAAAGTGCACATCCGCAATTTGCTGCGCAAGCTCGACGTGCGTTCGCGCGTGGCCGCCACCGTATTATGGTTAGAGAGCCGAAATGTGTAGCGGTTTAGCCAATGTCTACGCCTGCTTTACACTTTCTCCTTAATTTATCCACGATTCCCTAATTTGCGCCGCGTACAGTAAGCTGCAGCAGGAGTTTTCGGGATCGCACCTTGCACTCCGCCAGCGTGAAGCCGCTCGAGCTTCACGCTCACCATAATAAAAGCATAAGTACGCAGCTGAGGAGTGTCGGTTCCATGTCGAATTTTTTTATCGACCGCCCCATTTTTGCCTGGGTTTTGTCCATCCTGCTCTGCCTGTGCGGCACCCTGGCGATCGTCTCGCTGCCGGTGGAGCAGTATCCCGATCTCGCACCGCCCAACGTGCGCATCACCGCAAACTATCCCGGCGCTTCTGCCGCGACGCTGGAAAATACCGTTACGCAGGTGATTGAGCAGAACATGACCGGCATCGATAATTTGATGTACATGTCCTCAAACAGCAGCAACACCGGCCAGGCACAGATCACCCTCACCTTCACTGCCGGCACCAACCCCGACGAAGCGCGCCAACAGGTGCAAAACCAGCTGCAAAGTGCGCTGCGCAAACTGCCCGCAGCGGTACAGTCACAAGGCGTGACGGTGAATAAAACCGGTGACAGCAATATTTTGATGGTGGCGTTCGTCTCCACCGACGGCAGCATGGATAAGCAGGATATTGCAGATTATGTCGCCAGTAACATTCAGGATCCGCTCAGCCGTATCGATGGCGTCGGCCAGGTCGATGCCTATGGTTCGCAGTATGCGATGCGCATTTGGCTCGATCCCAACAAGCTGATTGCCTACGCGCTGACCACCGATGACGTACTAAGCGCCATTGAAGCGCAGAACACCCAAGTGGCGGTAGGCCAGGTCGGCGGCCTGCCTTCGGTGGATAAGCAAGCGCTGAACGCCACGGTGAACGCGCAGTCGATGCTGCAAACGCCGGATCAATTCAAAGCCGTAACGCTGAAGACCAATACCGATGGATCGGTGGTAACGCTGGGCGATGTTGCGGACGTCGCGATGGGCGCGGAAAAGTATGACTTCCTCAGCCGCTACAACGGGCAACCGGCATCCGGGCTGGGCGTGAAACTGGCCTCGGGCGCTAACGAGATGAACACCGACAAGCTGGTGCGCGCGCGTATTGCCGAGTTAGCCAACTACTTCCCGCACGGTTTGGAAGCCAAAGTCGCCTACGAAACCACGCCGTTCGTGAAAGCCTCGATTAAGGACGTAGTCAAAACCCTGCTGGAAGCGATCCTGCTGGTGTTCCTGGTGATGTATCTGTTCCTGCAAAACTTCCGCGCCACCTTGATTCCCACCATTGCCGTGCCGGTGGTGCTGCTTGGCACCTTTGCGGTGCTGTACGCGTTTGGGTTCAGCATCAACACGCTCACCATGTTTGCGATGGTGCTGGCGATCGGCCTGCTGGTGGATGACGCGATTGTGGTGGTGGAGAACGTGGAACGCATCATGAGCGAGGAAGGCTTGTCACCGCGCGCCGCCACGCGCAAATCGATGGGGCAAATACAAGGTGCGTTAGTCGGCATTGCCTTGGTGCTGTCAGCGGTGTTTGTGCCGATGGCCTTCTTTGGCGGCACGGTTGGCGCGATCTATCGCCAATTCTCCATCACCATCGTTTCCGCGATGGTGCTGTCCGTGTTGGTGGCGATGATCCTTACGCCAGCGCTGTGTTCCACGCTGTTAAAGCCGCTGGAAAAAGGTCAGCACCATGGGCGTCGCGGCTTCTTCGGCTGGTTCAACCGCAACTTCAACGCCAGCGCCCAACGCTATGAACGCGGCGTGGCGAGCATCCTCAAGAAAGGAGGTCGCTGGCTGCTACTGTATCTGGCGATTATCGGCCTGATGGCCTTTCTGTTTGTGCGTCTGCCGACCTCGTTCCTGCCGCTGGAGGATCGCGGCGTGTTCCTGACGCAAGTGCAGCTGCCGGCGGGTGCTACGCTGCAACAAACCTCAAACGTGGTCGCCCAAGTGGAAAACTATTACATGACGTCCGAGAAGGACAACGTGCTATCGGTGTTTGCCACCATTGGTGCCGGTCCTGGCGGTAACGGTCAGAACGTGGCGCGCCTGTTCGTACGCTTAAAAGATTGGGAACAGCGGCCGGGTAGCGATCGCACTTCGTTCGCCATCATTGAACGCGCCACCAAACACTTTGACAGCATCAAAGAGGCGCGCGTGATTGCCAACAGCCCGCCCGCGATCACCGGCATGGGCAGCTCATCCGGCTTCGACATGGAGTTACAGGATCACGGCGGCATCGGCCACACGCAGCTGATGGCGATGCGCGACAAACTGCTGGAACTGGCGGGTAAAGATCCCTCGCTGTCGCGCGTGCGTCACAACGGACTTGACGACAGTCCGCAGCTGCAAATCGATGTCGATCAGCGCAAAGCGCAGGCGCTGGGCGTCTCGCTGGACGACATCAACGACACCTTGACCACCGCGTGGGGTTCAACCTACGTCAATGACTTCCTCGATCGCGGCCGCGTGAAAAAAGTCTATGTGCAGGCATCACCGGAATTCCGCATGCTGCCGGAAGACGTCAATAAATGGTATGTGCGCAACAGCAGTGGCGGCATGGTGCCGTTCTCCGCCTTCGCTACCAGCCGCTGGGAAACCGGCTCGCCGCGCCTTGAACGCTACAACGGGTATTCATCGTTAGAGATTGTGGGTGAAGCGGCCAATGGCGTCAGTAGCGGTACGGCGATGGATGAGATGGAAAAGCTGGTTGGTCAGCTGCCGCTGGGCGTTGGCTTCCAGTGGAGCGGCGCATCCTACCAGGAACGCTTATCCGGTTCGCAAGCGCCCGCGCTGTACGCCATTTCACTGCTGGTGGTGTTCTTATGTCTGGCGGCGCTGTATGAGAGCTGGTCAATTCCGTTCTCGGTGATGCTGGTGGTGCCGCTCGGCGTGGTGGGCGCGCTGATCGCCACCTGGATGCGCGGGCTGGAGAACGATGTCTATTTCCAGGTCGGCTTGCTTACGGTGATTGGTTTATCCGCTAAAAACGCCATTTTAATCGTGGAGTTTGCCAATGAGATCAACAGCAAAGGGCGTGAACTGCTGGAATCCACGCTGGAAGCTTCACGTCAGCGCCTGCGTCCCATTCTGATGACGTCGCTGGCGTTTATCTTTGGCGTGCTGCCGATGGCGATCAGCAGCGGCGCAGGTTCTGGCAGCCAGCACGCGGTGGGAACCGGAGTGATGGGCGGGATGATCTCCGCCACGATATTGGCCATTTTCTTCGTACCGCTGTTCTTTGTGGTGGTACGACAGCGCTTCCCGCTGAAAGAGAAGCCGCACGACTAAATAAAAAAGGCAGCCAGGTTAAATTGGCTGCCTTTGTTTGTGTTAGGTAAGAATTACAGCAAGTTGGGAGTGCCCTGCTTTTCTTTTCACGAATTACTTGCGTAACATCGCTTCAATAAATTCTTTCCAATTCCCCATTTCGGTGTCGACCATCGTACCCTCTCTTATTGTAGTAGCGATTTTACGCCGCTTTTTTCAGCAGGTGAATACGCTTTCACCTTTTATATCTATCGGAACAAGCCGAAAAAGCTTCAATTTGTTGAAAATGCGTACTGACGCACACTTCAGCAACTGCTTAACACCACAGGAAAAAATCACCTGCGTTATCAGGTAGCACAAATTTAGAATTAGGAAAATCCTTAGATCGCTGATGATGCCGACGGCAATAATTCGCACCCACAATGAAAGCGGTTTCTCTACTTCAGTAATTAAATTGATGACAGTGAAATCGTCATGAAAAAATCAGGTAAAACCGGCGCACCGGCGGCGAGATTGCCCCGCCCTTATCCCGCTGTGATAAACTCGCGCATTATTTTTCACAAACCAGGAATAAGCGATGACAACGCAGTGGGTGATGTACGGAATTAAAAATTGCGACACGATAAAAAAAGCGCGCAGCTTTTTAACGGATTCCGGCATCGACTATCGTTTTCACGATTATCGCGTCGAGGGCGTGGATGATGCGCTGCTGCAAACCTTCATCGACCAACTCGGTTATGAAGTGCTGCTAAACACGCGCGGCACCACCTGGCGCAAACTGTCGGAAGCCGAGCGTCACGCCGTGACGGATGCCGCCAGCGCCAAAGCGCTCATGCTTGCACAACCTGCCATCATTAAACGCCCAGTTTTAGCTGCCCCGAACGGCGCGCTGCTGGTGGGTTTCAAAGATTCCGTTTATCAGGCCTTTATCCAGGAGAAGTCATAACATGTTTTGTCCGGTCATTGAGCTGGCTCAGCAGCTTATTCGTCGCCCGTCGCTCAGCCCGGATGATGCCGGTTGCCAGGCGCTGTTGATTGCGCGCCTGGAAGCGATAGGTTTCACCGTTGAACCGATGCACATCGGCGACACGCTGAATTTCTGGGCCACGCGCGGCCAGGGAGAAACGCTGGCGTTTGCGGGTCATACCGATGTGGTGCCGCCGGGCGATGCCAATCGCTGGATCAGCCCGCCGTTTGAACCGAGCATCCGCGACGGCATGCTGTTTGGTCGCGGTGCTGCGGATATGAAAGGTTCACTGGCCGCGATGGTGGTGGCCGCCGAGCGTTTTGTCGCGGCGAATCCTCATCATCGAGGACGTTTGGCATTCCTGATTACCTCAGACGAAGAAGCCAGCGCGGTGAACGGTACCGTGAAGGTGGTTGAGCGGTTAATGGCGCGCAACGAGCGAATGGATTATTGCCTGGTCGGCGAACCCTCGAGCACCGAAATCGTCGGTGACGTGGTGAAAAACGGCCGTCGCGGTTCAATGACGGCCAACTTAACGCTGCACGGCGTGCAGGGCCATGTTGCTTATCCGCATCTGGCGGATAATCCGGTACACCGCGCCATGCCAGCGCTACAGGAATTGGTCGCCACCGTGTGGGATGAAGGGAACGAATTCTTCCCGCCCACCAGCATGCAGATTGCTAACGTGCAGGCGGGCACCGGCAGCAACAACGTGATTCCGGGCGAATTTTTTGTGCAGTTCAATTTCCGTTTCAGCACGCAGCTCACCGATCAGATGATCAAAGAGCGCGTTGCCGCCCTGCTGGATCGTCATCAGCTGCGCTACACGCTGGAGTGGAATGTTTCCGGCCAGCCGTTCCTGACGTCACGCGGCAAACTGGTTGATGCCGTGGTTAACGCCGTAGCGCACTATAATGAGATCAAGCCTGAGTTGTTGACCACTGGCGGCACCTCCGATGGGCGCTTTATCGCGCGCATGGGTGCGCAAGTGGTTGAGCTTGGCCCGGTGAATGCCACCATTCATAAGATCAATGAGTGCGTAAAAGCGTCAGATTTGCAGCTGCTGAGCCGTATGTATCAGCGCATCATGGAACAGCTGATCGCTTAAGCGCGAAAGGAGAACGGGGATGGAATTCTTTAAAGAGTATTGGTGGATCTTAGTGATCCTGTTAATGGTTGGTATTTTAATGAACGTTTATAAAGACCTGAAACGTATCGATCATAAAAAATACATGGATAACCGACCAGAATTGCCACCGCATCGCGATTTCAACGATAAGTGGGATGACGAAGACGACTGGCCGAAAAAGAAATAATCGCGGTTGCCCTCCAAACGTATACGGGTCGCTTTAAAGCGACCCGTTTTTGCCTTACACCATCATCACCACATCATCATCGCCGGGCTTCGAACCGCTCAGCGCCTCATCAAAATAGCGCCGTGGCACGGTATAACGCAGGTGATTTAGCGCCAGCTGCATGCTGCGATCGTCAATCGCGTGCGCCAGGTCATCGACAATATCCAGCGTCACATCGCCGCCTAGCGCCTCTAAATGCTGCTGCGCCGCGACCGCGTGTTGCAGCGGAATCTGTTCATCATAGTCGCCGTGAATAAGGTGAATTGTATTGCGCGTGCTGGCGCGCTGCGGCAGCGTGCTGTAGCGCCCGCTGAACACCACCGCGCGTCCCGCCAGATCCGCCTGCGCTTTGATGCCCTCCAGCACCATAATGCCGCCCTGCGAAAAGCCCACCAGCGCCGTCGCTTCCGCGCGCACGCCGCTCTGCTGCTGCCAGTGCCGCACCGAATCGATGAACTCCGGCATCACCGCATTGACGCCCTGTTGTTCCGAGCGATCGTGCGCGGGAATATCCGCAAACCATTGCCGTCCTTGCGGCAGCGAACCGGGATAAGGTGCACCAACCGAGACCACCAGCGCTGCGGGAAAGGCGTTGGCAAACCAGCTACCGATCTGGGCCATCGAGTCAGGATTGTCGTTCACGCCGTGATACAGCAGAAACAGCTGCGCCGCGCTGCTGGGTTGTTGAACAATGATATATCTCAGTGCCATAGGTTCCTCCTGAAATCACTATACTCCGCTGCTCAGCGAGGGATATCGGGAAAATTTGAACGAGAATGTGGATTTATTGCAATGAACTGAGCTGCTGTTGCCAGTTACGCGCCGCGTCAGCATCGAGCTGCATCAGCGCCGCAGCCGCCTCCATGCGCAGCTTGCGCATCAATGCTTTGCGCCCGTTCACCCCCGCCTGGAGCGCTACGCTGTTCAGCGCTTGTTTTTGCACAAGTAGAGCGGTTAACAGCGGCGACGGCACAGCACACACTAAACGCTGCAACACGGCAAAACTGGCTTCAAACGGGCGCTGCGCCCAGGCAAAGCCAGCCAGCAACGGCCAATCATCGTGATTGAGGCGCTGATCGTCAATCTGCGGCAGCGGCAGCGTTAAATCAATCATCTGCCGCAGCCACGGCCAGTCACGCGCTAACTGCTGCGCCGCCTGCTGCTGTAAACGCTCGCCCGCTGGCGAAAGAGCGCGGATCGCCATCGCCGCATAGCAGCCGCTGCTGGCTTCGCGCTGCGATCCGATGCGCACCAGTTCAAAGCCGCATTTACGCCAAAACTGCCCCAGCGCTGGCGTATATCCAAAGCTTACCGAAAGATAATCGCAGCCTTGCGCCTCGTGCAGCGCGGTCTGTACCAGCATGGTGCCGATGCCGCGCTGGCGCTGGGCGGCCTGCACCGCAATGCGGCTGATGCGCTGCGAGCGTAAAGTGGCGGCCTGTGCAAATCCGGCATGCGCCGCCAGCGATTGCGCCACTAAATTGCCGCGCGGACGACGCAATCCCGCCCAGACCGCAGAGGCTAGCGCGGGGTTTAATCCGCCCTCTTCCACCAGCCACAATGCAGCGACAACCTTATCTGCGCGTCCCGCCAGCCAAAAACGCATGCCGGGCGCATCCAACATGCGCCGTAAATCCAGCGGAGAAGTGCGATAGTGCGCACTCGCCAGCAAGCGATACCCCGCTTCCAGTGCGGCAGCGTTCTGTCGCGGCGAAGCACTAAACAGCGTGATGTCTTTGATGCCGGGCGTCTCCTGCGCATCCTCAAACAGCAGTGCCTGACTTAACCACTTTTCCAGCGGATCGTGCGGCGACCAGCGTAACGGCTCATCGAGTTGGAAATAGCGCACCCTGGCTAAGGTGGCGCAAAAGCGCAGCATAAAACCGCGCCCGGTGCCTTCGTAACCTTGCACGGTGGTGGTTAATAACACGCGGGGAAAACGCTGCACCAGCTGCTGTAACAGCGGCGTGGGAATCGCCGCCGCCTCATCCACAATCAGCCATTCGGCCGCTGTTTCCGGCTGCGCGAGAATCACATCCGGTGCCATGAAGCGGAAATGCTCACCTGCAAACGCGGTAAGCACCTCAGTGGAAACTTTGCCGGGCGCGGTGACCAAACAGTGTTGATTACGCTGTGCCAGCATGCCCGCCAACGCCGATTTGCCGCGCCCGCGCGCCGCGGTTATCACCGCCACGCCGTTCGGCATCGCGAGCAGCTGCTGCAGGATGTGGTGCTGTTGCAGCGGTGCCTGACAGTGCCAGGCGGGCAACGTTAAGCTGGCCGCGTCGCGCAGCGGCGCATTTTGCCGCTGCAACCTTATCTGTGGATCGTGCAGGATCAGCGATTGCAGGTGGTGAATAAAATGCGGCGTCGCGATTGGCTCGGCAACATCCGCCCAACGTAAACTATCGGCATCGGTTTGTGTTGCCCAACTTTCCCACGCTGGCGTTAGCAGCAGCAGCCAGCTGCCCGCTCGCAAGGTTCCTGCAAGCGCGGCAAAGGCTTCGGCGTGAAAACCGTCGCGCGCGTCGAAAATAGCGTGGCGGAATTCGCGTCCCAGCAGAGTGCGTAACGCGCTGGGGGCGATGGCGTGCGGGAAATCAGCGCTGTCGCTGAGCGTTAGCCAATCACCAGGCAACAGTTCACGCCACGCAACGGCTTGTTGCTGCGTCCACGCCGTGGTACCGCTGATCACACACAGGCGGCGAATGCCGGTTTGCTGCATCTGCGCCGTGAGTTCAGGCAACATCACTTACTGGCGAAGGTGTTGCATTGGCCCGGATCGCCGCTGTCAAACCCGCGTTTCAGCCAGGTGTAACGCTGCTCGGATGAACCGTGGGTGAAACTGTCCGGCACTACGCGGCCCTGACCTTTTTGTTGCAGGCGATCGTCGCCGATCGCTTCCGCCGCGTTGAGCGCTTCTTGCAGGTCGCCGACTTCGAGAACGTCTTGCTGCTGCATGTAATGGCCCCAAACCCCGGCAAAGCAGTCGGCCTGCAACTCCATTTTCACCGAAAGCTGGTTGATCTGCGTTTGGTCGGCGCCCTGCTGCATCTGCCGTACCTTCGGTTCAATTCCCAGCAGTTTCTGGACGTGATGACCGACTTCATGGGCAATAACGTAGCCTTGCGCGAAATCACCGCCCGCGCCGAGTTTTGTTTTCATATCATCATAGAACGAAAGATCGATATACACGGTTTGATCGGCCGGGCAGTAAAACGGCCCCATCGCCGCCTGGCCTGTGCCACAGTGAGTCTGCGTTGCACCGCGATACATCACCAGCTTCGGCGGCACATACTGTTTGTTCATCTGCTGGAACAGCTTGCCCCACGTATCTTCCGTGGTAGCGAGGATCACCGAAGTAAATTTGGCGTCCTCATTGCTTTGTGCCGAATTGACCTGACGCTGCTGCGAGGTGGGCGCCACGCTGCCACCGCCTTCCAGTAGTGCAGTGAGGTCATAACCGTAATAGCCAGCCACCGCCACCACCACCAGCAACACCAATCCACCTTTACCGCGCGGAATACGAATTTGACGTCCGCCGCCGCTGCCAAAACCTGGCGAATCATTGCGTCGATCTTCTACATTGTCGCTTTCACGACGCCCTTGCCAGCGCATGGTTTACTCCTGATTGAACGGTTTTGCATGATTTTAGTTGGCGGCGAGGATTATCACCAGCGTTGCCGGCTAAGCCAAGCGAGTACGAGACAAATCGAGGGAAAATTGCCGTGCGGAGAGGAAATTGCAGTTTTTAGACGCTGCACCGGTCAATAAAGACCGGTGCAGCTGGGGATTAATCCAGCTTCACACCCAGGCGGTGTGCCACTTCTTCATAGGCTTCAACCAACCCGCCAAGGCTCTGACGGAAACGGTCTTTGTCCATTTTGTCCATGGTGTTTTTATCCCAGAGACGTGCGCCATCTGGCGAGAACTCGTCGCCCAACACCACTTCGCCATTGAACAGGCCGAACTCCAGCTTGAAATCCACCAGAATCAAACCGGCGTCATCAAACAGCTTGCTCAGCACCTCGTTGGCCTTGAACGTCAGCTCTTGCATGCGCGCCAGGTTGGCTTTACTCACCCAACCAAAGGTTTCGCAGTAAGACTCGTTCACCATCGGGTCGTGTTTGGCGTCATCTTTCAGGAAGAGATCAAACAGCGGTGGATTGAGCACGATGCCCTCTTCCACGCCCAGACGTTTTACCAGCGAACCCGCCGCACGGTTGCGCACCACGCACTCGACCGGCACCATCTCCAGCTTTTTCACCAGCGCTTCGTTATCCGACAGCAGCGCTTCCATCTGGGTCGGAATGCCCGCTTCCTGCAATTTGGTCATGATGAAATGGTTAAACTTGTTGTTGACCATTCCTTTACGATCAAACTGCTCGATTCGTGCACCGTCTCCTGCTGACGTATCGTTGCGGAATTCAAGTACCAGCAGATCCGGATTATCGGTGCTGTATACGGTTTTCGCTTTACCGCGATACAACTCAGCTCGCTTTTGCATCTTGTTAACTCCAAACATGAAAGAACCCGTGTTCAGCGGTGTTTCACCGCGCGACGACTGCCTGACGCAATCGTTTACTTCGCCGGGCAGTATTATACACAAAATAATTCGAGATGCAGGAGGGCGGCAAATGAGAGAAGCCCGGTGATCTTACTTGAGAAAGTGATTCGGGGGAACGAATGTAGCCAACTGACCTGCAGCTTGAAGTACGCGTGTAAGCCTATTCAAAAGAAAAGGGCCGGAGAAGCTCCGGCCCTTGGCACTTTATTTCAGCGCCCCTTGAATCACGGACACCAGCGCATCGTTTTGCGACTGCGTGAGAACGTGACCTTTCGGGTCGATGAATTGCAGACTGCTGCGGTTATCCAAATCACCCACCTGCAATTTGTAATCGCCGTTTGGCAGTTCTGGATCTTTCGCACCGATCTCATCCCACACGCCGCTGCCCGGCTGTTTGTAGGTGACTTTCAGGCTGCCCTGCGAACGGTTGTCGTCGGTGATTTCCATGCCCACGCGCTTCAGTGCCGCTGGCAAACGCTGCCAGGTCACGTTGAACGGTGCACGCAGAACCAACAGCGGTAAACCGGTATCGTCCGCGCCGCTTTGCACATCAATCGCGCCAGTGGCACGACCGGCGGCGGCATCGGCGCTCGCAGAATCGATCTTGTCTAAGCCGGTGCTGATGTCGTTCAACATTTGGCCGGTGTAGCGCTGTATCTGCGCTGGCGAAGTCACAGGTTTGCCCGACTGCTGCAGTTCAATCAAACGCACCGTCAGCACCTGCTGATAGCTTTGATTCTGCACGCTGATTTGATAACGACCACGATATTGGTTGTCTTCATCCGCACGGTTCCACTGCACCCAATCGGTGCTCAGCTGCTGTCCGGCGTCATCACGCTGCGCAATCGGGAACTTATACGACTGAATGACATTGACCACCTGCGGCCAAATCGAACCGCGGTTGCTTTCCACCGCCAACACGCCGGTGTTGCCAGTAAACTGCGCACGCGTGCCGTTCAGCAGCGCCAGCGGTTGCGCCGGTGGACGAATATCCAACTCTTTGCCCACTGCGCCTTTTGCCACGTTATGCGGCACATCGTAATCACCGTTTTGCAACGGCAAAATCATCCCCGCCGGGGCTTTCAAATCATGCAGTTCAGGCGCCTGCAGGTAGGATTCATCACCGCTGACCTGGCGCTTATAACGCTGATCGCTGGAACAAGCTGTGAGCAGCATCAGGGTGGAAAGACCCACCACGGTTGCCAGCGCTGAGCGCTTAACTGTATAACGCATTGATTCTCCCTAAATTATCGCAGACCCGCTTTGATCAGCGCTTGTGCTGTTTTCGCCTGACCGGCTTCGGTCAACGGCGTCATTGGCAAGCGCAGCGTGTCATCTGCAATTAATCCTAGCTGTTTCGCTGCCCATTTCACCGGGATTGGATTGGGTTCACAGAAAAGCGTCTGGTGCAGATGCATCAGACGCTGATTCAGGCGGCGTGCTTCCGCGAATTTTCCCTGCTGCGCCAGAGCGCAGAGTTCAACCATTTCGCGCGCTGCAATGTTTGCGGTGACCGAAATCACCCCATTGCCGCCCAGTTGCATGGAGTCCAGCGCCGTCGCGTCATCGCCGCTAACGATAATGAACTCACTATTAACCAGCTCTTGGATCTGAGTAATACGCGATAAGTTCCCGGTGGCCTCTTTGATTCCGATAATATTTTTGATCTCGGCCAACCGCGCCACGGTTTCCGGCAGCATGTCGCAGCCGGTACGTGAAGGGACGTTATAGAGCATCTGCGGCAAATCGGTGCTTTCCGCAATCGCTTTGAAGTGTTGGAACAACCCTTCCTGCGTTGGACGGTTGTAGTAAGGCGTGACGGTTAAACATCCCACTACACCCGTGCCGGTGAAGCGTTTTGTCAGAGAAATGCCTTCTGCGGTAGCATTTGCGCCCGTACCGGCGATAACCGGGATACGGCCATCGGCCAGCTCCAGCGTTTGCATCACCACATCACCATGTTCTTCATGGCTAAGCGTGGCCGATTCACCCGTGGTGCCCACGGAAACAATCGCCGCGGTGCCGCTGGCAACATGATAATCAATCAGTTTTTTCAAACTCTCGCGGCAGACATTACCTTTTTCATTCATTGGCGTAATGAGCGCAACAATACTTCCGGTGAACATGGGCTATCCCCTCGAATAACAAGTGCCTCATGTTACGTTTTACCTCGAAAGAAAAGCAAGCGAGCCACGCCATTCCCGCGCTTGTCAGCAGTTTTTTTTATGTTTACCTTATAGTTATTAGCGAACGTACAGGAAATGACATTTTGCCGCAGTCACAGCCTCACCACTTGGTGATCACCGCCCTGGGCGTTGATCGTCCGGGTATCGTCAACACCATCACCCGCCATGTCAGCAGCTGCGGCTGCAATATTGAAGATAGCCGCCTGGCGATGCTCGGGGATGAGTTCACCTTTATCATGCTGCTTTCTGGCAGCTGGAATGCGATAACCCTGATTGAATCGACGCTGCCAATGAAAGGTGCCGAGCTGGAGTTGCTGATTGTCATGAAGCGCACCAACGCGCGCGTCACGCCACCCATGCCCGCCACCGTTTGGGTGCAGGTGGAAGTGCCGGATTCACCGCATATCATTGAGCGATTCACGGATTTATTCGATAAGCACCAAATGAACATTGCTGAACTGGCGTCGCGTATCCAACCGTCACAAGACGGCGTCGCGCCCACGCTCTATATTCAAATGACGGCGCACAGTCCGGCGAATCACGTCAGCGCACCCATTGAGCAGGCCTTTAACCAGCTGTGTGAAGAACTGCATGCGCAAGGCTCGATTCGTCTTTATAGTGTGACCGACGATGCCAACAGCACCCTGTAATCAGGCTCCGGGTTATTTCGCCACACACTCTGCCGCTGCGGCAAACCGTGTAGCGAATTAACCCTGACGGTAAACATCCTTTGGCACTTTCGCCGCGAATGGTGTATTACCCACAGCACGTAGAAAAAATGGAGAGTTGTGATGAATCCACTGAAAGCCGGTGACACCGCACCGAAATTTAGCTTGCCCGATCAAGATGGCGAACAAGTAAATTTGGCCGACTTCCAGGGACAGCGCGTTCTGGTCTATTTCTATCCGAAAGCCATGACGCCGGGTTGCACCGTGCAGGCCTGCGGCTTGCGCGACAACATGGATGAGTTGAAAAAAGTGGGCGTGGAAGTGCTGGGCATCAGCACCGATAAGCCGGAAAAGCTGTCCAAATTTGCGGACAGGGATTTGCTGAATTTCACGCTGCTTTCTGATGAAGATCATCAGGTGTGCGAGCAGTTTGGCATTTGGGGCGAAAAAACCTTTATGGGCAAAACCTATGACGGCATTCACCGCACCAGCTTCCTGATTGACAGCAACGGCAAGGTCGAGAAAGTGTTCGACGACTTCAAAACCTCCAACCATCACGATATCGTGTTGGATTACCTGAAGTCGGCTTGATATGACTTGATATGAAAAGGGTGCGCACTGCGCACCCTTTCTCTTATTGGTGGGTTTTCTGCTCTAGCGCCGGCGTTTCCGGCCACACGCGCACCACGGCTTTTACCAGCGTCGCCAGCGGAATCGCGAAGAACACGCCCCAAAATCCCCACATACCGCCAAAAATCACCACGGAAAGAATGATCACCAGCGGATGCAGATTCACCGCTTCAGAGAACAAAATCGGCACCAGCACATTGCCGTCGAGCGCCTGAATCACCAGATAAATGACAAACATGGTCCAGAATTCGCTGCCCACTCCCCACTGGAACAGACCCACGCCGATAACCGGAATCGTCACCAGCATCGCCCCAATGTAGGGAATCAGTACCGATACGCCGACCAGCACCGCCAGCAGCAGCGCGTAGTTCAGCCCGAGGAACAGAAACGCAATCCAGCTAACGAAACCTACCGCCACCATTTCCAGCACTTTGCCGCGAATATAATTGGTGATCTGTTGATTCATCTCTTTCCACACCACGCCCGCCAGCCCGCGATTGCGCGGCAGCACGCGACGCACCGCGTTCAGCATCTGATCTTTATCTTTCAGCAGGAAGAACACCATCATCGGCACCAGCACCAGGTAGATCATCAGCGTCATTAACCCCACCAGCGACGCCAGCGAATATTTCACCAGCGATTCCCCCAAACCGGTGAGGCGGCTGCGCAGGTTATCCACGATGATATCAATGATGCCCGCATCCACCAGCGCCGGATAACGCTGCGGAAGCCCGGCGGCAAACACGTAGAGTTTATTGAGCATGTTGGGCAGATCGCGCGTCAGGTTGATGCCCTGCTGCCAGGCAACCGGCGCGACAATCAGCACCATCACCAGCAGAATCCCGGCAAATACCGCCAGCACGATACCGGTTGCCAGCGTGCGGCTACAGCCAAGATGCTGCAAGCGCACGGTTGGCCATTCAAGCAGATAAGCCAACACCACGGCCACTAACAACGGTGCCAGCAATCCGCTTAAGAAGAATAAAATACAAAACGCCGCCAGCAGAATCGCCAGCAGGCCAATGGCCTGCGGATCGCTAAAGCGACGTTTGTACCATTGATAAAGCAGAACCAGCATAACCACTTCCTTGAAGCCAAAACGGGGGCAATAAAATATCGAGGCGCACATTCTGAAGCGGTGCGATGCATCGCGCAATGCATTGCTTAATGACCTTGAGTCGCGCAATAAACCCGCCAACCGCACATTCGGTAGCGGCGCGATTTATCGCGCAAACCTGAAGCGACTGCGTAGGCTGAAGCAGCGCAAAAAATTGCGCCGCTACCGAATATGCAAACCCGCAGTGTCACCGCGATGATTCATGTTTTCATACCGCAACGCACTTAATGCGCAATACTGCTTACTCTTGCATCTTGCCCGGCGATCATCACGCAGTTACGCCCGGCATTTTTCGCCTGATACAGCGCGGCATCGGCCTGCTTCAAGCTGAAATCCTGCGAGTCGCCGGTTGGCTGCCAATGCGCGATACCCACCGACAACGTGATATTGCCCACCTGATCAATCCAGCTCTCGGCAATGCTGATGCGCACGCGCTCGGCGAGAATGCGCGCATCTTCCACTGCGGTGGCCGGCAGCAACATCAGGAACTCTTCACCGCCGCTGCGGCACACCACGTCGGTTTGCCGCGCGCTGCTGCGCAGAGTTCGCGCCACCTGCTTGATCACTTCGTCGC
Organism: uncultured Pantoea sp.; assembly: GCA_966185695.1. Classification (GTDB taxonomy): domain Bacteria; phylum Pseudomonadota; class Gammaproteobacteria; order Enterobacterales; family Enterobacteriaceae; genus Pantoea. The sequence goes on along the minus strand of CBIFUL010000016.1, from coordinate 36,657 downwards.
CCACGTCGTGGCCGAAGGAATCATTCACCCGCTTGAAATGGTCAATATCCAGCGCCAGCACCGCAAACGGCTGCTGCATGGTCTCGAAGTAATCCAATACCGCGCTTAAGCCGCGGCGGTTGAGCAAATTGGTCAGCGGATCGCTCTGCGTTTCCGACTTCAGCCGACCAATTTTGTCCTGCACCAGCCCTATCCCGGTGAGCAGCGCGCGCTTCACCTGCGCCGCTTCGAAATACCAGGCGCGAATGCCGCCGATCTCATTCGACACGCCCTGCGTATCCATTTGGCTGGCTTTACGCGCCAGCTGCCACAGCGGCAGCGCAATCAGACGCGCCAGGATCACCGCCACCAGCAAAGTCAGCAGCGCAAAGGGCACGGAATTTTTCAGCACTTTTAACAACAGGCCCGACAGCGGCGCGAGTGTCACATCGGTGGGTTTCAGCGCCACCACCATCCAACCGGTGGTGGGTACAATGGCGTAACCCGCCAGTTTCGATCGGCCGTCTTCGCTCAGCTGCACTTCGCCGTTGCTCTGCTCTTCGCGCTGCTGTTCGCTGACGATGCTCGGCACGCTTTTGCCGATCAGCTGACTATTTTGGTGATACAGCACCTGATTGCTGCTATCCACCACAAACACCTGCGTGCCGTCGCGGTAGAACTGCTCGCCCAGCAATGCGTTCAGAATGCTTCTCTTCTTCAGGTAAATGGTGCCGCCGACGTAGCCGAGATAGCGGCCTTCATTACTCCAGATGGGCCAGGAGACAAATACAATCAGGTTATTCGCAGCAGAAATGCTCGGTTTGCTCACCATCGGCTGGCGTTTGGCTAAGGCTTCACGCGATGCCTGGCTGGTGAGATGCATGCCTTTCAGCATCAGCGATTCCGGTGAAATCGCTTTTACCACGCCATTGGCATCCACTACGGCTACCGAGTTAAAGCTGTTGGTCTGTTCACGCAGACGATTCACTTCCTGCTGCGCCAGATCGGTATCATCAAAGGCTTTGCCCAGCTGCGAAGCGCTGAAATGCAGCTGCGACTGAGCCAGCTGGAAAAAGACTTCGGTGGTGGCGGCGAGTTTGGTGGCATAAGCGCGATTGGCTTCAAGCGTGCTTTCAATCAGGACCATGCGCTGCACGCGCCACGTCGCATACAGCGTATTGGCAAGGGTGATAACGATACTGGTGATCGCCAGCAAAGCAATCAGCGTGCGCAGGTCAGTCTTTGGCCGGATGCTTAACATGACGCATCCACCCTGGTGAGTAGATTCATAAATTTGCGTGCCTGACAGTCTTGTTATTGTTGGAGTGGCTCGCCTCGGTGAGCGAAGCGCAAATTCTACACCCACAACGCAAATTGAGCACGAAACATCCTGTCAGGCCGCAGTAATTCTTTGGCTATACCCAAAATAATTCAAGGTGCAGGAGGGCGGTGAACGAGAGCAGCCAACGCACCGGTAACTTGAAGTATGAAGGGTACTAATCAATCAAACCGTTGGCATCATAAAACGGCCACGGCCCTGGATAATCGCCGATGGCGCACAGATGCGTGGTCATCCCCTGCTGCGGATGCCAGCGATGCAGCAAAAATCCCGGCGGCTCGAGCGTGAAGTTGGCTGGCCCGTTTTCTGCTAAATCGAACGCCACCTGATGCGACACGCCGGGCGCCACGCAGGCCAGCGTGCCGGCGAAACGTGCCTGCACCGAACGGTGCAGATGTCCGCTCAACACGCGCTCAACCTGCGGATGCTGGCGAATAATCGCTGCCAGCGCATCGGGATTGCGCAGCGGCTGCTGATCCATATGCCCGATGCCGCACATAAACGGCGGATGGTGCAGCAGCACCAGCGTCGGCAGCTGCGGCTCGCGTTGCAGCTGCTGAGCCAGCCACTGCAGCTGCGCGTCATCGACGTAGCCCCACGGCTTGTGCGGCACGCTGGAGTCCAGCGCCAGCAGCTGCACATCCTTCACCCGCATCTGCCAATTGAGCGTTTCACCCCGCTGCAAATAGTGATGCTCGGGGAAAGCGGCGCGCAGTTGTTGGCGATCGTCATGATTGCCCGGCATCAGCATATACGGCAGCTGCAAACCGCGCAGGGCTTCGCGCAGCGTTTGATACTCTTCGGCGGTACCGAAATCCACCAAATCGCCGCTGATCACCACCCTATCAGGACGTGGATACAGGCGGTTGAGTGTCTCGATAACCCGCAGCAGCGCCGCCTGCGTATCGACTTTTTTATACGACAGACGCCCTTTTGCCTTGATATGCAAATCGCTGATTTGCGCAATCAGCGTTATTCCTTCAGACACACGACGTCCCCTCAACAGAAAATAGCAGCGCGGCATCCTGCGCCAGCGTCCAACTCACCGGTTGCCCGGCGTGCCAGGCTTCGCGCGCGTGGCGATCCACCTGAATCGGCGTTGCCAGCCCGATGTCGATCGCCAGCCGCTGCGAGGCCCCTAAAAAGGTGGTGCCCAAAATAAAGCCCTGACGCGGATAGCGATTGTCATCGGCCAGCAGCACATCCTCCGGGCGGCAGAAGCGCTGCGGATTGCCGCGCGTATCGACATCCACGCAGTTAATCGCGCCGACAAAATCCGCGACAAATTTCGACGCCGGGCGTTGGTAAATGTTTTGTGGCGTATCGATTTGCACCAGGCGGCCCTGCTCCATCACCGCAATGCGGTCGCCGAGCGCCATCGCTTCTTGCTGATCGTGCGTCACGTACACCGCAGTGATCGCCAGTTGCTTGAGCAAACTGCCGATCTCCAGCCGTAAGCGATCGCGCAGCCGTGCATCGAGCGCCGCCAGCGGCTCATCAAACAGCAACACTTTTGGACGCGCCGCCAGCGCGCGCGCCAACGCCACGCGCTGCTTTTGTCCGCCGGAAAGTTTGTCGATGCTGCGCTGCGCCAGCGGAGTGAGATCCACTAACGCCAGCATCTCCTGTACGCGCGCTTCGCGTTCCGCCCGCGCTACGCCCTGCACTTTCAGGCCGTAGGCGACGTTTTCTGCCACGTTGAGATTGGGAAACAGCGCGTAGTTTTGGAATACCATGCCGACGTTGCGCTTCTCAATCGGCAGCGCGGTGACGTTGCGCTGGTCAAACCACACTTCGCCACCGTCATCGCAGCTCTCCAGCCCGCTGATAATGCGCAAGGTGGTGGTTTTACCGCAGCCGGACGGGCCGAGCAGCACCAGCGTTTCGCCCGCCTGCACCCTGAGGTCGAGCGGTTGCAGCGCCTGATGATGATTGAAGTGACGCGAGCAGTTGCGCAGCGTCACGGTAACGGCTGAAGGATTCATGCCGCCTCCTTGTGTTGGCGCGTAACCGCGCGGTTAAGCCAGTGATTCACGGCGTTTAGCATCAGCAGCAGCGGCAGAATCATCATGATAAAAATCAGCGTATAGGCAGAACCCACCTCCAGCCGCATTGACGCATAGCTGTCGGCAAGGCCAACCGGCAGGGTTTTGGTCAGCGGCGTATGCAGCATCCAGGTAATATTGAATTCGCCGACCGACAGCGTGATCACCATAAACGCCCCCGCCAAAATGCCGTTGCGACAGTTCGGCACCACCACGGTAAAGAAGCGCTGCCACAGGCTGGCACCTAAGCTGGCCGCGGCCTCTTCCAGGCGTGGCATATCCACCGCCTGCATCACCGCCAGCACCGGCCGCATCATGAACGGCAAGGTAAACAGCACATGCCCGATCAGAATGAACAGCCAGCTATCGCGCAGGCCGGAGAATTGGCCGTACAGCAAAATGATGCCGAGCGCGGTGGCTAAGCCGGGCAGCGCCACCGGCAGCATCAGCAACTCTTCAATGCGCGCCGCCCAGCGTCCCGGCGCTTTCAATAGTCCCCACGCGGCGGGTACGCCAATCAATAAGGTGGCCAGCAAACAGCACAGCGCAATCAGCAGCGACAGCCAAAACGTGTCGGCATACATTTCCCACACCTGCTCGACCCATTTCAGGGTGAAGCCGCTGCGCAGGCCGATAAAGTAGTTGTTGGTCACGCCCGCCAGCATCGATAACACCACCGGCACGATCATAAATAGCGCGGTGATGCTGGTGATGAACAGTTGCAGGCTAAACAGTCCGCGACGTTTCATGCCGCCTCCTTGTGCGCGAAACTGCGCGCCAGCATCAGCGCCAGCCAGGCGACGCCGCCCATCACCACCGACAGCGCCGCCGCCGTGGCGAAGTTGGCGTAGTTGGTGAACTCGCCGTAAATGGTCAGCGGCAACACCGCCAAATCGGTGCCGAGGGTAAATGCCGTGCCAAATGCGCCCATGCTGGTGGCAAAGCACAGCGCACCCGTTGAAAGCAGCGCCGGTTGCAAACCCGGCACGATCACGTCCCAGGTAATGCGCCATTGGCTGGCACCGAGCGATCGCGCCGCTTCTTCCAGCGAACGATCGAGTTTTTCGCTCGCCGCCACCAAGGTGACGATGGCGCGCGGCAGCGAGAAATAGAGATAGCCGATAAACAACCCGGCGAGCGAATACGCCAGCGTCCAGCGTTCGTGCAGCAGGCTCATGCTGACCTGCGCCAGCAACCCCTGGCGTCCGGCTAACATCACCACTAAAAAGCCCACCACCACGCCGGGAAACGCCAGCGGAAACGTCAGCAGCGCCAGCAACGTGCCGCGTCCCTTAAAACGCTGTCGCGCGAGGAAGCAGCCCACGATTGCGGCAATCACCAAGGTCACCAGCGTTACCGCCAGCGACAGCAGCACCGTGTTCAGCAGGCTCAACAGATAATGCGGCTGAGCGATCACCGTCCAGTAACCACTTTGCTGGGTACTGCGATCGTCCTGCATGCCGATTTGCAGCAAACGGGCAAACGGCAGCAGCCAGAACGCGCAGAAGAACAGCAGCGCGGGCAGCGTCAGCCACAGCCAGCGGCTGCCCGGCAGGGTGCGAAGCTGGCGGCGCGAGGCCGCCAGCGTGTCGGACATCGACATTAACGAATCTCGCTCAGGTAGGTGGCCGAGAAGGCTTTCTGCGCATCGGCCATTTGTTGGTAATCAACCGTTTTGGCGCGCGCATAATCGCTGTCCGGCAGGAAAAATTTCCTGGCGTCGGCCGTCATCGCCGAGGTGCGCACCGGACGCAGGAAGGCATTCGCCCAAATTGCCTGACCTTTATCCGACAGCACGTAATCCATTACTCTCTTGCCGTTGGCAGCGTGCGGCGCGTTTTTCACCAGGCTGATCACGTAAGGCACGGTGACGGTGCCCTCTTTTGGAATAATGAAGGCGACGTTGGCGCGATCTTTATATTTAGCGCGATAGGCGTTGAAATCGTAGTCGAGCAGAATCGGGATCTCGCCCGAGATCAAACGCGCGTAGGCAGTTTGTTTCGGCACGATCGGTTGGTTGGCCTGCAACTTTTTGAACCACGTCAGTGCAGGCGTGAAGTCTTGCAGGCTGCCGCCCTTCGCCTGATTCACCGCTACGGCGGCGACATAACCCACAAAGGCGCTGGCCGGATCGAGATAACCCACCATGCCTTTATATTCTGGCTTCAGCAGATCGTCCCACGACTGCGGCAGCGGCGCTCCGCCCAACGCATCGACGTTAACCATAAAGCCCATGGTGCCGGAGTGCAGCGCCACCCATTTGCCGTTGGGATCCTTCATGCCAGCGGGAATGTCGTCCCAGTGCTGCGGCTGGTAATCGGCAATCACGCCCGCGCTGTCGGCCTGAATACCAAAACTCACGCCGTAATAGACCACGTCGGCAACCGGATTGCCTTTCTCCGCCACCATTTGCGCCAGCGCCTGGCCGGAGTTTTTGTTGTCCTGCGGCACCTGAATACCGGTGTCTTTGGCGATGGCTTTCAGTTGTGTGCCCCAATCCGCCCACTCCGGCGGGCAGTTGTAGCAGATCGCCGTTTCAGCGGCCTGAGTCAAGCTGCTGAACAGCGAACCGGCGGTCAGCGCGAGCGCCCCGGCAACGATCTTCACTTTTTTATGGAGTGTCATGGTGGTTCCCTGGTGTTGGTATCAAAAAGCGGCGGCTGGCGCGGCGATGCTTTCACCGCTCCGCAACCGATGTGCCAATACGCGCGTAACGCGGCTGGCGGGTTGTAATAGCATGTCAATCGCACAGGCACCGAGCAGGTCGGCAGGCTGCGCAACGCTTGCCAGCGACGGTGCCATTTGTTCGCCAATCTCAATGCCATCAAAACCCATCACCGAAAGCTGCTGCGGTACGCGCACGCCGGCACGCGCCGCCGCGCCAATCAGGCTGATGGCAAGCAAGTCGTTGGTACAAATCACGGCGCTGAGCCGCTGGCGCAGGCCCTGCAACTGCGGTTGCAGCAGCGCGAAATCCGATTGCGTATGGCTGGCCATTTCAATCACCGGCAGCGCCGCGCATCCGGCCTGCTGCATGGCATCGCAATAGCCTTGATAGCGCAGCCGCGCACGATCCGATTGCAGCATCGGCCCAGCCACCATGCCGATGTGGCGGTGACCGAGCGCAAGCAGATGTTCGGTGGCTTCCTGCATCGCCCGGCGGTTATCGACGCAAATCGCCGGCCAATGGCTACGCTGCGGTACGTTGTGCGCGAGGACAAACGGCATGTTGGCGGCATGCAAGGTGTGCAATACCGCGCTGCGATCGGCATCCGCCACCGTCAATACCAAACCGGCCACGCGCTGCCCCAGCATATGTTCAACAATCGCCGCTTCGCGTTCCGGCTGATAATCGCTGGTCGCCACCAGCAGGCCGTAACCGGCGGCGCGCGCCTGGCGCTCCATCGCTTGCAGCTGGCGCGAGAAAATAGGATTGAGCAAAGAAGGCAAGAGCACGCCGAGCGTGGTGGAGCTTTGGGTACGCAGCTGACGCGCAATGTGATTGGGACGGAAGCCGAGCTGCTCTGACGCCGCTAACACTTTTTCCAGGGTGTTAGCGCGCAGCAGATGCGGGTCGGAAAATGCGCGCGCGGCGGTAGCGCGTGATACGCCAGCCAGTTTTGCCACGCTGATTAAGTCGGACATGTGCGCCTCGTTAAGTGCCATTGCCCAAAATAGTTCGAGTTACAGGAAGGCGGCAGATGAGCGAACCCCGATGAGCTTACTTGAGTAAGTGATTGGGGTGAGCGAGAGCAGCCAACGCACCGATAACGAGAAGTATGAAGGGCCAATGAGATCGATCTCATTGGCGCTTAATGTAGAAGCCAACTGTTACAGCAACATCGCGGAAAGATGAAGGAGAGATGACAGCAGCGCAGGCTGCTGTCAGGCAGGAATCACAACATCAGGAAGGCGTAACCTTCGTTTTGTAACGACGCCACGGTGGTGCCGCTGGAGAGCGTATGGGTGATGCGCGAGTCAATCCAGTCACGTTCATACTGATGGAACGCCACCGACTGATCGCAAATCGTCACCTTCACCCCGGCTTTTTTCAGCTCATCAATCAGCTGCAAATTGGGGTTATCGCGGCCATAGGTTTTGCGGAACTGATCGTTAGTGAGCGCAGCGGGCACCGCATCGCTATTAATCGACACCACAAAGTTAAGCTGCTTGAGCGGCACGCCCGCCGCGTAATAGAGGTTGGTGACGCGCGCCACGCGCTCCAGACCGAGATTCGGCTTGAGAATATCGCCTTCATTGCGGTTGATCTGGAAAACAATTTTATTGCTCAACCCGGGGGTGTTAGCCGGGTTGTAATCGGGCGAGTTCACAAAGTGGATCTTGCCGTAGCCTTCGATGGCTGGCGTACTCCAGAAATCGGCGGGGTCAGATTTCTGATCGGCAAACTTGCCGCTGACCTTGTCCACCAGTTCGGGCAGTTGCAGCACATTGCCGCCGACAAAACCGGCCAGTGCGGCGATGACAATATAGGATGCTGGACGCATTTCACTTCTCCTGAGCGTAGACGAGTCGATTTACATCTGTAGTAGGGCATAACCTTGATTTTCCAGCGTGGACACGGTGGTCGGGCTGGAAAGTGCATGAATCACGGATCGATCAATCCACGCTTTCGGAAAGTGGTGGAACGCCACCGATTGATCGCACACCGACACTTTCACGCCCAACTTATTCAGCGCGCCGATCAGCGCCAGATTGGGGTTGTCGGCTTGATAGAACTGCTGGAAGTGCGCGTTATCCAACATCGCAGGCGTGGCATCGCCGGTGACGGAGACGACAAAGTGCAGGTCCTCCGCGGGCACGCCGGAAGCGATATACAAGTTCACCACCCGCGCCACGCGCTCCAGCCCCAGATTGGGCCGCTTGATGTCGCCTTCACTGCGGGTGATTTGAAACACGACTTTGTTGCTCAGTCCGGCAACCGGTTTGAACGCGGTATCGGCGTCGTAATGGATCTTGCCGTAGCCTTCCACGGCGGGCGTGGTCCAGAATCCTTCCGCATCGGCGGGCGGGGTAGAAAAGTGACTTGCCACACGTTGATACAGGTCATCACTTTTGCTGACGGCCGCGCCAACAAAACCGCCCACAATCGCAATCAGGGCGAACGAGACAACAGAACGCATAGAAATTCTCCGGCTTCCACTGCGCCAATGCACAGTCCGTTTGAATAAAGTGCCTTATCTATATCACAGCGTGCGCAGGGCAAAGCGCCTGTCGTTCCGGGCTGTTCGGCAAATTCATTGCGTGCAAAAGAGTGCGTCAGGCTAATTGAATCAGCATTTCGATTGTTGCTGTTCAGAAGATTGATTTTTTGCTGGACAGGAAATTGCGATTGAAGTGCAGCTTACGCTGGTTGACGAGCGTGGAAAAAATAGCCATTGATTACTGCGGTGATTAACCTTACCTGCGGCACGACGATTAAAATCACTGATGGATAAAGAGTGCCAACGGGAGATTATGAGCGCTGATTTTCAGAGAAAGCCTGGAAAACTTCATGCCAAAGTCAGTAATTTTGAGCAACTTTACGTAACTTTAACTATTAGCCGCCATTAATGCCGCTGTTACTCGTTTTGGGCTATTCAATTTTTTGCTGCAATTTTGGCGCGCAGAACCTGTTTTTTCGATATTTTCCCCTAAGCAGGGAAATGGCATCAGGTTATGCCGTACTCCGCAAAATGGGTAAGGCGCGATTTATCGCGCAAACCTGAAGCAATGAGAGTTAAAAGAGGCGCAATAAATTGCGCCGCTACCGAGTGTGCATATCTGTAGTTGCATAGAGGGGCTTTGCTGAACCGGGCAAAGCCCTTGCAACGATAGATTACGTCTACTGCGCGGTTGCTTGTTACACCTCAACGGCTAAGATAGAGCCGCTGCAAAAGCGGAAATGATGCGAGAACATTTGAACCCCTTACCTGTCCAAATGCGGGTGACTTTTACAGGATTCAGGCATGTTTAACCGGTTGAAAAAATCAGTGCTGGCGGCCCTCATTCCTACGCTGCTGCTCGCCCCTGCGCTTAGCGTACGCGCAGACGTGAGTGACAATTTGCCCGATATGGGCACCACAGCAGGTTCCACGCTGTCGATTAACCAGGAATTGCAGATGGGCGACTTCTATGTGCGCCAGCTGCGCGCCAGTGCGCCTCTGATCCAGGATCCGCTGCTAAACCAATACATTAATGAACTTGGCCTGCGTTTGGTTGCGCACGCCAACTCGGTGCGCACGCCATTCCATTTCTTCCTGATCCAGAATGATGAACTCAACGCCTTCGCCTTCTTTGGCGGTAACGTGGTGCTCCATTCGTCGCTGTTCCGCTATACCGATAACGAAAGCCAGCTGGCCTCGGTGATGGCGCACGAAATTTCGCACGTGACGCAGCGCCATCTGGCGCGTGCGATGGAAGAACAAAAACGTAATGCGCCGCTGACGTGGGTGGGCGCGTTGGGTTCGATTTTACTGGCCATGGCGAGCCCGCAAGCGGGCATGGCGGCGCTCACCGGCACCCTGGCGGGTGCGCAGCAAGGCGTGATCAGCTTCACTCAAGGCAACGAGCAGGAAGCCGATCGCATTGGTTTGCAGGTGCTGCAACGGGCCGGGTTCGATCCTCAGGCAATGCCCACTTTTCTGCAAAAGCTGGCGGATCAAAGCCGCTTCTCCTCCAAACCGCCCGAAATTCTGCTCACGCACCCGCTGCCGGATAGCCGCTTAGCCGATGCGCGCAACCGTGCCAACCAGATGCGACCGGTGGTGGTGCAATCATCGCAGGATTTTTATATGGCGAAAGTGCGTTCGCTGGGCATGTACGCCACCGGCCGTAATCAGTTAACCGATGATTTACTGAATGAATACGCCAAAGGCAACGTGCGCGAACAGCAGGCCGCGCAGTACGGCAAAGCGGTGCAGTTCCTCCAGGCGAAAGATTTTGCCAACGCCAAAAAAGTGCTGGCTCCGCTGCTGGCGAAACAGCCGGATAACGTATGGTTCCTCGACCTGATGACGGATATCGACATTGGTTTGAATCAGCCGCAGCAGGCGATCGGCATGCTCAACGGCGCGAAAAGCAGCAGCAATCCGGTGCTGCAACTCAACCTCGCCAATGCCTACGTCGAAGCTAAACAACCGGCCAACGCCAGCCGCATTCTCAATCGCTACACCTTCGCGCATCCTGACGATCTTAACGCGTGGGAATTGCTGGCGCAGGCTTCAGCGGCGCAGGGTTTGCGCGATGAAGAGCTTTCGGCACGTGCGGAAAGTTTGGCGCTGAACGGCCAGCTCGATCAGGCCATCACCACGTTAAGCAGCGCCAGCGCCCAAGTGCCGCTCGGCAGCCTGAAACAGGCACGCTACGACGCGCGGATCGACCAGTTCCGCGAACTGCAAAAGCGCTTCAAGGTGTATCAAAAAGGATAAATAATCATGGTGAGCATTTATCAACCTCCGCGTTGCAGCAAGAGCCGCGCGATGCTGGCGCTGTTTTAAAGCCCCAGCGCCTCTTTCACGAACGGAATAGTGAGTTTGCGCTGGGCAGTAATGGAGGCGCGATCGAGGCGATCCAGCGTATCAAACAGCGTGCGCATTTCGCGGTCGAGGCGCTTCAACAAAAAGCGCCCGACATCTTCCGGCAATTCGAAACCGCGTAATCCGGCGCGCAGCTGCATCGCCTGCAATTTGTCGTCGTCAGAGAGCGGCTGTAAGCGGTAAATCTGTCCCCAATCGAGGCGCGACGCCAAATCCGGCAAACCTAAATTCAGCTGACGCGGTGGACGATCGCCGGTGATCAGCAAGCGGGTTTTGCCGATTTCCAGAATGCGGTTGTAAAGATCGAAAATCGCCATTTCCCACTCGGCATCGCCCGCGATGCATTCGATGTTATCGATGCACACCAGCGCCAGATTCTCCATGCCTTCCAACACTTCCGGCACAAACCAGGTGCGCTTATCCAGCGGCACATAGCCCACCGCTTCACCGCGCGCCGAAAGTTCCGCGCACGCCGCGTGCAGCAGGTGGCTGCGGCCGCCGCCTTCGCGTGACCAGAAGTAGAGATAGCTGCCATGTTGCTGAGAAAGTGCGCCTTGCAGCGCGGCCAGCAGAGACGGATTTTCCCCCGGCCAGAAACTGGCGAAGGTTTCATCATCGGGTAAATAGAGTGGCAATGAGAGCTGTGCCGGCGTGTTCAGAAGTACCTCAACGGATGAGCGGGCAGAAAACGGCGCAAGTTTATCACGATCTTTGGTGGAGATGAACCGGGCTTCCCTGCCCGCTTAACGGCTTCAGGATTCGCGTTTTTCGTCTGCGTCCAGCACCACTTCTTCCGGGCGTAACACGCTGATTAAGCGGAAAATCAACGCCAGGCCAACGCCCACGATGGTTGCCAGCGCCATGCCTTTCAATTCAGCCGCGCCAATGTGCACTTTGGCCCCGCTTACGCCGATGATCAGGATCACTGAGGTCAGGATCAGGTTTTGTGCTTTGTTGTAGTCCACTTTGGATTCAATCAGCACGCGAATGCCGGATGCGCCGATGACGCCGTACAGCAGCAGCGACACGCCGCCCATCACCGGCACCGGGATCGCCTGAATCGCCGCCGCCAGTTTGCCCACGCACGACAGCAGAATCGCGAAGATCGCTGCACCGCCGATCACCCAGGTGCTGTACACGCGGGTGATCGCCATTACGCCGATGTTCTCGCCGTAGGTGGTATTCGGCGTAGAGCCGAAGAAGCCGGACAGCATGGTGGAGAAACCGTTAGCAAACATCGAGCGATGCAAACCGGGATCGCGAATCAGATCTTTCTTCACGATGTTTGCCGTCACCACCAAGTGGCCGACGTGCTCGGCAATCACCACCAGCGCCGCAGGCAGGATGGTCAGCATCGCAATCCACTCGAAGCGCGGCGTGTAGAAAGTGGGCAGCGCGAACCACGGCGCGTTTTCCACTGAACGCCAATCGACAATGCCCATCGCCGATGAGAGCGCGTAGCCAACCAGCACACCGATCAAGATGGGGATGATCGCAAGGAAGCCACGGAACAGCACCGAACCAAATACCGTTACCGCCAGCGTCACCATGGAGATGATCACCGTTTTGCTATCGGGCGACGTGCCTTCAGCAGGCAGCAATCCGGCCATGTTGGCCGCGACGCCAGCCAGTTCAAGGCCAATCACCGCCACAATCGCGCCCATCGCCGCCGGCGGGAACATCACGTCGAGCCAACCGGTGCCGGCTTTTTTGACGATCAGCGCCACTACGCAGAACAGGAAACCGCACAGAATAAAGCCGCCGAGCGCCACTTCATAACCCAGCGGTAACAGCAGCAGCACCGGCGAGATAAAGGCAAAGCTCGATCCGAGGTACGCCGGGATTTTGCCTTTACAGATAAACAGATACAGCAAAGTGCCCACGCCGTTAAACAGCAACACCGTGGCCGGGTTGATGTGAAACAGAATCGGCACCAACACCGTTGCGCCGAACATGGCGAACAGATGTTGCAGGCTGAGTGGAATGGTTTGCAGCAGCGGTGGGCGTTCACTGACGCCGATAGCGCGACGAGTCATTTATTTATTATCCCCTTGAGTCATCTGAATGCGAATTTGCCCCAGCCGCACCTTTCGGTAGCGGCGCAATGTATTGCGCTTCTGACAGCCACTGAGCCGCCGCCAACATGCGCGATAAATCACGCCGCGACCCAAAGTGCAGGGTGTTAGTGCGGCGCGGGACAAGTTGCATTACCTGAGTTGTGTTTTTTTGCCAAAAAAAAGCCGACTCTTTGGCCGGCTAATTGCTTTATTTGGTTCCGAAAATCTTGTCGCCGGCATCACCCAAACCTGGAATGATGTAGCCTTTTTCGTTCAATCCCTGATCGACTGACGCGGTGTACAGCTCAACGTCTGGATGCGCTTTCTCTAACGCAGCAATCCCTTCCGGCGCGGCAACCAACACCAACACTTTGATGCTGCTGCAACCGGCTTTCTTCAACAGATCGATGGTGGCGATCATTGAACCGCCCGTGGCCAGCATCGGATCCACGACCAACGCCAGACGCTCTTCGATGTTCGACACCAGCTTCTGGAAATAGGGTACCGGCTCCAGCGTCTCTTCATCGCGGTATACGCCAACCACGCTGATGCGCGCGCTGGGAACGTGTTCCAATACGCCTTCCATCATGCCAAGACCGGCACGCAGAATCGGCACTACGGTGATCTTTTTACCTTTGATTTGATCGATTTCAACCGGACCGTTCCAGCCTTCAATGGTTACGCGCTCGGTTTCCAAATCGGCAGTGGCTTCATAGGTCAGCAGGCTGCCCACTTCCGAGGCCAGCTCGCGGAATCGTTTGGTGCTGATATCATGCTCACGCATTAGGCCCAGTTTATGTTTGACCAGCGGGTGTTTGACTTCCACGATCTTCATGATTGTTCTCCCGGAAATGAGTTGAGCTAAAAAAAAATCGCCGGATTATACCGCCTTTTCGCCGCCGCGCCACAGCAAGTTGGTCAACTGTGCTGCGCAATTATTTGATAATAGTGGATGAAGAGAAAATAGACGCTGTAAAAAGGCGGCATGAGATGGGACTCGCAAACGTTTGCCTGCGCTGATAGAATTGCCGCGCTTAATTTTTGCCACCAACCGCAATCGCGTGGGGATTCCGCAGTGACCGACAAAACCTCTCTCAGCTACAAAGACGCCGGTGTTGATATCGATGCTGGTAACGATCTGGTTGACCGTATTAAAGGCGTAGTGAAAAAAACCCGCCGCCCGGAAGTGATGGGTGGATTGGGCGGCTTTGGCGCGCTGTGTGCGCTGCCGCAGAAATACCGCGAGCCTGTGCTGGTCTCCGGAACCGATGGCGTCGGCACCAAGCTGCGTCTGGCGATGGATCTCAAACGCCACGATAGCATCGGCATCGATTTAGTGGCGATGTGCGTTAACGACCTGATTGTGCAAGGTGCTGAGCCGCTGTTCTTCCTCGATTACTACGCCACCGGCAAGCTGGATGTAGACACCGCAGCATCGGTGATCACCGGCATCGCCGAAGGCTGCTTGCAATCAGGTTGCGCGCTGGTGGGCGGCGAAACCGCAGAAATGCCGGGCATGTATCACGGTGAAGATTACGACGTGGCCGGTTTCTGCGTTGGCGTGGTTGAGAAATCTGAGATCATTGACGGTTCGAAAGTGCAGGACGGCGACGTGCTGGTTGCGCTGGGTTCCAGCGGCCCACACTCGAACGGTTACTCGCTGGTGCGCAAGATTCTGGAAGTCAGCCAGACCGATCCAGAAACCAAACAGCTGGAAGGCAAATCACTGGCCGACCATTTGCTGGCCCCTACCCGCATCTACGTGAAAAACATCCTCAGCCTGATTGAACAGGTTGATGTGCATGCGATTTCGCACCTGACCGGCGGCGGCTTCTGGGAAAACATCCCGCGCGTATTGCCAGACAACACGCAAGCGGTGCTGGAAGAGAGCAGCTGGCAGTGGCCGGCGGTGTTCACTTTCCTGCAGCAGGCAGGCAACGTGAGCCGTCACGAGATGTACCGCACCTTTAACTGCGGCGTGGGCATGGTGATTGCGTTGAACCCAGCCGATGCCGATAAAGCGGTGCAGCTGATGAGCGATGCGGGCGAGAAAGCATGGAAAATTGGCGTGATCAAAGCGTCTGATGCCGAAGAGCGTGTGGTTATCAATCCATGAAAAAACTGGTTGTGCTGATCTCCGGCAACGGAAGTAATCTTCAGTCCATCCTCGACGCCTGCGCAAGCGGGCGGATTAACGGCAGCGTCGCTGCCGTTTTCAGTAATAAAGCCTCGGCGTTTGGTTTAACGCGTGCGCAGCAGGCCAAGGTGCCCGCCCACGCGCTATCGGCCAAAGACTTCGCCGATCGCGAAGCGTTTGATCGTCAGCTGATGCAAGAGATTGATGCCTACGCGCCCGATCTCGTGGTGCTGGCCGGTTATATGCGTATTCTAAGCAGTGCGTTTGTTGCGCATTATCACGATCGTCTGGTGAACATTCACCCCTCGCTGCTGCCGAAATATCCCGGTTTGCATACCCATCGTCAGGCGCTGGACAACGGCGACGCGGAACACGGCACCTCGGTGCATTTTGTTACCGACGAGCTGGATGGCGGACCGATTGTGCTACAAGCGCGCGTACCGGTGTTTGCGGGCGACAGTGAAGACGACATCAGCGCGCGCGTGCAGCATCAGGAACACGCGATTTATCCGCTGGTGGTGAGCTGGTTTGTTGATGGCCGTTTAGCGATGCGTGAAGGCAAAGCCTGGCTGGATGGGAAAGCATTGCCCGCACAAGGTTACGCGCACGATTGATTTTCAGGTGCGCATGAATGCGCACCCTACGGTTTGGTAGGGGCGCCATTCTTGGCGACCGTTATCATATCGGCTCGATCAGCCAAATCTACCCGTTATGTAATCTTCGGTGCGTCGCGCTTTGGGCGCGGTGAAGATACGATCGGTTTCATCAAACTCCACCAGCTGGCCGTTGTGCATAAATGCGGTGTAATCCGAGACGCGTGCCGCCTGCTGCATGTTGTGCGTGACCAAAACCAACGTGAAATGCTGCTTTAGCGTGGTCATCAACTCTTCAATCACCAGCGTCGAAATCGGATCCAACGCCGATGTCGGTTCATCCAACAACAGCACTTCTGGCTCAATTGCAATCGCACGCGCAATAACTAAACGCTGCTGCTGACCGCTGGAGAGCGTCAATGCGCTCTGCCCCAACTGATCTTTCACTTCGCTCCACAAGGCCGCCGCACGCAGCGCGCGTTCGCAGGCTTCGTTGAGCACGCGACGATCGCGCACGCCCTGTAAACGCAGGCCGTAAACCACATTCTCGTAGATTGATTTCGGGAACGGATTGGGCCGCTGAAACACCATGCCAATGCGGCGGCGCAGCGCGGGCAGATCCTGATTCGCCTGCATTACCGCATGCCGATCGAGCAAGATTTCGCCCTCAATGCGGCAGCGATCGATCACGTCGTTCATACGATTGAAGCAGCGCAGCAGCGTTGATTTACCGCAGCCGGACGGGCCAATCAGCGCCGTGATGCGATTTTTCGGAATGCGGAGATCAATGTTATTGAGCGCCTGGCGCTCGCCATACCACAGCGACAGCTGATTTACGGTAAGCGCGATGTCGTAATCGGGCGTCATCTCTAAACCTTTTAGTGCGTCATAAGCCGGTAACGCTCACGCAGCCGATGGCGCAGCGCCATGGCCAGCAAATTGAGCGACAGAATAATCACCACCAGCAGCAGGGCGGTGGCGTAAACCAGCGGTCGGTCAGCATCGATATTCGGGCTTTGGAACGCCAAATCGTAGATCTGAAAACCGAGGTGCATGAATTTGCGATCGAGATGCAGATAGGGGAACACCGCGTCAACCGGCAGCTCCGGCACCATTTTCACCACGCCCACCAGCATCAGCGGCGCGGTTTCACCGGCAGCACGCGCCACCGCCAAAATCAAACCGGTAAGCATGGCGGGCACGGCCAGCGGCAGCACCACCCGCCACAGCGTTTCCGCCTGCGTCGCGCCGAGCGCCAGCGAACCCTGCCGCAGATTATCCGGAATGCGCGACAACCCCTCTTCGGTGGCGACAATCACCACCGGCAGCGTCAGCAGCGCCAGCGTTAACGCCGCCCACAGCAAACCCGGCGTGCCAAAGGTGGGATTGGGTAAGGCGTTGGAGTAGAACAGCTGATCGAGCGTGCCGCCAATCAACCAGACAAAAAAGCCGAGGCCAAATACGCCATACACAATGGATGGCACGCCCGCGAGATTCACCACCGCAATGCGCACCAGCCGCGTGAGCGCATTGCGCCCGGCATATTCATGCAGCCACACCGCCGCCACCACGCCCAGCGGCATGACGATAATCGACATCAGCAGCACCATTAATACGGTGCCGAATATCGCCGGAAACGCCCCGCTTTCACTGCCGCCGGTGGTGGGCGAATCGCTGACAAACTGCCAAATCTGGCGGGCAAAATGTTGCAGTTTGCCGCCAAGACTCAGGGTATTCGGGTACCACGCCTCAACGATTTGCGCCAGCGGAATCACGTGATCCTCGCCCTGCACATCGCGTAGCACCAAGGTATCGCGCTGGCTGGCGTGTTGCAGATGCGTAAGCTGCTGCGCCAGCGCGCTGAAGCGGCGTTGCAGCGCTGCGCGGTTGGCATCAAGCTCTGATTGCTGCTGCAAACTGAAAGCGCCTTTGCGCTGCTGATCGTCGGCCTGCTGCTGTAAGCTTTCCAGCTGTGCGTTCAGCCGCGCCATTTCGATACGGCGAATGTTGCTGGCCTGGCGTAACTGTTCGTGAACCTGATCGAGTCGCTGATGCAGTAAGGCATTGCGATTGCGCGCGGTCAGCACTTCGTTATCTTCGCGCAGTTCCACTAACCAGCCGTAAGCATTGCCGCCGCTGCGGCGTTGCAGCACCAGCGCATCTGCCGGGCGACGGGTTTTCGCCTCGCCAAGGCTGACCAACACCCGGAAATCCGGTGCAGCAAAATCGCGGTTACCGGTTTTCACCACATAGCGCCACTGCGCGCCGTGCTGCTGTTTATCTAAGGTTTCGCCCAGCACCATCACCGCGCTGCCGCCGGGCGGCTGGAATTGGTATTGATCCACCGGCTGCGGCCAGAAGGCGCGCACGCCTTGCCAACCCAGCAAACCGATCAACAACGTAAACGCCAGCAGACAAACGGCGACCGCGCCGGCGGTGAGCCAGCGCCAGCGATCGTTTTGTTGCATTGCCTTCATGATTGTCCCTCATGCTGGCTGTAGCGCTGGCGCAAGCGTTGACGAATCAACTCGGCCACCGTGTTGATCACCAGGGTGAAGATCAACAGCAGCAACGCGCTGAGGAACAGAATGCGGTAGTGCGCGCTGCCTGCTGCGGCTTCCGGCATCTCAATGGCGATGTTGGCGGAGAGCGCACGCAAACCGGCAAACAGGCCGCCTTCGCTGACCGGCGTGTTGCCGGTGGCCATCAACACAATCATGGTTTCACCCACGGCGCGGCCAAAGCCAATCATCAACGCAGCAAAAATACCCGCTGACGCGCCCGGCAGCACCACGCGGGTTAAGGTTTGCCACGGCGTCGCCCCCAGCGCGAGCGAACCTTGCCCCAGCGCGCCCGGTACGCTGAACAGCGCATCTTCCGATAAGGTAAAAATCAGCGGCACCAGCGCAAAGCCCATCGCCAGCGCGGCCACCAGCAAATTGCGCTGCTCATAATGGGCAAAGCGTTCACCGATGTCCGGCCACAGCAGCGTGGGCAGCCACAGCGTCAATATTGTCACCGCCAGCAATACCGGCAGCAGCAGAATCACTTCAAAACCGGGACGTCGCCAGCGAGCGGGCAAACGCGGACTCAGCACGCCGCACAGCAGTAAGGTGGCGGCCAGCGCCAGCGGCAACAGCATCACGCCAATCAACGCGCTGCTGATGTGCGGCGCGAGCCACACGCCCGCAATCAAACCGATCACCACGCTCGGCAACGCGCCCATCATCTCAATGCCGGGTTTCACCCAGCGTCGTAAACCCGGCGACATAAACCAGGCGGTATACATGGCGGCGGCCAGCGCCAGCGGCGTGGCAAACAGCAGCGCCAAACTGGCGGCTTTTAGCGTTCCGAGCACCAGCGGCATCAAGCTGAATTTGGCTTGATAGCTGTCGCCCGCCGCCGTGGATTGCCATACCCAATCGGCTTTCGGGTAGTTTTCATACCAGATTTTTTGCCACAGGTTGCGCCAGGTGAAATCCGGCCACGGATTGTCGAGCGCAAACTGCTGCCACTGCCCTGCTCGCTCGATGATCATGCCATCGCCGCGCGGCGAGAAGGCCAGCGCCTGAATGCCCGGCGCCAGTTGACGGGTTAAAATCGGTCCTTGCTGTTTACTGGCAAACAGACTCACTTCGCCTTGCGCGGTAAAGGTGGCGAACACGCGGCGCTGCGGTTCCGGCACCACGCTCAGCGCATGCTGGCTGTGGTGAAAGGTATGAATTTGTTGCAGGCGCGGGCCTTTTTCCCCGGCAATCGCAAACCACTGCTGCACGCCTGCGGCGTCCTGAACCAGCAGCGTGCGCCCGCCCGCCAGCAGATGCAGACTTTGCGGACGCTGATTAAGGGTTTGCGTTTCACGCAGTTGCACACCGAATTGGGTGATTTGCCACACGCGCAGCAGACGCCCGGCGCTGGTGTAAAGCAGCGAACCGTCCGGCGAGAGCAGCAGATGATCGGCCTGCTGCTGCGGCATCAGGATTTGATTAACGGTTTTTTGATTTTCCAGCGTTAACAGCGTGATGCCTGCCGCCGTTTGCGCCGCGATACGCCATTGCGTCGCGCTAAGCGAGGTCAGCGCCATGTTGGTGACCGCGCCTTGCGACAAGCGCATCGCGCGGTCACCCAGCGGGAAATACCATTCGCCATGATCGGCGTGGATCAGCGGTTGCATTAACAGCAATTCGCCCTGCATATTGAGCAGCACGCTGCTGCTATTACTGCTGATCACCGCCGCATCGGGGCGGCCGCTGAGCGCCAGCGCGGGCGCGGCGGGTTGTCCATCCAGGGAAATAAAGCGCGCTTCATGGCGACTAATGCGCCAGCCAAGATGGCCGTCGCTGCCGATGGCCAATGCCGGGCTTTTATCCCAAAGTTGCTGATTGGTGGTGTTGTGCATGCCCGGCGCGCTGAAAAGCGGCAGCACTACCCAGATCAACCAAAAAAACAGCAGTAACATCAGCAGCAAAATTCCCACGCCACAAGCCGTGACTACGCGCCGCACCCATTGGTCGGTGGCACGTCGGCGGCGGTCGCTGAAGTGGACAGGAATACGATTTATGCTCATGCAGGCCAGGTTACCGGTGAAAACAAGTCGCTATGTTGCCCGTAGCTGATTGATAAGACAACCTTTGACGTTGGACAAGCCTGCCATACTCTCGCCATAATGATGGCGGACACTGAGCGGTAACGCATTTTTGCGATTTTTCCGCCGGATAATCCGTCCAGCAACAGCCTTACGGAGTCAGAATGGGTCAGGATAAGCTGTATATAGAAAAAGAAATAAGCTGGTTAAGCTTCAACGAACGTGTTTTACAGGAAGCCGCGGACAAAACGAACCCGCTGATTGAACGCATGCGCTTCCTTGGCATTTACTCCAACAACCTCGAAGAGTTCTATAAAGTGCGCTTCGCCGATCTGAAACGTCGCATTCTGATCGGTGAAGAACAGGGCACCCCCACCTATCTTCGACATCTGTTGAAAAAAATTCAGCTGCGGGTACAGAAATCGGATCAGGAATTCGATGGGCTGTATAACGATCTGCTGCTGGAGATGGCGCGTAATCAGATCTTCCTGATCAATGAACGCCAGCTGTCGCCGAATCAGCAAGAGTGGCTGCGCTACTACTTCAAACATACATTGCGCCAGCACGTTACGCCGATTCTGATTAACCACGATACTGACCTGATTGAATTCCTTAAAGACGATTACACCTATCTGGCGGTGGAAATCATTCGCGGCGACGATATTCGCTACGCGTTACTGGAAATTCCTTCTGATAAAGTGCCGCGCTTCATTAATTTACCGGCTGAATCACCGCGTCGCCGCAAACCAATGATCCTGTTGGACAACATTCTGCGTTACTGCCTGGATGAAATTTTCAAAGGCTTCTTCGATTACGATGCGCTGAATGCTTATTCGATGAAGATGACGCGCGACGCCGAATACGATTTGGTCACGGAAATGGAATCGAGCCTGTTGGAGCTGATGTCATCCAGCCTGAAGCAGCGCCTCAACGCCGAGCCGGTGCGCTTTGTTTACCAGCGCGATATGCCGAATGCGATGGTGGAAATGCTGAGTCACAAACTGTCGATCTCCAACTACGATTCGATCGTGCCGGGCGGCCGCTACCATAACTTCAAAGACTTCATCAGCTTCCCGAATGTGGGTAAAAGCAATCTGGAAAACCGTCCGCTGCCGCAAATTCGCCACATTGGCTTTGACGGCTTCCGTAACGGTTTCGATGCCATCCGCAATCGCGACGTGCTGCTCTATTATCCGTATCACACCTTTGAGCACGTGCTGGAGCTGCTGCGTCAGGCGTCGTTTGATCCCAGCGTGCTGGCGATCAAAATCAACATTTATCGCGTCGCCAAAAATTCGCGCATCATGGACGCGATGATTCATGCGGCCTACAACGGCAAGAAAGTCACCGTGGTCGTGGAACTGCAGGCGCGCTTTGATGAAGAAGCCAACATTCGCTGGGCAAAACGCCTGACCGAAGCAGGCGTACACGTGATCTTCTCTGCGCCAGGGTTGAAAATTCACGCCAAGCTGTTCTTGATTTCGCGTCGCGAAGGCGAAGAGATCGTGCGATATGCGCACATCGGCACCGGTAACTTCAACGAAAAAACCGCGCGCATTTATACTGACTACTCATTGCTGACCGCCGACGCGCGTATCACCAATGAAGTGCGACGCGTGTTCAACTTCATTGAGAATCCGTATCGTCCGGTGACGTTCGAGCACCTGCTGGTGTCGCCGCAGAACTCGCGCGACATGATGTACAAGTACATTGATGCGGAAATCGCGAATGCGCAGCAGGGAAAACCCTGCGGTATTACGCTTAAAATCAATAATCTGGTGGATAACGGCTTGGTGGACCGCCTGTATGCGGCGTCGTCCGCAGGCGTGAAAATCAATTTGCTGGTGCGCGGCATGTGTTCATTGATTCCTGATTTGCCGGGCATCAGCGAAAATATTCGCATCACCAGCATCGTTGACCGTTACCTCGAGCATGACCGCGTCTATATTTTTGAAAGCGGCGGCGAGAAAAAGGTGTTCCTCTCTTCTGCGGACTGGATGACGCGCAACATCGATCACCGTATCGAAGTCGCGGTTTCGATTCTCGATCCGCGCGTGAAGCAGCGCATCCTGGACATCATCGCCATTCTGTTAAGTGATACGGTGAAAGCCCGCATCGTCGATAAAGAACTGAGTAATAGTTATGTGCCGCGCGGCAACCGGAAAAAGGTGCGTTCGCAGCTGGCCATTTACGATTACATCAAGAAACTGGAACAACCTGAATAACGCCTATGCCAATTTCCCATAAAAGTACGCCGAAACCTCAGGAGTTCGCGGCTATCGACCTCGGCTCTAACAGCTTCCACATGGTCATTGCTCGGGTGGTTGATGGCGCTTTGCAAGTGCTGGGACGCCTGAAACAGCGTGTACATCTGGCCGACGGGCTGGATGCACAAAACCGCTTAAGCGAAGAGGCGATGGAGCGCGGACTGAACTGTCTCGCGCTGTTCGCGGAGCGTTTGCAAGGTTTCAGCGCGGCCAACGTGACCATTGTTGGCACGCACACGCTACGGATTGCGGTGAATGCGGAAGAGTTTCTCCAGCGCGCCGCGGAGGTGATTCCCTATCCGATTGAAGTGATCTCCGGCAATGAAGAGGCGCGCTTAATCTTCATGGGCGTGGAACATACGCAGCCGGAGAAAGGCCGCAAGCTGGTGATTGATATCGGCGGCGGCTCAACCGAGCTGGTGATCGGCGAAGACTTCGAGCCGCAGCTGGTGGAGAGCCGCCGCATGGGTTGCGTCAGCTTTGCCAATCTCTATTTTCCAAAAGGTGATATCACGCCCGACTATTTCCGCCGTGCGCGGCTTTCTGCTGCACAGAAGCTGGAAACCATGGCGTGGCAGTATCGTCTACACGGCTGGCAATATGCGCTGGGCGCGTCCGGATCGATCAAAGCCGCCTGCGAAGTGCTGCTGGCGATGGGCGAGAAAGAGAAGCTGATCACCCCGGAAACGCTGGAAATGCTGGTGGCCGAAGTGCTGAAGCACAAGTCCTTTAACGCGCTGAGCCTGCCGGGTTTGTCAGAAGAGCGCAAAGCCGTGTTTGTGCCCGGCCTGGCCATTCTGTGTGGCGTGTTTGATGCGTTGGCGATTCGCGAACTGCGCCTTTCTGACGGCGCGCTGCGTGAAGGTGTGCTGTATGAAATGGAAGGCCGCTTCCGTCATCAGGATATTCGCAGCCGCACCGCGCAGAGTTTGGCGAATCACTACGCCATCGACAGCGATCAGGCGCGGCGCGTATTGGAAACCACCGAGCAGCTATATCTGCAATGGCTGGACCAAAATCCAAAACATGCCAACCCGCAGCTGTCGGCGCTATTAAAATGGGCGGCTCTGCTCCATGAAGTGGGATTAACCATCAATCACAGCGGTATGCAGCGCCACTCGGCCTACATTCTGCAAAACTCGAACATGCCGGGCTTTAATCAAGATCAACAGATGCTGTTGGCCACGCTGGTACGTTATCACCGCAAAGCGGTGAAACAGGACGAAATGCCACGTTTCACCTTGTTCAAAAAGAAACAGTTTCTGCCGATGGTCTTCCTGCTGCGCTTGGGCACCTTGCTGAATAATCAGCGTCAGGCGACCACCAAACCGGATGCACTCAAACTGCGCACCGACGATGGTGAATGGACGCTGACCTTCCCGGCCGGTTTCCTGAGCCAGAACACCTTGGTGCAGCTGGATCTGGAGCGTGAACAAGCCTACTGGGATGATGTCACCGGCTGGAAACTGACGCTGGAAGAGGAATAAGCGGGCTACTGGCCCGCGTTATCGCTATGACAAAACGCCCTGACAACTATTTCGCTGAGAAATATGGCCTGACGCCAACGCATTCTGAAGTATTGGCAGCCTTGCCGCAGCTGGAAGTGGGAAAAGCGCTGGATTTGGGCTGCGGCCAAGGTCGTAACAGCCTGTATCTTCATCAGCACGGTTTCGATGTAACAGCCTGGGACAGCAATCCAGCCAGCCTGGAACGCCTGAACAGCATCATCACCGCAGAGAACCTGATGAATATTCGCACCGAGCTGTGCGATCTCAATCACGTGCGCTTTAACGGTGACTATCAGTTCGTGCTCTCTACGGTGGTGATGATGTTCCTGCAACCGGACACCATTCCGCAGCTGATTGCCGATATGCAGGCCAGCACCAAAAAATATGGCTACAACCTGATCGTGGCGGCGATGAGTACGGAAGATTATCCCAACTCGCAGAATTTCCCGTTCACCTTCAAGTCCGGCGAGCTGAGCCATTACTACCGCAATTGGCACATCGTGAAGTACAACGAGGATCTCGGTGAGCTGCATCGTCGTGATGAGCACGGCAATCGCATCAAATACCGCTTCGCCACGCTGTTGGCGCAGAAAGCCAGTTACTGAAATTACGGCCGCCGCGCGCGGCCGCTTTTCTGATGTGAATCAAGCTACCTCACACCTTTCTTGCTCATTTTTCACACAGTGATTGCGTAAGCGCGGCAAGTGTGACTAAATATTGCCTCCGCCCAACCGGGCAATTACAGGAACCACCCCGCGTGAACAGCGCCATCCCTGCACGAAGACGTCCCAAAACCGGTACCATGACGCGCATCATTTTGCTGATTAGCTTCATGATTTTAGCTGGCCGCCTGCTTTTCATTATCCCTGGTGCGATTGAGCATCATCAGCAAAAGAAAGCCACTCCTCAGCCGGTGACCTTGAGCACCAGCGATCCGCGCTAACGGCATTTGCGGGTTACCGATGCTGTTCCACATTGTCGTTTGAGACAATGCTGCTTTTCATGCCCTGTTCCCCGCAACGCGCTACACTTTGACCTGACTTTACAGACACAAAGGACGCGTTATGTCTGCTTTGCATTCACAAAAATTAGCGGAAACCCGCCACCACATTCTTACCCTTCTGCTCAATGAGCACGATTTAGTTGATGTCCTGCTGGATAAATCCGTTGATCTCAATGCCGCCGAGCTGCGGGAAATCACTCATTGGCGACAGGAGCTGGAAGGGGAACTTGCGCAGTTGCATGCGGCGGATTTAGCCGACATTCTCGAAGCCTTACCCGAAGAAGAGCGTCAGGCGTTGTGGCGTTTGGTGCCAACCGAACAGCGTGGCCGCGTGCTGGTTGAGGCATCCGAAACCGTGTGGGCCAGCCTGACGGAAGAAATGTCTGATCGCGATATTCTGCTGGCCATCGAGCCGCTGGATATCGACGATCAGGTATATCTGGCTCGCTACTTGCCACGCGATCTCACCGGCCGTTTACTGACCACCTTAGAACCTGGCCTGCGCGCTCGCCTACTGAGCGTGATAGAACTGGATCGCGATCGCGTTGGCCAGATCATGGATTTCAATATCCTGACTGTACGATCGGATGTGACGCTCGCCACCGTGCAGCGCTATCTGCGCAAAGGCAAAAAAATGCCGGACGGCACGGACAAGATTTTCATCACTGACGAGCAAAATCAGCTGGTTGGCGAGCTAACCCTGACCGACATCCTGCTGAATAAACCGAAAATGCTGGTGATGGACGTGATGAACGCCCAGCCCACCACCTTTCAGCTTAATGATAAAGCTGAAGATGCCGCCAGCGCGTTTGAGCGTTATAACCTGATTTCCGCCGCGGTTACCGATGCACAAGGCAAGCTGATTGGGCGTATCACCATTGAAGATGTGGTCGATTTGGTGAATGAAGAGAATGAAAGCAATATCCGTAAAATGGGGGGCATTAGCCAGGGCGAGGACGTATTTGCGCCGGTACGCAAAGCGGTAGGCAAGCGTTGGGCGTGGCTGGCGGTGAATCTGTGCACCGCATTCATCGCGTCGCGCGTGATCGGCCTGTTCGAAGCCACCATTTCGCAGCTGGTGGCGCTGGCCGCCTTGATGCCGATTGTCGCGGGTATTGGCGGTAATACCGGCAACCAAACCATCACCATGATTGTGCGTGCGCTGGCGCTGCATCAGGTGGAGCCGGGTAACTTCTCGTTTTTGATTATGCGCGAGCTGGGCGTTGCGCTGATCAACGGCCTGTTTTGGGGCGGCATCATGGGCGGCATCACCTGGCTGATGTATGACAATATGCAGTTGGGTGGCGTAATGATGCTGGCGATGGTGCTGAATTTGTTACTGGCCGCCCTAATGGGCGTGTTGATTCCGCTGATCATGACCAAAATGAAACGCGATCCGGCGGTGGGTTCCAGCGTGTTGATTACCGCGATCACTGACACCGGCGGATTCTTTATTTTCCTTGGTCTGGCAACGGTGTTCTTGCTGCACCCTTAACGTTTCAGGCAGCGCACAAAATCCGCTGCGTGCGGCGCTACACGCAGATACACTCAGCGCTATCACCGATCAAACGAGGAAAGTACCATGTTTAATGTTGATGATTTTGTGCAGTCGAAAACGGGCGGTCCGAAGATGTTAGTGCTGCGCGTTGAAGGTGATTTACTGTGGTGTGCACGCGTTGACGATCCGATTAAGCGTGAAATTGAAATCAAAGCGGATAGCGTGATTCTGTATCAAGAAAGCGGCGATTTTGGCGTGTGCTAAAAAATTCGGCCCCGCTGCGGGGCCGATTTCACGGATTGTCTTTCTGCACGTTGTCCTGCCCTAACCCGCCGATAAACGGCAAGCGCAGCTGCAACGGCGAAAAATCGACCCCCATATTTAAACCGAGTAGATTCACCTCCAGCCCCTCTTCCGCGCCCAAGGTTACGCCTAACACCCCCAGCAACGATAACTGCACGCCGCGTCCAGAAGGCGGTAAACCAACCGGATGCAGTAAAGAACGATAGTCTTTACCTAAGGCATTGGCCGGTAAATCCAGCTTCAGCGCGGGCACTTCGCGACCAATGTGTGCCAGGAACGTGTTGCTGTTCGGTCCCGGCCAGGCGTGATAGGTGTTGGGCCACGGATAGGATTTAATCGCTGCTTCAATTTGCGGAATCATTGCCTGCGCCTTACTACCACGGTGATCCACCAGCAAACGCGGTTTCGCGCCATACCAATAACCATCGGGGAGATTGCGATTGCGACGCACCTTCTCATCGCTGCCCCAGCTGATCACCTCGTAACGATTGTATTGCGTTTCACCGGCGCGCTTAAAGATGATCCACGGATGCACCGCCATCGCGCCTTTCCAGCCATAGGTTGGCGCAGCATACACTTGTACAATCGCTTCGGATGCATAGCGCTGCGGATCGGGTGCCAGCCCGGCAGAATCACGGCGTGCCGTTGCCCAGCCACCGCGTTCGGTGCTGAGCTCACCGCTACGCGTTGCCTGCGCCAAACTGGCACCCAACGACAGTAAAATGACACAGAGTAATGAGATCAGTACGATCTTGAAAGGCAACATCGACGGCATCCTGATGAGTGAAAATCACCCGTCATCATGCAACGAAACGGGGCAGTTTGTATTCACTAACTATGCGATGGTGAGCAGGAGTTTCAGGCAAATAAAAAGGCCACCAGCAAAGGCTGATGGCCCAGTATTTCACTCAATCGACGTTAATCGTTGGCGATTATTCCCACTCAATGGTCGCCGGTGGCTTACCCGAAATATCATAAACCACGCGTGAAATGCCGTTGACTTCGTTGATGATGCGGTTGGAAACGCGGCCAAGGAAATCATATGGCAGGTGCGCCCAATGCGCGGTCATGAAGTCGATGGTTTCTACCGCACGCAGTGAAACCACCCAATCGTATTTACGACCGTCGCCCATCACGCCAACGGAACGTACTGGCAGGAATACGGTGAATGCCTGGCTGACTTTGTTATAGAGATCGGCCTTGTGCAGCTCTTCGATGAAGATAGCATCGGCACGACGCAGCAGGTCGCAATACTCTTTCTTCACTTCGCCCAGCACGCGTACGCCCAAACCTGGACCTGGGAATGGATGACGATACAGCATGTCGTACGGCAGGCCGAGTTCCAGACCAATTTTACGCACTTCGTCTTTGAACAGCTCTTTCAGCGGCTCAACCAGGCCCATCTTCATCTCTTTCGGCAAACCACCCACGTTATGGTGTGATTTGATCACGTGCGCTTTACCGGTCGCAGAGGCTGCCGATTCAATCACATCAGGATAAATGGTGCCTTGCGCCAGCCATTTTACTTCGGTCAGCTTCAGCGCTTCCTGGTCGAACACCTCTACGAACACGCGGCCAATGATTTTACGTTTGGCTTCGGGATCGTTCTCGCCGGCCAGCGCATCAAGGAAACGCGCCTCAGCGGCGACGTGCACGATGTTCAGGCCAAAATGGTCGCCGAACATATCCATGACTTGCTCAGCTTCGTTAAGACGCAGCAGGCCGTTATCCACGAACACGCAGGTCAGACGATCGCCGATAGCACGGTGCAGCAGCATCGCGGTGACTGATGAATCTACGCCGCCCGACAGGCCGAGAATCACTTTGTCATTGCCCACTTGTTCACGCAGGCGCTCTACCGCATCTTCAATGATCTTGGCTGGCGTCCACAACGCTTCACAGCCGCAGATGTCACGGATGAATCGCTCGAGCATACGCAGGCCCTGACGCGTGTGCGTGACTTCCGGGTGGAACTGCACGCCGTAGAATTTCTTCTCTTCGTTGGCCATGATGGCAAACGGGCAAGAGTCGGTGCTGGCAACCGTTTCGAAACCGGCTGGAATTGCGGTGACTTTGTCACCGTGGCTCATCCACACGTCAAGCAGCGGTTTGCCCGCCGCGCTGATCGCATCTTCGATGTCGCGTACCAGCGCGCTCTGCGTCAGCACTTCCACCTGCGCATAGCCGAACTCACGCTCGTTGGAACCTTCAACTTTGCCGCCCAGCTGCATCGCCATCGTTTGCATGCCATAGCACACGCCCAGTACCGGAACGCCAGCGTTGAACACATATTCTGGCGCACGCGGGCTGTTCAGTTCGGTGGTGCTTTCCGGGCCGCCCGACAAAATGATGCCGTTTGGATTGAAGCCACGAATTTGCTCTTCGGTGACATCCCACGCCCAGAGTTCGCAGTATACGCCCAGCTCACGCACGCGGCGTGCCACCAGTTGCGTGTACTGAGAACCGAAATCGAGGATTAAAATGCGATGTTTATGAATATTTTCAGCTGTCATTGCGGCATTTCCATTGGGCTGGACTTAATAATAAAAGCGCCCGGCTGGAGCCGGGCGCGAAATTTTACGGGATTATGAACCCATGCGGTAGTTCGGTGACTCTTTGGTGATGGTCACGTCATGCACGTGGCTTTCGTTGATGCCCGCGCCGCTGATGCGCACGAACTCCGCTTTAGTACGCAGATCGTCGATGGTTGGGCAACCGGTCAAGCCCATGCAAGAGCGCAGGCCGCCCATTTGCTGGTGCACGATCTCTTTCAGACGGCCCTTATAGGCGACGCGACCTTCGATACCTTCCGGCACCAGCTTGTCTGCGGCGTTATCCGTCTGGAAGTAGCGATCGGATGAACCTTTCGACATCGCGCCCAGTGAACCCATACCGCGATAGGATTTGAACGAACGGCCCTGATACAGCTCGATTTCGCCCGGCGACTCTTCCGTGCCCGCCAGCATTGAACCCACCATCACCGCTGCTGCACCGGCAGCGATCGCTTTAGCGATGTCGCCAGAGAAGCGGATACCGCCATCAGCAATAACCGGAATACCGGTGCCTTCCAGCGCGGCAACCGCATCAGAAACGGCGGTGATCTGCGGTACGCCCACGCCGGTAACGATACGCGTGGTACAAATTGAACCCGGGCCGATACCGACTTTCACTGCGCTCACGCCAGCTTGCGCCAGCGCCAATGCGCCTGCGCCGGTTGCCACGTTGCCGCCAATGATGTCGAGGTTTGGATATTTCGCGCGGGTTTCACGAATACGCTGCAACACGCCTTCTGAATGGCCGTGGGACGAGTCGATCAGCAGCACGTCAACGCCTGCTGCCACCAACGCATCTACACGCTCTTCGTTGCCAGCACCTGCGCCAACCGCAGCGCCCACGCGCAGACGGCCTTCCGCATCTTTACAGGCGTTAGGTTTACGTTCGGCTTTCTGGAAATCTTTAACGGTAATCATGCCCAGCAGGTGGAAGCTGTCATCCACAACCAGCGCTTTCTCAACGCGCTTTTCATGCATTTTCTGCAACACGATGTCGCGCGCTTCGCCTTCTTTCACGGTGACTAAACGCTCTTTCGGCGTCATAACCGCAGAAACCGGCAGGCTCAGATCGGTAACGAAACGCACGTCACGACCGGTGATGATGCCGACCAGTTCGTTGTCAACGTTCACTACCGGATAACCGGCAAAGCCGTTGCGTTCAGTCAGCTCTTTCACAGCCGCCAGCGCGGTGGTAGGCAGCACGGTTTGTGGATCGGTCACCACGCCACTTTCGTGCTTCTTCACCTTGCGCACTTCATCTGCCTGGCGCTCGATAGACATGTTTTTGTGAATAAAGCCCAAGCCGCCTTCCTGCGCCAATGCGATTGCCAGACCGGCTTCGGTCACGGTATCCATCGCAGCAGACAGCATAGGAATATTCAGACGGATGTTTTTGGTCAGTTGCGTGCTGAGATCAGCGGTGTTGGGTAAGACAGTGGAGTGAGCTGGAACGAGCAGAACGTCGTCAAAAGTGAGGGCTTCTTTAATGATTCTTAACATTGCAATATCTCCACCTGGGGGCGATTAAAACAGATAAAATATTGCCGCGGCATTATACAGGCCGAAACCGATTGCCTCCAGTGTTTTTTAGGAAAATGTCTTGATCCTCTGACCCAGCAAGGTAGTATCGGTTAATTAACCCTCTGATTTAAAATTTGATCTACATCACATGTCGCTACCTCCAACCGCCAATATTTTTACTGTCAGCCGCCTCAATACCACGGTGCGTCAACTGCTGGAAAAGGAGATGGGCCTGGTTTGGCTCAGCGCTGAGATTTCGAATTTTACCCAGCCCTCTTCCGGCCATTGGTACTTCACGCTGAAGGATGATGGCGCGCAGGTGCGCTGCGCCATGTTCCGCAACAGCAATCGGCGCGTAACGTTTCGTCCGCAGCACGGTCAGCAAGTTTTAGTGCGCGCCAACATCACGCTGTATGAACCGCGTGGCGATTATCAGCTGATCGTTGAAAGCATGCACCCGGCCGGGGAAGGCCTGTTGCAACAGCAGTTCGAACAGCTGAAAGCGCGCTTAGCGGCGGAAGGATTGTTTGATCAGCAGTGCAAACAGCCACTGCCGGATCCGGCGCGTCAGGTTGGGGTAATCACCTCCGCCACCGGCGCAGCGCTGCATGACGTGCTGCGCGTGCTGCATCGCCGCGATCCCTCATTACCGGTGGTGATTTATCCCACCGCCGTACAAGGCGTGGATGCGCCAGCGGCAATTGTGCGCGCCATTGAATTAGCCAACCGGCGTGACGAGTGTGACGTGCTGATTGTCGGGCGCGGCGGCGGTTCGCTGGAAGATCTCTGGAGCTTCAATGATGAGCGCGTGGCGCGGGCGATTTTTGCCAGCCGCCTGCCGATTGTCAGCGCGGTTGGGCATGAAACCGATGTCACCATTGCCGATTTCGTTGCCGACCTGCGCGCGCCCACGCCTTCAGCGGCGGCGGAGGTGGTGAGCCGTAACCAGGTGGAGTTACTGCGTCGGTTGCAATCGCAACAGCAGCGCATGGAAATGGCGATGGATTTCTACCTGGCCGCACAGCAGCGCCGTTTCACGCGCATCCAGCATCGCTTACAGCAGCAGCATCCGCAGCTGCGTTTAGCGCGTCAGCAAACCAGCTTGTTCCAGCTACAGCGTCGTCTTGGCGCAGCACTGGAGCAGCGCATGCGCCTGGCGAATCGTCAGCAGGATCGTTTGATACAACGTCTCAACGCCCAGCAGCCGCAACCACGCATTCTGCGCGCGCAGCAGCAGCTCCAGCAATGGCATTACCGCTTGCAGCAAGGCATGGTAAAGCAGCTTAATCATAATCGTCAGCGCTTCGGCACGTTGGCGGCGCAGCTGGAAGGCGTGAGTCCGCTGGCCACGCTGGCGCGGGGGTTCAGCGTAACTACCGATACGCAAGGCCAGGTCATCAAACACACCCAGCAACTGCATACCGGCGATCTGCTGCGTACGCGTCTGGATGATGGCTGGGTGGAAAGCCAGGTTACCGCGCTGGAGCCGCAGAAAACACGCCGACGCAAGGCGCGCAGTTAGCCGAAAAACTATACTTCTGGCATGTTCATTCATGACCAGGAGTTCTTATGCCTTTCAGCGTTATTCCTCCGTACATGCTGCGCAACATCATTGCTAACTGCTCCGGTGTGCCTCAAGAGTCGGCGCGCCGCACCTTAACGCATGTGCAGCACTTGATGGCAGAACACAGCCACACTGTCACGCATGCTACAACGTCACAGCCCGGTCAGGCGCTGCGAGCGGTTTACGATGCCGAACAAACGCAAAATCTGCCGGGTAAGTTGATTCGCGCTGAAGGCCAGCCCGGCAACGGCGACATCGCGGCAGAAGAAGCCTGGAACTATCTCGGCATCACCTGCGATTTCTTCTGGAAAACCTATCAGCGCAACTCGCTCGATAATCAGGGCTTACAGCTCGACGGCACCGTGCACTACGGTAAGGATTACCAGAATGCTTTCTGGAACGGTCAGCAAATGGTGTTCGGCGACGGTGATGGCGAGATATTTAATCGCTTCACCATTGCGCTAGATGTGGTGGCGCACGAACTGGCGCATGGCATTACTGAAACCGAAGCGGGATTGATTTACTTCCAGCAGGCGGGTGCACTGAATGAGTCGATGTCAGATGTGTTTGGCTCACTGGTGAAGCAATTTCATCTGCAACAGAGCGCCGATCAGGCCGATTGGATTATCGGCGAAGGCTTATTAGCGTCAGGCATTAATGGTCGTGGATTGCGCTCGATGTCCGCTCCCGGCACCGCTTACGACGATCCCAAGCTGGGCAAGGATCCGCAGCCTGCCAGCATGGAGAACTACATCGACACCCGTGACGACAACGGCGGCGTGCATCTTAACTCCGGCATTCCCAATCGCGCCTTTTATCTTGCTGCCAAGGCGCTGGGCGGGTTCGCGTGGGAAATCGCCGGGCAAGCCTGGTACGACACCTTGTGTGACAAAACGCTGCCGCAGGACGCGGATTTCAGTACCTTTGCGCAATTCACGGTGCAACATGCCAACAAGCGCTTTAACAGCGCGACGGCGAAAACCATCCAATCCGCATGGCAAGAGGTTGGCGTAGCATGAACATTCAGCTGACGGACGACGCAATTATTGAGCTGGCGCGAGAAGGCGGGATTGCGTTTATTCCTAAACTGCGCGGCGAGCGGCGTTTTGCGCTGGCGCAGCTGCCGGAGCCGCAAAAACAGCGCGTGTGCGAGGTGCTGGAGCAAGCGTTACCGCTCGGTGAGCCGGAAGATCAGGCTCCAAACCTTGGGCGCGGTGACCAGCAATACTTCCGGATTCAGATCACTTATGCCACCCATTCGGAGGCGGGATCCTTGGTATTGATTATCCCCGAGGCGTTGGCATCGGCTGATTTACAAGCGTTATGGCGCGACGGCGAATGAGTTGCAGCGTTAGTCCAGCGCGAACGTAACTTACTGACTATACTGAGTAAGTGGCTAGCTAGTCCACATCGAAGAAAACACCCTTAGATGAGGTACTCTGCTATGACACAGAAAAAGCAACGAGGTGGTGCTGGGAACTTTGCAGAGGACCCAGAGCGCGCCAGGGAAGCAGGTAGCGCTGGCGGCAAAGTCAGTGGCGGCAATTTCAAGCACGATCCGGAAAGAGCCAGGGAAGCTGGAAGAAAAGGAGGTCAAAAAAGCCGACGCCCCTCCAAGCCGTAGTAACTAAGGTGCCTTAACGGAGGCTTGATGCTATGGATGGCAAAAAAAAGCCGACATCTTGATGTCGGCTTTTTTCTTATGGCAACTTACTTGCTGTCGGGCAGCGCATAAGCAATGACGTAATCACCGCGATCCGGCGACTGACGTGCACCGCCGGCGGAGATCAGCACATACTGTTTGCCGGTTTTTGGCGAAACATAGCTGATTGGACCGCCCTGGCTGCCCACCGGCAGACGCGCTTTCCACACTTCTTTACCGGTTGAGCTATCAAAGGCGCGCAGATAGTAATCCTGGGTACCGGCAATGAACACCAGGCCGCCCTGCGTGGCCAGCGTGCCGCCCAGCGTTGGCATGCCGATTGGCATCTGTACGCCCATCTTGATACCAAACGGACCGGTATCCTGCACGGTGCCAACCGGAACCTGCCACACGATCTGACGCGTTTTCATATCAATCGCCGACAGCGTACCGAACGGCGGCGCCTGGCAAGGAATACCCAGCGGCGACATGAAGCGGTTTTTATTCACTGCATAAGGCGTACCTTTTAGCGGTACGGCGCCCATGCCGGTATTGATCGCTTCACCTCCATTGCTGGCGGCTGATTTTGAGGTGTCCTGCGGGATCATCTGCACCCACAAGCCCAGACGCATGTCGTTAACAAACATGTACTGATTGTTCGGATCGAACGAAATGCTGCCCCAGTTCATGCCGCCCAA
The DNA here is from genome assembly GCA_966185695.1 of uncultured Pantoea sp. GTDB lineage: Bacteria > Pseudomonadota > Gammaproteobacteria > Enterobacterales > Enterobacteriaceae > Pantoea. Next base: position 1,831 of record CBIFUL010000016.1, on the reverse strand, counting down.
AGACCCTGGGAAGCTCAGCGACATGTCGGTATCTGGCACCGTGAACAGGCCGTCGTATCGCATGCCTTTAAAGGCAATACGGCACGCCAACTGGTCAAACGGCGTGGCGCCCCACATGTCCGCTTCGGTCAGTTTCTGATTACCAATACTTGGCATTTCCACCGAGTGCGGTTGGGTTTTAGTGTATTGCTCGTTAGGAATGTGGCCTTGCGGCATTGGCTGCTCTTCGACCTTAGTCAAAGGCTTGCCGGTCAGACGATCCAGCACCCAGATCATGCCGGTTTTCGCCCCAATCACCACCGCAGGTTTCGTGGTGCCATCCTTCATCGGGAAGTCGACCAAACTTGGCTGCATAGGCAGATCGAAGTCCCACAGATCGTTATGTACGGTCTGATAAACCCATTTCTGCTTACCGGTGGTGGCGTCCAGCGCCAGAATTGACGCGCCGTAAGTGTGATCCAACTTGGTACGATCGGCACCATACAGATCGACCGACGAACTGCCCATCGGCAAGAACACGGTGTTCATCGCCGGGTCGTAGGACATTGGCGCCCACGAGTTTGGAGTACTGCGCGTGTAATCTTTGCCAGGCAGCAGAATCGCATTTGGATCGTCGTTACCTGGGTCAAACGCCCAACGCATTTGGCCGGTGATCACGTCGAAGCCACGCAGCACGCCGCCCGGCATGTCGGTTTGGACGTTATCTGCCACACGGCCGCCCACCACCACGGTGGTGCCCGCAATCTGCGGTGCGGAAGTCAGCTGATACTGTGGATCCGGCGCCTGGCCGAGGCTGGTTTTCAAATCAACCACACCGTGCGTACCGAAATCTGCACAGAATTCACCGTTATCGGCGTTGATAGCAATCAGACGCGCATCAATGGTGTTCATCAGCAGGCGACGCTGGCAGCTATCACCCGCGGCCAATGCTGGTGCAGGAACCGGCGTTGAACCCGGCTGCGTTGGCTGCTTAACCGGTTTCGTTGCATCGAAATAGGCTAAACCACGGCAGCGGTTCCAGACTTCAGCCTGCGCGTTAACTTCACGCTTCCAGATCTGTTTGCCGCTGTCCGCTTCCACTGCAATCACGTTGTTGTGTGGGGTGCAGAGATAGAGCGTGTTGCCTACTTGCAGCGGGGTTTGCTGGTCTTCCGCGCCGTTACCGGTCGGGCTGATAGGCGTATCGCCAGTATGGAAAGTCCAGGCAACCTGCAGGTCTTTGACGTTATCACGCGTGATTTGGTCAATGGCGGCAAAACGGTCGCCGCCCGGCGTGCGCCCGTAGCTGCTCCAGTCTTGCTGCGGCTTGGTTTTGTCCACCGGGATCAGCGGCAACGCTTTGCCTTCAAAGGCAACGGTCGGATGCGGCTGGAACATCTGCACAAAGGTCACCACCATGCCTACGGCAATCACCGCTGACAGCGCATAGGACACTTTGGCCAGCGGATTTTTGCCTTCGCTTTTACGCAGCGCTGGCCAGGTGAGGAAGGCAACCAGCATTAAGCCTGCTGGAACCATCAGACGTGAAACCAGCTGCCAGAAGTGCCAACCCGCATCGAACAGTGACCAAATCAGCGTTCCGACAAACACCAATATAAACAGGGTTACGGCGGATGACTTGCGGCGGAAGAACTGAATTGCCGACAGCAGCATAAAAATACCGGCAATGATGAAGTACCAGCTGCCGCCCAGCGCGACCAGCTTGCCGCCGCCGATGGCGAAGAACAAGCCAATCGCCAGCAGGACCAGCCCGAATAATAGAGACCAGATACTCAGCCCTTTACCGGGACGAGCGGAATTTTCTGCCATAACACAAACTCTCCTGAAAAAA
>CBIFUL010000015.1:0-103261 GCA_966185695.1 uncultured Pantoea sp. | reverse complement strand
ATTACGAACTCGGCTGGGGCGGCTGGTGGTTCTGGGATCCGGTCGAAAACGCGTCGTTTATGCCGTGGCTGGCCGGTACTGCGCTGATGCACTCGCTGGCGGTGACGGAAAAACGCGGCAGCTTCAAAGCGTGGACGGTGCTGCTGGCGATTACCGCGTTCTCACTTAGCCTGCTTGGTACCTTTCTGGTGCGCTCGGGCGTGTTGGTGTCGGTGCACTCATTTGCGTCCGATCCGGCGCGAGGCATGTTTATTCTTGCCTTCCTGGTGATTGTGATTGGCAGTTCGCTGCTGCTGTATGCGCTGAAAGGCGGCCAGGTACGCAGCCGCGTGCAGAATGAAGTGTGGTCGCGCGAGTCTTTCCTGCTGGGCAACAACGTCCTGCTGATCGCCGCCATGCTGGTGGTGCTGTTGGGAACGCTGCTGCCGCTGGTGCATAAACAGCTGGGTCTTGGCAGCATTTCGGTCGGCGAGCCCTTCTTTAATACCATGTTCACTTGGCTGATGGCGCCGTTGGCGCTGATGCTCGGCATCGGGCCGCTGGTGCGCTGGCGGCGCGATGAGCCGCAAAAGCTGTGGAAACGGTTGGGCGTTGCCATGCTGGTCACGCTGATCCTGTCGATCGCGCTGCCGTATCTGCTGCAGGATCGTATTGAAGCGATGACGGTGATTGGCCTGCTGATGTCGATTTGGGTGATCGTATTAACCCTGATGGAACTGCACGAACGCGCTACGCACCGCCACGCGTTCTTCAAAGGTTTGCGCCACCTGTCGCGCAGCCATTGGGGCATGGTGTTGGGACATCTTGGCGTGGCGGTTACGGTGGTGGGGATTGCCTTTAGCACCCAATACAGCGTTGAGCGCGACGTACGCATGAAAGCGGGCGATACCGTAGATATCCACAACTATCACTTCACTTTCCACGGCGTGCGCGAGCTGAAAGGCCCGAACTACAGCGGCGGCGAAGCGGTGATTGAAGTCACGCGCAACGGCAAGCCGGAAGCGATGATGCAGGCCGAGAAACGCTTCTATACCGCAGCGCGCACCATGATGACCGAAGCCGCCATCAGCGGCGGCTTCACCCGCGATCTGTATGCCGCGCTGGGCGAAGAGTTAGACGATGGTTCATGGGCGGTGCGCATTTACTATAAACCGTTCGTGCGCTGGATCTGGTACGGCGGGGTGTTTATGGCGGTGGGCGGCTTGTTCTGCCTGTTTGATCCCCGCTATCGCTCGCGTAAAAAAGCCGAGCGCGAGGAGCTGGCATGAACAAAAAACTCCTGTTTATTCCGTTAATACTATTTCTGCTGCTGGCCGCGGCGCTGCTGTGGCAGCTGTCGCGTAATGCCAACGGCGACGATCCAACGCGTTTGGAATCCGCGTTGATCGGCAAGCCGGTGCCGGTGTTCAAGCTCGAAGCGCTCGATAAACCGGGCAAAATCTACGATCAGCAGGTGCTTACTGACGGCAAGCCGATTCTGCTGAACGTCTGGGCGACCTGGTGCCCAACCTGCCGCGCCGAGCATCAATATCTCAACACGCTGGCGGAAAAAGGCATTCGCGTGGTCGGCTTGAATTATAAAGATGACCGCAGCAAAGCGGTGACCTGGCTGAATACGCTCGGCAATCCTTACGCGCTCAGCTTGTATGACGGCGACGGCATGCTGGGACTGGATCTTGGCGTGTACGGCGCACCGGAAACCTTCCTGATCGATGGCCACGGCATTATTCGCTATCGCCATGCGGGCGACATGAACGACCGCGTGTGGCTCGAAGAGGTCAAACCGCTGTGGGACAAATACACCAGCGAGGCGGGCGCATGAAAAAGTGGCTCCTTCTCGTCGCGGGCCTGTTGCTCAGCACTAGCCTGTGGGCGGCGATTGATACCTATCATTTCGATTCGGTGCAGCAGGAAGAGCAATACCGCGATCTCACCGCCTCGTTACGTTGCCCGAAATGCCAAAACAACAGCATCGCCGATTCCAACGCGATGATCGCTGGCGACATGCGCCTCAAGGTTTATGAGCTGATGCAGCAGGGTCAAAGTCGCCAGCAAATCATTGACTACATGGTGGCGCGCTACGGCAACTTCGTCACTTATGAGCCGCCCGTCACGCCTTCTACCCTGATTTTATGGGTGGGGCCAGCGCTTTTCGTGGTGCTGGGCGGTTTGATTATTATTCTGCGCAGTCGCCGCGCCAAGACGCGTAGCGATCTCGACGACAGCGAACAACAGCGCCTTGCGGCGTTACTCAAGCGTGACGGGAAGCCGTAATGACTGGATTCTGGATTACCCTGATTATTTTACTGGTGGCCGCCATTGCGCTGTTCCTCAGCGCCGGCTGGCGTCAACGCCAGGCCAGCAGCGGCGATCGCGATCGCCTCAATACCGCTTTTTATCAGCAGCGCCTGCGCGAGCTGGAACGTGACGAAGATGAAGGCGTGGTTGCTGAGCGTCCGGTCATGGTGAGCGAGCTGCAACAAACGCTGTTAACTGACGTGCCGCAACAGCAAGCCAGTGCGACTCACACCAGCAGCCGCTGGGTACTGCTGCCGGGCGTGATGGTTTTAGTGGCGGTGGCGGTGGGTTTGTATCTGAAAACCGGCGGGCTAACGCAGCAAACCGCGTTTGTTAAGGTGCAGCAGGACTACCCGGCGCTGCGCGCGCGCGTGATGGATGCAAAAGCCGAGCCGCTCACCATGGAAGAGCTGGCGCGCCTGCAGCTGGGTTTACGCGCGACGCTGCAAAGTGATTCCAATAACCTCAACGATTGGGCCATGCTCGGCCGTCTGGGCATGGTGCTCGGCAATGCCAGCGATGCCAGCCAGGCGTTTGAACGCGCGCTGCAACTGGCGCCGGATAACCTGGAACTCCAGCAGGATTACGCCGAAGTGCTGACGCGCTCCAGCGATCCGCAAGATAATCGCCAGGCAAACGTGCTGCTGAAAGAGTTGCTCAAGCGCGATCACAGCGATGTGCGCACGCTGAGTTTGTTGGCGTTTAATGCCTTCGAACAGCAGCAGTACAACGAAGCAATCGGGGCGTGGCAGGTGATGCTGAAGCTGCTGCCGCCGGGCGATCGTCGTATCACCATGATCGAGCGCAGCATTGAACAAGCAAAAACCGACGCGGGACAGCAAAATACCCAGCTGGCACTGACGGTGAGCCTGGCGCCGCAGGCAGAAAAAATGTTACCGCAAGGCGGAGTCATGTATATTTCTGTTTCTGACGGTGTTTCACCGGTGCCTGTGGCTGTAAAGCGTTTGCCGCTCAGCCACTTCCCGTTATCGCTTACGCTTGATGACAGCAACGCCATGATGCCCGATCGCCTACTTTCGGCGCAGCATCAGGTACAAGTCCGGGTGCGCATTGCGCGCGATGGCAGTGCTAATCCGCAGTCGGGAGACTGGTTTGGTGTCAGCGCTGTTACGGCTTGGGATGGTCATCAGCCGCTGGCTGTGGAGATAAATCAACAGCAGCCCTGAAGCGATATACCCGTCATACTTCAAGCTGCAGGTGCGTTGGCTGCTTTCGTTCGCCGCCTTCCTGCATCCTGAATTATTTAGGGTATAAAATTTTCGATCCGCACAGGGAGATAAGAATGAATAAGCGCCTGACCGGTTTAGCGCTGGCCAGTTTACTGCTGGTGGGATGTGCCAGCTCGAAACCGGCTGACGATGCGGCGCCTGCTCAACGCAGCGATCCGCTGGAAGGCTTTAACCGCACGATGTTTAACTTCAACTACAACGTGCTGGATCCTTATGTGGTGCGCCCTGTGGCGGTGGCCTGGCGCGATTACGTGCCGGTGCCCGCGCGCAGTGGCTTAAGTAATTTCCTCGGCAACCTTGATGAACCTGCCAGCATGCTTAACTCCATTCTGGTGGGCGAGCCGCGCCAGGCGGGTATCCACTTTACGCGCTTCTTCCTGAACAGCGTGCTGGGGTTGGGCGGATTCATTGATGTCGCTGGCAAGGCGAATCCCGCATTGGCGCGTGAAGTGCCGCACCATTTTGGTAGCACGCTGGGACGTTACGGCGTCGGTTACGGCCCTTACGTTGAGTTGCCCGGTTACGGTAGTTTCACGGTGCGTGAGGATGGCGGCGACTTTGTTGATACGCTCTATCCGGTATTGAGCTGGCTGACCTGGCCGATGTCGGTAGGCAAATGGACCTTTGAAGGCATCGAAACGCGCGCGCAGCTGCTTGATTCCGACGCTATCCTCAAACAGCAAAGCGATCCTTATGCCTTTGTGCGTAATGCTTACTTCCAACGTCATGACTTCATCGCCAACGGCGGCAAGCTGAAGCCGGAAGAGAATCCGAATGCCAGCGCCATTCAGGACGATCTTCAGGATATCGACTCTCAGTAAAAAATATGGCGACTCATAAGGTCGCCATTCTTTTATCTCTGTCCGGTTAACAAAACGGCGACATTAGCGTCGCCGTTATCTTTCCTGTCAGGCATCAGAACTTGTAGTTGAAGTTCGCGCCGTACAGCCACGCTTTACCGGACGAGTGGAAGGTGTAAGGACCTTCTTTCACCGTCACGCTCTGACCGTGCATGTAGGAAATACCCACATCGACTGACGCATCTTCGTTGAACGCATAAGACGTACCGGCGCTCAGCCACAGGCGATCCTGATCCGGAATCGAGATGGAGCGCTTATCGGCGGGTACCGGGCTGTCATCAAACGCGATACCGGTACGGAAGGTCCAGTTATCATCGTAGAAGTAGGTGGTACCCAGTGCGATACGATAGGCATCGCGGAAGCTTTCATCTTTCTGGAAGAGCGTTTGGCCGTTGCTGCCTGTGGCTTTCAGCTCCTGGAACTGGCTCCAGCTGGTGTAGGTCAAGCTGTAGTGCACCGCCCATTGTGGGGCAACTTTGTGCCAGCCGGACACTTCCCACATTTCCGGCAGATTCAGCGTAAGCGCACCAGGAACTGTTGTGCCACCGGTGCCACCAAAGGCAACGGGCAGATCATTTTTGTAATCGCCATCGAAGTCGACTTTCACTTCTGAACGATAGGTGAAGCCGAAGCGATTGTTTTTGTCCACTTCATACAGGATGCCGGCGTTCCAGCCGTAACCCCATTCGTCACCTTTGAGGTGCGCCACTTGTGTATCGGCAGGAATACCTGCTAATGCGCCAGCTTCACCCGCGTAACGTTCAATTTTTGCCTTGGCATAAACCGCATCAAACCCGATACCGACGCTGAAGTTTTCATTCAAGCGGTAAGCCGTGCTGATGTTGAAATTGCCCGTCATTAAGTCGGTTTTGCCGCCGTAAGCGCCTGCGGTGTAGTCATTATTAAATTCGGTGGCCAATCCGTAATTTGAGGTAGCCGATGCGCCAATCCACCATTGATCATTAATGGGATGAACGTAATGAATATTTGGCACCCATTCGCTTGGCGCAATATTTTTTGCATCCAGGCTATTACCACTTTGGCTTTGGCCACTGATATTCACGTCAGGATCGATATATACCGCGCCGATAGAGAAGGAGGGGCGATCCATTAACGCCATCGTCGCCGGGTTGCGGCTGGCGGATGCAGCGGTATCGCCCATCGCGCCTTCACCTGAATAGGCGCGGCCCAAACCAATTGACGAGAATTCATTGAGCTGGAAGCCTGCGGCGTAAACATGGGAACAGACGAGCGTAACGGCAGCTGCCACAGCTGACTTTGCAAACAGGTTCTTATGGTTCATGACCACAACCTCATCTAGATTTATTATTAACATTGTTACGTTGCGTAACAAAGAACGGCGGATTGTAGGTACTGACGCTACAGACACATATCAGACCAGTGCGACGAGTATAGGTCTGACCTGTGTATTTGTTGCAATATTGTTTTTTAAATATTTCTGATTTGATCAATAAAATCAGATCTGCTTAACAAAATCTTTGCGGTTCGCCTGCAGCATACCGGTCAAATTTGTTTTGGATCAAATTTTAGTGTGATATTCGTCACTTAGCAGCCCGTTAATAGATGTGGTTGCCCGGCCAGCGTACACTTTGCGGCAGAAAATGATCCGAATGTGTCGAATTTAACGTCTGGAGAAAACGATGATGAATGCCATTAATAAGTGCAGTGCAAATGAAACCGCAGCTTGCTGTTGTGTCGATGTTGGTACCGTTTTGGATAATACCGATTGCACTGCAAGCTGGTCTGCAGTTTTCGCTGACCGCGCAGCCGCCGACGCCATGCTGGCCGTTTTAACGCATAAAGCGCGTGAAGTAGAATCCGAACCCTGTGATATTCGCGCTGATTTCAGCGCAGAGCACAACGGCGTGCGCCTGAGCGTTGACTTTACCTTTGCTTGTCAGGCGGAAACCATGATTTTCCAACTCGGCCTACGCTAATCTCGCTGCTGCCGGAAGCCCTTTCGGCAGCATTTCTCTTTTTCGTGTATTCCCTCGCACTTTTTTCCTCGCGTTATTGGCGACTTAGCAACACTTAGTTAACACTGATGATCAGGTCAGACCTGTTGGGCAATGATGCCTTGGTCGTAACATAAGGTGATTGCAATGAGCAAAGCGCAGCCGCTGCTGACGCGTCAGGGTGAACGTATCGCCATAACTCACGGATTACGCACGCCATTTGCCCGCCAGGCGAGTGATTTCCATGGCATTCCGGCGCTGGAGTTGGGACGTATGGTAGTGAGCGAACTGATGGCGCGCAGCGAATTACCGGTGGAGGTTATCGATCAGCTGGTATTTGGCCAAGTGGTGCAGATGCCGGAAGCGCCCAACATCGCGCGTGAAATCGTTCTGAGCAGCGGATTGAGCGTGCACACCGATGCGTACAGCGTAAGCCGCGCCTGTGCCACCAGTTTCCAGGCGGTCGCCAACGTGGCGGAAAGTTTGATGGCGGGCACGATTGATGTGGCGATTGCAGGCGGCGCAGATTCCTCCTCGGTGCTGCCGATTGGCGTAAGCAAAACGCTGGCGCGCGCGCTGGTGGATCTGAACAAAGCGCGTTCGTTTAGCAAAAAACTGCAAATCCTGCGCCGTTTGCGTCCGCGCGATCTGTTACCGGTGCCGCCCGCCGTCGCGGAGTTCTCTACCGGCCTGCGCATGGGCGATACCGCAGAGCAGATGGCGAAATCACATGGCATCACGCGCGAGCAGCAAGATGCGCTGGCGCTGCGGTCGCATCAGCATGCGGCGCGCGCCTGGCAATCGGGCGTGCTGGCGCAGGAAGTGATGCCTGCTTTTGTGCCGCCGTGGAAAGCGCCGATTGAGCAGGACAACAACATTCGATTCAACGCCAGCGCGGCGGATTACGCCAAACTGCGCCCGGCATTTGATCGTCGTCACGGCTCGGTGACGGCCGCCAACAGCACGCCGCTTACCGATGGCGCGGCAGCCGTTATTTTAATGCGCGAAGGTCGCGCACGTGAGCTGGGCATTACGCCGCTGGGCTATCTGCGCAGTTACGCCTTTACCGCAATTGATGTCTGGCAAGATATGTTGCTCGGTCCGGCTTATGCCTCGCCGCTGGCGCTGGATCGCGCAGGCATCACCCTCAACGATCTGACATTAATCGATATGCATGAGGCCTTTGCCGCGCAAACCTTAGCTAACCTGAAAATGTTCCGCGACGAGCGGTTTGCGCGTGATGTGTTAAATCGTCCTCATGCGCTGGGTGAAGTAAATGAAGAGCGCTTTAACGTATTGGGCGGCTCAATAGCCTATGGTCATCCCTTTGCCGCCACCGGCGCGCGCATGATCACGCAAACGTTGCAGGAGCTGCGCCGTCGCGGCGGCGGTTTAGGTTTGGTCACCGCCTGCGCGGCGGGAGGGTTGGGCACGGCAATGGTTCTGGAGGCTGAATAATGAGTGCATCCGCTTTTCATTTACATATGCGCCTCGACCACGTTGGTGTGATCACCATTGATGTGCCGGGCGAGAAGATGAACACCCTGAAAGCCGAGTTTGTACCGCAGATAAAAGCGGTGCTGGCGGAGGCGCGCAGCAATGCGCAGCTGGCGGGTTTGGTGTTCATCTCCGGTAAAAAAGACAACTTTATTGCGGGCGCGGATATCTCCATGATCGCCAACTGCCAAACGGCAACCGAGGCTGAAGCGCTGGCGCTGCAAGGCCAGGAAGTGATGGCGCTGTTAGCGGCGCTGCCGTTTCCCGTGGTAGCGGCGATTCACGGCGCGTGCCTGGGCGGCGGATTGGAACTGGCGCTGGCCTGCGATGCGCGCATTTGCTCGCTGGATGATAAAACGCGGCTGGGCCTACCGGAAGTGCAGCTGGGCTTGCTGCCGGGCTCGGGCGGCACCCAACGTTTGCCGCGCCTGATTGGCGTACAGCAGGCGCTGCCGCTGATGTTGACGGGTAAACAGCTGCGCGCGAAACAAGCGCTGAAGCTCGGCATCGTGGATGACGCGGTGCCGCAATCCATTCTGCTGGAGACCGCCATTGCGCGCGTCCATCAGGGGAAAGGGGCGCGGCGCGCGCTGTCACGCCGCGACCGCCTGCTGCAAGGGCCAATTGCGCGTCAGGCGCTGTTCGCGCTGGCGCAGCGGCAAACGCTGAGCAAAACGCAGGGCAATTATCCGGCGACCGAACGTATTCTGCAGGTCGTGCGTATTGGATTGGAGCAGGGCAGCGCTGCGGGATATGCCGCCGAAGCGCGCGCTTTTGGACAGCTGGCGTTGACGCCGGAATCCGCCGCGCTGCGCAGTGTGTTCTTCGCATCGACCGCGCTTAAAAAAGAAGCCATGACCGATGCCGCGCCGCGCACCTTACAGCAGATTGGCGTGCTTGGCGGCGGTTTAATGGGCGGCGGCATCGCCAGCGTCACGGCGCTAAAAGCCCATTTGCCGGTGCGTATCAAAGACATCAATCTCAATGGCGTTAACCATGCGCTGCAATATAGCTGGGATGCGCTGACGCAGCGCGTCAAACGCCGACAAATGACAACGGCGCAGCGCCAGCAGCAGATGGCACGCATCAGCGGCGGCATCGATTATCAAGGGTTCAGCCAACGCGATTTGGTGATCGAAGCGGTGTTTGAGGATTTAGCGCTGAAGCAGCAAATGGTGAGTGAAATCGAAAACCATTGCCTGCCGCACACCATTTTTGCTTCAAACACGTCGTCTTTGCCGATCGGTGACATCGCGGCGCAGGCACAGCGCCCGGAAAATATCATTGGCCTACATTACTTCAGCCCGGTGGATAAAATGCCGCTGGTGGAAGTGATTCCGCACGCCGCGACGTCCGCTGAAACTCTGGCAACCACGGTGCAACTGGCGCGTCAGCAGGGCAAAACGGCGATTGTGGTAGCGGATCGTCCCGGCTTTTACGTGAACCGTATTCTTGCACCCTATATAAATGAAGCGATGCGCTGCTTGCTGGAGGGCGAGCCGATTGAGCACATTGATCGCGCGCTGGTGAAATTCGGTTTCCCGGTTGGGCCGCTGCAGCTATTAGATGAAGTGGGCATTGACGTAGGCAGCAAAATTAGCCCGATACTGGAGCACGCTTACGGCCCACGCTTTAGTGCGCCAGAGGCGGTGAATGCGATTCTGGCCGACGGCAGAAAAGGGCGCAAAAACCGTAAAGGTTTTTATCTCTATCAACGTTCACGTTGGTCAACGACGCGCAAAGTGGATACATCGATTTATCGCTTGATTAACGTCAAGCCGCAGGCAAAACAGAGCGCAGAGCAAATTGCCGAACGCTGTGTGCTGATGATGCTGAATGAGGCGGTGCGTTGTCTTGATGAAGCGGTCATCCGCAGCGCGCGCGATGGTGATATCGCGGCGGTGTTTGGCATTGGTTTTCCGCCGTTCCTTGGCGGGCCGTTCCGTTATCTCGATCGGCGTGGCGCTGGCGATATCGTCAATTCATTAAACTCGTTAATCCAGCAACACGGTGAGCGTTTTGCCCCAAGCGCGGCGCTGCTCACGCGCTCAGAACAGCCAATGAACTTTTACACTTCTGCACAATTGTGAATAGGCGCACAGATTCAGCGGGTTAGAAAGGGGGCTGTGTGGCACGTCGCACAGCACCATTCTGAGATATGCTTATTTAATAAACAACCGGTTGACTATACTGAAGCCATTGCGGTAAAACACACCGTTCATTCGCAGAATGAAGCGTCTGGTGCGGTGGTACCCGACGATATCGACCAACAACAGCGGTGCTTTATGCAAGTTTTTATCATGCGTCATGGCGACGCAGCTCTGGAAGCAGCGAGTGATTCTGTACGACCTCTCACGATCTGTGGCTGTGACGAATCGCGTCAAATGGCGAGCTGGCTGAACGGCAAAACGCCGGACATTGACCGGGTATTAGTCAGCCCTTATCTGCGCGCCGAGCAAACGCTCGCGACGGTGCGTGAAACCTTGAAGTTGCCGGATGGCCAGGATGTGCTGCCGGAGCTGACGCCAGGCGGCGATCCCGGCATGGTGGCCTGCTATCTGCAAGCGTTGGCGCACAAAGGGGTGAAATCCGCACTGGTAATTTCTCACCTGCCGCTGGTGGGCTATTTGGTATCTGAACTCTGCCCGCAAGAAGCGCCGCCGATGTTCGCCACCTCCGCCATTGCCTGCGTGGATTTTGATGCAGATGCCTGTGAAGGCAAACTTGAGTGGCAAGTCAGCCCGTCTAAATTAGCAAAAGCGATGTAATTCTATGGGCCGCGCTTGCGGCCCTTTCCTTTTACCCTTAATCATTCGCGCCGCCGCTGCGTTGGCTGCAACACAAATTATTGAGGGCAAGTTCCGCGCACGATCAAGGCAGTTCCGGCGGTTGCCACTCTTCCACTTCAATCAACACCAGCAGCGCCGCATCGCCGCCGAACATTTTGGGCGCCTGATGAAACGCCATCACATGGGGATGCTGCGCCAGCCACAGCGGCGTTTGTTGCTTCAGGATGTGCTTGCCGTGTCCGGTCATCACGCTGGCGCAAAACAGATGTTCACGACGGCATGCCGCAATCAGCGCCCCTAACTCCTGCTTCGCCTGCATCTGCGTTAAGCCATGCAAATCGAGAAAAATCTCTGGCGTATAATCGCCGCGCCGTAATTTCTTCTGCTCGTAATGGCTGACATCGGCGCGCACGTAGCGCACCGGGCCTTCGCTTGACAGTAACGGCTGAAACTCATCCGAAAAGTAGTGGCTATTATCCGCTTGCTCTGAAATCAGGCGTTTTAGCGGGAGTTCTCGCGTTTTCACCACCGGTTTGTGCACGATGGTATCCTGTTTCAATTTACGGGTTCCGCTCATTAACTGACGAAACATCTGTTGATCGTCCTGGCTCAGCGGCGTTTTTTTACTCATGGCGATTAAAGGTGTTTAGAAAAAGCTGATCATCAGCGGGTGGCATACCTTAACGCTAAGCGTCAACAAATGTCAGCTTTTTCACCTCGCTGCGCTGAATTCTGCCCGGCTTCGTGGCACACTATCGGCCGATTGATTTTATGGCCTGCGGAGGGCTATGTGGACAAGATTTTCGTCGATGAGGCAGTGAACGAACTGCACACCATTCAGGACATGCTGCGCTGGGCTGTCAGCCGTTTTTCTGCGGCTGGCATTTGGTACGGTCACGGCACGGATAATCCCTGGGACGAAGCCGTCCAACTGGTTCTGCCAACGCTGTGGTTGCCGCTGGATATCCCGGAAGATATGCGCAACGCGCGCCTGACCGCCAGCGAGCGCCATCGCATCGTCGAGCGTGTGATTCGCCGCGTCAACGAGCGCATTCCGGTGGCTTACCTCACCAACAAAGCGTGGTTCTGCGGCCGCGAATTCTATGTCGATGAGCGCGTGTTAGTGCCGCGTTCACCGATTGGTGAACTGATTGAAAACCGCTTTGCCGGTTTGATCAGTGAACACCCCAACCACATTCTTGATATGTGCACCGGCAGCGGCTGCATTGCTATCGCCTGCGCCTACGCTTTCCCGGAAGCGGAAGTGGATGCCGTGGATATCTCCACCGATGCGCTGGCAGTGGCCGAGCAGAATATCGAAGAGCACGGTTTGCTGAATCACGTCACGCCGATCCGCGCCGATCTGTTCCGCAATTTACCGCCGGTGAAATACGATCTGATCGTCACTAATCCGCCATACGTAGATGCGGAAGATATGGACGATCTGCCGAACGAATACCGCCATGAGCCGGAACTCGGTTTAGCGGCGGGCAGCGATGGCCTGAAGCTGGTGCGTCGCATTCTGGCCTGCGCACCGGATTACCTCACCGAAAACGGTGTGCTGGTGTGCGAAGTGGGCAACAGCATGGTGCATATGATGGATCAATATCCGGATGTGCCGTTTACCTGGCTGGAGTTTGAAAACGGCGGTGACGGCGTGTTCATGCTGACGCGCGAGCAAATTGTCGCGGCGCAGCATCACTTCTCGTTCTACAAAGACTAATTTCGGGGCGCTCGCTCGCCCGTTACATCGCAACAAGGAACTAGCATGGCCGGAAACAGCATCGGACAATTTTTTCGCGTAACCACTTTTGGCGAGTCGCACGGTATTGCGCTGGGCTGCATTGTTGATGGCGTGCCGCCCGGCATTCCCCTCACCGAAGCCGATATCCAGCACGATCTCGATCGCCGCCGTCCTGGCACTTCGCGCTACACCACGCAGCGCCGCGAGCCGGATCAGGTGAAAATTTTGTCTGGCGTGTTTGAAGGCGTTACCACCGGCACCTCCATCGGTTTGCTGATTGAGAACACCGACCAGCGTTCGCAGGATTACGGTGCCATCAAAGATCTGTTCCGTCCCGGCCATGCGGATTACACCTATGAACAGAAATACGGCGTGCGCGATTATCGCGGCGGCGGTCGCTCCTCGGCGCGTGAAACCGCGATGCGCGTCGCTGCAGGCGCCATCGCCAAAAAATATTTGCAGATGAAACACGGCGTGATCGTGCGCGGCTACCTGGCGCAAATCGGCGACGTGGCCTGCGAACTAGTAGACTGGAGCATCGTTGAAGAGAATCCGTTCTTCTGTCCGGATGCCTCCAAGTTAGAGGCGCTGGATGAACTGATGCGCGGCCTGAAAAAAGAGGGCGACTCCATCGGCGCGAAAGTGACCGTGATGGCAGAAAACGTGCCGCCGGGCCTTGGCGAACCGGTGTTTGATCGTCTGGACGCGGATTTAGCGCATGCGCTGATGAGCATCAATGCGGTGAAAGGCGTGGAAATTGGCGACGGCTTTGCGGTGGTTAATCAGCGCGGCAGCCAGCACCGCGATGAGATTCGCGCGAACGGCTTCCAGAGTAATCACGCGGGCGGCATTCTCGGCGGCATCAGCAGCGGCCAGACCATTAGCGCCAATCTGGCGATGAAACCGACGTCCAGCATTACCGTGCCGGGCAACACCATCACGCGCCAGGGTGAAGAAGTGGAGATGATCACCAAAGGGCGCCACGATCCTTGTGTCGGCATTCGCGCGGTGCCAATTGCTGAAGCGATGATGGCGATTGTGTTGATGGATCACCTGCTGCGCCAGCGTGCGCAAAACGGTGACGTCAACAGCAGCGTCCCGCGCTGGTAATGCTGATGATGCGCCGCTGGCTTATCACTTGTGCCGCGCTGTTATGCAGCGTGGTCGCCGATGCTGCTACGCCGTGGCAGCAAATCCATCAGCCGATTGCCGGTGCCGCCCAATCCATTGGCGGCTTCGCCAATGGCTGCATCGTCGGTGCACAGCAATTGCCGCTCAACTCGCCGAATTATCAAGTGATGCGCCAGGATCAGCGCCGCTATTTTGGCCATCCGGATTTGATCGCTTTCATCCAACGTCTCAGCACCCAGGTGCATCAGCTGCAACTGGGACAGGTGCTGATTGGCGATATGGGCATGGCGGCAGGCGGGCGGTTTAGCAGCGGTCACGCCAGCCACCAAACCGGCCTGGATGTTGATATCTGGCTGCAACTGCCCCGCACGCGCTGGACGGCGCAGCAGCTGCTGAAGCCCAAACCGTTGGATTTGGTTGGCCCGGATGATAACCAGGTGATTGCGCGCCACTGGCAGCCGCAGATTGTCAGCTTGATCAAACTGGCAGCGAAAGATGCGGAAGTGACGCGCATCTTCGTCAATCCAGCCATCAAAAAGCAGCTGTGTGCCGATGCAGGTAGCGATCGCGCCTGGCTGAATAAAGTTCGCCCGTGGTTTGCGCACCGTGCGCATATGCATGTGCGCCTGCGTTGTCCTGCGGGCAGCCTTGAGTGCGAAGATCAAGCGCCGCAGCCAGCAGGCGATGGCTGTGGAGCCGAGTTGGACAGCTGGTTCCTGCCAAAAAAACCGGGCAGCACGCCGCCGGTGAAGAAGCCGCCGCCGCCGTTACCGCCATCATGCCAGGCCTTGCTGGATAAGCATTTACTGTAGGAATCCGTCGATGGATCTGTTCATTGTCAGTCCGCTGATCCTCTGCGTGCTGTTTTTTGTCGCGGTGCTCGCCGCCTTTATCGATTCCATCGCCGGTGGCGGCGGTTTGCTTACGGTTCCCTCTTTATTAGCGGCGGGGCTGTCTCCGGCGCAGGCGTTGGCAACCAACAAGCTGCAATCCGTTGGCGGTTCGTTTTCAGCCAGCCTCTATTTTGTGCGGCGCGGTGCGGTAAAACTGCGCGAGCAGCGGCTGAACATCGTGATGACCTTTATCGGCGCGGTCGGCGGCACGATTTTGATTCAGCACATGCAGGCCGATGTACTGCGTCAGATTTTACCGCTGCTATTGATCAGTATCGGGCTGTGGTTCTTGCTCATGCCGCGCTTGGGTGAGTCCGATCGCGAGAGCCGCTTGCAGGGCGTTGCCTATGCGTTAGTGGGCGGCGGCTGCGTCGGTTTCTACGATGGTTTCTTTGGGCCAGGCGCTGGTTCATTCTATGCGTTGGCTTTCGTCACGCTGTGCGGCTTCAATTTAGCCAAAGCCACCGCCCACGCCAAAGTCCTAAATTTCACCTCCAATTTCGCCAGCCTGCTGTTCTTTATGTTTGGCGGAAAAGTCGTGTGGGGTACCGGCGCGGTGATGCTGTTGGGGGCGTTTATCGGCGCGCGCCTTGGCGCGACGCTGGTGCTGAGCCGCGGACAGAAGCTGATCCGCCCAATGGTGGTAACGGTATCCGCAGTGATGAGCGCTAAACTGTTGTGGGATAGTCACGGCGACGCGCTGCTGACCTGGATGGCGACGCTGTAAAATACTCGTCAAGACCGGCTGCCAGTGCGACAATAGCGCCGGTTTTTTTAAAGATTAAAAAATTATGAGTACAACACACCATTATGAGCAGCTGATTGCTATCTTTGATGGCTGCTTTATTGATGATTTTCAGACCCGTCTAATTAAAGGCGACGATGAACCTATTTATCTTCCTGCGGATGAAACATCTCCGTGGAATCGCGTGGTGTTTGCCCACGGCTACTACGCCAGCGGCCTGCACGAAATTTCGCACTGGTGCATTGCCGGTGCCGAACGCCGCAAGTTGGTTGATTTTGGTTATTGGTATTGCCCGGACGGCCGCGATGCACAAACGCAAAGCCAGTTCGAAGCGGTTGAGATCAAACCGCAGGCATTAGAGTGGTTGTTCTGCGTGGCGGCTGGCTTTCCCTTCAACGTCAGCTGTGACAATCTTGAAGGTGATTGTGAGCCAGATCGCATCGCGTTTCAGCGCAAGGTTCACGCTCAAGTCATGACCTATCTTGAGCAGGGAATCCCGGCGCGACCGGCACGTTTTATTGCTGCTCTAAATGATTATTACGCTACGCCTGCACTAGCGGCGGCACATTTTCCCTGGCCGGAAGACCTGTGATCCGCGCGGTAAAATAAGAAGAGAGGAACACATGATCGTAGAATTTGAGACCCGCATTCTGGCACTGATCGATGACATGGTCGATCACGCCAGCGATGACGAGCTGTTTGCTGGCGGCTATCTGCGTGGTCATTTGACCTTAGCGGTAGCGGAGATTGAGCTGAGCGGTGAACATACGCCGGAAGCGCTGCAAACGCACGTCACCAATAGCCTGCAAAAAGCCATTCATGCGGGCGAGCTTTCGCCACGCGATCAGGCTTTGGTCATTGGCATGTGGGACAACCTGTTCCAGCAAGCGCGCCAAATCGCTTAAGTGCTCGGGGCGATGGTTCGCCCCGCAGTTCATCGACCTGCCTTTTTCCCCTTCAGCAGTTTGCGCACCCAATAACGGTTCGGATTCAGCGCGGCTAATGTGGCCGCCTCCAGCGGCTGCGGCTCGCCGCTCATTTGCGCCGCCAACACTTCGGCCGCCAGCGGGGCGCTGCATAAGCCGCGCGAACCCAGCGCACCCAACACAAAGAGATGCTGATGAACTGGCGAGGTCGCTATCTCTGCGCCGCGCGCGCGCTGGGCAGGTAAATCGGCGTACTGCTCCAGCGTCGCCGCATAATCCGGCGCGCTACCGCTCATCGGCAGATGGTCGCGCGTGGCGCAGCGTACGCCGCTACGCGCCTGATTTTCACTGACGTCAACCTGCTGCGGCCAATCACAATCCGGCAAGCAGTTAATCAAACGCTGGCGATTTTCCTGCTGGTCATCGGCGCGGAACGTGTTTGCGGTGTCGCCGCGATGATAGCTTGCCCCTATGCAATGGGTGTTGAACGTGGGACTTACCGGCGTGAGGTAGCCGTCATAACAGAGCACGGTGCGCAACGCGCCAAGCTGCGGATTGGTCGGCACATGGCTGACTTGCCCGGCCACCGCATACACCGGCAGCGACTGGCTCTGCGCTATCTCGAGCAGTGCATGACCGTTCGCCAGCACCACGTTTTGATGCCTAACCGGCGGCTGCGCGCTGAATGTCAGCGTCCAGTTCTCTTCAGCGCACGTGAGCTGCGTGACACGATGCAGCCAATGGATACGCAAACCGCGCGTTTGCGCGAACTCCAGCAGATTGCTGGTGAGCTGCGCAGGTGACAGCCAGCCGCCTTCAGGATAGAAAATGCCGCCGCAGTCGACATCCACACCCGCCAACTGTGCCGCCTGCTGCCGATCGACGCCGTGTGCTATCGCGTGCGGCAGCTCCATCTGTAACATCTGCGCGATTTTCTCCGCGCTTTTCTCATCCCAGCCGAGCTGCAGCACGCCGCTCCAGTCGTGTTCAAACTGCACCGGCAGTTGATCGTATAGACGCCGTGCGAAGGTGAATGCGGCGGGGAAGAAGGTTGCCAGTGCGGGATCGTGCTGATTGAGCAGCGGATACAGCGCGCCCTGGCGATTGCCGGATGCGCCCAGCGCGGGCGCATCGTCGGCACAATAAAGGGTAACACTCCAGCCGCGTCGCAGCAGCGCTAAGGCCAGCAATGCACTCGCCACGCCGCCGCCAATCAGCGCCACATCCCTGCCTGATGCAGCAGGGCGCGCATACCACGGCTGCGCGTGTGGGATATCCACGGCTTCGTCTCTTACGCCAACCAGCATTTCGCGCTTGTGGCCAAACCCTTTGCGTTTGTGCACGCAAAAACCGGCATCCTGCAGGCCGCGTCGCACAAAACCGGCGGCAGTGAAAGTGGCTAAGGTGCCGCCTGGTCGTGCCAGACGTGCCATGGCGCTGAACAGGGCTGGCGTCCACATATCCGGATTTTTGGCTGGCGCGAAGCCATCAAGAAACCATGCATCCACCTGCTGGTTGAGGCTGTCATCAAAGTTGTGAATTAGCGCGTTAATATCTCCAAGCCAGAGATCAAGCGTCACTTTGCCGTTATTGAACAGCAGGCGCTGGCAGCCCGGCAGCGCCTGTGGCCACTGCTGTTGCAGCTGTTCTGCCCAGGGTTGCAGCTCTGGCCAACGCGCGTGCGCGGCGATTAAATCGGCTTGGGTAAGCGGGAATTTTTCACAGCTAATAAAGTGCAAGCGCTGCAGCGGGGCGGTGGGGTGCTGATTGCTGAAGTGCTCAAACGCTTGCCACAGGGTGAGAAAGTTCAGACCTGTCCCAAAACCGCTCTCAGCGACAATAAAAAGATCGCGCGCATGCGTGGCAAAACGTTGCGGAATGCGGTTGCCATCCAGGAAGACATAACGCGTTTCTTCAAGCCCATTATCATTAGAGAAATAGACGTCATCAAACGCTCGGGAAACAGGTGTACCCTGTTCATTCCAGTTTAATTGCGCGTGTTCAACCGGGGATAATTTCACGGGAAAGGCTCATAATTCAGGCAGTGGCGCGATTCTAGCGAGTGCCGTGACATGACGCAAATTTACAAAAGGAAATGGCTGATCGGACTTGTTCGGCGTACATCTGTACGCTAGAGTGCACGTCAATCCAAAAGATGTGGAATGAGGACTATTGAATGAAACGTGCAGTGATTACTGGCCTGGGTATCGTTTCCAGCATTGGTAATAACCAGCAGGAAGTGCTGGCTTCTCTGCGTGAAGGCCGTTCCGGTATCACTTTCTCTGAAGAGATGAAAGAAGCCGGTATGCGCAGCCACGTGTGGGGCAACGTCAAACTGGATACCAACGGGCTCATCGATCGCAAAATCGTGCGTTTCATGAGTGATGCCTCAATCTATGCTTACCTGTCGATGGCAGAAGCCATCAAAGATTCTGGCCTGAGCGACGAGCAGTATCAGAACAACCCGCGTGTGGGCCTGATTGCCGGTTCTGGCGGCGGTTCTCCGCGCTATCAGGTATTCGGTGCTGACGCGATGCGTGGCCCGCGTGGTCTGAAAGCGGTTGGCCCTTATGTCGTGACCAAAGCGATGGGTTCAGGCGTGTCTGCATGTCTGGCCACACCGTTCAAAATCCACGGCGTGAACTACTCAATCAGCTCCGCTTGTGCGACGTCTGCACACTGCATCGGTAACGCGGTTGAGCAGATCCAGTTGGGCAAACAGGACATCGTTTTTGCTGGCGGTGGCGAAGAGCTGAGCTGGGAAATGGCCTGCGAGTTCGATGCCATGGGCGCGCTGTCGACCAAATACAATGAAACGCCAGAAAAAGCATCGCGTACTTACGATGCTAACCGTGACGGTTTCGTTATCGCCGGCGGCGGCGGCATGGTGGTGGTCGAAGAGCTGGAGCACGCTCTGGCACGCGGTGCGCACATCTACGCTGAAATCGTCGGCTACGGCGCCACGTCAGACGGCGCAGATATGGTTGCGCCTTCAGGCGAAGGCGCTGTGCGCTGCATGAAGATGGCAATGCAAGGTGTTGACACCCCAATCGATTACCTCAACACGCACGGGACGTCAACGCCGGTGGGTGATGTGAAAGAGCTGGGTGCCATTCAGGAAGTGTTCGGTGAAAACTCCCCGTACATCTCGGCAACCAAAGCCATGACCGGTCATTCGCTGGGCGCAGCTGGCGTACAGGAAGCCATTTACACCTTGCTGATGCTGGAGCACGGTTTCATCGCGCCAAGCATCAACATCGAAGAGCTGGATGAAGCGGGTAAAGGTCTGAACATCGTGACCAAGCCAACCGAAAAAGCACTGACGACGGTGATGTCTAACAGCTTCGGTTTTGGCGGCACCAACGCTACCTTGACCATGCGTAAAATCAACGCGTAAATGCTTGTTGCATACGTAATTTGCTACACAAAGGCCGGTTAATCCGGCCTTTGTTATTTTGACAATCCGCTTCCCGCTTGCCTACAATCCCCGCATTCCTTCGAAATAAAAAAATCATTTTACGAACACAATGAACTAAAAAACCCGCTTTGCTCTGGCGCAAAAGGGTGTTGTCCTGCGTGTTGAACAAGGAGCGTCACCCCACATGACCACGGCTACCGATTCGCCAACCGCTTCCGTAATGCCTTTAGCCTGCACCTCGTTTGCGGTGTTTCTCACTTATCTCACCGCCGGCCTCGCGCTGCCGGTAATCCCGCTTTATGTGCATCAGGAACTCGGCATGAGCAACGTGATGGTGGGCATCGCCGTGGGCATTCAATTCTTTGCCACCCTACTGACGCGCAGCTTCGCGGGTAAACGTGCCGATCGTCACGGCGCAAAACTCACCACCCAGCACGGGATGATCGCCATCGCAGTGGTGGGGGTGGCGTATCTGGCTGCGGCGCTGTTACCGCTGGCACCCTGGGGGAAATTTGCTTTGTTGGCAGCAGGACGCTTGCTGTTGGGATTTGGTGAAAGCCTGCTGCTCACCGGTAACTTAACGTGGGGCATGGGATTGGTTGGCAGTAAACGTTCTGGTTTAGTGATGTCCTGGAACGGCATGGCGATTTATGGATCGCTGGCGGCCGGTGCGCCGCTGGGCTTGCTGATTAACCAGCATGGAGGATTTGCTGCACTTGGCGCAGTGGCTATGCTGCTGCCGCTTCTCTCGTTGGCGCTCAACAGCTGGATTCGTAAAGTGCCGGTGATGGGCGGCGAACGGCCTTCGGTGTGGAGCGTAGTGAAAACCATCTTCCAGCCAGGCTTAGCGTTGGCCTTGCAGGGTACCGGTTTTGCCGTGATTGGCACCTTTACCTCCCTCTATTTTGCGGCAGAAAAGTGGGGTAACGCCGGTTTTGCGCTGACGGCGTTTGGCTGTGCTTTTGTGCTGGTGCGCGTGTTCTTTGGCGGATTGCCGGATCGTCACGGCGGCGTACGCGTAGCGCTGATATCGCTGCTGGTGGAAAGCGCCGGTCTGCTGCTGTTGGCGTTTGCCCCTTCCGGCAGCATTGCGCTGATAGGCGCGGCGCTGACCGGCTGCGGCTGCTCGCTGATCTTCCCGGCGCTGGGTGTGGAAGTGATCAAACGCGTGTCGCCGCAAGTGCGTGGCACCGCGCTAGGCGGCTTTTCAGCCTTCCAGGATATTGCGTACGGTGCCAGCGGACCGCTGACCGGTTTGCTAGCGACCGCGCTGGGTTACGGTTCAGTTTACGTGGCGGGCGCCTGCTGTGCCGCATTGGGGATAGTAGTGACCTGGGCGTTTGCGCGCAGCGCAACCGCTACAGCGGCTAAATAAACAGCCACAGCAGGAAGATAAACAGGACGATGCCGGCGATGAGCGTGAGCGCCGGGCGTTCCGCCAGCGGCGTCGGCAGCAGTTGCACGAACGGCGACCAAATTGGCTGCGGACGCAGTTCGCTGTCGGCATGCGGCTGCTCGAGCAGTTTTTCGGCGCGACGACTAAACAGCAGGTTGAGTAAATCCTGGGTTTGCGTCGGCGTCAGCACGGTGTGCGGCAGCGCCTGGAAACGCTGCTGGCTGTAATCCTCCAGCATGCGCTGCTCATCATGCGTCATTGGCTGTTTCAGCGAAGTTTCCAGCATCTGCAAGGTCGGCGCGCTGTGTTGGCCGAGCGTCTGGCGCACCTGGAGATATTGCGTGAGCAGCGGGAAGTGACGCGATGGAATAGGATCGCCACTTTTCAGGTTCACCAGCTTCAGCGCTTCGGTCAGCAATTTCACCGGCGATTCACCGGTGGTGGCGGCAAGGCGCGTCACCTGCTGATTCAACGACTGCTGCTCGGCAGGCAGCAAGGTGCGATCGGAAACGCGCGTCTGCTGCGGCTGCGGAATCGCCATCTGACCGTTTTGCAACATTGTCAGCACCTGACGTAGCTGATCCTGTGACAACCCGCTCAACACCGTTTGATTAAACTGCTGACGAATAAAGTCGCTTACCGCCTGGCGATTGTTGCCCTGCGGCAAAATTTCCAGCAGCTGCTGCAACAGCTGACGCGTGGCAAGGCTGTTCTGCACCTGAGTTAAGCGCCCGTTGAGATGCTGTTCCGCCGCCGGGAAATGACGCGATTGCAGCTCACTCTCACTCTTCACGCCCACTTCATGGCGCACGCCCGCCCACAGTTCAGGTGCCTTTAGCGTACTCAGTGACATGATGCGAACGATCAGACGTTCCAGCGTCGTGCGCTGGGCAGGGGAGAGCGGTTGTTCGCCTGCCGGACCGCCAGGACGTGCCGGCCCCGTAGCATTATTAAGAGGTAGTCGATCGCCCGCGGGCACACCGGGACCGCTGAGAGGTTGCATGGCGGAGTCCTTGAGAAACGGAAAGATCCGGGTGCGCCGGAAAAAAGAGGCCATATGATAGCAAAAGCCCCCGGAAATTCCACGGGGGCTGCGGTGAGAAAAGCCATCAGACCTGGATTTATTTTTGCGTCGCCAGCGCCAGCCGCTTACGTCGCCAGCGTTTCCACAACGGCGGCACAATTAATACCGCCATCGCCAACACCATAAGCACTTTACTGATCGGGCTTTCCCACAAAATCGGCAGGTTGCCATTACTGATTGACAGCGCACGACGCAAATTCTGTTCCAGCATTTCGCCCAGCACAAAGCCGAGAATCAGCGGCGACATGGGGAAATCCATTTTGCGCAAGATGTAACCGAAAATCCCCAAGCCGACCATCAATAGCAGGTCAAACGTGGTGCTGTGCACCGCATACACGCCAACCGCCGAAATCGCAGCGATAGCGGGTACTAAAAACCACAGTGGAATGGTCAGCATACGGGCAAAGAGGTTGATCATCGGGATATTCATGATCAGCAGCATGACGTTGCCGATCAGCAGCGCGGCAATCAATCCCCACACAATATCCGGCTGTTCAGTAAACATTGCCGGGCCGGGCATAATGTTGTACAGCGTCAGCGCACCGACCATGACGGCGGTGGTGCCGGAGCCGGGAATGCCTAACGTCAGCATCGGAATAAATGAGCCGCAGGCCGAGGCGTTGTTAGCCGCTTCCGGCGCTGCCACGCCACGAATATCGCCTTTGCCGAAGCGATCGCTGCCGCTGATTTTCTTCTCGGTCATGTAGGCAATCGCACTGGCGATTGTTGCGCCAGCACCGGGTAATACCCCGACAAAGAAGCCGATAAACGAGGCGCGAAAGGTGGCGCCCGCTGACATCATCGCCTCTTTGCGGTTAAACAGCATGCGTCCACTGGCGCGCACCAATTTTTGCCCGCCGCTGGTGGATTCCAGCATCAGCAGAATTTCGCTTACCGAGAACAGCCCAATCACCACCACCACAAACTGAATGCCGTCGGAGAGGTGCACGCTGTCAAACGTGAAGCGATAGACGCCGGTGTTGGCATCCACGCCAACGGTGGCCATGCTCAGACCAATCAGCGCGGCGATGAAGGATTTCAGCGGATTGTGACTCATCATGCTGCCGAGGCAGGCGATGGCGAACACCATGAGCGCGAAATACTCCGCCGGGCCAAATGCCAGCGACCAACTCGCCAGCAGCGGCGCGAACAAAATAATACCGAGAATGGCGATGGTTGAACCGATAAATGAACTGACGGCAGAGATCGACAGTGCCACGCCCGCTTTACCTTGCTGCGCCATGGGATAACCATCCAGCGCCGTCATGATGGCGCCGGCATCGCCAGGCACGTTAAGCAGAATTGACGAAATGCGTCCCCCGTATTCGCAACCGATATACACCGTTGCTAACAGAATGAGCGCTGATTCCGCGGGTAAGTGCAGCGCGAACGCCAGCGGCATTAAGATCGCCACGCCGTTAATCGGGCCAAGACCCGGCAACAGGCCGACGATGGTGCCGATAAAGCAGCCAATCAGCGCAATCATGAGATTTTCCGGCGTCATAGCGACGGCGAAACCTTGCATTAGAAATGACCAGGTATCCATGTGAATCTCCTGTTAGCTCAGCCAGCGGCCAACCGGCAGCGTGACGTCGAGCAAGTGGTCAAAGGCGTAAAACAGCGCAATCCCCATCACCACGCCAGAAACGGCGGCGGCCCACCAGCGTGCGCCAAACAGCAGCCCAATGCCGAAGGTCAGCAGCGTGGTACAGGCCGCGAAACCGAGGCGTTCAAATAGCCAGCCGTACAGCATTAACATCACGCACAGCGCCAGCAATTTTTTCAGCGTGGCAGCGTGTGGCCATTGCACCGCATCGGGTTCACGCAGCAGCATCATCACGGCGCAGATCGCCATCAATCCCAGCAGCAACAGCGGAAACGGGCGCGGCCCCACCGGTTCATAGCTGTATTCACTGTGAATTTGCCAGCCGATCACCAGCCCACCGATGCACAGCAGCAGCCAGACGGCTGCGAAAATTCGATCGCTCATGGCAGCCTCCGTTATTTTGCCAGACCAAAGGATTTCGCCTGTTCGCGGTAATCCGTCACCTGCTTCTTCACGAAGCTGTCCAGCTCGTCACCAAACATATTGAATTCAAACAGTCCGCGCTGGTCGCGTTGGTGTTGGAACTCTTTGGTGGTAACCAACTTTTTGAATGCGTCTTGCCACCACTGATATTCGGCGTCGCTGACTTTCGGGCCGAGATAATAGCCGCGAATGATCGGCCACTCGATGTTGAAGCCTTGCTCTTTAGCGGTGGGCACATTCGCCAGTTCGCCGGGCAAGCGCTTATCGCTCATCACTGCCAGCACGCGCATTTTGCCGCCTTGCAGGTACGGCACCATTTCACTCATATCGCCGGAAACGACCTGAATATGATTGCCGAGCAGCGCGGTGACCGGTTCGCCACCGCCTTCGAAGGCGACGTAGCGCATTTTGCGTGGATCGATACCCGCTGCACGCGCCAGCAGCGCGGTTTTCATCCAATCCTGGCTGCCGATTGACGCACCTGCGCCCACCACGACTTTGGTGGGATCTTTTTTCATCGCCTCCATCAATTCACCCAACGTTTTCCACGGCGCATCGGTACGCACCGCGATCATGCCGTAATCGGTGCCGACCGCCGCCAGCCACTTCACGTCATCCACCGAGTAGCGGCCAAATTTGCCTTGCGACAGGTTGAGCAGCGATCCGCTGGAGAACGCCACCAGGGTGCCAGCTTCGGCAGGACGCTGCGCGATGATGGCGTTATACGCCACCGCGCCGACGCCCCCCGGCATGTAGGTGACGCGCATCGGCGTGGTGATTTGCTGCGTTTCCTGCAGCGAGATTTGGATCAGTTTGCAGGTAAGGTCGAAGCCCCCGCCGGGTTTCGCCGGGGCAATGCATTCGGTGCGGTCCGGCGCGGCGGCAAAAGCGGGTGAGACAGCAAGCGCAAGTAGCGTTACAGCGAAGGCGGTGCGAAGAGGGTTTTTCATGAGTCGCTCCATTCTTTCTTCCAGAGTGTGATAGCTACCGAACATTCGGTGTTGTTGAATTGTTAAGTTCGCAACCTTTCATTTACCTTTCAGCCCTCAGCAAAAGTAAAAGGATGTGACATGCGTCTCTTACTGGTGGAAGACACGATTGAGTTGGCGAACTGGCTGCAAAAAGCCTTAACGCAGAAAGGATTCGTAGTGGATTGGGTCGCTGATGGCGTGGCCGCCGACCATGTGTTGCAGAGCGAAGATTACGCGCTGGTGGTGCTGGATGTGTCATTGCCACGTTTGGATGGCTTAGCGGTGCTGGCCCGGCTGCGCAAACGCGGACAGCCTGTGCCGGTGCTGCTGTTGACGGCGCAAAGCGCCCTCGAGCAGCGGGTACAAGGCTTAAATGCTGGCGCGGACGATTACCTTACCAAGCCGTTCGAGCTGGATGAGCTGGACGCTCGTTTGCGGGCGCTACTGCGCCGCAGCCACGGGCAGGCACAGCAATCGCAAATGTTGGGGCAGCTGGAACGCGACGGTGAAGGCTACTTCCAGCTGAATCACAAACCGCTGCTGCTGACACCGCGCGAAGCCAGCGTGCTCTCAACGCTCTTACAGCGGCCGGGACGACCGGTATCACGGCAGCATCTTTATGAACAAACCTTCACGTTGGCGGATGATGCCAGCCTCGAAAGCATTGAACTCTACGTGCATCGGGTACGCAAAAAACTGGCGGGCAGCGACGTGGCGATTGTGACGCTGCGCGGCTTGGGTTACAGCCTGGAGTGTCAGCCGTGCGGTTGATTCCTTCGCTGCGCGGCGAACTGCTGGCGTGGTTGGGCGCGCCCTTGCTGCTGCTGTGGGGCGTGTCGGTTTACACCCATTATCAGAGCGCGTGGCAAGCAGCGAATCAGGCTTACGATCGTTCGCTGTTGGCGTCGGCGCGCACGGTGGCCGAACGCTTAGTCGTGCGCCAGCAGCATCTGGAAGTGGATGTACCTTGGGTGGTGCTCGATAGTTTCGAACGCAATATGAACGATCAGCTGTTTTATCAGGTTATCTCGCCAGAAGGGCACACGCTCTCCGGTTACGACGATCTGCCTGCGTTGCCACCGAACACGCCCTTGTCGCACATCTATCCGGCGCTGGTCCATTTTTATGATGCTTATTATCACAACATGTCGATTCGCGTTGCCGCGCTGTGGCAGCCGGTAAGTGAAGAGGGCGTGCAGGGCATGGCGCTGGTGCTGGTGGCGGAAACGCTCAATTCGCGTCACACCTTTGCCGAAGGATTACTGCGCACCGTGTTGATTAGCCAAAGTGTGCTGGTACTCATCACGCTGCTGCTGGCGAGTTGGCTGCTGCGCAAAGTGTTGCGTCCGCTGCGGCGGCTTTCGCGCATTATGCTGCATCGCGCGCCCGATGAATTAACCCCGCTGCCGTCGCTGTTGCCGTGGTCAGAATTGCAGCCGCTGCTGGTGGCGTTCAATCGCTATCTTGAACGATTACGCGGATTGCTGGCGCGTCAAGAGCGGTTCAGCGCCGATGTGTCGCATCAGTTGCGCACGCCGCTGACCATTTTGAAGACGCAGGTCAGCGTCGCGCTCAGCAGCGACGATCCGCAGCAGTGGCGTGAAAGTTTACAGGGCATGCGCCACACCCTGGATGACACGGTGCAGCTTACCGATCGGCTACTGCAATTGGCGCTGATTAAAGCGCGGCACGGTGAAGCTAAGCCGATGGAACGCGTCAATCTCGGCGCCATCGTGCAGCAGACCTGCTTTAGCGTATACGCGGCGGCGCGACTAAAACAGATTGATCTGGGCTTTGAAGGGGAAGGCGCTGGTCAGGTGCAGGGCGATAGCTTACTGCTGGCCGAGCTGTGCGCTAATCTGCTCGACAACGCCATCAAGTACACGCCGCCGCAGGGCATGGTAACCGCGCGCCTGCACGCCAACGCGTTAGAAATTGAAGACAGCGGGCCAGGCATTGCCGAGGCGCAGCATCGTCAGGTGCTACAGCCCTTTGGCCGACTCGATCACGCCCAGCAGCCGGGGGCGGGGATTGGTTTGGCGTTAGTGAAGGATATTTGCGCCTGGCACGGCGCGCAGCTGCGCTTGGATCGCAGTCCGCAACTCGGCGGACTGCGCGTAACCATCACCTTTCGCTGAACTGCGGCGTCATTTCTCGCCGTTTACGCAGCGGCGTTTTCAGCCGTTGCGCCAGAATCACGCCAATCAACGTCATGCCACCGCCAATCCAGTGATACGCATGCAGCTGCTCATGCAGGAACATCACCGCGATAATCGCCGTGAATACCGGCACAACATTCATGAAGATGCTGGTGGTGCTGGCCCCCAAACGCTGCACGCCGAGGATCCACAAAAAGGGCGCGATGATTGAGGCAAACAGCCCGGCGTACAGCACCAGCGGCAGGTTGTGCAGGTTGAGCGTTACGTCCGGCGCGTGCAGGAAGCCCGGCAGCAGCAAAATGACGCCGCAGAAAATCTGCACGTACAGGCTTTGCCAGGTCGGCAACGGGATCGCCCAACGCTTGGTCAATACGCCATAAAGCGCATACGAGGTGGAGGCGGCCAGCATCATCCATTCGCCGTTACCCAGAGGCTGCTGCAGCAGCTGTACCGGATTTCCCGCGCTCACCAGCCACACTAAACCGGCAAACGACAGAATGCCGCCAATCAGAATGCCGCGCGTCGGCGCGAGGCGCAGCACCACCAAACTGAGCAGAATGGTCAACAGCGGAATGGTTGCGCCAAGGATGCCCATCATCACCGCAGACACGCTGTGCGCCGCGTAATAGGCCAGACTTTGATACAGCACCATGCCGAGCAGTCCAAGGATCAGCAACCGCCAGCTGTTACTGATGATGGTGCGACGATGACGCCACACGCCGGGCAGACAAAACGGCGTCAACACCGCCAGCGCCAGAAGCCAGCGATAGAATGAAATTGCGGCGGGATCGATACTTCCCGCCGAAAGTTTGCTCACAATGGTATTGATCGACCAAATCAGCACCGCGATCAGCGGAAACAGTATATTCATGGGTACAGCTCCTGGATTAATCGCGAATAGTTTACGTTTGACCGCTTTAAACGAGATAGTTAAAATCGGACAACATTTGTTAATGACCGGACAGAATGAACCTACAGGTCGAATATCAGCCGCCCATTGACGCGCCGTTGCTGCGTTACTTTCTGCGCTACGACGAAACCCATGCCAAAACCGAATATCTGGCGCACGCGCACGATTGGGGTCAGGTCATTTTCGTCACCCGCCATGTGCTGGAGATGGAGGTGGAAGGCGAACGCTTGTTAACGCCTGCGGATATGCCGATTTGGATCCCGCCCGGTCATCGCCACAGCAGCTATAACCATCAGCACGCGCAGTTTCGCACTTTCAATATTGCCGCCGATCTCTGCGTTGGGATGCCGCCTCAAGCCGGTTTGCTGCACGTGGATGCCATTGTTCACGCCATCATCAATGAGTTTGCCCACCGCAAACTGGAGCAGCCGCACACCGCTGCCGATTGGCGTTTGTGCGAGGTGTTGATGGATCGGCTGCGTATTGCGGCGGTGCACACCAGCTATCTGCCGATGTCAGAGGACAAATTTCTGGCCCCCATTCTGCGCGCGCTGGAAGCCCATCCCGGCGATAACACCACTCTGGCACAATGGGCAAAGCGCGTGTTTACCACCGAGCGTACGCTGGCGCGGCGCTGTCAGCAGCAGCTCAACATGTCGTTCAGTGAATGGCGCCAGCGCCTGCGCTTTCTGCGCGCCATTGCCCTGCTGGAGCAAGGTTGCAGCGTGCAGGGCATCGCTCACGAACTGGGTTACAGCTCGGCATCGGCGCTGATCGTCATGTTCCAGCAGCATGCGGGCACCACGCCGGATCGCTATCGCAGTCGGTTAGGCTAAAGCCTGACTTTGTGACAAACTACGCCCCTAAAATTTCAAGCAGACAGGACCGCCGCAGTGAAAATTCTCGTCGATGAAAATATGCCGTATGCCCGTGAACTGTTTAGCCGCACCGGCGATGTGGTCGCGGTGCCGGGCCGCCCGCTACCGGAAGCCGAGCTGCAAGATGCCAGCGGTTTGATGGTGCGTTCCGTCACCAACGTCAACGCCGCGCTGCTGGCGGGTACGCCGGTGAAATTTGTCGGCACCGCTACCGCCGGCACCGATCACGTGGATGATGCATCGCTGGCGGCGGCGGGGATCGCGTTCTCGGCGGCGCCAGGCTGTAACGCCATTGCGGTGGTGGAATATGTATTTTCTGCGCTGCTGCTGCTGGCGGAGCGCGATGGCTTCGAACTGCGCGATCGTACCGTGGGCATTGTTGGCGTGGGTAACGTTGGCGGCCGTTTGCAAAAACGGCTCGAAGCGTGGGGCGTGAAAACGCTGTTATGCGATCCGCCGCGAGCCGACCGTGGCGATGCGGAAACGTTTCATACACTTGATGAATTGGTCGAACAGGCCGATATCCTCACGTTCCACACGCCGCTGTTTAAAGATGGCCCGTACAAAAGCTGGCATCTGGCGGATGCTGCGCTGCTGATGGCGCTAAAGCCCAAGACCATTTTGATCAACGCCTGTCGCGGCGCGGTGGTGGATAACGCGGCGCTGCTGGAGGTGCTGAAGATGCGCCACGATCTCAGCGTGGTGCTGGATGTCTGGGAGCCGGAGCCAAATCTCTCATTGGATCTGCTGGATAAGGTGGATGTCGCCACGGCGCACATCGCCGGTTATACGCTGGAAGGCAAAGCGCGCGGCACCACGCAAGTGTTTGAAGCCTGGTGCGCGTTTATTGGTCAGCCACAGCAGGTGGCACTGGAGAGCCTGCTGCCCGCAGCCGAGTTTGGCAGCATCACGCTGCGCGGCAAGCTCGATCAGCCTACGCTGAAACGGTTGGTGCATCTGGTGTATGATGTGCGCCGCGATGATGCACCGCTGCGTAAAGTGGCCGCGCGACCGGGCGAATTCGATCGCCTGCGTAAGCAATATGAAGAGCGACGCGAATGGTCATCGTTGCAGGTAATGTGTGACGATGAAGAGACCGCGACGCTGCTGAATCAGCTGGGTTTTCGCGCCAGTTTGTAAAGTTAAATCAATCTCCTGCGCCATCGCGGGGGATAAATCCTAATTATCAGGCGGTGTTGTCACCGCCTCTTCTTTTTATGTCATTGTCTGGAGTAAACCAACATGTCTGACGGCTGGAATATTGCGTTATTAGGCGCAACAGGCGCAGTAGGGAACGCTGTACTGGAATTGCTGGCGGAACGCCAGTTCCCGGTTGGTGATTTGTATCTGCTGGCAAGTGAAAACGGTGCCGGTGAAAACAAGCGCTTCGAAGGACGCACTCTATTGGTGCAGGATGCGGCAGCGTTTGACTGGACGCAGGCGCAGCTGGCGTTCTTCGTCGCTGGCCGTGAAGCGTCAGCGCGCTACGCCGAAGACGCCGCCAGCCAGGGCTGTTTAGTGATCGACAGCAGCGATCTGTTCGCCCTCGAACCGGATGTGCCGCTGGTGGTGCCGGATGTGAATCCTCAGGTGATGGCGGACTATCGCAATCGCAACATCATCACCGTAGCCGATAGCCTGGTCAGCCAGCTGCTGTGCGCCATTAAACCGCTGGTGGACACCGCCGGTTTGAGCCGTTTGCAGGTGACGAACTTGCTGTCGGTTTCGAACCACGGCAAAGCGGCGGTGGACGGTTTAGCCGGTGAAAGTGCGCGTCTGCTCAACGGCGTGCCAGCGGATGAACACTACTTTGGCCGCCAGCTGGCGTTCAACCTGCTGCCGCAAACGGCTGATGCGCAGGGCAGCGTGGAAAGCGAGCGCCGCGTAGTGGATCAGGTGCGCAAAGTGTTGCAGGACGAAGGCTTACCGCTGGCGGTGAGCAGCGTGCAAGCGCCGGTGTTCTACGGCAATGCGCAAATTGTGCAAATAGAAAACCTGCGTCCGCTGTCGGCAGAAGAAGCGCGCGATGAAATGGCGCGAGCGGAAGACATCAACCTGAGCGAAGAGGGCGAATTCCCCACGCCGGTCACCGATGCTTCGGGCAACGACATGTTGAGCATCGGCTGCGTGCGTAACGATTACGGCATGCCTGAGCTGCTGCAATTCTGGACGGTGGCGGACAATGTGCGCTTCGGCGGGGCACTAATGGCGGTCAAAACCGCTGAAAGATTGGTGCAGGAGTATTTCTATTAATGTTGCCTGAAGGTCAAACGCACAAGCTGGCGTTAGGTATTGAGTATGACGGCAGCCGTTATTACGGTTGGCAGCGGCAAAACGAAGTGCGCAGCGTGCAGGAAAAGCTGGAGAAGGCGCTATCGAAAGTGGCCGATCATCCGGTGGTAGTGTTCTGCGCCGGACGCACCGATGCGGGCGTACACGGCACCGGCCAGGTGGTGCATTTCGAAACCACTTCTCTGCGCGCTGATGCGGCCTGGACATTAGGCGTTAACGCCAATCTGCCCGCAGACATTGCGGTGCGGTGGGTGAAAGCGGTGCCGGAGGCGTTTCATGCGCGTTTTAGCGCCACCGCGCGTCGTTATCGCTATGTGATTTACAACCATCGCCTGCGCCCGGCCATTCTCGGTAACGGCATCACGCATTTTTATCATCAGCTGGATGTTGAAAAAATGCAGCGCGCCGGGCAAGCGCTAATCGGTGAGAACGACTTCACCTCGTTCCGCGCCGTGCAGTGTCAGTCGCGCACGCCGTGGCGCAATGTGATGCACCTTAACGTCTCGCGCCATGGGCCTTACGTGGTGGTGGATATTAAGGCCAATGCCTTTGTGCATCACATGGTACGCAATATTGTCGGCAGTTTGATGGAGATCGGCTGCGGTAATCAGCCAGAAAGTTGGATGGCCGAGCTGCTGGCGGCGAAAGATCGTACTTTGGCGGCGGCCACGGCCAAAGCCGAAGGACTGTATTTAGTGGCGGTAGATTATCCCGACCACTTTGCCTTACCTCAACCTGCGTTGGGACCCTTGTTCCTCGCGGATTAACCTTCAATGAAGCTGGATGTTTAGGAGCCGGACCTGATGGAGTTCATCCAATTTTTGATCGACTTTATTTTGCACATTGACGTGCATTTAGCCGAACTGGTGGCGCAGTACGGTATATGGATTTACGCCATTCTGTTCCTGATCCTGTTCTGTGAAACCGGTTTGGTGGTAACGCCCTTCCTGCCGGGTGATTCGCTGTTGTTTGTCGCGGGCGCACTTGCCGCGCTACCGGGCAACGATCTCAACGTGCACGTTATGGTAACGCTGCTGGTGATTGCCGCCATCCTCGGCGATGCGGTGAACTACATTATTGGGCGGCTGTTTGGGCAACGGTTGTTCAGCAATCCAAACTCGAAAATTTTCCGTCGCAGTTATCTGGATAAAACCCACGCGTTCTACGATCGCCACGGCGGTAAAACCATTATACTTGCGCGCTTTGTCCCAATCGTGCGAACCTTTGCCCCCTTTGTCGCGGGCATGGGACACATGTCTTATCGCCACTTCGCGTTCTTTAACGTGACAGGCGCGCTGCTCTGGGTGCTGCTGTTCTCTTACGCCGGTTACCTGTTTGGTGACTTGCCGATTGTGCAGGAGAACCTCAAGCTGCTGATTGTGGGCATTATCATTGTTTCGATACTGCCAGGCGTTATTGAAGTGTGGCGTCATCGCCGCCAGGCGCGTCAGCAGAAGCCGCAATAAGTCTGGTAACCAGATTTTTATCCACAGCGTGAACGGGTTGTGGTTTAATGAGCGACATTTACGGCCTGCTGAAAGTGATTTCAGCAGCCATGACAAGACTGGACCAGGTCAGCATTAAACAGAAAGGTCATCAATGAGCTGGATTGAACGCATACTGAATAAAAGCACCACGACGCCTACGCGCAAAGCCAGCATCCCGGAAGGGGTGTGGACCAAGTGCGACAGCTGTGGTCAGGTGCTCTACCGCGCCGAGCTGGAGCGCAACCTTGAGGTCTGCCCGAAGTGCGACCACCACATGCGTATGCACGCGCGCGAGCGTCTGCATAGCCTGATGGATGAAGGGTCGATGGTTGAGCTGGGAAGCGAGCTGGAGCCAAAAGATCTGCTCAAGTTCCGCGACTCCAAAAAGTATAAGGATCGTCTGGTAGCGGCCCAGAAAGACACCGGCGAAAAAGATGCGCTGATCGTCATGAAAGGCCAGCTGCACGGCATGCCGGTTGTGGCGGCGGCGTTTGAGTTTGCCTTTATGGGCGGCTCGATGGGCTCAGTCGTGGGCGCGCGCTTTGTGCGTGCCGTAGAGCAGGCGCTGGAAGATAACTGCCCGCTGATCTGCTTCTCGGCCAGCGGCGGTGCACGTATGCAGGAAGCGCTGCAGTCGCTGATGCAGATGGCAAAAACCAGTGCGGCCCTGGCGAAAATGCAGGAGCGCGGTCTGCCTTATATCTCCGTGCTGACTGACCCGACCATGGGTGGCGTTTCTGCCAGCTTTGCGATGCTGGGCGATCTCAACGTGGCGGAGCCAAAAGCGCTGATCGGTTTTGCCGGTCCACGCGTGATTGAGCAGACGGTACGTGAAAAGCTGCCGCCGGGCTTCCAGCGCAGTGAGTTCCTGATTGAAAAAGGCGCGATCGACATGATTATTCGTCGTCCGGAAATGCGCTTTAAGCTGGCGAGCCTGCTGGCGAAAATGATGAACCTGCCAGCGCCGCTGCAGGATGGCGATCAGCCCGCCGCGGCTGAGCCAGAAAGCAACGACGCCTGACAGGCAACGGAAAGGAACCCAAGGTTCCTTTCCTCCAATGCACCGTCTACACGCCGTCCTTCGCGCTGCAGCTCATGTAGCTGCAGCGCGAAAGGTGACGTGTATTGATTAAGAACGGGACACATGGAAAACCATCACCTTCCTCAAGCCACGTCGCCTTTGGCCACGTGGCTTCATTATCTTGAGCATCTGCATTCGCAGGCCATCGAACTGGGTTTGGACCGTATTCAACGCGTCGCCGCACGCCTCGATCTGCTGAAACCCGCTCCGTTTATCTTCACTGTTGCAGGCACCAACGGCAAAGGCACCACCTGCCGCACCCTGGAAACCTTGCTGATGGCCGCCGGTTATCGCGTGGGCGTGTACAGCTCGCCGCATCTGGTGCGCTATACCGAACGCGTACGCGTGCAGGGAGCCGAGTTGGATGAAGCTTTGCACAGCGCCAGCTTTGCCTGCATCGAAGCGGGTCGCGGTGACATTTCACTGACCTATTTTGAGTTCGGCACCTTGTCGGCCTTCAATTTATTCCGCGATGCCCAGCTTGATGTGGTGATCCTTGAAGTCGGTCTTGGCGGACGTCTTGATGCGACCAATATCGTGGATGCCGATGTGGCGGTGATCACCAGTATTGCGCTGGATCACACCGATTGGCTGGGGCCGGATCGCGCCAGCATTGGCCGCGAGAAAGCCGGCGTATTCCGTGCGGGAAAACCGGCGATTGTCGGCGAAGACGATATGCCACATACCATTGCAGACGTGGCAGCAGAAAAGGGTGCACAGCTATTGCAACGCAATCGCGATTGGCAATGGCAGCGCACCGGCGCGAGCTGGACGCTACAGGATTCTCATGGCGAACTGCGTGATTTACCGTTGCCGCAGGTGCCCTTGCCGAATGCCGCCACCGCGCTGACCGCGCTGCGGGCTTCTGGCCTGAACGTCAGTGAAGCGATCGTACGTGAATATCTGCCTCAGGCCATTCTGCCGGGACGTTTCCAAACCGTAAGCCACTCTCCGCGGGTGATTTTGGATGTGGCACACAATCCCCACGCTGCGACTTATCTGGCATCTCGTCTGGCGGAGGAGCCGGTTAAGGGTAAAGTGCATGCGGTGGTAGGCATGTTGCATGATAAAGATATCGCGGGCACGCTAGCGGCATTAGCGCCGCAGGTAGATTGCTGGTATTGCGCACCGCTTGACGGCCCGCGCGGCGCGTCCGCGGAAGAGTTGGTTGCGCATTTGGACAACGCTGCTGCTTACAGCCAGGTTGAAGCAGCATGGCAAGCGGCGCGCCAGCAGGCGCAAAGCGAAGATGTGATTTTAGTGTGCGGCTCGTTCCACACCGTCGCGCAAGTAATGGAATCGATGACAGCGGAGAACGGCAGTGGCAAGTAAGTTTCAAAATCGCTTAGTTGGTACCGTCATTCTGGTAGCGATTGGCGTCATCGTGTTGCCGGGTCTGCTTGACGGCAAGAAAAAGCATTATAAAGAGGAGTTCGCTGCAATCCCGCTGGTGCCGAAACCGGATGATCAGCAGGATAGCGAGATGGTGCCGCCGGTGACGCAGCCGCTGCCGAGTCAGCCACCAGAAGGGGCGGGCGCGGCGCAAAACGTCGATGGCAGCAAAACCGCCACCAGCGGCAGCGCCCAGCCTGCGCAAAATGTTGAGCCCACCGTGGTCACGCCGCCGCCGGTGCATCAGCAGGTGCAGCCAAAACCGAAGCCGGTTGAGCAACCGAAGCCGAAGCCGGTGGAGCAGCCGAAGCCTAAAGTGATTGAGCAACCTAAGCCCAAGCCGGTTGAACAGCCAAAACCGGTTGAGCAGCCGAAGCCGGTGGAAACGCCGAAGCAAGCTGAGCCAGATGCACCTGCCGGTCAGGCATTTGTGGTGCAGCTCGGGGCGCTGAAAAACGCGGCGAAGGTCAGTGAGATTGTGGCGCAACTGCGTCTGTCGGGCTATCGCGCCTTTACCGTGCCTGCAACACCGGTTCAGGGACAAATCACGCGCATTTACGTCGGGCCGGATGCGTCCAAAGCGAAACTGCAAGGTGCGCTGGGTGAGCTGCAAAGCATCTCTGGCCTCGGCGGCGTGGTGAAGCCTTATAGCGCGCGTTAAGGTGCTGATAAGTTGCGCCGATAGCAATAACAGGCGCGACTTAGCACAGGATGTTCAGCGTCGCGCTTTAAAAAATAATTTCTATTTCATAGAGTTAACTCAATGAAATCCCATCGGGCGAGGAAAGTTTTTTTCATCGCCCTTTTTACGAATGCAGAACCGGAAAACCCTACGCAAACGTTTTCTTTTTCTGTTAGAATGCGCCCCGAACTGGATGCAGGGGTGCGAAGCACTGTACTGGAAGCGTTCATGATCTGGATTGATTACGTCATTATTGCGGTAGTTGGTTTTTCGGCTCTGGTCAGCCTGATTCGTGGGTTTGTCCGTGAAGCCTTATCTCTCGTTACCTGGGGATGCGCGTTTTTTGTCGCCAGTCATTACTACGCCTACCTTGCCGTCTGGTTTACAGGTTTTGACGACGAACTGGTTCGCAACGGCATCGCCATCGCGATGTTATTTGTTGCCACCTTGATTGTCGGTGCCATCGTTAACTATGTGATTGGCTCGCTGGTCGAGAAAACCGGCTTGTCAGGAACCGACAGGGTGTTGGGAGTCTGTTTCGGGGCGTTGCGTGGCGTACTTATCGTGTCTGCTATGCTGTTCTTCCTCGATACATTCACCGGCTTTTCGAAAAGCCCCGATTGGCAACAGTCGCAACTCATCCCCGAATTCAGTTACATCATCAGGTGGTTTTTCGAATACCTGAAAAGCACGTCAAGTTTTTTACCCCGGTGACACCATCGGGAGTGCGGCCAATGAGGAAATGACAATATGTGCGGTATTGTTGGTATCACCGGTTTTATGCCAGTCAATCAGGCGATCTATGATGCGTTAACGGTGCTCCAGCACCGCGGGCAGGACGCCGCTGGCATTTGTACCATCGATGCGCTTAACTGCTTCCGTTTGCGTAAAGCCAATGGCTTGGTAAACGATGTATTCGAAGCACGTCACATGCAGCGTTTGCAAGGCAACATCGGGATTGGTCACGTGCGCTACCCAACGGCGGGCAGCTCCAGCGCTTCAGAAGCGCAACCTTTCTACGTCAACTCGCCTTACGGCATCACGCTGGCGCACAACGGTAACCTGACCAACGCTCATGAGCTGCGTAAACAGCTGTTCGAAGTGGGTCGCCGCCACGTTAATACCACCTCAGATTCCGAAATCCTGCTGAACATCTTTGCGCAGGAGCTGGATCGTTTTCAGCATTACCCGCTGGAAGCAGACAACATTTTTGCTGCGGTGGCGGCGGTGCATCAGCAGGTGCGCGGCGCTTACGCAGTGGTTTCGATGATTATCGGACACGGCATGGTGGCGTTCCGCGATCCCAACGGCATTCGTCCTTTGGTGTTGGGCAAGCGTGTCATTGCCGATGGCCGCATTGAGTACATGGTGGCTTCCGAAAGCGTGGCGTTGGACACTCTGGGCTTTGAGTTCATTCGCGATGTTGCGCCAGGTGAAGCGGTTTACATCACCGAGCAGGGACAGCTGTCCACGCGCCAGTGCGCTGAAAATCCAAAAACCAATCCGTGCCTGTTTGAATACGTTTACTTTGCGCGTCCAGACTCCTTCCTCGACAAGGTTTCGGTGTACAGCGCACGCGTGCGCATGGGCACCAAGCTGGGCGAAAAAATCGCGCGCGAATGGGAAGATTTGGATATCGATGTGGTGATTCCGATTCCAGAAACCTCAACGGATTCGGCGCTGGAAATCGCGCGTATTCTGAATAAGCCTTATCGTCAGGGCTTTGTGAAAAATCGCTACGTTGGC
Source organism: uncultured Pantoea sp. (assembly GCA_966185695.1). Lineage (GTDB taxonomy): Bacteria > Pseudomonadota > Gammaproteobacteria > Enterobacterales > Enterobacteriaceae > Pantoea. Next base: position 65,627 of record CBIFUL010000015.1, on the reverse strand, counting down.
CGCACCTTTATTATGCCAGGCCAGCATCTGCGTCGCAGCGCGATTCGCCGTAAGCTGAACGCAAACCGCGCTGAGTTTCGCGATAAAAACGTGTTGCTGGTTGACGATTCCATTGTGCGCGGCACCACGTCTGAGCAGATCATCGAGATGGCGCGTGAAGCGGGCGCCAAACGCGTGTACTTAGCCTCGGCGGCACCGGAAATTCGTTTCCCGAACGTGTACGGCATTGACATGCCAAGCGCCACCGAGCTGATCGCGCACGGGCGTGAAGTCGAAGAGATTCGCCAGCTGATTAAAGCGGATGCGCTGATTTTCCAGGATCTTAACGATTTGATTGAAGCGGTTCGTGAAGAGAACCCGGATATCGCGCAGTTTGAGTGCTCGGTGTTCAACGGCGTCTACGTGACCAAAGATGTGGATCAGGAATATCTTGAGTATCTGCAATCGCTGCGTAACGACGATGCAAAAGCAATTATGCGCCAGAATGACGTTGAAGGTCTGGAGCTGCACAACGAAGGTTAAGCCTGAAGTTGTGCCAGAAGAAGCAGGGCGGGCGCTATCCCGCCCTGTTTTTTTTGGCTTTTTGGCGTGCAAAGGCGAAATTGTGCATACGCCACGCTATCATTGCCGCACTTTTTATCTGTAAGGCGAAAGCATGAAACGATTGATCATTGGCATTTCGGGCGCGAGCGGCGCGATCTACGGCGTACGTTTATTGCAGGTGCTGCAACCGCTAACGGACGTGGAAACGCATTTGGTGATCAGTCCTGCCGCCCGTCAAACGCTGGCGCTGGAAACCGATTTTGGCTTGCGCGATGTGCAGGCGATGGCGGATGTGGTGCATGACGTACGAGATATCGCTGCCAGTATCTCTTCCGGATCCTACAAAACGCTTGGCATGGTGATTGTACCGTGCTCGATGAAAACGCTGTCGGGCATTGTGCACAGTTACAGCGACAGCTTATTAACCCGCGCCGCCGATGTGATTCTGAAAGAGCAGCGCAAACTGGTGCTGTGCGTGCGTGAAACGCCGCTGCATCTTGGCCATCTGCGCATGATGACCACTGCCGCAGAACTCGGTGCGCTAATCATGCCGCCAGTGCCTGCCTTTTATCATCGCCCGCAATCGATCGGCGATCTGGTCGATCAAACCGTTAATCGCATCCTCGATCAGTTTGATATTGAGCTGCCAGAAGATCTTTTCGCTCGCTGGAACGGCGCATAATGGTGCGATAGCGCACTGATTGTGTGCAATTTCGCGCGCCCGATCACTCTTCGTGCATCTCATGCACCAAAAGTTAACAATGTCGCTTTTTCTTCCTCACACCGCTGTTATATTTCCCTCACAAACTAAGTGCTTGCGCCCCGTAAAGGCGCGGTATTTAGTGCGCTTTAGCGGGCTTATGCCGAATTACACAACTGGCATGAAACCTGCACATCACTCAGCGCAAACCAACACATCACGCACCACATAACAATAAGCACTTCACTTGAGGGTTTCCTATGAAAAAGCGAGTTCTGGCTCTGTCTCTGATGCTGGCGATGTCCAGTGCAGCGAGCGTGTTTGCCGCTGTTCCGCAATCGCTGCGTATCGGAACTGACCCAACTTACCCGCCCTTTGAATCAAAAAACGCGCAAGGCCAACTGGTGGGTTTTGATATCGATCTGGCGAACGAAATCTGTAAGCGTATTCAAAGTAAATGTACCTATGTGGAGAGTGATTTCGATGCGCTGATCCCGTCACTGAAAGCCAAAAAGATTGACGCCATCATCTCTTCACTGTCGATCACTGAAAAGCGTCAGGAAGAGATCAACTTCTCAGACAAACTGTATGCCGCCAACGCGCGTTTAGTCGCGGCCAAAGGCTCAACGCTGCAACCAACGATTGACTCGCTGAAAGGCAAGAACATCGGCTTGCTGCAAGGCACCACACAAGAAACCTATGCCAATCAATACTGGCGTCCTAAAGGCGTTACCGTCACGCCTTACGCGAACCAGGATCTGGTGTATCAGGATTTGAACGCGGGTCGTATTGATGCTGCCTTCCAGGATGAAGTGCAGGCGAGCGAAGGTTTCCTGAAACAGCCGATCGGCAAAAACTATGTATTCGCTGGCCCAGCGGTAAAAGATGAAAAAGTTTTCGGCGTCGGAACCGGCATGGGCCTGCGGAAAGATGATGCCGAGTTGAAAGCGGCCATCGATAAAGCCTTTGCCGAGATGCGCAAAGACGGCACCTACGACAAGATTGCGAAGAAGTATTTTGATTTCAATGTTTACGGCGATTAACTGTCCTGTTTCCTGATTGTGGGTTTTGAGTTGCAGGAAGGTAGGTCATAAGTATTCACTCCGGGCGCTTACTTATGTAAACTGCCCGGCTTCATACGCTTGCCGCCATCCATCCTGCGATTCAAATTTCCTGGTTAGGACTGTCCGATCGTTGGGCAGCGTTTGTTATTTACCCTCACGACAGGATTGAACCCATGTTGTATGGCTATTCCGAAGTAATCCTCAAGGGCACCCTTGTGACGCTGGAGCTGGCGCTCAGTTCGGTGTTGCTGGCGGTGATTCTTGGTCTGATTGGCGCTGGCGCCAAACTCTCCCGCAGTCGCGCGCTGTCATTCGTCGCTGAAGGTTACACCACGCTGATCCGCGGTGTGCCCGACTTAGTGCTGATGCTGCTGATATTCTACGGCTTGCAGATTGCGCTAAATATGCTGACCGACGCGCTTGGCCTGGCGCAATTTGATATCGATCCGATGGTTGCCGGTATCATCACGCTGGGCTTCATCTACGGCGCTTACTTCACCGAAACTTTTCGTGGCGCGTTCCTCGCCGTGCCGAAAGGGCAGATTGAAGCCGCCACCGCGTTCGGCTTTACCGGCTCACAAACCTTTCGTCGCATTCTGTTTCCAGCCATGATGCGCTTCGCGCTGCCGGGTATTGGTAACAACTGGCAAGTGATTCTCAAAGCCACGGCGCTGGTTTCGCTGCTGGGGTTGGAAGATGTGGTGAAAGCCACGCAGCTGGCAGGAAAAAGCACCTGGCAGCCGTTCTACTTCGCGATTGTGGCGGGGGTAATTTATTTGGTGTTTACCACGCTGTCGAACGGCGTGTTGTGGTGGCTTGAACGTCGCTACACGGTGGGTGTGAAAAGGGCAGAGCTATGATCGAGATTATTCAGGAGTATTGGAAACAGCTGCTCTGGACCGACGGTTACCGTTTTACCGGCATTGCGATTACACTGTGGTTGCTGATTCTTTCCGTGGTGATCGGTGGCTGCATGGCGGTGCTGCTGGCGGTGGCGCGCGTCTCTTCTAACCGTTTCATCTCCGGGCCGGTTTGGCTGTTTACCTATGTGTTTCGCGGAACGCCGCTGTACGTGCAGCTGCTGGTGTTTTATTCCGGTATGTATACGCTGGAAATTGTGAAAGGTACGGAGCTGCTTAACGCCTTCTTCCGCAGCGGATTGAACTGTACGCTGCTGGCCTTCACGCTGAATACCTGCGCCTACACCACCGAAATCTTTGCCGGTGCGATTCGCTCGGTGCCGCACGGTGAAATTGAAGCGGCGCGCGCCTACGGTTTTTCGCCGTTTAAACTTTACCGCTGCATCATTTTGCCCTCGGCGCTGCGTACCGCGCTGCCGGCTTACAGCAATGAAGTGATTTTGATGCTGCACTCTACCGCGCTGGCGTTCACCGCCACGGTGCCGGATCTGCTGAAAATCGCGCGCGATATTAACTCGGCCACCTACCAGCCGTTCACCGCGTTTGGCATCGCGGCGGTGCTGTATCTGATTATCTCTTACGTGCTGATTAGCCTGTTCCGTAAAGCGGAACGTCGCTTCCTGGCGCACGTAAAACCCTCTTCATCGCATTGAGTATCACTATGGCTGACAATAAATTAAGCGTTACCGAACTGCACAAGCGTTACGGTGAACACGAAGTTCTGAAAGGCGTATCACTGCAGGCGAACGCCGGCGATGTGATCAGCATTATTGGCTCGTCCGGATCCGGGAAAAGTACCTTCTTACGCTGCATCAACTTCCTCGAAAAGCCGAGCGAAGGCACCATTGCGGTAAATAATGAGCAGATTAATCTGGTGCGCGACACCGATGGCCAGCTGAAGGTTTCCAATAAAGAGCAGCTGCGTTCGCTGCGCACGCGTTTAACCATGGTGTTCCAGCATTTCAACCTGTGGAGCCACATGACGGTGCTGGATAACGTCACCGAAGCGCCGATTCAGGTACTGGGCTTGAGCAAGGCAGAAGCGCGCGAGCGGGCGGTTAAGTATCTGGATAAAGTGGGCATTGACGCGCGTGCTCGTGCCAAATATCCGGTACATCTGTCGGGCGGTCAGCAGCAGCGCGTGTCCATTGCGCGTGCGTTGGCGATGGAGCCGGAAGTGTTGCTGTTTGATGAGCCAACCTCAGCGCTCGATCCCGAACTGGTCGGTGAAGTGCTGCGCATCATGCAGAAGCTGGCGGAAGAGGGCAAAACCATGATCGTGGTCACGCACGAAATGGAGTTTGCACGCCACGTTTCAAATCATGTGATTTTCCTGCATCAAGGTAAGATCGAAGAAGAAGGATCGCCGGATGAGTTGTTTGGTAATCCTAAAAGTGCGCGCTTGCAGCAGTTTTTGAAGGGATCGCTGAAGTAAAACTTCGCACGATATTGAAGCGAAGGAAGCGGGGGCAGAGGCCCAGGGACAGTTCATGCCGTCTTTGCGATCTGCCCCCGCTTCCAGAGCACTCACCGTTTAGCCTGCGACATCCGCCAACGCTTCCTGTAAATCGTACCAGCGAAAACCAAAGCCGGATTCCTCCAGCCGCTTTGGCAGCACATGTTGCCCGCCCAGCACCAATACCGCAGATTCACCCATCATCAGCTTAATGGCGCTGGCAGGCGTGCGCATAAACGCAGGACGATGCATCACATGCCCGAGAATGGCGGCGAACTGCTCATTGCGCACCGCATAAGGCGCGACCATGTTAAATGGGCCGCGCAGTTCACGATTATCAATCAGCCATAAGATGGCGTTGACCAGATCGTCAATGTGAATCCACGGCATATACTGCTTACCGCTGCCGATTGGGCCACCAACGCCCAGTTTGAACGGTAATTTCATCTTCGCCAGCGCGCCGCCTTCTTTCGCCAACACTACGCCGGTGCGCAGCAGACAAACGCGCGTGCGTTCGCTTTGCGCGCTCAAAGCCAGCTGCTCCCAGCGCGCGCACAGCGCATGCGTGAACTCATCGTGGCCGGGATCGTCCTCGGTCAGCACCAAATCCCCGGTATCGCCATAAAAGCCGGTGGCTGAGCCGGAGATCAACAGGTGCGGCGGATTGCTGCTGGCGTTAATCAGCGACACGATCTGCTCGGTGATCTGCCAGCGGCTTTCGCACAGGCGCTGCTTCTGCTGCTCGGTCCAGCGTTTATCAGCGATCGGTTCACCGGCAAGGTTAATCACGCCATCAATACCGTTCAGATCGCTTTGCTGATTGATGCCCGACCACAGCGTCACGCGTGGATCGAGTTTTTCGCGCGCGGCGGCGACATCGCGCGTCACCACGCTGACCTGATGACCCACCAGCAGCAGGCGCGGAATTAGGTGGCGGCCAATCAATCCGGTGCCGCCGGTAATAAGCAAATGCATGTTGAGCCTCCTTATAAGTTACTTGCTGCTCAGATTCAGCATAGAAGAGAAGCGGGCCGGCGGCGTGACTGCGCTTACGCTTGTGATGAAAAAGGGAAAGTCAGCGCTGGTCTTGACGCAGAAAGATCCGACCAGAGCACCATTGCCTTCATAAATAAAAATCGGTATACACGTCATAATTCAAGGTGCAGGTGCGTTGGCTACCCTCATTCACCCGAATCACTTACTTGTGTAAGCTCATCGGGATTATGAACCTGCGGTTCACCCTGCGGGCCAGCGCTTGCCGCCTTCCTGCCACTCGAATTATTTTGTGTATAAACTTGCAGCACACCTGACGCTTACCGAGGCAGCCGATGAATTATCCAACCATTACCTTGTGGTCTGATTCGTGCTTTTTTAGTCCCTATGCGATGTCGGTTTATGTCGCGCTGACCGAAAAAGGGATCCCCTTCAGCTTGAAGCGCGTCGATCTGGCAAAGAGTGCCCAGTTTGATGAGGAGTACCGTGCGCTGTCGCTCACCAGCCGCGTACCGACGCTACAAATTGATGAGGTGATCCTGACGGAGTCGTCGGCGATAGCGGAATACCTTGAAGAGCGTTTCCCGGCGCCCGAATTTGAACGGCTGTATCCGCGCGATCGCGAAAAGCGTGCGCATGCGCGCGAAGTGCAGGCGTGGCTGCGCAGCGATTTAACGGCGCTGCGCGCTGAGCGTCCTACCGATGTGATTTTCGCCGGGGAACGCTTTGCGCCGCTGACGCCCGCCGGTGAAACAGCCGCCAATAAACTGATCGCCGCCGTGCAGCGTTTATTGCCAGAGGGACAGCAAAATCTGTTTGGCGAATGGTCGATTGCGGACACCGATCTGGCGGTGATGATTAACCGACTGGCGCTGCATGGCGATCCGCTGCCGGTGAAATTACAGCACTATGCGGAGTTCCAGTGGCAGCGCGCCTCCGTGCAACTGTGGCTGGCGGAATCGGGCAAAACACGCTAAGCACGATGCGCCTTGCGGTAGCGAAAAGAACGCTTTACCTTACGGGCAATTCTAATAAAGCGAAGCAAACAGGCGCGTGCTGGGCACGCCGAAAACAGAAAAGGGTTACGGATGGTGGATCAAGCGGCAGGTGATGGTATCGAGTGGGTTGATATTGTCAGCGAAGAAAATGAAGTGATTGCGCAGGCCAGCCGTGCGCAGATGCGCGCGCAGAATCTGCGTCATCGTGCCACCTATATTGTGGTACACGATGGCATGGGAAAAATTCTGGTGCAGCGTCGTACCGAAATTAAAGACTTCATGCCGGGCATGCTGGATGCCACAGCAGGTGGCGTGGTGCAAAGTGGTGAAGATCTGCTGGAGTCTGCACGTCGCGAAGCCGAAGAGGAGCTGGGTATAGCAGCGGTGCCGTTTGCCGAGCACGGCCAGTTCTACTTCGAAGATCAGCATTGCCGCGTGTGGGGCGGGCTGTTTAGCTGCGTGTCCCATGGCCCGTTCGCCATGCAGGAAGAAGAAGTCGATGAAGTTTTCTGGATGACGCCAGAAGAGATCACCGCGCGTTGCGACGAATTCACCGACGATTCGTTGAAAGCCGTTTCGCTATGGTTGAGCCGCAATAGCGATGCGGCACGTCGCAAACAAAGCAGCGAAGCCTGAGTTTGCCGCTGTGAATAAGGCGCCTTTGTTGGCGCCTTTTGCATTTAATGCGTGGCTAAAATGTCGCTTAATAACGTCAGCGCGCGCTCAAACTGCGCCTCGGGAATGGTAAGGGGATAGAGGAAACGGATCACATTGCCATGCACGCCGCAGGTGAGCAGAATCAACCCTTGCGCCAGCGCCTGCTGCTGGATCGCTTTGGCGATTTCGGCAGAAGGTTGGCCAGAAGCGTCATTAAACTCTGCGGCCACCATCGAACCGTAGCCGCGTACTTCCGCTAAAGCGCGGCATCCGCTGCGTTGCAGAGCGGCCTTGAGCCGGTTGCCGAGCTCATTCGCACGCGCACAGAGTTGTTCCTCTTCGATCACCTCTATCACCGCCAGCGCCGCCGCAATCGCGGGCGGGCTGCCAGCGTACGTGCCGCCCAGGCCGCCGGGTTCTGGCGCATCCATCACTTCCGCCCGACCAGAAACCGCGGCAAGCGGAAAGCCGCCGGCCAGACTTTTTGCCAGCGTAATGAGATCGGGCTGCACGGGATAATGCTCGCTGGCAAACAGCTTGCCGGTGCGGGCAAAGCCCGTTTGAATTTCATCAGCAATGAGCAAAATGCCATGCCGATCGCACAATTCACGCAGCGCGCTGACAAATTCGGGAGGCGCGACGTAAAAGCCGCCTTCACCTTGCACCGGTTCGTAGAGGATGGCTGCCACCTGCTGTGGGCTGATATCGCTGCGGAAGATCTCTTCGATGCTGCGCAGTGCATCATCCACGCTAATCTGATGCAACGCGTTGGGATAGCGGGCGTGAAACACGGCGTTGGCGAACGGGCCAAAGCCGGTTTTATACGGCACCACTTTGCCCGTCAGCGACAGGGTCATATTAGTGCGACCATGAAAAGCACCGGTAAAGGCAATAATGCCGGGACGTCCGGTGGCGGCGCGCGCAATCTTCACCGCATTTTCAACCGCTTCGGCACCGGTTGAGAAGAAGGTGGTTTTCGCTGCCCCCGCGATCGGCACCAGCGCATTCAGGCGTTCGGCGAGTTGCAGGTAATTTTCATACGGGATGATTTGAAATGCGGTATGAGTGAAACACGCCAGCTGCTGTTGCACCGCGGCTATGACTTTGGGATGACGATGTCCGGTATTGAGTACCGCAATGCCTGCGGCAAAATCGGTATATTCGCGGCCATGCTGATCCCAAACGCTGGCGTTTTCCGCTTTCACCGCATAAAAATCACACATCACGCCAACGCCGCGCGGTGTGGCCTGCAAACGACGGCTGTGCACATCACTGTTGCTCATTATAAACCTCGCAATTAGCGGGAGACTTCAATCAGTGTTAGCGGCGAAAGGTGTTTATGCCAGTGAAGTGCGAGGCAAAAAAAAAGCATGCACTCAGGTGCATGCTTTTGTGCGAGCGAGAAGGGGATTAGCCTTCGGCTTGCTGAGACTGAATCGCGGTCAGCGCGATGGTATAGACAATATCATCAACCAATGCGCCGCGAGACAAGTCGTTCACCGGCTTGCGCATGCCTTGCAGCATTGGGCCGATTGAGATCAGATCCGCAGAGCGTTGTACCGCTTTATAAGTGGTATTACCGGTGTTCAGGTCAGGGAAGATAAACACCGTGGCGCGACCCGCAACCGCCGAGTCAGGCGCTTTAGATTTTGCCACGTCTTCCATAATGGCGGCGTCATATTGCAACGGACCGTCAATCACCAGGTCAGGGCGTTTTTCCTGGGCGATACGCGTGGCTTCACGCACTTTTTCGACGTCGCTACCGGCACCGGAATTCCCGGTTGAGTAGGAGATCATCGCAACGCGTGGATCGATACCAAAGGCTTTAGCCGAATCCGCCGATTGAATCGCAATTTCTGCCAGCTGTTCGGGATTCGGATCCGGGTTGATGGCGCAGTCGCCGTACACCAAAACCTGCTCTGGCAGCAGCATGAAGAAGACCGACGAAACCAGCGAGCTGTTTGGCGCGGTTTTGATCAGCTGCAGCGGCGGACGAATGGTGTTGGCAGTGGTATGAACCGCACCCGACACCAGGCCATCGACTTCACCGCTTTCCAGCATCATGGTGCCAAGCACCACGTTATCTTCCAACTGCTCCTGCGCGACCACTTCGGTCATGCCTTTGCTCTTACGCAGTTCGACCAGGCGCGGAACGTAATTTTCACGCACCACTTCAGGATCGACAATCACAATGCCTTTACCCAGCTCGACGCCTTGCGCCGCCGCGACGCGTTGAATCTCTTCTGGATTGCCTAACAATACACAGGTCGCGATGCCGCGCTCAGCGCAAATTGCCGCTGCTTTCACCGTACGCGGCTCGTCGCCTTCAGGCAGCACGATGCGTTTGCCTGCTTTGCGTGCCAGCTCGGTAAGCTGATAGCGGAACGCTGGCGGCGACAGACGGCGGCTGCGCTCGGAGGTGGCGGTCAGTGACTCCACCCAATCAGCATTGATGAAGCTGGCCACGTACTCCTGCACTTTCTCGATACGTTGGGTATCGTCGGTTGGCACTTCAAGGTTAAAACTTTGCAGGCTCAGCGAGGTTTGCCAGGTATTGGTTTTCACCATAAACACCGGTAAACCGGTTTGGAAAGCGCGTTCGCACAGGCGCGCAATCGGGCCTTCAATTTGATAGCCGCCGGTGAGCAGCACAGCACCGATTTCCACGCCGTTCATTGCCGCTAAACAGGCCGCCAACAGTACGTCAGGACGATCGGCAGAGGTCACCAGCAGTGAACCCGGGCGGAAATGCTCCAGCATATGTGGAATGCTGCGCGCGCAGAACGTCACAGACTTCACGCGGCGGGTTTGGATTTCGCCTTCATTGATGATTTCAGCATTCAGGTGGCGGCACATATCGATGGCGCGCGTGGCGATCAAATCAAAACTCCACGGCACGCAACCCAGCACCGGCAGCGGGCTGTTAGCAAACAGCTGCTTAGGATCGATATTGGCAATGCTGGCTTTTGAGGAGTCATCAAAAATTTCTGACAAATCAGGACGCGTACGGCCTTGCTCATCGACCGGCGCGTTCAGTTTGTTGATGATCACACCGGTGATGTTTTTGTTCTTGCTGCCGCCGAAGCTGCTTTGCGTCAGTTCAATACGCTCTTTCAGCTGCGCCGGAGAATCATTGCCCAACGCCATCACGAAGACAATTTCGGCGTTCAGGGTTTTGGCGATTTCGTAGTTTAACGCGGAAGCGAACTGATGTTTACGCGTTGGCACCAAGCCTTCAACCAGCACCACTTCGGCATCTTGGGTGTTGGCGTGATAATTGGCGATGATCTCTTCCATCAAAACGTCTTGCTGGTTGGAACCCAGCAGCGACTCAACGCGGGACATCTGCAGCGGTTCAGCGGCAGGAATGGCCGAGCTTTTACGAATGATGCTGGTGGTTTGGTCTGGCGCATCGCCGCCCGCGCGTGGCTGGGCAATTGGCTTGAATACGCTCAGACGCACGCCTTTGCGCTCCATAGCACGAATCACGCCGAGGCTGACGCTGGTCAGGCCGACGCTGGTGCCGGTAGGAATGAGCATAATTGTACGTGACACGTTAGAAACCTCTCAGGTGTTGCAGACTGTCTAAAACAACTCCGTCAGCCTGAGCTGACGGAGAGAAGTATTTTTTAAGCGGTGAGACGCGCGGCGTCTTGCGCAATGACCAACTCTTCGTTGGTAGGGATCACCACGGCCGGGCGCGTACCTTCTTTGTTGATGAAGCCAGCTTTGCCGAAGCGCGCTGCCAGGTTACGTTCATGATCGACGTCAAAGCCGAGCAGAGCCAGTTTGCCCAAGGCAAGCTCGCGCACCATCGCGGCGTTTTCACCAATCCCACCGGTGAAGACCACGGCATCCAAACGGCCTTCCATCAGTGCGGTGTAGCTACCAATGTATTTCGCCAGGCGATGGCAGAAAACATCCATCGCACGCTTGGCGTCTGCTTTGGTGTCGTAGTTGTCTTCAACATAGCGGCAATCGCTGGTGACTTCAGTCAGACCTAACAGACCTGACTCTTTGGTCAGCAACTTGTTGATAGCGTCAACGCTCATGCCCAGTGCATCGTGCAGGAAGAAGACGATTGCCGGATCGATATCGCCGCTGCGCGTACCCATCACCAAACCTTCGAGCGGGGTTAAGCCCATTGACGTATCTACGCATTCACCGTTGCGGATGGCAGAAACTGAACCGCCGTTGCCAAGATGGCAGGTGATGATGTTTAGCTCACTCACCGGCTTGTTCAACATTTTGGCGGCTTCCTGCGTCACATAGAAGTGGCTGGTTCCGTGCGCGCCGTAGCGACGAACGCCGTGCTCTTTATAAAGTTTGTATGGCAGCGCATAAAGATACGACTCTTCCGGCATTGTCTGATGGAACGCGGTGTCGAAAACCGCCACATTCTTATCCGAAAGGTGTGGGAAGTTTTTCAGCGCTTCATCAATACCAATTAAATGTGCCGGGTTATGTAGTGGAGCGAAGGAAGAGGCATCTTTAATGCCTTGAATGACAGACTCATCAATAACCACTGATTTCGTCAGCTGCTCGCCACCGTGAACAATGCGATGACCAATTGCAGCGATTTGTGCCGAAAGCTCAGGTTTTTGTGCCAGAATGGTGTTAACCATGAAGTTGAGTGCTTCGCTGTGGGCGGCACCTGCGCCAAGCTGCGCTTCTTGTTTGTTACCATCCAGTTTCCATTTAATGCGTGCTTCAGGTAAATGGAAGCATTCAGCTAAGCCCGACAGGTATTCGTCGCCGGTGGTAGGATTAAGGATGGCAAACTTGAGGGAAGAACTGCCGCAGTTCAAAACCAGAACTAACTTCGTCGACATGGAAGTACCTATTTTGTTAAATAGTGGCGAAAAAAAACGCAATCAGACTATCAGCGTAGCCCATGAAAGCTGGTAGGTTAATGATTAATATCATGCGGTAGTCAAAAATAAACCGACCCGCAAAAAATTTCGGTAATTTTACGCAAATTTTTGAAATCTGCTTAGCGAAACATGGCTCTACGCGCTCTTTTATTGAGCTAAAGCTTCCGGTAATGTTGATAAAACGGCGTCAGAATACTTACTGTCACCCACAAAGACAAAAACTTTTGAAATATCTAACGTAAAGTTGTGTAGTTGTCGGTTTATTTTATTTATTGCAGATTTAGTTGAGGTCTATCATGGCGAATGATACAGACAAACCCGGCTGGTTCAGTTTGTTCCAGCATGGACAGCGATACATGAAGACCTGGCCAGCCGATAAGCGTTTGGCGCCGGTATTCCCTGAAAATCGTGTTGTAAACGCCACGCGTTTCGCGATTCGCTTTATGCCGCCGCTGGCAATTTTTACACTTACCTGGCAGATAGCAATGGGCGGGCAACTCGGGCCGGCTATCGCCACCGCATTATTTGCCTGTAGTTTGCCAATGCAAGGATTGTGGTGGTTGGGCAAGCGTTCTGTGACGCCGCTTCCTCCTACGTTGCTTCAGTGGTTCCATGAAGTGCGTACGAAATTAGAAGAAGCTGGCCAGGCGATTGCGCCGGTTGACGGCAAACCAACTTATCAGGCCTTAGCAGATGTGTTGAAACGTGCCTTCAAACAATTGGATCGCACTTTCCTCGACGATCTTTGATCGATAAAGGCCTCTTCCCGCCATTAAATTCGCGACAAACCCCAGTTGAAATCAAAGAAAAGTGGTGCGAAGAGACCCGCATCGCTTTCCTTGTGTATCATTTCTAGATTGTTTAAATCTTAAGCAGCCGCAGTGGCTGAGGAGAAAACCATGGAAATGACCCACGTGCAACGACTCATCCTCTCCAACCAATATAAAATGATGGCGATGCTGGAACCGGATAATGCCGAGCGTTATCGGCGCTACCAAACCATTATTGAGCGCGGTTATGGTCTGCAACTGCGCGAGCTGGACAAAGAGTTTGGCGAGCTCACTGAAGCCACCTGCCGCCAACTCATCGATATTATGGAAATGCACCACGCGCTGCATGTTTCCTGGTCAAATCTTAAAGATGCGCATGCCATTGAAGCGCGCCGCCTCGCTTTTCTGGGGTTCGATGCTGCTACGGAAGCCCGCTATCTTGGCTACGTACGCTTCATGGTAAACATTGAAGGGCGTTACACCCAATTCGATTCTGGTACGCACGGCTTTAATGCCCAAACGCCTATGTGGGAGAAATACCAACGTATGTTGGCGGTGTGGCACACTTGCCCACGCCAATATCACCTTAGCGCGAATGAGATCGCGCAAATAATCAATGCCTGAGAAAAAGGAGCAATGCGTGAAGTACAAGGGCTTTCTGTTTGATTTAGACGGTACGCTGGTGGATTCATTGCCCGCAGTGATTCGCGCCTGGTCATTATGGGGCGAACGCCACGGTTTATCGGCGGATGAAGTCCTGCATTACATACACGGTAAACCGGCCATCACTTCTCTGCGTCATTTTATGGCCGGACAATCTGAAGCAGCGATTCAGGCCGAGTTTCTGTGGCTTGAACGTTTGGAGGCTGAAGATACCGCCGGCGTGCAGGCTATTCCCGGCGCGAAAGCGTTGCTGGCTTCGCTCAATGAGCTGCAGATTCCTTGGGCAATTGTAACTTCAGGATCGATCCCGGTCGCTTACGCACGCCACAAGGCGGCAGGCTTGCCAATGCCTGACGTGTTTATCACCGCTGAAAACATCAAACTGGGTAAACCTAATCCAGAGCCATACCTGCTGGGAGCAGAACGTTTGGGCTTGGCGGCATCGCAGTGCGTTGTGGTTGAAGATGCCCCTGCAGGAATCATTTCTGGTTTAGAGGCGGGTAGCGCAGTTGTCGCGGTTAACGCACCCGCAGATATGCCGCGTCTGAATGAGGTTAGCTTCCGCGTGACAACGTTAGAGCCATTGGTTGTCACGTTGACGGCCAGCGGCGAATTTACTCTCTGCGCATAAGCAATTGCGGGCCATTTAGGCCCGTTTTTTATAACGGCGTGTCCTGCGAAATTTCATCTAACGATAAGTTAAAACTTGGAATAAACACCTCAACAAAATAATCCATTTCCGGCGAGCGTCGCTGTTGCAGCGTTTTTTCCAATCTCGCTTTCGCAAGCAAGAATTCGTTATTGCCCGCGGAGAGTTCTTCCAGACATTTCACGTAAGCGCATAGCGCATCAGCTTGTTTCACCACCAACTGTTCACTTTCAGTGTGTAAATGCTCATCGATCAAAGGACGGTAAACGTCCTGAAACTCAGCCGGCAGCATTTCAATCAGCTTCTGCTGTGCGATCTTCTCAATCTTTTTGTATTCATGGGCAATTTGCGCATTGTAATACTTCACGGGCGTAGGTAAATCGCCCGTTAGCACTTCACTGGCATCGTGATAAAGCGCCAGCATTGCAATGCGGTCAGCATTGAGATTGCCATTAAATTTCTTGTTTTTAATCACGGCAAGCGCGTGCGCCACCATAGCGACCTGGAGACTGTGTTCAGAGACGTTTTCTGTGCGCACATTGCGCATTAACGGCCAGCGATTGATGAGTTTAAGGCGGGATAGATGAGCGAAAAAGTGGCTTTGAGTCATGGACGTTTCCTGTTCGCACGACGGGGAGGTTTCCTCCCCGAAATGCAAACAGTATACGCGTCACAAATTACTGGCGATAGCCTTGCAAGAAGCGACCAAATTTGTTGATAGCCATCTCAAGATCATCCACGCGCGGCAGGGTGACAATACGCACGTGATCCGGCCAAGGCCAGTTAAAGGCGGTGCCCTGAACCAACAGCACTTTTTCTTGAAGTAAGAAATCGAGCACCATTTTTTGATCGTCAAAAATATTAAATTTCTTCGGATCAATGCGCGGGAACATATAGAGCGCACCTTGCGGTTTCACGCAGCTAACGCCGGGAATATCATTGATCAACTCCCACGCGCGTTGACGTTGCTCATACAAGCGCCCGCCAGGTGCGATGAATTCACTGATACTTTGATAGCCGCCTAGCGCAGTCTGAATGGCGTGTTGTGCCGGAACGTTTGCGCACAAACGCATTGAAGCCAGCATTTCAAGACCTTCAATGTAGCCTTTCGCATGTTTCTTCGGCCCGTTCAACACCATCCAGCCCTGGCGAAAGCCTGCGACGCGATAGGTTTTTGATAAACCATTAAAGGTTACCGTTAGCAGATCCGGTGCCAGCGCGGCGATCGAATGGTGCTGCGCTTCATCGTACAAAATCTTGTCATAGATTTCGTCGGCGAAAATGATCAGGTTATGCTGGCGCGCAATCTCAACCACTTCCAGCAGCAGTTCTTTGCTATACACCGCACCGGTTGGGTTATTTGGATTGATGATGACGATACCGCGCGTGCGTGGCGTAATTTTGCTACGGATATCATCGAGATCCGGGAACCAGCCAGCGGATTCGTCACACAGATAATGTACGGCTTTACCGCTCGACAGCGAAACTGCCGCCGTCCATAACGGATAATCAGGCGCTGGCACTAACATCTCATCGCCGCTATTCAGCAATGCTTGCATCGCTTGCACAATCAGCTCAGAAACGCCGTTACCAATGTAGATGTCTTCTACGGTGACATCGCGGATATCACGCGCCTGATAATGTTGCATGATGGCTTTACGTGCCGAATAAAGCCCTTTGGATTCACAATAACCTTGTGCACTGGGCAAGTTGCGGATGACATCAACAAGGATTTCATCGGGCGCCTCAAAGCCAAACGGGGCAGGGTTGCCGATGTTGAGTTTGAGAACTTTGTTGCCTTCTTCTTCGAGACGTTTAGCTTCTTTCAGTACCGGCCCGCGAATGTCATAACAGACATTTTCAAGCTTGCCAGATTTATCAATTTGAAAACTCATCGTTACCGCCTTAATGGGCAGAGTCCATTAACCTGCCGCTAAAAACAAACTCGCCCAATTTACTCTTCTCATCGTCACAAATGAAGGGCAGCTTTTGATTTGGCGCGTTAAGCATTTATTGGGACGCGTACTAGCGTAATAACCAACCCAGGCGTATTAAGCTAGTTGCTTGTTCTGCCTTTTTCGGAGGTTTAAGCGATAAAATTTGGCGATGGGTACATTGATGCTCATGACATGCCAAAAAATTAGTGGCGCCATTAAGAAGTTTTTCACTTACATCTGACGTAAAAAATCGTTAGCGACATAATGAAATAGTTAAAGGATTCTTGTTGAATGCCGAAAAGATGAGCAAGAGTGATCAAGCTCTTTCTGGCGTTACAAAAGTCGCCTGATTCTCATCAATGTAAGCACTACAGAATTAAGCGCTATTAATGCCATCAATCTAACGTTAAATGCCGGTAAAATAGCATTTCTACTGTATCTTTAACGCTTGATTTTGAGATTAAGAACTTAGGGGGTTAAAAAACCGGCAGCGTTGTGGCAGGATATGCGGGAAAACGCTTTTGGTCAAAAATTACGATGTTTTGAACAAAAACATTTCCATTTATAGCGTAAAAATGATTAAGTATAATTTATTATTTGATGCACTTTATCTCTTCGCATCTGCATAACAAAATGTTATCTCTTTTTTTGACCCGTAGGGCTTTTTCGCGGAACACTAGACAACTACGCAGCTTCCAGCACCTGTACGACAAACGTCTTCGGCCCAGAAGTTGTGCTGTCTATAATGACGCCACTGCTCAAATCTAAATTCTGAGTAACGTAATCGTCGGCATCCGCCTGACAAAATTTTTCTATGGCAGCCTTAACACAAAGTGGCCATTAAGCACCATTATCTCTTATCACTTTGATAAGTCAGGTAATACACCAGGGTAGTAGTTTTTAAAAAATCTTATAAGTGAAGAAAAAACATGACTAATGCAAATCGTCCGATACTGAATCTCGACCTCGATCTGCTGCGTACTTTTGTTGCCGTTGCCGATTTGAACACATTTGCAGCCGCTGCTGCTGCCGTGTGCAGAACGCAATCTGCGGTAAGCCAGCAGATGCAGCGTTTAGAACAATTGGTAGGTAAAGAGCTGTTTGCCAGACATGGACGTAACAAATTGCTGACCGAGCATGGTATTCAGCTACTGGGCTACGCCAGAAAAATTCTGCGTTTTAACGACGAGGCATGCACCTCCTTAATGTACAGCAATATTCAGGGCGTACTGACCATCGGCGCTTCTGATGATACTTCGGATACCATTTTGCCGTTCCTGCTTAACCGCGTGACGTCGGTGTATCCGAAACTGGCTATTGATGTGCGTGTTAAGCGCAACCCTTTCATGATGGAAATGTTGAATCAGGGTGAAGTCGATCTAGTCGTTACAACGTCCAGTCCAGGTAATTTCACTCATCAGGTTCTGCGCACGTCGCCAACGCTGTGGTACTGCGCGGCTGATTATATCTTCCAGCGTGGTGAAGCCATCCCATTGGTATTGCTGGATGAGCCAAGTCCTTATCGTGATATGGCGATTGATCACCTTAACGAAGCGGGTATCCCGTGGCGTATCTCGTACGTGGCGTCAACATTGGCTGCTGTGCGTGCCGCCGTGAAAGCAGGTTTAGGTGTAACGGCACGACCAGTTGAAATGATGAGCCCGGAACTGCGTGTGATGGGTGCGGCAGAAGGATTGCCCGTATTACCTGATACACAGTATCTACTGTGTCGCAATCCTGATAGCGATAACGAGCTGGCGCTGGCCATCTTTAACGCTATGCAGTCCACTAATGATCCTTATAATCTCAGTGCTAATCCTGATGGCACTCTGTTACTGGATGATGAAGAGTAAGAGACTTAATAATTGGTAACTCTTATCAAATAGAATGCCAGCTAATTGTTAAAAGTGCTGAAAAAAAGCCTTAGCGAGGATAATTCCTGCTAAGGCTTTTTTTATTGCACTTATATTAGGGAGTTTGGCGCAAATGTAGGCCATTAAATTCTGTTTCTTTTACCAAAATGAAATGCGTTTCGTTTTGATTCTATCTGAAATTTTTTTATCAATTCGTGCCCTGTTTTCCCGCTCTGATATCCGACTAAAGCGGTGTTTTTTACAGCATAAAACCCAGTTATGTGCTCTGGATCAAAAAAATACCCCCTAAAAGGGGGGGGAAATCCGCGCCAGACCTGTCAAAATATGATTGTTAAATGCACGATCCATGCATGTGAATACCCGCTACACTAAAATTAACCTCACAAACTGAAGCGATTTAGCTGGCACTGCAGGGGTTGAATGTTAATAATATGATGCAGGTGTAAAATAATGTTTGGATACTTTTGTCAAAGTTGACAAAAGGTTATAGAAAGGAGTAAAAAACCCCATAAAATTGCTGCCTAATCAGGAAAGACAGCAACGTTTATAAGGTTTTTATCCTTCCCTTGAATCGATGTGGTGTGTTTGCTGCAACAGTGCAGGATGCCATCGCCACTTTTGATGAGTAAGCAAAGCGTATGTCAACAACCACCGAAGTCATCGCTCATCACTGGGCGTTTATTGTATTTATTGTGATCGCATTTGGCCTTTGTGCCTTTATGTTAACCGGCGGCTGGCTGCTTGGTGGACGTGCTAAAGCGCGTTACAAAAACACCCCGTTTGAGTCTGGTATTGAATCGGTTGGCGATACCCACATCCGCCTCTCTGCAAAATTCTATCTGGTTGCCATGTTTTTCGTTATTTTCGACGTGGAAGCCCTTTATTTATACGCCTGGTCGACCTCCATTCGCGAAAGCGGCTGGGTCGGCTTTGTCGAAGCCGCAATTTTCATTTTGGTGCTCCTGGCAGGCCTGGTTTATCTGGTTCGCATCGGCGCGCTGGATTGGGCTCCTGCGCGTCGTCGCGTAGTGGTCAAATCAAGCCCGGTCAGCCACAGTCACACCAACCCTCATAAGCAGTAAAAGCGAGGCAATAAGATGGACTACACGCTGACACGCGTAGACCCGAACGGGGGCGGCGACAACGATCGCTACCCTTTGCAGAAACAGGAGATTGTTACCGATCCTCTGGAGCAACACGTTCATCGCAGCGTCTACATGGGCAAGCTTGAGCATGCCCTGCATGACATGGTGAACTGGGGTCGTAAAAACTCTCTCTGGCCGTATAACTTCGGCCTTTCCTGTTGCTACGTGGAAATGACCACGTCATTCACTGCGGTGCATGACGTGGCGCGTTTTGGTGCGGAAGTTATGCGTGCCTCTCCACGTCAAGCTGACTTCATGGTGATCGCCGGTACACCCTTTACCAAAATGGCTCCGGTTATTCAGCGCTTGTATGATCAAATGCTGGAGCCTAAATGGGTGATCTCAATGGGTGCTTGTGCGAATTCGGGCGGCATGTATGACATCTATTCTGTGGTGCAGGGCGTAGACAAATTCTTACCGGTTGATGTTTACATCCCGGGTTGTCCGCCGCGTCCAGAGGCTTATATGCAAGCGCTGCTGTTACTGCGTGAGTCGATTGGGAAAGAGCGTCGCCCGCTGTCATGGGTGGTGGGTGATCAAGGTGTATATCGCGCCAATATGCAACCAGAGCGTGAAAGAAAACGCGAAGAGCGTATTGCCGTCACCAATCTGAGAACCCCAGACGAAGTGTAAGCTTCCCGTACACGGATGGAGCAACGGCCGCAACAGAACACCACAATTTAATGTGTGCCGCCATCCTGACGCCTTCTTTTGAGTGCCTGATTACAGGCCGGAATGGTGAGTAACGTATGACTGATTTAACCACGCAAGATCTCGCACAGCCTTTATGGCAAACCCGCGACCATCTGGATGATCCAGTGGTCGGCGAGCTGCGTAACCGTTTTGGGCCGGATGCCTTTACCGTTCAGGCTACCCGCACCGGTATTCCGGTAGTGTGGGTGAAGCGTGAACAGCTCTTAGAAATTATCGAATTCCTGCGCAAGCTGCCAAAACCCTACGTCATGCTGTATGACTTGCACGGTTTTGATGAGCGTTTGCGTACTCACCGCGCTGGTTTACCTGACGCGGATTTCTCCGTTTTCTATCACCTGCTATCGATTGAACGTAACCGCGACATCATGCTTAAGGTGGCGTTATCTGAAAACGATCTGAATGTGCCAACCATCACCAAAATTTTCGCCAATGCTAACTGGTATGAGCGCGAAACCTGGGAGATGTTCGGTATCACCTTTAATGGTCATCCGCACTTAACGCGCATCATGATGCCGCAGACGTGGGAGGGCCATCCGCTCCGCAAAGATTATCCGGCGCGTGCGACAGAATTCGATCCGTTTGAGCTGACTAAGCAAAAAGAAGATCTCGAAATGGAGGCGTTGACCTTCAAGCCTGAAGACTGGGGCATGAAGCGCAGCACCACCAACGAGGATTTCATGTTCCTCAACTTGGGTCCAAACCACCCCTCTGCGCACGGTGCGTTCCGCATCATCTTGCAGTTGGATGGTGAAGAGATTGTCGACTGCGTGCCTGATGTGGGTTATCACCATCGCGGCGCTGAGAAGATGGGGGAGCGTCAGTCCTGGCATAGCTACATTCCTTATACTGACCGCATCGAATATCTTGGCGGCTGCGTAAACGAAATGCCGTACGTACTGGCTGTGGAAAAACTAGCCGGTATCACCGTGCCCGATCGCGTCAACGTCATCCGCGTGATGCTGTCTGAACTGTTCCGCATCAACAGCCATCTGCTGTACATCTCCACCTTTATTCAGGACGTGGGCGCCATGACGCCGGTGTTCTTTGCCTTTACCGATCGCCAGAAAATCTATGACGTCGTGGAAGCAATTACGGGCTTCCGTATGCACCCAGCATGGTTCCGCATTGGCGGCGTAGCCCACGATTTGCCGAAAGGCTGGGAACGTCTACTGCGTGATTTCCTCGACTGGATGCCAAAGCGCCTGAAAGAGTACGACAAAGCCGCTCTGCGTAATACGGTGTTGATGGGGCGTTCGCAAGGCGTTGCAGCCTATAACATGGACGAAGCATTGGCCTGGGGCACCACTGGCGCAGGCTTGCGTGCCACTGGTTTAGATTTTGACGTGCGTAAATGGCGTCCTTATTCCGGCTACGAAAACTTCGACTTCGAAATCCCCGTTGGCGCAGGCATCAGCGATGCATACACCCGCGTTCAGCTAAAAATGGAAGAGATGTGGCAGTCCTTGCGCATTCTGGAGCAATGTTTAAACAACATGCCAGAAGGCCCGTTTAAAGCGGATCATCCGCTGACAACGCCGCCACCTAAAGAGCGCACGCTGCAACACATCGAAACCCTTATCACTCACTTCCTGCAGGTTTCGTGGGGCCCGGTTATGCCGGCCAACGAATCGTTCCAGATGATTGAGGCGACTAAAGGGATTAACAGTTACTACCTGACCAGCGATGGCAGCACCATGAGCTACCGCACGCGCGTGCGCACGCCGAGCTTCCCGCATCTGCAACAGATCCCATCAGTGATCCGTGGCAGCCTGGTATCCGACCTGATCGTTTACCTCGGTAGTATCGATTTCGTTATGTCAGACGTGGACCGCTAATTATGCACGATCAAAAAATTGCCATTCACACCATCGACCCTAATGAGGTCTTTGTGCTGAGCGAGGCCGAGCACCACGCTATCGAGCATGAAAAACACCATTACGAAGATGCGCGCGCCGCGTCGATTGAAGCATTGAAGATCGTGCAAAAGCACCGTGGTTGGGTGCCGGACGGCGCGATCGCTGCCATTGCCGATGTTCTGGGCATTCCAGCCAGTGACGTCGAAGGTGTTGCCACCTTCTATAGCCAGATTTATCGCACGCCGGTTGGCCGTCATGTGATTCGCTATTGTGACAGCGTGGTGTGTCACATTACCGGCTTCCAGGGCATACAAGCGGCGCTGGAACAAAATCTGAATATCAAGCCGGGACAAACCACGCAGGATGGCCGCTTCACGTTGCTGCCAACTTGCTGCCTCGGTAACTGTGACAAAGGCCCAACCATGATGGTGGATGAAGACACGCACGTTCATCTGACGCCGGAAGGAATTGCCAACTTGCTGGAGCAGTATCAATGACGTTTAAACAGATCATTCGTACTGCGGAAACGCATCCGCTAACGTGGCGTCTGCGCGACGATAAGCAGCCAGTTTGGATCGATGAATATCGCAGTAAAGACGGTTACGTCGGTGCGCAAAAAGCCTTAAGCGGCTTGAGCCAGGATGAAATTGTTGCAGCGGTTAAAGATTCTGGTCTGAAAGGGCGCGGCGGTGCAGGTTTTAACACGGGCCTGAAGTGGAGCCTGATGCCGAAAGATGAATCCATGAACATCCGTTACCTGCTGTGTAACGCCGATGAAATGGAGCCGGGCACCTATAAAGACCGCCTGCTGATGGAACAAATGCCGCACCAGCTGGTGGAAGGTATGTTGATCAGCGCGTTCGCCCTGAAAGCTTATCGTGGCTACATCTTCTTGCGTGGCGAATATATCGAAGCCGCCGTGCATTTACGCCGTGCGATTGCTGAAGCTACCGAAGCCGGTTTCCTCGGTAAAAACATTCTCGGCACCGGTTTCGACTTCGAACTGATCGTGCATACCGGCGCAGGTCGTTACATCTGCGGCGAAGAAACTGCGCTGATTAACTCATTGGAAGGCCGCCGTGCTAACCCACGTTCCAAGCCGCCGTTCCCAGCCAGCGCTGGCGTGTGGGGCAAACCGACCTGTGTAAACAACGTCGAAACCTTGTCAAATGTGCCGGCAATCTTCCTGAATGGGGTGGAATGGTACAAGAACATCTCTTCCAGCGAAGACACCGGTACCAAAATGATGGGCTTCTCGGGCCGCGTGAAAAATCCTGGCGTGTGGGAATTACCGTTTGGCACGACTGCGCGGGAAATTCTTGAAGATTACGCGGGCGGCATGCGCGATGGCCTGAAATTTAAAGCCTGGCAGCCAGGCGGCGCAGGTACTGACTTCCTAACCGATCAGCATCTCGATCTGCCAATGGAATTCGCCAGCATCGGGAAAGCCGGTAGCCGTTTAGGCACCGCATTGGCGATGGCCGTTGACCACGAAATCAATATGGTGTCACTGGTGCGTAACCTGGAAGAGTTCTTTGCGCGCGAATCCTGTGGCTGGTGTACACCGTGCCGTGATGGCTTACCGTGGAGCGTGAAGATCCTGCGTGCGCTGGAACAGAAGAAAGGCCAGCCGGGGGATATTGAAACCCTGCTGCAGCTTTGCCGCCAGCTTGGCCCAGGTAAAACCTTCTGTGCTCATGCACCGGGTGCCGTAGAACCCTTGCAAAGCGCAATTAAATATTTCCGTGAAGAGTTTGAAGCCGGCATTGCGCCGCAGGTGTTTGGCAATACCCGTTCTATCGGCGGTATTCAGCCTAACCTGCTGAAAACGCGCTGGTAAGCAGACCACCGTAGACGGAAGGCGCCAGACGCCAGTCCGGCTGAAAAGCGGGATAACAGAATTTGATGTTTAACGCTCGTCCCCGGACGAGCCTTACGGAAGCATGTTCACTATGGCTACAATCCATGTAGACGGTAAAGAATATGATGTGAGCGGAGCGGACAACCTGCTACAGGCGTGTCTCTCTCTGGGCCTTGATATTCCTTATTTTTGCTGGCATCCGGCGCTAGGAAGCGTGGGAGCCTGCCGCCAGTGCGCGGTGAAGCAATACCAGAATGCCGAAGATACCCGCGGTCGCCTTGTCATGTCATGCATGACGCCGGCGTCGGACGGCACCTTTATTTCCATCGACGATGGCGAAGCCAAAGAGTTTCGTGAAAGCGTGGTGGAATGGCTAATGACCAACCACCCGCACGATTGCCCAGTGTGCGAAGAGGGCGGTAACTGCCATCTGCAAGATATGACGGTAATGACGGGGCACAGTTTCCGTCGTTATCGCTTCACCAAGCGCACACACCAGAATCAGGATCTCGGCCCCTTCATTTCTCATGAAATGAACCGCTGCATCGCCTGCTATCGCTGCGTGCGTTACTACAAAGATTATGCCGATGGAAAAGATCTCGGTGTTTATGGTGCGCATGACAACGTCTACTTCGGCCGTCCAGAAGATGGCACGCTAGAGAGCGAATTTTCTGGCAATCTGGTCGAAATCTGCCCAACCGGCGTATTTACCGATAAAACGCACTCCGAACGCTACAACCGTAAATGGGATATGCAGTTTGCGCCAAGCATCTGCCAGCAGTGCAGCGTCGGCTGTAACACCAGCCCAGGCGAGCGTTATGGTGAACTGCGTCGTATCGAAAACCGCTATAACGGCACCGTGAACCACTATTTCCTGTGCGATCGCGGTCGTTTTGGTTACGGCTACGTGAACCGCAAAGACCGCCCACGCCAGCCGGTTCAACTGCGCGGCAACGATTGGATCAGCCTGAATGCTGAACAAGCGGTGAATGCGGCGGCTGACGTCTTGCGCCAGGCGAAAAAAGTGATCGGGATCGGTTCTCCACGCGCCAGTATTGAAAGCAACTTCGCGCTGCGTGAATTGGTTGGTGCCGCAAACTTCTCAACCGGCATGCCTGCTAATGAGCAAGCCCGTGTCGAATTGATGTTGAAAGTGTTGCAACAAGGTGGAATTTATACGCCTTCACTGCGCGAAATTGAAAGTTACGATGCCGTGCTGGTGCTGGGTGAAGATCTCACTCAGGTTGGCGCGCGCGTCGCGCTGTCGGTGCGGCAGGCGGTGAAAGGCAAAGCACGTGAAATGGCAGCGGCACAAAAAGTGGCTGACTGGCAGATCGCGGCAATTCTGAACATCGGTCAGCACGCGAAACACCCGCTGTTTGTCACCAACGTGGATGAAACGCGTCTGGATGACATCGCCGCCTGGAGTTACCGCGCGCCGGTAGAAGATCAGGCGCGTCTGGGCTTTGCGATTGCGAACGCACTGGATGAAAGCGCTCCAGCAGTCAACGGTTTTGACAGCACACTGAACGGCAAGTTGGATGTCGTTGTGCAGGCATTAGCCGGTGCCAAAAAACCGCTGATTATCTCAGGTACGCATTCTGGCAGCATTGCAATGGTTGAAGCCGCTGCAAACGTAGCAAAAGCGTTGAAAGCGCGCGGTGCGGATGTGGGCATCACCTTCCTGGCGGGCGCAGCGAACAGCTTTGGGCTCGGCTTGATGGGCGGCCAATCGCTGGATAGCGCGCTGGAACAGCTGAGCAATGGTGAAGCCGATGCATTGGTAGTGCTAGAGAACGATCTTTATCGTCACGCGCCAAAAGCCAAGGTTGATGCCGCATTGAACAATACCGCGAACGTTATCGTGGTTGATCATCAACGCACCGCCACGCTCGAAAAAGCCGGTTTAGTGCTTTCTACTGCTAGCTTTGCGGAAAGCGATGGCACTTTAATTAACCATGAAGGTCGCGCTCAGCGCTTCTTCCAGGTCTACGATCCCGCTTATTACGACAACAGCGTCGTGATGCTTGAAAGCTGGCGTTGGTTGCACTCGCTGCACAGCGCGGTAGAAAATCGTCACATCGACTGGACGCAGCTGGATCATGTTATTGATGCTACGGTTGCCGCACTGCCGCAGCTGAAGGGCATCAAAGATGCGGCACCCGATGCCAGCTTCCGCATTCGTGGTCAGAAACTGGCGCGTTCACCGCACCGTAACAGCGGTCGTACTGCTGCGCGTGCCAACATCAGTGTCCACGAGCCGCGCCAGCCACAAGATAAAGACACCATGTTTGCCTTCTCGATGGAAGGGAACAACCAGCCAAGCGCGCCGCGTTCGCAGATTCCCTTCGCCTGGGCTCCGGGCTGGAACTCACCGCAGGCATGGAATAAATTCCAGGCCGAAGTGGGAGGCAAACTACGGTTTGGCGATCCGGGCGTGCGTCTGTTCGACGCGGTGGACGGCTCATTACCGTGGTTTACCGAAGTGCCCGACAGCTTTGTCGAAGCCGGCCAATACCGTGTCGCTCCTTATTACCAGCTGTTTGGTAGCGAAGAGATGACGCAGCGTTCACCTACTTTCCAGAAACGGATGTCGCCAGCCACGTTGGTGATCAATCCGGCTGATGCCGAGAAACTGGGCGTCAATAACGGTTCTGCGGTTGAGCTGGTGTGCGCGGGAGAAACGCTGCGCTTGCCGGTGCGATTCTCTTCTTCGCTGCAGGCAGGGCAGGTCGGTTTACCTTTGGGTATGCCAGGCGTTCCGCCATTCCTTTCCGGTGCGCGCGTTGAAAAACTGCAGGAGGCTGCACAATGAGCTGGCTGACACCGGACGTTATCGACATCATTTTGCAGGTCGTGAAAGCGATTGTGATCCTGCTAGTGGTGGTGGCTTGTGGCGCTTTCATGAGTTTCGCCGAGCGTCGTCTGCTCGGCTTGTGGCAGAACCGTTATGGTCCAAACCGTGTTGGCTGGGGCGGCTCGCTGCAGCTCGCGGCCGACATGATCAAAATGTTCTTTAAAGAGGACTGGGTTCCGCCCTTTACTGACCGCTTTATCTTTACCCTTGCTCCGGTTATTGCCTTCGTCTCGCTGCTGCTGGCGTTTGCGATTGTGCCGGTTTCGCCAACCTGGATGGTAACAGACCTCAATATTGGCCTGTTGTTCTTCCTGATGATGGCGGGCTTGGCGGTGTATGCGGTGCTATTTGCGGGCTGGTCGAGTAACAACAAATACTCATTATTGGGTGCGATGCGTGCATCGGCACAAACGCTAAGCTACGAAGTGTTCCTTGGGCTATCGCTGATGGGCGTTGTGGCGCAAGCCGGTTCGTTTAACCTCAACGCGATTGTCGAAAACCAGGCGCACTTGTGGAACATCATTCCGCAGTTCTTCGGTTTCGTTACCTTCTGTATCGCGGGCGTTGCAGTTTGTCACCGTCATCCTTTTGACCAACCCGAAGCGGAACAAGAGTTGGCCGACGGTTACCACATTGAATACGCCGGTATGAAATTTGGTTTGTTCTTCGTGGGTGAATACGTGGCGATCACCACCGTTTCAGCGCTGATTGTGACGCTGTTCTTCGGTGGCTGGCACGGTCCGTTCTTACCGCCATTCATCTGGTTCGCCCTGAAAACGGCGTTCTTCATGGTGATGTTTATCCTGATCCGTGCTGCGCTGCCGCGTCCACGCTATGACCAGGTGCTGTCGTTCGGCTGGAAAGTGTGTCTGCCGTTGACGCTATTGAACCTGCTGGCGACCGCCGCAGTGATTCTGTCCACCGCGCAGTAAGGGACAAAAAGATGACTTTAAAAGATATTGTCGTTGGCTTCGGCACGACAGTGCGCAGTATCTGGATGATAGGCATGCATGCCTTCGCCAAGCGCGAAACCCAAATGTATCCGGAAGAGCCGGTTTACCTGCCGCCGCGCTACCGTGGCCGCATCGTGTTGACGCGCGATCCGGACGGTGAAGAGCGCTGTGTAGCCTGTAACCTGTGTGCGGTTGCATGCCCGGTAGGCTGCATCTCGCTACAAAAAGCGGAAACCAAGGACGGCCGTTGGTATCCAGAGTTTTTCCGCATCAACTTCTCACGCTGCATCTTCTGCGGTTTATGCGAAGAAGCATGCCCGACCACCGCAATCCAGCTCACACCGGATTTCGAACTGGGCGAGTTTAAGCGTCAGGATTTGGTGTATGAGAAGCAGGACCTGCTGATTTCCGGTCCGGGTAAATATCCGGAGTACAACTTCTATCGCATGGCGGGTATGGCGATCGACGGGAAAGAGAAAGGCGAAGCGGAAAACGAAGCCAAGCCGATCGACGTCAAAAGCTTGTTACCTTAAGGAGCCAGGTATGGAATTTGCGTTTTATCTTTGCGGACTGGTGGCGGTGCTGACGACGCTGCGCGTTATCACGCATACGAACCCGGTACACGCGCTGCTGTACCTGATTGTTTCGCTGCTGTCGATTGCCGGCGCGTTTTTTGCCATGGGTGCCTACTTTGCAGGCGCGCTGGAAATTATCGTATACGCCGGTGCCATTATGGTGCTGTTTGTGTTTGTGGTGATGATGCTTAATCTCGGCAAGCAGCAGCAGGAGCAGGAACGCGAGTGGCTTAAGCCCTCGCTCTGGGTGGGACCCGGCATCGTTTCAGCGCTGCTGCTGGTGGTGATGGTTTACGCTATTCTCACCGCCACCGATCAGGGTATTGATGGCACGGTTATCGATGCAAAAGCGGTCGGTATCAGCCTGTTTGGCCCGTATGTTCTGGCAGTTGAGCTGGCTTCAATGCTGCTGCTGGCAGGCCTGGTGGTGGCCTTCCATATCGGTCGCGACGATCGTCACGCTGAAGTGATGAGCCATCGCGTCACGGATGCGGCATCCAATAAGGAGGGACAGGCATGATCCCATTACAACATGGCCTGATTCTGGCTGCGGTGCTCTTTGTTCTCGGCCTGACCTCGCTGGTGCTGCGCCGTAATCTGCTCTTTATGCTGATTGGTCTGGAGATCATGATCAACGCCGCAGCGCTGGCGCTGGTGGTAGCGGGCAGCTATTGGGGACAGGCAGATGGTCAGGTGATGTATATCCTGGCAATCAGCCTTGCGGCAGCGGAAGCGAGTATTGGCCTGGCTCTGCTGCTGCAGCTCTATCGTCGTCGTCAGACGCTGAACATTGACACAGTGAGCGAGATGCGCGGATGAATCTTCTCTATTTAACTGTCTTATTTCCGCTGATTGGCTTCTTGCTATTGGCGTTTTCCCGCGGTCGCTGGTCGGAAAATCTGTCGGCTGCGGTAGGTATGGGATCGGTCGGCCTGGCAGCGTTAACCACGGCTTACGTCGGTTTGGACTTCTTCAACCAAGGGCAACAACCCTTTACCCAAGCGCTTTGGACGTGGATGCAGGTTGGCACGTTCAACATCAAAGTGAACTTGGTGTTGGATGGCTTGTCATTGACCATGCTGTCCGTGGTAACCGGCGTAGGTTTCTTTATCCACATGTTCGCTTCCTGGTACATGCGCGGTGAAGAAGGCTATTCACGTTTCTTCGCCTACACCAACCTGTTCATTGCGAGCATGGTGGTGTTGGTGCTGGCGGATAACCTGATGCTGATGTATCTCGGTTGGGAAGGCGTGGGCTTGTGCTCATACCTGCTGATCGGCTTCTACTACAGCAATCCGGATAACGGCAAAGCGGCGATGAAGGCCTTCATTATCACCCGCGTCGGTGATGTGTTCCTGGCCTTCGCACTGTTCATTCTTTACAACGAATTGGGCACGCTGAACTTCCGTGAACTGGTTGAGCTGGCGCCAGCGCACTTCGCAGCAGACAACCATATGCTGCAGTGGGCAACCCTGATGCTGTTGGGTGGTGCGGTGGGTAAATCTGCTCAGCTGCCGCTGCAAACGTGGTTGGCCGATGCGATGGCCGGTCCGACACCGGTTTCTGCATTGATCCACGCCGCGACCATGGTAACGGCAGGTGTCTATCTGATTGCCCGCACGCACGGTCTGTTCCTGTTAACGCCGGAAGTGCTGCATTTAGTTGGCATCGTTGGCGCAGTGACCTTGGTGCTGGCAGGCTTTGCGGCACTGGTGCAAACCGATATCAAACGCGTGCTGGCTTACTCAACCATGAGTCAAATCGGCTACATGTTCCTCGCGCTGGGCGTTCAGGCATGGGACGCGGCCATTTTCCACTTGATGACGCATGCGTTCTTTAAAGCCTTGCTGTTCCTCTCTTCAGGTTCGGTAATTCTGGCCTGTCACCATGAGCAGAACATCTTCAAGATGGGCGGCCTGCGTAAAAGTATTCCGCTGGTCTACGTCTGCTTCCTGGTGGGTGGCGCGGCGCTGGCGGCTCTGCCACTGATTACCGCAGGTTTCTACAGTAAAGATGAAATCTTGTTTGGTGCGCTGGCAAATGGTCATAGCAACTTGATGCTGGCGGGCTTAGTTGGCGCATTCCTGACCTCAATCTACACCTTCCGCATGATCTTCATCGTATTCCATGGCGAAGAGAAAATTCATGCTCATGCAGGTAAAGGTATTACTCACCATCTGCCGCTACTGGTACTGCTGGTGCTCTCAACCTTCATTGGTGCGATGATCACGCCGCCACTGGCGGGTGTACTGCCGCACAACGAGTTTGGCGAAGAGGGCAAAGTAACGCTGGAGATCGCCTCAGGTGTGGTAGCTATCGTCGGTATCCTGATCGCAGCAGCACTGTGGTTAGGTAAGCGACAGCTGGTAACCAGTATTGCCAACAGCGCGCCGGGCCGATTCTTCGGCACCTGGTGGTTTGCTGCATGGGGCTTCGATTGGCTGTATGACAAGGTATTTGTAAAACCTTATCTCGCCATTGCCTCGCTGCTGAAGCGCGATCCGCTTAACTCATTAATGAACCTGCCAGCGCTGATTTCGCGCATTGGTAACAAAGGTCTGGTAGTGAGTGAAAATGGTTACTTGCGTTGGTATGTGGCCTCAATGAGTGTTGGCGCGGTCGTCGTGTTGGCA
The DNA here is from genome assembly GCA_966185695.1 of uncultured Pantoea sp. Classification (GTDB taxonomy): domain Bacteria; phylum Pseudomonadota; class Gammaproteobacteria; order Enterobacterales; family Enterobacteriaceae; genus Pantoea. The sequence continues at coordinate 34,935 of CBIFUL010000015.1, read as the reverse complement.
CTGCTGCTGGTGATGTAAAGATTGATGAGCGGGGTGCGATTAGCGCCCTAAGTAAGCATGTTGAAAATTGTCTGATGCACGAGTGTTATTGCCGCAGCCAGTTTTGTACCCGCCAGCGCACAGTAACCGGAGCGTACTCTTGTACGTGAGGATTACGAGCACTGCCGGGTGCAAAAAGGGCAAGCGAGATAGCTCGAACAGAGACGAATAAAAGGGAAGTCCGCCGTGTTATTACCTTGGCTTATTATCATACCTTTTGTTGGAGGCTTGCTGTGCTGGTTGGCAGAACGCCTCGGCGCAAAAGTGCCGCGCTGGATCGCCATGATCACTATGGGCCTGACGTTGGCGCTTGGCCTGCAACTGTGGTTGCAGGGAGGCTATTCACTGACGCAGGCCGCAGGCATTCCGCAATGGCAATCGACGTTCTCGGTACCCTGGATCCCACGCTTCGGCATTAACTTCCATCTGGCCATCGATGGTTTATCACTGCTAATGGTGGTGTTGACCGGTCTGCTCGGTTTGATGGCGGTTCTCTGTTCCTGGAATGAAATTGAGAAATATCAGGGCTTCTTCCACCTCAACTTGATGTGGATCCTTGGCGGTGTGATTGGCGTGTTCCTCTCCATCGACATGTTCCTGTTCTTCTTCTTCTGGGAAATGATGCTGGTGCCGATGTATTTCCTCATCGCGCTCTGGGGTCATAAAGCCTCTGACGGTAAAACCCGTATCTCAGCGGCCACCAAATTCTTCATCTATACGCAGGCTTCTGGCCTGGTGATGCTGATTGCGATTTTGGCGCTGGTATTTGTGCACTACAACGCCACCGGCGTTTGGACCTTCAGCTATGAAGAGCTGCTGAAAACGCCAATGTCGCATACCGTTGAATATCTGCTGATGCTCGGTTTCTTCATTGCCTTCGCGGTGAAAATGCCGGTGGTGCCCTTGCACGGCTGGCTGCCGGATGCGCACAGCCAGGCGCCTACTGCCGGTTCTGTTGACCTCGCCGGTATTTTGTTGAAAACCGCGGCATACGGCTTGCTGCGCTTTAGCTTGCCGCTGTTCCCGAACGCTTCAGCAGAGTTCGCACCGATTGCCATGTGGCTCGGCATTATCGGTATCTTCTACGGTGCCTGGATGGCGTTCTCACAAACGGATATCAAACGTCTGATTGCTTACACTTCGGTGTCGCACATGGGCTTCGTACTGATTGCCATCTACACCGGCAGCCAGCTGGCGTTCCAGGGCGCGGTCATTCAGATGATTGCGCACGGCTTGTCTGCTGCCGCACTATTCATCTTGTGTGGCCAGCTGTATGAGCGCCTGCATACCCGCGACCTGCGCCAGATGGGCGGTTTGTGGGGACGTATCAAATGGATTCCAGGTCTGTCGCTGTTCTTTGCGGTCGCGAACTTAGGTATGCCGGGCACCGGTAACTTTGTGGGCGAATTCATGATCCTGACCGGCAGCTTCCAGGTCGTGCCTGTAATTATCGTTATAGCTACCTTTGGTCTGGTGTTTGCGTCAGTTTACTCGCTAATCATGATGCAACGCGCATTCTACGGTGAAGCGAAGTCGAAAGATGCGCTGCCGGGCATGTCACCGCGTGAGTTCATGACCATTGGCGTATTGGTGGTGCTGCTGGTGCTGCTGGGGATCTATCCGCAGCCTATCCTCGACACTTCTCATGCTGCGATGAGCAATATTCAGCAGTGGTTTACCGCTTCAATTTCAACTACAAGGCCGTAATTCGCCATGACAATAACTCTGCAACATTTGATCGCGTTACTGCCACTGTTGATCGTCGGATTGACGGTGGTGGTTGTAATGCTGTCCATTGCGTGGCGACGCAACCACTTTGTGAATGCCACGCTGACCGTGATTGGTCTTAACCTTGCGCTGTTTTCACTGTGGTTTGTTGGCCAGGCGGGGGCGATGGACGTGACGCCGCTGCTGCGCGTTGATGGCTATTCCATGTTCTATACCGCGTTAGTGATGCTGGCAAGCCTGGCCACCTGCACCTTCGCTTATCCTTGGCTGGCCGGTTTCCCGGACAACAAAGATGAGTTCTATCTGCTGGTGCTGATTGCTGCGCTGGGCGGGGTTGTGCTGGCGAGCGCCAATCATTTGGCGGCGCTGTTCATCGGTATTGAACTGCTGTCTCTGCCGCTGTTTGGTTTGATTGGTTATGCTTTCCGTCAGAAGCGTTCGCTGGAAGCGGCACTGAAATACACCATTCTGTCGGCTGCGGCTTCATCGTTTCTGCTGTTCGGTATCGCACTGATTTATGCAGATTCTGGCAGTTTGAGCTTTGTTGAGCTGGGCAAAAGCCTGAATGACAGTATGTTGCAACAGCCGCTGCTGCTGGTTGGCTTGGGCATGATGATTATCGGCCTTGGCTTCAAGCTGTCGCTGGTGCCGTTTCACCTGTGGACGCCGGACGTGTATCAAGGTGCGCCTGCGCCGGTTTCAACCTTCCTGGCCACCGCCAGTAAGATCGCCATTTTTGGCGTGATTATGCGCCTGTTCATGTATGCGCCCGTTACCGACAGCGAAGCAGTACGTACCGTGCTGGGCGTGATGGCCTTCGTATCGATTCTGTTCGGCAACCTGATGGCGATTTCGCAGAGCAACATCAAACGTCTGCTTGGCTACTCGTCTATCGCGCATTTAGGTTATCTGCTGGTGGCGTTGATTGCGGTGAAAACCCATCAGCTGTCGCTGGAAACCGCGGGCGTGTATCTGGCCGGTTACCTGTTCAGCAGCCTCGGCGCGTTCGGCGTGGTGAGCTTAATGTCCAGCCCTTATCGTGGCACCGACGCTGACACCTTGTATTCGTACCGTGGCCTGTTCTGGCACCGTCCGGTACTGTCAGCGGTGATGACCGTCATGATGCTGTCGCTGGCAGGTATTCCTATGACGCTTGGCTTCATCGGTAAGTTCTACGTGATTGCGTCAGGTGTGAATGCGCAGTTGTGGTGGTTAACCGCAGCGGTGGTTGCAGGCAGTGCGATTGGTCTTTATTACTATCTGCGCGTTACCGTCAGCCTGTACCTCAGCCCGCCGGAACTGCATACCCGCGATCGCGATACGCCAGCCAACTGGGCGTTCACTGCGGGTGGCGTGGTGGTGCTGATCTCTGCAATTCTGGTTCTGCTGCTCGGTGTTTATCCGCAGCCGCTTATCACACTGGTGCAGATGGCACAGCCATTGATGTAATCCGCATGCGGAAACGCGACGAATCAGGCCTTCGGGCCTGATTTTTTTTGCCTGCAATCTGACAATCCCGCTACGCGTTGCTAATTTTTAAGCTGTGTCTCCCCACGGTGAAGAGATGGCATGATCAAACTGATCTTCCTACTGACCGGCGCGCAGGTATTGCGTCAGCGTTGGTATTGGCTGGCGATCGGTGGCGGCGCGTTACTGCTGCTATCGGCTTCAATCCTTTACGATATTGGTAGCGACGGCTTGTTATCGGTGCCGCTTGATGTGCTGGCCATCTTCTTCATTGTCGAAGGCGTGGTGCAGCTATTTTTGGCAATCAGTAAAGAGCTGCTGATTGAATGGCTAACACTCGTCAAAGCGCTGGGTTTCCTGTTAGTCGCTTTCCTGATCTTCAATATTCCACAAGATAACAATGATGTGTCGGCGGTGCTGTTTGGCTTGATGTTTATGCTCGATGGCGTGTTTCGCATCGCCTCTTCATGGGTGCTGCGCGGCGTGCGTTGGCGCAAGCATTGTGTAACGGGCGTAGTCGAGCTGGCTTTAAGCGTGATAATTATCAGCAATTGGCCGTTTCATCATCACATCGCGGTGCCGCTATGCTTTGCCTTGCTGCTGCTGAGTATTGCTATCAGCTTGCTGCAAATGGCGCGTCAGGCAAATTTGTTAACCGATAACACGTCGGTTACCGCGCTGCCGCTGTTCAAAGCCGCAGGTTTACGCCGCTGGCACACCAGCCACTATATTCATCCCCCTTTTCCGCGCGAAATTAGCGGGCCGCCGCTCAAGGTATACGTTTGGACGCCAGTGGGGGCTTGCGTGGTACGCGAGCGTTACCGTGTGATTGATCGTTATATCGCCGCCGTCGATCAGCATGGCGTGGTATCAACCGGACACGCTGCGCTGGAGGTCGGCGATGCGCTTTACGTCAGCCACTACCCGCTCGACAATCTGGATCGCGATAGCAGCAACTTCCGCGCGATTTTGCGTTCAGGCGAACATAACGACGTGGCGGGGCGCTTTCTACCCTCGCTGGCTGCGGAAGTGGCCGATTGGTGTGCACCGGACCAGCACATTACCTTCCCGCGCTACAATCTCGCCGCGCTGGAGAATTATTGGCAAAGCTATCGCAGCGACAGCACTTACAACCTCACCGCACGCAATTGCTCCTCCACCATGATTCAGGCGCTGGATGTGGCGATTGAGGGCATTTGGGCGCGGCAACCTTACGCCGGATTGCGGCTGTTTATCGATCCTAATTTTTGGCTACTCGGCGTGGTGCGCGGCAGAGCGGAAGAGATGACGTGGACGCCGGGATTAGCGCTGGATTATGTTCGACTTCTTAAGCGTGTGATTGAGCCACAAGCCAATCAGCTCTGGCCGCAGCGCTTGTGGCTGGGCATGCGTCTACGCTACTTACTCTGGCAGCAGAAGCGCGCTCCTTCGCGCAGCATCGTGAAATAAGCTGCGAAGTGCATCACGTTACCCATTAAAAGCATCAGATTTGGCGGCGGCGATCTGCGGTAAACCCCGTGCTGTGGTAGGCTGGGCGACTGTTTTTGCTCTGATAAGGAAGCTCAATATGGAAATGCAGTGGCTTGATTGCCATCACAGTGAATTGACCGCGCAACAGTTATATAGGCTGCTGGCGCTGCGCAATCGTGTGTTTATCGTAGAACAGAATTGCCCGTATCAAGACGTGGATGGACAAGATCTCAGCGCTGATAATCGCCATATTCTCGGTTTCCTGGATGGCAAACTGTTAGCCTACGCGCGCGTGCTAACGCCCACGCTGGAATCATCACCCGTATTAATTGGGCGCGTGATTGTGTCGGAAGAAGCGCGTGGCTTAAAACTCGGTTATCGCCTGATGGAACACGCGTTAACCAGCTGTGAACAGCACTGGCCGCAGCGGGCGATCTATCTCTCGGCGCAGGCGCATCTGGAAGGATTTTACACTCGCCTCGGCTTCAAAGCGGTTACCGAGGTGTATCTGGAAGACAACATTCCGCACCTGGGAATGCAGAAAGATTAAAGGCGAGGCTTTCGCCTCGCCGAAATTTATCAGCCCGGCGTCATCTGCCGGTCATCGACATATTTACGCTGGTCCGCTGGCGGCGGGAAATACTGATACAGCCAGGTTTCACTTAACGTCTCGTCTTTGGTTCGCAGGAACAGGCGCATATCCACCGGCTTAGTGGAGTCGCTGTTTGGATACCAGTCAAACAAGATGCGGTAACCCTTAAGCGGCTCCACATACAGAATTTCAACCTGTTTAAACGTCCCTTCTGAAACCGTGATCACCGGCTCAATGCCTTTCGGCGCGGCGGCCTGCAGATCGCCGCCAATGAAATCGATGGAAAAACGACGGCACCACTTATCCGGGAAATGTTCGCCCGGCGCCCAACCTTCCGGGAAACCGCCGATGCCGGTGCGGGTGGCATCCACACGTGCCAGACCGCTGCGTACCGGTGGCAGTTGGCTCCAGTACAATTTGTACTGGAAACTGAATTCGCTGCCGGCTTTTACCGGTTCGCTGGGCTGCCAGAAGCACACCACGTTATCCAGCGTTTCACCGGTGGTAGGAATTTCCATCAGATTGATGGCCCCTTTACCCCATTTGCCGATAGGCTCCACCCAAAGGCTTGGGCGTTTGTCATACCAGCCAATCACGTCCTGATAATTTTTAAAGTCGTGATCGAGCTGCAATAAACCAAAACCGCGCGGGTTTTCATCTTCATAGGCGTTGAACTGCAAACGCTGCGGATTATTCAGCGGACGTGCAATCCACTCGCCGCTGCCGGTCCACATCGCCAGGCGATCGGAGTCGTGAATCTGCGGGTGATAGGTATTGCACATGCGACGCTCGTTGGTGCCGCAGCTGAACATGCTGGTCATCGGGGCGATGCCGAGCTGGCGGATTTCATTACGTGCAAACAGGTGGTTTTCCACCTCCATCACTACGCGTTTGTCTTCGCAGTGAATGGTGAATTTATAGGCGCCGGTCAGGCTGGCGCCGTCGAGCAGCGCGTACACCACAAACGTGGTGTCATCGGCCTTCGGCGTTTCAAACCAGAAAGCGGTAAAGTCGGGGAACTCTTCTTTGCCGTTGCTGAAGGTGTTCACCGCAACGCCACGCGCGGACAAACCATACTGGAAGGTTTCATCTACGGCGCGGAAATAGCTGGCACCGAGGAATGAGACGATGTCACGGCGCGCCAGTTCTGGCTTCTTAAATGCACGGAACCCGGCGAAGCCAAGATCGGTTTTGCCGACCAGCTGTTGGGTATCAACGTTGGCGTTGTGATAGTTGAACAGTTCTGGACGGAAGTGAATTTCGCGTGCTTCACGGCTGGCACCATCCACGGAGAACATGCGGATACGGCGCTTGAAACCCATACCTACGTGGAAGAACTGCACATCCAGTTCGCGATCGGCAACGTTATTCCACAGTGAGTGATTGGCGTCATACTGAATTTCGTTGTAAGCCTGCGGTGTCAATGTGGCGAGCGTGTCGGGCAAAGCGCCTGGCGCGCCACCCCAAGGCTGTTTAGCCAGCGCAGCGGCTTTCTTTTTCAGTACATCGAAATCGAAGCGCACCGCAGCGCCATCGGCGATACCGTCTTCGGCCCAGGCGGACTGCGCAAACAGCGCGGAAAGACCAGTGACGCTGACGGCGGAGAGGGCCGCGGACGCTTTCATAAATTTTCTACGATTCATGCCGGAAATCTAATCCTTAGCTGCTCTGGTGTATTGAGACTGTCGTCGTGATGCAGGCAAGTGACGCAATGCGTCTGACTACAAGGGGTTACGACAGTCGCGAAAATAAAAAATTCAGTCGCTTGAAAATTTATCAGATTAATCAAATAAGCGAAGCAGATTTCGCGCCGCAACGCGGCAGATAACATAACTTTGCATTAAGACGGTTAAAAATCGCTGCAATCCTGATTTTCCGTCACCAGCAAAATTGGAATTAATGACTATAGTTAATCCACGACGAGTTATCGCATGGAGGAATTGCACTATGTCAGCTTCAGACCAATTTGAAACCCGCCTTGATGACGATCTGGCGCTACTGACGGAAACGCTGGAAGAGGTATTACGCTCTTCAGGCGATCCCGCCGATCAGAAATATATCGAACTGAAATTGAAAGCCGAACAGGCGCTGGATGACGTGAAAAACCGCGTGAGCCAGGCTTCTGATAGCTACTATTATCGTGCTAAGCAAGCGGCGTATCGCGCCGATGATTACGTGCACGATAAACCGTGGCAGGGCATCGGCATCGGCGCTGCTGCCGGGCTGTTTGTCGGTTTACTGCTGGCACGACGCTAAGCGTATGGGCGCGGTTCTTCGCGCCCGATTTCTGTTTTTCCCCTTCTGCGACATCAATCTGCATCAAATCCCTGTTTCGCATCATCCGCGATTGTGTTTCGCCTGCGCGCTTTCTACAGTAAGACCTCAGGGATAAAGGAGAACGCAACGTGATACGTGTTGAAATGCTCTCAACGGGCGATGAAGTGTTACATGGCCAGATCGTGGATACCAACGCCGCCTGGCTGGCCGATGTGTTGTTCCAGAACGGTTTACCGATGACCAGTCGCAGCACCGTCGGCGATGCGATGTCATCGCTGGTGGACGCTCTGCAAAGCCGCAGTCAAATCGCCGACGTGCTCATCGTTAACGGCGGGTTGGGGCCAACCAGCGACGATCTCAGTGCGCTGGCCGCCGCAACGGCCAGCGGCAGCGAATTGGTGCTGCAGCAAGAGTGGTTGGAAAAGATGGAAGCCTGGTTCGCCAGCCGTGGACGCGTGATGGCGGCGAGCAACCGCAAGCAGGCGGAAATTCCGGCCAATGCCGAGATGCTCGATAACCCGGTGGGCACCGCCTGTGGTTTTGCTATGCAGCTCAATCGCTGCTGGATGTTCTTCACGCCAGGCGTGCCATCCGAATTCAAGGTGATGGTGGAGCAGGAGATCATTCCCCGTCTCAAAGCGCGTTTTGACCTGCCCGAACCGCCACTGTGTCTACGTCTCACCACCTTTGGTCGCGGTGAAAGCGACATCGCCGCCGAGTTGGAGCCGCTGCCGCTGCCTGAAGGCGCGGTAATGGGCTATCGCTCGTCGATGCCGATTATTGAAATCAAACTCACCGGTCCCGCCAGCCAACGTGTGGCGATGGAGCAAGCCTGGCAGCAGGTGAAACTGTTACTGGCCGAATGCACCATTTTCGAAAACACCGAAGGTTTGCCGGCGCTGCTGGCGCGTGAGCTACAGCAGCGCAAATTGCGCCTGGCGATCAGCGAGCAATACACCGCCGGCTTGCTGAACTGGCAATTAGCGTCCGCTGAGGTGCCGTTAAGCATCGCGCAGATTCTGCCAGCTGAGGATGAGAGCCTGGAAGCGCAGGTTGCGCGCACGCGCACTTTCGCTGAGCAGCAGGGCGCCAACGTCGCCTTGTCCGTGGGCAATTTGGTGGAGGGTGAAGTATCGATTGCGCTGCACACGCCGGAAGCCAGCTGGGGTCAGCGCGTGAAGTTCACGCACGGGCGACATAACCTGGAAACCCGGCAGAAAGTGGTGGCGATGATGGCAATGAATATGCTGCGCCGCTGGCTGCACGGCAGTGAGGTCAGTACCGGGCACGGCTGGATTGATGTGTTGGAAACGGTGAAAATCTAGAATTTACAGGTCGCCAGCGGTGGCGACCTGGTTATCACAACTCGATCTCAATCTCCCCTTTAGCGAGGCAGCAGCACGGCAAAATCTCACCTTGCTGAAGAAACGCCAACGGGGTCTCCGCGTAAGCCACTTCACCTTTTAGCAGGCGCATGCGACAGGAACCGCAATAACCTTCACGACACTGAAACTCCACGCTCAGATTGTGCGCTTCCAGCGTCGTCAGGAGATTGGGATGATGTTCTGCGCACTCGATGCGATCGCCCGAGTGACGCAGAATTACGACAGAACGGCTCATGCTTACAGCTGGAAGTCGTTGAAATCGTCTTCGCCGACTTCAGAATCAATCTGGCCGACCAGATACGAACTGACTTCCACTTCCTGCGGCGCAACCTGCACGTTATCCGACACCAACCATGAGTTAATCCATGGAATCGGGTTAGAACGCGTCTTAAAGGGCAGATCCAGACCCACCGCTTGCATACGGATGTTAGTGATGTATTCAATGTACTGGCACAGAATGTCTTTGTTCAGGCCAATCATCGAACCGCCGCTGAACAGATATTCTGCCCACTCTTTCTCTTGTTCGGCCGCTTTCTTGAACAGGTCATAGCACTCATCACGGCATTCGGCTGCGATCTCTTTCATTTCCGGATCGTCTTCGCCGGTGCGCAGCAGATTCAGCATGTGCTGGGTGCCGGTCAAGTGCAGCGCTTCATCACGGGCGATCAGCTTGATGATTTTGGCATTACCTTCCATCAGCTCGCGCTCGGCGAAGGCGAAGGAGCAGGCAAAGCTAACGTAGAAGCGAATCGCTTCCAGCGCGTTAACGCTCATCAGGCAAATATACAGCTGCTTTTTCAGCTCGCGCAGGTTAACGGTCACCTCTTTACCGTTCACCTGATGCGTGCCTTCTCCCAGCAGATGCCAGTAGCTGGTCATCTCGATCAGGTCGTCGTAATACTTAGAGATATCTTCCGCACGCGCCAGAATTTGCTCGTTGGTCACGATATCGTCAAACACCACCGCAGGATCGTTCACGATGTTACGGATGATGTGCGTATAAGAGCGCGAGTGAATGGTTTCCGAAAACGCCCAGGTTTCAATCCAGGTTTCCAGCTCGGGGATCGAGATCAGCGGCAGCAGCGCCACGTTTGGGCTACGGCCCTGAATGGAATCCAGCAGCGTTTGATATTTCAAATTGCTGATGAAGATATGCTTTTCGTGATCCGGTAACGCCTGGTAATCGATGCGATCGCGCGACACGTCCACTTCTTCAGGACGCCAGAAAAAGGAGAGCTGCTTTTCGATCAGCTTCTCAAAGATGTCATATTTCTGTTGGTCGAAGCGGGCAACGTTAACGGATTGACCAAAGAACATCGGTTCTAACAGCTGGTCGTTTTTATTCTGTGAAAAGGTGGTGTAAGCCATGACGAGTTCCAAAAGTAGACGGGCCGACAGTTGTCAGCCCAGGCAAGATGCGGCGTCCGGGGGACGCCATTGAGATTAAATCTTACAAGCGCCGCTTTCGCAGCCATCATCCTGAATGGAAGGGGCCAGATCGTCCTGCGCATCTTCCGCACCGTCACGGGTGTTTTGGTAGTACAGGGTTTTCACGCCAAATTTATAAGCGGTCAGCAGATCTTTCAGCAGCTGCTTCATTGGCACTTTGCCATTGGCGAAACGGCTCGGATCGTAGTTGGTGTTCGACGAAATCGCCTGATCGATGAATTTCTGCATCACACCCACCAGCTGCAAGTAACCGTCATTGGACGGCATGTCCCACAGCAGTTCGTACTGGTCTTTCAAGCGCTCATACTCCGGCACCACCTGACGCAAGATGCCATCTTTCGAGGCTTTGATGCTGATGTGGCCGCGCGGCGGCTCAATGCCGTTGGTGGCATTGGAAATCTGCGAAGAGGTTTCGGAAGGCATCAGCGCGGACAGCGTGGAGTTACGCAGGCCGTGTGTGGTGATGGATTCGCGCAAACCTTCCCAATCGAGATGCAGCGGCTCGTTGCACACTGCGTCGAGATCCTTTTTATAGGTATCAATCGGCAGAATGCCCTGCGAATAGGTGGTTTCGTTGAACCACGGGCACGCACCTTGCTCTTTCGCCAACTCGTTCGACGCTTTCAGCAGGTAGAACTGAATGGCTTCAAAGGTTTTGTGCGTCAGGTTGTTGGCGCTGCCATCGGAGTAACGCACCCCGTTTTTCGCCAGGTAGTAGGCGAAGTTGATGACGCCTATGCCGAGCGTACGGCGTCCCATTGCTCCGCGTTGTGCCGCAGGGATAGGGTAATCCTGATAGTCCAGCAACGCGTCCAGCGCACGCACTGCCAAAGTTGCCAGCTCTTCCAAATCGTCAAGGCTATCAATTGCACCCAGGTTGAATGCGGACAGCGTACAAAGCGCAATCTCGCCGCTTTCATCGTTAACGTCGTTCATCGGTTTGGTTGGCAGCGCAATTTCCAGGCACAGGTTTGACTGGCGCACCGGCGCGATGCTGGCATCGAACGGGCTGTGCGTGTTGCAGTGATCGACGTTTTGAATGTAGATGCGGCCGGTAGACGCACGTTCCTGCATCATCAGCGAGAACAGCTCAACCGCCTTCACGCGCTGCTTACGGATGCTGTCGTCTTTTTCATATTTGGTGTACAGGCGCTCAAACTCGTCCTGATCGGCGAAGAAGGCGTCGTACAAGCCTGGCACGTCAGACGGGCTGAACAGCGTGATGTCTTCGCCCTTCAGCAGGCGGGTGTACATCAGTTTGTTGATCTGCACGCCGTAATCCATGTGACGCACGCGGTTGCCTTCAACGCCGCGGTTGTTTTTCAACACCAGCAGGCTTTCAACTTCCAGATGCCACATGGGGTAGAACAGCGTTGCGGCACCGCCGCGCACGCCACCCTGAGAACAGGATTTCACTGCGGTCTGGAAGTGCTTATAGAACGGGATGCAACCGGTGTGGAACGCTTCGCCGCCGCGAATTGGGCTGCCCAGCGCACGAATGCGACCGGCGTTAATACCGATACCGGCGCGCTGCGAAACGTATTTCACAATCGCACTTGACGTCGCATTGATGGAGTCGAGGCTGTCGCCGCACTCAATCAGTACGCAAGAGCTGAACTGACGCGTTGGGGTACGCACGCCGGACATGATTGGCGTCGGCAGTGAAATCTTGAAGGTGGAAACCGCATCATAGAAGCGCTTCACATAACTCATGCGCGTTTCACGCGGATAGTTTGAGAACAGGCAAGCCGCGACCAGAATATACAGGAACTGCGCGCTTTCGTAGATTTCACCGCTCACACGGTTCTGCGCCAGGTATTTGCCTTCCAGCTGTTTTACGGCAGCGTAGGAGAAATTCATGTCACGCCAGTGATCGATGAACTCTTCCATCTGCTGGAACTCGTCAACGCTGTAATCTTCCAGCAGATGGCGATCGTATTTGCCCATATCCACCATTTTTACGACCTGGTCGTACAGCTTGGGTGGCTCGAACTGGCCGTAGGCTTTTTTACGCAGGTGGAAGATGGCCAGACGCGCAGCCATATACTGATAATCAGGTGCGTCACGGGAAATCAGGTCTGCGGCAGCCTTGATGATGGTTTCATGAATATCAGAGGTTCTGATGCCATCGTAAAACTGAATGTGCGAGCGCAGTTCAACCTGTGAAACAGAAACGTTGTTAAGCCCTTCAGCTGCCCAATCCAGTACACGGTGAATTTTGTCGAGATCAATGCGCTCTTGGCGGCCATCGCGTTTAGTAACGAGCAGACTTTGGTTCATGTCGCGTGTTTACCTGTCCATGCAAAGAAGAATAACGGTTTATCCCCCATCTATTCACAAGGTCTATGCACAAGCCGCTCGTTGTGAGTAAGCCTGTGGATAAACACTATATATAGGGGGTGTGGGAAGTTTGAACAACAATATGGTGAGTATTTTAGTCAGCAATCTCTGCTTAACAAGAGTTGATTTTCACTGAAAAATCGTACCTGGGGCAGGGTAAAAATCCTGGATCCCCATTCCATAAGGCCTGCATATCGTGTCAACCGCTCAACACTTTTTTTTCGATCTATGATCGAGCGCGTGTTTATTGCTCAAACCGCCTACCTCAAGAATTTTCTTAGGTCGAAAATGCTCTGACAAGGCCGCCAGCAGCGAACTTATCCAAAATTGCTTATGAATTTTTTATGACCTTTCCAGCCTATAAAAAAGTGGCGGGTGCGTCTAAAAGGAAATTGATCTGGATAGCGCAGGGCAGGGGCAATGGGAAGCGGTGCGCGTGATGGCGCACCGGGAAAGCGCAGCTTAATCCTGACGATGCGTATGAATCATATAGTTCACATCTACACCGCGACCCAGGCGGAACTGATTGGTCAGCGGATTGTAATGCAGGCCGATCATGGCCCTTTCGCGCAGCGGCGTCTCATCGACCCAGTTCAGTAACTCTGCCGGGCGGATAAATTTCTTCACGTCATGCGTACCGCGCGGCACCATGCGCAATACATACTCCGCGCCAAACACCGCCAGCAGCCAGGCTTTCGGGTTGCGGTTGATGGTAGAGAAGAAGACTTCGCCGCCGGGTTTGACCAGCTGCGCACACGCCAGCACCACGGAACGCGGATCGGGCACGTGCTCTAACATCTCCATGCAAGTCACCACATCGTAAAGGCCCGCGTGGCTGGCGGCATGATCTTCCACGGTTTGCTGCACGTAATTCACGCTCAGTCCGCTTTCCAGCGCGTGCAGGCGCGCCACTTCCAGCGGCTCTGCGCCCATATCCAAACCGGTAACGTTCGCCCCTTCACGCGCCATGCTTTCGGCCAAAATACCGCCGCCGCAGCCAACGTCGAGTACGTTCTTACCAAATAGGCCATTGCTGTGCTGGGCAATCCAGCCCAGTCGCAGGGGATTAATACGGTGCAACGGCTTAAATTCACCTTCTAAATCCCACCAGCGCGATGCAACCGCTTCAAACTTGGCAATCTCGGCGTGGTCTACGTTCTGGCGGCTTTCCTGCGGTTGTTCACTCATTGAATCTACACTCCAGACAAAATATTCGGTCAGTATAAACGCTTAAGCGCCGTGAGCGCATCTTTCGCAGTGAAGGAAAAGCGCTATTAAACCCTGCTTTACGTTCACCGAACGTAAGCTTTGTGATATACTTTCGCACCTTTAAAAACCGGCATTATGTAGAGGGATAGCGGCTCCATGAGCGACCTTGCGAGAGAAATTACACCGGTCAATATCGAAGAAGAGCTGAAAAACTCCTACCTCGATTACGCCATGTCGGTCATTGTTGGCCGAGCCTTACCCGATGTCCGTGATGGCCTGAAGCCGGTGCATCGCCGCGTGCTTTACGCCATGAGCGAACTGGGTAACGACTGGAATAAAGCCTATAAGAAATCTGCCCGTGTGGTAGGTGACGTTATCGGTAAGTATCACCCGCACGGTGACTCTGCTGTATACGAAAGTATTGTCCGTATGGCCCAGCCGTTCTCCCTGCGCTATATGTTGGTTGACGGTCAGGGTAACTTCGGTTCCGTTGATGGCGACTCCGCCGCAGCGATGCGTTATACCGAAGTGCGCATGGCGAAAATCTCTTCAGAGCTGTTGGCCGATCTGGAAAAAGAAACCGTTGATTTCGTGCCAAACTACGACGGTACTGAACAGATCCCTGAAGTTCTGCCAACCAAAATTCCTAACCTGCTGGTAAACGGTTCATCCGGTATCGCCGTAGGTATGGCGACCAACATTCCACCGCACAACCTGACGGAAGTGATCAACGGCTGCCTGGCGTTCATCGAAGATGAAGACATCAGCGTTGAAGGTTTGATGGAGCACATCACCGGGCCAGATTTCCCGACGGCGGCGTTCATCAACGGTCGTCGTGGAATCGAAGAGGCGTATCGCACCGGTCGCGGCAAGATTTACATCCGCGCGCGCGGTGAAGTGGAAACCGACGCCAAAACCGGTCGTGAAACCATTATCGTCAATGAAATCCCCTATCAGGTGAACAAAGCGCGCCTGATCGAGAAAATTGCCGAGCTGGTAAAAGACAAGCGTATCGAAGGCATCAGCGCCTTGCGTGATGAGTCTGATAAAGACGGTATGCGTATCGTTATTGAGATCAAGCGCGATGCGGTCGGCGAAGTGGTGCTGAATAACCTCTATTCACTGACGCAGCTGCAAGTGTCTTTCGGCATTAACATGGTGGCGCTGCATCAGGGCCAACCGAAGATCATGACGCTGAAGGGCATCATCGAAGCCTTTGTGCGCCACCGCCGTGAAGTGGTGACGCGTCGTACCATCTTCGAACTGCGTAAAGCGCGCGATCGTGCGCACATCCTGGAAGGTTTGGCGATTGCGCTGGCGAACATCGATCCGATTATCGAACTGATTCGTCGTGCACCTACCCCAGCCGAAGCGAAGGCTGGCCTGCTGGCGCAGTCATGGGATCTTGGCAACGTGGCCGCAATGCTCGAACGTGCTGGCAACGACGCCGCGCGTCCAGAGTGGCTGGAAGCGGAATTTGGTATCCGCGATGGCCTGTACTATCTGACCGAGCAACAAGCGCAGGCGATTCTGGATCTGCGTCTGCAGAAGCTGACCGGCCTTGAGCACGAAAAACTGCTTGATGAGTACAAAGAGTTGCTGGAGCAGATCGCTGAACTGCTGCACATCCTGCAAAACGCCGATCGTTTGATGGAAGTGATTCGCGAAGAGCTGGAAGCGATGCGCGATCAGTTTGGTGATGAGCGTCGTACCGAAATCACCGCTAACAGCGCTGACATCAACATCGAAGACCTGA
Organism: uncultured Pantoea sp.; assembly: GCA_966185695.1. Classification (GTDB taxonomy): domain Bacteria; phylum Pseudomonadota; class Gammaproteobacteria; order Enterobacterales; family Enterobacteriaceae; genus Pantoea. The sequence continues at coordinate 19,223 of CBIFUL010000015.1, read as the reverse complement.
TCAATCAGGAAGACGTGGTAGTGACCTTGTCGCATCAGGGCTATGTGAAGTATCAGCCGCTGTCCGACTATGAAGCGCAGCGTCGTGGTGGCAAAGGTAAATCTGCGGCACGTATTAAAGAAGAGGACTTCATTGATCGTCTGCTGGTCGCCAACACCCACGACACCATTCTGTGCTTCTCCAGCCGTGGTCGCTTGTACTGGATGAAGGTGTATCAGCTGCCGGAAGCCAGCCGTGGCGCGCGTGGACGTCCAATCGTCAACCTGCTGCCGCTGGAAGCCAACGAACGTATTACCGCCATTTTGCCGGTGCGTGAATACACGGAAGGCTTCAACATCTTTATGGCGACCGCTGACGGCACCGTGAAGAAAACCGCGCTGCAAGAGTTCAAACGTCCGCGCAGCGCCGGCATTATCGCCATCAACTTACGTGAAGACGATGAGCTGATTGGCGTCGCGCTGACCAACGGTAACGACGAAGCGATGCTGTTCTCTGCCGCCGGTAAAGTGGTGCGCTTCGCCGAGAGCGCGGTGCGTGCAATGGGACGTACCGCATCGGGCGTGCGCGGCATCAAACTGGCGGGCGACGACAAAGTGGTGTCGCTGATTGTGCCACGCGAAGAGGGCGCAATCCTCACCGTGACGCAGAACGGTTACGGTAAACGTACCGCCAACAGCGAATACCCAACCAAGTCGCGTGCGACGCAGGGCGTGATCTCGATTAAAGTCACTGAACGTAACGGACCGGTCATTGGTGCGGTGCAGGTGGTGGATGGCGATCAAATCATGATGATCACCGATGCAGGTACGCTGGTACGTACGCGCGTGTCGGAAGTCAGCGTGGTGGGTCGTAACACCCAAGGTGTGATTCTGATTCGTACGGCGGAAGATGAAAACGTCGTGGGCCTGCAACGTGTTGCTGAGCCGGTGGAAGAGGAAGAACTCGACGCCATCGACGGCAGCGTCGCGGAAGGTGATGAGGATATCGCACCGGAAATCGACAACGACGACGAAACGCCAGAAGCAGACGACGAAGAGTAATATGTAGCACGGCAAACAGGAAGGCAGGTTAGGCAACTAACCTGCCTTTTTTTATCTGAGTTTTGCGCCTAAAGGCGCGTGGCAACTGGCTTTTTTAGGCGGTTGCGGCTAGTGTATGAGAACTTTTCAGCATCCTGACAACCTCTTGCCGCCAGTGAGCCTCTTTTGAAATATCTCGTCTCCTTCCGCACCACACTTCGCATCTCGCGCTACCTGTTTCGCGCGTTGGCTCTGCTGCTGTGGTCGCTCGGTGCGCTGCTCACCACCTTCTACATTATCAATGTGCTGCACGAGAAAGAGAACGCGGTTCGGCAAGAGTTTGCCACCAATTACGGGCAGGCCGAATGGTATGTGCGTCACTCGGCGGACATGATGCGCGAGCTGAAATACATCACCGAAAATCGCCTTAGCAGCAGCGCCAGCGGCCTGGATGTACTGAATGCATTACCGGCGGGCAAGGGCACGCAGCCGCAGTTCACCTCGCTGTTTTCCGATGGCGATTGCACCTCAATGAGCAACACCTGGCGTAATTCGCTGGATTCACTGAGCTATTACATCAATTACTGGAAAAGCAATTTCGCCTCCGCCTATGAACTGAACCGCGTGTTTTTCATTGGCGGCGAAAGTCAGTGCCTTGCCGATTTCACCATCAGCAGCAACAACGCTGTCGATCGTGAACGCAGCCTGAAAGCGCTGCGTGAGCGAGTGTTGCACTATCGCAGCGGCAATGAAGAAGAGCGCCGCAATCCAATGTACTGGATCACGCCCAGCGCGCAGCCGGGCATTGGCACCTATTACATGGTGGTGCCGGTGTATGTGGCGAACAAACTGCAAGCGCTACTCGGCGTAGAGCAAAATATCCGGCTGGACGAGTTCGTTCAGCCTGGCGGTTTGCCGCTGGTGGCCACCGTCACCGACGAAAACTATCGCCCGCTGCTCAGCACGCGGCGCGGCGGCCCGGGCTATGCGCTGGATGATCTACCGGATAGCAGCACCTGGTTTGGTTATCTCGACAGCTATCGCCAGTTGGTGCTGAAAAAGCCGTTGCCGCCGTCAAATCTCAGCGTGGTGTGGTCGTTACCGACCAGCGTGTTACTGGATCAGCTCAAGCTCATGCTGATTAACGCGCTGCTGCTTAACCTTTTGAGCGCGGTGATTTTGTTCACGCTGGCGTGGATTTTTGAACGTCGTATGTTCATACCGGCGGAAGACAATGCGCATCGGCTGGAAGAGCACGAGCAGTTCAACCGTAAAATCGTGGCGTCCGCGCCGGTCGGCATCTGCATTCTGCGCACCAGCGACGGCACTAATATTCTGAGTAACGAGCTGGCGCACAATTACCTGACGTTGTTAACGCAGGAAGATCGTCAGCGACTGAACGAAATCATTGGCGGCCAGCAGGTGAACTTTGTTGACGTGCTGACCGGCAGCAACACCAACCTGCAAATCAGCTTCGTACACTCACGCTATCGTAATGAAAACGTCGCGATTTGCGTGCTGGTGGATGTCTCCGCGCGCGTGCGCATGGAGCAGTCGCTGCAAGAAATGGCGCACTCGGCGGAGCAGGCCAGCCAGTCGAAATCGATGTTCCTCGCCACCGTCAGCCATGAATTGCGCACGCCGCTGTACGGCATTATCGGTAACCTCGATCTTTTGCAAACCAAAGCGTTACCGAAAGGGGTTGATTCACTGGTGACGGCGATGAACAACTCGTCCAGCCTGCTGCTTAAAATCATCAGCGATATTCTCGACTTCTCCAAGATTGAGTCCGAGCAGTTAAAAATCGAGCCGCATCCGTTCTCGCCGCGTGAAGTGGTGAATCACATCGCCAGCAACTATTTGTCGCTGGTGGTGCGTAAACGTCTGACGCTGTACGTTTTTATTGAAAACAACGTACCGCTGATGATGGATGGCGATGCGATGCGTTTGCAGCAGGTGATTTCGAACTTGCTGAACAACGCCATCAAGTTTACGCACACCGGCTGCATCATTCTCCACGCCTATGTAAAAGAGGGATATCTGGCGTTCCGGGTGCGCGATACCGGCGTGGGCATTTCGGCCAAAGAGGTGACGCGCTTGTTTGATCCGTTCTTCCAGGTCGGCTCCGGCGTGCAGCGTAATTTCCAGGGAACCGGCTTGGGCCTGGCGATCTGCGAAAAGCTGATCAACATGATGGATGGTGATATCGAAGTCGATTCTGAACCCGGCATGGGCAGTCAGTTTATCGTACGTATCCCGATTTATGCCGGGCAACAGCCTGCGCCACCGCTGTTGGACGGCCTGCAAGAAAAAGCCATCTGGCTGGATATGCGTAACGATTATCTCGGCGATTTCTTGCTGCGTCTGCTGCAACAGCAGGGCATTCAGGTGGCGTATTATCAGGGCCACGCGGCGAGCGACGATGTGATCATCAGTGATAATGACGAGCCGCTGGCGCAGCATGGCCGCGCGCGCATTCGCATCTGCGGTCAGCACATTGATATGTCACAAGAAACCTCAGCCGGACAGTGGATTCACAGCAGCGCGATGCTGCATGATTTGCCGCTGCTGCTGGGGCGCATTTACCGCATCAGCATCAACAGTGAAACCGTCACGCCGTTGCCGCTTACCGCGCCGTCGGAGGTGGAGAACTACGATGACATCATGGTGTTGATCGTCGATGACCACCCGATTAACCGCATGTTGCTGTCAGAGCAGCTCGGCACGGTAGGGTATCAAACCAAAACCGCACAGGACGGCGTGGATGCGCTGAATGTGCTGAGCCGCAACCATATCGATATTGTGTTGAGTGACGTCAATATGCCGAATATGGACGGTTATCGTTTGACGCAGCGTCTGCGCGAGTTGGGACACACCTTCCCGGTCATTGGCGTCACGGCCAATGCGCTGGCAGAAGAGAAGCAGCGTTGTATGGACGCGGGCATGGATAATTGCCTGTCAAAACCGGTCACGTTGGACGAACTGAGAAGCACCTTAGCGGTGTATGCCAAGCGCGTGAGAAAAGGTCGGGAAAGCTAGAAGGGGAGATGCGGTAGAGCAAGAACCGGCGGCACGTGCGCGCCGCCGGGCGGGAATTACTCTTTGTCGACTTGCGTCGCACTCACGGAAGAGAGGTAATTCAGCAGTGCGATATCGTTATCAACGCCCAGTTTCATCATGGCTGATTTCTTCTGGCTACTGATGGTTTTGATACTGCGGTTCAGCTTCTTGGCAATTTCAGTCACCAGGAAACCTTCGGCGAACAGACGCAACACTTCACTCTCTTTCGGCGACAGACGTTTGTCACCGTAACCGCCCGCGCTAATGCGCTCCAGCAGTTTCGCCACGCTTTCCGGCGTATACTTCTTGCCTTTTTGCAGAGCGGCCAATGCTTTTGGCAGATCGGTTGGGGCGCCTTGCTTCAGCACGATGCCTTCGATATCCAGATCCAGCACCGCGCTCAGGATCGCTGGGTTATTGTTCATGGTCAGAACGATAATCGAGAGATCCGGATAGTGACGTTTAATGTATTTAATCAGGGTGATACCGTCGCCGTACTTCTCGCCAGGCATGGAGAGATCGGTAACCAGGACGTTAGCATCCAGCTTGGACAAGTTATTAATCAGTGCTGTTGAGTCTTCAAACTCACCTACAACGTTTACCCATTCGATCTGTTCGAGCGATTTACGGATACCGAACAGAACGATCGGATGGTCATCGGCAATAATTACGTTCAAGTTATTCATCTTATTGGTTACCTTGCTGCAGCAGCTGGTTGACGTAATTGTCAATTTCACTGGTGGTATTTTTAATGGTTAAATCGTCACAGTTTTCGATGTGTTGTTCTAACGCTTCACAAAGCTGTTTACCTGGGAGCAAGTTGAGCATGGCGAAAACGCCCTTCAGGCGATGTGCTGTCTGAGCAAGCGAGGAGTAATCCTGTTCCGCGGCCTCAGTATACAGTCTCTTTACATCGGGCGGTACTGTCTCGGTAAACAGCTGGAAATAGCCTCCGCTTAGCAGCGGCGTGGCGACCTCATCTTCGCTACTCTCCTCTGGCAAACCATGCGCAAATTGCTGCTCGATTAGCGCCAGCAGCGCATCAAGCAGCGCATTGCTGAGATTGAAGTTGACCCGGAATTGCTGATCGTTCAGCGCGTGGTGACCCATTTCGTCACCGGCCAGCAACAGCGCCCAACCTTGCAGCCGCGCGGGATCGTCTGTTACCAGCACATCATGGTCCTGACCGGTTAAACGTTCATCGGACGTCAGGCATTTCGCTCCCCAGTTCTCCAGGTGGCGACACACAATTTTGTGCACATCTTCAACGGCGATATCCACCAGCGCGGTGACGCCTTCCAGCAGTTTTTCTTCCTGCTCGCTTTGCTGTTCCAACGCCAGCGGCAGCTGAATGTTGTAGCGCGTACCGATGTCCGGCTTCGCAATGATTTCAAGCTGGCCACCCATCTGCTTGCACAGCTGCTTACACAGGAAAAATGCCATACCGGATGCTTGACCAAAGCGATCCTGGGTGGTTTCGCCCAGATACGGGAAATCGACATTGGCTAACTCATCCACGCTCAAACCAGAACCGGTATCCACCAGCTGCAACAGCACGGTGTCCGGTTTCTCGTCGTTGGTTTTGATCTCCAGCGTGATTTTGCCCCAGCGCGTGGTGGTCAGCGCGTAATGCATCAAGGTGGTCAGCACTTTACGCAGCGCGCGCCGATCGCCAAACCGCATTTCGTCATTGGCTAAATGGTTGTTGACCACCAGCGCCAACCCTTTACGGCGCATCAGCGGCAAGCTCTCCAGCGTAATTTCATCCAGCATCTCTTGCAGGTTGAATACGCTGGCGTCTGGCGACCAATCGTGGGCTTCCAGACGGTTCAGCAGCACGATGTCATCCACCAAACGCGCCAGGCCCTGACTTTCGTCGAGCAAATCGAGCACGGTTTCATCGTCATCGCGTTGGCTAAGCTGCACCAGCTGCGTCACCATACTTTGCAGCGGGCGATTCAGCGCATGACCCAGATTCTGCATCAGCTGTTGACGCATCTGATGGTTACGATCCAGCACCTGCTGCGCCTTCTGCAGCTTCTTATTCACCAGTAATTCACGGTCCTGATCGCGCATCATAAACAGCTGCGTGTGCGGCGACAGCACGCTGCGCGCATGGCGAATCTCATACACTTCGTTATTGATGGTCGCCTGTAGCACGCCCTGATGCTGATCGGACATATTGATGATTTTTTGCAGGTTCAGGTGCGGCAGCAAATGTTCGGCGATTTTGTTGCTCAGCAGCGTGCGGTTGGTAGCGAAATCGTACACCAGCAAACCGACCGGCAAGCTGGCAACAATCTCTTCATTCAGCATGCGCAGCGAATCCAGTTCAGCGCTTTGATTCTCGTTTGGCCGCAACGATTGCTGGCGCAGCAGCGTGATGCCGGCAATCGATAACAGCAGCAGCAGCAAATTAATCAACAGCGGCCACATCAAGTTATGCAGCGTATCCAGTGCCAGGCTGGTCAGCGGCACGCGATACACCAGTTGCAGCGAAGTGCTTGGCAGCGAGGCGGCGATCTCCAGATTCGGATTCACCAGTGCTACGTGCGTGCTTTCGCTGCTGGCGTCGTCGCTGGCGGCGGTACTGGTGCTGGAGGTTTGCGAAAGATCCTGGCGCAGCTGGAAGTTTTCCACCGGCATATTGCGCGGCATCAAATCGTTAACCGGCAAATCAAATGCCACCACCGTGGCCAAATGGCCCGGCTGATTAAAGGTGGTACGCAGAGTGAAGTAGTGATCGTTTTGCCATGAGAAGTGGCGCAACGGTGAGAAGCTTTCGCGCTCATCCAGCGCGTTTGCCTGCTGCAGCATCTCGGCGCGACGGCTATCCACTAATGTGCTGATGGCGCTCTCTTTATAGCGCGTCGCCATGTCCTTCAGCGGCAGCGTAGAGATCATGATCAGGCTGTTGTCCTGACCGTTAAGGAAATACATCGACCAGGTCGGATTTTCCGCGCCCCACAGCGTATCAAGGTAATTCGACATGCGCAGCGTCATATCCAGCGTGCTGCTATCGTGCGAACCAAAAATCAGCGCTTCGGTTTTACGGCGCGTTTTTTCCAGATAATAGACGTCGGGACGCAGGCGCGTTTCCTGCAAGTTGCTGCTCGGCAGCGTACCGGCGGCGCTGGTGGCGAGATTTTCATAAATCTGCCAGGTGGCGAAGCGCGAAGCATCAATGCGCTTCTGCATGGCACGCGCCACATCGCTCATCGCGTAGCGTTTTTCCGTGATCCATGCGTTGATACTGTTGTGCAGCATCGCGCCCAGCGCCAGAAACAGCACCAGGTTAAACACCACGAAAAAGCGCGTTACATTGCCGGATGTCAGAGGAAATTTATAAGGCAGCATAGTGTCTCAAATAGCTGGAATTAACGCGCAACCCGTCGCGCGCTGGCGGCGACGGCCAGCAGCAGCAGGGCGATAAGCAAAAATGCGCCACTCAAGCTGATCCACTGGGAAATAAGTCCGATTAACGCCGGACCGGACAGAATACCCGCATAGCCTAAGGTTGTCATGGCAGAAATCGCCAGATTCGACGGCATATCGTGTTGATTTCCCGCCGCATTGAACAACATCGGTACCGTATTCGCCAGGCCGAAGCCCACCAGCAGAAATGCCAGCAGTGCCATTTTCGGCCACGGCAGCAGCACCGCTAACGTCATGCCCGCCGCAGCGGCTAGCGCGCCGGTCAACATCACCGGATAACGTCCAAAACGGTGAATGACTTTGTCACCGGTCAAGCGGCCAATGGTCATGGCCACCGAGAACACTGCATACCCTAAACCGGCGTGCGCGGCGCTCATGCCGGGGCTTTGCAGCAGCAGTAGCGCGCCCCAATCAAGCACCGCGCCTTCTGCCAGAAACAGAATAAAGCACAGGAAACCCAGGAAGGCGACCCAGCCACGCGGAATCACCAGCCAGGGCTGATCGGGCTGATGCAGGCGCTCGGTCATTAAGGTCGGCAGGCTCCACACCAGCAGGACGGCAATCAATACCATCACTATACCAATCGCCTGCAACGGCGTTAAACCGCTGCCGATCAATAAGCTGACCGAACCCGCGCCGATCATGCCGCCGAGGCTAAAGAAGCCGTGAAAGCCCGACATCATCGGTTTGCGCGCGGCTTTTTCCACTTCTACCGCCTGCACGTTCATGGCGACGTCGAGCATGCCCAGCCCCGCGCCAAACACCATTAACGTCGCGGCCATTAACCACATTACATCCAGCGTGGCGAGCAGCGGCAACATCGCCAGAACCACCAGCGTGGAGCACAGCATCACCTGGCGTCCGCCAAAGCGCGCAATCAAGCCGCCGGTAATCGGCATTGCCGCTAATGAACCAATGCCGAGGCACAGCAGCAAGCCGCCAAGTGACGCGCCGCTGAGCTGTAAGCGCTGGCTGGCAAACGGCACCAGCGGTGCCCAGGCGGACATGCTTAAACCGGCAATGAGAAACACAATGCGCGTTCCCAGATTGACACGCTGATGTAATTTGTTGGGCTGTGCGGCGTCCAGTGCTGTCATAACTCTTATTTTTCGTTAACTGATGAAGCGACGAAGTTTAGCATCAAAGCGGGCGGCACACCGCCATTCAGACCTGATCTGATGACAAGGTATTAACGCCAGAAACAGGCATATTACCGATTTTTTACCTGTGGCTACGCTTTTCCAGAACTTTCCTGGCATGTACCAACCAAAACTGGAGTGACTTAACTAAAATTTCTCCCGGCGATAGTTGCATTATACTGATGAGAGAAGCCGCTTCTGACGCGGCTTTCACGCTATTTTATTGGCGCTGTCGCAAAGCGCGCATTTCCGGATTTTCGCCAATAGGCAGCGGCCAGTTAAAACCGATATGTTAGTCATCCCGTCGGCTCCCGATGCGGATACAGACCGAGATTGTGATTATTTCTCCCAGCGGGGAGAGTTTTTTGCTGTGCGTTTTTTCTCTTCCTTGTTACCTGCGGGTAACCCGTTTTCATCAGGCGAAACGGGCCGTTTATTGACGGCCTGTATGGCGCACCGGTTCGCTTAAAGCATTAATAAGCATAATGACTGGGGCGAAAATCATCCTGTTCCGAGGTTACCTATGTCAGCACGCGAATCCGCACAACACTTAGCCGCGATATTGCAATCGGCGGTCGATCTTTACGGCGTCAACAGCGAAGCCGTCAGCCAGCAAGCCCGCAGCGTCGATACCACGCCGCCTGCGCCGCTGCGCCCGTATGAACCGGTGGCGCAAGATGGCGTGATTGCCGCATGGGAGGCGAGTAAAAATATTCATCTGCGCGGGCGCGCCGAATTGGAACCGGGTGCTACCGTGACGTTAAGTTTTAACGGCGACAGCTGGCACAGCACGGTGAATAAATGGGGATACTGGAATGCCTCGATGCCGCCTTCAGTGTTAAACGGTTTGGCGGACGGCAATTATAGCCTGACGCTGACCATCACCGACAAAGCCGGTAACAGCACCGACTCCCAGGTCAATTTTGGCGTTTACGTGGATAAAACGTTGAAGCCGACGCTAACCTTGAATCCGGTGAGTGAAGATTATGCCGTCAGCATCGCGGAAGGCGTATATGACCTGGTTATCCGCGGTACGTCCACCCACATGGCGGCGGGCAGCCACGTGAAGCTCACGCTGGATGGCAAAACCTTCTCAGGCGACGTCGGTGCCAACGGCAACTGGCGCGCCACGATTAGCGCGCAGGAACTGCAAGGCATCGACGATGGCGTGCACACGCTGACCATCAAAGCCACCGACGTCAACGGCAAATCCACCACCTTGCAGCACGATATCACGCTCATTACTCACGCCAGCAGCCTGCCACATATCCACTTCGACAGCGTGACCGACGATAACGTCATCAATCAGGTGGAAAGCCAGAGCGATCTCACGCTAAGCGGCACGTTGTCATCGCTGGCGCCGGGCCAGCAGGTCAATGTGTGCAGCGGTGACGCGGTGTATCAGGCGCAGGTCAGCAGCGATGGACATTGGCAAGTGACCATTCCGGCGGCGGAGATGGCAGCGTTTATCGCGCCGGGCGAGGTGCGCGTTTACGCCACCGATGCGGCGAACAACAGCACGGATGCGCTGTTGCAGCTGCACGTGGTGACGCAGCTGCCCGATATGTATTACGAAATCGATATTGGCGGCGATCTGACGCTGAACCATCAAGAGGCGCAACAGGATCTCAGCTTCTATGTCGAAAACATCAACCAGCTCACTATCAACGGCAAAAACTACACGCCGGTTAACGGTATGGTGACCATCGGCGCGGCAGATTTGCAGGCGCTGCCGGAGGGGGCGGTGACGGCGATCGCCGAGCAGTCAGATGAATATGGCAATCACGCCACGCACATCATCAGCAATTTGTTTAACGTGGCGACCCACGATCTGCCCACCCTGACTCTCAATAAACCTTTCGGCGATGGCGTGCTGGATGCTGCCGAAGTGAATACGTGGCACTTGATTCAGGGCAGCAGCACGCATCTCCATCAGGGTAGCGTAGTGACGTTGACGCTGGGCGATCAAAGCTACAGCGCCAGCGTCAAAGCCGACGGAAACTGGTCGCTGACGATTTTAGCCGGCCAGCTCGCGCCGCTGGAGGATGGCAGTTATCAGATGAAAGTCAGCGCACATGACAAAGCCGGGAATGTGGCCAGCGCCAGCCAGCCGGTCACGGTCGATAGCCATGTAGCGCAACTTGATACGCTGCGCATCGAAACCAGCGAAACGCCCGTCAGCGAAACTGCGCTCAGCCGCACCATTGAGGGGGAGTACAGCGCCAGCGACACCAGCTACACCTTAGCCGATCACCTGCAACAGCAGCACAGCACGCACGTGCTGGTGTAACCGACTTTAGCCGCTGGCGTAATGGCTACGTCAGCGGTTTCCCACCTCCATCTACTGCAAACGGGATCCACAGGGATGACAGCACAACCCTTTAACTGCGACAGCGGCATTGCCGCGATGCTGCGCGTGGCGGCACGCTTTGGCAAACCCGCCGATGGCGACGCGCTGCGCCAGCAGATGCGCTGGTTCCAACACTTAGCACCTACGCAGCAACTGCAGCGGCTGGCGGCGCTGCTGGGGTTGCACTTTAGGATAGTGCCAGCGCGGTCGCTGCGCTGGCGAGAAGAGATCGTGCCGGTGCTGCTGCTGTTGGAAAACGGCGGCGTGGCGCTGATCGAACAGATTGAGTCCAGCGATCGCGTGCAGTATTGGTTGAGTGAAAGCGGTGATGTGATCCGCGAAGGCGCGTTAAGCGAGCTGCTGGCGCAGGCGCAGGGTGCAGTCGGCGTGATTGGCGTAGCGGCGCGGGGGCGCGATGCGCGCATTGATGCGTTTGTGCAGCCGTATCAGCCGCATTGGTTCTGGCAGCATTTTCGCGTGATGAAACGACGCATCGCTGAAATCAGCCTGGCCTCGCTGGTGGGGAACGTGCTGGCGCTGGCGGGCATTCTGTTTTCGATGCAGGTTTATGACCGCGTTATTCCGGCGCAGTCGCAATCGACACTGTGGGTGCTGTTCGCTGGCGTGCTGTTGGCGGCAGCAATGGAGTTTCTCATTCGCCTGATGCGCACGCAGGTGGCGGATTTAATGGGTAAACGCATCGATTTGCGTATATCGGCAATGCTGTTTGCCCGCGCCATGAATATTCGCAACGAGGCACGCCCGCGCTCTACCGGCTCATTTATTGCCCAACTGCGCGAAATCGATCAGGTACGTGAATTACTCACTTCCACCACGGTGAATGCCGCCGCCGACTTGCCGTTTGTGCTGCTGTTCCTGCTGATTATGGCGTCGATTGGCGGCTGGCTGGTGCTGATCCCCTTATTAGCGATACCGCTGATCGTTATCCCCGGATTGCTGGTGCAAATCCCCATGGCGCGTTTGGCGCAGGAAGGTTTGCGTGAGGGCGCGCTGCGCCAGGCGGTGCTGGTGGAGACGCTGGAAGGGGTGGAAGACATTAAAGCGCTGCAAGCCGAACCCTATTTTCAGCGTCAGTGGGAGCAAACGCACGAAGTCGGCGCGACCATCAGCAATCAGCAGCGTTTATGGGGCGCGCGTTTAACCGGCTGGTCGTCGAGCGTTCAGCAGCTGACATATGCGGGCATGCTGGTGTTCGGCGTTTATCTGGTGCTCGACAACCACATCACCACCGGTACGCTGGTGGCGTGCAGCCTGTTGTCATCGCGTACCATTGCGCCGCTGATGCAATTGACGATGGTGTTTTCGCGTTGGCAGCATGCCAAATCGGCGATGAAAGGCTTGAATGAGCTACTGCAGAAACCGCTCGACCAGCCGGAAAGCGGCACCTTAGCGCACTGCCCGGTGCTGCGTGGTCACTATCAGCTGCATGACGTGCAGTACCGTTATGAGGAGCAGAACGCCAGCAGCGTGCTGAACGTAGCGCAGTTGCAGATCCAACCCGGCGAACGCGTGGCGATTTTGGGCAAAGTGGGCGCGGGGAAATCGACGCTGCTGAAAATGCTTGCCGGGCAAGCGCGTGCCACGCACGGCAAAGTGCTGGTGGATGGCGTGGATCTTAATTGCATCGATCCTATCGATCTGCGGCGGCAACTTGGCTGGCTGTCGCAGGATGCGCGGCTGTTTTTCGGCACGCTGCGGCAAAATCTGCTGCTCGGTAATCCGCACGCCACCGAACAGGAGATGTTACACGCGCTGCGCATCAGCGGCGCGTTAGCGCTGGTGCAGCAAGATGCCGCCAGTTTGGATCGCATCATTCACGAAGGCGGGCGCGGCCTGTCGGGCGGTCAGCGGCAAATGGTGTTAATTAGCCGCTTGATTTTGCGTCAGCCGCAGGTGGTGCTGCTGGATGAACCCACGGCCGCAATGGATGACGCGTTAGAAGCGCAGGTCATCCGCCAACTGGCCAACTGGATGACCGGCCGCACGCTGGTATTGGTTACTCATCGACCGGCGCTGCTGCGCATGGTCGATCGCATCGTGGTGATGGATAAAGGCCGCATTGTGGCGGATGGCGCGCGCGATGAGATCTTGCGGCATGTGGCGATCAACAAAGGAGATGCCGCATGAATCACGCGTTGTTGGACCAGGCGCTGACGCAACGCGAACGCCGTACCTCCGCCATTATTTGGTTGTGTGTAGCCACGCTGCTGCTGTTCCTGATTTGGGCGCATTTTGCTGTGCTCGATGAAGTGACATTGGGCATCGGCAAAGTCACGCCATCGCGGCGCGCACAAATCATTGGCAGCCAGGACGGTGGCATTTTGCAACAGCTTGACGTGCAGCAAGGCGATAGGGTGGCGCAAGGGCAAGTATTGGCGACGCTCGATCCCACGCGTTTCCAATCTAACTACGGCGAAGCGATGGCGCGGGTACGCACGCTGCGCGCGTCTGCCGAGCGTTTACAGGCGGAGTTGGGTGATGCGCCGCTGCATTTCAGTGCGGATGTGCAGCAGGACGCGCCTTTAGTGGCGCGTGAAACCCAGCTGTATCAAGCGCGGCGACAAAACTTGAGTGAAAGCATGGGCAACTTGCAGCAGTCGCTGGCGCTGGTACAGGCGGAACTCAATCTCACGGAGCCGCTGATGCTGCGCGGTGCAGCGGGCAAAGTGGATGTGATGCGCCTGCGTCGCCAGGTCAACGATTTACGCAGTAAAATCAGCGAGCTGCGCAATGACTACTTTGTACGGGCGCATGAGGAGCAGGTCAAGAACAACGGCGAGCTGGATGCGCAGCTGCAGGTGGCGGCTGGCAAGCAGGATCAGCTCACGCGCACCACGTTGCTGTCGCCGGTGCGCGGTATCGTTAAAGATGTGCGTATCACCACCGTCGGCGGCGTGCTGGAGCCGGGCGGTAAGCTGATGGAGATTGTGCCGCTGGAGGATCATCTGCTGATTGAGACGCGAATTAACCCGCGTGATATCGGCTACATTCGTCCAGGCTTGCCTGCGGTCGTGAAAATTACTGCTTATGACGCGGCGATTTATGGCGATCTGGCGGGCACCGTCGAAACGGTATCGCCGGATACGTTGCAAGATGAGGTACGGCACGAAGAATTTTACTATCGCGTTATGGTTAAGACGCAAAAAGCCGAGCTGGAAAGCAAAAATGGACATACGTTCGCCATCATGCCCGGCATGATAGCCAATGTTGAAATTAAAACCGGTCAGAAAAGCGTGATGGATTATTTACTTAAGCCGCTGAATAAAGCTAAAGAATCTCTACGCGAGCGTTAATGAAACGATCCGTATATTTCTCCAGCAAACTTGGTTGCGTCCGGAAATTAACATTGCCGATTTAACGCTATGCTTTGAACATTATGTGCGAAACCCAGCGAATAATGGGGGTTAAGAGGAGGGTTAATTTAATGCCGGAAATTAACTTCTGTAGCCATATAGTGCGCTGATGAATTTCAGGAAAAAAAATGCCGGACAATCGTGTCCGGCGGGAAATAAGGGTAAAACATCTCATTCGGGGTGAATGAAGGTAATAATGAAATAAATGATGATAGCGGGTGTAATTGTATGCGCTGATTGGAGAAGGGTTTTATCATTCAGTGCGGAAGTATTTATATTATAAGTCGCTGATTTCAATTATCTTAAAATCGACTTGTCATTAAGTGCGGTAATTTTTATCGATCCGTGCTGGTTATTAGTTCCCCGATATTTACATTATGAAATAACTATTAAATACAATGAAACACTTTCGGAAATTTAGTAGCATTTTCGTGATAGATTATTGCCCAACATAAAATAACAATGGCGTGCCGGCTGAATTTTAATCGTTCGGCTTGCAGTGGCATAAATACAAGGCACATTACAGAGGGTAATAAAAATGAAACTCCGCGTTCTCTCCCTAATGATCCCTGCATTGCTGGTTGCAGGAACAGCAAGCGCAGCTGAAATTTACAACAAAGACGGCAACAAATTAGATCTCTACGGCAAAGTTGACGGCTTGCACTATTTCTCCGACAACGACGGTTCCGATGGCGATCAGTCTTACCTGCGTTTCGGCTTTAAAGGCGAAACACAAATTGCTGACCAACTGACCGGTTACGGTCAGTGGGAGTATCAGGCAGCGCTGAATACCTCTGAAAATGAAGGTACTGCTAACAGCTACACGCGTGTTGGTTTTGCTGGCTTGAAATTCGGTGACGCCGGTTCATTTGATTATGGCCGTAACTACGGTGTGATGTATGACGTGGGCGCCTGGACTGACGTGCTGCCAGAGTTTGGTGGCGATACTTACGGTGCAGACAACTTCATGTTCTCGCGCGGTAACGGTGTTGCAACCTACCGCAACAGCAACTTCTTTGGCCTGGTGGATGGCTGGAACTTCGCTGTTCAGTATCAAGGCAAAAACGACAACCCAACCGAATCGGCTGGCGGTCGTGACGTGCTGGGCGAGAACGGTGACGGTTGGGGCCTGAGCTCAACCTACGATCTGGGTGAAGGTTTCGGTATTGGTGCCGCGATGTTCCAGTCTGACCGTACCAACAACCAAAACGGTCAAGGCGCGGGCACCGCAGGTATTCTTGGACGCGGCGACAAAGCGGAAGCTTATACCGGCGGCCTGAAATATGATGCGAACAACGTTTATCTGGCCGCGATGTACTCGCGTTCTTATAATGCGACACGCTTTGGTTCCAGCAGCGCGACCTCCTACGGTTACGCGAATAAAGCCGATAACTGGGAAGTGGTTGCTCAGTACCAGTTCGACTTTGGTCTGCGTCCATCCCTGGCGTACGTGAACTCACGCGGCAGCGATATCGAAGGTTACGGCAGCCAGAATCTGAAGAAATACATTGATGTGGGTGCGACTTACTACTTCAACAAAAACATGTCGACCTATGTTGATTATCAAATCAACCTGCTGGATGACAACAACTTCACCGATGCAGCCGGTATCAACACCGATGACGTCGTAGCAGTTGGCCTGGTTTACCAGTTCTAATTGCAGAGGAGCGTGACCAGCGGGTCACGCTCCGGTTTTCGCTACCCGCCTCGTTAACGCCGCGCCTTATCATCCTGTTGTGTACCTTCCCGCCTCTATAACGCTGTTGCATAGGCACCTGCAATAAATCGCGATTGCTCAACCACCTTACTGTTCACTGCGCCACTTTTTCGCTTTTGGGGCGGCCTGTTGCAGTGTTACTGCAGGCGTGCTGCCTTCCATTGCCAGGCCTGCCAGCGTAAACGCGGAGAAGCTGAGCCAATATTGCCATTTACTGCTTTGCGCTTTGATCTTATCCATGCTGCACCTCGCTGATTGGGAATCAGCTACAATCGTGCAGAATTCATGCCATGTCACCGCTCTCAGCGCCACGTGCCCTGGCGTGATTTTGCTACACTGCGCCAGCGCTAAAGCGGTGCGCTGGGCAGCCCGCCTGGTGCAATTATTTAACGTCGACGTACGGGATAGGGCTGCACCATGCCGTGACGATAGCGTTGCCAGCATTTAAAGCTGCCGAAGAAAAACAGGCCCGCGCTCACGGCGATAATCACATAAATCATCTCAGGCTCCTGTGAAGGTTTGCGATGCAGAAAGGGATCATCCTGGGCGAGCGCAGCGACGGCAGCAAGCCGCTTTAGAAAGCTTTACCCGCGATTTATGCTTTGTCATGGCCCGAAGCATGAGGTTACAAACGAGGAACAGATGAATTTTCAGCGTATTTTATTGCTCACCTTGGTGATTATCGGTTTGAGCGGTTGTGAAAAAAACGACGTTAACGCCTTGGTTATGCAAGGCAAAACCATGGGCACGGTATGGCGCGTGAGCGTTGCGGGCGTCGCGCCTGAGCGTCAAAAAGCGTTAGAGCAGGCAATTCAGCAGCAGCTGGATCGGGATGATGGTGAACTCTCCACTTGGAAAAGTGATTCAGCGCTATCGCGCTTCAATCAATATCAAGGCAGCGCACCCCAGCCCATCAGCGCGGATATGGCGGATATCATTATTGCCGCGCTGCGCATTGGCCATAAAACGCAGGGCGCGATGGACATCACCGTAGGCCCGCTGGTGAATCTGTGGGGATTTGGTCCCGGCAAGCAGCCGACGCATACGCCAACGGATGCGGAAATTACTGCGGCCAAAGCGCTGACCGGTTTGCAGCACCTGCGCGTTATTCAAAGCGTTAGCGGCCCAGCGTTGCAGAAAGATTTACCGGGTTTGTATGTTGACCTCTCGACGATGGGGGAAGGCTACGCCACCGATCATCTGGCGCGTTTAATGGAGCAACACGGCATCACTAATTATCTGGTATCAGTGGGCGGCGCGGTGCTCAGCCGCGGCGTTAACGCCAATCATCAGCCGTGGCGCGTGGCGATCCAAAAACCCACCGATCGCGAAAATGCGGTAGAAGCGCGCGTGAATCTGCAAGGACACGGCATCAGCACGTCTGGCAGCTATCGCAACTATTATGAACTGGACGGCAAACGCATTTCGCACGTCATCGATCCGGTTAGCGGCAAGCCAATTGAGCATCAATTGGTGTCGGCGACGGTTATTGCCACCACCGCGCTGGAAGCCGACGGCTGGGACACCGGATTAATGGTGCTGGGCACCGAGCGCGCCAAAGCGCTGGCGCTACAACAGCATTTGGCGGTGTATTTAATTTCTAAGCAGGGCGACGGCTTCACGCATTGGATGTCGCCACAGTTTAAAACCTTCATTATCGATCGGGCTGAAAAATAATTCAGGAGGCGCACATGTTGGATTTATTCAGTGAGGAAGCGCCGTGGCAAGAGCCGCTGGCCGAAGGCGCGGTGATTTTGCGTCGCCGCGCGCGCGATCAGGCCGATGCGCTGCTGGCGGCAATTCTTGCGGTTGCCGAGCAAAATCCCTTCGCGCATCGCATCACACCCGGCGGCCATCGCATGTCGGTGGCGATGACTAACTGCGGCGATTTGGGGTGGTCAACCAATTCACGCGGCTATCAATACACCGAACAGGATGCCAGCAGCGGACAAAAATGGCCGCCGATGCCCGCGCTGTTTCGTGAATTAGCGCAGCACACCGCGCGTGAAGCGGGATTCAACGGCTTCCATCCCGACGCCTGCTTAATCAACCGCTACGAACCGGGCGCGAAGCTGACGCTGCATCAGGACAAAGATGAGAAAGATCTGCGTCAGCCGATTGTTTCAGTGTCGCTGGGTCTACCGGCGGTGTTTCAGTTCGGCGGGTTTGAACGCGGTGACGCCACGCAGCGCGTGCTGCTGGAACATGGCGATATTGTGGTGTGGGGCGGGCCATCGCGCCTGCGTTACCACGGCATTTTGCCGCTCAAGCCGGGCATCCATCCGCAAGCCGGGGCTTTCCGTTATAACCTCACTTTCCGCCGCGCGAACTGAGCCTGGCGGGTGTGAGAATTATTGTTGCTATCACCCGATGCGTCATTAAACTGCAGGCTGTTTTCTAGACCGCTGGAACCCCTTGATGGCACTGCTGCACATTGTTTATCGCCAGTATCGCTGGCCTTTTATTGGCGTTATCCTTCTCACGCTGCTCAGTGCGGTGCTGGGTATTGGCCTGATTGCCTATATCAATAACGCACTGATTGTGGCGGTGAACACTTCTTTTAGCGTGCTGCCCAGCTTCCTCGCCCAGCTGTTTCTGCTAATGGCGGTAACATTGGGTTCCCAGCTGGCGCTGACCTTGCTCGGTCACCACTTTGTCTGGCGGCTGCGCGGTGAATTCATCAAACGCATACTCGATACGCGCGTCGAGCGCATTGAACAGATTGGCAACGCGCAGCTGCTGGCGGGCTTAACCAGCGATGTGCGCGCCATCACTATCGCGTTTGTGCGCCTGCCGGAGCTGATTCAGGGCATCATCATTACGCTAGGTTCGGCGCTGTATCTGGCGTGGCTGTCGCCGAAGATGTTGCTGATCACCAGTTTGTGGCTGGTGGTGACGCTGGTCGGCGGCTGGCTGCTGGTGTCTCGTGTCTACCAACATATGGCCAAGCTGCGCGATATTGAAGACGATTTGTATCGCGACTTCCAAACCATCATTGAAGGCCGCAAGGAGTTGCAGCTCAACCGTGAGCGCGCGCAGCTTATTTACGACACCGTGTATCAGGAAGATGCCAAACGCTATCGTCACCACATTGTGCGCGCGGATACCTTCCACCTCAGCGCGGTGAAC
>CBIFUL010000014.1:0-105877 GCA_966185695.1 uncultured Pantoea sp. | reverse complement strand
AGTCGCCATCATCGGTACCAGGACGGAATTTGATTTCCTTAACCTGGATAACTTTCTGCTTCTTCTTCTGTTCCTTAGAAGATTTACTCTTTTCATAAAGGAACTTGCCGTAATCCATAATACGGCAAACCGGCGGTTCGGCGTTCGGGCTGATTTCAACTAAATCTACGCCAGCTTCCTCGGCCTTCTCAATTGCTTCGCGCAATGTAACGATGCCAAGTTGCTCGCCGTCTACGCCAGTTAAGCGCACTTCGGTAGCTCGGATTTCGCCGTTGATACGGTTCGGACGCGTCGGTTGTACTCGTTTTCCGCCTTTAATAACCTTATTCCTCTAATTGGTGAAGATGTCGGCTGCGAATCTCTTGTTGCAGCTTCTCAACAAACACATCTACGTCCATGCTCCCGAGGTCTTTACCACGGCGGGTGCGCACGGCAACTTTGCCTGCTTCCACCTCTTTCTCACCGCAAACCAGCATATAAGGGACGCGACGCAATGTGTGCTCGCGGATTTTAAAGCCTATCTTCTCGTTTCTCAAGTCTGCTTTGACACGAATGCCCGCATTCTGCAATTTCTTTGTCAGTTCACTGACGTATTCTGCCTGGCCGTCGGTGATATTCATCACCACTGCCTGCACCGGCGCCAACCAGCTCGGGAAGAAACCGGCAAACTCTTCAGTCAGGATGCCGATAAAGCGCTCCATTGAACCGAGAATTGCGCGGTGAATCATCACTGGCGTCTGGCGATCGTTATTTTCGCCGACATAGGTGGCGTCAAGACGCTTCGGCAGGGAGAAGTCTAGCTGAACGGTGCCGCACTGCCAGGCGCGATCAAGGCAATCGTACAGGGTAAACTCAATTTTCGGGCCGTAAAACGCCCCTTCTCCCGGCTGATATTCGAACGGAATGTCATTCTCTTTCAGCGCTTCTGCCAGATCCACTTCTGCACGGTCCCACATTTCGTCGGTACCGATGCGTTTTTCCGGACGGGTAGACAGTTTCACCACGATTTTCTCGAAACCGAAGGTGCTGTACATGTCGTACACCATGCGGATGCAACTGTTCACTTCATCACGTACCTGATCTTCGGTACAGAAGACGTGAGCATCATCCTGCGTAAAGCCACGCACGCGCATTAAACCATGCAGCGCACCCGAAGGCTCATTGCGATGACAGCTACCAAACTCCGCCATACGCAGCGGCAGGTCGCGGTAGGACTTCAGGCCTTGGTTGAAGATCTGTACGTGGCCTGGGCAGTTCATCGGCTTAATGCAGTATTCACGGTTCTCAGATGAGGTAGTGAACATGGCTTCTTTGTAGTTTTCCCAGTGCCCGGTTTTTTCCCACAGCACGCGGTCCATCATGAACGGACCTTTCACTTCCTGGTAGTCGTACTCTTTTAATTTAGTACGAACAAAAACTTCCAGCTCACGGAAGATGGTCCAGCCATCGTTATGCCAGAACACCATGCCCGGTGCTTCTTCTTGCATGTGGTACAGATCAAGCTGCTTACCGATTTTACGGTGATCGCGTTTTGACGCTTCTTCTAAACGTTGCAAATAGGCTGCCAGCTGCTTCTTATCGGCCCAGGCAGTGCCATAAATGCGTTGCAGCATTTTGTTATCGCTGTTGCCACGCCAATAAGCGCCGGCGATTTTCTGCAATTTAAAATGATGGCAGAAACGCATGTTCGGCACGTGCGGACCGCGGCACATATCGATGTATTCTTCATGGTGATACAGGCCAGGACTGTCATCATGGCTGATGTTTTCGTCAAGAATGGTGGTTTTGTAGTTTTCACCACGGGCAGCAAACACATCACGCGCTTCCTGCCAGCTCACCTTTTTCTTCACCACATCGTAATTGCTCTCAGCCAACTGGTGCATGCGCTTTTCCAGCAGCTCAAGATCTTCCTGCGTCAGCGTGTGCTCAAGGTCGACATCATAATAGAAGCCGTTATCGATCACCGGCCCAATCGCCATCTTAGTGTTTGGCCACAACTGCTTAATTGCATGCCCTAACAGGTGCGCGCAAGAGTGACGGATGATCTCCAAACCGGCTTCATCTTTGGCGGTAATAATCGCAACGTGCGCATCATCGGTGATCGGGTCAACCGCATCCACCAATTCACCGTTCACGCGACCGGCGATGCAGGCTTTCGCCAAACCCGGTCCAATATCCAGAGCGATGTCCATGACGCTGACCGGACGGTCAAAGGTGCGCTGGCTGCCATCAGGAAGAGTAATTACAGGCATTTCATATCCTTAATTGCAGTGGTAAGCCACACGAAAGCCTACATGCAACATTGAGTTCGGTAGTAGTCGCCCGGCGAAATGTCAGACCCACGTTGTCGGAATGACGCCAGGAATGTAAAGCGGCGATGATAATAGCAGCTTTCTGCTGGGATCAAAACCCGCGCGGAGAGTCGCTAAGCTAAAGAGAAATAAAAAAAACCGCCGCGAGGCGCAGGCCCGGCAGCGGTGATTTACATTCAGCTCGCTTACATTGCGTATGAGAGCTGGATCGTGGTTTTCGTATCGGTACGATCCGGTGCAGACTCAGGCGGATTATTGTTCCAGGTCACGTTGTAAGCCAGTTTCAGCGCGAAGTGATCGTTGATTGCCACCTGCAAACCGGTTTCCGAGTTAACCGTCGTATCTTCACCGAAGCTGCTCAGCACAGACAGGCCTTGCACGAACTTCGTGGTATCAGTCAGCTGCCATTGATAGCTTAAGCCGCCGTAACCCAGCGCTTTGGTTTCATGTCCACCGTCGTGGAAATCGTCATAACGTACACCGGGACCAAATTCAGCACGCAGCGAATGCACGGGGCCGTTGAGAATCTGACGACCGTAACCGGCAGTCAGCACGTCGCGCGAATCGTAACCGTTGAAACGATCGCTCAACCAACTCGCCTGGCCAAACAGGTAATCGGCAGTATTCATGTTGTAACGTGAACGGCCGCCAATATTGTAGGTCTCAGACGAACGCTCATCATTTGATGAGTTGTTTGCAGCGTTGCCCCATAAACTGAAAGCAGTGTTGGTTTGGTACCACGTCATATTGGTTGACGCGCTCAACGCAGAACTGGTGGTGTTACCGGTTTGCGCCAGGTAGCCCGCTGACGCGCTGCCTTCAAACGGTTTTTTCGCCGTTGAAGGGTCATCCATAGCGGTGAAAACAGAGTTATCGGCCAAGGCCTGGTGACAAAATGCTCCAGCAGAGAGCAATAAAACAGCGGACAGCTTGTTAAAGGCTTTCATTCAAGGTAACCCGTACGACAGTTTAAAAAACAGTGAGTCTGAAGCGTTTTCCCAGCCATTCAATGCAATTTACCGTAAGTATTGTAAAAAAATATTAAATCGCCGGGAAAGCTATAAAAAGCGTTGGCGCCGCCTTATTTATGGGAGCATTCCCATTATCGGTGCGCATTATAAGAGGCAATTAACGAAATAACAGCCTAATTGCTACAAGAATTTTCTCAACGCTGTTGACGCTACTTTACCCTTGCCAAGCTTATCAAATTGCTCAATATTCGCTCTAATCGCCTCGCTGGTCTACGCTGAGATTTGTTCCATAACTTTGGGGTCAATCATGAGCGATCACAGCCTTAAACGTTACATTGTCACGCTAAAGTATCAGGAAGAGAGCTTGGGCGATATCCAATCGCTTAACAGCACCATGGTTAATGGCGGTTTCAGCACGACGTTAATGGATGATGATGGGCATCCCCATGAATTGGGTACCAACAGTTTTGGCCTGGTCAGCGCGCTTGAAGAATCAGAGATTATCGATTTGGCAACCAAACTCGCTGAAGTGGCACTTCACCAAAAAGCGCAGGTTGAAGTCACCACTCTGGATGCTTTTCTGGACGCATCATCTTGAGATTGTCTAATTAATCGGCAGCAACACTGGTTTTGCTGAAGTTTTGAGCGTTACAATCGAGCCCACGCAGCGAATAAAGAGGATTACCCAATGTGGTCAGCCATTAGTCGTCTGTTAAGCGAGTATGCTGGTGAAGCCGACATCACCCACCGCCAGGAGTTGCCGGGCGGCGATGTACATCCTGCCTGGCGCATCCGTTATGGCGAGTTAGACGTATTCGTTAAATGTAATTCCCGCGATATGCTCACCTTGTTCAGCTGGGAAGCCGATCAACTTGATCTGTTAGCGCGTACGCAAACGGTGCGCGTGCCGAAGGTTTATGGCGTAGGCAGCGATCGCGATAGCAGCTTCCTGCTGCTGGAATATATCCCCCTCGAACCTCTTAATCCGCAGAGCGCATTTCAGCTAGGCCAACAGCTGGCGCATTTGCATCAATGGAGCGAGCAGCCGCAGTTTGGACTTGATTTCGATAACAACATCACCACTTCGCCGCAGCCCAACAGCTGGCTACGCCGCTGGTCGCAATTCTTCGCAGAACAGCGCATCGGTTGGCAGCTACAACTTGCCGCGGAAAAAGGCGTGCAGTACGGCAACACTGAATTGATTGTCGATTGCGTGCAGCGCGCGCTGGCAAATCACCATCCGCAGCCCTCTTTGTTACACGGCGATTTATGGCCAGCTAACTGCGGCGGCAGCGCCAGCGGCCCGTGGATATACGATCCGGCATGTTACTGGGGCGATCGTGAATGCGATCTGGCGATGCTGAGCTATTACGCCGAATTACCGCGAGAAATATACGAGGGATACCATCACGTTTGGCCGCTGGCCGAGGGATTTTCGCAGCGCCAGCCGGTATATCAGCTCTATTACCTGCTCAATCGCGCTAACGTATTCGGCGGCAACTGGACAGCCGAAGCACAGTTCGCTATTGGACAGTTATTAGATGAAGATGCGTTAGGAGAACGTCAGGCCAGACCGGCCTGACGAATTACAGCATGCCAAGCAGCTTCAGAATGAAGTAACCGGCAATCGCGATGATAATAGGCAAGATATACAGCGGGAAAATCTGCAACAAAATGGTGTGGCGCGGAATATGGATTCTCTCTTCCAACTGCGCCCGCGTACGCCCTTCACTGCCTTTGGTCTGTTCCAGTATCAACTGATCTTCAATGCCTTCTTTAATATGGCGCGACTGACGCCACATGCGCGCGCCAGACGCCTGCAAGGCGATGCCAACAAAAATCAGGATATAGATCAGCCAGAAGCCAACATTCGCACCGCCGTGAAACTCCGGCACCGGTGAATTTTGCCAAAATACCTGCAAAAAAGGCGTGTTGAATTTCACCATATCGACCATCAGATGGACAAAATCCAACAGCACGGCATCAATGCCGGGCCGCTTTTCACTGTGCTTATACATAAAGCCCAGCATGGAGATAATGGTGGATAGCAAGGCCGGAATAAAAATCACCCAGCCGGCCACGCGCTTAAGGATGGCAATGTTGCCAGCCTGTTGGTAAGTCATGGTGTCTCCCTGAACCAATGTACATTTTGCCTAAGTCTACCTGCACTGCGGCAATTTTTCCTGAAAAATGCGTCACCTGCCGCGTGCGTGTTAAGGTAGACCAAATTTCAAACGGAGCTGTTGTATGACTTATCGTCGTCCTGTACTGGCTGCAATTTTCGATATGGATGGTTTACTGATCGACTCAGAACCGCTGTGGGATCAAGCCGAGTTAGACGTGTTCGCCAGCCTCGGCGTGGATATTAGCCGCCGTCATGAACTGCCAGATACCTTGGGTTTACGCATCGATCAAACCGTGCGTATGTGGTTCGAAGCGCTGCCGTGGAACGGGCCCGATCAGGCTGAAGTGACGCAGCGCATCATTGCACGTGCGCTGGCGCTCGTCGAAGAAACGCGCCCGCTGCTACCGGGCGTTGAGCCAGCCTTGCAGCTGTGCCAGCAGCAAGGGCTGAAAATCGGTCTGGCTTCCGCTTCGCCATTGCACATGCTGGAACGCGTGCTGGAGATGTTCAACCTTCGTCACTATTTTGATGTGCTGGTCTCCGCCGAAGCGTTGCCGTACAGCAAGCCGCATCCGCAGGTCTATCTGGATGCGGCCGCCAAACTGGGTGTAGATCCGCTCAACTGCGTAACGCTGGAGGATTCGTTCAACGGCATGATTGCCACTAAAGCGGCGCGCATGCGTTCGATTGTGGTGCCCGCCGCTGAACACCGCGACGATGCGCGCTGGGCGCTGGCAAATGTCAAACTGCATGATTTGACACAGCTTAACCCCACACATCTCTCCAATTAATGTTAGCCCGCGCGATGCGGGCTTTTTTTGGCAACTTGATCGCCAACACAAATAAATAAAACAACGTTTCATTTTTATTGAATTCATCTTCCATCCTGCCTAAGATGCCCGAAGACCCGCATCGGGACCACTTCCTAACTCTTTTGAGAGGCCTGAGATGGACATTCGACAAAGTATTCACAGCGATCACGCCAAAACCCTCGACACCGCAGGCCTGCGCCGCGAGTTCCTGATTGAAAACATATTCGACGCCGACAACTACACGCTCACCTATAGCCACATCGATCGCATCATTGTGGGTGGCGTTATGCCGGTACATGACTCTGTAACGATTGGGCATGAAGTTGGGAAACAATTGGGCGTGAGCTATTTTCTTGAGCGCCGCGAACTGGGCGTGATCAATATTGGCGGGCCGGGAACCATTGAAGTTGATGGCAAAACCTGGGAGATCGGTCAGCAGGAAGCGCTGTATGTAGGGCAAGGCGCGCAAAGCGTTATTTTCCGCAGCAGCGAGGCGCAGCGTCCGGCGAAGTTTTACTACAACAGCGCGCCGGCGCACACGCGTTATCCTGACAAGAAAATCACCCTTGATGAAGCGGTAAAAGCCACATTGGGCGATGCCGCCACTTCCAACCGCCGCACCATCAATAAATTCATCGTGCCGGACGTGTTGCCGACCTGCCAACTCACCATGGGATTAACCCGGCTCGACGACGGCAATCTGTGGAACACCATGCCGTGCCACACCCACGAGCGTCGTATGGAAGTCTATTTCTACTTTGATATGGCCGACGACAGCGCGGTATTCCATATGATGGGACAGCCGCAGGAGACGCGTCATCTATTAGTGCATAACGAACAAGCCGTGATTTCGCCAAGTTGGTCGATTCACTCAGGCGTTGGCACGCAGCGTTATACCTTTATCTGGGGCATGGTCGGCGAGAATCAGGTATTCGATGACATGGACCACGTCAGCATCAGCGCGCTGCGCTAATCAGGAGTACAACATGATACTTAACGCATTCAGTTTGGCTGGCAAAATCGCGCTGGTCACCGGCTGTAATACCGGATTAGGTCAAGGCATGGCGCTCGGTTTGGCGCAGGCAGGCTGCGACATCATTGGCGTAAATCGCGCCGGCCCGGAGGATACGCAAGCCAAAGTCGAAGCCCTTGGCCGTCGCTTCTGGTCGATTCAAGCCGACCTTACCAAATCCTCTATTGTGCCGCAGATTGTAGAACAAGCGGTGGCCTATGCAGGACGCATTGATATTCTGGTCAACAATGCCGGCATCATTCGTCGCGACGATGCGCTGAACTTCAGCGAGCAGGATTGGGATGAGGTGATGAACATTAATAGCAAAAGCCTGTTTTTCCTGTCGCAACACGTGGCGCGCCAGTTCATTGCGCAGGGCCACGGGGGCAAAATCATCAATATCGCCTCAATGCTGTCGTTTCAGGGCGGCATTCGCGTGCCTTCGTATACGGCATCCAAAAGCGCGGTGATGGGGTTGACGCGTTTAATGGCGAACGAATGGGCGAAACACGGTATCAACGTGAATGCCATTGCGCCTGGCTATATGGCGACCAACAACACGCAGCAAATACGCAGCGACGAAACGCGTAACGAAGAGATTTTAGGCCGCATCCCCGCAGCGCGCTGGGGGAATCCTGATGACATGATGGGGCCGGTAGTGTTTCTGGCCTCCAGCGCATCCGATTACGTGCAGGGTTATACGCTGGCCGTTGATGGCGGTTGGTTAGCACGCTAAGCTAAACCGTTATTTCCCCGCGTCATTGTGACGCGGGAAGGTAAAATAATTAACGCTTCGTTACAGCGTCACCATTCTAATTTACTGGATAAATCCCTATACTGGATGCATTGACAGTTTTTGCAGCCAGGTTTCATCATGACGGCCGAAGGCCATATCATTTTTGCCATTGCCAGCGCTATTTTTGCCAAACGTGCCGAGCTTACGCCGGTGATGGCCAGTGCCGACTGGTGGCATTTAGTGCCTGCTACGCTGTTAACCTGTCTGCTACCCGATATCGATCACCCGCGCTCGCTGCTTGGCCAACGCTTAAAGTGGATATCGCACCCCATTGCTCGCATCTTTGGGCATCGCGGTTTTACGCACAGCCTGCTCGCGGTCGCCGTGAGTTTGTGGTTGT
This sequence comes from uncultured Pantoea sp., assembly GCA_966185695.1. Taxonomy (GTDB): domain Bacteria; phylum Pseudomonadota; class Gammaproteobacteria; order Enterobacterales; family Enterobacteriaceae; genus Pantoea. The sequence goes on along the minus strand of CBIFUL010000014.1, from coordinate 97,509 downwards.
TTCAGCTCAACGTACCCGCTGACTGGTTCCTGCCCGCCGATGTGCTGCAAGGATTAACGCTTGGCTACCTCAGCCACATTGTCGCGGATATGCTGACGCCCGCCGGTGTGCCGCTGCTGTGGCCCTGCCGCTGGCGCTTCCGTTTACCGCTGCTCAACAGCCAAAAAGGCAATCAGCTTGAGCGTGCCCTTTGCCTTGCACTGGTAGGCTACGCCCTGTGGTTTCCGCTGGGCACGCCCTCTTTTGGTGCTAACGGCTGGCCTGAACAGCTCTTCAGCACCTTACAAAATGGCGTCAGTCGGCTGATAAATGGGCATAACGGCCAATAATCATGCAATTTGAGGCATAAAGTTATAAGCCATGCCATTTGGGTATAAGCCTGCACTTTAATGAACTGATAACATTCCTGACATTCCCTGACGGGAACTGACTTTTTTCGTACCCGCTCGCAATCGGTACGTCACATCTCTGGAGTTGAGCATGGATTTTCCCCTCATTATTAATATCGTGGCGTTTGTCGCGCTGCTGATTGTGTTAAACCGCATCGGCAACCAAAGCTGGAGCCTGTCGAAGCGCGTACTGACCGGTTTGGTACTCGGCGTGGCGTTTGGTTTGGCGCTGCAGGCCATTTACGGCGAAAACAGCCCGATCGTTAAAGCCTCAATCAGCTGGTTTAACATCGTCGGCAACGGATACGTGCAGTTACTGCAAATGATTGTGATGCCGTTGGTGTTCGCCTCAATTCTGAGTGCGGTAGCACGTCTGCATAACGCCTCTTCCCTGGGCAAAATCAGCGTGCTGACCATCGGCGTTCTGCTGTTCACCACCGCGATTTCTGCGCTGGTTGGCGTGCTGGTCACGGGCCTGTTTGGCCTGAGCGCCGAAGGTTTAGTGCAGGGAGCGCAGGAAACCGCGCGTCTGAGTGCGATTCAAAGCAACTATGCGGGCAAAGTCGCCGATCTCAGCACGCCGCAGCTGCTGCTGTCGTTCATCCCGAAAAACCCGTTTGCCGATATGGCGGGCGCTAACCCTACCTCGATTATCAGCGTAGTAATTTTTGCTGCTTTCCTGGGTGTTGCGGCGCTGCAGCTGCTGAAAGATGACAAGGTCAAAGGTGAGCGCGTGCTGGTCGCCATCGATACCCTGCAATCCTGGGTGATGAAGCTGGTGCGTCTGATCATGAAGCTGACGCCTTACGGTGTGTTAGCGCTGATGACCAAAGTGGTGGCGGGTTCTAACCTGCAAGACATCATCAAGCTCGGCGGTTTCGTGGTGGCCTCTTACCTTGGTTTGGCGATCATGTTTGGCGTGCATGCGCTGCTGCTGTCGGTTAACGGCATCAATCCCATGCGCTTCTTCCGCAAAGTTTGGCCGGTGATCACCTTTGCTTTCACCAGCCGCTCCAGCGCCGCGAGCATTCCATTGAATGTGGAAACGCAAACGCGCCGCCTTGGCGTGCCGGAATCCATTGCCAGCTTCTCCGCCTCTTTCGGCGCGACCATTGGTCAGAACGGCTGTGCGGGGTTATACCCCACCATGTTGGCGGTTATGGTAGCGCCAACCGTTGGCATCAATCCGTTTGATCCCATGTGGATTGCTACTCTGGTCGGCATTGTTACCCTGAGTTCTGCCGGTGTGGCAGGCGTGGGCGGCGGTGCAACCTTTGCCGCGCTGATCGTGCTGCCGGCAATGGGTCTGCCGGTTACGTTGGTGGCACTGCTGATCTCCATTGAACCGCTGATCGATATGGGACGCACCGCGCTCAACGTCAACGGCTCAATGACCGCCGGCTCGCTGACCAGCCGCTGGTTGGGTTTGACTGATAAGAAAGTGCTGGAGAGCGACGAGCACGCTGAACTGGCGCACCGTTAATTCGCTGCGTAATCAGCAACGGCAGGCCAGCGGTCTGCCGTTTTTTCTGAATGACGCGCAATAAAAAACGGCCCGTATTAACGGGCCGTTTTTTTACATTCGCGCTTACTGTGCAGCTTGCGGATCGGTATCGTAATCTTTGCAGCTCTGGAAACCGTAATTCATTACGCGGCCAGTATCGTTATAGCTCACGAAGTAGGTCTGCGGTTTGCCATCACGCTCACCCAGCACATAGGTTTGGCAAGTGCCGCGCGCATGTACCATGGTAATTTCAGTGGATGCAGGACCGGCAATCTGGCGTACCTGATCGCGCGTCATGCCTTTTTTCACATCCTTCACTACCGGCTTAGTCACGTAGCTTTCTGCTTTGTCATAAGTCGTACAACCAGACAGAGCTGCCAGCGTCATAGCCGCAGCGATACATCCCAGCACTTTATTCATCTTGTTGTTCCTCGTTTTTAGTCCATGTACGAAATAAGCCTAGACATAAATCCAGATTAATCAACTTTATGGCAGCAATTTCGACAAATTTTGAAACGTTAGGTTTTCGTAAAAAAGCTGTGTTAGCCCTTTTCACTTCGTATAATCCCCCGGCAAAAAATACCTATGAACAGAGACAGAAGATTAATGACACCTGCACCTTCCAACCGCCTGGTTTATGCCATCACGCTGGGCCTGCTCGCCGCGCTCGGACCACTTTGTATCGATCTCTACCTGCCTGCGCTGCCCGAATTAGCGCGTGATTTGCACACCGAAACCGCCACCGCGCAGCTGAGTTTAACCGCCGGTCTGTTGGGTTTAGGCGCAGGCCAGCTGCTGTTTGGCCCGATGAGCGACAAATTTGGACGCCTTCGTCCGCTGCTGCTGTCGCTGGTGCTGCTGTTTATTGCGTCGATTGGCTGTGCGCTGGCCCACGACATTCACTCGCTGCTGGTGGCGCGGGTGTTTGAAGGTTTGGCCGGTGCGGGCGGCGCGGTGCTGTCGCGTGCCATTGCGCGTGACATGTACAGCGGCCATGAACTGACGCGTTTCTTCGCCCTGCTGATGTTGGTCAACGGCCTGGCGCCGATTGGTGCGCCGGTTCTCGGCGGCGCATTGATGACGGTCATGAACTGGCGCGGCATTTTTGTGGTGCTCGGTTGCATCGCGATTGTGCTGATCTTCCTCGCCCGCTGGAAGCTGCATGAAACCCTGCCAGCAGAACGCCGCAGTCAGGGATCGATCTTCTCAGCCTGGGCAGCGCTCGGCCAGGTGGTCACGCATCGTCAATTTATGGGTTTCTGCTTAACCCAGGGCTTTATGATGTCGGGCATGTTCGCCTACATCGGCGCCTCACCCTTTGTGTTGCAGCAAATCTACGGATTATCGCCACAGGCCTTTAGCCTCTGTTTTGCTGCTAACGGCTTCGGCCTGATTATTGCTTCACAAACCAGCGCGCGCTTGTGCCCGCTGTGGGGCGAATACCGCGTATTAAAAGGGGGATTGACGCTGGCGTTTGTCGCTTCAAGCGGTTTGCTGCTGGCGGGAATAACTGGCGCAGCGCTGCCTGTGCTGCTGGTGGCACTGTTCTTTACCATCGCCAGCAACGGCGTGATCGCCACCACCGCCTCGTCACTGGCGATGCAGAGCCAGGGTCACCGTGCGGGCAGCGCTTCTGCGGTGATTGGCGTGGCGATGTTTACTTTTGGTGCCATCAGCGTGCCGATCACCGGGTTAGGCGGCACCTCGGTGCTGAGCATGACCGGCACCATTTTTGGTTGCTTCATGCTGGCGATAGTGATGTTTAACCTGCTGGTGAAAAAACCCAAAAGCGCCTGAAAATATTGCGATTAGCGGCTGCATTTACCCGTGTGGCTTGTTGTTTGCGGGGAGAGACGCTAGCTTTAGCGAACGATTGGTAAAAATGGGTAGCGCGCCATCTGGCGACTGACTTGAGGAGAGGTTCATGTCATTGCAACAGGAAATCATTGAAGCCCTTGGTGTTAAACCGGTTATCGACCCGCAGCAGGAGATCCGCGTCAGCGTTGATTTCTTGAAGTCTTATCTGCAAGCCCATCCGTTCCTGAAAACCCTGGTACTGGGCATCAGCGGCGGTCAGGATTCCACGCTGGCCGGCAAGCTGGCGCAAACCGCCATCCGCGAGCTGCGCGAAGAGACCGGCGACAGCGATTACACCTTTATCGCGGTGCGCTTGCCGTATGGCGTGCAGGCCGATGAGCAGGATTGTCAGGATGCGCTGGCGTTTATTCAGCCAGATCGCACATTAGTGGTAAATATCAAAGAAGCGATTATCGCCAGCGAGCGTGCCTTAAAAGACGCGGGCATCGCCGTGTCGGATTTCGTGCGCGGCAATGAAAAAGCGCGTGAGCGCATGAAGGCGCAGTACAGCATCGCGGGCATGACCAAAGGCGTGGTGGTCGGTACCGACCACGCGGCAGAAGCGATCACCGGCTTCTTCACCAAATACGGTGACGGCGGCAGCGATATCAACCCGCTTTTCCGTCTGCATAAAGGCCAGGGCAAACAGCTGCTGAAAACGCTGGGTTGCCCGGAGCATCTGTATCTTAAACACCCGACAGCCGACCTGGAAGACGATCGCCCAGGCTTGCAGGATGAGGTGGCGCTGGGCGTCAGCTATCAGCAGATCGATGACTATCTGGAAGGAAAAACCATTGATGCGGCAGCAGCAAAAACCATTGAAGGATGGTATCTGAAAACCGAGCATAAACGCCGTCCACCGATCACCGTGTTCGACGATTTCTGGAAAAAGTAAGCTCTCCACGTTTCCCGCCGGCCCGGCGGGAATCCCCTCTTTTCACTTGCCGACTGGCGAAAAAAAACGCACGCTGATACACTGGATGGACAACCAGTAATCGGAGTGTGTTTTGGTCAGACGTGCAGCCAGTCACCGCCTGGATTTCGATGCGGCATCCATTTATCAGTATCCCGAACATTTACGTCAATGGCTGGAAGGCTTGCCCAATCAGCCCGGCGTTTATACCTTTCATGGCGAAAGCGAAAACCTGCCGTTGTACATTGGCAAAAGCATCAACCTGCGCAGCCGGGTGATGGCGCATTTCCGCACGCCGGACGAAGCCAGCATGTTGCGGCAGGCGCGACGCGTTACCTGGATTCCCACCGCGGGCGATGTCGGCGCACAGCTGCTGGAAGCGCAAATGATCAAAACGCAGCAGCCGCTGTTTAACAAGCGGCTGCGCAAAAATCGTCAGCTCTGTTCGCTGCAACTCGGGGACGGCGCACCGCAGGTGGTGTACGCCAAAGATCTCGATTTCTCCAGCTCGCCCAACTTGTATGGCCTGTTTCGCAGCCGTTTTGCCGCGCTGGAAAAGCTGAAAACGATTGCCGATGAGCAACGCCTCTGTCATGGCTTACTGGGTCTGGAGCGTTTGCAGTCGGGGCGCGGCTGTTTCCGCGCGGCGCTAAAGCGCTGCGCCGGCGCCTGCTGTGGTCAGGAATCGGTGGCAGAACATCAGCAGCGTTTGCACGCTGCGCTGGAGCAGATGCGCGTGGTGTGCTGGCCGTGGCAAGGCCCGGTCGGCATGGTGGAAAGTGGCACCACGATGACGCAAATTCACGTTATCGATCACTGGTTTTGGCTGGGTTCAGTCAGTAGCGAAGCCGAAGCGCGGCAGCTACAGCGCGCTTCACACGGTTTCGATCACGACGGTTATAAAATTCTCTGCCGTCCGCTGTTGTCGGGCGTGTTCCCGCTGATTGAGCTGTAAAACAAAACCGCCGACGCTGCCCAAAGCATTCAAGTGCGATGGACAACGTCGGCGGTTTCAAGCGGTTAAATCAGCTTATTCGCCGTCAGCAGGCGGTGGCGGGGTTTTGCCATCGTGCGGGCGTTTCTCGGTCAGACGCTTTTCAAAGTTGGCGTTGTACTGCTTTTTCTGTTCCGGCGTCAGCACGTTGTAAATCTTGTTCTGCGTTTCCATCATCTGCAGCGCGCGATCTTTTGCGTTCGCGGTCATCTTCTCGGCCTGCGCTTCGGCTTTGGCGCGGTCAAAGGTATCAGAAGCGATGATGCTGTGATCCGCGCGGCGCTCTTCCAGCGACGGACGCTTCATGTCTTTGTGACCCTCTTTCAGGATGGTTTTGATCTGCGCTTTCTGCGCCTCGGTCAGATTCAGACCTTTAAACATCATTTCCATACCGTGATGACGCATCGGCTTGTGCATCGGTTTCTCGCTGCCCGCTGGCGGCGGAGTCAGGTTGTCTGCCGCTGCATGGACGATATTCGCCGCACCGAGTGCCAAAGTGGTTGCCAGGAACAGGGAAGTAAATTTACGCATAATATTGTCCTTACTTATCAGTTTAATGACGACAGCCTGTGTCGCGTCTTCGGAAACAAGCATACGACGCTGAACGTCAACTACTCAGTGGCTGAGTAAAGCCCTGCAAGCATAAAAGACAGAGATCGGGCAATCATGGAGAGAAAGCGAAGAAATGCGTGAGGAATTGCAAAACTTTATGACAATCAAGGGAAAAACGCAGGAATTAAGGAGGAGTGTAACGGTATCGTCGGGAATCAGAAAGGGAAAATAGCGTCAGACCTTTAAGCAGGCCGCCATCAATGGCGACCCTGGCATGAAAGGTTCCCGCTTTTATAGGGTGCGCATTTTGCGCACCTGGCAATTCATCGCGCCCCTGATTTGCCGCTGCAACGCCTCTTAAAGCGCCAGCGCGCCCGTTTGCGCCGTCTCTTCCACCAGCATCAATCCTGCGCGCAAACCCGGTGCGACGTTGGGATTGGGGAACAACACGTATTCCCGCGCCTGCTGCACGTAATAGCGCGTTTCGCCCTCTTGCGCCAATAAGGTGCCCTGCGGAAACGCGGTGAAGTTGAGCGTTTCCGGCCCCATGTGCAACACAAAATCGTCGCCGTGACGGGTGATCTGCTGCGCAACGTGATAGTGGCGCGGCGCCTGCCGAACGGCGGGCAGGTTCTCGCCATACAGCAGCGCCGCCAGCGCTAACTCCGCGCCGCTGAACTGGCTCAAATCGTTCTCACCAAACGGCAGCGCTTTGCCCAACTCCAGGGTGCAGCTCGCCGCATCGTGATGTTCGCAGCTGTAATGGGTAAAGGTACCGGCCGGTGAACGGTGAAACACCAACGCCTCCAGCTCGGCGGCCGCCAGCCAGCGCATAAAATCTTCCGGCCACGGATTGAGATTAAGCGGCATCACGCCAAAGCGTGCATGGTAGGAACCCCGAATCGCGGTATGCAGATCGAGATGCCAGCGAATTTCATGATCGCGGCATTCGCGCCAAAAATTCTCCAGCGCCTGCTCTAAACGCAGCGCGCGTTGGGCTTCCGGCACGTCGGAAACTTGCTGCCAGCGCCCGCCAAACAGCCGATTAATGTCATATTGCTGATAGCGTTTGCCGCTACGCAAGGCGGCCGGATTGCCTAACAGCACCAACAAGCGCACCGCCAGCGGCTTCTCGCCCGCCAGCAGCGGCGTTAGCAACAGGTTGAGCATCTCCACCGGCGCGGTTTCGTTCCCGTGCAGCCCGGCAGACAGCACCAGCGCCTGATGCGTCGGCGCATGCGGGGTCAGCGTTAAAATCCCCTCATCCAGCCACTGCCAACTCAAATACTGATTGCGGCCCTGCTTCTGTCGTGGTGCTTTCCCCGATAACGTTTGGTGTAAAAAATCCTGCATGTTCACTCCTTTTCAAACAGGGGCGAACAAATCGCCCCGGCGTTAACGCTGAAACGCGTAGACACTGCCTAAGTCTAGCAGCTGTGTCAGCTCATCCAGCGCGGTACGCCCTTCACGCAGCAGCTGCGGATCGGCCAAATCCGCCTGAGTTAAGCGATCGCGGTAATGTCGCGCTACCCACTGGTTCAACGTCGCAAACAGCCGATCGTTCATCAGCACCGCGGGATTCAGCGCCTGGCGCTCGGTTTCGGTTAATACCACGCGCAGCCGCAAACAGGCCGGGCCGCCACCGTTAAACATGCTTTCACGCAGATCAAACACCTTGAGTTCACGAATTGGCCCGCCGCTTGCGACCAGCTCGGTGAGATAACGCCAAACGCCCGCGTGCTGGCGCGACTCCTCCGGCAACACCAGCAGCATGCCGCCGTCAGCGCGCTGTAACAGCTGGCTGTTAAACAAATAGGTATTGACCGCATCCGCGACCGACACGCGATTGCGCGGCACCACAATCGGCTGGAAACCCGGCACCCGTGCCGCCAAATCCTTGAGCAGGCGAGGCTGATCGACAAACGCCTCCTCGTGACAAAACAGCACCTGCTGATTGCTCACCGCAATCACATCGTTGTGAAACACGCCCTGATCAATCACTAATGGATTCTGCTGGGCAAACAGCGTGCGTGCCTCGTTGAGCTGATGCAAACGTGCCACCGCCGCGCTGGCCTCCAGGGTTTGACGTGCCGGATAGCGCGCTGGCGCTGCACCCTGCTGCTGCCCATCGCGTCCATAAACAAACAGCTGCACGCCCGCATCGCCGTATTGGGTCGCCAACCGGTTGTGATTGGCTGCACCTTCATCGCCAAACTGCGCCACCTGCGGCAGCGCATCGTGCACGGTGAAATGCTGGGGATCGCGGAAGATAGCGCGCAGCAGGTCGGCAGTTTCCGGCGCTTCAATCGCGCGATGGAATTTGTTGTTGAGATTCGCCACGGTGAAATGCACGCGACCATCGGCGCTGTCTGCCGATGGGGAGACGGTGGCGGCATTCGCCACCCACATTGCCGAGGCCGAGCTGGCCGCCGACAGCAGCTGCGGCGCCTGCCTGGCCGCTTGCGCCAGCACCTGCTCATCGCTGCCGCGAAACCCGAGCTGGCGCAGCAGCGGCAGATTGGGCCGCTCGTGGGGCGGGATCACCCCTTGCACGTAACCCCTATCCGCCAGCGCTTTCATTTTCAGTAAACCCTGCTGCGCCGCTAAGCGCGGATTCGACGGCTGCCGCTGGTTGCGCGTCGACGCTTCGTTGCCAAACGACAAACCGGCGTAGTGATGCGTCAGGCCAACCAGGCCATCAAAGTTCGCTTCGAATGCCGACATTAGTTGGCTCCTTGCGGTGAGAAATCGAGTCCGGGTGACAGGCTGGCAGGCAGCGCCAGGCTTGGACTCTCCAACGACGCCATCGGCCACGCGCAGTAATCTGCGGCGTACCAGGCGCTGGCGCGATGGTTGCCCGATGCGCCAATGCCGCCAAACGGCGCGGTGCTGGCGGCGCCCGTCAGCGGTTTATTCCAGTTAACTATCCCCGCGCGTGCCTCCAGCAGCAGCTGGTCAAACTGCGCCCGCTGCGGCGAAATCAGGCCGCACGACAGGCCGTAGCGCGTAGAGTTGGCGAGAGCAATGGCCTGATCAAAGTTGTCATAGCGAATCACCTGTAGCAGCGGGCCAAACACCTCGTCATCCGGTCTGTCCGCCACCTCGGTGACATCTATAATGCCCGGCGTGATGATGGCGCTGTCGCGATCCGGCCAGTGCATACCCAGCAGCACCTTGCCACCGCGCGCGACCTGCTGCTGCCACGCGGCAAAAATGTGTCCCGCCGCCGTCGGCGAGATCACGCTGCCCATAAATGGCTGCGGCTCGGCATTCCACGCGCCCGGCTGCAGGCGCGCGCTGACCTCCACCAACCGCTGCAGGAAAGCATCACCCGCCGCTCCGCGCTTGACCAGCAGACGACGCGCACAGGTGCAGCGCTGCCCGGCAGTGATAAAAGCCGACTGAATGGCGATGTGCACTGCGCCGTCGAGATCCGCCGGATCTTCCACAATCAGCGCGTTGTTGCCGCCCATTTCCAGCGCCAGCATTTTTTCCGGCTGACCGGCGAATTGCCGGTGCAGGTGATAGCCGGTGGCGGCACTGCCGGTAAACAGTAATCCATCAATTTGTGACGCCTGCGCCAGCGCCTGACCGGTATCGCGCCCGCCCTGCACCAGCGCGATGACGCCCGTCGGTAAGCCCGCGTCCTGCCACAGCCTGACGGTTTTTTCCGCCGTGAGCGGCGTTAACTCGCTGGGTTTGAACACCACGCAGTTGCCCGCCAACAGCGCAGGAACAATATGACCATTCGGCAAATGGCCGGGGAAATTGTACGGGCCAAAGACCGCCAGCACGCCGTGCGGACGATGGCGCAGCGAACTTTCGCCCTCCGCCTGCTCGCCGGTACGACTGTGATAGGCCTTTATCGAGATGGCGATTTTATTGATCATCGCCTGCACTTCGGTCAGCGTTTCCCAGCGCGGCTTGCCGGTTTCCTGGGCGATGGTGTCGGCCAGCGCACTTTTATCGGTTTCCAGCAGCGAGGCGAACCTCTCCACGCATGCCTGGCGTTCGGCAAACGGCCTCCGCGCCCAGCCGGGAAACGCCGCGCGTGCCGCGTCACAGGCGGCCGCCACTTGTGCAGCGGATGCCGCTTTGCCCTGCCATAAGGTTTCACCCGTTACCGGGTTGCTTTTGCTGAAGGCCTCAGCGCCGCCGGTTTGCCATTCACCCTGAATAAAATGCGTCATGCTTTTTTCTCCTCGCGACACAGCGTAACCGCACGCAGCGTATCGCCTTCATTACAGTGCAGCGCGCTACGCTGCGCTTCGTTGAGAGTGATTTCACCTGAGTCGATGTCCACCGGCAGCAGCGCGGCGCGGAAGTGGTGGTAATTCGCATTGGCGACCAAACACAGCGGCAGGCTGTCATCGGCTTCGCCCGCTTTGGCGGTGACTAACCGGCTTTTACGAATGGCGCGGATGCGATCAATTTCGCACTCCAGCGTCGGGCCGCCGTCGAAGATGTCGATGTAATTGAGATAGCGAAAACCTTCCGCCTCCAGCACCGCCCGCGCAGGTGCGGTTTTAGGATGCACTTCGCCAATCACCTTTTGCGCCGCCTCGCTGAGGTAATCGATGTAAAGCGGATGCTTTGGCATCAGCTCGGCGATAAAGGCTTTCTGCCCGGTGCCACTGAGAAAATCGGCTTTGCTGAACTCCATCGAAAAGAAGCGGCTGCCAACGCTATCCCAAAACGGGGAGTGGCCGTTGTCGTCGCTGATGCCGCGCATTTCTGCCACCACGCGCTGCATAAAGCGGTCGCGGAAATTAGCCATAAACAGAAAGCGTGATTTCGACAGCAGATGGCCATTTTTGCCATCGCGGTAATCAGGATCGAGAAACAGCGTGCACATCTCGCTGCTGCCGGTGTGATCGTTGCTTAATGAAAGCGTTGGCAAGCTGGCATAGACATTCAGCTCTTTTGACGCGTGTACCTGCGTGCCGACGCGGAAATTGTACCAGGGATCCTGCAATCCCACCGCCACCTCAATGGCGCAGATCCCCACGGCGCGATTCTCCTCGCTGTCGGCCATAACAAACACATAGCCCTGCTCGGCACGCGGCAGCGCATCTTGCCAGGTCAGCAGCGAACGCTCAATGCGGGCTTTCAGCGTTTCGCTATCCGCAGGCAGCGAGGTCAAGCCGCCTCCGGTTTTGCCCGCCAGCGACAACAACTGCGCAAGATCGTCACGTTCAACGGGGCGAATCACCATCATGATGTGGCTCCTCGCAGCACGCGTTCGCAGGCGCGTTCAAAACGCGCCAGCCCTTCGGTTACTTCGGCTTCACTGATGTTCAACGCGGGGGCGAAACGCACCACGTTGGCACCGGCGATCAGCACCATCACGCCCTCTTCGGCGGCGGTGAGGTTGAACTGCTTGGCTTTTCCGGCAAAGTCTTCATTTAATACCGCACCGATCAGCAAGCCGAGGCCGCGCACCTCTTTGAATACCGGCAAGCGCTGATTCAGCGCTTCCAGCGCGGCGATAAACCAGCGATGACGTTCGGCAACGCCCGCCATAAACGCAGGTTGATTGATCAGCTCGACCACTTTGCCCGCCACCGCGCCCGCCAGCGGATTGCCGCCGTAGGTGGTGCCGTGCGTGCCAACGCCCATCACCTGCGCCAACTCTTCACGCGTTAACATCGCGCCAATCGGAAAACCGCCGCCCAGCGCTTTGGCGGTGGTGAGCACGTCGGGCGTGACGCCATAATGCATGTAGGCATACAGCGAACCGGTGCGGCCCACGCCGCTTTGCACTTCATCGAAAATCAACAGCGCCTGATGCCGATCGCACAGCTCGCGTAAACCGCGCAGGAAAGCCGGGTCGGCAGGCAGCACGCCGCCTTCCCCCTGAATCGGCTCAACGATGACCGCGCAGGTTTGATCGTTGATCAGCGCGGCCGCTGACGCTAAATCGTTAAAATTGGCGTGATCGATGGCCGGAGGCAGCGGCGCGAAATCGCGGGAATAGGCCGGTTGTCCGCCCGCCGTGACGGTGAATAGCGTGCGGCCGTGAAACGCATTATTAAACGCCACGATGCCATTTTTCTCGGCGCCAAAACGATCGTGTGCCACCTTACGTGCCAGCTTCAGGGCGGCTTCATTGGCTTCCGCACCGGAGTTACAGAAGAACACGCGATCGGCAAAGGTGGCATCAATCAACTGCTTAGCGAGGCGCAGAATGGGTTCGTTGGTGTAGCCGTTGCCGGTATGCCACAGCTTGCTGGCCTGCTCGGTCAGCGCCTGCTGCAAAGCGGGATGCGCATGGCCCAGCGCGTTCACGGCAATGCCACCGGCAAAGTCGATATAATCTTTACCTTGCTGATCCCACAGCGTGGAACCTTCGGCGCGCACCGGCACAAAAGCCGCAGGTGCATAAACCGGCATCATCCATTGATCAAAATCGTGACGTGAAACTTGCTGTGACATGGCCCATTCTCCTGCTCCACATAACGTGAAGCCTTTGTTTTAAAATTGTTAAATCTGTTAAACGACAGCCCTAATGTATATTGCAGATTGTGTGCCAGCCAGCAGGCAAAATGCATAAACGCCTTCCCGCAACGCAATATCAATTAGTTACATGCAGCGTCTATTCACTTTAATTGCATAAAAAGTGAATAATTGTCTGATGAAAGCAGAGCGGCAGTAATTTATGAAGAGGATTTATGCATTTACCGAAGGAAATATTGCTTTTGTGATCGCACAGGAAATATTTCGCCAAAACAGCGCATAAGTCGCCCTAAACTGGGGCGTTTTGCTTCGCGCTGGTGCAGCCGCTTTTCGCACGCGTAATCACCCATACAAGGTCAGAAATTAATTCTCACCTTCTAACCTGGATATTCTTTCGCCAGATGAGTGGATGTTAAAAGTTAAATAACCGCTAATGACTAAGGTTATTATCAAACCGGAAATAAAAAGACATAAACAGATGATTAACTTATTACCAGGCTAATGATTAGTTGGATTCAGATATTTACCATAGAACAATAACGCATAGGCTTGTGCAATTTGACCAACAGCAACTGTGCGATATTTACGCATCTTTAAATAATATTTAATCTATATAAATCAATGCCTTAATTATTATAATTACTGGAAACACTTACGATTAACGGCTTATTTGTAGGCAACTAAAATCCCAAGCCGTGAAGTTTCCGTCTAAAAATCACACAAAATGCCAATCTGAAATAATTTGTTACACCTATTGCTCTGTCGATATTGAAACTTTTATGTCATTTTCTTTTCACCCCGCACAAGGGGATAAAATTAAAAATAGCACAGGGTAAATATTAAATGATGAAGCGCTCCGTAATAGCAGCAGTATTGCCTTTACTGCTGGGACTCTCTGCGGCTCAGGCCGCCGAAATCTATAACAAAGATGGCAACAAACTGGATCTGACCGGCAAAATTAACGTGTCGCACCTTTTCTCGGATAATGATGCGCAAAATGGTGACACCTCCTCCTACACCCGTTTGGGCTTCAAGGGCGAAACCAAGATCAGCGATCGGCTGACCGGTTACGGCCAGTGGCAATATCAGTGGAGCCTGAGCAACTCGGAAGGGGCTGATGCCCAAACGGGTAACAAAACCCGCCTCGGCTTTGCCGGATTAAAATTTGGTGAATTTGGTTCGGTGGATTACGGCCGCAATTACGGCCTGGTTTACGATGTATTGGGCTACACCGACATGCTGCCCTTCTTTGGTGGTGATTCAGGTTACACAGATGCGTTCCTGTCCGGGCGTTCTGGTGGCGTGCTGACCTGGCGCAACAAAGATTTCTTTGGGCTGGTGAAGGGCTGGAACCTGGCCGCGCAGTATGAAGGCAAAAACGAACGCACCGATCCAAGTATCGCAGTGCGCCGCTCGAACGGCGATGGCTACGCGCTCTCCACCTCGTATGATTTCGACTTCGGTTTGAGCCTGGTTGGAGCCTACGCCAGCCTGGATCGTACCAATACGCAAAACCAGGCTTTACGCGGCAAGGGCGACAAGGCGCAGCATTGGGCAACCGGGCTGAAATATGATGCCAACCAAATTTACCTCGCCACCATGTATGGTGAAACGCACAACGCCACGCCAATCACCAGCGGTTTTGCCAACAAAGCCGTGAACTTTGAAGCGGTAGCCCAGTACCAGTTCCTGAACGGTTTACGCCCCTCGCTGGCCTACGTTTCATCGAAAGGTAAAGACATCGAACTCATCGGTGATGCTGACATTGTTAAATACGTCTCGGTGGGTGCGAACTTCTACTTCAATAAAAACATGTCGGTGTATGGCGAGTACAAGATCAACCTGCTGAAAGACAACAACGCGCTGAATCTGGCGACCGATGATGTCGCTGCGGTAGGCTTGGTCTATCAGTTCTAAGTCAATCTTCCCTCATTGACTGTTCGGCTTGTGTCGGCTGAACAATCCCCAAGGGCAGCGCCAGCTGCCCTTTTCTTTAGCTGCTAGCGCAAAAAAAGGTACTCGATCGTGTTTCAGGACGCGCTAATCGCTTGAAAAGCCTATTTTCTCCGTGATTCACACCGAATGGAGAAGGTTAAACATGATCGGACGTATCCTGCTGTTCACAAGTTTGTTGTTCTCATCAATAGCATTTGCCGAGACGGGCTTTCGGCACATCACGTTAAACGGCGACAGGCCGTTGGAGGTGGCGTTGTGGTATCCCACCTCTTCCGCTGGAGCCTTAACACCGGTAGGCGAAAATGCCGCCTTTTATGGCGAGGCGGTATTGCCGGATGCGGCGCCAACCTCGACGCCGCATCCGCTGTTACTGCTGTCGCACGGCTACGGCGGCAACTGGCGTAATCTCAACTGGCTGGCGCGCGCCATGGCGGCGCAAGGTTATGTAGTTGCCGCGCCCAACCATCCCGGCACCACCACTGAAAATCGCGCCGCGCAGGATGCGCAACAGTTGTGGCGCAGATCGCAGGATCTCAATCAGGTGCTTGATGCCGTGCTGAAAAATTCGCACTGGGCGGGTGAAATTGATCCCTCGCGCATTGCCGCAGTGGGTCATTCGCTGGGCGGCTGGACGGTGATGCAGCTAGCGGGCGCACGCTTCTCTGCCAGCGCATTTATGCGTGACTGCCAAAACCACCCGTACTTTTCCGACTGCCAGCTTGTTGACACCTTGGGCATCGCTGACCGCAAAAACTCGGCTTTGCTGAAGGCCGATCGACGCGATCCGCGCATAAAAGCCGTGGTATCCCTGGATCTCGGACTCGCACGCGGCTTTACGCCCGCAAGCCTGGCGGCCATTAACCTGCCGGTGCTGGTATTGTCCGCGCAAGAGGATAGCCTGGAGTTGCCCGCCAGCCTCGAATCCGGCTATCTGGCGCAGCATATCGCGCCGCGTTGGGTGGATTTTCAGCGCGTGAAGGGCGCAACGCACTTCAGCTTTATGCAGCGCTGCAAACCTGATGCCACAGCGCTAATCGAAAAACATTCACCCGGCGACGGCATTATTTGCCGTGATGAAGGCGATCTCAGCCGCAACGCCATTCATCAGGCGGTGCTGGATCGTATTATCCCCTTCCTGGCGCAGGCGCAGGCGCTGGCGCGGCCTGCTGGCGAAACGCGCTCGGCGTCATCCCGCTAACACGCAAAAATTCGCGGTTGAAATGGGATTTGGTGATAAAGCCCGATTCCAGCATCACCTCGGTGACGCTGAGTTCGCCAGATTGCAGCAGCAGCTGCGCATGCGCGATACGAAATCCATTGATCCACTGCGAAACATTACAGTGATGGGTGGCATTAACGGCGCGCGAAAGCTGGCGCGCCGGAATGCCGGTTTTGCGTGCCAGCAGGTTGAGCGTCAGGTTGCTGTCGAGAAACAGCGCCAGCATACGCATGCGATCTTCTGCCTGCTGACACAGCTCCACCTGCTGCGACGAAAGCGCCAGCGTGCAGGCGGCACTATCCGAGACTTCAGGTGGTGCAACGGGCGGCCGGGTACGCGCCGCCAGCACAATCGCCAACGCGATTAAAGGCAGCATCAGTCCTTGCAGCACCGCAATCAGCATGGGGACGAATCTGCCCTGATGCCAGAGAAACGCCAGCGCTACGAGCAGGTCGGTGATGCCGGAAAAACAGAGAAAACTGCCCGCCGCCATCGTCAGCTTAGCGGCGGCGGGTGCTTCTCCCAGGCGCGCGAAAATAAAGGTATCGCTGCTTTTTCTGCCGACGTTAATCAGCGCGACGCCATACCCCACGTACAGTAGAAACAGCGCGACATCGGTCGCTGGCGGCCAACACTGCGTCACCGCCATCACCAACACCGCTGGCGCGAACTGGCGCAGCGAAAAGGTTGGCTGGGTGAGATGATGAAAACTGTACCACGCCAGGGCGGGCAGCAAGGCCGCTAACAGCACGCGCAGCAGCATGAGCGGCGTAGAAGGATAAGCCCAGCGCAGCGCACCTACGGCCAGCAACAACGCGCAGGCAGCCAGAAAAACGCACGCGCGGCGATAGCGCTGGCGATGATTGGCAAACAGCGTGACCAGCAAAATCAACAGCACCAGTAAGGTGACGAGCGGAACCGGAATTGAGGGCATCGCAGAGGGAATCCATTCCTGAAAACAGCCGTCATCTTACACATTCCGCTGACGGCTGCTCAGAAATTTCGTTTTGCACGTTGCTGCTGGCGTTACGGCTATGCACACTGGGTAGCGGCGCGATTAATCGCGCATCATCCAGCAACGCAACAGCTTCAATCTGCGCGATAAATCGCGCCGCTACCGAATGTGCAGGTGATGAATTCAGCACTAAGCCGAACACCTGAGTACATTTAGCGCAGCTTCAAGGCGCCATCAGGTCAAAACGGCTGCCATTCCCCTGATCTAACGAAAACGGCTCCTGCACTTGCAGCTCGATATTATTGGAGGTGACGTGATTGCCTTTGCTGTCTTCCAGCATCACCGACAAATGATAGCGATTGCTGGCGTCGGGCGAACTGTCCCACGCGGGCATGATAATGCTCCAGCCTTGCGGATCGTTGGGGTTGGCGCCCGGCGTTAGGCTCAGCGCCTGCGTGTCGCCCTGCCACAGCACTTTGCGGATGGCGTTGGCGCTGCGCACCTGTAGCTTCAGCGGCAGACTTTCCCCGGCGTGCAACTGCCACGGCGGCGTGGCAAGGAACACCGATAAGGTTTTACGCTGGCGGAATTCCAGCACCGGCGTGCTGCTGCGCGTGACGTTGTCGTAGCGGCTGCCGCGCAGCGAACGCGCTTCGGCAACATTATCGGCACTCAGCTGCTGGCTCAACGCCACGCCAAAGCGATAGTTGAGACGCAAACCGAGCTGATCCTGGCTTTCACCCTGGTCGCTGGTTTTGTGGCTGGCGGAAATCGTCACCAGCGGCACCGGCGTGTAAGAGATGCCAAACGTCAGCGCGGCGGGATTGTGATAGCGATTACCCGAGTTAAACAGATCAACGTTTTCGCCCATATACTGCTGCCAGCTAACGGACGCACCGAGCTGCCGATAAAACGGCAAATATCCTTGGGTGGTGAAATCGTACCCACGCGCCAGGCGCTGCTGCTGGAAAGGATTGCGGCTTTGCCAGCCGGAGAGGGGCGTGTAGTAATTGGCGGAGAAGCGCAGGTAGTCGCCCCATGCTTCGGTGCCCACCGAAGCGCGCTGTAATCCGCTGCGGAACATGCGGTCGACAAAGCCGTTGTAGCCTACCAACCAGTTGCCCGCTACCCAGCGCTGCCCCACGCCAACATTGCCAATCAATCCGTCATCCGTTTGGCGGAAACCCACCTGGCTGAACGTCAGATATTGATAGTGGTCGGCCCACGGCGTCAGCAGCGACGCCCCGCTGCCGCTAAAATTGCCGTCCATATTCACATTGAAATCGATCTGCGCATTGCCATACGGCGACAGCAGCGATTGCCCTTCATTCACCACGCGTGAACCCACTTCATCGCGCAGATGATTGAACGCCCAGATACCGGCTTGTTCGCTTAAAGAGTTATCGCTGGTGCTGTTCTGGCTGGCTTCACCAATGCTCTTGGCGATGTTCGCCAGGCGCGTGTCAAAATCGCTGCTCTCAGCGTGAGAACCTAACGTCGGCAGCGTATCCGCCATTTTTTGAAACCGCGTAGGATCGCTAAAGGGCGCATCGGCGATCGGGGTGTCGCTAACCAGCGCCCATGCGGGCATGCTCACCGCCAGCGCTGACAGACCAGAGAGAAAACGCAAGGATTTAAGAGGATGCAAAATAGGCAACATAGCTAAAACAGGCTTCGACTCGGTTCAGAATTAGAGGTAGCTCACAAAAACTGCGCAAGTTTACCCTAGCACATTCTGGGATTCGTGCAGGAAAGGTCTTGTTATTATTAAGACAATGCTGAGCAATAACGACGTTGCCGGAGTGAAGGGTTGGCGTGATCTGGCATGGATCTGATTGGCACAATCCCATACCAATTTGCACACTCGGTAGCGGCGCGATTTTTCGCGCGAAGCTAAAACCGCTGCGTAGCTGAAAGACGCGCACAAAATTGCGCCGCTGCCGAAGAGTGCGAAGTATCAGCCAGGTCGCCAGGTATAGCGACCTGACTATAATCGTAACCTCTTCCCGCCGCATCAGGCGCAACATCGCGCCCGATGCCTGTAGATCACGAGAAGATCAAGCCACCGTCGACGTTGATGGTTTGACCGGTGATGTAGCGCGCATCATCCGAAGCGAGGAAGGCCACCAGCCCCGCTACATCTTCCGGCTGCCCGGCGCGTTTCAGCGGAATGTTCTCTACCCATTCGGCCATTAGCTCACCTTTGCCGTACTGTTTTTTCTCGCTGCTGAGGATTTCGCCCCACACGCGATCGTTGTAATCCCACATTTCACTCTCAATGATGCCCGGGCAAAACGCATTCACGGTGATATGCGACGGTGCCAGCTCCAGCGCCAGGCTTTGCGTAATGCCAATCACCCCCATCTTGCTGGCAGCATAGTGCGGCGTGTAGATGAAGCCTTGTCGCCCTTGCCCGGATGAGGTGTTGATCAGGCTGCCGCCGCCCTGCTTTACCATGTATTTCGCCGCTTCACGGCAGCACAGCCATACGCCGGTGGTGTTAACCGCGAGAATCTTTTCGAAATCACTTTTCGGCATTGCGTCAAAACGATCGATGGTGATCACCCCGGCGTTCTGGATCGACACATCAATGCTGCCGAAGCGTTCTGCCGCCTGCTGGTAAAGCTGCTGCACCTGCGCTTCGTCGGTGACGTCGACCTGCAACGCCAGAATCTCGCTGCCATAGTGTTGTTCAATCGCCTGCGCGGTGGTGAATACCCGATCCGAATTCGACACCATCACCAGCTTTGCGCCGTCGCGGGCAAAACGCGCCGCGATACCTGCGCCAATGCCACGGCATGCGCCGGTGATCACCACTGTTTTGCCACTAAAATCGCGTGTCATATTGCCTCCTGTTATCCATGTGTCGCTTCAGGCAGGGCGGCCGATTGCTGCTTTTTTTCATGTCTGCGCAGCAGCACCACCTTACTTTGTAATTTTTGCTGGAACTGATCGATCACCACGGCGGTAACAATCACCAGGCCTTTGATCACCATCTGCCAGAAATCGCTGACGCCCATCATCACCATGCCATCCGCGAGGAACACAATGACAAAAGCACCGATAATCGAGCCGGAAACGCGCCCACGCCCCCCTGCCAGCGCGGTGCCGCCGAGCACCGTGGCGCCAATCGCATCCATCTCAAACATGTTGCCGGTCATGGGGTGCGCGGTTTGCAACTGCGATGCCACAATCAACCCCACCAGCGCGGCGCACAGCCCCGAAAAGGCGTAAACGAAGACTTTGACTTTGATAATGGGCACGCCAGCCAGACGCGCAGCGGATTCGTTTCCGCCGGTGGCGTAGATGTAGCGTCCCAGCGGCGTTTTACGCGTTAAGTACAAACCGAGCAGCAGGAACGCCACCATTAACCAGATAGGAATGTAGACGCCAAGCAAGGTGCCGGATCCCAGCAGGGCAAACCCGGTATTACCCAGCGCCGGGGTGCCAACCAGATTGGCATAGGTGCTGCCGTCGTTGAACAGCAGCGCCGCCCCGCGCGCCACGTACATCATGCCGAGCGTACAAATAAAGGGGGCGACGCCGAGACGCGTCACCACCGTGCCGTTGATCAACCCCAGCGCCACGCCAAACAGCGCCACCACCAGAATCACTTCCGGCACGTTGAAGAACAGCACATTGCCGCCCCACAGCGGAACGCCGTTGGTGAGCAACGCCCCGGCCACCATGCCGCAAATTCCGGCCACCGCCCCCACGGACAAATCAATGCCGCCAGTCAAAATCACCAGCGTCATACCAATCGCCAGTAGCCCGGTGATCGCTACGTGCTGCGTCATGATCAGCAGGTTCGAGGTTGTCAGGAAGTTCGGCACCATCAAGCTGAAAAAGCCCACGACGATCAATAAGGCGATAAAGGTTCGCGCCTTGAGTAAGTACATGTAGACCAGATATTTTTGATTCATTTTACGTTTCTCCAGCAGACTCAATCATGCGGTGTTGAGGCGCTAATCAGGGCTTCACGCGTGACCGCCGCGCGCGGTAGATCTGCGGTAATCCGCCCGTCGGCCATCACCAAAATGCGATCCGCTAACGCCATGACTTCATCCAGTTCGGACGATGAAAACATCACCGCCATACCCTGCTGCGCCAGGTTGCCAATCAGGTGATACACATCGGTTTTCGCGCCAACATCAATACCGCGCGTCGGCTCATCCAGCAGCACCACTTGCGGGCCTGTCATCAGGGCTTTGCCCAACACCACTTTTTGCTGATTGCCGCCGCTTAACGAAGTAATCGGCAGGTCGGCATCGCTGACCTTAATCGCCAGATGACCAATCATCTCATTGACGCGACTCTGCTCGTGCTGCGGATTAAGCAGACGCAGCGCGCGACGAAAACCGCGCAGGCTAAGATCGGTCAGCGTCATGTTGGCGGTGATCGACATTAGCTGCACCACGCCTTCGGTTTGGCGATCTTCTGGCACCAGCGCGATGCCTTTTTTCAGGCGCTGCTGAAAGCTGCGCTTTTCCAGCGCTTCACCGTTCAAACGCACGCTGCCCGCCTGACAATGCATCATGCCAATCAGGCCTTTGAACAGTTCGGTGCGCCCCGCGCCCAGCAGGCCGTAGATGCCAATCACTTCGCCCTTGCGCAGCGAAAACGACACGTCATTCAGCTTGTAACCGCCGTTTTGGTGCAGTGCGGTTAGTCCGCTGACATCAAGCACCGTCTCGCCCTGCGGCGCGGGTTGATAATCGAAGTGCTTCTTCTTGTCACCGACCATCTGTTCAATGATCCACGGGATCGACGCATCACGTACTTCGCGCTCGCTGATAAAGCGCCCGTCGCGGAAAATGGTGATGTGATCGCCAATCTCCATCAGCTCTTCCAGACGGTGCGAGATATAGATAATCGTCACGCCGCGCCGTTTAAGCTGGTCGATCACATTGAACAGCACTTTAACTTCTGACTGGCTCAGCGCGCTGGTGGGTTCATCCATGATCAGCACGCGCGTGTCTTTGGATAACGCCCGCGCAATCTCGACCAGCTGTTGATGGCCGATGCCCAATTCACCCAGCTGCGCGTAGGGATCGACATCCAGTTCCAGCCGCTCCAGCAACGACTTCGCCAGCGCATACTGGTACTTTTCATTGATCACGCCGCGCTGGAAAAATTCGTTGGCAATGAAAATGTTGTCCATCACGTTCATGTTGGGGAACAGGTTCAGCTCCTGAAAAATGATGCTGATGCCGTGTTTTTCCGCCTG
Source organism: uncultured Pantoea sp. (assembly GCA_966185695.1). Classification (GTDB taxonomy): domain Bacteria; phylum Pseudomonadota; class Gammaproteobacteria; order Enterobacterales; family Enterobacteriaceae; genus Pantoea. Next base: position 75,487 of record CBIFUL010000014.1, on the reverse strand, counting down.
ATGCGTTGAGTGGAGCGACACGCTTGCGCCCTCCAACAAAATCTCGCCGGAGGATGGCGTTTCAACCCCCGCCAGCATCTTCATCATGGTGGATTTGCCCGCGCCGTTTTCACCAATCAGGACGTTGACCTTGTTGCGATAGACGCGGTAATTGACCTGATCCAGAGCGGTAACGCCGGGATAGAGGCGCGAGACATTGCGGGTTTCAATAATGACATCCGGCTGCCCGGCAGATTCGAGTTGCGACATCGCCGCCTCCTTATTGTCGGGTGATGCGTGCCGGGGTGATTTCCGGTGCCTGCTGCGGAATGTCCCAACTGCTGAACACCCCCACAATTGTGACATTGTCACCTATTTGCGGCTTAAAGGCCTGCATCATGGCGGAAGCCTGCTGATTAATGGCGCGGTTATAGTCGCCAAACAGCACCTGATCGTTGAAATCTTGATAGCTGGCACCTTTGTAGGCGTCGCGCAACGCGGTGCCGCGAATGGTGGGGCCAACCTGCACGGTGATCGCGTCGCCAGCAGCCTCTTTCACCGTCATTTTGCCGCTGCGTGACGCAGTGTTGACCGCCGTCACTGCACCTTTGATGCTCACGCTGAACACGCACGGGTTCTCATCCTGGCTGCGATAGCCATAGGTTTTACAGGCGCTGTCGAAATCCTTGGCGGACTGTAGCGCTTTCAGCAACTCGGCCAGCGGCTTCGCATCCTGCGCTATTTGCGGGGTCAGCTTCTGCTGCCACGTCTGCGCGATGTTCGCCATCTTAGGGTTGGGGGGATTTTTCAGGTCGGCCAGCTCCTGCTGCGACACAATGCGGCAACCGCTAAGGATCACAACAGGAAGCAGTAACCAGAGTCGTCTGTGCATCACATTCTCCTGGGCGCCCGAATGCCGGGCGCACCCTGTTTGATTACGACTTAAAGTTAAAGTCCTGCACGCCTTTCGCGTTGTCTGGCGTTATCAGGATGCCGCGGAACATGACGCGCTGCTTCTCAGGTTTCTGGCCTTTCTGAATGAAGTTATCGAGATCGGTTACGCCCTGCGCGGCGATAGCTTGCGCTTGCAGCATTACGGTGGCTTTCAGATCGCCTTTCGCTACGGCATCACGCTCATCGTTACTGCCGTCGATACCCACCACGATGACATCATTGCGTCCCGCCGCTTTGAGTGCCGCAATCGCACCCAGCGCCACCGGGCCGTTGCCGCAAATCACGCCTTTCACGTCGGGATGGGCTTGCAGAATGCTGTCCATAATGCGTTTGCCGTCAATCAGCGTGCCTTTCGCATCCTGACGCGCCACGCTTTTCATGTCGGGATATTGATCCAGCACCTGATGGAAAGATTTGGAACGCGTCACACAGTTGTTGTCGGCGAGGTTACAGGTCAATTCGGCGTAGCTGCCCTTTTCACCCATTTTCTCCACAAACACGTTGGCCACGTCGGAACCGGCCTGGAAGTTGTTATGGGTGATTTGCGCCAGCGCCACGTCATCCACCGGGATTTCACGGTTGATCAACACCACGGGAATGCCCGCGTCTTTGGCTTTTTTGATGGCGGCCACGCTGGCGGTGGAGTCGGCGTTATCCAGCACGATACCCTGCACTTTCTTACCGATCGCGGCGTCGATCAGCTCGCTCTGTTTTTTCACATCTTCGCCATGGGATAACACGCTGGTTTTATAGCCCAGCTCCTGCGCCTTGAGGTTGGCACCTTTGGCTTCAGAGGCGTAGTACGGGTTATCCAGCGAGTTCACCAGAATCATGATGGTGCCCTTCTCGGCGGCGAAACTGGCTTGGGAAATCAGGCAACTGGCAATGGCGGTGAACAGCAGGGTACGTTTTTTCATTTTGGCGTTCTCTCGTTGTTTTTGCAGGGTTAGAGCCGTTCTGGTGCTGGCGCGCCGTTACCAGATGGTAAAGCCGCCGTCGATCATCAAATCTGCGCCGGTGATCATGTCGCTGCCGTTGCTGGCGAAGAACAGCACCGCCGCAGCAATTTCATCGGTGTAAGCAAAGCGTCCAAGGGGAATCAGCTTTTTCATCTGTTCGCCCTTCTCGCCGCGCCAGGCTTTCTCGCCCATCGGCGTCAGCACCACGGTGGGCGACAGGGTATTCACGTTGATGCGGTGCGGCGCGAACTCTTTCGCCATCACTTTGGTCATGCCGAGCAAACCGGCTTTTGCCGAGGTGTACGCCACGTGGTTATCAATGGCGATGGAGGCGGCTTGCGACGCGATGTTGATGATTTTGCCGCCGTTGCTTGCCTTGATCATGCGCTTGCCTGCCGCCTGCGAGCACAGGAAGGGACCGGTGAGATTGACGTCGATCTGTTTCTGCCATTCGGCAAAGTCGGTTTCGATCACCGGCTGTAACATCACATAACCGGCGCAGTTCACCAGAATGTCGATGTGGCCGTAATGCTGCTCAACCTGGTCAAACGCCGCTTCTACCGAGGCGGGATCGGTGACATCGCAGCACACCAGCAGCACGCGATCGGCGGTGAACTGCGCCTGCACGCTGGCGACCCTATCGCTTTCAAACGGGGGATAGAGCAGCGCCAGCTGCGCGCCTTTCTCCAGCAGCATGGCATTACTTGCCATCGCAATTCCGCCCAGGCCACCGGTGACCACCGCCACTTTGCCGCTTAAATCCAGATCGGTATTCACGCCGTAGCGCAGGTTAACGTCATATTCCCCACTCATGTTCTCTCCTCGATGGCTATAGCAGGCCGGGCTATTACTTTGCGTTATTCATTTTCGAACAAAAATATAAGCTATCGTTTGGTAATGGTTTGTGGAGCAGATCATATTTCATACAAATCGTAGCGATAAAAAATATCCCACTGATATTACTAACATTAACAAAAACTCGCCTTTTGGCGTATGGAAAGAGTGGCTAGCGCAAGGATGAGAGATCCATCGCATAGTGCGCACATACTTTCATTCGAAAATCATTGTTTGTGCGCGCTGCCTCGCAAATCGCCAAAGCGCAGAGTAAAATCAGCACGGGTTTCCTTCTGGCGGAAACCAGGCCGTGATTGGAAAAAGGGAGCATTTCGAGTGAAAAGCAAAACTGAGCAGCTGGCGGATATGCAGCAGCGCCGCGAAAAGATTCTGGAAATGATCCGCGAAGACGGCACGGTCACGGTGAAAGCGCTGACGGATACCTTTGGATTGACCGAGGCGACCATCCGTACCGACCTGCGCATGTTGCAGAAAGCGGGGCACGTGCAGCGCTACCACGGTGGCGCTACCTTGATGACCGGGAAACAGAATACCGGCGCGCTCCTGCTGGAGCGGCAAACGCATCTGGAAGAGAAACAGGCGATTGGCCGCCTTGCCGCGCACCATATCGATAATGGTGACACGGTGATTTTCGATTCGGGCACCACCACCACGGCGATTGCCGAGGCGATTGGTCATATACGCCGGTTATCGGTGATCACCACCGCCGTGAACATTGCGCTGAAGCTGGGCGGTGAACCGGGCATTAATATTCTGTTGACCGGCGGCACCTTCAAATTCCCCACGCTGTCGACCTCGGGCGAAAAAGCCGCGCTGTTTTTTGAGAACGTGCTGGCGGAGAAACTGTTTTTAGCCACCGCCTGTATTTCGCCCCGGCTGGGACTGAGTTTCCCCAGCGAAACGGATATCAAGGTCAAGATGGCCATGATCAACTCGGCCAGCACCGTTTACGTGGTGGCGGATTCCAGCAAGATCGATAAGGTGTCGATGTTCGCGCTGCCGTGTGACTGGAGCCATATTCACTATCTGATCACCGACAGCGGCATTTCCCCGGCGCAGGTGGCGGCATTTGAAGCGTTGGGCGTGCAGGTGCTGATTGCAGAAGCGGAGAGCCAGCGTAAACGCGTGGCGTCGTGAGGCGAGCGGTGAAGTGCGCTGCGAGGCGCACTTCACCCTGAGGTCGGCGTGCTGCCGACCCGCAGACAACGTTAGAACCCCAGGCTGTCCAATAAATCATCAACCTGATCCTGGTTCGCCACCACGCCGGGAGCATTGGCGTGAATTTGCGGGCCGTTCAACAGGCTGCTGGCATCTTTACGTGCCGCGGCGTTGGCTTCTGGCATGTTCTCCAGCAGCACCATCAGCAGCTGACGCTCGATCTCCTGGATCACATCCATCATGCGCTTGATCACCTGACCCGTCAGGTCCTGGAAATCCTGCGCCATCATGATTTCGAGCAGCTGTTTGTTGGTGTACGACGTGTGTGCCGGCACATCGGTCAGGAACTGACGCGTATCCGAAACCAACTCGCGCGCATCTGTCAGTTCAATCGGATTTTCAAACCACGCGTCCCAGCGGCCTTTCAGCTGGTTAGCGCTTGATTCCATTTGGTCCTGGTGCGGTTGCGCTGCTTCTACGCAGTTCAACGCACGTTCAGCCGCTTGCGCCGTCATTTGCACCACATAATCCAGACGATCGCGCGCATCGGGAATCGCTTCCGCCGCTTCGGCAATCGCCTGGTCTAACCCCAGCTCACGCAGGCTGTCACGCAGCATGCGCGTCAGCGAACCGATCCGGGTAATTATGTCGTGTGCCGAGGCTTCTTCGGTTGGTTTCGAAAGGTCGCTCATCACATCTCCTTACATACCCAGTTTTTCAAAGATTTTACCCAACTTCTCTTCCAGCGTGGCAGCGGTGAATGGCTTCACCACGTAGCCGCTCGCGCCCGCTTGTGCCGCCGCGATGATGTTCTCTTTCTTGGCTTCTGCGGTCACCATCAGCACCGGCAGCTTGCTCAGCGCGGCATCAGCACGAATGGTTTGCAGCAGTTCCAGGCCATCCATGTTCGGCATGTTCCAGTCAGAAACCACGAAGTCAAAGCCACCGGCACGCAGTTTGGTCAGCGCATCAACGCCGTCTTCTGCTTCTTCGACGTTATTGAAACCCAGCTCTTTCAGCAGGTTGCGGACAATACGACGCATCGTATTGAAGTCGTCCACTACCAAAAAGCGCATATTTTTATCAGCCATATCTACTCCTGTGTTGTCTCGTCCGGCAGGACGGGCTCGTTAAATTCGCAATGCCTGTCCGGCGCTAATTTTTGCCAGCATGTGCTGGCTGATGTGACCTAAATCGACCACTTCACTGGCACCGCCCATCGCGATTGCTTCGCGGGGCATGCCAAATACCACACAGCTGGCTTCATCCTGGGCGATGGTCCAGGCACCGGCGCGATGCATTTCCAGCATCCCCGCCGCGCCGTCGTTGCCCATGCCGGTCAGGATCACGCCAACTGCATTTCGTCCTGCATGCACCGCCACCGAACGGAACAGCACATCAACCGATGGCTTGTGTCGATTCACTGGCGGGCCGTCATTCAGCTTCACCACATAGTTAGCGCCGCTGCGCGCCAGCTCCATGTGCATAGCACCCGGCGCGATATAGGCGTGGCCGGGCAGAATACGTTCGCCGTCTTCCGCCTCTTTCACGGTGATCTGGCACAGTTTGTTCAGACGCTCGGCAAACGAGCGCGTAAAACCGGGCGGCATGTGCTGAGTGATCAGCAGCGCCGGGCTGGTGGCGGGCAACGGCTGCAACACATGGCGAATCGCTTCGGTGCCGCCGGTGGAAGAGCCGATGGCAATCAGCTTTTCACTGCTTAGCAGCGGCCCGGCCTTCAGCATCACCGGCATCGGCGTGGCCGGGCGCGCATTGAGCTTGGCGCGCGCGGCTGCACGAATCTTGTCGGCGATCATCTGGCTGTAGGCCAACATGCCTTCGCGAATACCGAGCTGCGGCTTGGTGACGAAGTCCACTGCGCCCAACTCCAGCGCACGCAGCGTCACTTCCGAGCCTTTACCCGTCAGTGATGACACCATCACCACCGGCATTGGGCGCAGGCGCATCAGCTTCTCCAGGAAGTCGAGGCCATCCATGCGCGGCATCTCGACGTCCAGCGTCAGCACCTGCGGGTCATACTGTTTGATCAGATCCCGCGCCACCAGCGGATCGGGCGCGGTGGCGACCATCTCCATATCGGGATGGCTGTTGATAATCTCGGTCATCAACTGCCGCATCAGCGCAGAGTCATCCACGCACATCACGGTGATTTTGCTCATCGTCTTTCCTTGCTCAGTCCATAGACCGTCTGTCCACGCAGCCAGAACTCTTTGCTGATCTGGCTAAAGTTCTCTGAATGCCCGGCAAACAGTAAACCGCCGGGTTTCAGCAGGGGCACGAAACGGCGCAGAATCTGTTCCTGCGTCTCTTTATCGAAATAGATCATCACGTTGCGACAGAAGATTGCGTCGAACGGACCCGGCAACGCCCAGTCGTTGGCCAGTAAATTCAGCTGCGTATAGTTCACCATGTTGGCGAGATCCGGTCGCACCCGCACCATGCCTTCATGCGGGCCGGTGCCGCGCAGGAAAAAGCGCTGCAGCTGCGATTGCGACAGAGTGCGCAACTCCTCCTGGCGATAAACGCCCGCCACCGCTTTCTCTAACACCTGGGTGTCGATATCGCTGGCATGCACCTGGAATTTTCCCGGCCCGGTGCCCAAGGTTTCCGCCAACGTCATGGCAATGGAGTAAGGCTCTTCGCCGGTTGAGGCGGCGGTACTCCAGACGCTGTAGTTCCCGCTGCGCTTCCGCGCATGTTCCGCAAGGATGGGAAAGTGATGCGCCTCGCGGAAGAAAGAGGTCAGGTTGGTGGTCAGCGCGTTGATAAACGCCTGCCACTCCGCGCTGTTTTGGTCCTGCTCCAGCAATGCCAGATAGCGGCCAAAGTCATCAATATTAAGCGTGCGTAAGCGACGTACCAGGCGGTTGTACACCATCTCGCGCTTGTGGTCGGCCAACACAATGCCCGCTCGCTGATAGATCAGCTGGCTGATACGACGAAAATGAGTATCTGAGAGCGGCAACCGCTGCACCATTTGCGAGAGCAGCGTTGTCGCTTCACTTTGATCCAATAACGTCGATTTTTTCATCTAGGTTCACCCGGCAACATACTGATTAAATTGTGATACTGCGGTTGCTACTGTGCTGCCAGTGCGCGCCATTCACACGGGCCGCCTTGCGGCGGCCACAAGGGTTAAAAGGTTTCCCAGTTACTGTCACTGCTGCGTGCGCCTGCCGATTGTGCCAACGCTTTTACCGCGCCAGGACGCAATGTTTTTGGCGCTGTAGTTACGTTAACGGCCTGGGCGACAAATTCTTTACCAATATTGAACACGGCAACCGACTGTTTCAGGCGGCTGGCCTGATCTTCCAGCGCGGCGGCAGCGGTTGCCGACTCTTCCACTAGCGCGGCGTTCTGCTGCGTCACGCGATCCATCTCGTTCACCGCCAGGCCAACCTGATCGATACCGCGGCTCTGCTCGTCCGACGCCGAGGCGATTTCGCCCATGATGTCGGTAACGCGCGTCACGGCATTCACGATGTTGGTCATGGTTTCCCCGGCGCTTTCCACCAGCACGGAACCGGTGTTAACGCGGCTGACCGAGTCTTCGATCAATCCTTTAATCTCTTTCGCCGCCTGCGCACTGCGCTGTGCCAAACTGCGCACTTCGCCGGCGACCACCGCAAAACCGCGTCCCTGCTCACCGGCACGGGCGGCTTCCACCGCCGCGTTCAGCGCCAGGATGTTGGTTTGGAAAGCGATGCCGTCGATCACGCTGATGATATCGGCGATTTTCTTCGAGCTGCCGGTGATCTCTTTCATGGTGGTCACCACGCCATCCACCACTTTGCCGCCCTGCTGCGCGGTTTCTGAGGCGGTAAGCGCCAGCTGAGAAGCCTGACGCGCGTTTTCAGCGTTCTGCTTCACGGTGGCAGTGAGCTGCTCCATGCTGGCCGCCGTCTCTTCCAGCGATGCCGCTTGCTGCTCGGTGCGCGAGGAGAGATCGTTGTTGCCCATGGCGATTTCGCTGGCGCCGGTGTAAATCGCATCCGATCCATCGCGCACGGTACGCACGGTGCTCACCAGCGCATGCTGCATCTCCTGCAGTGACGAGAGCAGATCGCCCATTTCATTGCGCACGTTCACGTCCACCTGCTGGGTCAAATCACCGCGTGCAATGTGACGAATGTGCTCGATGCTCTGCTTCAGCGGACGAATCAGCAGACTGCGCATGCCGCTCCACACCAGCACGATAACCAACAGCGTTAATAACAGCGTGGCGACCACCATCACGATCGACTGCTGATACGCGCTTTCATTGGCGTCAATGCCCTGATTGGCCAGCACAATGTTATTGCTCAGCCACGCGTTGTAATCCTTGGCAAATTTATCCTGATGGCCTTGCGTGGGTTGATCGACAAAGCCTTTGAAGTTGCCTTGACCAAGAAACACAATCAGTTCGGCCAGCGCATCACGATAGGCTTTGTAGTTGGCTTGCAGCGTCAGCACGTTTTCCGCGGTTTTGCCTTTTTCAGACAGGTTGGCGTTAAAATCGGCGAAGCCTTGGTCGGCGTTCTTGAGCTCCTCACTTGCCAGCGCCACCAGATCTTTCACGGTTGCGCCTGAGCCAGCCTGCTGACTGTCCAGCAGGTAGCGGATCCCCGCACGGTTCAGCGTGTTACGCGCCTGAACCAGCGATACCCAAGAGGTGCCCATTGCCCGTTGCAGCGTGCTCAGACGCTGGTTATAGGCAAAATTATCTTTATCGGCTTTCACCGTGGAATAAAAAACTCCCCCAGAAAACAGCTGCAGCAAAGCAAACAGCGCCAGTACGCACAGCAAGCCGGAAACAACACGAATACGACTAAACATAAACACCTCATTGGTTGGCGGATCGCTCCTGTTATCGGCGCTGACGGGGGGATCTTTACGGGTGTTGCACGGGGTTAGACCAGCAGGAATTAAGGAGGAATCAGGACAATTGGCGGCGATGTTGTTCCCTGTGGAAAAACCATCGCCGCCGTAGGGTCGGCATTCATGCCGACCAGGTTATCCGGGGCGCAAGAATGCGCACCCCAGGGATTAAAACGTTTCCCAATTGCTGTCGCTCACCGGGCCGGTGACGGCTTTGCGTGGGGTGCTCGGCAGGGATGGCGCAATCTGTGGATGGCGCACCACCTTGCCGGGCTGCGCCTGTCCGGCACGCGGCACGCGGAACACCGCGACGGCCTGGCTCAGGCGGCTGGCCTGCTCTTCCAGCGAGGCGGCGGCAGCAGCAGACTCCTCCACCAGCGACGCATTCTGTTGCGTGACGCGATCCATCTCGGTAACCGCTTGCCCCACCTGATCGATGCCACGACTCTGCTCATCCGAGGCTGAGGCGATTTCGCCCATGATATCGGTCACGCGTGTCACCGCACCGACGATATCACTCATGGTTTCACCGGCAGTGCCGACCAGCTGTGAGCCGGTGTTGACGCGGTTCACCGAATCCTCGATCAGGCCTTTGATCTCTTTCGCCGCCTGCGCGCTGCGCTGTGCCAGATTGCGCACCTCGCCCGCCACCACCGCAAAGCCACGCCCTTGTTCACCGGCACGCGCGGCTTCTACCGCGGCGTTCAGCGCCAGAATATTGGTCTGGAAGGCGATGCCATCAATGACGCTGATAATGTCGGCGATCTTCTTCGAACTGCCAGCGATATCATTCATGGTACGCACCACGCCATCCACCACATTGCCGCCTTTGCGTGCGGTGTCCGATGCGCTCAGCGCCAGCTGCGACGCCTGACGCGCATTCTCGGCGTTCTGTTTCACCGTGGCGGTGAGCTGCTCCATGCTGGCGGCAGTTTGCTCTAGCGAGGCCGCTTGTTCTTCGGTGCGCGCCGACAGATCGTTGTTACCGGCCGAAATCTCGCTCGCGCCAGTGAAGATGGCGTCGGAACCGTCGCGCACATGGCTAACGGTGCGCACCAGCGACTGCTGCATCTCATGCAGGCTTTCCGCCAGTTGGCTCATCTCGTTGCGCCCCTCCACCGGGATCGGCTGGGTTAAATCCCCCGAAGCGATGTGGCGAATGTGGGCAAGCAGCTGATGCAGCGGCTGGATCAAGACCGAACGCAAGCCGAACCAGCAGCCGACGATCACGAACACCACCACCACAGCGACAAAGGCCAGCAACCACATCATGGTTTGGAATGCCCGCTGGTTTTGCGCTACGCCTTTTTCAGCCAGCGCACTCTGCGCCGTGCGCCACTCGGCATAGGTGGCTTTCATCTTTACCTGCTTCGCTTCGATGTTTTGCGCAAACATGCCTTGCAGATCGTTGGCTTTCAGACGTTCCAGCATGGCTTTCAGGCCGGTATCAAAGGCGGCGTAGTCGCTTTCCAGCCGGTCGCGCAGCGCATCGGACAGGCCTGGCGTACCCGGCAGATCGTAATAGCGTTGATAGTGTTGCGCGGCAACGCCGAGCTGTCTTTCTGTTTGGGCGATCAACGCCGACAGCTGGCCGCCGTTGGCTTCCGCAGCAGCGCTGCTCTGCATGCGCAACATTGCGCGGTTGAGCACGGTGCGCGTTTGGTTGAGTTCGATCCACGCATCCGACATGGCGCCGACGTTATTGGTTGAGGTTTGTGCTACCGCGAAGGCGTCTTTGTCTTTTTGTAAGGCCGACCAGAACAGCCCGCCGGAAAGCAGCTGTAAAGCACCAAATACCAGCAAGACGGCGATCAGGCTGGTTACTACATTGATTCGTTTTAACATGGTTTCTCCAGAGAATGCATTTTGGCTTCCCCTGTTATCGACCAGCCCGCTGAATTTATGAGGGCGCTTAAACTACTTTACGAAGTAAAACTCTGCGTTTAATCATAATTACAGTGTTTTATAACTAAAAAAAGTGACCGCTAAAAAAAATGCATCCTATCGGTTGAGCAACAGGATGTCATTGAAAGGAGGTTTCTGCTGGTCGCCATGAAGGGCGACCCTACAAGACAGCGCGCGGTTTGCGGGCGGGGTCGCCATGAAGGCCGACCCTATGAATATGTGCGCGCTTTTGTAGGGTGCGCATTCATGCGCACCAGGAATGCCGGGGCTACCCGCTTAAAAGGTTTCCCAATTGCTGTCGCTGACCGCGGCGGCCAAGGCTTTGCGCGGTGCGCCGAGCGCGGGGGGGGCAATCTGCGGATGACGAACGCCGGCGGGCGCAGCATGCTGCGGTGGCGTTGCGCGCGACACGCGGAATACCGCCACCGACTGGCTCAGACGGCTGGCTTGTTCTTCCAGCGAGGCGGCGGCGGCGGCGGATTCTTCAACCAACGACGCGTTCTGCTGCGTCACGCGATCCATCTCGGTGACGGCTTGCCCCACCTGATCGATACCGCGACTCTGCTCATCCGAGGCCGAGGCGATTTCGCCCATGATGTCGGTGACGCGCGTCACGGCATTCACGATATCGCTCATGGTTTCACCGGCGGTCCCCACCAGCTGCGAACCGCTGTTGACGCGGTTAACCGAATCTTCAATCAGCCCTTTGATCTCCTTCGCGGCCTGCGCGCTGCGCTGCGCGAGGTTGCGTACTTCACCCGCCACCACGGCAAATCCACGCCCCTGTTCACCGGCTCGCGCGGCTTCAACGGCGGCGTTGAGCGCCAGGATATTCGTCTGGAAGGCGATGCCGTCAATGACGCTGGTGATATCGGCGATTTTTTTGGAGCTGCCCGCGATATCACTCATGGTGCGCACCACGCCTTGCACCACATCACCGCCCTTCTGTGCGGTTTCGGAGGCGCTCAGCGCCAGCTGCGACGCCTGACGCGCGTTTTCGGCGTTCTGCTTCACGGTAGCGGTTAACTGTTCCATGCTGGCCGCCGTTTGTTCCAGCGACGCCGCCTGCTCTTCGGTACGCGCCGACAAATCATTATTACCCGCAGAGATTTCGCTCGCGCCGGTAAAAATGGCGTCAGATCCGTCGCGCACGTTGCTGACGGTGCGCGCCAGCGACTGCTGCATCTGGTGCAGGCTGTCGGCCAGCTGGCTCATCTCATTGCGTCCCACCACTGCGATAGTCTGCGTCAGATCGCCCTGCGCGATGTGCTGAATATGTTGGATATTCTCATTGAGCGGTTGCAGCAGAATCTTGCGCATGCCGACCCAGCACAAACCGATTACCGCGATCACCAGCGCCATCACCACGCCCAGCATCCACATCATGCGCTGATACGCCGCGCTGTTGGCTTCGACGCCTTTGGCGGTTAAGCGATCCTGATCGGCGCGCCATTGGCGATACTCTTTCAGAAACGCGCTTTGGCTCGGGGCCACCGGCACCTTGCCCGCCAGCACCTGATCCTGCGCCAGCAGCGCATCTTGCATCTGGCTCAGCGCGTTAGCGTAAGCCGTATAGGTACTATCCAGACGTTGATTCTGCCCGGCATCCTGCCCCGGCGTATCCGGTGTGCGCTTAAACAGCTGGTAATTGCGTGCGGCATCTTGCTGGAAGGTTTTGCTGTCATTGTATAACCCGTCAATATCCAGCTCGCTGCCGGAGAGTTTGCTGGTGGCCATACGCAGCAGAATGCGGGTTAACACCACACGGCTCTGGTTGAGGCTCATGTAGGCGTCATTAATGGCTGCGGTGTTTTGGCTTGACAGTTGTGCCACGGTGAAGCTGGTTTTGTCCTCGCTCAACGCTTTGAAAAACAGTGAGCCAGACACCAGCTGAAGAAGACCAAATACTAATAACACCAGCAATAAACTGGTGACAACGCGGATTCTCGTAAACATAGTTTGCCCTGAAAAAAGAAGAAAAATCGTGCAGAACTGGTTATCGACGTGGCGCGCGGATTATTGAGGGAAAATGTAGCGGTTGGGAGAATTAATTTCGTTCAATAACAATGGATTAGTTCAATAGCGTGATGATAACGGGCCGCATCGGCGGCCCGCTTGGTTGTCTGGCTTACGCGGTACGCAGCGTATCAACCAGCGCCATCTCTTCGCTGCTCAGCAGCTTCTCGATGTCGACCAGAATCAGCATACGGTCACCCAATGCGCCCAAACCGGTGAGGTATTCGGTAGACATGGTGACGGCAAATTCCGGCGAAGGACGGATTTGATCCTGCGTCAGCGACAGCACATCAGAAACGCCATCCACCACGATGCCCACCACGCGATGCTCCAGATTCAGCACGATCACCACGGTGTTTTCGTTGTAATCCACATCCGGCTGCGAGAATTTCACGCGCAGATCGATAATCGGCACGATCACGCCGCGCAGGTTGGTCACGCCTTTGATGAACTCTGGCGTGTTGGCGATGCGCGTTACCTGATCGTAACCCCGGATCTCCTGCACTTTCAGAATGTCGATGCCGTACTCTTCGTCACCGAGAGTGAAAACCAGGAACTCCTGGCCGACGGTTTCGCCAGCGATTTTGGTCACGGTTGCCATGTCAGTCATGTTTTTGTCCTTTCGTTATCTATTATGCTGCGGCACCGGCCACACGCTTTTCACGGTTCAACGCTTGCAGTGCTGAGACATCCACAATCAGCGCTACGCTGCCATCGCCCAAAATGGTGGCGGCAGAGATACCCGGCACCTTGCGATAGTTGCTTTCGAGGTTTTTCACCACCACCTGATGCTGGCCAATCAGCTGATCCACCAGCAGGGCATAGCGGCGACCTGCGCTTTGCAAAATCACCACGATGCCTTGAGTGGCGTCGGTTTTGGCGTTCTGCACTTCAAACACGTTCCACAGCTCAACCAGCGGCAGATATTCACCGCGCACTTCCAGCACGCGCTCGCCACCGGCCAGCGGTTTCAGCTCTTCGGCGGTCGGCTGCAGCGACTCCATCACCGCGTTGAGCGGCAGAATGAACACTTCATTCGCCACGCGCACTGACATGCCATCCAAAATTGCCAGCGTTAACGGCAGCAGGATGCGGATGGTGGTGCCTTTGCCCTGCTTCGAGGAGATTTCGACGTGGCCGCCCATCTCCTGAATATTACGTTTCACCACATCCATGCCCACGCCACGGCCAGAAACATCCGTGACCTGTTCAGCGGTGGAGAAGCCCGGCGCGAAGATCAGCATGCCGACTTCTTCATCGCTCATGCTGTCGCTGACCGGCAGACCAGATGACAGGGCTTTTGCCAGAATGCGTTCGCGGTTTAAGCCCGCGCCATCATCGATCACTTCGATGCAGATGTTGCCGCCCTGATGTTCCGCCGACAGCGTCAGGTTACCGACTGCCGTTTTGTGCGCCGCCAGACGTTTTTCTGGCGTTTCGATACCGTGATCGAGGCTGTTACGCACCAGATGCGTTAACGGATCGATAATGCGCTCGATCAGGCTCTTATCCAGTTCGGTTGAGCTGCCGAGCAGCGTCAGTTCCACCTCTTTGCCGAGCTTGCTGGCCAAATCACGCACCAGACGCGGGAAGCGGCTGAAAACGTACTCCATCGGCATCATACGAATCGACATCACCGACTCTTGCAGGTCACGCGCGTTACGCTCCAGCTGGCCCATGCTGTTCAGCAGGTCGCCGTGCGCCACCGGATCGAGCGCACCCGAACGCTGCGCCAGCATGGATTGGGTGATCACTAACTCGCCCACCAGGTTAATCAGCTGATCGACCTTCTCAACCGCGACGCGGATGCTGGTGGATTCGCTGGCTTTCGCTGGCGCGGCTGCACGTTTGGCTTCGCGCTTGGCGGGCGGCGTGATGTCCGTTACCGTGGCGCTTGGCAGTTCGGCCAGGGCGGCGGCGTCTGCGGCGGCGGCAACATCAGGCACAGCGGCGGGCGCGTCAGCGCTGACCGCCGCCACGTCCGGGAAGCGAATCTGCGCTTCGTCAATCACGAAGCACAGCACCGCCACGATGTCATCTTTGCCCACGCCGTCGATGGTCACTTCCAGCGCGTTGGCGCTTTTCACCACGTCGCTAACGGTGCCGAGATTGCCGAGCTCTTCCAGCATCAACTCTGGCTCTTTCTCTTTCAAATCGACCAGCTGCAAGCGCAGCCCCGCAGCGGCTGCCGTCGGGGCGGCGATATCCACCACCTCGGCCACTTTCGGCGCGTCTGGCGCTATGCCCTTGGCTTCGAGCGCCAGTTGACGCAGTGCTTCGCAGATATATTTGAAACTTTCTGCGTTGGGTTCCTGCGCCGTTTTATAGGCATCGAGCTGTTCTTGCATAATATCTTTGGTTTCCAAAAACAGGTTGATGATGTCGGTGCTGAGCTGCATTTCGCCGCGACGCGCACCATCCAGAATATTTTCCAGGATGTGGGTGGTCTCCTGTAAAACCGTAAAGCCAAACGTACCGGCTCCGCCCTTAATGGAGTGGGCGGCGCGGAAAATGGCGTTCAACTGCTCGGAATCGGGCTCCTGGGGATCCAATCCCAACAGGTGTTGCTCCATATCCGCTAACAGCTCATCGGCTTCATCAAAAAACGTCTGGTAAAAATCGCTGATGTCCATGCTCACGGGATCACCTCGGCTGTGAGGGTTGGTCTGGTGTTACCGCACCCGCAGCGGGCGCTGCGGTGACGGCGGGCGCTGCCGGAGCCGCCGAAGCGGTCGGTGCGGTCGCTGCCGACGCAGCCGGTCCGGCTGGTGCAGTGATAGTGGGAATCATATGTGCCGGATCGCTGACCTGAACGGCATCGCTTTCGGCATTCTCTTTTTCTATGGCGGCTTCAGTATCATGATTTAATACCAGCAGGCTGATACGGCGGTTGACCGCATCATCAGCGCCACGGTTTTTAAGCTTCATCGTGGCGGCCATCCCCACGACGCGCAGCATTTTGTTGCTGTCCAGCCCCCCGATAACCAGCTCCCGGCGGGACGCATTTGCCCGATCGGCGGAGAGTTCCCAGTTACTGTAGCCGCGTTCACCGCTGGCATACTGAAAGTCATCGGTGTGACCAGAGAGGCTGATTTTGTTCGGAATATCGTTCAGCAGCGGCGCAACCGCGCGCAGAATATCGCGCATATAGGGTTCAACCTCGGCGCTGCCGGTTTTAAACATCGGGCGGTTCTGGCTGTCGATAATCTGAATACGCAGCCCCTCCTCCACCATGTTAATAATCAGATGCGGCCGCAGCGCTTTCAGGCGAGGATCGGCTTCAATCAGCTGATCGAGCTTTTCGCGCAGCCGGTTAAGACGGATCTCATCCAGCTGGCGCTTTTGTGCATCCATATCCACCTGCTTTCTGACTTCGCCTTTCTGCTGGGTCGGATCGTCTCCGCCCCCCGGGATCGGGCTCTCGCTGTCGCTGCTGCGTGGTCCGCCCGTAACCGCAACTTTAAGCGGGGTTTTGAAATACTCGGCGATCTGAACCAGCTCCTGCGGATTGGCAATTGAGATCAGCCACATCACCATAAAGAACGCCATCATCGCCGTCATAAAGTCGGCATAGGCAATTTTCCATGAGCCGTGGCTGCCTTCATGCTTTTTATGTTTGCGCCGTTTAACCAGCACAATCGGGCGATTGTCGTGCTTCATGAACTCTGGTCCGAAGTCTGTTTAGCCGGGTTTTTAGCGTTGCGCACGTGCTCTTCCAGTTCAGTAAACGAAGGACGCTCTGTGGAATAAAGCGTTTTACGTCCAAACTCGACGGCGATCTGCGGGGCATACCCGTTCAGGCTGGAAAGCAGCGTAACCTTCACGCACTGCATCATCTTGGTGGTCTCGGCGCACTTCTGACGCAATACCGACGCGAGCGGTGAAATAAAGCCGTAGGCCAGCAGGATGCCGAGGAAGGTGCCCACCATGGCGTGCGCAATTAGCGCGCCCAGCTCTGCCGCCGGACGATCGGCTGACGCCAGCGCATGCACGACCCCCATTACCGCTGCAACAATGCCGAATGCCGGCAAGCCATCGCCGATGGCAGATAAACTTTGCGCTGGTACTTCGCACTCATGCTCATAGGTCTCGATCTCTTCATCCATCAGCGCTTCAATTTCAAAGGCATTCATGTTTCCGCTGACCATCAGACGCAAATAGTCGGTAATAAAATCCACTAACTGTTTATCGGTTAAAATACGCGGATAATTAGCAAAAATTTCGCTCTGCGAGGGATCTTCAATATCGCGTTCCAGCGACAGCATGCCCTGCTGACGGGATTTCGCCATCAGCCGATAAAGCAGCGCCATCAAATCCATATAGACCGCTTTATTATATTTAGAGCCGCGCATCAGCAGCGGCAGCGCCTTAAGCGTCTTCTTAATAGACTTACCGTTATTACCGACCAGAAATGCGCCGATACCTGCCCCGCCAATGATCAGCAGTTCAGATGGCTGATAAAGCGCCCCTAAATGGCCGCCGACCATCAGATAACCGCCCAGTACGGAACCAAGGACCACGATATAACCCAGAATAATCAGCACAAAAACATCCTTACGTCCGTAACGTGTTGGTGGAAGTTAAGCCAGAGGGCCGCAGGCGATATTCACAAATCGGAGGCAAAAAAAAGCAGCGGGGGTAACCCGCTGCTGGATGGCTTCCACAATGCGAACATACTTAAACGGCGCGTTTAACCTGTTCATCCAGCAGTTGTGGAAAGGTATCGGCAGTATCTGCAGAAAGTTTACGTCTTTTTACGGCACGTGAAGGCGGCTGGCACAGGCTGCAGACAAAGCTGCCCGCGGGCTGATGTGCATGATTGATAAAGCTGCCGTGACAGCTTTTGCAGTCAGAGAGTTCCAGCATCCCACTTTCAACGAATCGCACCAGGGTCCAGGCGCGCGTCAGCGCCAACAGCGGGCCCTCGTCCGATTGCGGACACTGCTCAAGGTAGAGACGGTAGGCCTGGATAACAGCCTCCACGCCGCTGCTTAAGCCGGTTTTGAGTAAAAACTGCCAGGCGTTACAGAACATCGAGGCGTGAATATTCTGTTCCCACGTCATGAACCAGTCGGTAGAGAATGGCAGCATACCTTTTGGCGGCGGCGCACCGCGCAGCTCTTTATATAATTTAATTAAGCGACCACGACTTAATTGCGTTTCACTCTCCAGCATCTGCAGACGGGCACCCAGCGTGATCAGCTCCATAGCCAGCTGAATATCACGCGCTTCCTGAACGATACTTTTATCGCTCATTATACTGCCCTCTTTTTGGTGCTGGTTTCAGTTTTTGAAACGCTGCGCAGCAGACGGCTGGATAACAGGATCCCGGTGTGAATTTGCTGCAGATCGTCGACACGTGATTCCTGCGTGAGACGATTAATTAAATTGTGATCGGTAAAGCGGAACTGACATACCAGCTGATTCGTTTCAGCCAGCTTTACCATTTCAGGTAAGGTTAACTGAGCGAGTGCATCTGCCATTGCTTCATCAATACCCAGACGAAACATAGCTGAAGGTTTTTCCTGGTTAATTAAGCGCTGCGCGAGCAGTAAATATGACAGATTGATGTCATATATATGTTTTAGTAATTCTGATGTACCCATTTTTTCCATCCTGATAAACGCGACATATATACGGCCACAGAATTAAAAGGTTCCATGGTTCGGGTTGCTGGTTGGTAAATCTAAAGATGGCAAAAAATAATCAGGCATACGCCAACGTGCATGAACGGTTGTCTTTATTTTTAGAAACTGTTCAATCTGAGTCAAAACTCCAAGGCCATTCTTAGCTTGAGTCGGAGTCATCTTCCGTGACGTCTGCTTACAGTTTTTAAGACTAATCCGAAAACAACGCAAATCTATATCGTCTGATTTCGACATACAACGTGAGTGGTGCGAAATTTTAGATAAAGTGTGATCTGCGTCACACTTTTAAGGCAAATTTTTTTCCAAATGCTTCAGTATCGCTTTTCTGTTGTGCAATTTTTGAGCAAAATCTTATTGTTTCGTTAATATTTCGCTAAGAAACGTCTTAATTTAGCCTCTACGGAGATCCCTTATCGTGGCGCGATCATTTGTCTGCATTTGCGTGCGTTGATTGCGGTAACGCACCACTTACGAGGGAAAATCCAGCATATCGTGCTGATTTAAACAAAAGTTAACCGCTTTTAAATTAATCACTTACAGGGAATATTCCCCATAGGCACTAACCTCACCCTGCTAGCGAAGCGTGAAGACTGGGCGCAGCTCGCCTGGGAACTGTTAGGGGTTTGTAGGGAGTGTTTAGCGCACGGCAGAGGATGTAACAGAGCGTTACATTAGCGATATGAATGAATGGGCGAAAGTGTGGACAACTACGCGATAACTATCGGCCTAACCAGTGAAAACTTTAGGGTTGCTGGAAAAAAAAGCGTGATTATGGGTGTGCACGCACAAATTTTAACCTTTTCGTGCCATTTTTACTGATGTGTCAGCCCGTTAGCGCCAGGCAAAATGAAATCGATTTCGTGGGTTTTAGCTGGGTCGTGGAAACGCTGTGCAGAGGATGGGGTAAATAAGTGGGTGCGCGTAACATCGTGGTGCAGCGGTTGAGCACATATCAATGATAGAAGAGGTGTCATAAATTGCGTAATGCTGAACGGTTGTGCAGGGCATTCAGCAAGCGCAGAATCGGTAGCGGCGCGGTATTTGGCGCTGTCCTGAAGCAATCGCGTTGCTGTAAGACGCGCAACACATTGCGCCGCTACGCAGTCTGCCGACGCGTTGCGGCAGTTGCTGCCGCACACAAGGTGCGGCCCGTGACGTTACGCTAGCTTAGGAAAGGTCGCGACATTATGCGCCATGCTGTGATCGGCGCTACGCACCGGCAGCGTGTCCAAATCCTTCAGGAAACTCTCACGCCAGTGCGAGATATCCTGCTTCCGCAAGACCGCCATCATGTCGTTATAGCGCGAGATACGCTCGGTACGTGGCATTGTCAGCGCACGATCCAGCGCTGCTGCTACTTCATCCCGATCGTAAGGATTGACGATCAGCGCCGAGGTCAACTCGTTTGCCGCTCCGGCAAAGCGTGACAGCACCAGCACGCCAGGATCGTCCGGGTCCTGCGCCGCCACGTACTCTTTCGCCACCAGATTCATGCCGTCACGCAACGGCGTGATCAGCCCAACGTCCGTTAAACGGAAGATCTTCATCAGCAAGCGGCGGTCAAAATGCTGGTTGAGGTAATACAGCGGCGTCCAACCGAGCGTACCGTATTTACCGTTAATGCGCCCCGCTTCGGTTTCCAGCTGATGACGAATATCCTGATACGCTTGCACATCGCCACGCGAAGTCGGTGCAATCTGCGAATAACGGATTTTGCCACGATGCTCCGGGAAATTTTCCAGCAGCGCTTCAAACGCCAGAAAACGCTCTGGCAAACCTTTGGAGTAATCCAGACGTTCGCAGGCGATAATATTTTTAAGATCGCCTAACTCACGTTTCATGGCCGCCATTTTCGGCGGCAAGTGCCCTTCTGCCATCTCTTTAATGCTGTCTGGCTCAATACCAATGGGATAAACCTCAGTCATAAAGGTATTGCCAAAGGCGCGATGTTTCTTATCGCCTTTATTTTGCAGCTGGGTTAATTGGCTCAGGCTGTCAAGAAATGCCACGCGATCCGATTCTGTCTGGAAGCCCAGCAAATCGTAGTCGCACATCATTTCCAATAGCTCCTGATGCGGCGGCAGCGCATTAAAGATTTCTGGCGTCGGGAACGGAATATGTAAAAAGAAGCCAATGCGGTTATTAACGCCTAATTTACGCAGCTCGGCGGCAAATGGCAGCAGATGATAATCGTGGATCCACAAAATATCGTCTGGCTTAATCAGAGGTTTTAACCGCTGCGCTAATAAAGTATTGACGCGGCAATATCCGTCCCAGGCTTCACGCTGGAATTGCACTAAATCGAGACGATAGTGGAAGGCCGGCCAAATAACGGTATTAGAGAACTGGCAATAATATTGATCGTAATCGTTTTGATTAAGCGGCAATGCAGCGTAGGTAATCCCATCGTGTTCGACTTGCGTCAGTTCATCTTCTTCACCGGAAAATTCACTGATTTCACCGTTCCAGCCAAACCATAATCCGCCGGTATTTTGTAGCGCATCCAGAATACCCACTGCCAATCCACCTGCGCTGGCTTTACCGCCCTCGGGCATGGCAATCCGGTTAGATACGACGACTAAACGACTCATAACCTTTACTCCTTACCAACATTTTCATGTTCTAGTTGTAATAATAGTTGTTCAAGCCAATGCCACACCGCCGCCACATCCGGCAGGCGAAAATGCGCATGGCTCGCGCCTTCTCCGACTTTGACAGAGATCCCTTGTAGGGCATTCACGGCCAGAAATCCCTTTTCATCTGTCAGATCGTCTCCCACAAATACCGGAATGCGTCCGGTAAATGGCGCTTCCTGCATAAATTCGCGTACCGCAGCGCCTTTATCAATGCCCTGCGGCTTCAGTTCCACTACGCACTTGCCGGGCTGCAGTGCCAGCTCGGGAAAACGCGCTACGGCGTCCTCCGCCAACTGCATAATCGCGTGTTCGTACTGCGGGGCATTGCGATAGTGCAGTGCAAACGCCATGCCTTTGACTTCCAGTAGCGTGTGCGGCCATTGATCCAGCGTTTGTTGCAGCTCCGTTTGCAGCGTTTGCGCAATATCGTGCGGCAGAGTGTGACGGTGCACGCGACCAGCGGCATCGCGCCGCTCGGCACCGTGAACGCCTGCGGCGGGGGTTTCTAACGGCGCCACCAGCGCATCAAGTTGCGCAATTGGACGGCCGGAAACCAGCGCTAATGCGCCGTGGCTGAGATTAGAGATTTGTTGCAGATGCTGACGAACCGAGGCAGGAATCGAAACCGACTCGGGCTGCGACTCAATCGCCGCCAACGTGCCGTCGACATCAAAAAAGAAGGCATAAAGTCCGCCGCTTAGCGACGGTAACGTGCTGTTTTGATTTACCGCGGGGGTCACATCTCATCTCCTGTAATGAAAGCGTCCACTGAACAGGATGTTCCCAGCAGGCTGTGCATTGTGACGAACGCGGCAGTTTTACCGCTAACGCGCTAATTTTAGAGATAACTCTCTACAAACCAACAACATGGTGGTCAACACCGCAACCTGACTGCGAACATCGTCAGTATCAAGTGTAGACGCGGATCACGATTTTGCCAGAAAGTGCTGATCAACCGTCCAGCAAAGTGCTCTTTTTACCGCGTTATAGGGCCAGGAAAAAGATTTAGTCGCTTTTCTTACGCTTCGCTTTGCGCCTGGCTGATTGTGAGGGTTTGAGAGGAACAAGATGATTCGCTCTGCAGCGCCAACGCAGCTCGCCAAAGCAGATTGCAGGAGAGAATTTGCCGCACGTATTCGATGCCTGCATAACGGCAACCGCCGTGAAATTTCCCAGATTTTCCTCACTTGCATCGGCAGCGCGGATTAGCAATGCTGTCTCTCGCGCCATTTCAGAGCGCTTAGTAAGCGGAAAATTACCCATATTCGCGTCAGTAGACGCTTTCAGGCAGGCAGTCAGGACGATGAAAAACCGATCAAGTTCACATTTTTGTAAAGTCACGGCGGGCGCTAAATCATGATCCCGCAGAACTACAGCCAGCGCGTGCATTTCTATTACTGCATTCTGGTGGCGTTAAAAATCAATGCGCGCAGCAAGAAGTCTGGCGGCGTGCGCGGCAAAAATAACTTTCTGTTGAAATGGTTGCGTAACGCGCAGAATAACACCATTTTCGCCGCAGAGATCACCAGCGAAATCGAGTGGCTGCGCGGCAAGATCATCAGCTCTGGGCCTGACACCGATCTTGAGCCCATGCTGCAATACGTGTATGACACCGCTAAACGTGCTGAAACCCTGCGTTTAGGTTCCTGACTTTGCGCGCCGTTTGCCTCGGCGCGCTAGCATATTTCAAATGGGATGTCCTTCTCATCACCGCGTTTCCGCTGCTTTTGGAATCCGCTTCACCTATCTCAACTTCTGCTTTTTCATCTCCCCGGTTTTATTGCGTTACATCAAAAGCGTTAACGCCAATCCGCCGTAAATCTGTGCGCAGTTCATTTTCGTGATGACCTTCTGTCACTAACTCTCTGCGTAAAGGTAAATGCCATGATCAACAGAATGATCCTCAATGAAACCGCCTATTTCGGCGCGGGTGCGATCTGCTCGATGATTGATGAAATCCATAAACGCGGCTTCGGCAAAGCGTTGGTGGTGACCGACAGAGACCTGATCAAATTCTCCGTTGCCACCCGCGTTACTGATTTGCTGACGCAACACCAGCTTAGCTTCGAGATTTATGACGCCGTGGTGCCGAATCCCACCGTTGAGGTCGTGCACGCGGGCGTAGAGGCCTTTCGCAGTGCCGGAGCCGATTATCTCATCGCCGTGGGCGGCGGATCGCCGCAGGATACCTGTAAAGCCATCGGCATGATGATCGCTAACCCGGAGTTCAGCGACGTACGTATGCTGGAAGGCGGCGCGGCCACCCGTCATCCGTCGGTGCCGATCATCGCAGTGCCCACCACATCCGGCACGGCAGCAGAAGTGACCATCAATTACGTCATCACCGATGAAGAGAAAAAGCGTAAATTCGTTTGCTACGATCCGCATGACATTCCGCTGATCGCGATTATCGATCCTGAAATGATGGCCAGTATGCCAGCCAGCCTCAAAGCGGCAACCGGTGTAGATGCGTTGACGCACGCCATTGAAGGCTACATCACGCGCAATGCGTGGGAATTGACCGACATGTTCCATCTGAAAGCGATCGAGATTATTGGTCGTTCACTGCGTGATTCGGTGCAAGGTAATCCAGCGGGCGTGGCCGATATGGCACTTGGTCAGTACATCGCCGGCATGGGCTTTTCCAATCTTGGGTTAGGTTTGGTTCACGGCATGGCACACCCGCTGGGTGCGTTTTACGGTACGCCGCACGGCATCGCCAATGCGGTACTGCTACCGCATCTGATGGCGTTTAACGCCGCGTATACGGGTGAGAAGTATCGCGATATCGCCCATGCCCTTGGTGTAGCAGGCGCTTACAGCTGCACATTGGATGAGGCGCGCGCGTTGGCGATAGATGCCGTGAGCGCGTTAAACCGTGATATCGGCATTCCGTTACGCCTGCGTGATATCGGCATGCAGGAGGCGGATATTGATGCGCTGGCTAATGCAGCGCTAGCGGATGTCTGTACTCCCGGCAATCCGCGTGATTGCACGCTTAAGCTAATCGCTGCGCTGTATCGCGAACTCTATTAATACTTCACTACACGAGCAGTCTGCCGATAAGTGGCTGCTCGCTTTATTTTCTAATGCAATGAAAAGTTACATAAACAAATCCTTGCCCACGCCTCGCTTAATATCCCGGTTCTCTTCGCTACCATTATTTCAACGGAATAGTCTGGAAAGTCAACGCTTAACAAATATGCCCCGCTTACCCTTGCGATGCTATGCCATAATCTCACTTTGCGTTTAGAAAAAGGCAATAACATGTTCACCCTATTAACATCATTATTTGGCAATCCTGAAACGTTATTACAGGTTATGAGCCAGAAAGATCGTATTGAGTCGATTGAGGACGGTGACAGAATTATTATCGATGAAGACGGTAATGCTTCGGTGAATCCATTAAGCCCAGCGGTGCAGCGCGACTTTAAGCACCATGTTAAAACGTTGAAGGATATTTAAATGGGCACGGCAATCTTTATGGTAATGATGGTATGCGGCTATTGGTATACCAGTCGCGACATGTCGAGCCGTTTGAAAATTAAACGCTCCATTGGTTGGGATGTTTATTTCCTGATCGCCTTATATGGCTGTATTTTTGTTTTACAAGGTGTCTTTGCTACCGGCTTATTATGGCTGCTGTTGCTGGCGGCCTCGGCAATTAACAACACCTTTGCCCTTTCACAGTTAGAAAATGTGCGTTGGCATGCAGATTTTATGACGTGGAGCTTTCTTGGCATCCAGGCGCCCGTGGTCATCATGCTGACGTTTGCGGTGCTGTTTTGTCTCTATCGCTCTAACTGGGCAGCGAGTTCACGCTTAACCGCCGGCAGCCGTAAAGAGCTGTATCAACGCCTTTCTCGCTCCAACGGTATTGAGCAACTGCTGCTGCACTGCATGGAGGAAGGTGAACTGGCGTGGGTGACGCTCAAGTCGCGGCGTATTTATATCGGCATGGTACACGCGGCAACCTTCGAGTATGCCAGCACCGCCAATATCGTGTTGATCCCCATGCTCAGCGGCTATCGCGATGCCCGCACCCTCAACCTTGCAGTCGAACATAATTACAGCCAGTGGTATCACCAGCATGATATTGATTTCTTCTCTAAACCCAAAAGCGCGCTGGAATTCCGCAAAGTGATTATGGTCGATCAAATTGAAAGTCTATCGCTGTACGATCCTGCCAGCGCCAGCGCATTAGCCATGGGGAAAACCTATGGCAAACGCAGGCAACGTTTTCGCCGCCGGGCTTAATGTTATGACCCGCACTATAT
Source organism: uncultured Pantoea sp. (assembly GCA_966185695.1). Taxonomy (GTDB): domain Bacteria; phylum Pseudomonadota; class Gammaproteobacteria; order Enterobacterales; family Enterobacteriaceae; genus Pantoea. The sequence continues at coordinate 50,222 of CBIFUL010000014.1, read as the reverse complement.
AAGCGAAACGGCAAATGATTTTTGGCCGGTTTTAAGTGCAATTACTCCTTTTTGGCGAAAATAATTTAAAAGCTGCTGGCATTAATGCCAGCTTGGTCTATGTTGCATAGGCCTCTTCTGAGAGTGACGATAAAACTAAATAACAGGAATTAATGATGGACTTTAAAAAGTTCGAAACCCGGCTACATCTTTGGCATCACTTACACTTCACAGCAATTGAATTACAATATCGTGATAACAAATGTGAGATTTACGCCACCGCTACCAATCATCAAACGTTGAGTCAGTTGTACCTCGGCAGCGTCACGGATAAACACGCTGCGGATGAACAATTGCAGCAATATCGCACCTGGTTGCATAAGGTAAATCTGGGACGAAATAAACGGTTATTGGCGCAGGTAACACGTCCCGTTTCCGTTAATGTGCCTGGAAATCCTTAACGGCACGCTAAATTGCCCTACTCAACCCATTGGTGCATGTTAAATGCCACTTAATATGCACCTATGCGCGCCAAAAAAATGATTGTTTCGCCGTTCCAGTCATTTCACCTAATTTCCGATTACTCGCTGCATAGAATGGGTTAATAACTGCTGTGTTGCGCTTCGCTTATTATTCCCGCCTTCGCTTATAGGAAAAAATACCTTTCCTGTCTCAACGCATCATGTAAAACTGTATATACATACAAGTACCGGAGGTGACGTGAAAGACGAGAATCGTCCTGCACCGGATCTGTATGCTTTGATAGGGTTAGCTGTAGCGGAATTTATCAGGGAAGAGCGTGCTTTCAAGGCGCATGATGTTTCATTGGCGCTTCATGCGATGAAACTGGAAACCAATGATGAGGAGTTTCGCTATCTATGCGATGCAGCTATGCGCTTACTGGCAGATCTTATGCATTGACTTGTCCCCCAGGGCTGGGGGACAAACGAAAACGTTACGCATCGTCAGGTGTATAACCCACCACAATCTCCAGCGTTCTGCGCAACAGCTCGATATCTTCCGCGCTTTCAGCAGATTCCAGCGCCATGATCAAACAAAGGATGATCGCCTTATTGCTGACGCGACCTTCGGTGAGCAAAACGTGGCGTACCACTTTATCCAGCACCGCAGCTTCATCGCTCAACATGTTTTCTGCATTGCGAAAGTGCTCGGCTAATTCGCTGTCAGGTAATGCAGAATAAAGGTGTTGTTTTTGTTGCATGGTTCTCATCCTTTACAGGGATCGACACGTAAATGAGTTCAAGGCAGTGGAGTGCCCGGTTCAGTGCTTGCTATCGCTGCCTGACGCAGCTTTGCTCGCGAATAATTGATGTACGTTATCGCGCTGTGGCTGCTCATCGCGCTGCTTTTTACCCGCTGATATGCTGTTACGCACTTCAACGATCGCTGCCGCGACGGCTTCTCGCCTTGCGTTATCCGCGCTCTGCTCTTTCATCGATTGCAGCTGATCAATCAGCGCCTGGCTATTCACCGGCCCCGATTGCTGCAACAGCGTCAGTGCAGCTTCGCCAATAATTTCGTCGATAATTTGCTGGTGTTCACTTCTATTCATAACGAATCTCTGATTGCCGCTCGCCTGGTATAAGGACACGGCAGAATGGTAGCGCTATGCACATGTCATAGCGCGTTACGGCTCGCCACAAGTCATACACGAGAAAATGCGTTATCAGAGTAAAGTCTTATAGTTGTACACTTGGACGTTGGACATAGAACTTAACTTTCGCGCTCAAATAACAAGCCAATCAGCTGATGGTAATGATGTTCCTCTTCGGCGTTAGCTGCCAGTTCCAGGCGGCGCAGCAGTTTGGTGCACAAGGCTTTGCGGTTCAGATTGCGCCCTTCGCGCAGGATCTCAACGACAACTTGACCTAACGTCTCCTGCTGTGACGGCAAAGTGGCTTTGCTGAAGTAGTTGGCAATGGCCTCGACTGAGTTTGGAACATAACCGTTCTGACGCATGAGTGACCCCCAAAAATGATTAAAAGTGTCAGGAAAATTCCCCTGAGCAAAGTTGTACAGGATTTCCAAAAACTGTACAGAAAATTCTAATAAATTTTTCAGGTTTTGATTTTAGCAAAAAGTGCTATTGAGGCGGATTAGGATTATTGGAAACTTTAAGATAGGGTTGCGGGCAACAGCATGATAACCCTTGCCCTGATTGACTTCCACTGCGCTTATCGATTGCCATCCGGTTTCTTATTCGGCATTTTTACGCTGCTTTCGCGCTCGCTGAGACCACGTAAAACTGAAGTGGCACGATTATCGCTTTCAGCGATAGGTCGATGGGCGCGCAGCCATTGCTGTGCCTGTATTAAACGCTGCTGGCGCTCGGGATCATTTTCGTTTGCGGCCATTTGTACAAGTTCTGCCAATAAGTTGGCAACCGTGACGTCCTGGCGACGGAGCAGCAGCGCATAGGCCGCTTCGCCAATCACTTTGTGTTGTGTATCGAACATTTTACCTCCTGAGAAATAGGCAGCGTTCTCAGTCTTACTATAGAACATGGCTCTTTTGCCCTGCTGACTGGCTTGGGTTTTACCTGCTAACACGTTATGGTGAAAGCCCTTCAGCAACAAGGGCTGAAAGCGACAAATGCGTCATTACCAGAATAATAAGGATATCTGGCATGGAGTTCACCATTCGCAAAGCCCAGTTAGCCGATGCAGCGTTATTGCATCGGCTTGGCCGCATGACCTACAACGCCCATTTCAAACATATGTGGGTTTCCACCGCCGAACTGGATGCGTTTATCGATAAGGAGTATGGCCTGGTGGAACTGCACAGCAGTTTAGCCGCGCCCAATGAGAGCTGGCTGATTGCCGAGACAGATAAACCCATTGGTTTTGCCAAAGTGACATGGAACACGCCGGTGCCGGATTCTGGCATGAGCGGCGCGCTGCTGAATAAGCTCTATTTTAATCCCGAAGAAACCGGCAAAAATTATGGCCGCTGGATGTTTGAGAGCATCATTAATGAAGCACGGGAAAAGCGCGAAGGCTACCTGTGGCTGGAGGTGATGAGCGGCAACGTGCGCGCACGCAAATTCTACGAAGCTTTTGGTATGCAGCACATCAAAGACATTCCGTTCATCACCGCCTCGCAGCAAAGTACCTTGCAGATTTTGGGGATGGTGATTTAACCGCTGCGGCTTGTCTGGCGCCAGACAAGCCGTGCTAAACGCCTACCCGCCGTTTACGGCAGCGACGATTTCAACCGCTGCGCGGCCTTCACTAAATTCTCATCCGACACGCTGACATACGACAAGCGCAGCGTGGAGGTATTGGGATTATCGCAATAGAAGAACTCACCCGGCACATACACCACGCCGTTCTGCAAGGTGGTTTTCAGCCATTCCGTGGTGTTAAATTCCTGATTAAAGGTGGCCCATAAAAACATGCCGCCCAACGGACGATGAAAACGAATGCGATCGCCCAGTTCGCTTTGCAAGGCGCCACACAGCACATCACACTTCTGCTTGTAGGCCTGGCTGATCACCGCAATTTGTGATTGCAGACGTCCGGTTTCCAGATAGTGACGCGTCAAGGATTGGGAGAGTGAACTGGTATGCAGATCGGTCGCTTGTTTGAGGATCACCACCTGCTGCTTCAGCCAGGCTGGCAGCGTAATCCAGCCGACGCGCGCGCCGGGCGCCAGAATCTTGGAGAACGTCGAGGTGTAGATTACCTGATCGCTGGCGTCCATCTCTTGAGCAAAGGATTTCAGCGTGCGGAATTTCTCATTCGTGAAGTTGATTTCGCTGTAGGGATCGTCTTCAAAGATCAGGAAACCGTACTGTTTCGCCAGCGCCACCAGCTGCTGGCGGCGTGCCGCAGATAAGGTTACCCCGCCCGGATTGCCGAAGGTTGGCACAATATAAACCGCTTTGATCGCTTTGCGCTTAACCAACGCTTCCAGTTCATCAACGATCATGCCTTCGCCATCGGTGCCCACGGAATCCAGTCGCGCTTCGGCCAGCTGAAACACCTGCAACGCCGCCAGATAAGTCGGGCGTTCAACCACAATGGTGTCGCCTGGATTGATGAGCGCGCGCGCCAGGATATCCAGTGATTGCTGCGACCCGGACGTCACCACCAGATCGTCCGGTGTTGAACGAATGCCGCGCTCGGCAAGAATCTGGCAAATCCCTTCGCGCAGCTTGGGATCGCCTTCGCTGAGTCCATATTGAAACGCGTTATGCGGCTCAAGGCTCATCACGCGATCCATTGCGATCTGCAATCCTTCGGTATCGAATAAATCAGGATTAGGAATGCCGCCACCCAAAGAGATGACGCCTTCCATTTTGCTGTGCTTCAACAATTCACGAATAGCAGATGATTGCAGACCTTTTACCCGGTCGGCTAACTTTTGCGACAACATACTCATTACCTTTTCTCTCTATTGATGCTGCATAAATAGCACAATTCCCGGAGGCTGATAATGGCAGATTAATCCTTCAGCCCAACAATCTTTGCTTTCCCATCAGCAGCATAGATTTCCCCTGCCAGCGCCTACATTTCGCTCAGGTAATCTCTACACTTAATCTGTTACTGCGAAATCAGGAGAAACCCGATGCATCAACCTTTGCATAAAGTCGATTTTCCCGTCAGCAAGGCGCGCAAGTATCTGGAGCCGGGGCCTGTGGTGTTGGTGAGTTCGCAATTTGAGGATTCTCACGACATCATGACGCTCGGTTGGCATACCATCCTGGAGTTTTCACCGTCGCTGGTGGGGTGCATGATCGCCAACGGCAACTACAGCCACGAGCTGATTCGTCAAAGCGGACAATGCGTCATCAACGTGCCCTCGGCGAACCTGATCGATAAGGTGGTGGCGATTGGCAACAGCCACGGTGACCGCATCGATAAATTTGCCGCTTATCATCTCACGCCGGAACCGGCCAGCGTGGTGAATGCGCCGCTCATTGACGAATGCTTCGCGAGCTTTGAGTGCCAGCTGTATGACGATTCGATGGTGGATAATTACAGCTTCTTTATCTTTGAGATTGTGAAGGCACACGTTGTCGACCAACCGGAATTTCCCACCACGTTGCACTACACTGGCGAAGGACGCTTTACCCTCATGAGCAATCTGCTGCTCGACAAGCGCCGCGACTTTAAGCCAGAAATGTTAATTTAACCGATTGAATTGGCGTGAGCTTGCCCACATTGTATGGCTTTCGCCCTGACAGGAGTAAAAACGATGGCAACCGAATATGCGGTGATCGCCGGCGGCTGTTTTTGGTGTACCGAAGCCGTATTCAAAGATGTGATTGGCGTGGAGTCAGTCGAAAGTGGTTACACCGGCGGTGCGCGGCCCAACCCGACGTATGAGCAAGTGTGTAGCGGTGCAACCGGCCATGCCGAAGCAATTCGTGTCGGGTTCGATCCGGCGCAAGTCAGTTATGGCGATCTGCTGGATATCAGCTTCGCTACCCACGATCCCACCCAGTTGAATCGTCAGGGCAATGACATTGGCACCCAATATCGTTCGGCGATTTTCCCCGCCACGCCCGAGCAGGAAGCTGAGGCGATTGCAGCCATTGCCCGCGCGCAGGCTAACCTGAATGTCCCGGTAGTGACCACCATCGAGCCACTTGAAGCCTGGTATCCGGCGGAAGATTACCATCAGGATTATTGGGAGGGTGCCGGTCAACGCAACGGTTACTGCATGGCGGTGATCCCGCCGAAATTGCAGAAGCTGCGTAAGAGCTTTGCCAACCGCGTGAAATAAGGGTAACGCCAGGCGTGCTTGAGTACGCACCTCGCGAAAAACCGCCCAGGCCGCCACGTTGGCGGCCTTTTGTATTTAACGCGATCCCGTTCTGAAAATCCTTCATACTAAGCGCCCCCACTTTTTCAGGTAGCGGCGATGTCCACTTCACAGCAAGGAATGCCGGCGCGTAAGCAGCCGATGAAGCTCAATACGCTGGTGACGCTGATGCTCAGCGCGGTAATCGTGCTGGTGCTGCTCAGCGTGCACATGTTCTATTTCTTCCAGATTGGGGCCGCCACGCGCGCGCAGCTGGAAGACAAAGCGATGGCCGTGGCCCGCACGCTGGCGGATTCGCCCGAAATTCAGCGCGCCCTCGCCTTTCCGCCGAACGGCACGCGCATCCAGCCGATCGCCAAAGCGGTAGAAGAGACCAATAATCTGCTGTTTATCACCGTCACCAACATGGACGGCATCCGTTATTCGCACCGCAACCCGGAACTGATTGGCAAACATTTCATCGGCGAGGACATCGAACCGGCGCTGCGCGGCCAGGAAAACGTTTCAGTGAACAAAGGTTCGCTGGCGCGCGCGCTGCGGGTTTTTACGCCGGTGTATAACGATCGGCATCAGCAAATTGGCGTGGTGGCGATTGGCATTTCGCTTGATGCGGTGACCGATCAGATTAACCAAAGCCGCTGGAGCATTTTGTGGACGATTCTCATCGGCACCTTAGCGGGTGCGCTCGGCACCTTTATCCTGGTGCGCGTGCTGAAACGCATCTTGTTTGGTCTCGAACCCTACGAAATTTCCACCCTGTTTGAACAGCGCCAGGCGATCCTCAACTCGCTGAAAGAGGGCGTGGTGGCGATGGACGAGGGTGCGCAGGTAACGCTGGTCAATCAGGCGGCGCATTCGCTGCTGCACGACTCGGTGGCGAGCGGCATGATTGGCAGCGATCGCATCTACGATGCCTCGGTTATCGATCATCACTTACAGGATGTGCTGCACACCGGCCGGGCGCGCCGCGATGAAGAGTTAAACGTCAATGGCCGCGTACTGTTGAGCAACACCGTGCCGGTGCGCAATCAGGGACGCATTATCGGTGCGGTGTGCACCTTCAGGGATAAGACGGAAATCAGCCAGCTGATGCAGCGTTTGACCGGCATGGTAAACTATGTTGATGCGCTGCGTGAGCGTTCGCATGAGTTCATGAACAAGCTGCACGTGATCCTTGGCCTGCTGCACATGAAAAATTATGCGCAGGTAGAAGCCTATATTTTAAAGACCGCCAATAACTATCAAACGGAAATCGGCTTCCTGCTCGACAAAATCAAGTCACCGGTGATTGCCGGTTTCCTGCTGAGCAAGATCAATCGCGCTTCGGATTGCGGCCATCGCCTGACCATCAGCGATGCCAGTTTCCTGCCCGACAGCGGCAATGAGCAGCAGATGGCGTCGCTGATTACGGTGATTGGCAACCTGGTTGAGAACGCCATTGATGCGCTGAGCGAGCAAACCGAAGGCGAGATTCACGTGATGCTGCACTACCAAAACGGCTGGTTAACCTGTGAAGTGAGTGACGACGGCCCCGGCATTGCGCCGCAGCATCTCACCACCATTTTTCACAAAGGTTTCTCCACCAAAGGAGAAAACCGTGGCGTTGGCCTGTTCCTGCTTAAGCAGCAAACCGAACATCTCGGTGGCAGCGTAAGCGTGGAGTCAGAACCCGGCGTGTTTACCCAATTTTTAGTCCAACTTCCCTGGGATGGAGGAAACCAATCCACATGATCAATGTGTTAGTGGTCGATGATGATGCGATGGTCGCAGAGCTGAACCGCATGTATATCGGGCAGGTACAGGGCTTCGCGTGCTGTGGCACCGCATCCACGCTGCAGCAGGCGAAAGAGATCCTGTTCAACAGTGATATTCAGGTGGACTTGGTGCTGCTGGATATCTACATGCAGCAGGAAAACGGTCTCGATCTGTTGCCCGAATTACGCACCGCGCAGAGTTCGGTTGAAGTGATCATCATTTCATCTGCGGCAGACGCCGAGAACATCAAAACTTCGCTGCACTACGGCGTGGTGGATTATCTGATCAAGCCGTTCCAGTTCCCGCGTTTTGAAGAGGCGCTGACCAGCTGGCGGCAGAAGAAATCGCTGATGGACAACCAGCACTACTATCAGCAATCCGATGTCGATCTGCTGATTCACGGTAACCCCGCTACGCAGCATGACAACAAACGCCTGCCCAAAGGATTAACGCCGCAAACGCTACGCACGCTGTGCCAGTGGATCGATGCGCATCCCGGCCACGAATTCTCCACCGATGAGCTGGCGGCGGAAGTCAACATTTCACGCGTGTCGTGCCGTAAATATCTGATTTGGCTGGCGCAGATCAATATTCTGTTTACCAGCATTCACTATGGCGCAACCGGTCGCCCGGTCTATCGCTACCGTTTACAGCCGGAGTACCATTCGCTGTTGCAGCAGTATTGTCAGTAACGTAGGTGCCAGGCGCTATCCAGCGGCTGAAAGTAGCCGGGCGCTGAGCAAATAATCTGCCGATCGCGGGTCACAAACACCGCTTCGATTCCGGGCTGGTCAGCAATGTAGGCCAGCCCTTGCTCCACCCCTAAGCCGTACAGCAGCGTGGTGTAGATGTCGCCGTCCAGCGATCGATCGGCAATGACCGTCACGCTCAGCAGCTCGTTATCCAGCGGATAACCGGTTTGCGGATCGAAGATATGGTGCCAACAGCGGCCATCCAACTCGAAATAGCGCTCGTAGATGCCGGATGTCACCACCGATTTCCCCTGCACGCGCAGTACGCCGAGTAACTCATCATCGCGTCCAAACGGCTTTTTCAGGCCGATGCCCCAACCTTCTGGCTCATGCGGCGGACACCCTAGCGTTTGTACGTTGCCGCCGAGATTGATCAGCGCCTGCTGCACGCCCTGTTGCCGCAGAAACGCCTGCACCACATCGGCAATGTAGCCTTTGGCAATTGCGCCGAGATCGATCTCCATGCCCGGATGCGGCAAAAACACTGAACGCTCAGCAGGATCCAGCACCACCTGATGCGGATTGGTGAGTTTAAGCAGCGCGGCAATCTCCTCAGCAGGCGGGATATCACGTCCTTGAAAACCAATCTTCCAGCGTTTCACCACCGGGCCGATGGCGAAATTGAACGCGCTGTCCGGCAGCACACTCACCGCGTGCGCCACATCGATCAGCTGAAAAACCGGCGCGCTAACGCTGACCGCATGCCGACCGGCGGCCTGATTAATCGACATCACTTCTGAGGCGGCGCGGTTAACGGTAAACAGATTTTCTTGCTGCTTGATCAGTTGAAACACCTGACGCGCTAAGGTGGGATTGTCATCGAACAGTTTGAGCAGAATGGGCGAACCCAGTAAAACAGCGGAGTAGGAGTAGACGCCAGCGGCGGATGCCATTATTTCACCTATAAGAAAAAGATGCCCGCGCGTGGCGGGCATCATCCTGACAGCTTAGTGACCTAACGCCAGTTTAGCCGCGTTATGCCCGGCTTTAATACCGAAGATGATGATATCCGCTACCGCGTTGCCGCCGATGCGGTTAGCGCCGTGGATGCCGCCGACCACTTCGCCCGCCGCCCATGCGCCGGGAATCACCGTTTTTTGCGCATCCAGCACCGCGGTATCGGTGTTGATGGTGACGCCGCCCATGGTGTGATGCACGCCCGGCGCGATGCGGATCGCAAAGTACGGCCCCTGATTCAGCGGATGACGCAGCGCCGTTTTACGGCCGAAATCTTCATCATTCTGGTTGATAACAAAGTCGTTATAGCGACCGAGCGTGGTTTGCAGCGCTTCCTGATCCATGTTGATCTTCACCGCCAGCTCGTGTGGCGTCGGGGCGCTGATGACAAAGCCTTTGGCGATGTATTCATCCGCCGCCTTGTTATTGGCCCGCACCTGCTCATCAAAGATGATCCATGCGCTTTTCTCCGGCAGAGCGATAATTTCCGCCGAAACCTTGTCGCGGGTTTCCATCTCATTGTAGAAGCGGGCACCGGCCTGGCTGACCAAAATCGCCCCGCCGCCGCGCATCGCTTCAGAGATAAGGTAGGAGGTGGTCTGCTCCACCGTTGGGTGGATCTGGATTTCTCCCATATCAACGGTATCCGCGCCGATCTGTTGCAACATGGCGATGCCGCTGCCGGTTGCGCCTTTGTGGTTGGTGGTAACAAAACCGTCCAGCTCAGGGCGATATTTCACTACCATTTCGCGGTTGGCGCTGAAGCCGCCGGTCGCCACAATCACGCTTTTGGCGTTGATAATGCGGCTGTCGTTGTACTCATCCACCACTTTCACACCCACCACCGCGCCGTTTTCCACTAGGATCTCCGCGACTGACGTCTCCAGCAGCACTTCGATATTGCGCTGGTTGACGTTCTTCACCAGGCCGCTGATCAGGAAGCCGCCCACGGCTGAACGATCTTCCGGACGATGCGTGCGATCAATGCTCATGCCGCCGGTGATGGTGATGTCGCACAGCTCGATCTCTTTCGCCGCCAGCCACTCAATCGCTTCTGGCGCGTGCTCCACGAACTCACGCAGCAGCACCGGATTGTTTTTGAATTTCCCGCCTTTCAGCGTCTCTTCGTAGAACAGCTCTTTGCTGTCTTCGATCCCTTTCAGCTTTTGATAGCGCGTTTCAGCCGCGTTCATGCCCACCGAGGCTTTAATGGTGTTGCCACCGATGGTCGGCATCTTCTCAATGATCACCACGCGCGCGCCGTCGTCGTGCGCCTGAATTGCCGCCGCTAAACCCGCGCCGCCGGTTCCCACTACCACCACGTCATAATTGACCGGGGCATTCGGGTTGCCGCCCTCTTCAATCACATACTCTTTATTCGAGGTGGTCATGGCACGCGAAACCGCTTTCTTCAGCGCTTCACTTTGCGTGGTTGCGCCGGTAATCGCATCAACGTGCGGACTGTTGGCGACCAGGATGCGTTCGCGCAGGCTTTCAAAGGTGCTGGTGAAATCGACGTCGAGGCTGGGATCCGGCACCAGCGAAATATCGGTGATGCGGTCGGTATCCAGCGTCACGTTGATTTTCAGCTTCAGGGCTTCGGCTTCAACTTTAGCCTGATACACCCCGGCTTTGTATTTGCGGTGACCGTCGCTGACGTCGCGGATCATGGCATCCACCAGCGAGAAGCGCCACAGCGGTTCTGGAATGGTTAACTCTTCGCGCTTGGTGCTGTCGATGGATAACTCCATGCGCTCGTTGTTAATGATGCGGTCGGCCCAATCGGGATAGGCAATGCAGGCTTTACCTACCGCCACCAGGTCAAACCCGTGCTCCAGCGCGCTTTCAACATCTTCTTTATTAACGATGCCACCAACGCCAATCACCGGCACTTTCGCCAGCGTGGGCGAGCGCTGCGCCAGATACTTGGTGATTAACGGGGTGGGATCCTGAGTATCGACAATCGACGGACGCAGCAGCTGGCCCACGGAGAAGTGCACGTAATCCAGGCCACGCGCGGCCAGTTTTTCCAGCAGATACAGGGTGTCATCCCAGCGAATGCCCGGCACTTCCAGCTCTTCTGGCGAGAAACGATAGCCGATGATGAAATCAGCTGCCGCAAAGCGATCCGCCATGTTGTGGGTGATTTCCAGCACTTCCAGCGGGAAGCGCGCGCGATTGTCGCGGCTGCCGCCCCATTTGTCATCGCGCTGGTTGGAGTTGGGTGAATAGAATTGCTGGATCAGGTAGGTGTTAGCCCCGTGAATTTCTACACCGTCGAAGCCGGCTTTAATTGCACGGTTCACGGCATCACCAAATTTGGTGATCATGACGTCAACTTCTTCGGCGGTCAGCGCTTGCGGTTGCGTTGCGCCGTCACGCGGTGCGGCAATGGCGCTTGGCGCAACCGGGGTTTTCCCGCCGATCAGCGCCGGTTCCACCATGCGACCGCCGTGATAAATCTGCAAGATGGCTTTAGAACCCTGCGATTTAATGGCATGCGCGATTTTCGCCAGCCCAGCAATTTTATTATCGCTATCGATGCCCAGCGCGCCCGGAAAAGCAGGGCCACGATTATCAACAAAACAGCATTCAACAATCACGGTGCCGAGGGTTCCGGCACGCACACGATAATATTCGACAAGGTCACTGGTGACGCCACCATCAAAGTAACCGGTGCAGGTGGTCATTGGCGCCATCACCAAACGGTTTTTAAGCACCGCACCTTTCGGCAGCGTAAGTGGATTAAGAAGTGGGGTAAGCGTATTCATAGATGAGCAACTCCAAATTGAGAAATTTGTATTCAATTCTTTGGCAGTTCGGAGGGGATTATATGTTTTTTAGTGGTCCGACTTCATGGCGTAAATATACCATTTTATTTACTTACATAAGCACTATTGTTAGCTATATAAGTTTTTAGCATGAAAATAATATTTAAAGCTCATTGCTGAAAGCATCGCTTCGCTAAGTTTTAACCATAAATTGACAAAAATCAACTTTTTACTAACACTTAAAACAACGCTTTTAATATCATTAAGATAAAAAGAAATACGTTATGGTTTTTCGCTGAGTTTGTCGCTAAATCCGCCCTTCACCCGCTTAATTCTCGCGGGTTTTTCAGTTTATTTTCACGTCCCACATTAAAAGAAAAAAGCATGAATAATTTTTTTTGATCTAGATCAAAAGAGGTATTTTAATTAATCGCATCATTGCGCCATTCAATTGATAATTCGCGTATCGAATTTGTCTTAGCCAGATTTATTTAAAACACACTTTTAAATGTCATGGATAATCTGTTAAAAGAGTTTCGTCACTAAAAAAGCAGTTTTATCCGGGACGTTAAATCGCATTCTCCATAACTTGCAGACCAAAACTATGAACACACAAACAAGCCAGAGTGAATCCCTCAACGCGCCCCCTCCGGCGTCGGGAAAAAAGAACCGCCTGATGATGTTGTGCCTGCCCATTATTGTGTCCGTGTTATTGCTGTTGGTGCCAACGCCGGAAGGACTGGAACCTTATGCATGGCACTTCTTCGCCATTTTTGTCGGCGTCATTGTGGGACTGATTTTCGAGCCGCTGCCCGGCGCGGTAATCGGTTTAACCGGCGTGGTGGTGATTGCGCTGTTCAGCCAGTGGGTGCTGTTTAGCCCGGCAGAACTGGCCGATCCCAAGTTCAAAACCGCGGCGCAGTCGTTTAAATGGGCGGTAAGCGGCTTCGGTAACTCGACCGTTTGGCTGATCTTCGGGGCCTTTATGTTTGCCGCCGGCTACGATAAAACCCAGTTTGGCCGCCGCCTGGCGCTTATTCTGGTGAAATACCTGGGTCGTCGCAGCCTGACGCTGGGTTATGCCATCACCTTCGCCGATCTGCTGCTGGCACCCTTCACGCCGTCCAATACCGCGCGCAGCGGCGGCACCATCTATCCGATTATCGCTAACCTGCCGCCGCTGTACGGTTCAAAACCCAACGATCCGAGCGCACGCAAAATTGGTTCTTACCTGATGTGGGTGGCCATTACCGCCGCCTGTATCACCAGCTCGATGTTCCTGTCGGCGCTGGCACCGAACCTGCTGGCGTTAGCGCTGGTGAAGAGCGTGGTGGGCTTTGATATCTCCTGGGGCATGTGGTTCCTCGCCTTCCTGCCGCTGGGCGTGCTGCTGATTCTCACCATGCCGCTGCTGGCCTACTGGCTCTATCCGCCGGAAGTAAAAGTGAATGACGAAGTGCCGCGTTGGGCCACCTCAGAGCTGGTGAAACTCGGTAAGCTGTCACGCAATGAAATCCTGCTGCTGGGCTTCGTGGTGGCGGCGCTGATGATGTGGATTTTTGCCACCGCGTGGATTGAACCGGCGATGGCCGCCCTGCTGGTTATCGTACTGATGCTGTGGACCGGGGTGCTGAACTGGAGCGACATCACTAACAACAAAGCGGCGTGGAACACCTTTGCCTGGTTCGCTACCTTGGTCGCGTTGGCAGATGGCCTGGCGCGCGTCGGCTTCATCTCCTGGTTAGGTAAAGAGGGCGCCATGCTGCTGCAAGGCTACGATCCGCAGGTCTCCGCCGTGGTGTTGTTAGTGGCCTTCTACTTGCTGCACTACCTGTTTGCCAGCACCACCGCGCACACCACCGCGCTGCTGCCTGCCATGCTGACCATCGCGGCGTCCATTCCGGGCATTAACATGCCGGTGTTCTGCCTGATGATGTGTACCTCACTCGGCGTGATGGGCATCATCACCCCGTACGGCACCGGCCCAAGCCCGATTTACTACGGCAGCGGCTACTTGCCAACCAAGGATTACTGGCGTCTCGGCACCATCTTTGGTGGCCTGTTCCTGGTATTACTGATGGTTGTCGCCTATCCGTGGATGGTGCTGATGTTCTGATGATGTTGCTCCGATGTTAAAAACGGAGCCGCGCAGTAACGTGAAAGTGTTATGATGCTCGCCAGTCAGCCCTTGCGGAGGGCTGGCGAGAGAAAAAATCGAATAACAGATTGCCCATTTGTCGCCCGCTGAGATGGCGAGCGACACGAAGCTAAGTGAGCCAACATGTCGAACAAACCCTTCTATTATCAGAACCCCTTTCCTCTCGCCAAAGATGATACCGAATACTATCTGCTGAGCCGCGATTACGTGTCAGTGGCGAATTTCGATGGCGAAGAGGTGTTGAAAGTTGATCCGAAAGCGTTAACGCTGCTGGCAAAACAGGCATTTCATGATGCTTCGTTTATGCTGCGCGCTTCGCATCAGGCGCAGGTTGCGTCGATTCTGGCGGACGATGAAGCCAGTAAGAATGACAAATACGTGGCCCTACAGTTCCTGCGCAACTCTGAAATTGCCGCGAAAGGCGTGCTGCCAACCTGTCAGGATACCGGCACCGCAATCATCATGGGCAAGAAAGGCCAGCGCGTCTGGACCGGCGGCGGTGACGAAGCGGCGCTGTCGCAAGGCGTCTACAACACCTTTATCGAAGACAACCTGCGCTATTCGCAAAACGCCGCGCTGGATATGTACAAAGAGGTGAATACCGGCACCAACCTGCCTGCACAGATCGATCTGTACAGCGTTGATGGCGACGAATACAAATTCCTCTGCATCGCCAAAGGTGGCGGTTCCGCCAACAAAACTTACCTGTATCAGGAAACCAAGGCGCTGATTACGCCGGCTAAGCTGAAGAATTACCTGATCGACAAAATGATGTCGCTGGGTACTGCGGCCTGCCCGCCGTATCACATCGCCTTTGTGATTGGCGGAACGTCGGCGGAGAGCACGCTGAAAACCGTCAAGCTGGCCTCAACCCACTATTACGATTCGCTGCCCACCGAAGGTAATGAACATGGCCAGGCGTTCCGTGATGTGGAACTGGAGCAGCAGCTGCTGAAAGCGTCGCAAGAACTCGGCCTCGGCGCGCAGTTCGGCGGCAAATATTTCGCCCACGATATTCGCGTGGTGCGCCTGCCGCGCCATGGCGCATCCTGCCCGGTCGGCATGGGCGTGTCGTGCTCGGCAGACCGCAACATCAAAGCCAAGATCAACCGCGAAGGCATCTGGATTGAGAAGCTGGAAGACAATCCGGGCCGCTACATTCCGCAGGAACTGCGTCAGCAGGGTGAAGGCGAAGTGGTGAATGTTGACCTCAATCAGCCGATGAGCGAAATCCTCGCGCTGCTGTCGCAGTACCCGGTTTCAACGCGCCTGTCGCTGAACGGCACCATCATCGTGGCGCGTGACATTGCGCACGCCAAGCTGAAAGAGCGCATCGACAACGGCGAAGGTTTGCCGCAGTACATCAAAGATCATCCGGTGTATTACGCTGGTCCAGCGAAAACGCCAGAAGGCTACGCTTCCGGTTCCCTCGGCCCAACGACCGCCGGTCGAATGGATTCCTACGTTGATCTGCTGCAAGCCAACGGCGGCAGCATGGTGATGTTAGCGAAAGGCAACCGCAGCCAGCAGGTAACCGATGCCTGCCACAAACACGGCGGCTTCTACCTCGGCAGCATCGGCGGCCCGGCAGCGGTGCTGGCGCAGCAAAGTATCAAGAGTCTGGAGTGTGTGGAATATGCCGAACTGGGCATGGAAGCGATCTGGAAAATTGAAGTGGAAAACTTCCCGGCGTTCATTCTGGTGGATGACAAGGGAAATGACTTCTTCCAGCAGATTCACAACAGCTGCGCGGCCTGCGTGAAATAACGCATTCAGGGGCGCCAGAAACAAAAAATCCGCGGCGTAATGGCTGCGGATTTTTTTATGGATGCAGATGCGCGGCGTTTACATGGCACCGAGTTGCACGTCCAGCAGCAGGTCGGCGTCATCATCGTTCTGACCAATTACGTAAATCGCCTGACGGCCCGGCAGGTTAACGGTGATGATATGTTGGTCGTCGGCGTCCAGCACGTCGTCGTGCTGCTCCTGAAATTTGTACAGCGTGTTCATGTGTTCTCCTTGAAAATGGTGCGCCACTTTACATCCCGGCTTCATTAATATCGGCAAGACACGGCTTGAAACAGCAGAAAAATCTGCTTTCGTGACCTACGCACTGTGTCACGACTCAATGACGCTTCGATGAATGCATTGGCGCACATTTCTTACCGTGCAAAGTAGACAGCTGCAGATGAACGCAGCTGCCGTTACGTTTAGAAGAATCCCAGCGGTTGCGTGCTGTAGCTGACCAGCAAGTTTTTGGTTTGCTGATAGTGATCGAGCATCATTTTGTGCGTTTCACGACCGATACCGGATTTTTTATAGCCGCCAAACGCCGCATGCGCCGGATACAGGTGATAACAGTTGGTCCACACGCGTCCGGCTTTAATGGCGCGGCCCATGCGATACGCGCGGTTAATGTCACGCGTCCACACCCCAGCGCCAAGGCCGTAAATCGAGTCATTGGCGATAGCGAGCGCTTCCGCCTCATCCTTAAAGGTCAACACGCCGACCACGGGGCCAAAAATCTCCTCCTGGAACACGCGCATGCTGTTGTTGCCCTTCAGCAGCGTTGGTTGAATGTAGTAGCCGCTGGCAAACGCTTCACCCACTTTCTCTACGCCGCCGCCGTGCAAGACCTCCGCGCCTTCCTGCTGGGCAATTTCCAGATAGGACAGGATCTTATCGAACTGCTGCTGCGACGCCTGGGCACCAATCATGGTTTCAGTATCGAGCGGATCGCCGCGTTTAATGGTTTTGATGCGTTTCATCACCGCCGCCATGAAGGGCTCGAAGATCGATTCCTGCACCAGCGCGCGCGATGGACAGGTACAGACTTCACCCTGATTGAGGAAGCCCAGCACCACGCCTTCGGCCGCTTTCTCAATAAAGCTCTCTTCCGCGTCCATAATGTCTTCAAAGAAGATGTTCGGCGACTTGCCGCCCAACTCCACGGTCGACGGAATCAGGCTTTTCGCCGCCAGCTCCAGAATGTGGCCGCCGGTAGCGGTTGATCCTGTGAACGCGATTTTGGCGATGCCCGGATGCGACGCCAGCGCTTCGCCGGCTTCTTTGCCATAGCCGTGCACCACGTTAATCACGCCCGGCGGCACCAAATCGTTGATCACCTCCATAAACAGCGTAATCGACAGCGGGGTTTGTTCTGCGGGTTTCAGCACCACGCAATTTCCCGCGCCGAGCGCCGGTGCCAGCTTCCATGCCGCCATCAGCAGCGGGAAGTTCCACGGGATGATCTGCCCCACCACGCCCAGCGGTTCATGGAAGTGATAGGCGGCGGTGAACTCATCAATTTCGGCAGCGGTGCCTTCCTGCGCTCGCACGCAACCGGCGAAATAGCGGAAATGATCGACCGCCAGCGGCAAATCCGCCGCCAGAGTTTCACGCACCGGCTTGCCGTTATCCCAGGTTTCATTCACCGCGATGTATTCCAGTTTCTCTTCGAGGCGGTCGGCGATTCTCAGCAGCACTAATGAACGCGCCTGCGGCGAGGTTTTGCCCCATGCCTCCGCGGCGGCCTGCGCGGCAGCGACGGCGTTATCGACATCGGCGCGATCTGAACGCGGGAATTCCCCAATGGTAGAGCCGTTAATCGGCGTGGTGTTGACGAAGTAGTTACCGTTCACCGGCGCGACAAATTCGCCGTTGATAAAGTTGCCGTAACGCGATTGCAGGGTAATGAGAGAACCTTGTTCTCCCGGAGCAGCGTAACGCATGGTGTTTCTCCTTGCGGGACAGGTTAGCGATTAACAACTATGAAACTTGTTATTAACATTGAGCTATTGCCGCCAGCCTGTCAGATCGCATAGCGGGAAACTGTGACCGATGCGGAGGAAATTTGCCGCTGTCTGCGTTTAGGAATTTGACCTTCATGCCTGGCGTTTTCAATTCACGATTTGAATGGCCGCACGCTTGGGCAGCGGCGTAATTGATTGCGCGTCTGCCAGCCACTCAGCCGCTAAAAGATGCGCGATAAATCGCGCCGCAACCCCATGTGCGGTTGACGCGTTAACGGGGCTTTAAATCATCAATGTGCGCCTTGCTGCGCCGCAGGCTGCCGCTACGGATAATTCCGAGTTTCTCGCCGCAGACAGTGAAAAGCGAAACATAGGCGAATTAAGTGGTCAATATGGAGCAGGACACTACGCAGGAGAAAGAGATGTTGGTTTCAGCCCTGACTTTGATGCGCGCCAAGGCGAACTTTGTGCACCAGTTTATCCGCAATCCGCGCAAGATGGGCAGCATCACGCCCTCCTCCGCTGCGCTCTGTCGCACCATGTGCGATGCGGTTCAGTGGGATCATCGCCTGCGCATCGCCGAACTCGGCGCGGGCGATGGCGTGCTTACCCGTCACGTGCTGGCGCGGATGTCACCCGAGTCACAGCTGGATGTGTTCGAAATTAGCCCGGAATTAGTGGAAAGCCTGCGCAGATGGGACGATCCGCGCATGCAGGTGCGCGCCTGCTCAGCGGAGTATTTGTCGGGAGAATATGATGTGATTTTCTCTGGTTTACCGCTGCTGTCGCTGCCGCTGGCCACGCGCGCCGCGATTCTCAGCGCAGTGCACGATGTGCTGGGCCCGCGCGGCGTATTTGTTCAGTTTCAATACACCTCGTTGACCCAACCCGATTTATCGCGCTACTTCACCTGGGAACGCCAGCGGGTGCTAAAAAATATGCCACCCGCGTGGGTTTATCGCTGCACGCGCCACTACGCGCCTTGAGCCTGCACGCGCGGCTGCGGCCGCGTTTGCTGCCAGAAGCGGCGTAACAGCTCCCGTGCCCAATCTTCGCCCACCAGCTCCGCCCCATCCTGTTGCACCTCTGCCGGTAAACAGGCGGACATGATCTCGCGGGTAAATTCTGGATGGAACTGCACCGACAGCGCCTGTGGCGAGTAGCGCAGTATCTGGCAGCCGTCCTGCGCCGATGTTGCCAGCACCTGGCTGTTCTGCGGCGGCGTTAACACCGATTGGCGATGCGACAGCCACGCCTGAAACTCAGCGGGCAGCGGCGCCAGCAGCGCATCCTGCTGGGCGCTGCAGGTGAGCGATTTGAGACCGCGCTCCCAGCCGTGCGGGTTGTCGCCGACCTTACCACCCAGCGCATACGCCATCAGTTGATGACCGTAACACACCCCCAGCAGCGGCAGCTCCGCCTCCAGCGCCCCGCGGATCCACGCCGCGCTGCGTTCGCTCCAGTCGGCGTGATCGGTCACCATCGCCCAGGAACCGCTGAGGATCGCACCGCTGATCTGCTGATAGGCCGGAAGCTCTTCGCCTCGATGCGGACGTATCACCACGTACTCATCCGGCTGGAGTGCCAGCGCATCAATAAACCAACGGGGTTGTTCACCAATTTGCGCCACAACCTGCGGTGGCGGAACTTCAAGTTGAATCAGGGCAAGGGGTAACGCGCGGGTCTTTGTCATGCCGAATACGGTCCTCTAAATGGTCGTGTTTCGGACATCCACTCTGCCAGCAATTCCACCACCTGTCCTGTCTTTTTCCGCTATAAGCTTATGCTGTCGCGAAAAAATTTTAGCCGGACGCCTCCGCTCGCCCGCGCTTCATGCCATCATTAAGCGGTGAAAATCCTCTTTCCCGTGTGAAGGAAATTATTGTGGCAGTGCGGCATTTGCTTTTGGTTCTGATGGTAATTTCCATCTGGGCATTCAATAACGTTGCGGTGAAGTGGGCGTTGCTCGAACTTCCACCGCTGTTTCTTACCTGGATGCGCTTTGTGGTGGTGGCGATAGTGCTGGTGCCGTTTTGTCGCATCACCCGCCAACAGCTGCCGTGGCTGCTGACGCTGGCGGTGACCTTCGGTTTTATGCACTTCTCGCTGCTGTTTGTCGGCATGCGCTACACCGACGCCGGCACCGGCGCCATTGTGGTACAGCTCGGTACGCCGATCGCCATGCTGTTAGCGATGGTGGTATTAAAGGAGAAGCTGCGCGCGGTGCAGCTTTTGGGCATCGCGATTTCGCTAAGCGGCGTGGTGGTGCTATCGGGCAGCCCGACAATTCCGGCGTGGTGGGTATTGTGTTTGCTGCTGTGCAGCGCCTTCGGCTGGGCGGTGAGCAACATGATTGTGAAAAAATCGCCGCCGATTAAACCGCTCACGCTCACCGGTTGGATTTCGTTCCTGGCCGTGCCGATCGTCGGCGTGGCGTCGTGGCTCACCGAATCCAACCAGATTTACGCCATTAGTCATGCTGGCTGGCGCGGCTGGTTTGGCATTTTATATAGCGCGCTGGCGTCATCGATTGTGGCGTATACCCTGTGGTACGCGCTGCTGAAGAAGTACAACGTCAACCTGATCATGCCCTACTCGCTGCTGACGCCGGTGCTGGCGGTGTTGATGGGCGTGTTCGTGCTGGGTGACAGCATGAACAGCTTTAAAATTCTGGGGGCATCTTTGGTGGTGCTCGGCACGGCAATTGCGGTGATCAATTTGCGCAGCCTGCGTATGCATGCGCGCTTCCCGCGTTTGCGCCGTCGATAAATCCGGGTGCGGCGGCAAGGTGCCGCCGCGCCACAGCCTTACGCGTCGTCGTTGCCTTCATTCAACTCATCGTACATCGCCTGAATCGCTTCGCGGCTCAGCGCGGCCAGCGTGCGGTAAAACGCGGTGGTGGCGTGCGCTTCCACTTTGCCAAGAAAAGCGCCGCACCACGGCAGCAAGTAGTCGTCAAACAGCGCCAGCTGTGCAGCAGATTCATCTTCTGCTGACTGATCTTCCAACCACGACGCCGCCAACAGCAGCACGCCGAAATGATCGGCGGGCGCATCGCTCAGCGGCATCCCGCGCGCAGAGAGAAACGCGCGCACTTCCGCTTCGCCTGGCCCGTTCGGCCATTGCGACGCATACGGCGGCACGCTGCATTCGCTGCCGACAAACAGCGCATTGTAATCCGTGGCCAACGCCTGCGGATCGCTACTCTGTTGCAGACGCGTCAACAGGTCGTCCTGCTCCAGCGGCCACTGCGCTTGCAGTTTACCTTCACGCAACAGCGTGAATAACGGCACCAACAGCGGATCTTGCGGCTGGCGATTGAACAGCGAGCCGATGACGCGGCAGAGAATGGAAAACTCATTCATGCAACAGAATTCCTTGAGGCTAAGTAGTTAAAAGTCTGCAAATTCAGCAACGTGCTTGCCGGTGCGCTGTTCAAGAAAATCGAGCAGGCGACGCGGCGTGACATTTAACACGCGATCTTCGGGAAAATCCACTTCGCGCGTAATACGAATGCAGTGCTCAAAATGCCCCAGCGTGAACGCCGTGTGTGAATCCGAGCCAAACGCCAAACGTCCACCGGCATCGCGCACCGCTTCCGCAATGGCGCGGCAATTCGGTTCGCTGCCCGGACGAGAATGCGTGAAGGAGGAGTTGTTGATCTCCAGCGCCACGTCGTAATGCGCCGCCGCCTCGGCAATCGCGCGGATGTCCACCGGGAATTTCGGGTTACCGGGATGGCTAATAATGTGGACTAATCCGCCGGCCATCGCCGCGATCATCGCTTCGGTGTGATGCGCTTTATCGCGCGGCGCATACACCGGTTCGTGAAAACCGGCGACGATCAGATCGAGCGCATCCAGCATTGGGCCGCTGCAATCAATCTCGCCCTGCTGGTTTTTGATATTGGCTTCAATGCCGCGCAGCACGCCGACGCCATCAATCACGCGTGGCCAGATGCGCATGTTAACGAAGTGCCAGTAATGCGGCGCATCGGCCATATCCGGGCCGTGATCGGTAATGGCAAACAGTTTCAGGCCGTTCTGTTTCGCCTGAACCACATAATCGTGCAGCGTGCTGTAAGCGTGGGTGCTGGCAACGGTGTGCATATGTAAATCAACGGGATACATCATTATCTCCTGAAAGAACTCAATTAATAACCGCGCTGGCGATCGACCAATCCGCCGGGCTGCTGCCCCTGCTCCAGAGCAAGTATGGCACTTGCAATCGCATCCATCGCCTCGCCCGGCAAGGTTACTGCCGCAGTATGGGGCGTAATTGTGACATGAGGATGAGACCACAAAGGATGGTTAGCGGGCAGCGGCTCGGTTTGGAACACGTCAAGCGCCGCGCCCGCCAGCTGGCCGCTGTTGAGCGCAGCCAGTAAATCGGCTTCCACCACGTGCGCGCCGCGCGCCAGGTTGAGGAAGTAGGCGCCGCGCGGCAAGGCGCTCAGCAGCCTGTGGTCGATCAGATGCTGGGTTTCCGGTGTGCTGGGCAGCAGATCGATCAGCACCTGGGTGCCGTCAAGAAAAGCGTTGAGCTGCTCGCGACCGTGGAAGCTGTGCACGCCGTCGATGTGCTTCGGCGAACGGCTCCAGCAGCGCAGCGGAAAGCCCCATTGACGCAGGCTGGCCAGCACGCTGCTGCCTAATACGCCCGCGCCCAGCACGCCAATGGTGAAATCGGAGCGATCCGCGACCGCCAGCTCCTGCCATCTCGCCTGCTGCTGCAACTGGCGATACGCGGCG
Organism: uncultured Pantoea sp.; assembly: GCA_966185695.1. Classification (GTDB taxonomy): domain Bacteria; phylum Pseudomonadota; class Gammaproteobacteria; order Enterobacterales; family Enterobacteriaceae; genus Pantoea. The sequence continues at coordinate 27,557 of CBIFUL010000014.1, read as the reverse complement.
AAACGGCGGAACCAGCCGAGCACGCACCAGTTGGCGTACTCCTGCATCTGACGCGCCATGCCGGTATCTTCGAGGCGGAACAGCGGAATATCGTCAGCCAACATGCCGGGATGGGCCTGTAGCGTAGTGAGAATTTCGTCAACGCCCGCCGCCATCGCAAACACGCCTTTGAGCTGGCGTCCTGCCAGCAGCTCCACCGGCGGCGAACGCATCACCACGTAATCAGCGGGCGCGTTATCGCCCGGCTGCCACACGCGCAGCCTGGCGTGGGGAAGACGCTGTTGCAAACCGCTGAGCCAGCCCTGGGGCGCCAGCGACGGGTGATACCAGATGATTTCCATCGCAATCCTCCTTTTTTGCCAATCAGCCTCAAGCAAACTGCCGCGCAGGGCAAGCAAAAACCTTAGCGTTAATGCAATTTCTCAGGTGATTAATTCAGGATGCTTCACATTTCCGCCGCCGCAGGCGATCAAGCCATGCGTTAGCGTCTAGAGTTGTTTGGGTGGTCAATGCTTTAGAACTGCACATTTTCGGACAAGGAGAAAAACCGATGATAAAAAATGCCCGATTGACGCCCGCGCGTCTGACTTTATTACTGAGCGCCGCGCTGCTGGCGGGTACCACTACCGCGCAGGCTGAGGATAACAGCCGCATGCTGAGTAATCAGCCGCAGCCGCCTGATGTTCGTTTGGGACCGTTGTTTGATGCCGTGCAGCAGGCCAAATTTTACCCGGACCAAAAAACCTTTGCCGACGCGGTGCCGAAATCCAATCCCTCTTCGATTCTCGCCGACTGGCAGATGCAGAAAGGCCAGCGCAATTTCGATCTCAAGCACTTCGTTGATACCAACTTCACGCTGCCGAAAGAGCAGGATAAATATGTGCCGCCCAAAGGCCAAAGCCTGCGCGAGCATATCAACGGGTTGTGGCCGGTGCTGACGCGCTCCACGCCGACCGCCAGCCAATACGATTCGCTGTTACCGCTCCCTAAACCTTATGTGGTGCCGGGTGGGCGTTTCCGCGAAGTCTATTACTGGGATAGCTACTTCACCATGCTCGGCCTGGCCGAGAGCGGACATTGGGATCGCGTGCAGGATATGGTGGATAACTTCGCCACCGAACTGGATAAATATGGACACATTCCCAACGGTAACCGCAGCTATTACCTGAGCCGCTCGCAGCCGCCGTTCTTTAGTTTGATGGTGGATTTGCTGGCCACGCATCAAGGCGACGACGCCTATCGTCGCTACCTGCCGCAGCTGCAAAAAGAGTACGACTACTGGATGGCCGACAGCGATAACGTCGCCGCCGGACAAGCCAGCAAGCGCGTAGTGAAACTCAGCGATGGCACCCTGCTGAATCGCTATTGGGACGAGCGCGATGCGCCGCGTACCGAATCCTGGATGGATGACATCAACACCGCCAATAAAACACCGGAGCGCAATAAGCAGCAGGTGTACCGCGATTTACGCGCGGGTGCAGCATCGGGCTGGGATTTCAGTTCGCGCTGGTTTACGGACGCGCACAATTTAGCTTCAATCCGCACCACGCAGCTGGTGCCGGTCGATCTCAACAGTTTGCTGTTCCATCTGGAGCAGACGCTGGCAAAAGGGGCCAAGCTGGCTAAGCAGGATGACCGCGCGCAGCAGTTTGCTGCCGACGCCGAGAAGCGTCAGGCCGCCATTAACCGGTATCTGTGGAACAGCAAGCAAGGTTATTACGCGGATTACGACTGGCAGAAAAAGCAGGTGCATCCGCAGCTGACTGCCGCCGCGCTCTTCCCTCTTTATATGCAGCTGGCGGGCGATAAGCAGGCTGAACGTACCGCGCAGGCGGTTGAGAAGCAGCTGCTGAAACCGGGCGGTTTGGTGACCACCACGGTGAATAACGGTCAGCAATGGGATGCGCCAAACGGGTGGGCGCCGCTGCAATGGGTGGCGGTAGAAGGTTTGGAGCATTATCAGCAGCCAAAATTGGCGCAGCAGATTGGTCAACGCTTCCTGCAAAACGTGCAGGCCACCTATGACAAAGAGCATAAGCTGGTTGAGAAGTATGTCGTGGACGGCGCGCAGTTGGGCGGCGGCGGCGGCGGTGAATACCCGTTGCAGGATGGTTTCGGCTGGACCAACGGCGTGACGCTGAAGCTGCTGGATAAGTATTGCCCGAAAGAGAAAACCTGTAACAACGCGGGCGATATCCCGAATATGCCGGTGTTGACCACCGCGAAATAACAGCGGCTTGTCTTGTGTGGCTGCAAGCGCCAAGCCTGGTCAGAACAGCCGCACCCGATCGCAAAGAGACCCGGCATCCCTGCCGGTCGGCCTCGCCATCCAGGCTCGGACGCTTTGCTTTTCGGGCGCGGCTGTTCTGGCCTGTTAGATTGATCATTGCTGTTAAATAGCATCTTTCGCCGTAAATATGCGTATTCGGTAGCGGCGCGATTTATCGCGCGTCTGTCAGCAGCGCTAATGCTTCAGGTGTGCGCGATAAATCGCGCCGCTATCAACGTGCGCATTATTCCGAAATTTCCCTGTCGATCACCTTCTCCGCATTCACACCTTGAAACACACCTCACTAAAAGATAATAATTCTCAGTTACAAACAGAGCGTTATCCTTACTATTTGTGCAGATAAAACATTTTGCGCTGCCCGATACCCTATTTCAGTGAAAGGAACCTTCATGACCTCGTCGTTCACTCTTAACCGCCTCCATGTGCTGTGCGCGCTGGCGCTAACGCTGCCCGCTGCCAGCGTCGCCGAAGAGACCATCACCGTCACCGCACAACCGCAGGAAAGCGCGACGTCGCCAACCCAGGGTTATCTCGCCACGCGCAGTAGCGGTGCCAGCAAATCCGATCGGCCATTAATCACCACGCCACAAGCGATATCAGTGGTGACGCGTCAGCAGATGCAGGACCAGGGTGCGCAGGATCTCAATCAGGCGCTCGGCTATACGCCGGGCGTGTTCACCAACTTTGGCGGCGCAGCCACGCGTTACGACACCATCGCGCTGCGCGGTTTCCACGGCGGCGATGTCGATAACACCTTCCTTGATGGCCTGCGCGTAATGAGCGACGGCGGCAGCTTCAATGTTATGCAGGTCGATAATTGGTTCCTCGATCGTGTCGATGTCATCAAAGGCCCCTCTTCCTCGCTGTACGGTCAAACCGTGCCGGGCGGCCTGGTGAACATGGTGAGCAAGCGACCGCAGTTCGCGCCGGAAGGCCATTTCCGCGCGTCAACGGGCAGCAACGCCACCCACAGCGCCGCCTTTGATTACACCAATGCGATTAACGATCGGTGGGCATTTCGTCTGACGGGCATCACGCGCAACAGCGACACGCAATACGATCACACGCGCGAAGAGAAATATGCCATTTCGCCGCAGCTGCTGTGGCAGCCGAGCGAAGATACCAGCCTGCTGCTGCGCGCCTATTTACAGAAAGATCCCTCCGGTGGCTATCACGGCTCGGTGCCCGCCGAAGGCACGCTTTACAGCCACAATGGCCGCAAGCTCAGCGACGGTTTTTACGAAGGCGACAGCGCACTCGATCAGTTCAAACGTCACGAGCAGATTTACAGCTACGACTTCACGCATCGCTTCAATGACGTATGGTCGGTGCACTCCACCGGTAGCTACAGCCACGCCAACACCGCGCTCGATCAGGTGTATCAACTGGGCTGGGATGCGGATAATCCCGATCTGTTAACCCGCTACTTCTCGGGCGAGCGATCCTCGCTGAGCGCGTGGGCCACCGATAACCAGCTGCAAGCCGAATTTGAGACCGGCGCGCTGCAGCATCGCGTGACGCTGGGCGCGGAGTACCATCGCTATAAAAATGACCTCACCAAAGCCAGCGGTTACGCCAGTTCGCTTAACGCGTGGAGCGGTGAAGAAGTTGGTTCGATGCCTGATTTCGCCTGGACAGCGCAGACGCGCCGCTATTATCAAACCGGTGTGTATTTGCAGGATGAGCTGCAGCTCGATCGTTGGCATCTGGATCTGTCAGGCCGCTTTGACCGCATCGTGTCGGAAAACGGCACCAGCCGTCGTCAGGACGATCACATCAGTGGACGCGCCGCGCTGCTGTATGCCTTTGATAATGGCCTGTCGCCGTACCTCAGCTGGAGCCAGGCCATTACGCCCGCCTCGCTCACCGATCCACAAGGTAATCAACTCAAGCCGACCACCGCTGAACAGTATGAAGCGGGCGTGAAATATCAGCCGGTTGGCACGCGCGATCTCTATTCGCTGGCCATTTACGATTTAACCCAAAACGACGTGGCGAACCGTAATGTTAAAGACAGCACCTTTACGCCGTCCGGCAAAGTGCATGCGCAAGGCATTGAGCTGGAGGCGCGTAACCAATTGACGCCGCGCTTGAGCACGATCGCCGGGTACACGCTGAATCACCTGCGCTTTAAGGATTCGGTGGACGGCAACAGCGGCCACACGCCTTACGTCACGCCGAACAGCATGGCGTCGTTGTGGGGGCATTATCAGTTTGATTACGGCCTGAGCGCGGGTGCGGGTGTGCGCTATATCGGCAAACAGTGGGCGGACAATGAGAACACCACGCGTTTGCCGTCGGTGACGTTATGGGATGCCTCGGTGCGGGCAGATTTGGGCGCGTGGAACTCTCAGCTCAAAGGCGCCTGGCTGCAGGTGAATGCGAATAACCTGACGGATAAAAAGTATCTGGCGGGCTGTTACGGTACCGGCTATTGCTATCGCGGCGCGGAGCGTTCGCTCACCGCAACCGTTGGCTACGACTTCTAACCACGCATAAAAAATCCGCCATCCCGTAAAGGATGGCGGATGTATTTAAATCTCAGGTTAGGATCTCACTTTACGGTAAATCCACAGCACCACAATGGCACCGACAACCGCCACCACGAAACTGCCGAAGTTAAAGCCATCCACACGACCAAAGCCAAACAGGGTACTGATCCAGCCACCGACAACTGCACCGACAATCCCTAATACCACGGTGATGATGAATCCGCCGCCGTCTTTACCCGGCATGATCCACTTAGCGATAATCCCGGCAATCAGACCAAAAATAATCCATGAAAGAATACCCATTTACTGCTCCTTACGTTATGAATCAATGTGTTCACTGCGCTAAGTATAGACGGCTTTTTGGGTTTTGCAGGAAAGATACCGCGATGAAAGAAAGGGTGATCGTCTAAAGCTTTCCGCGCCTGGGTCGATAACAGACGGATAGATTTGGCACGGTAAAATAACAATCGGATAGATGGAGCTGGACGTGAGAGAAGCCGACAAAGAGCAGTACCTCAAACGTGGCACGCTGGCTGTATTAGGCGTGATGAAGGACTTGTTACGTTTTCAAACTCCGCTGATGGTGAGCTTTTCGCGCGGTCAGTTTATCAGCCGGTTATTGGCTGCAGATGAAGATCAGGTGATCTTTGATCTCGGCAGTAATGCGCTGGATAACGATTTGGCGCTGCAAGGCGGCGAGCTTACCGTTGCTGCGGAGACGCACGGCGCCAAAGTCGAGTTTGGTTTAAGTGGATTAGCGCGCGTGGAGTTTGAGGGCTTGCCCGCGTTTGCCGCCTCGTTGCCCGAGTTGGTGTGGCAGATTCAGCGTCGTGAGTTTTTCCGCGTGAATGCGCCGATGGAGCCGGTGTTTTACTGCCACAGCACCTGGCCCGATGGCCGCACGGCGCGTTTCCGTTTGCAGGATTTGTCGCTCGGCGGCGTGGGCGTGCTGTTGGATGAAGCGCTGCCGGAAGGGTTGAACAGCGGTGATACCTTTAAAAATCTGCGCGTTGATCTGGCGGAATATGGTCATTTTGAAGTCACCGCGCAGCTGCTGCACATTGGCGAGCGCAGCACCGTGACCAGCAAAAACGAGACGCGCGTCACGCCGCGTTTGAGCTTCCGTTTTACCACCATTGAACCCGTTCAAGAGCGCCAGCTACAGCAGGTGATTTTTGCGCTGGAGCGTTTAGCGCGCGACAAGGCGAATCGCTTTCAGTAATCCGCAGGGCCACCGAAATCGCTCAGCCAGGCTATCCTTCTCCTTGCTTATTCTTTTTACCGGCTCCCAGCAAGGAGATGATCCCCAATGGAAAACTGGCTTTCTGCCCAACGTTTACAACTGATTTTTCTCAACCAAACCTTCTGGATCAACAGCGCCATTGTGGTTATCGGCACGCTGGTGATCTACTGGCTGCTGCGCACCATTATTCGCTTCGTCTCCAATCGCATCGCGCGTTACAGCGAACAGCGTCATTTACGTCTAACCGGCATTCTGGTGGAGATCCTGCGTAGCACCAGCCAACTGCTGCTGCTGATTTTCTCGCTGCTGATTGCGCTGCGATTTGTCGATCTGCCGCCCAGCTGGAGTACTACAATCGCCCACGGCTGGTTCCTGGCCTTTATTCTGCAGTTAACCATGTGGATCGACACCGGCATCCGCCTGTGGCTACAGGGATTGCTGCGCGATCCGCTGCACGTCCGTAATCCGGTCACCACCGTGATTCTGGGTATTCTGCTGCGGGTGGTGGTGTGGGTGATGATGCTGCTGGCCATTCTCTCCAACATGGGCATCAACATTACCGCGCTGGTTGCCAGCCTGGGCGTGGGCGGTATCGCCATTGCTCTGGCGATTCAAACGGTGCTGAGTGATGTGTTCGCCTCGCTGGCGATCGGCTTTGACAAACCCTTTGAGCACGGTGATTTCATTGTGTTTGGTGACGTGGCGGGATCCATTGAGCATATTGGCTTAAAAACCACGCGCCTGCGCAGCCTCAGCGGCGAACAGATTGTTTGCTCCAACACCATTTTGTTGCAGCAAACCATACACAACTATAAACGCATGCAGCAGCGCCGCATTGTGTTCAAGTTCGGCATCAATTACGGCACGCCGGCGGAAAAAGTGCGCCAGATCGGCGGCATGGTGAAAGCGATTGTCGAAAATGTGCCCGATACCCGTTTCGATCGCGCACACTTTCTCGGGTTTGATGAGTCGCAGCTCACCTTTGAAGTGGTCTATTTTGTGCTCAGCGCCGACTACAACAAGTACATGGATGTGCAGCAGGAGATCAACTTGCAACTGATGGAGCAGCTGGAGCAGAAACAAATTCGGTTCGCCTTCCCACGCCGCCACGTCGAGTTTACCGGCGGCGTGCTGCCGCGCATCAATCTTAGCGACGCCTCCAACGAGACGCAGACGCTCAGCCAGGCCGCCCAGCGTTGATCCCCTTCTCAGGCGGCAAGCGCCGCCTGAGTTCAGGCATGGGGCTGATAACAGCAGCGCGCCACCGCATCCAGCCAACCCTGATAATCCTCCTGCACGCGGTTCGCCCGATCTTCCCGCGGATGGATCACGCTGCCGCCCTGCAGCGCCTGCATCTCACTGCCCTGCTGCCACCAGCCTAAGCTTCTTCCTGCCAGTAATGCCGCGCCGAGTGCCGAGACCTCCGCCGTCGGCGCACGTTTCAGCGGGCGCTGTAGCACGTCCGCCTGCAGCTGCATCAGCCAGGCATTTTCCGTGGCGCTGCCGTCCACGCACAGCGACGGCAGCTGGACGCCGCTGGCCTGCTCCATGGCGAAGAACACATCGGCGATCTGGAAGGTGATGGACTCCAACGCCACGCGCGCCAGCACCTCTGGCGTGGCGGCATCCGTTAAGCCGCACACCATGCCGCGCGCTTTCAAATCCCACCACGGCGCGCCCAACCCCGACAGCGCGGGCACAAAATAGATGCCCTGATTGTGCTCGCTGCGCTGCGCCATGGCGGTCAGCGCGCGCGGATCGCTGACGCCCAGCATGCGTCCCAACCATGCCGCACCCGAACCGGTGTGCGTAATATTGCCTTCGAAGGCATAACGCAGCGTGCCGTCATGCCACGCAACGGTGGTGCTGAGCCCATTTTCCGTCAACAACGGTGTCGCCATGGACATCATCAGCGACGATCCGGTGCCGTAGGTGGCTTTCACCACCTCTTCGCTGCCGCTACGCTGCGCTTGCAGCGCCGCATGCGAATCACCGATGCGCGCCAGAATCGGCGTACCCGTGGCTAAACCCGGCATGTCGCGAATAGTCACCACGCCCTGCGCGCCAGCGGACGCAACAATCTGCGGCAACGCCGCGCGCGGAATATGGAACAGCGCCAGCAGCTCGTCGTCCCAGTCTCCGCTGTGCAGGTTATACAGCTGGGTGCGCGCGGCGTTGGCGTGATCGGTGACAAAACTCTCTCCGCCGCTTAACTGCCAGCTTAGCCAGGTGTCCACGGTGCCGATGCACAGCTCTCCGGCCTGGGCGCGTGCGATGCCGTTCGGCAAAGCCGCCAGCATGCCGGTGAGTTTTGCCGCCGGGAACATGGGATCAACCGCTAATCCGGTCAAACCGGTAATGCGCGGCGCTTTGCCCGCCACGCGAAGATCGCGACACAACGCTTCCGAGCGGCGATCCTGCCAGCTGACCAATGGCGTTACGGGTTGGCCGTCGCGACGCTGCCAAATCAGCACCGATTCACGCTGGTTACTGATGGCTACCGCGACCACTTCAGCACCCGCACACTGCGCTAAACAGCTGTTCACCGCCTGTTTCACCGCCTGCCAGATCGCCAGCGGATCCTGTTCGGCTAAACCGGGCTGCGGATGCGCCAACGTCAGCGGCTGGCTGCCGCGTGCCACCACCTGCCCTTCGCGATCCACAGCAATCGCCTTGGCGTTGGTGGTGCCTTCATCAATCGCCAGTATCAACGGACCTACCATGTTTATGCTCCTGCACACATACGCGCTGCGCTTTTCACCAGGCTGGCGGCGTCAATGCCATGATGGGCGCGGGTGGAGGCGCGATCGCCCGCAATGGCATATTCGCCATCCTTGATCCCCAGGCGCAGCAGAGGAATGCCACAGCCACCTTCCGCCAGCACTTCTGCCACCAAACTGCCCACGCCGCCGTTAACGTTATGTTCTTCCACGCTAATCACGGCCGGATACTGATTTAACAGGTTGCGCAGCTGTTGGGTATCGCAAGGTCGAATCGATGGAATGGCGATCACACCTGCGTTAATACCTTGTTCATGCAGTTGCTCGGCCGCGTGAACCGCCTCGTGCACCGTCGAGCCCATCGCCACTAGCACGATGTCCTGGCCTTCACGCAGCACGTCAATCTGACCGGGGCGGAACTGGTAGGATTCCTCATGCAGCTGCGGCAGATCTTTGCCGTCCAGGCGGATGTAAACCGGGCCGACGTGCGCCAGCGCGTAATCGATAATTTGGCGGCACTCCAGCGGGCACGATGGCGCATAAATTTCGATGTTGCCGAAGCCGCGCATCACTGCAATATCGTCAATGCTGTGGTGGGTGCTGGCGAGCGGACCGTAGCTGGCACCGGCGTTCAGGCCGAACAGTTTGACGTTGGTGTTGTTGTAGCAGACATCGACTTTCACCTGCTCGTTAGCACGGGAAATCAGGAATGGCGCGGCGTTACAGGTCACCGCCACTTTACCGCCAATTGCCAGTCCCGCCGCGGTGCCCACCAGCGTTTGCTCGGCGATGCCGACGTTGATCAGACGATCCGGAAAGGCTTTGATGAACGGGGCGATCTTGGCGGTGGAGGTGGAATCCGCCACCACCGGCACCAAATCGACGCCGCGATTCACCGCATCGATAAACGCTTCAACCATTACCGTTGCCAGGTGTTTTGCATTACTCATCTTTCAACTCCTCCAGTGCCAATTCGATCTCTTCCCCTTTCGGCACGCGGTGATGCCATTCCGGTTTGCCCTGAATAAAGGAGATGCCAAAGCCTTTTTCGGTATGCGCCACAATGACCTGCGGCTTGCCGTTGCGCGGCAGGTTTTCAATGGCTTCCACCACCGATGCCATGTCGTTGCCGTTGCATTCGCTCACGTCCAGACCAAAGGCGCGCCACTTTTCCGGCAGCGGATCGGTGTTCATGATGTCGCGTGTGTGGCCTGCCAGCTGCAGTTTGTTCTTGTCGTTGATGATCACGAGGTTATCCAGGCCATAATGCGCGGCCACTAACGCGGCTTCCCAGTTGCTGCCTTCCGCCAATTCGCCGTCGCCGGTTACCACGAAGATGCGGCGGTTGCTGTTGTCCTTCTTGGCAGCCAGCGCGATGCCTACCGCCACCGGCAAGCCGTGACCCAGGGCGCCCGTATTTAACTCGACGCCCGGCGTTTTTTGCCGCACCGGATGCCCCGGCAGATGGGAATCCGAATGCTGATACGTCGGCAACCACTCGGTTGGGAAGTAACCCGCTTCTGCCAGTACGCAGTAGTAGCCGCCCACCGCATGCCCTTTCGATTGGATATAGATGTCGCGCTGCGGATCGTTGGTACGATCCGGCGCGCAGTTGAGAATGCGGAAATAGAGCGCCGTGAGAATTTCCACCTGCGACAGATCCGCACCGGTATGGCCGCCTGCCGGGCTGCCCGCGTTAAGTTGGATGATGCGACGGCGCACGGCGCGCGCTTTCGCGGCCAGATCGGCTACCGAGTATTTGAAAGGATTCATATGCACCTCTGAATTTTAAACCGCTATTGAATATATATTCCAAACAGCAAAAAAAAGGGCGCGAGCCAATGTCGGCTGCACCCAACCGATTAACTTTTTGCTTCACCTTCCTGAATCAGGGTTTTCTGCGCTACCACCGCCGCCTTCTGCTGCATGCGGCTCTGCATTTGGTCGATGATCACCGCCACGATAATCACGATGCCTTTAATGACCATCTGCCAGAATTCGCTTACGCCCATCATGATCAAACCGTCGGCGAGAAAGCCGATGACGAATGCGCCCACCAGCGTACCGAGAATGGTGCCGCGTCCACCGGCCAGCGACGTGCCACCCAACACCACGGCGGCAATGGCGTTCATTTCAAACGAGGTGCCGTTCGCCGGATGGCTGGCGACCAGCTGGGACGAGACCACGATGCCCGCAATCGCCGCGCAAAAGCCGGAGATCGCATACACCCAGATTTTCACCGACTTCACCTTCACGCCAGAAAGCTCGGCGGCGCGTTCGTTATCACCAATCGCATACACCTGACGGCCAAACGGCAAGCGACGCGCGATGTAGGCAATCACCAGCGCCAGCACCACCATCATCCAAATCGCCCACGGCAAACCAAGAAAATAGCCTGCGCCGATTTTGTCGAAGCCGGTGTTGCCGAGCATTTCATTCCCCTGCAAGCCGGGGAAGGTTTCGCCGCCGGAAGTGAGCATCGCCGTGCCGCGCAGGATGTACATGGTGCCGAGCGTACAGATAAACGGCGCCACGTTGTATTTGGTGATAATCCAGCCGTTGGTGGCACCAATCAAGCCACCAATCAGCAGCACCAGCGGCACAATCACCCATACGCTGGGGAAAATGGCGATGCCAAACATCGGCAGCACAATGCCTTTGGTGAGCAACCAGCCGGCTATCATGCCGCACAGGCCAAGCGTGGCGCCGATGGAGAGATCGATACCGGCGGTGATGATGACAAAGGTGATGCCCAGCGCGAGGAAAGCGTTAATCGCGATGTGTTTCACCATGATCACCATGCTGCCGACCGCGAGGAAATCCGGCACCGTCAGGGCAAAAAAACCAACAATCAAAAACAGCGCAATAAAGGTACGCAGTTTTAATAGCAGCAGAATCACGCCTTCACGTGAGTTGAACGCACTGCCGGGTGAAGCGAGCGCCATCGCGCCTTGATTTTTCATGTTCAGAATCCTTGTGCGCTTGCTTTGACCAACGCCGCTTCTTCCGCTTCAGCGCGTGGCAGATCGGCCGTTAATTTGCCACCCGACATCACCAGAATGCGGTCAGCAACAGCCATAATTTCTTTCAAGTCCGAGGTAGAAAACACCACCGCAATGCCCTGCTCTGACAGGCGCACCATCATGCGGAACACCTCCGCTTTCGCGCCGACGTCAATGCCGCGACTGGGTTCATCCAGCAGCAGCAAACGCGGATTGGTGAGCAGCGAACGGCCAATCACCACTTTCTGCTGATTGCCGCCACTTAACGCGCTGATTGCCACCTCCGGCGAGGAGATTTTGATGGCCAGATTGCCCACCGTGCTGGCGACCACGTCACGCTCCGCCTGCTCCGAAATCACCGTGCCGTGCGACAAACGCCGCCACAAACTGGCGATGGTGAGGTTGCTCGCCACCGATGACACCGGGAAAATGCCGGAGCGCTTGCGATCTTCCGGCACCAAACTCATGCCCATGCGAATCCGCTCGGCGGTCGGCAAACGGGTGGGCAGCGGTTTGCTATCCAGCCACAGTTTGCCGAGGTAGCTCCGCTGGGTGCCAAGCAGACATTCAAACAGTTCGGTGCGCCCCGCCCCCATCAATCCGTAGATGCCGACGATCTCGCCCGCGCGCACGTTGAAGCTGACGTCATCCACCAGCGTATTGCCGTTTGGGCTGACGCAGGTGATGTGCTCGGCTTCCAGCACCGGCGCACCGAACTGGCGGTTCGGCGGCAGAAAATTCCCCACTGGTTCGCTGCCCAACATTTCGCGCACGATCCACGGCACATCGATGTCGCTGACCCTGGCTTCCGCCTGAAAGCGGCCATCGCGCAAAATGGTGATGACATCCCCAATCGCCATCAGCTCTTCCAGGCGATGCGAGATATAGATGATAGAAACGCCCTGCCGCGTCAGTTCGCGGATCACGCGGAACAGGATTTCCACTTCGGTTTTGCTCAACGCCGAGGTCGGTTCGTCAAGGATCAAAATGTCGGCGTCTTCCGCCAGCGCTTTGGCAATCTCCACCAACTGCTGCTGGCCGACTTTGAGATTGCCGACCTGCTCATCCGGCGAAATGGGTTGATCGAGGCGTTGCAGCAGCGCCGCCGTTCTGCGCTTTTGCTCGGCTTCATTGATCGGGCGGATACCGCTTTGAATCTCGCGGCCGAGGAAAATGTTCTCCGCCACGCTGAGGTTTTCAAACAGGTTGAGTTCCTGGTGCACCATGCCGATGCCGTGACGCGCGGCATCACGCGTACTGCTGAACGCCACCTTTTGCCCATTCAGAAACATCTCGCCGCTGGTGGGCTGCTGCACACCGGCAAGAATTTTCATCAGCGTCGATTTGCCCGCGCCGTTTTCGCCGATGATGACGTTGACTTTGCCGCGCCACACGCGGTAATCCACGCGATCCAGCGCCAGGGTGCCGGGAAACAGCATCGACATGTGGTTTGCTTGCAGAATGATGTCGTCGCTCATCACGGATTCCCCTGCTGTAGCTGAATCGCCACCACATCCGTGACCTTGCCCGGCTCCATGCTTACCGCCAGCAGCGCCTGCGCCGGTTTGCCTACCCAGCTGGCGTCCACCTGCGGCAACTGCTGCACCGCATGCCGATTCAACGCTTTGGTGAGCTGCGCGTACTGCACCTGATTGGTGAACTCTTCAAAGCGGAAACCGGCGGCGTCCCGAATCGCGTTGCTGCGCAGCACCGGGCCAATTTGCACCTGCACCGGCTTGCCGTTGATGGTCATGGTTAGGCGGCGTTCGCGCTCGTTGCTGTTATCAAACGCGCTGACGGTGCCCGCCGCACGCACAAACACGCTTTCGCTGGTGCCCGCCTTCACGGTATGGCTTTTGGTTTCCATGTCTGCCCAGCTCAGCGCCTGCTTTTCTGCCGGTTCAAGCACGCGGTTGGCCCAGCTGGCTTGCGCGACCTGCTGCGGCGTTTGATCGCGATAACTCGGTTTGGCGTTGGGATCTTTCGGCATGATCGGTTTGCCGTTAGCATCGAGATCCACCACGGTGCAGGCGGTTAACATCATGGCCAGCAGCGCCACAGCGACGCTGCCCGCGACTTTACCTTTCATGCCGAGGGTCATCTTATTGCTCCAGCTTGAAGGTTTTCAGCTGCGACGCGTTGCTTTCGTCAATCAGCACGCAGTCCATCAGCTGCTTCTCTTCTTTCTGCGCTTTGCCGTTTTTCAGGTAGTAATCTGCCTGCTCAACCGCCATCTGCGCCTGGTCCCAGCCCGGCTGCAGTACCGTGGCTTTGATGTTGCCTTTGTTGATGATGGAGTCGCGGGTGTAATCGCTGCCGTCAAAACCCACCACAATCACGTTGGTTTTGCCTGCCGCTTTCAACGCCGCCTCCGCGCCCAGAGCCATGGTGTCATTGCCGGAGATCACGCCGACGATGTCAGGATTTTTTTGCAGAATGGTTTCCATACGGCTGAAGGCTTCGGTTTGGCTCCAGTTGGCGCTCTGCTGCGCCACCATTTTCAGGTCTGGATAGTCGTCCAGCACGTCGTGATAACCTTGCGAACGCACGCCCGCGTTGGTATCCGACTCTTTGCCCAGCAGCTCAACATACTTGCCCTTGCCGTTCAGCAGCTTGGCAAATTTCTCTGCGCCGAGCTGGGCGCCCTGGTAGTTGTTGGACACGATCTGCGCCACGGCGACGCCGGTTTTGTTGATTTCACGGTCAATCAGGAAGGTAGGAATACCGGCATCTTTGGCCTTCTGCACCGGCCCAACCGTGGCATCGGCACCGGCGTTATCCAAAATGATGGCTTTGGCTTTGCGCGCAATCGCGGTTTCGATCAGCTGGTTTTGCTTGTTGACGTCATCGTCGTGCGACGCCACCAGCGTGGCGTATCCGAGTTGTTTGGCTTTTTGCTGCGCGCCATCGGCTTCGGCTTTAAAGAACGGGTTGTCGTGCGAAGGCGTAATAATCGCCAGTAAACCTTTGTCCGCTGCCAGTGCGGCAGCGGACATCATCATGATTGAGGCAAGTAACGAGATCTTGAGTACAGATGCTTTCATTGGTTATCTCCGATTGAATATATATTCAATTGCGATTTTATATGCATAATGACTATGCGCTGGCGATCTGCTGACGTCCATCGCCCGATCGTGAAAAAGCGAAAACGATCACAAAATGTTCTGCGTTGTTATTTATGACCGGCTGATTAACAATACCGGGCAGTTATAGAGAGAGAAAAAACCATGGCAAAACAGGATGAACAGCGGCTGATGGTGAAAATCGCCACGCTTTATTACGTCGAGGGCATGAAGCAATCGGATATCGCGCAGCTGCTGAAACTGTCGCAATCCTTTGTGTCGCGTATCCTCAACCGCAGCGTGAAAGAGGGCGTGGTGAAGATCAGCGTGGTGCCGCCGGCCAACGTGTTCCCCGAGCTGGAAAAAGCCATTGAGCAGCACTATCAGCTGCCGCAGGTGATTGTGGTGGATGTGCCGGATCAGGCCTCGGCGCTTCAGATCAAACAGGCGATCGGTTCAGCGGCAGCGCACTATCTGGAAACGCGCTTGCGCGCCGATGAGCTGATCGGCATCTCGTCCTGGAGCGGCACCATTCGCGCGATGGTGGATGCGCTGCATCCGCTGAGCGCGCCCTGCAAAGGCGTGATCCAACTGCTGGGCGGCGTGGGCGCGAACGGCAATGTGCAGGCGACGATTTTGACGCAAAACCTGGCGGCGCTGCTGGATTGCCCGGCGTGGCTGCTGCCGTCGCAGTCGATTGAACATTCGGTGCAGGATCGCCAGCGTTTGTCGGTAAACGCCGATGTGGCGGAGGTGCTGGAGAAGTTTGAGCAGGTGGACTTGGCGATTGTCGGTATCGGCGATTTAGCACCCTCTGCGCTGCTGCGCAGTTCCGGCAACTACTATGACGAAGAGATGTTGCGCACGCTGGCCGAACGCGGCGCGGTGGGCGATATTTGCTTGCACTATTTCGATGCCGACGGCAAGCCGGTGTTGAGCGCGGCGGAAGATCCGGTGATTGGCATGGAGTTGGCGCAGGTGCAGCGCTGTCCACAAGTGGTGGCGCTGGCGGGCGGCAAAGAGAAAGCGCAGGCGATTCGCGGCGCACTGCGCGGCGGGTATGTAAAAGTGCTGATTGTGGATTATCCGACCGCGCGATTGCTGATCGAAGGCTAATGCGGAGTGGTTGGCTGATTTCGTAGGGTTCGCATGTATGCGTACCTGGAAGTCAGGCCGCCATGCATGGCGGCCCTACGACAAGTACAGATTCCCGTGCGCCTGAAAGGATCAACCGATGGTGCGGTACGCCGTGGTGACTTTCCACAAATAGCGGGGTGCTTGTGCCGCCGGATGTTTGTTCTGCACGTGCTGGTAAAACTCGTTTGGCGACATGGCATTAATCATCGCAATCGCCCGATCGCGATCTTTGGAGAAGGTACGCAGCAGCGCGCCCGCGCCGTTGGCATACGACACAATCGTGGCGTAGCGCAGCGTCAAGGGATCGCGTATCCCCGCCAATACCGAATCTTGCAGAATTTTAAGGTATGCCGCGCCAATATCGATATTCTTCGCCGGATCGCGCAGTTCATTGGAGCTTGGCTGACCGCGACGCCCCTGAGTGCGATAGACTTCGCGGCCTGCGGTTGACGCCTTAATCTGCATCAAACCCACCGCATTAGAGCGGCTGACCACGGTAGGATTGCCACCGGATTCGACACTAATAATGGCGCTGATCAACTTCTCATCAACACCATAATGACTGGCGGCATTCTCGGTAAACATTGACCATGCATCATTCACTTTCGACGGCGGAGCCTGCGTTAACGGCGTATTCCTCTCCGGCATCACCGGTTTTTCCGGCTCGCTTGCGCAGCCGGCAAGCAGCAAGGCAGAAAGCATAACTAGGCGAATTTTCACTGATTTTTGGTTCCGCTATAAGGTTGGCGCAAGCTATCATACCTGGCGCAGTGCGTTGCAAAATTACCGTTTATCCTAATTAGATAAAAATCGTCTGCTGCCGTGACGCCCTTAGCGCGTTTTGTCATTATCGGCAGGTCAAATTAACAGCAGGATGGAAGTTATGGAAGCGCCCCGCACCTTACGTCTGATCGCCCCTTCAGGTTATTGCCACAATCAAGAGGCCGCCCAGCGCGCCGTTAGCCGCCTGCAAGCCGCAGGGCATCAGCTGGACAATCTGTCTGCTATCACCCGCCGCTTTCAGCGCTTTGCCGGGGATGATGCGCAGCGCCTCGGCGATATCAATCAATTAGCGCAGCTGGCAACGCTGCCTGATATCGTGCTGGCGGTGCGCGGCGGCTATGGCGCAACGCGTTTGCTCGACAATATTGCTTACGACGAATTGCGCGAGCGGCTGCAACATCAACCGCTCGCGCTGTGCGGACACAGCGATTTCACCGCCATTCAGCTGGCGCTGTTGGCGAAAAGTGACCTGATCACCTTCAGCGGACCGATGCTGGCGGGCAATTTTGGCGCAGAGGCATTATCTGAATTTACGCTGGCGCACTTTTGGCGTGCGCTAACTTCTCCTACATTCAAAGTGGGTTGGCGCAGTGAGAGCCTGGATGCCGGTCGTTGGCAAGGCACCTTGTGGGGCGGCAATTTGGCAATGATCTGTGCGCTGATAGGTACGCCGTGGATGCCGCAGATTGATGACGGCATTTTGGTGATCGAGGATGTGAATGAACACCCGTTCCGCGTTGAACGGATGCTGATTCAGCTGCAACAGAGCGGCATTCTGGCGCGTCAGCGTGCCATCGTTACCGGCAGTTTTACCAGCACATCGCTGACGGCGTATGACAACGGTTTCGATTTTGCCACGGTGTGGCAGCGCATCCGCGAGGAACTGCATATCCCGGTGGTCAGCGATTTGGCGTTTGGTCACGATGCCGATACCGTGACCTTGCCGCTGGGCGCGCGCGCCGCATTGCAGATTGACAACGGCAATGCTCAGCTCACCTGCACCGGCCACCCGACATTACGCTAACGCTGTACCCCAGGAGACCGCTATTGAAGCCGCTGTTCGAAGACTTATGGATCTCCACCCCAGAATTTCCCGCTGAAGAAACAGCGAGTGACTTGATGATGCACGGCTTTATGCTGCGCCATCCCCGCGGCAATTTATTGATTGGCCGCGTGGAGCATCCGCTCGATCATGAATTTCTTAATGATGCCGGCGGCGTGATCCGCCACTACTTCACCCACTGGCATGAAGCTGCGCCAGGCGCGCGCGCCATTCAGCAGCGCTTTAACAGCGCGTTGTATTGTCATAGCCGGTCGCTCGGTCCGGTGAGTTTGGTGATTGAGCCTGACGAAACCTTCACCCAGCAAGAGACCCATTTTGGCGATTTTCATCTACTGCCGACGCCTGGCCACACGCCCGGCAGCAGCAGCTTTCTCTACCACTCGCCGCTGGGGCAAACCTACCTGTTTGTCGGTGATACCTTGACCTGCGATTACAATCGCTGGATCAGCGTGCTGCTGCCGGAGAGCAATCCAGCCGAACTACAGCAATCGCTGGAGCTGTATCGTTCGTTACGACCGGATGTGGTGCTGATGAGCACTACGCGCGGGCATTTGTCATGGGCGAAGGTGAATTTACAGAGCTGGCTGGCGGCGATCGATGAAGCAGAACAGTCGCCGCTGGATTTACGCCAGCGGCAGCTGATTTAATTACAGCGCTTTACTGAGGTAGTGGCGCTGATGCTCGCGCGGATAGTTATCGAGGCTAAAACGCAGCTGATAACCCAATTTCTCGTAAAACGGACGCGCCTGAAAACTGGCGGTGTCCACTTGCGCATAGATGCAGCCGCGCTGACGCGCCTCGGCTTCTGCCGCCAACATCAGTTTGCTGCCCGCGCCCTGCCCGCGCAGTTCGTCACTCACCCACAACATGTCGATGCGCAACCAGTTTCCGCTGGTAGAGCCGGTTAATCCCGCCAGCTTGCGTCCCGATTCATCCTTGATAAACACGCCAATCGCTTGCAGTTCATCAATATTGATAAAACGGCTGTTGAAGGCGTTGAGTCCGTGGCGAACCTCATCCAGATCTTGATGCGTAACGTTATCAGTGACATTGAGTTGCATGGTCGGCTCCGTGGGCGGCAATCAGGAATTCGGGCTTTGTCGGTCGTCGTAGCGTTCTAACGACAGCGTTTCCGCATCGCGCTTGTCCGTGCGGTTGCAGGGCAACAGCTTATCGCTGTCGGCGTAGACGAAAAAGATTTCATCATTACTTTTGTTCACAATCAGCTGATCGCCATTACGGAAGCGGGTGATCGCCACTTTGTCGCCCTCTTTTAGCCGGGTGCGCTGCTGCCCGGCAGCCACCTGAAAATGGTGTGCAGGCCACATCAAGGTGCTCAAACCGTAATTGGCGCGCGACACCGTCATGGTGGCGCGGCCGGGACAGGTGATCTGGAATTCGCTTTCGCTCCAGGCGGGCGCGGCATAGCACGCCAGCAGGCCAACGGCCATAATTGTCGCCTTCATGGGTTCTCCATTGAGGTTAGATGATGATTTCGTTGGGATTTTATAGCCAGAAGGGTAACACAGAATGGCGAAGGCCGGGGACAAGTGGCCCGCCGACAGCGGGCCAAGAGTGCTATTACCGCAGCAGCGGTATCAGTTTACGGAATTCATCTCTTTGATCTGATTGCGGTTTATCTGCTGCTCTTTGCCATCAATATCTTTGTAAGTAATCATGCCGGTATCATCATCCACCACGGGTTTGCCTTGCACCACAATGGTTTGACCGTCGGTGGTGTGCAGCACGTGATCGTTCGCGCAGCCCGCTAAAAACAGGCCAAGGGTAAAAGTACCAGCAATTAATAGTGTCTTTTTCATCACATCCTCCTTTTGAATTCACAGACAGGTTTAGCACAGGATGGGGGGACGTAAAGTAGGAGAAAGACGAATAACCCAGGGGAAGCAGCTGCGCAGCAGTTAAAAAACTGATGCGCAGCATAGCCTTAAACAAAAAAAATGGAACAGGGAAGGAGTTATTCAGCAGCGACTTGTGCCGCGACTAACATCAATGCAAAGCCTGCCGCTTCGGCGTCATAACCCTGCATTACTTCCCGAATGGCCGTTACGCAGTTCATTACTTGCTGCTTTTTATCGGCTTCGAATTGGTCGATTGCGTGCTGAAGAATCATTAAACTCGCTTCTTCTTCTTTCATGAATACGCCCTTGTTTTGCTTACCTGGTGCACAACGTTGGCAAGAATACCGTTTATCTGCTACCAAAGTCACCCCCTTACATTCCTTCCGCTTAACGATTAAGCAAATGACAAATGGGAAGCGGCGACAAAACTGCTATGATCGAATAATCAGTGCGCACTGTGGCGCGACTGCACATCAGGGATTGAATCGGGAACAGGATCATGTGGCGAATATCGGTTGTACTCACCCTCTTAACGCTGGTCGGTTGTAGCTCAACACCGCAGGGTGTCGATTGTCCCGGCGAAGTCGCTACGATTTATGGTCAATCGATGGGCAATACGCAGGCGCGGGTGTTTGATCTGGTCAATGCTTTCGCCGTGACGCGCGATGGCGTAACCGTGAAAAGCGGCACGCTGCACTCTACCGATCGCTTCCAGTACACTCCTTCTGCCATTACCGCCGAGGGTTTTACCGCGCAGCGGCTTTCGGATAAGCAGTTCCGCCTGATCAATCCGTATCAAAATGTGATGATTACCTGGACCTGCCCTTAAGCCGTGCTTCGCAGCGTGAGATCGTTTATTGTCTGGCAACCTCAGGCTGCGGATTCGCATTATGGAACAGAGTCTCGACAATAACGGCTACATCGATTTCCCCTTCCCTGCTACCACCAATCAAGATGGTTCCATCAATCCGAGCGGTTTCGATTTAACGCTGGAAACCGATCGAATCGATGAAATTGCCGCCGGCCATCACTCCGAAAATATGCGACGCCTGCTGGAAGAGGTGAATTTGCAGGACGGCCTGTTTATGACGCTGGCCTGCGATTGGCAGCAGCGCGATGACGGCGTGTGTGGATTTATCGATGTGGCGTTTCGTCCGGCCTTCTCCAGCGGCAGCCGCGATGAGACATTGAGTCTCGACCAGGATTTTGAACTCTATCTGAGCCGCCAGGAAAAACAGCATGACATGATCAGCGGCACGCTAGTGAATTACGCGCGTGCGGTGCTGGATTGGGGCTGGTCGCCGTTGCAACAACGCCATATGCGCTATGAGAAAGTCACGCTGCGCTATTACTGCCAGCAGGCGGAAGATGCCGAATGGTGTTTCGATCATCTGCGGCATTTTCTGGTGACCTGGTATCCAGCGTATCGCGGTAACGCGTAAATGCCGGGCGAGGCAGTTCTGTCCCGCCAGATAGATCGTCGCTTATGAAAATGCTTCTGCCTCCGTTATGCGCATTCGGTAACTACCGGCTGGCCCCTCAAGCGGCGTAACGATGGAGCACCCTACGAAAATCGCGCACAACCATCTTAGGGTCGCCATTCCTGGCGACCGGGTAGCGGCGCGATAATCAGTGCAGATGACGGATGGGCTTTTACGGCTTAACCAAGCGAATCGCGTGTTCCAACATGCGCTGCTCATCACGTTCGTCATGATGACGCTGGTGACGCGTGCGCTGGAGTAGATTCGTTATCTCTGCCCGCTTGGTCTCATGGCCACTTTCCGAAAGTACGATCACCGCATCCCCAATCACGCGGCACACTTCGTCATAATCCTCTTCATTCAACACATCGCGTTTCATCGCTCCTCCCCTGTGATTTAACCTGCGTTAAGGAATGCAACATGCATTCGGCGCCATTAAATCCTGGACGGAATAGCACCTTCCTGCAAACCGTTGTTACAACCTAAGCGGCTGACGGGTTGCCGGGGGCGATTTCTGTGTCTACGCTGAAACGTAACATTCACAACCATCAGGGAGTCGTTATGACTGACAAAGCGGAAGCAAAATTGAATGAAGCAGCGGGCGCGGTACAAGAGAAGTTTGGTGAGCTGACCGGCTCAAACCGCCATCAGGCGCGCGGCGCGGCGCGTCGTTATCCTGCGCAAGCCAGCTACGCGGTGCAAGATGCCGCTGATTGCGTGGTGAAGTCGGTACGTGATAATCCAACCACCGGCTTGGCCGTGGCTGCGAGCATCGGGGTTATTGTTGGTTTTCTACTGGGCCGCAAATAACGTCTAATGCGGGGGCCGCTTTGGCCCCTATTTTTGCGCCATCATGCAAAAGCTCAAACTTGTGAACGCCGCGCCTTAAAGCGCGCCACCATCGTCATCAGCGCCTGATAAATCACCCCGGCGTACAAGCTGGTCACAATGATCATATCCCACGTTTTTCCCTGCGCCTGCCACGATACAAAATACATAAACGCGCCGTACAGCATGGAAAACAGCAACCAACCTTTTACAAACTTGATTACACCCTGCATACCACCTCCTGAATCGTGAGCGCTGAAGATAACGGTTTTCACCTAAAAAGACAGCGCAGCTTGCGCGTGATGTTAACTGTTTCAAAGTTTCACGAAATGGATTGTAAACCTGCGTCGCCAGCCAGCCCGCAGCGAAGGATTTTCTAAACGGTGAAGCCAGCCGTAATGCTATTATGCGCATCCATCGCTTATAGCTCCGCGCGGGTTTGTGTTTGAATTCCCGCCAACATTGTCCGGCATGTGATTGAAATGAATTATCTCAGCAAGATCCAAACCTTTATTGAAGGCAACACCATTCTCTCGGCGGCCTTCAGCCTGGCGATATTAGTCATCGCCGGCATGATTGCCCATCTGATCTGCAAATTCTTTGTGGTTAAAGTGGTGAGGAAGGTCTTTTTCAGCGCACACAAAAATGAAGTGCCGCTGGATAAAGATGTGCGCCTGTCGGAAAAGCTCTCCAACTTTATTCCAGTGATTGTGGTCTACTACCTGCTGCAATTTATGCCCGACCTGCCTGAGCATTTGCACATTGCGATCAATACGATTTGCGGCATTCTGTTCTTTGTCTATTTATCGCTGTTCTTCACCGAAGTGCTGGAGATAGTTAATAACTCCTACTCGCGTAAAGCCAAGCGTAAAAACCATTCGATCAAGGGTTATATTCAGGTCGGTAAAATTCTGGTGCACATTATTTCGGCGATCATGATTCTGGCGATTATGTCGAATAAATCGCCGGTGATTATTATCTCCAGTTTAGGTGCTGTGGCCGCCGTTTTAATGTTGGTATTCCAGCATACGTTAATGTCGCTGGTGGCGAACATTCAGGTGTCATCAAATGATGTGCTGCAACTCGGCGACTGGATAGAGATGCCGGATAAAGGCATCAGCGGCGAGGTCATCGATATT
The DNA here is from genome assembly GCA_966185695.1 of uncultured Pantoea sp. GTDB lineage: Bacteria > Pseudomonadota > Gammaproteobacteria > Enterobacterales > Enterobacteriaceae > Pantoea. Next base: position 4,458 of record CBIFUL010000014.1, on the reverse strand, counting down.
GCGCTGCATACCATCACGCTGCGCAATTGGGATAACACCCTGTCGCGCATTCCCACTAAAAACTTCCTGACCGAAACCTATACCAACTGGCAGGCGATGTTCTCGTCAGGCGCACGCCGCATTATGCGCAGCTTCCATCTCGATCAGATGTCGATTCGCTTTCTCGATCACGAGATGATTCAGCATATGACACAGATTCGCGGCGTGAGCGAACAGCTCTCTACGTTAATGGATGGTCGCGACACCAATGCGGTTGGCGAGCGCTGGTTTGCGGAAAATGGCATCACGAATCTGACCGTGTTTCGCCATTATCTCACCGCCTGGCTGGCGCAGCGGGAGGATATTAAGCAGGACATGTATATCGTGGTGCGTACCATGAAGCCGTCGCCCGCCGGTTTGCCGGTGGAGGTGTATTGCTTCACCTCATCGATATTTTGGGTGGAGTATGAGAATTCGCAGTCAGCGATTTTCGAGTATATCTATGCGGTGGTGGGACAGTTTGGACTGCGCATCTATCAGCATCCGGCGGGTAATGATTTCTGGCGCTTATCGCAGCAGCATGTGGTAGCCAACAAATCTCATGAGCAACCTGCTGAATAATCCAGACATAAAAAAACGGGAGCCAGTGGCTCCCGTTCACGTTTCTGACCGGCAGAAATTACATATTTTCGATGATTGCGTCGCCAAACTCTGAACATTTCAGCAGTTTAGCGCCATCCATCAGGCGTTCGAAATCGTAAGTTACGGTTTTGTTAGCGATAGCGCCTTCAACACCTTTCACGATCAGGTCTGCCGCTTCGAACCACTCCAGGTGACGCAGCAGTAGATTGCATAGAGTTATATATGTGTATGATTTATATGGATAATGATAGCAATTGCGGATGGATTAACCTGATTTTTACACACTCGCATAACTTTTAAAATCAATGGCTTGCAATAAGTTTTGCAGAAGATTTTGTTGCTATCCGTTCCCCCTCGACACTCACTCATCCCAAGCATGAACATCGCCAACCCTGTTAATTGCCTTCCTATTACTAAGACTTTTATGCTTTTTTGATACATAAACATTGCGAATGCATTTATCAAATGACATTATTTCAGCCATCTACCTATTGAAAATATTCAAAATGCAAAATTTAGATAAAATTAAATGCGTTGAAGGGATCCGCGGGGTCGCGTGTTTAATGGTATTCCTGTCTCACTTATCATCAACATTCGCCCCATCAATGCATACAGGAAATGCTTCGAAAGCCAAATCATCCTATGAGATGCTAATTCATAATTCCCCGTTCGCATTCTTCTATTCTGGCGTGGGTGCCGTAGCTATTTTCTTTGTATTAAGTGGCTTTATTCTTGCGCATGTAATTTTAACGTCGAAAAACCCACCAGCGAGCATTGCGGGCATGGCGCTAAAACGTTACTGGCGACTAATGATCCCAGCAACAGCTTCATGTCTTTTGGCTTATATTATTTTTCTTTTATTTAAGGTTGATAATAGCCAACTGGGAGAATGGGCTCAACGCTATCATATTGAACAACCATCCATACTTGAAGCTTTAAAGAATGGCTCAATAAATGCGTTTTTTGGCGGAAGCACGGCTTACAACTGGTCTCTATGGACAATGAAAATTGAGTTGTATGGTTCAGTTATTGTGCTGTTCATGTGCTCTGTTATACCTTACATCACTTACAAGAAGTCATTTGTAGCGCTCATGATGCTAATCCCTTTTGCTATGCACTTGCCAGCAAGAGAGGATATATATTATTGCTCATTCATTTCTGGCGTCATGATATTCCTTATTAAAGGGAATCTAAAAAATGCACTTGGCATACCATTGTTGATTATTGGATTATTCCTTTGTGGATATCATTACCATGGCTATTGGTACAAAGAAATCAACAGCTTTGTGACTGTCACGGCACAGTATAAAATCGACAACTATATACTATTTAATAGTATTGGTGGTTTTCTGTTTGTACTTTCCATAATAAAAACAAAAGCATTGAGTAAGTTACTATCATTAAGGCCGCTGCAATATCTCGGCGCACTTTCCTTTTCAGTCTATCTAATTCATCAGCCATTTTTATATGTTGTATGCCCTAACGTGTTTAACTATTTTTATGGCATGAAAATATCCTATTCAATATCCGCACTCTACGCATCATTTTCGTGCTTATTAATAGTGTACTTGACCGCTCACTATTATCATAATTATATAGATAAATTTAGCATATCATTTTCTAACTCATTCAAAAAAATATTAATGAAGAGAAATCCAGACATATCAACCGAACACACTGAGATAAAGCAAGGATAGCCACCTCTAAGTTAAATCCTTACCACGCAACACTAACGCTCACCCACATCGGTGAGCGTTATGAAATGGAGCTTTCCCTAATAATGATACCTAGCCATTTGGCTTTATTAGTCAATCAATGTTAGGGACAGTAGTCAGGTCAATATCTGCAATTGCATCTATGTAATCCATCCATTCATTGATCGATAACATTTCTTTACCCTTAAGTTTTCGGCTCATTAATAACTTGGTTTGCCAGACTGTGATTTCTTTCGTAGCTTCATCAATCAACGCGTCACGCTGAGCAAGTGCGATATCATTATATTGCTCGTCGCTTAAAGGCGGAATATCAACCCATGCTGGCATTCCATTAACTGCCCCCATTTCTTTGCCTGTAGAGCTTCATTCATAAATTCCATATACATTACCTGAAATAGCGATAACATCATCCGGCCACGTCGTAGAGTTCGCTGCGTTCCTGATGAAGTATTACGGTAATGAAAAAGGCGGCTTTGAGCTTACCGCTACGCTCGGCACCGTAACAACGAATGATCGGTTCGGCCTGATTAGGGTCGATGGCGCAGATTATCAGAACATTGATATGGGCATGTGCATGTTGCAACCACATAAACTGTACGCTGCGCAGGGCTTCCCTTACTGGTATGTTATTGATCGCGATTATCGAGGCAACAAATACGCCAAAGATAAGCAGGTAGCACGCTGCGGCAATGCGGTTCCACCGCCGTTCGCTGACGCGTGTCCATCTCCCAGATATGTGCTCACCGTTAGCGAAAGAAAGAATCACTTAAACATCATTTTATGTTGCTATATAACCACATCCACTCTGAATAATGTCATTTGTTGACACATAACAATATCAAATCAAAACTCGCGCCTAGTTACGCTCATAAGCTTTTAAGCCTTTGGAGGTAATTATGGCTCGCTGATTAATTCTTGCAAAATGGGCAAAAGTGAATTCGGCGATCCGGTTCCCGGAAAGGCCTCTCTTCATAAATTCGCGAAAATGGCATGATAGCGCCGCCGGCACGCTAGGTCGGCAACAATTAGCGCTTCCAATGTAATGCCAAGTTTGTGGGGCTGGTTAAGCCTTTAACTAACGAAATTGACAACCCCGTTCTCAAGAGGATATTGGAAGATGGCTAGGCCAAGAAAAAATAATGTCAATATTCCAGGACTGTCCTGCTTTACGGATGCTCGCACCAAAAAATTTACTGGCGGTACAAGCATCCGGTAGCAGGCAAGTTTCATGCTTAGGGACGGATGAAGCCGCGGCAAAGAAAATCGTTATTGAAGCTAATTCACGGCTAGTAGAACGCCAGATGGCGCAACTGATAAAAGTTCGTGATGAGATCAGTAGGGAATATAATAAAGGAATTTCCGAAGCGGCTTGGGTAGATAAGTATTTGGCTATTCAGGCTGAACGCCTTGAAAGCGGCGAAATTCATTTCAACACGCATAAGCAGAAGTTAGTGCCACTGAAAGCATTTGTTTCTAATGTGGACATGAAAAGCATTGAAACCATCACCGTTCGCGAAATTACCGATCTGCTGGATCACTATACAGAGCGGGACAAACTCGCATGACGCAGATCGATCGTATGGTTCTCGTTGGCTTGAATAAAGAGGCTCAGCATGCTGGTCGGGATGGGGCTCTGAGTAAGTTCATGATCCACCCCCCCTCACACAACATCGCAGGCGCAGCGCGGTGAAGCTCTCACCATCCGTTCAATAACCAACGGATTCAGTAAAGCTCGAAACATGACTGATCTGGTATGGGAATCAGGCACGCCACCAACTTTCCATGAACAGCGTTCACTGGCCGAGCGTCTCTAATGAGATTACGGAATGGATGCACAGCGTTTGCTTGAAGATAAAAATCAGGCGCAGACGGATAAGTATAACGATGAGCGAGGGAAAGAGCGGCTAACTATAGCGGGCTAAATCAGGCTAATGATCATTCAGTTTTGCAGAAGAATTTTTTGAGGGGAATTTCACCCCAACTGCCAACGCAGCAATCGGGGTGATAATAACAACCGTTATTACATATTTTCGATGATTGCGTCGCCAAACTCTGAACATTTCAGCAGTTTAGCGCCATCCATCAGGCGTTCGAAATCGTAAGTTACGGTTTTGTTAGCGAT